>NZ_CP060131.1:4807500-6007500 GCF_014235185.1 Pseudonocardia petroleophila | reverse complement strand
GATCCTGGAGCGGCTGACCGGGCGCCCCGGCCCCGACCCGTTCGGCCTCGACGCCGACTGACCGCTAGGCGCCCCCCCGCGGCTGCGCCGCTCGACCCCAGGCGATGACGCTGTCGGACATCCGGGTGCCGGCGAAGGCGTCGATCTCGCGGACGCCGGTCGGGCTCGTCACGTTGATCCCGGACTCCCCGCCGCGGGAGAGCATCGAGGTCCGGGTCATCGCCGTCTGGGACTGAGCAGGTCACCGCGCGACCCCGTGTGACACGATCGCGACGCCGACGGCCCCGCTCCCGGTGCCCGGCGATCGGAGGACCGCGCCCGTGACCGTGTCCGTGCCCGAGGACGGCCCCGTCCGGCCCGGTCGGCGTTCGGCGCGCCGGGGGACCGGTGCCGGTGCGCGTCTCCTCGTGCTCGACCGGGCCGACACCGCCATCGGCGAGATCAGCCTGCGCCGCAGGCACGATCCCGTCGCCGACGTCGAGGTGTTCGAGGCGAAGCTCGGCGACGAGTTCCTCATGTCCAGCCTGTTCACCGTCGCGGAGATCGAGCTCGCGCGCCGCGGCCTCGCCGCCGTCGGGGGCGACGCGCTCGACGTCGTCGTCGGCGGGCTGGGTCTGGGCTACACCGCCGTCGCCGTGCTCGACGACCCGCGGGTGCGCTCGGTGACCGTGGTGGAGGCCCTGCCCGAGGTGATCGCCTGGCACCGCGACGGCCTGCTGCCGGTGTCGGGACGGCTGACCGGCGACCCCCGGGTCGTGCTGCGCTGCGCCGACTTCTTCGCGCGGGTGGCGGGCGGCGACGGCCTCGACCCCGAGGCGCCCGGGGCCCGCTACGACGCCGTGCTCGTCGACATCGACCACGCCCCGGACCACGTGCTCGCCCCCGCCCACGCGGAGTTCTACGCCGCGGCGGGCCTGCGCAGGCTCCTGCCGTCGCTGCGCGAGGGCGGCGTGCTGGGCCTGTGGTCGGACCGCCCGCCGCTCGACGCCTTCGGCGCGGTGCTGGGCGAGGTCTTCTCCGAGGACCGGGCCGAGGTCGTCGACTTCCCCAACCCGCTCACCGGAGGGCGGTCGTCGAACACGGTCTACCTGGCGCGCCGCTGACCGCACCGGAGGCGGTGTCCCGCACCGGCGCGGCGTGTGACCATGGGCCGGTCGCACTCGACGACGAGGGGACCACCGCATGCGCACGGGGATCGTGATGACGGCCCGACCCGGGGTCGAGGACCTGGCCGTACGGGCCGAGGAGCTCGGGTTCCACAGCTTCTGGGTGTACGACACGCCGATGGTGAACGGGGACCCGTTCGTCTCGCTGGCGCTCTGCGCGAAGGCCACAGACCGGATCAAGCTGGGCATCGGGGTCACCTCACCGGCACTGCGCTCCGCGCCCGCGGCGGCCGCGGCGGTCGCCAGCCTCAACGCGATCGCGCCCGGGCGGATCATCTGCGGCGTCGGCACCGGCAACACCGCCCGGCGGACCCTCGGCATGCTGCCGACGACGATGGCCGAGCTCGAGTCGTTCACCGCGGCCGTGCAGGACCTCACCGCGGGTCGGTCTACCGACTACCGCGAGGGCGACCGGGTCCGCCCGGTGCGGTTCCTGCACGTCGGCCCCTACGTGGACACGACGTCCCCGGTGGAGTTCGTGGTCGCCGCGTTCGGTCTCAAGGCCGCCGCCATCGCTGGCCGGCTCGGGGCCGGGGTGATCTCGTTCGGCCTGCTCGATCCCGGTGCGTGGACGGCGTTCGACGGGGCCCGCCGCGCGGCCGCGCAGGAGGCGGGCGTGGCCGACGACGTCGACTCCTACGTGATGACCTCGCTGCGCGTGCTGGACGACGGCGAGGACCGCCACGGCGACCTCGCCCGCGACACCATGGGCCACATCGCGATGGCGCTGCTCACCTTCGCCGCCGACAACAAGGGCTTCCTCGACACGCTCGAACCCGACGAGGCGGCCGCCGTGCAGCGGCTGCTGGCCAAGCGCGGCACCACCTCCACCGCGCCCGACCGCCACGCCGTCCTCTACCGCAACTACCTCGGGCGCATCGACGCCGACGACCGCGAGCTCGTCGTGCCGTCGCTGGTCGACAAGCTGGGCCTGATCGGCACGCGCGAGGAGCTGCTCGCGCGGATCGCGGGCATGGAGGCGGCCGGGATCGACGAGATCGTCATCCAGCCCGTCGTCGATCCGGAGGCGGAGATGGTGGCGCTCGCCGACCTCGTGCGCTGAGGGGGCCGCGGGTGCCGGCGGTACGCGTCCGCCTGCGCGTGCGGAGCAGGCTCGTGCGGGCGGTGCGCCTGTGGCGCACGCGCCGCCCCCGCACGTTCCGCGAGAAGGTGCGCTACAAGATGCTGCGCGACCACCGCGAGCTCGTCGTGACCTTCGCCGACAAGGCCGCGGTCCGCGACCACGTCGCCGCGGTGGTGGGGGAGCGGTACCTGCCGCGCGCGTACGCGATCGTCGACGACCCCGCGGAGCTGCGCGACCTGGACCTGCCGGACGCCCACGTCGTCAAGCCGACGCACGGCAGCGGTGCGGCGATCGTCGTGTCCGACCGCGCACCCGCCGACGCGCGCCTGCCGACGGAGGAGGGCAGCTGGGTCTACCGGCACGTCCGGCCCGGGGCCGCGCCGCGCGAGGAGGTCGTCCGGATCGCGCGGGGCTGGGTGGCCCAGCTCTACGGGCGGGGGCCCAACCACGAGTGGGTCTACGGCCGGGTGCCGCGGCGGATCATCGTCGAGGAGCTGCTCGCCCGCGCGGACGGGGCGATCCCCGACGACTGCAAGTTCTTCGTCTTCCACGGCCGGTGCGCGTTCGTGCAGGTCGACGCCGGGCGGTTCGGCCGCCGCACCCAGGACTTCTTCCGGCCCGACTGGCGGCACCTGCCGCTGAGCGGCGGGCCGCCCCGGGCGGAACCCGCGGAGCCCGCCTGCCTGACCGAGATGATCGAGGTGGCCGAGCGGCTCGGCGCGGGCACCGACTTCGTGCGCGTGGACCTCTACGACGTCGACGGTCGGGTGGTCTTCGGCGAGCTGACCAGCTTCCCCGCCGGGGGTGACAGCCCGTTCGACCCCGAGTCGTTCGACGAGGAGTTCGGCCGCCCGTGGACGGTCCCGCGGCGCTACCGGTGACCGGTTCAGAAGGCGCCGGTGGTCCGGACCGTCATGACGTGCATCGTGCGCTCGCCCGCGAACGCGTCGCGGCCGTGCACGAAGCGGTAGTTGTCCAGCACGAGCAGCTCGCCCGCCTCGAGCCGGAACCGCGCGGCGCACTCCTGCGCGGTGGCGAGCACGTCGGCGTACTCGTCGAGGTGGGCGAGGTGGGCGTCCCACCGCGGCTCGCGCGGGACGGGCAGGGCGAAGTCGCCTGCCCGGACCGCGCGCCTGCCGCGCCGGGTGTGCTCCACCAGGCCGCGGACCAGCGGGGTGAGCGGCACGGAGTGCGGCCGGTCCGTCCAGCCGCCGAAGAAGTCGACGTCGCAGGTGGTGAGGAACTCGTGCAGCTCCGGCCGGGCCTCGCGCAGCACGTCGACCAGCGCGTAGCCGTCGATGAGCACGGAGTCGCCGCCCCGCGGGGCAGGGCGGGTGCAGAGCATGAGCAGGTAGTCCTCGTCGGGGTCGCGCAGCCGGACCGCACGGCCGTGGACGTCGACGGTGACGGTGGCCCCGTCGCTGTGCAGCGTCAGCGCGGGGGAGTCGACGCCGTGCTGCCGCCGGATCCCGAACAGCTCCCGCAGCCGGCCGCCGAGCAGCCGGGCGGCTGCGGTGACCAGCTCCTCCGGGTCGCTCCCGCGATCGCGGAGGACGACGGCCCCGTCCCGCTCGAGCACGGCGCGGGCGTCGGCGTCGTCGACCCGGGCCGGGGTCACGCCGAGCGGGGCCAGCAGCTCCTTGAGCTCGGGTCGGACGGTGCCGCGCCTGCGGCCCTGCTCGTCGGTCGTCGCCATGACGCCTCCATCGCGTTGTTGCCCATCATCTGCACATGCAGACTATGGGGAGTTGCGGGGCCGACGGAAGACGTCCGGTTCGCCCCAGCGGCGCTCGAGGGCCCGGCCGGCCAGCGTGACGACGAACGCGACGCCCACGATCGCCGCGGCGGGGGCCAGGACCAGGCCCGGCCGCACGAACAGGTAGGGGCGGGCGTCGTCGAGCATCGCCCCCCACTCCGCCGTCGGCGGCTGCGGCCCCAGCCCGAGGAACGACAGGCCCGCGACGGTCAGCAGGGTCGCGGCGAACCGCAGGAACGCGTGCGCGGCGAGGGGCCGCACGGCGTTCGGCAGGATGTGCCGGAACACGATGCGCCCGGACCCGGCGCCCAGCGCGGTCGCGCTGCGCACGTAGTCGGTGCCCGCCTCGCGGACGGTGAGGCCGAGCGCGAGCCTGGCGAACGGGGTCCAGCCGGTCAGCGTGACGGCGATCAGCAGGGTCGTCGTGCCGGGGGAGAGCAGCGCGGTGAGCACGAGTGCGAGCAGGATCGACGGCACGGCGACCAGCACGTCGACGACGCGGGTCAGCGTCTGCGCCGCGATGCCGCCGCGGAACCCGGCCAGCATGCCGAGCGCCGTGCCGATCCCGGCGCACAGCGCCACGGCCACCACGGTGAACCCCACGGACAGGCGGGTGCCTGCGGCCAGCCGGGCCAGCACGTCGCGGCCGAGCTGGTCGGTGCCCAGCGGGTGGGCGGGCGACGGCGGGGCGAACCGGTTCGCGAGGTCGTTGCCCACCGCGTCGAGCGGCAGCAGCGCCGCCACCAGCAGCACGACGGCGAGGGTCCCCAGCGCCACCGCGGGCAGGCGGTCGCGGGTCACCGGGCGGCCCGGCGGGCGAGGGGGTCGAGCGCGAACTGGACGACCTCGGCGCCGACCGTCGTGAGGACCGCGATCGTGACCAGCGCGAGCAGCCCGCCCTGCACCACCGGCAGGTCCTGGGCGAGCACGGCGTCGTAGAGCAGCCGGCCGAGCCCGGGCACCGCGAAGACCACCTCCACGACGACCGACCCCCCGAGCAGGCCGGCGAAGAACATGCCCGACAGCGCCGTCACCGAGGTCAGGGAGCGGCGGGCGGCGTGCACCCAGAGCAGCCGCCGCTCGGACAGGCCCCTGGCCCGGGCCGCGGCGATGTGCAGGGTGCCCAGCACGTCGGCGGTCTCGGCGCGGGTCAGCTGGGCGGCCAGCGCCGCGGGGAACAGCGCGAGCGTGACGACGGGGAGCACCGCCGCCGCCGGGCCGCCCCACCCCGCGGCGGGCAGGAGCGGGAGCGCGACGGCGAACACCAGCACCAGCAGCGGGGCGAGGATGAACTCGGGCACCGCCGCACCGAGCACCGAGAGCGTGGTCACGGCCCGGTCGACCGGGCCCCCCGGCCGCCGGGCCGCGGTGACACCGGCCGGGATGCCGACGAGGCCGGCCAGGAGCAGGGCGGACGCCGTGAGCAGGGTCGACACGCCCAGCGCCGCGACGAGCTGCGGGACCACGGCGGTGCGGGTGGAGAAGGACAGGCCGAGGTCCCCGCGCAGGGCGGAGCCCAGCCAGAGCAGGTACTGCTGCCACAGCGGGCCGTCGAGGCCGAGCTCCCTGCTCACTCGCTCCGCGGCGGCCGGGTCGGGGGCCGAGTCGGCGATCCGTGAGCGCAGGACGGTGCGGGTGGTGTCGAGCCCGGAGGCGCGCGGCAGCAGGAACACCAGAGCCGACGCGCCCAGGAGGACCAGGGGCAGCGGGAGCAGTCGCCTGCCGAGCGTTCCCGGCATCCTCAGCCCGTTCGGGCCAGCTCCGAGGTGACCAGCACCCGGTTGGCCGGGTCGGGCACGAACCCGGTGACCCCCCGGGTCGCCGAGGTGTCCACGGTGTGGACCAGCGGGACGCCGGCCGTGTCGGCCTCGAGCAGCTGCGCCGCCCGGGCGAACACGTCCTGACGGGCCGCGGGATCGGGCAGGTCCACCAGACCGGCGACCAGCGCGTCGAACTCCGGGGAGCAGTACCGGTTGAGGTTGTAGGAGCCCGAGCACGTGTAGTCGCTGGTCAGCACGCCCGCGGCGTCCGGCAGGTCGGTGAGCAGGTTGCGGGACAGCACCATCATGTCGTAGCGGCCGGCCAGCAGCTCGGGTTCCTGGGCCGCGTACTCGCCGATCCGGATCTCCGCGGTGATCCCGGCCCCGGCCAGCATCGCCTGCACGGCCGTGGCCAGCGTCGGGAGCTCCGGCCGGTTCGCGTAGGTCCACAGCCGCACCGTCAGCGGGTTGTCCGGTCCGTAGCCGGCCTGGGCGAGGAGGTCGGCGGCCGCGGCCGGGTCGGCGGCCGGGACCGGGCCGGTGCCGCCCCACGGCACCGCCGGACCGAACACCTCCGAGGCGGGCAGCCCGGACCCGGCGAGCGCCTGCTCGGCGAGCGCGGTGCGGTCGACGGCGAGCGCCACGGCCCGCCGGACGCGGACGTCGGCGAACGGCGGCGCGGACGCGTTGAGGTACAGGCTCGCGGTCCGCGGGGTCGGGACCGTCTGCACCTCGACGTCCGGGGTGGACTGCAGCTCCAGCACGGCGGGCTCGGGGAGGCCGAGCACGACGTCGACGTCGCCGGCGCGGAACGCCAGCGCCCGGGCCGTCGGGTCGGGGAGGAAGCGCGCGACGACCGAGGCCACCCCGGCCCGCTCGCCCCAGTACCCGTCGAAGCGCTCGAGGGTGACGCCCTGCGCCGCGTCCGCCTCGGTGATCCGCAGCAGCCCGGTGCCCGTGCCGACGACCGAGGGCGGCCCGTCGCCCGCGTAGGCGGACGGCGCGAGGATCGCGGTGCCCGGTGCGCTCAGCCGCAGCGGCAGGATCGGGTCGGGGGCCGCGGTCCGCACCAGCACGGCGTCGCCGTCGGCCTCGGCGGTCAGCGCCGCGCCCGCGATCGCCCGCGGCGGCGCGGCGACCCCGGCGACGTAGCGCAGCGCGCCCACCACGGCGTCCGCGGTCAGCGGGGTCCCGTCGTGGAAGGTCACCCCCGGCCGCAGCGTGAAGCGCCAGGTGGTGGGCTCGACCTGGGTCCACTCCGTCGCGAGACCGGGCTGCGGGCGGCGCTCGCCGTCGACGGCCACGAGCGTCTCGACGGCGCCGAGCTGGGTGAGGACGAACGCGTCGTCGGTGTCGACGGCGAAACCGGAGCGCGGCGCGAACTGCAGGCCGATCGTCACCACGCCGTCCGGGACGGCAACGCCCGCCTGCGGGGCCGTCCCGGCTCCGCAGGCGGTCACCAGGCAGGCCAGGAGGGCCAGTACGACTGCCCGGGATCGGGTCGGTGCGGGGTGCACGGGGCCTGCCTCTCGCGGATGCCGTCGGGTGCGGCGGATCGGGGTCGGCGGATTGTGTGATCACGCCGGACCGGGTGTCAACGCTTGTGCGACCTACTCTGCACCAGCACACGACAGGTTGTCGCAGAGATGCGTAGATGCGAATGAGTGGTGACTGTGGTCGGCGAGGGAGACCGTCCGGGGACGGCGTTCGGTGCGCTGCCGCCCGTGATGCGCCTGCTGGTGGGCACGCAGCTGGCGTTCAACGTCGGCTTCTTCATGGTGGTGCCCTACCTCGCGGTGCACCTCGCGACCGACCTCGCGCTCGCCGGCGGGCTGGTCGGGCTCGTCCTCGGGCTGCGCACCTTCAGCCAGCAGGGCCTGTTCGTGGTCGGCGGGACCCTGGCCGACAGGTGGGGGGCGAAGCCGGTGATCCTCGCCGGGTGCGCGCTGCGGGTGGTCGGGTTCGTGCTGCTCGGCGTGGCGACCTCCCTGCCGGGGGTGCTGGCCGGAGCGCTGCTCACCGGCTTCGCCGCGGCGCTGTTCTCCCCGGCCGTGGAGTCCGCGCTGGCGCGGGAGGCCGGGGAGCTGCCGCCCGGCGGCCCGACGCGGGCCGACGTGTTCGCGATGTTCGCCGTCAGCGGTCAGGTCGGCACGGTCGTCGGGCCGCTGGTGGGCGCCGGCCTGCTCCTCGTCGACTTCGGGCTGGCCTGCGCGGTGGCCGCCGCGGCGTTCGTGCTGATCGGGCTCGCCCACCTGCGGTGGCTGCCGCCCCGCCCCGCCGCGCACGCCGACGAGCCGGTGTTCGCCGGATGGGCGGAGGTGGTGCGCAACCGGCGCTTCCTCGTCTTCGCGGCCGGCTACTCGGCCTACCTGCTCTGCTACAACCAGCTCTACCTGGCCCTGCCGGTCGAGCTGGAGCGGGGCACCGGCGGGCAGGGCGCGCTGGGGTGGCTCTTCGCGCTGGCCGCGGTGATGGTGATCCTCGGACAGGTGCCCACCACCCGGTGGGCCCGCCGCCGCCGCGTCGGGACGCCGATCCTGCTCGGCTTCGGCCTGATGTCGGCCGCCTTCCTGCTCGTCGCGGCCGCTCTGCCGGCCGCGCCGGCCGGGCCGTGGCCGGCCGTCGGGTTCGTCGTGCTGCTGACCGCCGGGCAGATGCTGGCCGGTCCCGTCGCCCAGGCGCTGGTGCCGGTCCTCGCGGCCGAGCGGCGGCTCGGGGCGTACTTCGGGGTGCTGTCGTCGGCGGGCGGGCTCGCCGTGCTCGTCGGCAGCACGGCGGTCGGCACCCTCCTCGACGACGCGGTCGCCCCCGCGGTGACGGCCTGGCTCGTGCTGGCCGCCGTCCCGCTCGTCGGTGCGGCGGTGATCGGCGCGCTGGCCCGGCGCGGGGCGCTGCACTCCTGATCCGTCTGCTCGGGCACGCGCTGGGGCGCGCCCGAGCTCAGCCCAGCTCGCCGCGCAGCAGGCTGACCCGGGAGTGCCGCTCGTCGCCGTCCCATCGCTCCGCGGACACGTCGACCGTCGAGAACGCGGCGGTCGGCAGGTCCGGCGGGACGCTGAACTCCCCGCGGAAGCCGGCGCCGTCGGGGGACAGGGCCCCCAGCGACACCAGCCCGCCGCCCGAGGCGTCCATCAGCCAGGCCTCGAGGTAGTCGCTCCCCGCCGGGAGCGCGGTGTCCTCGACGCGGACGACGACCACGCGCAGCCCGCGGTCGTCGGCGATGCCGACCGTGCCGGCGGCCCCCGGCTCGGCCGCGTCCACGGGGCCGAGCGCGGCGAGCCGCGCCGGCTGCGGCGGTGCGGACCCGGTCGTCCAGCCCAGGCCGAGGCCCACGACCAGTGCCACCAGCGCGGCGGCGGCGGGCAGGGCCGCCCGGCGCAGGAACGGCACGCGCGGCGGCGCCGGGACCGGGCCGGCGGGGACGTGCAGCTCGCCGGTGATCGCGGCCCAGACGTGCTCGGGCGGGTCGCCGTACTCGCTGCCGTCGGCGGCGCCCGCCACGGCGAGGTCGACGGTGCGGCGCAGCGACTCCACGTGGCCGCGGCACAGCGAGCACGCGTCGAGGTGCTGCTCGACGGCGTCGTCACGGGGCTCGGCGGGCAGCGCGGCGAGCGCGAGCTGGTCAGGATCGGGGTGCCACACCGTCGACCTCCCACCGTTGTCGCAACCGTTCCAGCCCGCGCCGGAGATGGCTCTTGACCGTGCCGAGCGGGAGCCCGGTCAGCGTCGCGATCTGCTGGTGCGTCAGGTCGTCGAAGAAGGCCAGTCGCACCACCGTTCGCTGCTTCGGGGGCAACCGGTTCAGTTCGTCGGCCACCACCACCGCCTCCACCACCCGGTCCGGAACACCCCGGGGGTGTCCGTGGGAGCCGGCGAGGTCGACGCCGGCCCTGGCGGCCCGGTTCATGACCTCGTGGTCGCGGGTCCGGGCCGTGAGCCGGTCGGCCACCTGGCGGCGGGTGATGCCCATCAGCCAGGCACCCGGTCGGCCCAGCCCCGGATCGTAGGTGCTGCGGCTGCGCCAGGCGCGGACGAACACCTGCTGGGTGACGTCCTCGGCGTCGTGGTGGCTGCGCAGGCAGCGCAGCGCGAAGCCGTACACCGTGCGGCCGTGGAGGTCCCACAGTTCGCGGAGCGCGGCCGGGTCCCCGGCCAGGAACCTCCTGGCCAGGGCCCGGTCGGGCTCGTCGGTCATGCCGCGCCGTCACCCGAGGGTGTCGCGGTGACCACCACGTTCTCGCGGTACGAGCGGGCCTCGCGGTCGAAGTCGCCGCCGCAGGTCACCAGCGTGAGCACCGGCGCGCCGTCGCGGGCGAACAGCTCCTCGACGGGCAGCTCCTCCTTGGCGATGCGCCGGACCCGGTCGACGACGTACGCGGTGACGGTGCCGTCGGTCAGCTCGACCTGCACGGGGTCGCCGGGGGAGAGCTCGCCGAGGCGGTAGAACGCCCCCCGGCCCTGAACCCGGTCGTCGACGTGCCCGGACAGCACGGCGGAGCCGGACGACGCACCCGGTCCCGGCCCGAAGCGGTACCAGCCGACGGTCGACACGTCCTGCGGCACCTCCATCTCGCCCCGGTCGTCCACGCCGACGTCGACGACCTCGGCGTCCACGTCGAGGGAAGCCAACCGCACCCGGGACGGGCCCGCGACACGATCACCGGGCTCGGACGCCACCGCCGACGACGGGGGCGGCCGGTCCGCGACCGGGGTCGCGACGGGGCCGGGCGCGCCGCCGCACCCGGCCAGGGCCAGCACGACCGCGACGACCGGCAGCAGCGCCGGTCGCCGCGGGCCGCGACCGCGGCGCGGATCGGGCGGGGTCAGCGCCGTGCCGCGGCGACGCGGGCGCCCACGCCCACGACGGCCGCGCCGCCGATGCCCAGCAGCAGCGCCCACGCGGGCAGGCCGGACCCGGACGGGGCGCCCGACGGCGCACCGGACGGCACGCCGGACGGCGCGCTGTGCAGCCCGTCGACGGTGAACACGACGAGGTCGAGGTTCCCGGCCTCCAGCGAGCCGATGGCGTGCACGAAGGTCGCGGTGCCCTCGGCGAGGTCGAGATCGGCCGGGCCGATCACGGGGTCGGTGGTCCCGGCGGCGGCCACCGCGGCGGACACGGTGCCCGCGGGGACCTCCAGCGCCTCCTGGTCCGGGTTGGTGAGCCCGGACACGACCGGCGAGCCGCCGGCGAGCACGTCCACGGCGGGCGCGGCGGCGGTGTGCCGCACGACCAGGCGGGCCTGCCCGGCGGGCACCGAGGAGACGTCGTTGACGAACGGGGTGACGGTCGGGTCGCCGCTCTCGGACAGGTGGGCGACGAGCGTGACGTTCCCGCCTGCGGGCAGGTCCGCGGTCGCCGACAGCAGCGGCTCGCCGGAGCCGTCGGCGGCGTCGGCCGGGAAGACCGCCACCTCGCGGCTGCCCGCGGGCAGGTCCACCGGGCCGGCGTTCGTGCCGGGCTGGAAGTCGTCGAGGGCGCGGGTGCCGTCGACGTAGACGTCCACGGGCGTGTCCGGGATGCCGTGGACGACGTAGACGGTGCCGGTGTCCTGGGCGGACGCGGCGGGAGCCACGGCCAGGGTCGTCGCCACGGCGGCGGCGACCCCGCAGGCGGCGAGCGTGAGCTTGCGCATGGATGGTCCTCTGGATCGGCGGAGGGGAGCTTGCACACGGGACTACCGCCCGTCGACCCGTCCTGGATGCACCCGGCGTGATGTCGTCGACGGCGTCAGGCGAGGGCGGTGGCCAGCAGGGCGAAGGCGGCCGTGATGACACCGACGCGGACGTGGTGGTAGCGGTCCCAGCGGTTCATCTGCTCCTTCCAGTCCGCCGGCCGGGTCTCGGCCGTCCACGTCCGGCCCCGGTCGTTGATCGGGACCAGCAGCACGAGCGACATGATCACGCTCACGATCAGCAGTGCGACGGCCACCACGACGAGGTGGGTGCCGGGCACCTGCCACGCGGCGACGGCCCACGCGGTGCTCAGGACGAGCGAGCCGACGTACCAGAACGGCATGAGGGCGCCGAGCATCCGGCCCCCGTGGGCGCGCCCGAGCTGGGCGCTGTCGTCGGGGAGTCCGTCGAGGATCGGGTTGACGACGACGGCGACGGAGAGCTCCACTCCCACCATCAGGCCGACGACCACGACGGTGACGACCTCGAGCGCGTCGAGCACGGCTACCTCCAGGAACTAGCACTGCTAGGTGACGTGCCAACGCTAGCTCTAGTGCTGACCGGTTGTCTAGCAGTGCTAGAGTCGGGGCGTGTCGGTGCAGGAGCGCAAGCAGCGCGAGCAGGCGGACCGCGAGCGCCTCATCGTGGCGACGGCTCGTGAGCTCGCCGAGCAGCAGGGCTGGGACGCGGTCACCACGCGACGGCTGGCCGAGCGCATCGAGTACAGCCAGCCCGTCCTCTACAGCCACTTCCGCGGCAAGCGCGAGATCATCGGCGCGGTCGCCCTGGAGGGGGCGACGGAGATGGCCGCGGCGCTGCGGGCCGCGACCTCGGCCGTGGACGACCCCCGCGCCCGGGTCGCCGCCCTCGCCCGCACCTACCTCGACTTCGCCGAGCGCAACCCGGCGGTCTACGACGCCATGTTCCACCTCGACGGTGGCCTGACGTTCGCGGACGACGACTCCCCGGAGCCGCTGAAGAACGCCTTCGCGGTGCTGCTGGACGGCCTGGGGGGAGTGGCGGGGGACGGCGTCCCACCCGGACTGTTCACCGAGGTGTTCTGGGCGTCCCTGCACGGGCTGGCCACCCTGACCCGGGCGGGGCGGTTGCTGCCGGGAGACGCCGGGCGCAGGGTCGACCTGCTGGTGCACCGGCTCGCCGCCGTCTGATCCCGGGCGGCCCCGCCGGTACCGATCACTCCGCAGCCCGGCGGACGTCCTACGGGGGTCCGGTCCTCCGTCGAAAGGGGCACCCCATGCCCGTCACCTCCTCCGTCGTCGTGGCTCTCCCGACCGCCGACCGACGGCGGTCGTTCGACTTCTACCGGCACGGCCTGGGTCTCGAGCCCGTCGGGGAGCCGGCCGACGACGGCGTACCGGAGCCGCTCCAGTTCGTCCTCAACGAGGGACTGCGGCTCATGCTCGTCCCGACGGGCGGGTTCGGCTGGGTCATCGGTGGTCGGGCGGTCCACGAGGGGGGCGGTGAGTGCCTGCTCTCCCTGAGCGCCGCGACCGAGGCGGGCGTCGACGAGCTGGTCGGTGCCGCACAGCGGGCCGGTGCGGCGGTCGTCACCGCCCCGGCGGCGCAGGCGTGGGGGTACGCGGCCGTGTTCGCCGATCCCGACGGGCACCTGTGGATGGTCACGGCGGAGTCGGCGACCGACACCGACCCCGGTGCGGGCCGGACGGGCTGACCCGGGACCGTGGGTGCCGTCAGGCTCCCGGGTCGGGCAGCACGTCGCGCCAGGAGTGCTGCGGCTCGTAGCCGAGCAGCCGGCGGGCCTTGTCGATGGAGTAGAAGGTCTCGTCGCGGCCCATCGGGCGGCGCACCTCGACCCCGTCGTAGAAGCGCTCGATGATCTCTCCGGTGGTGGCGGCGACCGACATGTCGGCGTTCGCGACGTTGAAGACCTCGTAGCCGAGCCCGTCGGTCTCCAGGCAGCGCAGCGTCAGCTGCCCCAGGTCGCGGGTGTCGATGTAGGCGAACAGGTTGCGCCTGCGCAGCGCGGGGTCGTCGAGGAAGGCCGGGAAGAGCTCGGTGTACTCGTGGGGCTCGATGACGTTGTTGATGCGCAGGCCGTAGACGTCGGCGCCGGTGCGGGCGTGGAAGGACCGCGCGGTCACCTCGCCCGCGACCTTCGACATGGCGTAGGAGTCCTCGGGGACGACCGGGTGCTCCTCGTCGACCGGGACGTAGAGGGGCTTGCGGTCGCCGCGCCCGAAGCAGACGCCGTAGGTGGTCTCCGAGGAGGCGAACACGATCTTGCGGACGCCCAGGGCGGTGGCGGCCTCCAGGACGTTGTAGTGCGCGAGGACGTTGGTGGCGTAGGTGGCCTGGTCGGAGGTCAGCAGCGGGCGGGGGACCGCGGCGAAGTGGACGACCGCGTCGTAGGCCGATCCGCCGTAGGGCTCGGGGCGGGGGTCGTCGAAGTCGTCCTGGGTCGGGACGCCGGCCAGCGCCGAGTAGACCTCGCCCGCGTCGGTGAGGTCCACCCGCAGGTCGGTGACGTCGCCGTGACCGAGCGGGGTGAGGTCGGCGTTGGTGACCTGGTGGCCGTGGGAGGCGAGGTAGGGCGCGACGTGGTGCCCGGCCTTGCCGCTGCCGCCGGTGAAGAAGATCCTCATGGGGGCGAGTCAAGCACCCCTCGCACGCCCGGGCATGTCCGGCTGACGGGGTGGGTCCACGGGGTTCGCGGTGAACGCGGTGATCACGGGGTCGTCCGGGTCGAGCCCGAGTGGGCTCGGCGACGGTGCGGTGCCCGGCTCAGGACCGCGACGGCGAGGACGAGCAGCGCCGCCTCGACCAGCATGGAGAGCACGCCGAGGGGCTCGGCCCAGTTGCCGATGTCGTCGGTGGCGTCGGGCAGGCCGACGCTGCGGCTGACGACGATGCCGAGCAGCGGACCGGCGGCGACGCCGATCGCGAGCAGCCACCCCGCCCGGGAGCGGGCCAGGATCAGGACCGCGCAGGCGAGGCCGGCGAGCTCGAGGAGCCAGTAGCCGTAGCCGAGGTACGCGGGGTCCTTCAGCGCGGTCGGCCCGCCCTGGTCGAGCACGTGGACGACGGTGACGGCGAGGGCGAGCGCCGCCCCCGCGACCGCGGTGAGGGTCGATGCGGTGCGCGGGCGGTCGGTGGTGGCAGGACGGTTCACGGGGTTCCTCTTCCGGTCGGGAGCAGGGGCCCGGACCGGGCCCCTCGTCGTGACCGAGCCTGTCGACCGGTTCTGTGAGGGTTCTGGGAGTGGCGGTGGAGACTGGTGCCGTGGACACGACACCGCGGGTTCTCCTCGTCGAGGACGACCGCACGCTGGCGGGTCTGCTCGACCAGCTGCTGACGGCCCAGGGGTTCGCCGTCGAGCTGGCCCACGACGGGCAGGCCGGGCTGCACGCGGCGCTCACCCGCCGCTTCGACGTGCTGGTGATCGATCGCGGGCTGCCCGGGATCGAGGGCGTCGACCTGGTGGGCCGGCTGCGGTCGCGCGGGGTGGGGGTCCCGGTGCTGGTGCTCACCGCGCGGGGGACGCTGCGCGACCGGGTGGAGGGGCTCGACGCGGGTGCCGAGGACTACCTGGTCAAGCCGTTCGAGGTGCCCGAGCTGCTCGCCCGGGTGCGGGCCCTGCTGCGCCGCCACGCCGACCGGGCCGACTCGCTGCCACTCGGGCGTCGGCGGCTCGATGTCGCCGCCCGCCGCGTCCTCGACGACGACGGGCCCGCGGACCCCGTCGAGCTGACCGCGCGGGAGTGCGCCCTGCTGGAGGTCCTCGCCGCGCGTCCGGGACGGGTGTTCACCCGCGACGAGCTGCTGGACCGGGTGTTCGACGCCGAGACGCCGGGCGCCGTCGACACCTACGTCAGCTACCTGCGGCGCAAGCTGGGCCGCGAGGCGATCAGCACGGTGCACGGGCTCGGGTACCGGCTGGGCTCGACGTGACCCGCGACGACCGGGCCGTGCTGCGCCGGGCGTGGTGGCGCAGCGTGGTGCAGATCGCCGCGGGCACCACGGCCGTGCTGCTGCTGACCGGCGGGGTCGCGCTGCTGCTGGTCAACGACCACCAGTCCGAGAACCTCGACGCCCAGCTCGCCGCGGTCCTGGCCCGGGCCGACGACGTCGCCGACCCGCCGCCGGGGTCCTACCTCGCCCGCGCCGGGCCCGACGGGACCGTCGAGGTGACCCCGGCTGCCCCACCCGGTGTCGTCGCCGTACTCACCGCCGCTGCGAACGGCACCGTCGACCGCCGCGACGTCGACACCCCGGAGGGCACCTTCCGGCTGGGGACCAGTGACCGCCGGACCGGCCGATGGGTGATCGCGAACGACCTCGCCGCCCTGCGCACCGACCAGCGCCGGATCCTGCAGGCCGTCCTGCTCGCCGAGGCCACCGGACTCGCCGCCGCCCTCGCCGCCGCGGCGCTGCTCTCCCGGCGATCCGTCCGGCCCCTGGCCGAGGCGCTGGAGCTGCAGCGCCGGTTCGTCGCCGACGCCTCCCACGAGCTGCGCGCACCGCTCACCGTGCTCTACACCCGCGCCCAGATGCTCGCCGCCCGTCCCGCGGCGTCGGCCGATCCCGACCTGGCCGCGGGTCTGCACGGCCTCGTGACCGACACCCGGGCGCTGGGCGAGGTCGTCGACGACCTCCTCGTCGCCGCCGAGCTCGACCGCCGGCCCGACCGCGACCACGTCGTCGACCTCGACGACCTCGCCGACGCCGTCGTCGCCGGCACCTCCGCCCACGCCGCGTCCCGCGGCATCACCCTCACCCACGAACCCGACCCCGGCGGGCCGCACCCGGTGAACGGGCACGCCGTCGCTCTGCGCCGTGCGATCCTCGCCCTCGTCGACAACGCGATCGGCCACACCCCCGACGGCGGCCACGTCCGGATCACCGTCACCGCGACCGCGGGGTCCGTCGCGCTGACCGTCGCCGACGACGGGATCGGGATCGACCCCGGGCGGGCCGACGAGCTGTTCGATCGCTCCCGGCACGGCGACCACGGCACGGCACGGCGGTTCGGACTCGGTCTCGCACTGGTTCGCGAGATCGCCCACAACCACCACGGCACCGTCACCGCGGACGGCGCCCCCGGACGAGGAGCACGCTTCACCCTCAGCCTGCCGACGTCCCCAGCGTCGAACCGACCGACGTGACCGTCGTCGTGGACGTCGGACCGGGGTTGCTGCCGACGACGGCCGCCAGGTCCTCGACCCCGCGCTGCACCGCGTCCGGCGCGACGTCCCCGCTGTCGCCGCGCCCCCGCCGCCGGTCGTGGACGACGGCGAACGCGTCGGCGAGCCGGGTGCCGAGCGGGACGTTCTCGGTGCCGCCGGCAGCTGTCCCGTGGGCCGGGGCGGGCGTCCGGTCAGGGGCGCACGTTGACGCACGCAGTGTCCTGCGTCACACTTCCGCGTCGGCTCGCTCCGGACGCTCGACGACCTGCACGCACGCTCGAGCCCGACGGAGCGAGGTGAGCCGTGTCGACCCGTGCCGCGGAGCTCGAGAAGGGCAGCAGGGGCGGCGACCGCCGCGAGGAGCAGCGATGACCGCAGTGATCCTCCTTCCCGGGATCGGAGCCCCCGCGCGCATCGACTACCCGCCGCTGATGGCGGAGCTCGCGCACTCCTCGCCGGTCGTGACCAAGGAACTGGAGGTCTACGCCGCTGACCGGCCACCGCAGCACTACGGGCTCCACCTGGAGGTCGACGGACTCGATCGTTTCGCGACGGACCACGGGTTCGACCGGTTCCACCTCGTCGGTCACTCGATCGGCGCCGCGATCGCCCTGGCCTACGCCGCCCGTCATCCGGACCGGGTCGCCAGCCTGGCGCTCAACGAGCCGGGCACGGACTTCAGCGATGCCGACCGGGGGTCGCTCCCGGTCGAGCGGTTCTCCGACGTCCCGGAGGACCAGCGCATGCAGTGGTTCGTGCAGCAGTTGGGCCGGCCCGGTGTCGAGATGTCGCCCCTGCCGCTGCCGCAGGACCCGGAGATGGCCAGGAGGCCGACGGGCATGGCGGTGGCACTCCCGGCCGTCTACACCCACCGCGTCGACGTCGACGATCTACGCCGCTTCCGGGGACCGGCCTACTTCAGCTACGGATCACTGAGCAACGAGCTGTGGGAGCGGATGGCCGAGCGGATCCCCCACGTCCTCGTCGACTGCACCGTCGAGCGCTACGAGGGCCGCCACCACCTCGACGCGCCGCACCGGGCCGAGCCCCGTCGCCTCGCCGCGGCGTTGACGGCGCTGTGGGGACGCGCGGGCGGGTGACGGACCGGAGGAGCCCGCGGCGGGATGGTGTCGACGACGGGACGGGCTGCTCCGGCACCACCGAGCCGTGACGTCCCCGGGCGGTCGTGGTGGCTGCACCTGTCAGGTCGGTGGGCTGCCTCTTGCGTCCCGGTGCCGGCCTCGGGTATCGGTGACAGCTCGTGGCCGTGGGCGATCCGGAGGTGGCCTCGTGCTCGGTGATCCTCCTCGGGGGAGGCCGGGTGACGTGGTGCTCAGCATCGCCCGCGGTCGTCTCAAGCACCGGCTCATCAGACGGGTCCAGCAGTCCCACGCCGGCGGCGCGCATCGGGCTCTGGCCGGATTCACCCACGCCGCGCTGGTGGTCAGTGGTGACGGGGATCTGGTGGAGGTCTCCGGCGGCAGGCTGCGGAGATCTCACCTGCGGGAGTACCGGACCCGGCCGCTGCGGATCCTCCCGATCACGGCGTCGGACGAGGTGCGTCGCCGCGTGGTCGCACGCGCCGAGGACGCCTGCGCGCAGGGGGCGATCTACGACGCACCGGCGGTCCTGGGGATCGCGGTGTCGGCCCTGACCGGGTTCTCCCTGGCCCTGTCCTGGGACGGTGCCTACACGTGCTCGGGATTCGTCGCCCACGCGCTGGCGGCGACCGGTGCGCCGTGGGACCGGGACCCCGCCCAGGTGACACCCGCGCAGCTCGCGTCGCACCTGTTGCGGCACACCGGAGGCGGTGCGCCGGAGCGGTCGCCGCCGCACGATCCGGAGGTGCGTCCCGTGCGCACGGGCAGCGCCTGCTCGGCGCCGTCGATGACGGGCGCGGGTCCCGCTCTGCGGCAGCAGGTGGGTGCCGGTGCGCAGGTGGAGCCGGGTCGGCGTGGCCGGGGCCCGCGCTGACGGTCCTGACGGGCTCGCCGCCGTCGAGCAGGACGTGCACCCGCGTCAGGGCGGGGTGGCCCGGCCGAACGCCTCCAGCGCGGTGTGCAGCCGGGAGGCGATGTCGTCGGCGACGTCGTCGGGATCGTCGGAGGCACCCAGCGCGTGCAGGACGCTGCTGTACATGCGGGTGCGGTGGCGCTGCACGAGCGCGCGGTAGGCCTCGGTGTCGCCGGCTCGGGCCCGCTCGGTCAGCTGCCGGTCGGTGTCCGGAGCCGGTCGGGGGTCGGGCACCAGCCGGAGCGGCGACGTGGCCGGCGGGCGGAGGCGGTCACGGCGGTCCGTCCGGCGGGTCATCGCGGCGAGCACCGCCATGCGGGCGCTCGGGAACTGCTCCGGGATCCGATCGGCCGGCCAGAGCAGGGGCCAGGTGCGCCGGGCCTGTGCCGACGCGCCGCTGATCACGTAGCGGGTGCCGCGGTCGACGGCGACGGCTGCGGCCTCGAAGAGGACGCCGGACCCGCGCGCACCGGCGAAGGTCACCTCGGAGATGTCGACGACGAGGGTGTCGGGCCGCGCGGACAACGCGCTGCTCAGCGTGGTCTGCACCAGGTCGACGGTCGACAGGTCGAGCTCGCCGGCGATCCGCAGCACGACGATGTTCCCGACGGGGGACGGCAGTGCCGTCAGCGCGCACCGGCACCCGCTGTAGGGCTCTCCCCGGGTGCCGATGGCGGTGGGGGCGGACCTCGCTGCCGCCCCGATGCCGTCGTGCTGAACCGACATGACCATGCACCTCCGGATGAACCGCGCGGGCGACGACGGGGTCACCCGGGTCCGGAGCAACGCGTGGACGCTACCGTCCACGGCGGAGCGCTGTCGAACGAACACTGCGTGACGCGGCGTCGGACGGCGGACCGTCGGACCACCCTCGGGTCGTCCTCGAGTTGCCGCGCCTGTGACGCGTCCTTACGGTGAGTTCCTGAGCGTGATCACCGCTCAGCGTTATGCCCCGGACCCGGTGTATCGCGTCATTCGTGGCCGCTGCAGGACGGGGCAGGTTCCGCGGAGATCCCGTGCGGCCGGGCGACCGGCGCACGATCTGCGTCCTCCTCCGTGTGCGCGGTGACGAGCCGGCACCCGACTCGAGGAGAGCGCATGACGTCCAGCACCGAGGGCGACCAGCGGTCCGGAACGATCCGGATCCGGACCTCCGACGAGGACGACGCCGGGTCCCTCGTCGGTGTCTGACCTCGACGAGCACGTCGACGTCGGCCGGGTCGCGGACCTGCTCGGCGCCGCCGGGGTCACGGTCGACGTGGACGGGGCCGCACGGGCCGGTCGCCGTCGTGGGTGCCGGCGCCGCCGACCGGCTCGGCCGCGCGCTCACCGGCAGCCGACGCGTCACCGTCGTTCCGCGTGGCGCGGTGCGGCTCGCCTGGTCGAGCGCGCCGATCCGTGCGACGGCCGTCGGGGTGTCCGTCGTGCTCGTGGCTCTCGCGGCGATCCGGGCGGCCGTCCCGACGACCGGCCCGACCGCTCCCTCTCGTCCGACCCCGCGGTGAAGCCCGGTACGCCAGGTCTGTCGACGACAGCCGGCCTGGCGTGCCGACCGCCGCTCCACCCTCTGCCCGACCCCAGGTGACCGGAGGTCCCATGCCCACCCGTGTCCTCGCCGTCACGGTCGTCGGCGCCGGCGTGCTGCTCGGAGGCCGCCCCCTCGCCGGTGACCGATGAACCCGCACCCGGACGCGCCGCGACCGGCCCGGGTCCCCGGTCGGCGCCCTCCGCCTGCCCCGGAGGGCGTCGACCCGCGGTCGGGTGACACCGACGAGCTGCTGGTCGCGGCGGGCCGGGGTGACCGGGACGCGTTCGCCGCGTTCTACGACCGGACCTCGCCCGCGGTGTTCGGGCTCCTCCGCAGCGTGCTGCCCCGTTCCGCCGAGGCGGAGCGGGCCGCGGAGGCCGTCTACCTCCAGGTGTGGCGCACCGCGGCGGACTTCGACCCCCTCGGTGGATCCGCGTGGTCGGCGGTGCTGTCCGGGGCCCGCCGGTTCCTGACCGGTCCGGTCCACGACCGGATCAGGGCCGCCCGGGTGCAGGTGACGCCGGGCGACCTGATGGACCGCCCCGACCGGGCGCCGACCGGACCGGACCGCCCGCCCCCGGACCCCCGCGGTGATCCGCGATGACCGCGACGCCCGCCCGGCAGTACCCGAACACCCCAGGAGGACGTTCCATGAGTGCCACGACGGTCGGTCGGCCCGGATGAGCCGGCACCGGGAGCAGCGCCCGCCCACGTGGCTCGACTCGCCGCGGAACCTGGACCTGCTCCACCGGGTCGGGGCGGTGGTCCTCGGACTCGTCCTGTGGCTGTTCGGGACGCTGGGGCTGGTGAACCGGCTGGACCCGTTCTCCGCCCGGGGGGAACCCGTGCTGGGCCTGTCCTCCAACGGGCTGCTGTCGGTCGTCTCGCTCGTGGTCGGGGCGGTGCTGATCGCTGCCGCCGTGCGGGGTGGCCGGACCGCGTCGACGGTCATCGTCGTCATCGGCGCACTGTTCGTGCTCTCCGGGGCGGGTGGCGTCCTGGTGCTGGGCACGGAGCTCAACCTCCTGGCGTTCGGACCGTCGAACGTGGTCTTCAGCCTGGTCGCCGGCGGGATCCTGCTCGTCCTGGGCGCGTACGGGCGGTTCATCGCCCGGCGCCCGACGAACAACGTCCACCGGCGGGGACCTCACCCGGGCGGCGGCCCGACCGGGGTCCTGCCGACGGTCCGCGCCGACCGGACCGACCACCACGCGCCCCCCAGCCGACACCGGACGGAGGAGCCCGCGTGAGTGCTCCCGACCACGCACGGTCCGACGGCCCGGGGGACCCCTCGATGCCCGCCGACGACCCCGGCCGCCGGCCCGGAGGGGCGCCGCCCGGCAGCTCGGGCGGGTACCGATCCGATGGGTGGTGATGTCCGGGTGGACACCGGCCGGTTCGACGGCGTCACCGGTCCCGACCGGCCGTCGTACTCGACCGGAGGGGCCGCACGGCGGCTGGGGGTGTCGCCGTCGACCCTGCGCACCTGGCAGCGGCGTTATGAGGTCGGGCCGACGGGCCGGACCGAGGGAGGGCACGGCCGCTACCTCGCCGACGATCTGGAGCGGCTGATGCGGATGCGCCGGTTGATGCTGGGCGGCGCGCCCACGGGGGAGGCGGCCCGGGCGTCGGCCGACGTGCGCGCGGCACCACCGGCGGGGCGGCGAGCGGTGCCGGTCCGCCGCCCATCCGTCACCGCCGCGGTACGGCGGACGCAGGTGCGCCGGCTGACCGGAGCGGCGATGGCCTGGGACCAGGCCGTCGTCGAGCCCGTCCTCGCCACCGCGCTGCGGCGCGACGGAGTCGTCCCCACCTGGACCGAGCTGATCGTCCCGGTACTGACGTCGCTGGGGGTGCGCCACGCCCGTCACGGGGACTGCATCGCGGTGGAGCACCTCTTCACCGGGTGCGTGCGCGCCGCACTGGCCGCGGTCGTCGCCGGGCAGCACGACTGGGACGGCTACCCGCCGGTGCTGCTCGCCTGCCCGGACCAGGAGCAGCACAGTCTCCCGCTGCACGCACTGGCCGCCGCGCTCGCCGAGGTCGGCTGCCCGTGCCGGGTCCTGGGCGCGTCCGTCCCGGCCGACGAACTGGCCGCCGCCGCCCTGCGGATCACTCCCCGGGCGGTGTTCGTCTGGTCGCAGACCGCGGCGACCGCCCGGTCGGCCGACCTGAGCGCGCTCCCGCCGCGGCGCCCACCCGTCCCCGTCGTCGTCGGCGGGCCGGGATGGCGGCGTCAGGGCCGCTCCGGGTCGACGGTCCACGTGGACTCCCTGGCCGAGGCCGTGGCGGCCCTGTCCCGTCGGGCCGTCGTCGCGGAACTCTGATCCGCTCCCGGAGCCGAAAGCCGCTTCACGGGTGGTTCATCCGCCGAGCGGGCGGGTACGGTTCCTGTGTCGCTCCAGACTCTCGGTGACGCTTCCCGTCGTCGAGAGGAAGGCCGAGATGGCCGACGTCCGCAGGCTCCCCGTCCCGGTCACCGACATCTGGGACTGGCAGCTCCGCGGTGCGTGCCGCGGCATGAACGGCGACCTGTTCTTCCATCCCGAACGCGAACGCGGCCCGTCACGGGCCGCGCGCGAGGCACGGGCCAAGCAGGTGTGCCGCGGGTGCGTGGTCGTCGACCGCTGCCGCGAGCACGCGCTCGCGGTGCACGAGCCCTACGGGGTGTGGGGCGGGCTGTCGGAGGCCGAGCGGGACCAGCGCCTGCGCGACGACGCGGCGCACCGGTCGACGCAGATCGGTCCGCGTGGCTGACCCGGGTACGGCGACCAGCGCCCTGTTGGCCATCGACCGCCACCACACCGACGACACCGCCCTCGCCGAGCGCATCTGCCGCGCGTGCATCGCCGGGCTCGACGTCGACGGCGCGGTCCTGTCCCTGTTGACCGCGACCGAGTCCCGGGTGACCCTCTGGGCCTCCGACCCCACCGCCGAGCTGATCGAGGAGCTGCAGTTCACCCTCAACGAGGGCGCCTGCATGGAGGCCGCGGCGACCGGAAGCCCGGTCCTCGTGCCCGACCTGCACGACAGCGCCGACACCCGCCGCTGGCCGGTGTTCGCCGCGGCCGTCGCCGAACGCACCGGTGTGCGCGCACTGTTCGCCCTGCCGCTGCAGTGGGGCACCGAGAACCTCGGCGTCCTGGACCTCTACCGGCTCACCGCGGGCGCACTCGACCCGGCGCAGTACCGCGACGCCGTCGCGGCCGCCGACCTGGCCGCGCTGATGATGCTCGGCCACCGGACCGACCCCGCGACCGGCGGCGACGGCGGGAGCTGGCTGACCGAGGCGTCGGGCCACCGCGCGGAGGTGCACCAGGCCATCGGCATGGTGATCGCCCAGCTCGAGATCGGCCCGATCGAGGCGCTGGCGCGGCTGCGCGCCCACGCCTTCGTCGCGCAACGGCTGCTCGTCGACGTCGCACGAGACGTCGTCGCGCGGCGGCTGCGCTTCACCGAGGAGATGAGGTAACCACCGATGACGAACGAGGAGAACGCGGACGTGGACCGGACCGACACCACAGCCGACGCCCGCGAAGGGACGGTGATCTCGGCGTTCGTCGGTCTGGCCGACACCCTCGTCGACGGCTACGACGTCATCGACCTGCTCGACCGGCTGGCCGGCTACAGCGTCAACCTGCTCGCCGCGGACGCGGCGGGGATCCTGCTGGGCGACGCCCAGCGCCGGTTGCGGGTGGTGGCGTCGACCAACGAGCAGTCGGACTGGATGGAACTGCTCCAGCTGCAGGCCGACGAGGGACCGTGCGTGGACTGCTACCGCAGCGGTGCGCCGGTCAGCGTCGCCGACCTCACCACCGCCGCGGCCCGCTGGCCGCGGTTCGTCGCCGCGCTGGCCCAGCGGGGCACCTACGGCTCGGTGCACGCGCTGCCGCTGCGGTTGCGGGGCGAGGCCATCGGCACCCTGAACCTGTTCCACCGCCGGCCCGGACCACTGCCCGCAGCCGACCTGGCGCTGGGTCAGGCACTGGCCGACGTCGCGACGATCGGGATCCTCGCCGAACGCGCGATCAGCCGCGGTGAGGTGGTCAACGAACAGCTGCAGACCGCCCTGACCAGCCGGGTGATCATCGAACAGGCCAAGGGCGTGCTGGCCGAGCGAGGTGGGCTGGGGATGGACGAGGCGTTCGATCGGCTCCGCGGGTACGCCCGCGACCACAACCTGCGCCTCGCCACCGTCGCCCGTGAGATCGTCGACGCCGGACCGGTCGCGGTCGACGTGCTGGCCGTCCGCGGTGACAAGACGCTGAAGTCCCGCACCGCCCGCCCCTGAACCGGTCCGACCGGGTCAGGCGGCGCGCTGCGGCTTGCGGACCGGTGAGGTCATCGCATCGGTGGCCCGGGCGCGGGAGATCGCGTCGGTGAGCCTGCGGCGCACCTCGACCCGGTCGTAGGGGGTGCAGCAGCGGCACAGCTCGGGCGCTGCGGCGACGTCGCCGCAGCGTTCGCAGATCAGGACGGTCATGACGACTCCGGAGGTGCTTCGGGGGTGGGCCGCCGCGCCGGTCGAGCCGCAGCGGAGGACGGGCGACGTGCCGAACGCCCGGTCCGCAGTCGTCCGGGTGCGTCACGACACGCACGACGAGGCGGGTGCTCGGGGTGAGGACACTCCGACATGGGCAGGGCCGCCGTCCATCAGGACTCGTGAGCACGGTCTGGTGTGACACGTCACCAGAGGCCGAGGTCCGGGGCTGGGCCCAGCGTAGACGCAGGTCGTCTCCCGCGCGCGGTGGCCACCCGCGGCGTCGTCGGTCGGCGCCACCGTCCCGGGCGCGTCAGACGATCTTCCTGGCCCGCAGCGCCGCGACGGCGTCCGGGGCGATGCCGAGCTCACCGAGCACGTCGTCGGTGTCGTGGCCCAGAGCGGTGCCGAGCCTGCGGACGGCGCCGGGCGTGCGGGAGAGCCGGAACAGCACGTCGGGCATGCGGACCGGGCCGAGCTCGGGATGGTCGAAGCTGCCGATCGCGCCGATCGCGTCGTACTGGGGGTCGGCGAGGATGTCGGCGGCGGAGTGGACGGGGGCGACCGGCACCCCGGCGTCGCGGCACGCGGCCACGGCGTCGGCGGCGGTGCGGGCCGCGAACCAGGGCACGATCGCGGCGTCGATCTCGTCGGTGTGGGCGCGGCGGCCGTTCGCGTGGGCGAACCACGGCTCGTCGGCCAGCCCGGGGGCGCCCATCAGCGCGACGACCCGCGACGCGGTGGACGCGGTGGACGCCGACAGCGCCACCCAGGACCCGTCCCGCGTGCGGTACATGCCCCGGGGGGCGTTCATCTCCGCCTGGTTGCCGGTGCGCTGCAGCGTCCGCCCCAGCTGGTCCTGGACGATCAGCTGGGGCTCCAGCAGCGTCAGCAGGGGCTCGATGATCGAGAGGTCGACCTCCTGCCCCCTCCCGCTGGTGGACCGCTCGTACAGCGCGGTGAGGATGCCCAGCGCGGTGGCGATGCCGGTGACGCCGTCGGCCAGGCCGAACGGCGGCAGGTGCGGCTCGGCGTCCGGGTCGCCGTTGCGGAAGGCGAAGCCGGACATCGTCTCGCCCATCGTGCCGAAGCCCGGTTCGTCGCGCTGCGGCCCGGTGCGGCCGAAGCCGCTGACGTGCGCGACGACCAGCCCCGGGTTGTCGGCGGCCAGCTCGTCGTAGCCCAGGCCCCAGCGCTCCATCGTGCCGGGCCGGAAGTTCTCGACGACGACGTCGGCCGTCGCGGCGAGGGTGCGGAAGATCTGCTGGCCCTCCTCGCGCCCGAGGTGCAGCGTCACGCTCCTCTTGTTGCGGCCGAGCATCAGCCACCACAGCGCGACGCCGTCGCGCTCGGGGCCGTGGTGGCGGGCCGGGTCGCCGTGCTCCGGGTGCTCGATCTTGACGACCTCGGCGCCGAGGTCGCCGAGGATCATCGCGGCGAGCGGCGCGGCGATGACCGTCGAGGCGTCCAGGACGCGGACGCCGGCCAGCGGGAGCGCCCGTCCCGGGCCGGTCACGGCGCCACCACCCGGAACACCGGGACGCTGACGGTCCCGTCGTCCTCGAAGTCGACCCGCAGCCGGGCGCCGATCGTCAGGTCGTCCGGGTCGGTGCCGACGACGGTCGAGGTCAGCCGCGGCCCCTCGTCGAGCTCGACGATCGCGATCACGTACGGGACCCGGTCGGCCAGCTTCCGGTGCGTCGCCCGGCGGGCGACGGTGTAGCTGTACAGCGTCCCCGTGCCGGACGCCGCCTCCCACCCCAGCCGCGACGACCCGCAGACCGGGCAGACCGACCGCGGGTAGAACACCGACGCCGAGCACGCGGCGCAGCGCTGCAGCACCAGCTCGTGCCGGGCGCACGCCTCCCAGAACGGGCGGGTGACGGGGGAGGGGTGCGGGGTCGGGCGCGTCACGGGACCACCCCCAGCACCACGCTGGCCTGCTCGCTCATGATCCCTCCGTTGCCGTGCACGAACGCGTGCCGCAGGTCGCGGACCTGCCGGCCCTCGCCGCGCCCCTGCAGCTGCAGCACCGCCTCGGTCACGTGGCTCATCCCGCCCGCCACGTCGGCCTGGCCGAAGGACAGCTGCCCGCCGTGGGTGTTGAGCGGGAAGTCGCCGCGCCAGGTCAGGTCGTGGGTCCCGACGAACTCCGCGGCCCTCCCCTTGGCGCAGAACCCGGCGTCCTCCAGCGTGAGCAGGACGGTGCTGGTGTAGCAGTCGTAGACCGAGGCGAGGCCGATCGCGGAGCGGTCGATCCCCGCGGTCGCGAACGCGCGGTCGGCCGAGTGCCGGATCGCGGTGTCGGTCAGCGACGGCGCGTAGGTGATCGTCTTGTGGGTGACCGCCTCGCCCGCGCCGAGGATCGGCACCGCGGGGTGCGGCGTGCGCTCGGCGAGGTCGCCGCGCACGACGACGACCGCCGCCGCCCCGCCGGTCGGCAGCACGCAGTCGAGCTTGCGCAGCGGGTCGGCGATCATCTCCGAGGCCATCACCTCGTCGACGTCCAGCGGCGTGCCGGAGAAGTACGCCTTGGGCTGGTGAGCGGCGTTGGCCCGCTGGGCGACGGCGACCGCGGCCCGCGCCCGTGCGGTGTCGCCGTACTCGTGCTCGTAGCGCATGGCGATCAGCGCGTAGCCCTCGGTGGCACCGATGTTGCCGTAGGGCACCTCGAACTCCCGCCACGGCGACAGGTCGGCCGTGCGCCGGGTGGGCCCGCCGTGGGCGGCACCGGACGGGTCGCGCGGCACCGCGGTCAGGCACAGGACCACCGAGCACATCCCGGCCCGGATCGCGGCCGCGGCGCGCCACAGCATCCCGACCGCGGTGGCCCCGCCCAGGTCGACGGAGTCGGCGTAGCCCAGGCGCAGGCCCAGGTACTCGCCGATGGTCGACGGGACGAGCCGGCTCGCCGTGTCCATCGGGTGGGTCAGCAGGCCGTCGACGGCATCGGGCCCCAGCCCCCCGTCCGCCAGCGCCTCGACGGCGATGGCGGCGGACAGGGTCAGGTCGGTCTCCGCGCCGGTGTCGCGGACGGGCGCCCGCTCGGCGACGCCGACGATCGAGGGCGGGGGAGTGGTCACTGCTCCTCCTCACTGCGGCCGAACCTCGGGGCGCGCTTCTCGACCAGGGCGCGCACGCCCTCGCCGTAGTCGGGCCGGCGCATCAGCTCGCCGATCAGCTCCGTGCTCCGGTTTACCGACGCGGCCGGGTTCGAGGCGAGCAGGTCGTCGTAGAGCTGGCGCTTGGTGACGGTGAGGGCGGTGGGGGACAGCGCCGCCAGCATCTCGGCGTACTCGGTCACCGCGCCGGGGAACTCGTCGGGCCCCAGCACCTTGGTGAAGAACCCCATGTCACCGAGCTCCTGGGCGCGCAGGATGCGCCCGGACAGCAGGACGTCGGCGGCGTGGGTGAGACCGATGATGCGCGGCAGGATCCAGGACAGCCCGTACTCGACGGGCATGGCCAGCTTCGCGGTGGCGGTGGTGATCTTGGCGTCGACCATGCCGAACCGGATGTCGGAGTACGCCGCCATGGCCAGCGCGATCCCGGCGCAGGCGCCGTTCACGGCGCAGATCAGCGGGAACCGCAGCCCCAGCTGCCAGCTGACGTCGGCGTCGAACTCCGGCCGCACCCCGTACCCGGGGTTCGCGACCTCGTCGCGCAGGCCGCCGTCGTAGCCGTCCCCACCGACGTAGCCCGACAGCGCCCTGGTGTCCGCGCCGACGCAGAACGTCCGGCCGGCCCCGGTCAGGACGGCCACGCGCACGCGGTCGTCGCGCTCCAGCTCGGCCATGATCCACCGGTACTCGGCGTGCATGCGCCCGGTCCAGGAGTTGCCGCGCTCCGGCCGGTTCAGGGTGACGGTGGCGACGCCGGTGTCGGCGACGTCGACCGTCGTGACCTTCAGCTGCACCGGACGACCCCCTCGGCGGCGAGGCGGGCCCGGTCGGGCCCGTCGTGACCCAGCTCGGCGAGCACGTCGTCGGTGTCGGCGCCGAGCACCGGCGACGCGGCGCCGGTCCCCGGCCGACGACCGTCGACGAGCAGCGGGGAGGCCAGGTTGCGCACCCGCCCGACGGCGGGGTGGTCGAACTCGTAGACGAGGCCGCGGCCGGTCACCAGGGGCGACCCGAGCGCGTCCGCGAGCGACCGGACCGGAGCCGCGGGAACTCCGGCCGCGGTGAGGTCACGGACCCACTGCGCGACGTCGCCGGTGGCGAACCGCGGCGCCAGCACGGCGTCGAGCGCGGCCTCGTGCTCCTTGCGCCGCCGGGCGTCGGTGAACCGGTCGTCCGGCGGGACGCCCAGCACCTCGGCCAGGCCCGCCCAGTGCTCGTCGCGCACCGCGGAGAGCACCAGCCAGCCGTCGCGGGCCCGGTACCGCCCGTGCGGTGCGGTGTCGCGACCCCTGCTGCCCGCGCGGGTGGTGCCCTCCTCGCCGAGGAGGTGGCGCTGCGCGACGTCGGACAGCAGCCCGATCAGGACGTCGTGCAGCGCCAGGTCGACCCAGCACCCCTTCCCGGCGCGCGCGCGGCCGGCCAGCCCGGCGAGCACCGCGACGGCGAGGTGGAGCCCCCCGGCCATGTCGCCGATCGGGACGCCGATCCGGACCGGTCGCTCGCCGACGTCGCCGGTGAGCTCGATCATCCCGGCCATGGCCTGGTTCACCAGGTCGAACGAGATCTTGTCCCGCAGCGGGCCGGTGGCCCCGAACCCCGACAGGGAGCAGAAGACGAGCCCGGGACGGCGCGCGGCGAGGGTCTCGTGGTCGAGGCCGAGCCGGGCCATCACCCCCGGGCGGAAGTTCTCCACCAGTACGTCGGCGCCGTCGATCAGCTCGAGCAGGACGGCGCGGCCCTCCTCGCTCCTGAGGTCGAGTGCGACGCTGCGCTTGGCGCGGTTGAGCGACATGAAGTACGCGCTCTCCCCGTCGTCGTCGGAGCCCCACATCGGCAGGTTGCGACGGGTCGGGTCGCCGATGCGCGGCTCCTCGACCTTGACGACGTCGGCGCCCAGGTCGGCCAGCACCTCCGTGGCGCACGGCCCGGCGAACATCCGCGTCAGGTCGACCACCCGGACGCCGGTCAACGGCGGTTGCGGGGTCGCGGGCCGTCGGTCGCGCGCGTCCAGGCCGGCGAGCACCTCCGCGGTGTCCGCCCCGGCGTCGTGCACCGCGCCGGGATCGGGTCGGAACGTCGTGCCGTCCGGGGCGCGGAACCGGAACGGCGAGCCGACGGTCCGCCTGGTCGTGCCGTCCGGGGCGGTCAGCACGGGCGTCATCCCCCGGGCGACCGTGTGCGGCAGCGCGAGCGCGCCCCCGAGGGTGAGCACCGGACCGGCCGGCACGTCCGCGGCGGCGAAGATCGCGACCCACTCGTCGACCGTGCGCCCGCGCAGGATCGGCTCGATCTCGGCCATGAGCTCGTGCTTGGCCCGCAGCCGGCGCGAGAAGCTGCGGTAGCGGTCGTCGCGGGCGAGGTCGTCACGTCCCGCCGCCGTGGCGAAGTTGCGCCAGAACCGCGAGGTGAACGGGGCCACGACGACCTCGCCGTCGGCGGCCTCGAACGCGTTGTACGGGAAGATCGTGGAGTGGCCGGTGCCGACCCGGGTCGGGGCCTCCCCGTCGGCGAAGTACCCGACCGCCATGTAGCTCAGCAGGGCGACCGCCACGTCGATCTTCGCGACCTCGACCCGGCGGGGGCCGCCCGCCACCACCCCGGCCAGGACGCCGATCGCGGCGAAGACGCCGGTGGCGAGGTCCGCGACGGGGATCCCGGCCTCGCTGGGCGGGCCGCCCGCGAACCCGGTGAGGTCCATGTTCCCGGACAGGGCCTGCACCAGCAGGTCCTGTGACCCGGGATCGGCGACGGGCCGGTCGCCGCCGTGGCCGTAGGGGGTGATCGTGCAGTGGATCAGCCGGTCCAGCCCGTCGAGGGGCCCGGCCGAGCGCCACGCGAGGTCCTCCTCGACGACCACATCGGCCCAGCCCACCAACCGGCGCTCCACCTCACCCGGGCGCCGGGGATCGACCGACACCGACCGCTTGCCGCGGTCGAAGGCCAGCCGCGCCGCCTCGTCGCGGTCGTCCGTGCCGCAGGCGACCGCGACGACATCGGCGCCCAGGTCGGCCAGCATCGCGGCGGCGAACGCGCCCGCGCGGTGGGTGCCCACCTCCAGCACGCGGATCCCGTGCAGCGGGGCTGGATCGTCGCGGGCCACTCGACTCCGTCCTGAATGCACTCTCACCGGGCAGACACCGTGCGATCGTTCGCACGCCCTGTTCGGACGAGAGGCTTGCATCACCGTTCCGAGCGTGTCAAGGTTCGTCGCGCTCCGCGGAACCAAGGTGAGTGTTCGCTTTCTCCGAACACTCTGCGGACGAGTCACCGTCTTGGAGGAGACATGAGCAACCTGCGCTTCGGCACGTTCCTCGCCCCGATCCACTCCGCGGGTGAGCACCCCACGGTGGCGCTGCAGCGCGACCTGGAACTCGTCGAACGACTCGACCGCCTCAACTACGACGAGGTCTGGATCGGGGAGCACCACTCGGCGGGCAGCGAGATCATCGGCCACCCGGAGATCTTCATCGCGGCCGCCGCCGAGCGGACGAAGCGGATCCGGTTCGGCACCGGCGTCACCTCCGTGCCGTACCACAACCCGCTCTGGTCGGCCGAGCGCATGGTGCTGCTCGACCACCTGACCCGGGGCCGGATCATGATGGGCGCGGGGCCCGGCTCCCTGCCCACCGACGGCGCCATGCTCGGCCTCACCCCGACCGACACCCGCGAGCTGCTGGGGGTCAACCTCGACATCATCGTGCGCCTGCTGGCCGGGGAGACGGTCACCGAGAAGACGCTGACCCACAACCTGGTCGACGCCCGGCTGCACTACCTGCCGTTCACCCAGCCCTGCTTCCCGATCAGCGTCGCCGCGGTGGCCTCGCCGTCGGGCCCGCGGCTGGCCGGGCGGTACGGCTTCGGGCTGATGTCGATCGGGGCCACGCTCACCACGGACGGGTTCGACGCGCTGGCCTTCCACTGGGACGTCGTCGAGGAGCGTGCGGCCCACTACGGCCGTCCGGCCCCCTCGCGCGACGAGTGGCGCCTCGTCGGGGCGATGCACATCGCCGAGACCCGTGAGCAGGCGATCCGCGACGTCGAGTACGGGATCGTCGAGTGGTTCCGGTACTTCCAGAAGGTGGCCGCGTTCCCGCAGTTCCAGCTCGACGGCAGCGACGTCGAGGAGATGGTGGCCTTCATCAACAACGGCGGGTTCGGCGTGATCGGCACACCCGACGACGCCGCCGCCCAGGTCGAGCGGCTGGTCAAGCAGTCGGGCGGCTTCGGGGCGTTCCTGCTCCAGGCCCACGACTGGGCGAACCCGGCCGCGACGGTGCGCTCCTACGAGCTCCTCGCGCAGCAGGTCTTCCCGCGCTTCCAGGGCGGCGCCACGTCGTTCACCGACCGGTCGCTGGAGGCCAAGCAGCGCGCGACCGACACCCGCGACGAGCACTTCACCACGCACGCCGCGGGCATCGCCCACATGACCGAGAAGTACGCGAACGAGGTCAGGGGCGGCTGATCGGCGATGGCCGGCCGCCCCGTCGAACCGTCCGTGGTGCCGGTGCTGCCCGGTGCGGCGCGACCCCGGCCGGTTAGCGTGGACACCGTGACGACCGGGGTCGGCCCAGACGTGGACGGTGCCGACGTGGACGGACCGGACGTGGACGGACCGGACGTCGGGCGCCGCGTCCGCGAGGCGCGCCAGGCGACCGGGCTGAGCCTGCGGGCGCTCGCGCGGGCCCTGGGCGTCAGCGCCGCGACGATGAGCGAGCTCGAGACGGGCAAGACCCGCATGACGGTGGTGCGCCTGCACCGGATCGCCGCGACGCTGGGTCGCTCGGTGGAGGACCTGCTGTCGGCCGAGCGGCCCGCCCCGGCCGTCGAGCACGCGGCGGTGCCCGCCGGTGACTGGCGCCACTACGAGCCGCTGCACCTCGACCCGGTGCTCACCGCGGCGATGGAGGTGTTCCTGCGGACCGGCTACCACGGTGCGTCGGTCCGCGACGTGGCCGCCCGCTCGGGCCTGTCGGTGTCGGGGATCTACCACCACCACGCCAGCAAGCAGCAGATGCTGCAGCGCATCCTCGACCGGGGGATGGACGACCTCCTGTGGCGGTGCCGGGCCGCGGTCGCCCACGGCGGCGACGAGGTGGAGCGGTTCGGACTGCTGGTCGAGACGATGGCGCTGTTCCACACGCACCGCAGGGAGATCGGGTTCCTCGCGGCGAGCGAGATGCGCAGCCTCGACGCCGACGCCCGGTCCCACATGACCGCGCGCCGGTCGACGCAGCAGCGGCTCGTCGACGCCGAGGTGCTGGCGGGGGTGGCGAGCGGGCGGATGCGGACCCCGCACCCGCGGGAGGCGTCGCGGGCCGTGGTGACGATGTGCAAGTCGATCGCGGAGTGGTACCGCCCGGCCGGCCCGTCCACGCCGGAGGACATCGCCGAGCGCTACGTCGAGCTGGCGCTCGGGCTCGTCCGGCACGTCGGGTCCTAGGCCCCGGCGGGTCCGGCGACGATGCCGTCCTTGCGCAGCCGCTCCACCTCGGCGTCGTCGAGTCCGAGGCGGCGCAGCACCGCGTCGGTGTCGGCCCCGACGGCCGGCGGGGAGGAGAACCCCCGGTCGGCGGCCGACCCGAAGTCGGCCGGGTTGGCGAGCGACCGCTCGGTGACGGTCGTGTCGTCCCGGGTCGTGGGCACGTCGACGAAGAGACCGGCTGCCTCGGCCTGGGGGTCGGTGAGCAGGTCCTCGACGCTGTTCACCGGGGTCCACCACACGCCGTGCTCGTCGAACAGCCGGCCCCACTCGTCGCGGGTCCGCGTCGCGAACGTGGCGTCCAGCAGCGCCATGAGGTCGTCGCCCGCACGCCGACGGCCCCGCGCGGTGGCGAAGCGCTCGTCGGCGAGGCGTTCCTCCCCGGTCGCCGTGACGAGGGCGGGCCAGTGGCGGTCGGACTCGGCCCCGATCAGCCAGAACCACCGGCCGTCCGCCGAGGCGTAGGAGTTGAGCAGCGGGTTCTGCGGGTGGGAGCGGGGGCGGGTGGCGGCGAGGCGGCCCAGGCCCAACCGGGTGGAGAGCTCCATGCCGATGCAGAAGGCCCCCGAGCGCATCAGCGACGTCGCGACGAGCTGGCCGCGGCCGGTGCGCTCGCGGTGCAGCAGCGCCGCCAGTACGCCGGCCACCAGCGACATGCCCGTCACCGCGTCGCCGAGGCCGCCGGGCAGCGTGGTGGGCGGTTGCCCGGGCGGGGTCGACCGGTCCGACACCCCGGCCCGCGCGGCGAACGCGGCGACGTCGAACCCGGGCGCGTCGCGGTCGGGCCCCTCCAGGCCGTACCCGGTGAGGCTCGCGTAGACCAGCCGCGGGTACTTCTCCACCAGTCGCTCGTGGCCCAGCCCCACGCGCTCCAGGAACGCCGGGCGCATGTTGGTGAGGAACACGTCGGCGTCGCCGACGATCCGTTCGGCCAGGTCGCGGCCCTTGGGGGTGTTGATGTCGAGGGCGACGCTGCTCTTGCCCCGGTTGTAGAGGTCGAACGGCGGGCAGCGCTGCTCCTTCGACCCCGACAGCGCGCCGAACAGCCCGCGCATCGGGTCACCGGACGGCGGCTCGATCTTCACGACCTCGGCCCCCCAGTCGGCGAGCACCCCGCCCGCGGCGGGACCCGCGACCCACAGGCCCATCTCCACGACGCGCACGCCGGCCAGCACATCCATCTCGGTCTCCTCCTAGCGGCCGTGGAACACGGGGTCGCGCTTCTCCATGAAGGCGCGCGGGCCCTCGCGGGCGTCCTCGGTCCGGGCGTTGGCGATCGTGCACTCGCTCTCGATCGCGAACGCCTCGTCGAGCGGGCGGCCGTTGGAGCGGACCATCGCCTCCTTGGTCTTGGCCAGGGCGATGGGGGCCCCGAGGCAGATGCGGCGGGCCAGGTCCTCGGCGACGGGCAGCACCTGGTCGGGTTCGACCACGCGGTTGACCAGCCCGATCCGCAGCGCGTGCGCGGCGTCGATCGGCTCGCCGACCAGCGCGACCTCCATCGCGTCGGCCCAGGCGATCTGGCGGGCCAGTCGCACCAACGAGCCGCCGCCCGCGATGAGGCCGCGGCGCACCTCGGTGAGCGCGAACCGTGCCGTCGTCGAGGCCACCCGGATGTCGGTGCCGAGCAGGAACTCCGCGCCCCCGGCGAAGGCCAGCCCGTTGACCGCGGCGACGACCGGCTTGAAGAACGTGTCGTTGCGCAGCAGCGCGGCGTAGAGCAGCGACCGGCGGGCCGCGAGGCGCTCCTCCCACTCGTCCCGGGGCTCGCGGGTGCGCATCATGATCGGGATCAGCGCTCCGAGGTCGCCGCCCGAGCAGAACGCCTTCTGCCCGGCGCCGGTGACGAGGACGACGCGGACGGAGTCGTCGTCGGCCACCTCCTCCCAGAAGGCGGCCAGGCGCACCACCATCTCCGGGGTCAGCGCGTTCATCTTGTCCGGGCGGTTCAGCGTGACGCGGGCGATGCCGTCGCGCCGTTCGAACAGGACGGGGGAGGGGGTCGAGGAGGTCACCGCTGCACCGTCCCATCCGAGGCCATCCAGTCGTCGATGCGCTTGCGCACGGCCACGTAGTCGGCCTTGCCGTTCGGGCCGCGTCCCACGGAGTCGGTCACGAGCACGTGCCGGGGGGTCTTGTAGGGGGCCAGCCGCCCCCGGACGTGTTCCGTGAGCTCGTCGCGGTCGATCCCGGCTCCCGGCGCGGTGGCGACGAGCGCGGCGACGGCCTGGCCGAAGCGGGGGTTCGGGACGCCGACGACGACCGCGTCGAGGACGCCCGGATAGGACCTCAGCGCCTCCTCGACCTCCTCCGGGAACACCTTCTCGCCGCCGGTGTTGATGCTCGTCGAGCCGCGGCCGAGGAGCGTGACCGTGCCGTCGGCCTCGACGACGGCGTGGTCGCCGGGCACGGAGCAGCGGACCCCGTCGATCGTGGGGAACGTGGCCGCCGTCTTCTCCGGGTCCTTGTGGTAGCCCAGCGGCAGGTGGCCGCGGACCGCGACGAGGCCGACCTGCCCCGGCCCGACCGGCCTGCCGTCCTCGTCGATGACGAACGCGTTCTCGCCGAGCCGGAAGCGGCCGGCGCCGCGGCCCTTGCGGGCCGAGACGATGGACCGGCCCATGCCGCTGGCCTCGCTGCTGTTGAGGAGGTCGACGAGCACCGCGCCGGGGGCGTGGACGAGCAGCTGCTGCTTGACGTCGGCCGACCACGCCATGCCCGAGGACGACACGGCGGCGAGGTGCGAGAGGTCCCAGCGGTCCGGGTGCTCGTTCAGGGTGTCGACGAGCGGGCGGCAGAACGCGTCGCCCACGATGCACAGCGCCGAGACCCGCTCCCGGTCGATCAGATCGAGCATCTCGACGGTGTCGAGGCCCCGCGACGTCGTGGTGACCACGGTGCCGCCGCGGCTGAGGATCGTGCCCGCGAAGACGAGGCCGGTGCCGTGCATCAGCGGCGACCCGGGCAGCCCGACGGGCCGCGGCTGCGCGCCCGCGACACGGGAGCGCACGTGCCCGAGATCGGCCTGCGCGGGGTCGCGGGCGACGTCGGAGGCGCGGTAGAGGTCGTGCTGGCGCCACATCACGCCCTTGGGACGCCCGGTGGTGCCGCCCGTGTAGATCAGGATCAGGTCGTCACCGGAGCGGGGCCTCTGCGGGGTGGTCCGGCCCGGCGCGGAGCCCGCCGCCTCGTCGAACGGCACGGCCCACGACGGGCACGCGTGCGTCCCGTCGTCGACGTGCAGCCAGAGGCGCACCCGCGGCAGGTCGGTGCGCACCGACGCGACCGTCTCGGTCAGCGAACCGTGGAAGACGACGGCCCCGGCGTCGGCGTCGTCCCACAGGTGCAGCAGCTCCGGCCCGACGTAGCGGTAGTTGGTGTTGACCGGGACCAGCCCGGCCTTGAACGCCCCGAAGACCGTCTGCAGGAACTCCGGGCCGTTGTAGAGGTCGATCGCGACGGAGTCGCGGGGCCCGAGCCCGGCGCCGAGGAGGGCGGCGGCGACGCCGTCGGCCCGCCGGTCGAACTCCGCCCACGGGACGCGCCGGTCGCCGTGCACCTGGGCCAGCTCGTCCGGAACGGTCTCCGACACCGCTTCCCAGACGTCCGCGAAGTTCCATTCCGCCACTCCGGCCACGCTACGGCCGGTCCCGGGAGGCCCCAACTAGCAGTTGTGATAGTCGCCATAGCGGAGCGCCCGATGTTGACTGCTCACGTCACCGACCAGCGGCGGAAGGGTGCGGCACCTGGCGATGGAGGAGCGCGTCGCCGTCGTGGAGCGGATGTGCGCGTCGCTCGAACCCCGCCTGGAGGAGACGCTGCGCCTGGTCACCGTCGAGATGGGGGTGCCGATCCGGGCGTCGCGGCCGCTGCACCAGGCCATGGCGATCGGCAGCGTGCGCCACGCCTGCGCGGCCGCGCGCGAGGTCGTGGTGGAGGAGCACCGCACGGGTGCGGTGGACGCGCTGGTCCGGCTGGAGCCGGTCGGCGTGGTCGCGTCGATCGCACCGTGGAACGGCCCCTTCCTGCAGGCCCTCTACAAGATCGTCTACCCGCTCCTCGCCGGGTGCCCGGTGGTGTTCAAGCCGGCCCCGGAGACCCCGCTCGACGCGTTCGGGGTGGCCGAGGCGTTTGTCGAGGCCGGGCTGCCGGAGGGGATGCTCAGCGTCCTGCCCGGTGGCCCGTCGGTCGGCGAGCACCTCGTCGCCCACCCCGGCGTGGACGCCGTGTTCTTCACCGGCAGCACCGGGACCGGCCGGAAGATCGGGGCGGTCTGCGGGGCGGCGATGCGCCGCATGGTGCTGGAGCTGGGCGGGAAGTCGGCGGCCATCGTGCTCGACGACGCCGACCTCGCCGTCGCCGTCCCGGGGCTGGCCGCCGGGGCCTTCGGCAACACGGGGCAGAACTGCGCGGCCACGTCGCGCGTCCTCGTCGCCCGGTCGCGGTACGACGAGGTGGTCGAGGCGCTGACCGCCGCCGCCGGGAGGCTCGTGGTGGGCGACCCCCTCGACGAGGCCACCGACCTGGGCCCGCTGGTGTCGCGGCGCCAGCGCGACAAGGTGGCCGAGCACGTCCGCGCGGCGCTGGCGGACGGGGCCGTCGCGACGACCTCGCCCGGCCCGCTGCCGGACCGCGGCTGGTTCCACCGGCCCACGGTGCTGACCGGCATGGCCAACTCCTCCCGCATCGCGCAGGAGGAGGTCTTCGGGCCGGTCGTGTGCGTCATCCCGTTCGACGACGAGGCCGACGCCGTCGCGATGGCCGACGACTCGCCCTACGGCCTGCACGGCGCGGTGTACACCGCGGACCCCGACCGCGCGCTCGCCGTGGCCAGGGCGGTGCACACGGGCACCTTCTCCGTCAACGGCTTCGTGCTCAACGCGGAGCGGCCGTTCGGCGGGGTGAAGGCGAGCGGGGTGGGCCGCAAGTACGGGGTCGAGGGGATCCGGGAGTTCATGGAGCTCAAGACGGTGAACCTGGCGGCCGGGGGAGGCACGTTCTCGATGCGGTGACCGCGCAGCCCCGGACCGCGCAGCCCCGGACCGCGCAGCCCGCCGGGCCCGTCCCTCAGAGGGCGAACCGGCACTCCAGGCGGGTGCCGAACCCGCCGTCCGGGCTCGCGATGGCGATCGTGCCGCCCGCGTCCTCGACGGTCCGGCGGAGCGCGGCCACCCCGTGCCCGCGGGAGTCGTCGAGGGCGTCCCCCCGGACGCGGAGCCACCGCGACTCCGGCAGCCCCAGCCCGTCGTCGAGGACGGTCAGGCCGACGTGCCGCTGGTCGACCCGCACGGTCAGCGCGATCCGGCACGGACCGGCGTGCTTCGCGGCGTTCACCGTGCCCTCGCGGGCGACCCGGACCAGCGCGTCGGCGACCGTGCGCGGGATCGGGGCGAGCACGTCGTCGTCGGGGATCTCGGTGCGCACCGCGACGGCGAACTCCTCCTCGACGGCCTGCACCTCCCGCCGCAGGCGCCGGCTCAGCTGCGCCCCCGGGGCCCGGGCGAGGTCGTGGATCACGTCCCGGATCGCGACGTCGCCGCCCACGACGAGGCGCCGGACCTCGAGGAGCCGCTCCCGGTCGTCCGGGGCGGTGTCGGGCTGCTCCAGCAGGGTGTCGAGCCCGAGCCCCGCGGCGTAGAGGATCTGGGAGACGCGGTCGTGCAGCTCGTCGGCGATGCGCTCGCGCTCCTGCAGCAGGGTGATCTCGGCGAGCTGGCGCTGGTACTGCTCGGTGGCCCAGGCCAGCCCCACCAGAGCGGCCAGCCGGGTCACCACGTCGGACTCGGCGTCGGTGAACGGCTCCGCGCTGCGGCGCAGGACGGCCAGCGTCGCGGTGCGGTGGCCGTGGACCTCGACGGGCGCGCGCAGGACGGTCCAGCCCGGGTCCCCGGCCGCCCGGGGGAGCTCGCCGTGCGAGGAGGGAGAGCCGAAGGTGCGCCCCTCGTCGATCACGCGTCGCTCCAGCTCGGGGTCCGGCTCGCCGCGCCGGCACAGCAGCGGCGGGGAGTCCGGGGGGACCAGCGCGACGAGGGACGCCGCCGTCACGTCGGCGAGCTGCCGGAACGCCGGCAGCAGCCCGTCCTGCACCCCGCGACCGGTCGCGACGGCCACCGCGACGGAGGTGAGGACGCCCTCCAGGCGCTGCTGCGCGGACATCCGGGCGACGGCCAGGGCCAGCTCCACGGCGATCGCGATCCGCGGGGCGACCCGCTCGGTGGCGGTGATGTCGTCGATGGTGAAGTCGGTGGGCTTGTTGACCAGGTGCAGGACCCCGATCCGGCGCCCGCCGTTGTTCAGCGGGACCGAGAGGATGCGCGTGATCTCGAAGATGTCCACGTAGGACTGGATGATGCCGGGGTCCCCGCTCGCCCGGTTGGACAGGTAGGGCTGTCCGGTGGTGAGCACCCGCGACGTGGCGCTGCGCAGGTTCGTGACGCGCCCGGTGACGGACGCGGCGACCACGTCGTCGTTCGCCCCGAAGGCCCCGGGCAGGGCCCGCAGGATGCCGTGCTCGGCGTCCCAGACGGTGATGCCCGCCGCGGTGGCGCCGGTCAGCGGCTGCATCATCCCGGCCACCCGGCCGGTGATGGCGATGACGGCGTCGGGGAGCAGGGGCAGGTCGTCGACGGCGAGCACCCCGTCGCCGTCCGGGTCCGGCGGGGCGTCGTCGCGGCCGAGGATGACGGCGATGTGCCGGGCGAAGGCCTGCAGCAGGTCGCGGCAGCGGCCCGGGTCCTCCGGGGCGGTGCGGTGCAGCACGTGCACCGAGGCGCCGCCGTCGGTCAGCGAGGTCACCCGGGGGTCCCCGGTGCCGCGGCGGACCGCGGTCAGCAGCTCGTCGTCGGCCGGGCCGCCGAGCACCGCGATCCCGGCCCCGCACTCGACGAGCACGGCGTCGGCTCCCAGTTCGGCCATCGCCAGCCGGGACACCGCGACGAGGTCGAGCCCGCCGCAGGCCCCGGACGACGGCGTCACGGCCCGCCTCCCTCGTCGGGCGCGACCAGTCCCTGGCGGATCGCGCGCACGATGAGGTCGGTCTTGCTCGCCGCGCCGTACTTGAGCTTGAGGTTCTGGATGTGGAACCGCACCGTCGCCTCGGACAGCACCAGCCGCCTGGCGATCTCCCGGTAGGTCATCCCCTCGGCCGCGAGCTGCAGCACCCGCGCCTGCTGCGGGGTCGGCGCGTCGTCGTCGACCCGCTCCTCCACGAACTGCTGGAGCCGTCGGACGATCTGGGACACGGTCATCGGGGGACCGTCGGCACCCGGTCCGGTCCGCGCGAGCGCGGCGCGCAGCTCGGCGATGCCCGCCGCCTTCGTGACGTACGACGACGCTCCCGCCTCGATCGCGGACCGCACGCTGTCCTCGCTGAGGGAGGAGCTCAGGACGATCACGGCGAGGTCCGGGAGCAGCGCCCGCAGTTCCCGGCACAGGGCGTCGCCGGGGGTGTCGGGCAGCCGCAGGTCGAGGATCGCGACGTCGGGCCGGGTGCGGCGGACCAGCTCGACGGCCTCCCGCCCGGTCGACGCCGTCCCGACGATCTCGAACCGGGGATCCTGGGCGAGCACGGCGACCAGGCCCTCACGGACGACCTCGTGGTCGTCGACCACGATGAGTCGTCGACTCCGTTCGGGCGCTCGGGTCCGGGAGCGCGGCGTCGTCGCCATCCGTCCAGTATCTCCGGCCGGGCCCGACGGCGGAAACTCCGGCGCACGCGGCTGTCGCGCGGTCGATCGGTGCGTCCGCCGGCCTGCTCGCCCTCATGGCCCCGAAGGCCGTCCTCGGGCCGGTCGGGTTCGGGGCGCTCGCGGTGGTCGGCCGGCGCAGCGGCGTCCTGCGTACCGGCGCTGCCGCGCTGCTCGGTCTCGGTGCACTCGTCTCGCTGCTCCCGGCGCACCCGCCGGGACTGGACCGGCCCCGTGGCCGGCCCGTGCTGGATCGGCGTGCTCGCCCTGCTGGGTGCCTGTTCGGTCCCTCCCGGGGGCCTCGTCGGCGACCTCCTGCTGCCCTTCCGGCTCATCGCCGCAGGCATCATCATCGCGGTTCGCCGGAAGGGCGCGTCGGCGGTCGGCTCGGTGTGAACGACGGCCTCCCTCCCGAACTCCAGGCGGCGGACCCGACCCTGACACCAGGACGGACCATGTGGGAGACAGGGCGGAGTGCTATTCGCCCGCGACCGGCTCGAGTCTGCGGCGGCTCTGCACCGCAGTGGTGACGGTCAGCGCCACGACGAGCAGCATGCTCGTGAGCATGGCCGGGGCGGTGACGGTCGCGACCGTGGCGTGCGGGCCGTGGTCGAAGAGGTCGGTGGTGTCGAGGTTCGCGAAGCCGTCGGAGGCGTACCTGCCGATGGCGATGGCGAGTTCGACGGCGTGCCCGAGGGTGCCGAGTGGCAGGACGACGGCCAGCGCTCGGGCCAGCGTGCGGGTGGCGCGCGTGGTGGCGCCGCGACGGTGCCGCCAGGTCATGAGGACGGCGGGGACCAGCAGACCGAGGGCGATGACGTGGTGGGCGATGTGGAGCAGGCTGGTGTTCCCGAAGGACGCGAACACGAACAGGGACAGGAACGGCAGCCAGACCAGCGCGGACAACACGAGCAGGCGACGCACCACGGGGCACTCCTCCGGGACGGGTGGCAGTGCGTCGGAGCGTAGGAATCCGCTGCTCAGGGCTGCATCGGCGAAATCGCCTAACCGGTCGCACGCGGGGTGCGGGTGCCGTCGTGGAAGGCCAGCACGGCGTGCACCCGACGGTTGTCCTGCGGGGAGTCCGGCAGGTCGAGCTTGGCGAACACCGAACGCAGGTGGGCGTCGACGGTGCGTTGGGACAGCACCAGGCGGGCGGCGATCCCGGCGTTGGACAGGCCCTCGGCGAGCAGCGCGAGGATCTCGTTCTCGCGTCCGGTCAGCGACCTCAGGTGGCCGGGCGCCGCCCGGTCCGGCGCAGCGGAGACCATCGGTACCGCTGCGTCGTCGGAGTTCTGATCGGCCCCGCGCGGCCGGGCCGTCACCGCGCGCGACGCGCACACGACGGCGACGGTCAGCGCCAGGTACATCCCGCCGTACACGACGGCGGCAGCGCCCTCCCCGTCGGACGGGCCCACCGACCCGCAGAGCATGACGAGTGCCGCTCCGGCCAGCGAGGACGCTCCGACGGTGGCGAGCCGGCGCACGGCCTCGGTCCCGGCACGACGGGCGGCGAGCAGTGCCGCCAGCGGACCGAGCAGGACGGTGGCCAGGAACGCGGCGTTGAGCGACGTCCCGATGACGACGCCCGGTGGCCAGGCCAGCGGTGCGCGGGCGGTGAGCGGGGCGAAGTCGTCGAAGAACGCCGCGAAGGACAGGACGGCCGCCGCGAGCAGCCCGAGGACGACCGCCACCGGGCGGCGGGTGGACCCGCGGCCCAGGTAGCGCACGGCGAGCAGCGGCAGCAGTGAGAAGGCGGCCAGTACGGGCAGGTGTGCCGTCCCGGCGAGAACGGCCGTTGCCCAGGCGAGTGGTGTGTTCGGAGCCGCCGCGGAGAGGAGCGTCGCGAGTGCCGACCAGCCGGGAACCGCGAGCGCGGCCAGCGCGAGCCCGGCCACCGCGCGCCGCCAGGTGATCCACCCCGGGTCGAGGGTGAGGTGGGTGTGCACGAGCGCGGCGGCGGCGGCGAGCGCGGCGGCGAGCACCGGGTAGGACGCACCCCCGAGGGGTGCCGGGCCCTGCCGGGCGATGACCACCGCAGCCGTGACCGCTACCGCGAGACCACCGACGAGCCAGGAGAACGGGAGCCGGGAACGGTGGACCGCCACGGTGGGAGACTACGGCGGGTTCGGTGACTCGGGCATCGTCCGAAACGGGGCCCGCGGTGCTCGAACCAGACCTTCACTCCCATGGCCTCGCACTGGCTTCGCGCTCCAGCCATCGATACGACGGTGTCCGAGTCGCCGGACCCCGTCCATCCTCGTCAGCACGATCGACGACGGTGTCGCCACGGGACCGGCACGGAACGCGACTCCGGTACGACCCGAGGTGTGGCCCGTTCGGGCCGGTCACGGCAGGGGTTGACGGGAGGCGGCGCGTGAGCGTCGGGACTGCGCTGCCACGACAGGCGTTGAGCCCGCGCTACCCCCCGATGCGGTCGGCGATCACTCGCCGGCCGGGGCCGCTCAGCTCCTCGACGGCTCCGGGCCGGCCCGCGATGGCCATGAGCAGCGATTCCGCAGGTCCTTCGACCACAGGGCCGCGTCCGGCCGTCCAGTCGAGATCCGTGGCGGTGAGGGTGAGCCCGCGGACCCGTTTCGACGCCCCGATGGTGGGTGCGGTGCGAGCGAAGTCCAGAACCGTTCGCATCCGCTCGGCCGGGATGGTTCGCGGCAGGCCGAGCGGGCGGCGGATGTCCTGGTGATGGATGACGCCGTCGGTCAGGGCGATCTTCCCGCCGAAACCTGCGGTCAGGCCGCGGGGCTGCTGGTGGTCGCGCACCAGCGCCAGCAGCTCGTCCGGGCCGCTGTCCGCGAAGGCGGCGACACCGACGGCGTTGACCCGGTCCGGCAGGACACCACCCTTGATGAACCGGCCGACCAGCCCGATCGGGCCCAGCTCCTCGTAGCTGAACATGTGCGCGACGACGTCGCGGACCCGCCACCGGGCACACAGCGACGGGGCCTCCCACTGGGCGGGGCTCAGGGTGGCGAGGAAGTCGGCGAGGTCGGCTCGTTCGTCGCGGGCCAGGCTCATCGCGTCCACGGTCGCGGTCATGACCGGGCCGCCACGGTGGTGGTGAACTGGTCGAGCAGCAGGACCCAGCCGCCGCCCCCGCGGATCGCGTCGTTGATCGTCCCGCCGCCGGTGAGGCGTTCGAAGGAGTGGTGCTCGACCTCGACGGTGGTCTCGGCCGGGCCGGTCGCGGTGAACCGGACGTTGATCTCGCTGGCGTGCTCGGGGTCGGGGTCGAGCTGCCAGGTGCCGTTGATCTGCCAGGTGAACACGAGCCGGTGCGGGGGTTCCCAGGTCAGGACCCGGCCCCAGTCGCACTCGGTGCCGTCGACTCCGCGTTCGTACCAGCGGCCGTCGACGCGGGGTTCCAGGACGACTTCGGCGACCTCGGCTGCGCCGATGTGGAACTGGTGGGGCCACCACGCGTCGATGGAGCCGGTGAACACCCGGAACGCCTCCTCGATCGGCACGGCGACGGTGGTGGTGCCCGTGATCGGGGGGATCGGCGCGGTCGTGGTCATGGGCTCTCCTGTCGGGGTGCGGGAGGGGTTTCGGCGACCTTCTGGAACCCGGTCAATGCGTCGGCCCAGACCCCGTCCAGCCACGCCCGCAGCGCGGTGACGCCGTCGTGGTTGAGGCGGTAGATGCGGCGGGTGCCCTCGGCCCGGCTGTCGACCAGGCCGCCGTCCTTGAGGACGCGCAGGTGCTGGGACACCGCGGGGCGGCTGATCGGGAGCTCGTCGGCGAGCTGCTGGACCGAGAGCGGTCCGCGGGCGAGACGCTCGAAGATGGCGCGACGGGTCGGGTCACCGAGCAGACCCAACCCCGCGTCTCCGTAAGCTGCCACGAACGGTAAGTGTAGACGCACCCGAGTCCCCGGCAACGAATCGATCGCTCCCGGGCAGGCGCGGCGATCCGGATGCCGGCGAGGATCGGCCCCTGACCGATGGGGCGCGGCCGGGAAGTGTCGGCGGCCGTCGTCGGAGATGCACCTGGGGGCACCGGGTCGCCTTCTCGGTAAGGCCGATGGCTTGACGTCCGCCCTGAGAACGCAGGGCCTGGTGGTCACCTGGGTCGCGCGGACCGTGGACAAGAGGTGAGCGCCGAACACCGAGCGTGCGGGAGCGGCGACCCGGGACCCGCGAACGGTGAACCGACGAGCACCACGGAGCGCCCATGCCCAGCGCACTACGCCCGCACCGTGGCCAACCGCGTCACCGCGTCGCCGTCGAGCCGCTCGGCCCGCACCGGACGTCCACACACGATCAGCAGTAGCTCCTGGACGCCGCCCCGGACGACGTCCCCGGAGCCGTAGGACCAATCCGCATCGGTCGCCCGCAACTCGATGCCGGTGAGGTCCACCCCGAACACGGCGCGATGCTCGGGCTCCATACCCGCCAGCACCATCGCGATCCGCTGCGGGGAGGCGTGGTCGTCCCGCCCCAACGCCACCGAGACATCGAGACCGTGGATCACGTCGTGGGACAGCGCACCGAGCGGGCCACCGCCCGGAGGCGCCCACGGGTGCCCCACGTTGTCACGCAACGACGACAGCAGCTGCTCCGGAGCCAGGTCCGCGGCATCCCGACGCGCTCGACGATCAGCCATGCGATCGAAGTTCCCTCGCGCCTTGACGACCTCGAGCAGCACCCGCGGCAACGAGTATCGAAAAGGCATCGTGGTGTGGGCGAGCACCTCGTGCACACTCCAGCCGGCGCACAGGCTCGGCGCCGTCCACTGCGCCTCGGTCAGCGAGGCGTACAGGGCGACCTGCGCGCGGCGCTCTGCGACCACAGCCTCACGGACTTCCCCAACCGTCACGACGTCCCCCTGTAGCCAGATCGGTCCAGCGCGGCCCGACACCGCGCTCACGGACTGATGACGACACACCGCCCACGGACTCATCGGTCTCCAGGCCGGTGCAGTGCCGGCCGCGTTTCCGGGACTGTCCGACGAACGGTGTAACTGGTCCGACACGCCGAGCGCAGCTCGGGGGAGGGATCAGCAATGACCGAGACGATCGAGCCTGTGCCGGATCGGATTGATCAGCAGCAGCTCGCCCAGCAGTTGGTGGAAGCAGCCCGGGCCGAGGGGGTGGAGCTTGTCGGCCCGGGCGGTCTGCTTACCGGGTTGACGAAGACGGTGCTCGAGACCGCACTGGAGGCGGAGATGACCGAGCACCTGGGCTATGACCGCCACGACCGGGCCGGGCAGGAGAACCCCAACTCCCGCAACGGGACTCGCGTCAAGACGGTGCTGACCGAGATCGGGCCGGTGCAGATCGAGGTGCCCCGTGACCGGGACGCCAGCTTCGACCCGGTCATCGTGCGCAAGCGCCAACGGCGTCTGGACGGCATCGACGAGATCGTGTTGTCGCTGACCGCCCGCGGCCTGACCACCGGGGAGGTGGCGGCGCATTTCGACGAGGTCTACGGCGCGAAGGTCTCCAAGGACACGATCTCGCGGATCACCGACAAGGTCCTCGACGAGTTGGGCGAATGGGCCCAGCGTCCGCTCGACGCGGTCTACCCGGTGCTGTTCATCGACGCCATCCACATCAAGGTCCGCGACGGCCAGGTCACCAACCGGCCCTTCTACGTCGTCATCGGCGTCACCGTGGACGGGCACCGCGACATCCTCGGGATCTGGGCCGGCGACGGCGGCGAGGGCGCGAAGTACTGGCTCCACGTCCTGACCGAGATCAAGAACCGCGGCGTGGTCGACGCCTGCATCGTGGTCTGCGACGGCCTGAAAGGCCTCCCGGAGTCGATCACCACCGTGTGGCCCCACGCGCTGGTCCAGGCCTGTGTGCTGCACCTGATCCGCAACACCTTCCGCTACGCCTCCCGCCGCTACTGGGAACAGATGGCGCGGGATCTGCGCCCGGTCTACACCGCGCCCACCGAGGCGGCCGCCGAGGACCGGTTCGCCGAGTTCGCCGCGACCTGGGGCGGGCAGTACCCGGCGATCATCGCGTTGTGGCGCTCGGCCTGGTCGGAGTTCGTGCCGTTCCTCGACTACGACGTCGAGATCCGGAAGGTCATCTGCAGCACGAACGCGATCGAGTCGATCAACGCCCGCTACCGGCGCGCGGTCAAGGCCCGCGGCCACTTCCCGACCGAGCAGGCCGCGCTCAAGTGCCTCTACCTGGTCACCCGAGCGCTCGACCCGACCGGGAAGGGCCGGGCCCGGTGGGCGATGCGCTGGAAGCCGGCGCTGAACGCCTTCGCGATCACCTTCGCCGGACGTATCGTTCCCAGCAACGGAAGCTAGCCATCACGACCGGTTACACCGTTCATCTGACACTCCCGCGTTTCCCGCCCCACCCGTCCCCGGTGGTAACGAGGCGGAAGATCGGGGCGACCCTTCCGGTGGTGCCGGGACGGCGTCACCGGATGAGGAGGAGCACGATGCGACGGGTGCGAGCGATCGTCTGCGGCGGCGCGGTGCTGGTGGGTCTGGTGTTGTTCCCTGCGGTGGCGTCCGCGGCGCCGGGTGAGACCCCGGCCGGGAGCGGTGGGGGTTGCCGGGCGAACGGGCAGGCGATCTCCGGAGCGGCTCGGACGGTGCCGGTTCCGTTCGGCCAGATCGTGCGGGGGAGTGCACCGATCGCCGACGACAACGCGGCCTTCTTCGCCGCACTCTGCGGCTGACCGCACCGAGCGCGGCGGTTGGTGTGCTCCGTTACCGTTCAGGACCCCTGGTGGTTCAGAGCGGGGCTGCGCCGGAGGGTGGCAAGAGACTTCGCGAGGGTGCGTGAAACGTGCATCTGCGAGATGCCCACCCGCATCGCGATCTGTGTCTGGCTGAGATCTTCGAAGAAGCGCAGCCCGAGGATGTGCCGTTCCCGGGGCGAGAGCGCGGTGAGGGCCGAGCGCAGTCCGGAACGGTGCTCCGCGAGTTCGAAGCCGGTGTCCGGATGGCCCAGGAACTCGCTGAGAGCGGTGTCGGATCCGGCGAGGTGCTCATCGAGTGAACTGCTCCGGGTGGTCTGCTGAGCGTCCAGTGCGTCCAGGATCTTCGCGGTGCTCACGCCGAGGTGTGCGGCGATCTGGCTGGGCCGTGGCGCCTGCCCGGACGTGGTCGACAGTTCCTCGACGGCGGCGTGCAGGCGTGATTGCAGGTCCTTGATCGGGCGGGGGACGTGCATCGCCCAGGAACGGTCGCGGAAATGACGTTTGATCTCGCCGGTGATGGTCGGTACGGCGAAGCTCAGGAAGTCGTTGCCGGTACCGGGGTCGAACCGCTTCAGCGCGCCGAGGAGCCCGATGGCGCCGACCTGCTCGAGGTCGGCCAGCGGCTCACCGCTGTCGCGGTACCGACGAGCGATGTTCCGCACGACCGGGAGGAAGGCGCTCAGCAGCGCTTCTTCGAGTTCCCGGTGCCGGGGGTCGGTGGCGGAGAGGTTGGCGAACTCCACCAGGACCGGTGTCAGGTGTGCGTACTCGTGCGACGCCCCACGGCGGCCGGGCGGGGGCGGTACGACGTCCACCGCAGGGGACGGATCGTCATCGGCAGCCTGCTCGATCTCCGCACGCACCTGTGCCTCTGGTCCTTTCGGATCGGTCGGACAGGGGGCGAGGAGTCGCCTCCGGCGGAGGATCGTGGATGCCGTGCCGTCGTCGAAGGAGCTCTTCGCGATGCGGCCACTTTCCGGGAATGGTGACACGTGGGGTTGTCGGCCGCGACCGCCTCAGTGGGTGTGGCCGGTGGCATGCCGCCGAAAGGCGTAATGCGATGAACTCGAGTGTGTCCGCGTGCTTCGGATCGCTGGGAATCGTCGGCTTCGTCTCTATCGGTGCTCGACCGATCGGACCTGATCCGTCAGACGGGAAGAGCCGACCGTCGAGGGCGGATGAGGTGGCGAGGGCAGGGAAGCCAAAGCACTGTGCACGCGATAGTCGCCGGCCGCGCGCCACCGGCCACGTCACCGATCCCGGGTCGGGCGATCCCGGTGCCCCTCGGGGTGACGGCGCCCTTTGCACGGAGCCGGTCGGGTGCGAATCTTGCGGGGTGGATCCGACGGTGGAGTCAGGTGTGATCGGAGCCGGGCTTCCGGTTCTGCGCTTCGGTTCAGGCTGCCCTCTGGTGGTGCTCGGGGGCGCCACGCCGGTGCACGCGAACCCGACCGGCCTGGCCCGCCGGGCCGTGTTGTTCACCTTCCGCGGCCTGGCCCGGGACCGCCGGGTCTGGCTCGTCAACCGGCGGCGCGGCCTCGCAGCGGACACCACCCTCGCCGATCTGGCGGCCGACCATGCGACGGCGCTCGCGACGGCGGTCGACGGCCCCGTCGACGTGCTCGGTGTGTCCACCGGGGGCTCCGTCGCGCTCCAGTTGGCCGCGGACCGGCCGGATCTCGTGCGCAGGCTCGTCGTCGTGGGGGCCGCCCACCGGGTGGGCGACCTCGGGCGGGAAGTGCTGCGCGCCGTCGCCGACCTGCACGAGCGGGGGGACAGCCGGGCGGCCTACCGTGCGTTCGCCCGGGCGAGCACCACGTCGCCGACCGGACAACGGCTGCTCGGCGACCTGCAGTGGCTGTCCGAACCCCTGGTGTTCGGCCGCCACATCGACCGGTCGGACTGGGTCGCCGCACTGCGCGCCGAGGCCCGCTTCGACCTCGGTGACCGCCTGGCCGAGATCACGGCACCGACGCTCGTCATCGGCGGTGACCACGACCTCGCCTATCCCGCGGCCCTGTTCCGGGCCACCGCCGACGGCGTCGCGGACGGGCGGCTGGCCCTCTACCCCGGCCGCGGCCACGGTGGCGCGCTCGCCGACCGCCGCTTTCCGCGCGATGCGCTGGCCCACCTCAGCCGGCCCGGCCGACGCGGCTCCCGCGACCGGTGACGGCCAGAGTCCTGAGCTGACGGGACAGCCATGACCACGGGGGCAGCGAGATGTGCAGAAGGCTGCCTTCTGCCTCCGGAGGGCGGGAACGGGGGCGTTCCCCGGTGCGGAGTGATCGCCGCGTGGTCGTCGTGACGCACGAGGAGCCCGCAGGGGCGATTCGGGCTGGTCGTGCTCGTCAGGCCGCCGATCGAGGGATCGTGATGCCTGTCGTCCTGCGGCGCGCGATCGGCCGAGGTGTGCGTCGTTGCCGGGTGTGGTCGTGGAGGATCGACAAGCCGGTCGCGCACGCCCAGCCGGCCCGTCGGAGATGCCGATCCGACGATTCGTTCGTCGAACCGGACAGGTCGAGAGGTGATCTCGGCTCGTGGCACATCCGTGGCACACGGGCACGAGAAACGGCGGTTGACACCGGCAACCGTCGAGAGACGTGTTGCCTGGTCAACCGCCGTTCCGGCGCTGATCAGAAGGTCAGCGGAACGCCTCGATCAGACGTCGTAGTGGAGCGGGTCGTAGGCCTCTGAGCTGCACTTATGAAGATCCAATGGCCGTTTAGGGCGCATTTGGGGCGCACGAGCACGAGGAGAGCACGCCGGATCTGCGCGTCGGACGGGCTGCGATGGAGGGGCGACAGCAGCTCCGGAAGATCTATGTGGAGCACGACCCGGACCACGGTCCTAGTCGTTCTGACCACGGATCGACCACCAGAAAACCACACGGTCGACCCGGTGGTCGATCTGTGGCCGGGCGAGGTGGGAATCGGTCAGGCCAGAGCCTCGCGCGCAGTGTTCTCCACAATTGCGGTGGGTGCTGTGACCATCGACGAGTCCTGAGGGCGCTCGCGAGGCGGGCATGGACGGAGCACCCGAGCACCCGAGCACCTGGACCGGGCGGTCGAAGCTGGGCACGAGGCGTTCGTCGCGGACAACGCGCGGTTCTTCGACACGCCTCTGCCCGGACGGGACGGGGCCCTCGGGATGCACCCGTCGGCGCGTCTCTGTAGGTCCGATCGCGGCTGACACCGAGCTCGTCGCGGGCAGCGAGAGCCGTGGCCGAGCGCTCAGTGTTGGGAGACACTCCGCGGCGTCGGTCTGGTCGAGTGCCTGGGTCGGCGCCGTCGCGTTCGCCAGGCAATCGATCCGTTGCCGTCGTCTCCGCGTCCGGGACGGGACGCTGGTGTGTGTCTTGGCCGCCGGGGCGAGCGCGGATCAGCTTCTGCCGGTCTCGGCGTTGATCAGCCAGGTGATGCCGAAGCGGTCCACGCACTGTCCGAAGACCTCGCCCCAGATCTGCTTCTCCAGCGGCATGTGGACCTCTCCGCCCTCGGCGAGAGCGTCGAACCAGCCGCGGAGCGTCGCTTCGTCGCCGGTGATCGAGATGGAGCCGCCCGTGCCCGCGCTGGAGCCCGGGGTGACGTCGCCGGCCGTCAGGACGAGGCCGTCGGGGGTCCTCAGCGATGCCCCGAGAACCTTGTCCGGATCGCCTTCCATTCCGATCTCGCCGAAGGTGTTGAGCTGGAGGTCGCCCCCGAAGACCGCCTGGTACCGGGTCATCGCAGCGCGGCACTCGGTCTCGAAGTACAGGTGTGGGTGGAACTGGGCGGTCATGGTGTCTCCTGGAGATCGGGCTGGAGAGCTTGTGCTGTCTGAGACGTTTGCCCGGAATCGAACTCATCTGTTCGGTCGAGGTTCGCGAGCATCGGACCTTGCCTGGATCGCCGCGGGGCGGCCGTTTCGGCGCGGATGCGGACCGTGCGCGGAGTGGTGGAGGGCCAGCTCTGGGCTGCGTCGTTGGGCTGATCGCAGGTCGGTATCAGGCCGGCGGGCGTCGGGGGTGGTGTCGCCGGGTCCAGGCATGGGTCTCCCGTCGCATCGACGCTGTGACGGTGCCGGGAACCCGGCGCCGGTCCGAGCTCTGCGGCCGCTGCGCGGTCGCGTCCGGCGAGCCTGGACCGCCACCCGAACCCGGGCGAGATCCCGTCGCGCCGACGCGAGAAGAGACCAGCTGATCATCCGGCCGGTGGTGCACCCATGCACAGGCTTCGAGCTCCGGTCCTGGCGGCCGACTCCCTCCGGGTGCCGGGCGTTGCCCGGACCCGACCTCGGAGAGCCAGGTCAGGCCGCCACGGTGTCGGGGTGGAGCAGGGGTCGTAGGGCGCGGTGGTCGGCGGGGTCGTAGGGCTGGTGGTTCTACCAGCACCGCGACCGGTTACGGGGAGGCCGGGTCGACGGCCATCGTCGCCGTCCGAGCCGTGGACGGCGGGTTCATCGGGTACTTCACCGCCGGCATCGGCATCCCGGAGGACATCCCGGCCCTCGGCGAGACCGTGCGCACCGTGACCGTCCTGAACTGAGAAGCGTCGCCGTGAGCGAGAACCGATCCGGTCAGGAAGTGGGGAGCCCCGCCGACGGCCCCACATCCGCCGAGACGCAGGCCAACGGCCAGGGCCCGGCATCAGTCGACCCGCACGAACTCGAGGTGATCACCAGCGGCGACGGGCACCGACCCGACGTTTGCTCCGCCGCGCAGGCGGCAAGACAGAAGAGCGGCGGATCTGCGTGATGCCCCCCGGGCAGATCCGCCGTTCTCGGCCTACGCGGCCTCGCCGCCGCCGGAGTGGGCCCCCGGATTCCCCTGCAGTGCGCCGTCGGTGCAGTACTGACGACAACGGGGAAGCGGGGGATGGGGGTACTGCGACAGTTCACGACCCAACCCACGACCAGGTGGGAGAGGCCCGTCACCGCTCGGTGGGTGAGTCGCGTATGTCCATCGGCGGCTCTGATTCTGACGTCGAAGACGGAAACAGGCGGAGGTGCCCCCGGTCGGACCAGTCGAGCATCACGAGTGTGGCGTCGTCCTGGAGTTCTCCACCCTGATGAGCGAGCACAGCCGCACCGAGGCGGCGCAGCGTCTCCGGGGCGGAGAGGTCGTCCGCCTCCGCGCGCTCGGTGAGCTCGACGAGGCGTGCCTCGCCGAAGAACGCGCCGTCACCGTCACGTGCTTCGACGATGCCGTCGGAGTAGAGCAGGAGGCGATCGCCGGGCTCGAGCTGCTCGCGGCCCACGACCGGTAGAGGCACCCCGGGTATCTGCAGCCCCAGGGGCAGCCGGGGCGTCGTGACGAGTTCCTTGACGACCCGGTTGTGGCGTACGAGCAGCGGCGGTGGGTGTCCGGCGAGCAGGTACTCCAGGGCTCCGTCGGACGTGTTGAACCGGGCCAGGACGGCGGTGGCGAACTGACGAGGTCCGGACTGGCTCAGGATCGCTTCGTCGGCCCGCGCGGCGATGACCTCCAGGTCTGTCTCCCCGTCGCGTCGAGCGTTGCGGACGGCGGTGATGGCGAGCGTGCTGGTGAGTGCGGCGCGGATGTCGTGGCCGAGGGAGTCGAAGACGGCGAGGTCGATCATGTCGCCGTCGATGTTGTAGTCGTAGGCGTCGCCCGCGACCTGCGCGTGGGGCTCAAGCAGCGCGGCCACCACGACGCGTTCGGTGGCGAAGGTCCGGGGTGGGAGCAGGTGCCAGAGCAGTTCTGAGGCCAGCGACAGCGGGCCGTTGCTGCGCAGGCGACGGAGCCGGTCGCTGTAGGCGAGCTTGGTCATGAGGAGGTGACCGGCCAGACCGGCCAGGGTCCAGAGCCGCCGCCGCAGGTCCCCGTCGTCGCGCAGGTCGCCGATCCCGACCCGCATCACCCCGGCTCGATCGGTTCCGTCGAGGACGGGCACCCAGAGCGTCCGCATGCCGTCGTCGAGGCAGGGAAGGATCTCGCCGAGCTGGAACGCCCGGCCGCCCATCGTGCCGGCGATGCCCACCGGGGGCCGTGACTCGGTCCGGACGGGGATGAGCGACTGCTGTGCCAGATCGACCATCAACAGCTCGACCCTCAGCCCGAGGGGGCGGGCGGCGAGGTCGATGAGTCCGGAGAGGTCTTCGCCCCGGGCCAGATGACCGCCGTCGATCACCCGGGTGAGCGTCTCGATCCACATCGCCGTGGTGATGCTGTCCGGTTCCATCAGTCCGGGACCCTACGTGCGCAGGTGCAGCGAGTCGTCGCTGCACCTGGGGGCGGTACCGGAAGTCGGTCAGGACAGGTCGGACGCGGAGCCGGGCATGATCTCGAACTGCTCCCGGAACAGGCGCATCGAGATCGCGCCGTCCGAGTTGGTCGTGATCAGTCCGGACTCGTCGATCGTGAGGTAGCGGAAGCCCTCGCGCCGCAGCCCCAGGGCAGCGTCCTCGAGCACCGGTGTCCCTCGGGCGGTCAATCGACCGAGCATCGTCACGTACCCGAAGGGTGAGCGCCCGAAGACCAGCAGGGCGAACAGAGATCCTCTGCCTCCGTGGATGGCGATCGGCACCCGTGGTGCATCGCGATGATCGACCATCCGGACGACTCCTCCGCACCTCGTTGCGGACCAGCGTGATGCCCGTTCGTCGAGGTAGCCCGATCGGGAGCGGTGCGAAACCCCGTCATGTCTTGCTCGGCACGGCCGACGCGGGCAGATTCTCCCCGGGACGGCGGGCTGCCTCAGGTGTCCCTTCCGTCGTCGGGCATCGGTCTAGTTCATATCCTCGGTGAAGACCAGCGTGCGGTCCACGACGTCGCGGGCGACGTCGAGGAGCGGGCGTCGGTGCCGGTAGGCGTGGGCTCGGAGCCGGGCGAGGGCGTTGGTGGCGCTGACGTCGAGCTGGGCCAGGACCATCCCGGTGGCCTGGTGGATCTCCGCGCGGGGTCCGCCGCCGTTGTGGTGGACCCACCCGGTGTCGTGTCCCGGTCGGTCCGGAGCGGGATCGGTCCGCTGTCCGAGCAGCATCAGGGTCGCGGTGTCGGCGGCGGCGAGGGCGTCGCGGCGCTGGGTCTCGTCGAGCTCGCCGGGAGTCGTGCGGTATAGGTCCAGCACACCGAGGTTGATCGCGCCCCAGTGCAGCGGGAGCGCGAACAGTGCGCCGACCGGGGCCTGCTCGGCGACCGCGCCGGCGAACACCGGCCATCGGGCCGCTTCGGTGCTGTGGCCGAGGTCGGCCACGAAGACCGGGAGGCCGGTGGTCGCGGCCTCCATGCAGGCGCCCTCGTTGAGGGTGAACTGCAGATCTTCCAGGAGTGCCGCGGTGGCGTCGGTGGCCCACAACGTCTCTCGCGCGCTGCTCGTGGTGAACAACGAGATGGCTGCGCCGTCAACGTCGAGCCCGTCGACGCAGGCTCGACAGATCCGTTCGGCCAGTGCGTGATCGTCGAGGCCGTCGCGGGCGATGGCCAACAGGGCACGGGTCACCGATCCCGGTTCAACCACGCGGTCCGGCCCGATGATGATCGGACCGCGCGCATCGGCGTACGGGGCGTCGTCGATCGCAGGTGGCGTGCAAGAGCGGGGTCCCGGTTTCGTGAGCGGTGGAGAACGGTGCTCCGGTGTGCGCGTGGAGCAGCCTGGGGCGACGGGGACCCGGTCACCACCAGCAATGTCGGACAATACCGACAACGGGCCGGTCCGGCCCGGCAGGGCGGCTCAGTGCACCGCCGGGTCGAGCGACGGGTGGCGGGGTCCTCGCTCGGACACTTCGTGCTCGGTCCACCAGCGGGTGAAGTCGGGATCGTCGGCGACGAGCAGGGCGAGTACGGCGCGACCGGCGGCGGCAGGTCACCCATCCTGGCACCGCCATCACCCGCACCGTCCGCGTCTTCCCCGGCCGTTCACCGTCCGCGAGGCTTGTCCCCGGCCACGGCACCCAGCCCCTCGTCGAGATGCGTGTTCTCGTGACCGGTGCGAGCGGGCTCGTGGGGAGCGCGGTCGTGCGTGCAGTTGCCGACTGTGCGCGGTCGATCTAGCGTCGAGCACGGTTGAACACACAGCCCGGCATCGACGCGTCGGACTGTGCCGCCACTCGGCTGTGTAGCAGCGCGTCCTTCATCGTGAAGGGCTGGTGAGTATGAAGCGGCCTTCTTCCCCCGCGGTCGTCACCCGCAAGCCGAGTGCGCTGGTGCAGCGTTCCTCTCCACCCGCGATCTTGGTGGTCACCGAGCAGGTCGACGAGACCTCGCCCGCGGGCGCACTCAGCGCAACGGCCACCCGGCCGTATCCGAACGAGTACCAGCATCTGAGGCCCAAGCTCGCCGAGTTCGCAGCGATGCCGGCAGGCGATCCGCGACGGCGGGCGCTGCGCGATGAACTGACCAGCGGGTACTGGCCGGTCGTGGTCCACATCGCGCGCCGGTACAGAGACAGCGGTGAGCCTCTGGCCGATCTCCAGCAGATCGGTGCGATCGGCCTGCTGGGGGCGTTGGACCGGTTCGATCCCGAACGCGGGATCGACTTCCTGGGCTACGCCGTGCCGACCATCACCGGCGAGATCAAGCGCCACTTCCGGGACCGCACGTGGAGCATGCATGTTCCTCGCCGCCTCAAGGATCTCCAGGTCCCGATCCGCGACGCCGTGGCCACCCTGTCATCGACACTCCGCCGCGCGCCCCGACCCAGCGAGATCGCAGCCCACCTCGGAACGACCGTCGAGGAAGTCGTCGATGCTCTCGGCGCCCGGCAGGCCCACCACCCCGACTCCCTCGACGCGATCGTCGGCCACAACGGCACCGACACGGTCCTCGCGGACATCGTCGGCATGGTCGACACCGCCCTGGACGCGGCCGCATACCGTCACGAACTCCGCAAGGCCCTCGACGACCTGCCCGAACGCGAGCGCACCATCGTGGTGCTCCGCTTCTTCGGAGAGCTGTCCCAGACCCAGATCAGTGCGCAGGTCGGCGTGACGCAGATGCACGTCTCCCGCCTGCTCAGCCGGACCCTCGCCACGCTTCGCGAACGCATCGGCACCACCTGACGCGCCGATCACGTCATCGCCGGTGGGAGTGTCAGATGAACGGTGTAACCGGTCGTGATGGCTAGCTTCCGTTGCTGGGAACGATACGTCCGGCGAAGGTGATCGCGAAGGCGTTCAGCGCCGGCTTCCAGCGCATCGCCCACCGGGCCCGGCCCTTCCCGGTCGGGTCGAGCGCTCGGGTGACCAGGTAGAGGCACTTGAGCGCGGCCTGCTCGGTCGGGAAGTGGCCGCGGGCCTTGACCGCGCGCCGGTAGCGGGCGTTGATCGACTCGATCGCGTTCGTGCTGCAGATGACCTTCCGGATCTCGACGTCGTAGTCGAGGAACGGCACGAACTCCGACCAGGCCGAGCGCCACAACGCGATGATCGCCGGGTACTGCCCGCCCCAGGTCGCGGCGAACTCGGCGAACCGGTCCTCGGCGGCCGCCTCGGTGGGCGCGGTGTAGACCGGGCGCAGATCCCGCGCCATCTGTTCCCAGTAGCGGCGGGAGGCGTAGCGGAAGGTGTTGCGGATCAGGTGCAGCACACAGGCCTGGACCAGCGCGTGGGGGCCACACGGTGGTGATCGACTCCGGGAGGCCTTTCAGGCCGTCGCAGACCACGATGCAGGCGTCGACCACGCCGCGGTTCTTGATCTCGGTCAGGACGTGGAGCCAGTACTTCGCGCCCTCGCCGCCGTCGCCGGCCCAGATCCCGAGGATGTCGCGGTGCCCGTCCACGGTGACGCCGATGACGACGTAGAAGGGCCGGTTGGTGACCTGGCCGTCGCGGACCTTGATGTGGATGGCGTCGATGAACAGCACCGGGTAGACCGCGTCGAGCGGACGCTGGGCCCATTCGCCCAACTCGTCGAGGACCTTGTCGGTGATCCGCGAGATCGTGTCCTTGGAGACCTTCGCGCCGTAGACCTCGTCGAAATGCGCCGCCACCTCCCCGGTGGTCAGGCCGCGGGCGGTCAGCGACAACACGATCTCGTCGATGCCGTCCAGACGCCGTTGGCGCTTGCGCACGATGACCGGGTCGAAGCTGGCGTCCCGGTCACGGGGCACCTCGATCTGCACCGGCCCGATCTCGGTCAGCACCGTCTTGACGCGAGTCCCGTTGCGGGAGTTGGGGTTCTCCTGCCCGGCCCGGTCGTGGCGGTCATAGCCCAGGTGCTCGGTCATCTCCGCCTCCAGTGCGGTCTCGAGCACCGTCTTCGTCAACCCGGTAAGCAGACCGCCCGGGCCGACAAGCTCCACCCCCTCGGCCCGGGCTGCTTCCACCAACTGCTGGGCGAGCTGCTGCTGATCAATCCGATCCGGCACAGGCTCGATCGTCTCGGTCATTGCTGATCCCTCCCCCGAGCTGCGCTCGGCGTGTCGGACCAGTTACACCGTTCGTCGGACAGTCCCTCGCCGGTGCCTCGACGGCGCCGGACACCGGGACGTCGAACGGAGTGCTCAGACGCCCGGCCTCGTCGATGGCGCGGCGGTCCGTCAGGATGCGAGATGCCAGCCCGGTCGTATCGCGGCTCGCAACGGCCCGCTCGAACTGTGCAGCCTGGAGGGGGCCCGTCTCGTGGCCAGGATCCCCGTCGGCGCCGTTCCGGCGTGCGCGGCGCGGATCGCGCCGCCGGGGCGGGGGATCGGGTTGCGAAGCGTTGTCGCGCGTCCGCCGAGGCGTCTGTTCTGGCCTCATGCCACCGATCGGCTGGAGGAACTGGGTCTGGCGGGCCGTGTAGATCCGTGTGCACGGGGTAGTCACCGAACTGCGGGAGATGCGCCACTGCACCGACCACGAGGGGGAGCGCTTTCGTTGAGCACGATGGGTCCGTCGAACGAGGAGCGGCTCACGGTTCCGGCCGAGACCGTTGCCGAGGTGATGGCGTCCGACCCGGTCGCGGTACCGGCCGATTGGCCGGTCAGTGAGGCGGCTCGCCGGATGGCCGAGAACGGCATCGGCTCCGTCGTCGTCCTCGACGAGGCCGGGGAGCTGTTGGGGATCTGTACCGACCGCGACATCACGGTGCGGGTCACCGCGGTGAAGCGGGGCCCCGACACCCCGGTGCGGGAGGCGTGCACCGAGCGCGGTGTGGTCGCAGTCGGACCGGACACGCCGGTTCGTGAGGCCGCGTTGATCATGCGACGGCACGCGGTGAGGCGGCTGCCGGTGGTGCTGGACGGTCGTGTCGTCGGGGTCGTCAGCCTGGGTGATCTGGTCATGGACCGGGATCCGTATTCGGTGCTCGCCGACATCAGTGCGGCCGACCCCCACCTGTAGTGCCCGCGGTTCGCTCGGTGACACGGTGGGCCTCTCGATGGCACGGGTCGTCCGCCAGGCCGCACCGGCCTCCCCGGTCAACAGCCGGCTCAGGCACTCCGGCGCGGCGCGGTTCGGCTTGGCGCGGAGCATGGATCGACCGTCGAACGGGCGATGTCCGCCAGTTCGCGGAGCGCGGTTCCCGACCTGTCTGGGCCGTGACGTCGCGGGCGATCTTGCCGACGACGACGCCGGCGTGGCGGACGGCGATGTCGCCGATGGGCAGGTGCTCACGCACCGCGCTGTACATGACCCCGCGCATCGCCCGAAGCTGGTGCAGCACACCCACGAGTCCTACCCGGTTGGACACCTGTCCACGATGTTCTGGTTGGGGATCACCCCGGGCGACGTGCACCTCAACATCAGCTCACCGGGCTGGGTGAAGCACGCCTGGAGCTGCTTCTTCGCGCCGTGGATCGCCGGAGCGACGATCTTCCTCTACAACTACGCCCGGCACCGCCTCGGTGGGGAACACCCCGGGCTCGGTGGTCAAGCCCGGATCGATGGGCCGCCCGCTGCCCGGTGTCCCGGTCGTCCTCGTCGACGAGGTCACCGGGGAGCCGTCGGAGACCGAGGGCGAGATCTGCCTGGACCTGTCGCGACGTCCGACCAGCCTCATGGTCGGCTACCTGGACATGCCCGAGAAGAACGACGAGGTCATGGCGGGCGGCTACTACCACACCGGGGACACCGCCACCCGGGACTCCGACGGCTACCTGTTCTACGTCGGGCGCACCGACGACGTGTTCAAGGCCTCGGACTACAAGGTCTCGCCGTTCGAGCTGGAGAGCGTGCTCATCGAGCACCCCGCCGTGCTCGAGGCCGCCGTCGTGCCGCAGCCGGACCCGGTGCGCCTGGCCGTGCCGAAGGCGTACGTGACGCCGGCTCCCGGCTGGGAGCCCGACCGCGACACCGCCCTGGCGATCTTCCGGCACACCCGCGAGCACCTGGCGCCGTACCTGAGGATCCGGCGGTTGGAGTTCGGCGAGCTACCGAAGACGATCTCCGGGAAGATCCGGCGGGTCGACCTGCGCCGCCGCGAGCAGGACGAGCCCGACGCGGCTGCGAGCGCCGAGTGGCGCGACGATCAGTTCCCGCAACTGCGGGCGTGACGCTGTCGGCGCCCGGGATCGCACTCTCGCCCAGGCGTGGATCCTGATCGCCCTCGTGGCTTCGGGAGGTGGGGTGCGGGTGTAGCTGACGTCGCGGTTCAGGAACGGGGGGCGCACCGGATGTGACGACGTCGGCGACGTTCGCTCACGAGTCCCGGAAGTCAGCGTCGCGGCGGCCCTCCGCGATGACTCCGCGGTCCAGCACGAGGCGGGTGATGATCCGGTGGATCGGACCGACACCGGCCCAGACGATGCGGGCCACCGGCCGCTCGTAGTGGACGAGCGTGCTGACCTGGACCGTCGCGGGGGTCACCGACACCACGAGTCGGGCCGCGAGGAGCGAGCCGTCGACGGCGTAGACGGCCTGGTCCGGCCCGGAGTGCACCCGGCGCCACCCCGGAACGGGCACTGTGGACGGACGCTCGAGGTCGAGTCTGAGCACGTGGCGGTGGACGCCGGCGATGATCTGGCGCAGCCAGGTCGGAAGTGTGCCGAATGCCAGAGCGGTGACCTGGTCGGCCGACCGGCCGTCGCGGATCCGGGCGGGTGGATCGGTGACGCGGCGGGGGCAGGCGTAGGAGTCGCAGTAGTCGACGCCGTCTACCAGCCCCAGGGTCAGGACCGCTTCCGGAAGCGCCACTCGGTGGGCCACGAGACGCCCCTCTCGTCGCGGACCCCCGATGCCGTCGTCGGCACGGCGTTCCGTGATTGATCACGGTACCTCGTCATCGGCAAGCGGGCCGCGCTCCGTTGGGGCGACCGCGACGAGTGCTGGGTCCTGCAGGTGGCACCTCCGATGTAGGTAGGGCGTCTTCATCAGCCCAGGAGAGTCGACTTCGTAGCTGTCGTCCGGGATGACGATCGGCGAGGTGCTCGAGGACTACCCGGACCTTGAGCATGACGACCTGCTCGGACCTCTGGAGGCCGGGGCGCTCGCGGCGGCGGTCGGGTGGTTCCGCTCGGCGCGGCGTGAAGTTCCTCGTCGACGCGCAACTCCCCGCTCGGCTCGCACGGTTCGTGCCTGACGCAGGCCTGCATGTCGTGCACACGTCGGAGCTGCCGGAGGGCAACCCCACGACCGACGCGCGCATCGCGGAGGTGGCGGACGGCGAAGGCCGGGGTGCGAACGCGGCACTGCTGGCGCTGTTCGAGGCGAACCTCGACCCGGTGCTCGATGCGCTGGGAAATGCCGACTTCGCCGAGCCGGGCCCAGACGCGATGGTCATTCGCCGGCGCCCTGGCCGACTCGGTGACCGAGGCTGCCATCAACCCGGCCCTAGGTGTACTGATCGGACAGGTTAGTCAATCTGGTGATCGGTGGGTGTCCGCCGCAGGCGGTGTGGGGTCGGTGATGGTTGTACTCGTGAATCCAGCCCGGTAGGGCTTTGCGGCGGTGGGTTTCGCTGGCGTAGAGCCGGCGGAACGCCCATCCCTCGACCAGGGTCCGATGGAACCGTTCGACCTTGCCGTTGGTCTGCGGGCGGTAGGGGCGGGTGCGGCGGTGGCGGATCTCAAGCTCGGCGCAGGCCTCGCGCCACAGGTGTGAGCGGTAGCAGGCGCCGTTGTCGGTCAGGACCGCCCGGACGGTGACGTGGCGGGCGGCGAACCAGGCCACTGCCCGGTGCAGCACGGCGACCGCGGTGGCGGCGGTTTCGTCGTCGCACATCTCGGTGTAAGCGACGCGGGAGTGGTCGTCCAGGACGGTGTGCAGGTAGCCGGTGCCCATCTTGGGATGGTGGTGACGGTTGCGCGGCTTGCCCGGGGTCGCGGCCCGATGACGCTTGCCTTGGGCGCGTCCGACGAAGCGCCATCCGCCGCCGTCGGGGATGTTGCCCAGCTTCTTCACATCCACGTGGGCCAGGTCGCCGGGGTGGGGATGTTCGTAGCGGCGCACAGGTTCCCCGGTGGCCCGGTCCAGGTGGGAGAGCCGGTTGATCCGGCACGAGGTCAGGATGCGGTGCACCGTGGAGGTCGACAGCCCCAGGATCGCGGCGATTCCGACCGGCCCCAGGCGTTGCTTCCAGCGCAGGTGCACGACCTTGCGCACCGCCGGGGCCGGCGTCGCGCAGGGTGAGTGGTGCGGGCGGGAGGACCGGTCTTGCATGCCGGCCTCGCCCTCGCAGGCGTACCGGTCGGCCCAGCGTTTCGCCGTCGGCCAGGACACCTGGAACCGTTCCGCAGCCCGGGCGACGGGCCAGTCCTGCTCGACGACCAGCTTCCCCAGCCGTAGTCGTGCGGTCGGGGTCAGCGCGGCGTTAGCGTGCACGGTGAGGACCTCCTGGGTCGTGGTGTGGGTGCCGTCAGACAGCTCCACACCACCCCAGGGGGTCCTCACCTATCAAGATCAGTCAGACCGTGTCGTCACACGACCTCGACCAACGTCTCCGATCAGTACACCTAGGCACGGGCCAGGGTCCGGTTCAGGAAGGGCAGGGTGAGCTCGAGGACCTTGTCCGGGGTCTGGGCGTGGGGGTAGTGGCCCGCGCCGTCGATGACGGCCAGTTCGCCGAGGTCGGCGGGAAGGTCGGCGACGACCTTCTCGCCCTCGGCGCGGGGGTCGGCCCAGTCGGGGTCCAGACCGCCCATGACTACCAGGACCCGGCAGACGATGTAGGGCAGCTGCGCGCCGGCATCGGTGGGGGCGCTGCGGCCCATGGCCTGCAGGACCTTCATGCGTTCGGGGTCGCTCAACGTCGCCTTCGTCCGACCCAGCTCCTCGGCCCAGTCGGCTGGCTTAGTGGGGTAGGCGAGGTCGAGGTACTGCACCCACGCCGACAGGCTGCCGAACAGCCCGACCCTTGTCAGGAGCGTCAACGCCTTCCGGTACCGGGCGACGCGAAACAGCCCGCCGAGGGGAACCGTCTGCTTGCGGGTGAACGGGGCGAGCTGCACGACCCCGGTGACCACGTCCGGGGCCGACGCTGCGGCGATCGCGGCCGCGCCCCCGCTCAGCGACTGGCCGACGATGACGGCGGGGCCGCCGACGTGACGGACAACGGCGACCAGGTCACCGGCGACGTCGGTGCGGCTGTACCCGTCCCAGCCGGTGCTGGACTCCCCGGCCCCGCGGATGTCGACGTTGGCGACCCGGTACCCGGCCGCCACCAGCCCCGGCACGAGGAACCGGTAGGAACGGCGGGTGTCGCCCATGCCGTGGGCCAGAACCACGAGCGGACCCTCGCCGCTCACGTCGTAGGCGATCGTGCCGCCGGTCAAAGACAGGTGCTCGGTCATGTCATCCTCCATTTTGGTCAAGTAAGTTGGCTAAGAGCCATCCGGCGTAGCCGCGACCTCAAGTGGTTGCCGACCCACCGTCGGAATGCCGTGATCGCACCGGTACGACCGGGCAGTCGGTCGCCGGGCGACGACTCCAACGGTCCAATCTGGTAGGCTCCATCGCGGTGGAACTGGCAATCCACCAGGTCCTTGTAATCAGATCCGGGCGGGTTTCCTCCCATCGCGGCCGTTCAATTGACCCGGCCAGGCCGGCGCGCGCCATCAGCAGCTCCACGATGCCGTGCGCGATCACGAGGCCGCGGCCCAGGGCGAGCACGCGCCGGTAGCCGAAGGTGCCGCACGAGGGCTGGTGCAGCTCCCGGATCACGTCGGTCAACAGGGCGTACCGCACCTGTCGGGCAGAGGGGCCGCGGCTGCGAAACCGGAGGTAGCGCGACTTCGACACGGTGAGCACGCGGGCGGCGACCTGGACGGGCAGGCCCTCGCCGGCCACACCGCCGTCGCTTCACAGCGCCCCTTGGCCACCGCCTTCACCAGTAGCTCGCCGGCCCGCCGGTGCGCGGCCAGCTCGAACCCCAACTCGGCGATGCGCCGCTTCGCTGCGATGAGATCGGAGCTCTCAGCGCTGCTCAGCCCTGTCCCTCACGGCTATCCTTTGAAGGCCGGTGGCCACGAATCCAGCTACCCGACTCCGATAATCACGCGGTGTGCCGCAACGGAACTCGATAGGACCGGGTCGCAATGCTGGCCCTGCGTGGTGGCCTGTGGACGAGCAGCTGCACTGGAGAATGGTCTACGACACCGGTGCCGGTCACGTAAACGGGGTCAGCGCATTCCCGGCCCAGTCGGCGAACCGAGTCCAAGCGATCTCGGGGAATTCAGCGCGCAGGGCGACCGGGTCGGCCTGGTAGCCCTCCTCGGCGAGGAATGTCCACATCGCGTGCATGTCGGGGTCACCGATCGTGGCGATGTCCTGCCGGTCGTGGCGGACCTCCTGCCCGAGGACGCGAGTGAGTGCCTCGGCCATCTCCGCCGGCGTTGGCGCGTCGCCGGCGACCTCGATTCGCCGCCCGGCCAGGCGCCCGGGGTCGGTCAGCCCGATCGCGGCGAGGTCGGCGAGATCGGCGCGGTCGAGCTGTTGGAGCGGGTGGTCGGAGGTGATCGGGAGCCGCAGCACCCCGGCGAGCGCCTCGTGGCGGCTGCCGAGGGCGTTGTCGAAGAAGTAGGTCGGGGCCAGGACGGTGTGCTGCAGGCCGGACGCGCGCAGCTCGGTCTCGATCAGGCCTTTGCTCTCGAAGTGCGGGACGCCGGTGCCCGCATCGGCGCCGGCTACCGAGCTGAACACCATGTGCGGGAGCCGGGCGTCGAGGGCGGCGCCGACGATGGCCCTGCCCTGAGCCACCTCCGCGTCCGTGCCTGCCTCGAACGGGGTGGTGACGGCGAACGCGGCGACCGCACCGTCCATCGCCGCTCGCACCGAGGCCCGGTCGGACAGGTCGCCCGCGACGAGCTCCACCCCGTTCTCGGCCAGAGCTCGCGCGCGCGGTGCGGCCGGGTCCCGCACCAGTGCGCGGATCGTGGCCCCGCGTCCGCGCAGGGCCCGGACGACGGCGCCACCCTGACCCCCGGTCGCTCCCAGCACCAGGATCGGATCGGACATGTCTGCCTCTCTCGTGGTGACACGGCACGGGTCTCCGCCGTGAGGACCGTCGCGGTCGTGGCTAGCGCGGGAGGTCGAGCAGCACGATCGCGCCGATCTCGACGAGCTGACCTGGCAGTGCCAGCTCCGTGACGCCGAATGTCGTGCTGGTCGGCCGGTGGTCGCCGAAGTAGGCGCTGTGCGCGGCGGCGACCGGGCCGAAGTTCGCCCGGAACTCGGTCATGATCACCCTGGTCTCGATGACCTGACGGCGGGTGGCACCGAAGTGCCCCAGCGCGCGGTCGAGGTGGGCGAAGGACACCTCGAGCTGCTTGTCGATGTCGTTCTCGCCCAGCAGGCCCTGGTCGTCGTGCGCGAGCTGGCCGGAGACGTACACGGTGTCGCCGACCCGGAGCGCCTGGCTGTAACCGTAGGCGGACTCCCACGGGACGTCGTGGTTGAAGGTGTCACTGATGGTGGCCATCGTCGTTCCTCTTCCTGTCGGTCGTGTGTGATGCGAGCCAGGCCGCCATGCGCGGCAGCCGAGCGGGGGAGATGGTGTGTCCCCCGTCGTGCGGAGCGGCCGTCGTCTCGGCGCCCGCCGACCGGAACTGGTCGAGCAGCGTCGAGGTGTGGACGGCCGTGGCCATCGGGTCGTGCCGGCCGTTGGAGATCAGCACCCGCCGACCGGACAGGTCCGACGGCGGTGGTCCGTCGCGGAACGGGATCATCGCGGCGAGCAGGATCGCCCCGTCGAGACGCTCCGGGTGGGTGAACAGCAACGCCGAGGCGATGTTGGCGCCGTTGGAGAAGCCGACCGCGGTCCAGGACCCGGCCGGGACCCCGTAGCGCTGTTCTGCGGCGACGAGGAACTCGGCGAGGGCGTCGACCTGGTGATGGAGGTCGTCCTCGTCGAAGACGCCTTCGGCGAGCCGGCGGAAGAAGCGGGGCACGCCGTTCTCCAGCACGGTCCCGCGCACGGACAGCGCCGGGGCACGGGGATCGAGGTGCTCGCGCAGTGGAAGCAGGTCGTGCTCGTCCCCGCCGGTCCCGTGCAGGAACAACAGGGGCGGGTGGCCCGGGGAGCCCGGCAGCCACACGTGAGGGCGGTCGAGGACATCGGTCACGGCGTCGTCCCAGCGTCCTCCGCCGGCTCGAGCGTGGGCAGCACCCGCTCGATCTGCGCCCGGCTCGGCTCGAGCCACGGCGGCAGCTTCAGAGTGCGGCCGAGGGTCAGCAGCGGTTCGTCGACGGTAAAGCCGGGTGTGTCGGTGGCGATCTCGAACAGCACGCCGCCGGGCTCGCGGAAGTAGATCGAGGTGAAGTACTGCCGGTCCAGGATGTCGGTGACGTGCAGCCCGGCCGAGGCCAGCTGCCGCCGCCAGTCCTCCTGCATCGCCCGGTCGGGCACGCGGAACGCGATGTGGTGGACGGTCCCGCCGGCCTGCACCCCGCGGCGGCCGGTGGAACCGGTGACGTCGACGAGGGCCCCCGCCTCGCCGTCGGCCATCGCGAACCGGCTGCGGTCGCCGTTCTCCTCGAGCAGGCTCATGCCGAGCATCCCGGTCAACAGGCGCTGGGTGGGCTCGGTGACCGCCTCGGTGAGGGTGACCGAGTGCAGGCCGCGCACCGCGTGCTCGTCGGGGATGGCGGCCGCCCCGTCCCATCCGGAACGGTGGTCGCCCGGGGAGGCGACCAGCTCGAGGACGAGGCCGTGCGGGTCGCGCAGGGCCAGGATCTCGACGCCGTCGCGGTCGACCGGGGCGTCGGCGTCGACTCCGAGCGAGGACAGGCGGTTCTGCCACCACCCCAGCGAGCTCGGTGGGACGCTGAACGCGGTCGCGGTCGTCAGTCCCGTGCCGACCTGCCCGGTCGGCACGTCGCGCCAGGGGAAGAAGGTCAGGATCGAGGCAGGTGAACCTGAGGCGTCGCCGTAGTAGAGGTGGTAGGTGCCGGGGTCGTCGAAGTTGACGGTCCGCTTGACCAGCCGCAGTCCCAGGACATCGGTGTAGAAGGCGACGTTCTCCCGGGGGTCCGCGGCGATGGCGGTGACGTGGTGCAGCCCGGCGGGGGCGATCGTGGTCATGGTGCCTCCAGCGGCAGCGCTCGATGGTGGGCCGGTCAGAGGACGATCTCGCCGTACATCTCGCCCAGCGGGTCGGCGATCAGCTCCAGTCGGGCGCCGTCGGGGTCGCTGAAGTAGAGCGACACCTCGCTGTGCAGGACGAACTCGATCCCGGCGGCGGTGAGCCTGTCGCGCAGGTGTTCCCAGCGGTCCGGGTCGACCGAGATCGCGACGTGGTGCAGCCCGCCGAGGACCTCCCGGTAGGGCCCCGTGTCGAGGCCGGGGAAGTCGAAGAAGGCGAGCAGGTTCCGGTTGCCGATGTCGAAGAAGAAGTGCGACGAGCCGGGGTAGTCCCGGTTCTCGATCAGTTCGGTGAGCGGGAACTCCAGGACGCCCTGGTAGAACTCGATCGTCGTGCGGACGTCCGAGGAGATCAGGGCCGTGTGGTGCAGGCCCCGTGCGCTGGAGGTCGGCCGCCGCTCCTGCGGTTGCAGGAACTCGTTGCGGAGCGCGGCGCGGGTCTGTTCGTCGGTGCTCATGTGGTTCCTTCCGGTTCGTGGCCGCCGGCCGTGTGGCCCGGCCCTCGGGCGTGAAGGGGATGCTGACCGGGCGCGTGATGCTCGTGTGGGTACGTCGGGCATCACTCCTCGACGGGCCAGACGCTACGACGGGCTCGATGCGCACGAATCGGGCGCGCAATCGGTCACCGGCGCGCGGCCGAACGGATCATCCGTCGTGGGCGCCCACGCGGAGTCGCAGGTCGCCGGAGAGATCGATCCGGGTGAGCTCTCCGCGTGAGGTGATGCCGAGCTTGGGATAGACGTTGGCCAGGTGGTGGCCGACCGTGCGCGGGCTGATCAGCAGCTGCGCCGCGATCTCCCGATTGGTCATGTGGTCGGCCGCCAGGCGAGCCACCCGCATCTCCTGGACGGTCAGGGTGGCGGCCGGGCCGGGCCCGCGGCGGGCCGTGGGCCCGTCGGCTAGGCCCTGTTCGCGTAGTGCGCGCTTGCGCAGCGGCTCCGCGCCGAGGTGGTCGAACACCTCCGCCGCCGCGGCCAGCTGCGTCCGCGCGTCGGCCCGACGGCGTGCCCTCCGCAGCCATTCGCCGTAGAGCAACCCGGTGCGGGCATGCTCGAAGGGCCGGTCCGCCGCCCCCGGCACGTCGAGCGCATCCCGGTACGACTGCTCGACCGTCGGCCCGTCCCCGACGAGGGCCCGCAGCCGGTGGACGGTCACCCATGCCCAGGCAGCATCCGACCGTTGTGCCCACGTCGTCACCGCGCTCAGCCGGGACCCGGCGACGTCGAACCGGCCGACCTGCACCGCGGCCTCCGCGGTGTCGGCGGCCGCGAGCAGCGCGAAGGTGGGATGGGCGGCCTCGTGGCCCTGTCCGACCAGTGGCATCAGGTGGTTCAGCGCTTCGACGGGTCGACCGGCGAACAGAGCCGCCCGTCCGCGGGGCCAGTACGCCGACGCGGTGAGGGCCCGCACACCCCGCGGGACCGACACCTGCAGAGCGCTCGACGTGTACTCCTCGACGCCCTCCTCGTCGCCGCGACCCGCGGCCAGGGAGCCCAGGGTGCCGCGGCACTGCGTGGCCACGTGGTCCGCGCCGACCTCCTCGGCCAGGTGCAGGCCGTCGGTCGCCTCGGTCTCGACCGCGTCCCACCGCCCCGCGGCCAGGTCGAGGACCGCGGCCTGGGAGAGCACCACGGCCAGGGCAGCGATCTCGTGCCGACGCCGGAGCTCGGCGGCCTGCACACGCAGAGCGTCGCGCAGCGGACCCTCGATACCCCAGGCCTGGACCAGCGGCACCGGCGGCAGCAGCTCCCACGCGGCGGTGAAGAACCTGCGGAACGTGTCCCCGGCCCCGTCCGGCCTGATCCGGGCGATCTCGCCGGACTCGTCGTAGCACGACCACCAGGTTCGCAACATGGGCAGCTGCTCGGCCAGCGAGTCGTCCTCGCCCGCGTCCACGGCCAGCAACCGCTGCAGCGACTCGAGCTGAAGGTCGCTGCGCCCGGCGGACCAGGCGGCGCGGACCGCCACCGACCCCAGCCGGACCGTGGACCGCGCGCCGCTCACCGCGTCCATGTCGTGGACCAGATAGCGATGGGCGCGCTCCGGGATACCGGTGGTGAACTCGAGGATGCCGCGCAGCCCCCGGCTGGCCCGGGCGATGTCGGTCCCGCTCTCCAGGCGCCCGGCGTCGTCGAGCAGGCGCCTGGCGACGTCGGCGTGGCCCGCGTGCCACGCGGCACCGGCGGCGGCGGCGAGCCGGCGAGCGGCGTCGGGCGCAGACGGGGACAGCTCGGCCGCCCGCCGCAGCGTGCGCACGGCCGTCGGGCCCGCGCCGCAGCGCAGGGACTTCTCGGCCGCGCGCTCGAGCAGCGCGGCGACGTCCTCGTCGGGCGTCTCGGCGGCGGCGGCCAGGTGCCAGGCGCGTTCCTCGATCGCTTCCGCGGGGAGGACCGCGGCGAGCGCGCGGTGCGCCGCGTGCCGCTCCGACAGCGACGCGCCGTCGTAGATCGCCGCGGGGATCATGGGGTGCCGGAACTCGATGCGTGTCCCCGCCGTGCGGAGCATGCCCGAGCGCGACACGTCGTCCCAGGTGGATGCGTCGACGTCCCATGCGGCCCCCGCCCGTTGCACGGCGAGGCGGTCGCCCCGGTCCTCGGCCGCGGCCAGGAGCAGCAGGGCACGGGCCGGGCCCGACATCGACTCGACCCGGGCCAGGAACGCCCGCCGCAGCCGGGGGCCGATCGGCACCGGGTCGCCCAGCGACGGTAACGGCGTGTCGTCCGGCTCCCGGTCGAGGGTCGGCAGCTCGTGCAGGGCAAGCGGGTTGCCCCCTGCCGCGCGGGTCACCTCGTCGATCACCGTCGGCCGGGCACCCGGCATCGAAGCCCGTACGAGCGAGCGGGCGTCGTCGTCGGCGAGGCCGCGGATCTCCAGCGCGGGCAGGCCCTCCCACGGCCCCGACGCGGGATCGGAGTGTCCGGTGAGCAGGATCAGGACGGCGTCGGTCCGCACCCGCCGTGCCACGAACCCCAGCGAATGCGCGGTCGCCTCGTCGACCCACTGGGCGTCGTCCACCACGACGATCACCGGGCGCTCCCGGGCCAGGTCGGAGACCAGCGACAGCACCGCCGCACCGATGAGGAAGCGGTTCGCCTTCTCCTCGCTCAGGCCCAGGGCGCCGCGCAGCGCCCCGGCCTGCGGCGCGGGGAGGGTGTCGAGGCGGTCGGCGACGGGCCACAGCAGCTGGTGCAGCGCGGCGAAGGCGAGCCCGGACTCCAGCCGGGTGCCCCGGCACCGCAGCACCGTCGATCCGGACGCCCTGCCCACCGCGTGGTCGAGCAGCGCCGTCTTGCCGATCCCCGGCTCGCCCCACAGCACCAGCCCGGAACCCGCTCCGCCTGCTGCGGCAGCGACCAGCCGGTCCAGGACCGCGGTCTCGGTGCTGCGTCCGAACAACTCCATCGTCACCGCGCCTTCCCCCGGGGCGCAGGACAGCGGCCCGGTCCAGTTATAGCGCTCCCCGGCCCGGAACAGGACGAACCGACCGATCGGACGACCGATTCGGCCCGGCGCCTTCCGCTCGACACTGTGCCCGTGAGCACCGAATCGTCCGCCGCTGCGTCCCTGACCCTGCAGCCCGACTTCACCGGGCTGCGCGCGATGTACATCAACTGCACCCTCAACCGCTCGCCCGGCCGCAGCCACACCCAGGGCGTGATCGACCGCAGCGTCGAGATCATGGAGAAGAACGGCGTCGTCGTCGACCAGATCCGCGCGGTCGACCACGACATCGCCACCGGCGTCCGCCCGGACATGACCGAACACGGGGCGGCCACCGACGAGTGGCCCGCCCTGCTGGAACGGGTCCTGGCCGCCGACATCCTGGTCATCGGCGGTCCGATCTGGCTGGGTGACAACAGCTCGGTGACCCGGCGGGTGATCGAACGGCTCTACGGCTACTCGGGTGTGCTGAACGAACAGGGCCAGTACGCCTACTACGGGCGGGTCGCCGGCTGCCTGCTCACCGGCAACGAGGACGGCCTCAAGCACTGCGCGATGAGCATCCTCTACAGCCTGCAGCACATCGGGTTCACCGTGCCGCCCCAGGCCGACGCGGGCTGGCTGGGCGAGGTCGGGCCCGGCCCGTCCTACCTCGACGAGGGCTCGGGCGGCCCGGACAACGACTTCACCAATCGCAATCTTGCGTTCATGACCTACAACCTGCTCCACACCGCGTCCATGATCCGGGCCGCGGGCGGCTTCCCCGCCTACGGCAACCAGCGCACGCGGTGGGAGGCCGGGACCCACCCGGACGCCGTCAACCCCGAGTACCGCTGAGTCGACGGCCCGCCCGAGCGCACCGGGCGCTGGAGTGCGGCCCCGGGGTCGTCGGTACCGCTTCTTCCCGACCCCTGACCCGGAAGGAACCGCCATGGCCGACACGGCAGAACCGCACTTGCGGATGGGAACCTCGCGCGGCCGCTGGGTGCTGCTCGCGACCGTGCTCGGGTCGGGCCTGGCGATGCTCGACGCCACTGTGATCAACATCGCGCTGGGCCGGATCGGCGCCGAGCTCGGAACCGGCTTCTCGGGTCTGCAGTGGACGCTCAACGCCTACACCCTCACGCTGGCGTCACTGATCCTGCTCGGTGGATCGCTGGGAGACCGATTCGGCCGCCGACGGGTGTTCGTGATCGGCGTCGTCTGGTTCGCGGTCGCGTCGTTGCTGTGTGGTGCGGCTCAGAACATCGAGATGCTGATCGCCGCCCGGGCGCTGCAGGGCGTCGGTGGGGCGCTACTCACCCCCGGGAGCCTCGCGATCATCGCCGCCTCCTTCCACGGCGCCGACCGGGCGGCGGCGGTCGGGGCGTGGTCGGGGCTCGGTGGCATCGCCGGGGCCTTCGGCCCGTTCCTCGGCGGCTGGCTGGTCGAGTGGAGCTGGCGGGCGGTGTTCTTGGTGAACTTGCCGGTCGCCGTCCTCATCGTGGTGGTGGCGGCGCGGCACGTCCCGGAGTCCCGCGACCCCGACGCCGCCCCGCGGCTCGACCTCGCCGGAACGTCGCTCGCCGTGCTGGGGCTGGCGGGCCTGACCTACGCCCTCACCGCAGCCGGTGAGCAGGGCGTCGACGCAGTGGTGGTGTCGGTCGGTGCGGCCGGCGTGCTGGCGCTGGTCGGCTTCGTGCTGGTCGAGCGCCGGTCGACCCACCCGCTGGTGCCGATGTCGCTGTTCCGCAACGCGCCGTTCAGCGCCGCAAACGCCGTGACGATGATGGTCTATGCCGCGCTCGGGGGAGTGTTCGTGCTCCTGGTGCTGCAGCTACAGGTGGTAGTCGGACTCACACCCCTGCAGGCCGGTGCGGCGCTCCTCCCGGTGACGGTGATCATGCTCGCGCTGTCCGCCCACGCCGGGCGGCTCGGCCAGCGGATCGGCCCGCGGATCCCGATCGCGGGGGGCACCCTGATCGCCGCCGTCGGTCTCGTCCTCATGTCCCGGATCGAGGCGGACGCGTCGGTCCTCGCTGACGTGCTGGTTCCGGTGGTCGTGTTCGGCCTCGGGTTGACGCTCGTGGTGTCCCCGCTGACCTCGACGGTCCTGGACTCGGCGCCGGACCGGAATGCCGGCGTCGCCTCCGGGGTCAACAACGCGATCGCACGCGCGGCCGGTCTTCTGGCCGTCGCCGTGATCCCGGTCGCGGCCGGGATCACCGGCGGGGACTACACCGACGCCACCGCGTTCGGCGCCGGCTTCCGGACGGCGATGCTGATCAGCGCCACGCTCATGGTCCTCGCCGCCGTGCTCGCGACGGCGTTCGTCCGCCGCCCCGTCGCAGAGCGGGGCGCGGCGGGGCCGGGCACCCGCATCCGGCCCGCCTCCTACGCGCACTGTGCGGTCACCGGGCCGCAGATTCACCCCGGCCGACCGGGCGCCGCCCTGTTCTCAGGCGCGGCCACCGGGACGGACTCCGCCGACCGGCGACGGGTGACGGATCGAGCACCTGACTCGCAGGACACCCACACGACGACTGCCACCTCGCGTGGTGCCGAAGGACGTGACGACCGATGACCACATCGACGACGAACTGGCCGAGCCTGCGGGTCGGCGACTGGACGCCCACGCGCGAGACCGTGCACATGTGGACCCAGATCGTGGGCAAGATCCGCATGGCGCACGCCCCGCTGGTCAATCACTGGTGGCAGGTGGCTCTCTACGTCACCCCGCGCGGGCTGACGACCTCAGCCGTTCCGTACGGCACCGGCGCCTTCGAGATCGAGTTCGACTTCCTCGCCCACCGGCTGGAGATCCGCAGCAGCGACACCGGCACCCGGACCGTCCCGCTGCGGCCGATGCCGGTCGCGGAGTTCTATGCCCGGGTCATGGCCGCGCTCGATGAGCTCGCGATCGAGGCCCCGATCCGGCCGCACCCCAACGAGGTCGACCCGGCGATCCCGTTCGCCGAGGACCACGTCCACGACTCCTACGACCGCGAGTCGGCCGCCCTGTTCTGGCGGCAGCTACTGCAGGCGAACCGGGTGATCGGGGAGTTCCGGTCGCACTTCGTCGGCAAGGTCTCCCCGGTGCACTTCTTCTGGGGAGGCATGGACCTGGCCTGCACCCGCTTCTCCGGACGGCCCGCCCCGCCGCACCCCGGCGGCGTACCGAACTGCGGGGACTGGGTGATGGTCGAGGGCTACTCCCGGGAGCTGTCCAGCTGCGGGTTCTGGCCCGGCGGCGGCGAGGAGGGCGCCTTCTACTCCTACGCCTACCCCGGCCCCGACGGGTTCGCCGACCATCCGGTCGCTCCCGAAGGCGCGTTCTGGAGCCCCGAGTTCCAACAGTTCCTGCTGCCCTACGAGGTCGCCCGCGCCGCACCCGACCCGGATCGCGCGGTCGCCGAGTTCCTCCACAGCTCCTACGAAGCCGCCGCGAACCGCGGGTACTGGGACCGCCTCGGGCTCGAGGACGACCCCTTCCGATGGCGCCACACCCCAGCGACCTGACCGGTCGGGCTCCGCTCCGCCCGTTGCACCACGAGAGGACATCACATGACCGTCGCGGACACCGCCCCGGACACGCAGCCGAGGCTCGTCGAGATCGAGGAGTTCTTCGCCGACCCGGCGTTCGTCGTGCCCACGATCTCTCCGGACGGCATCCGGATCGCCTACGTGGCACCGCACCTCGGACGGCGCAACGTCTGGGTGCGCGGCGTCGACCAGACCCACGACGACGCCATCCCCGTCACCCACGACACCCGCCGCGGCATCACCACCTACCACTGGACCGACGACCCCCGCTGGCTGCTCTACCTGCAGGACACCGACGGCGACGAGGACTTCCACCTCTACCGCGTCGACCTCGACGACCCGTCCGCCCCGGCGGTCGACCTCACCCCGATGGGGCCGGGCTCGCGCGTGTTCGGCGTCGAGACGCTGTCCTCGGCGCCCGGCACCGTGCTGGCCACGATGAACCCGGACGTCGGGCGCATCGACGTCCACCGGGTCGACGTCGCTACCGGTGAGGTCGTGCTGCACCATCACGAGACCGACCCGCTGGCCGCGACGCTCCTCGACCGCCGCGGTGTTCCGGCGTTCCTCATCGTGACCGAGGAGGACGGGACCGTCGCCGTCTCCGGTATCGACCGCACCACCGGGAACCCTCGGCTGCTCCGCCGCATGGGTGGCGCGGAGTATCCGCTGAGCGTGCAGCCCCAGCTGGTGACGCCTGACGGCGACGGCCTGCTCGTCGGATCATTTCGCGACGGCGACGACCTGCAGCTGGTCCGGATCGATCGGGAGACCGGCGAGGAGACCGTCGTCGCGGCCGTCGAGGGCCGCAGCCTGGACGTCATGGGCATCCTGGCCCCCGGGATCCTCCCTCCGGCCGTGTACCTCCACCCGGGCACAGGCCAGGCGATCGCTGCCCGCTTCGTCGACGACCGGCCGCACATCGAGGTCCTGGACCCGGACTTCGCGCCGGTGTACGCGGAGCTCGCCACCCTGTCCGACGGGGTGCTCGGCACGGTCTCCTCCGACATGTCGGGCCGGCGCTGGATCGTCACCTTCATCCACGACCGCGAGCCGGGGGTGAGCTGGTTCTACGACCACGCCACCGGCGAGCGACGCCGCCTGTTCCAGCCCTACCCGGACCTGGACCCGGCCGACATGGCCCCGATGCGGGCCGTGCAGTTCCCCGCCCGGGACGGTCTGGAGCTGCCCGGCTACCTCACCCTGCCGGTCGGCGTGGAGCCGCGGAACCTGCCGACGGTGCTGCTGGTACACGGCGGCCCCTGGGTGCAGGACTTCTGGGGCTACAACCCCGAGGTCCAGATGCTGGCCAACCGCGGCTACGCGGTACTGCAGGTCAACTACCGCGGCTCTCTCGGATACGGGCGCAGGCACCTGACCGCGGCCGTCGGAGAGTACGGCCGGGCCATGCAGGACGACCTGGACGACGGCATCGACTGGGCGGTGGCGCAGGGATACACCGATCCCGGCCGGGTCGGGATCTCCGGTGTCTCCTACGGCGGGTACGCCGTCCTGCGCGCGATCACCGTCACCCCCGACCGGTTCGCCGCGGCGGTCGACTACGTGGGCGTTTCCGACCTCGTCGCCGCCCTGCGGGCCCTCCCGCCGTTCACTCGCCGCTACAACGCCAACAGCTGGTACCGCTACCTCGGCGACCCCGACGTCCCCGAGCAGGAGGCCGAGCTGATCGCGCGCTCGCCGATCACGATGGTGGACCGGATCCGGACGCCACTGTTGGTCGCCCAGGGAGCCAACGACGTCCGCGTCCCCCAGGCACAGTCCGACCGGATCGTCGCCTCTCTACGCGAGCGCGGTGTGCCGGTCGAGTACCTGCTCGCCGGGGACGAGGGGCACGGGTTCGAGAACGAGAGCAATCGGCTTCGGCTGTACCGGGCGATCGAGCACCACTTCGCCGAGCATCTGGGCGGACGACACGCTGCCCGGTCGGATGACGAGAGAAGGACTGCGGACCGCAGAGTGCGCGCTCGCCCGTGACGCTGCGGCGCGATTCCCGTTCTTTCGCTCACCGGGGCGGCATTGGAACTCGTCACTCACCATCTGATCTGACGTAAAGGGCAACCACTCATGACTACATCTGATAACGAAGAAGCGGCAGCGGCGACCGCACGCCTGAAATCCATCCCATCACGTAACGGCCACGACGGTCGACCGACCCACCCGGCCGTGGACACCACACGTCCGTTCGGCGCTCACCTGCAGATGAGTTGGTGGAAACCACTCGTGCTCGTCCTTGCGTTGCCGCTGACTCTCGTGGTGCTGCAGATCGCGGCCTACGTGATCGTCGGGGTCGTCGAGGGGAGCGACGACCCGTTCGCCCCCGGGCTCACCCCGTTGAAGTCGCTGGCCGCCAACCTCAGCATCGGCGCGACGGGCCTGGTGGCGATCCTGCTGCTCGTGTGGATGACCCGCGTGCCGTGGCGCCTCCTGCTCACCCCGCAGCGGGCGTTCGACCGACGACGGCTGATCCACTACGGGGCCGGCGCGGTGGTGATGGTGGGCGCAGGACTGGGAACCGTGGCAATCGTCGCGCCCGAGTCGACGAACTGGACCGGCTTTGCGATCACCGGCACGACGGTCGCGCTCCTGGCAGTCACCCTCCTCACAACCCCGATCCAGTCAATCGGTGAGGAGCTGACTTACCGATGCGTCATGCTGCCTGCCGCCGCGAGCTGGCTTCGCGCGGTCCGGCCCGCCCTGACCGTTGGACTCGTGGTCTCCAGCCTGATCTTCGCTGCCGTCCACGGCTCCACCGACCCGTGGCTGGCTGGGTACTTCACGCTGGTCGGAGTCAGTACCGGGTTGATGGCGATCGTGAGCGGAGGGATGGAGGCGCCGATCGCCTTCCACGTCGTCAACAACGTCATCGCCGGCGTTCTCAACAACATGATGTCGGGGGGTGGTGAGGTCGCCATCGACCGCTCCACCGACACCGGCGATGCTTCCCTGCTGATCCTCGGCGCCGCGAACCTCGCGATGGTGGCGTTCATCTGGGGGTACGAGCGGAGGCATCGGGCGACGGCATAGCGGTTGACCGGTCCGCCCGCCCGACTCTCATTTCGCTGCGTACCCGTGGAGGTCGGCGACGCTTCATCGGGGTCCCTGCCTCGCATCGTTCTCGCCGTAATCCCGGTCCTGCGCGCCACAACGAGATCGACCAGACGACCTGATCGGGAGTGTCAGATGAACGGTGTAACCGGTCGTGATGGCTAGCTTCCGTTGCTGGGAACGATACGTCCGGCGAAGGTGATCGCGAAGGCGTTCAGCGCCGGCTTCCAGCGCATCGCCCACCGGGCCCGGCCCTTCCCGGTCGGGTCGAGCGCTCGGGTGACCAGGTAGAGGCACTTGAGCGCGGCCTGCTCGGTCGGGAAGTGGCCGCGGGCCTTGACCGCGCGCCGGTAGCGGGCGTTGATCGACTCGATCGCGTTCGTGCTGCAGATGACCTTCCGGATCTCGACGTCGTAGTCGAGGAACGGCACGAACTCCGACCAGGCCGAGCGCCACAACGCGATGATCGCCGGGTACTGCCCGCCCCAGGTCGCGGCGAACTCGGCGAACCGGTCCTCGGCGGCCGCCTCGGTGGGCGCGGTGTAGACCGGGCGCAGATCCCGCGCCATCTGTTCCCAGTAGCGGCGGGAGGCGTAGCGGAAGGTGTTGCGGATCAGGTGCAGCACACAGGCCTGGACCAGCGCGTGGGGGCCACACGGTGGTGATCGACTCCGGGAGGCCTTTCAGGCCGTCGCAGACCACGATGCAGGCGTCGACCACGCCGCGGTTCTTGATCTCGGTCAGGACGTGGAGCCAGTACTTCGCGCCCTCGCCGCCGTCGCCGGCCCAGATCCCGAGGATGTCGCGGTGCCCGTCCACGGTGACGCCGATGACGACGTAGAAGGGCCGGTTGGTGACCTGGCCGTCGCGGACCTTGATGTGGATGGCGTCGATGAACAGCACCGGGTAGACCGCGTCGAGCGGACGCTGGGCCCATTCGCCCAACTCGTCGAGGACCTTGTCGGTGATCCGCGAGATCGTGTCCTTGGAGACCTTCGCGCCGTAGACCTCGTCGAAATGCGCCGCCACCTCCCCGGTGGTCAGGCCGCGGGCGGTCAGCGACAACACGATCTCGTCGATGCCGTCCAGACGCCGTTGGCGCTTGCGCACGATGACCGGGTCGAAGCTGGCGTCCCGGTCACGGGGCACCTCGATCTGCACCGGCCCGATCTCGGTCAGCACCGTCTTGACGCGAGTCCCGTTGCGGGAGTTGGGGTTCTCCTGCCCGGCCCGGTCGTGGCGGTCATAGCCCAGGTGCTCGGTCATCTCCGCCTCCAGTGCGGTCTCGAGCACCGTCTTCGTCAACCCGGTAAGCAGACCGCCCGGGCCGACAAGCTCCACCCCCTCGGCCCGGGCTGCTTCCACCAACTGCTGGGCGAGCTGCTGCTGATCAATCCGATCCGGCACAGGCTCGATCGTCTCGGTCATTGCTGATCCCTCCCCCGAGCTGCGCTCGGCGTGTCGGACCAGTTACACCGTTCGTCGGACAGTCCCGAACTACCGGGTGCTCCTGTAGAAGTGACTGTCAGCCAGCTGTTCCACGGTTCCTCCGTCGACGATGTGGTCGAGCGCGTCCGTCATCGAGCTGCAGTCGCGGGCCGGGTGGTCGACGGGGCAGTCGAGCGCGTGCTCCAGGAAGTGGCGAGCGCCCTTCGCCTGCTCGATGAGGTGGTCGAGGTCGCCGATCTGCGCGCGTACGGTCGTCCGCCAGTCCGGTCCCGGTGCGTCGAGGATCGCGGCCACCGTGGCGAGCGGGATTCCGAGTCGCTGGGCAATCTTGATGAAGGCCAGGCGTCGAAGCTCGTGTGGGCCGTACCAACGCTTTCCTTTGCTGCGGGCGGCTGCGGGGACGAGACCGCGCTCGTCGTAGTACCGCAACGCCGACGACGCCATCCCGAGCAGTCGGCCGACCTCGTCGATCGGCTTCAACTCGAGTTCCGACCTTGTGTTCAAGTCAGCTTGAGCTTGCACCATCGAGAGATGATAGCGATCGGTGCAGTGTGGGGCTCGGTGCGGAGACAATTGGCGCGGGTTCCGGTGGCCTGGCGTACGGACATCCCGGTCGGCGTCGTGGCGGTGGTCTGCTGGCTGGCGCTGCCGATCTTTCTGGCCCATGTTCTCGTCGGTTGCGCTCTGATCGGACTCGTCGGTCATCATCTTCGGACGCGGCGGCTGCGCGTGTTGGTCGGACGCCATGGTCGCAGTTCGAGCAGGTCGACGGTTCGGACCCTCGCCTACTGGGTGTTCCTGGTCGGAACGGCCGCGATGGTCGTGACGGGTCTTCTCCGGTTGGTGGGTGTGCCGCCCGACCAGTCGTGGCATGCCGCGAGCAGCTACTTCATGCTCGGCTCGGCCACGGTGCACGTGATCGCGGTCCGGGTGCGGCTCCGTCGGCGGCTCAGCCATTCGCGAGTGGGACGTAACGGTTAGCGAAGTATGTCCGATGTCCAGCCGTGTTCGTTCGTGCACTGGTCGTAACCGGCTTCCGCAATCTGGAGGGCTGCATCCCGCTGTGCGAGCCGCTGGCGGTGCTGTTGGGGGAGAACAGCTCGGGCAAGTCCAGCGTCATCGACGCGCTGCGCCTGCTGTTCACCCCGGAGACCGGGCCGCGGGGCCGGAAGTGGATCACCGAGCAGGACTTTCGGCACGACCCTGCCGGCGTGCGCACCACGGACGTCCTGGAGCTGGAGGCGCAGCTCACCGGGCTGACCTCCCAGGAGCAGGCGCGGATGGTGACCTGCCTCGCGCCGTCGCTGGGGGCGGGATGCGCGAGGCTGCGGCTGCGGGCGACGAGGCGGGCGACAGGTCGGGTCGACGTCGAGTGGTTCGGCGGGGACAGCCAGCACGCCGAAGTCGAGGCGTGGGCCCGTGAAGCGGTCGTCTTCACGTACCTGCCGGCGCTGCGGGACGCCGCGGCGGACCTGCGCCCGGGCCGGGACAACCGACTCGTCGGGCTGCTCGCCGCACTGGCTCCGGTCGGGCACGATGATCGGGTCGAGATCGAGCGGATCACCGCGGAGGCCAACGTTGCACTGAGCCAGGTCGGAGCGGTCGTCGAGGCCCGAACGAGCATCCAGAGACGCCTGGGCGGCATGACCGGCTCGGGCGGGTTCACGCAGCAGACGGACCTGGCGTTCGCCGATCCCCGCTTCGACCGGATCGTGGCGACGCTACGTGCGCTGGCCGGGCCGTCTGTGCCGCTCGAGCTGGCCGAGAACGGGCTGGGCTACAACAACCTGATCTACATCGCGGTCGTGCTGGCGGCGCTGGCCGACAATCGGGACGCAGCGTTGCGACTGCTGCTCGTAGAGGAGCCCGAGGCCCATCTGCATCCACAGCTCCAGGACCTGCTCATGCGCTACCTGGAGAGCGAGAGCGGCAACGGCACGCAGGTCGTGCTGTCGAGCCACTCCCCGAACCTGGCATCGGCGGCCCGCGTCGAGCGGGTGACGGTCATGATCGCTGGGACGGAGGACTCGCCCAGCTCGGCGCGGGCGCCGCGCGAGTTCGGCCTCGGTCCGCGCGAGCTCGGACATCTCCGCCGGTTCCTGGACGCGACGAAGTCGTCGCTGTTGTTCGCCCGGGGCGTGATCCTCGTCGAGGGGGTGGCCGAGCAGCTCCTGTTGCCCGTCCTCGCCGACCGATCGGGTCGGCCGTTGCCCCGGCACGGTGTCGCCATGATCAACGTCGGCGGCATAGCCTTCGCTCCGTTCATCGGGCTGTTCGGCCCGGACCGCCTTCCCTGCCGGTGCGCGGTTCTCTCCGACGCCGATCCGCCGGCGGCGGGATCGGACATCGCCGAGGACCCACCGGACAGGTCCGCCCGCGCGTCCGCCCTCCTCGGGATGCAGAGCGACACCTTGCAGGTTCGCCTCGCCCGCAGAACCCTGGAATGGGACCTGGCCGCCGCAGGGAACTGGAAGGTGCTTGTCACGGCGCTGCTGCCGATCAAGCCCCGAGTCGCCGCTCGACTCGCCACCGAACTCGCCCCGCTCGGCGACGAGGAACGAGCCGATCGGATCCTTGTCGCGATTTCCGACGTCAAGGGCCGGTTCGCGCAGGAACTCGCGGCCATCATCGAGATCCCGGACGTCGAGTTCGTCGTGCCTCCCTACATCCGGGAAGCCGTGGAGTGGGTCACGCCGTGACCGACCCGCTCGACGAACCCGGCTACCTCACGCCGGCGCAGCGTCTGGTGGTCGACGCCCCTCCCGACTTCCTGCTGACGGCGTGTCCAGGGAGCGGGAAGACCCGAACCGCCGGGGCGAGGTTCGTGGTTCGCGCGCAGGCCGGCGATCGGGTCGCGGCCACGTCCTATACGAACATCGGGGTCGACCAGATCCGCGAGGTGATCAGCTCCGAGCTCGGAAGAACCGTCGGCCCGGAGAGCTTCATCGGCACCGTCCACAAGTTCCTGCTCCAGTACGTCTTCTATCCCTTTGCCCACATCGTGATGGGCTGCTCATCGCCGCACCTCGTCGACGCCGAGAATGCGGGCGACGACGTCCGCCTGAACGGCGACAACCGCTGGCGAGCCCCGCTCGGCGGGTTCCGCTTCCGCCCGGACGGATCGCTGCTCTACTGCGGCAAGAGCCTGCCTGGCTGGAGCCGCGACCAGATCACCGCAGCCGGGAGTGCAGAGGCCGCGATCATGAAGAGGCGTGCCGCGGCCCGTGGACGCGCGACCTTCGACGACGCGATGTACTGGTCCCTGCGTGTGCTGCGTGATGTGCCGGGTGCGGCTGCCGCGGTGGCGGGCCGGTTCGACGAACTACTGGTCGATGAGGCGCAGGACACGAGCGAGCTGCAACTCGCCTGCCTCACCGAGCTGTCCGGCACGGGGCGGCTGCGGTCACTGGTCCTCGTCGGTGATGTCGACCAGTCGATCTACGCGTTCCAGGGGGCCACTCCGCAGGGCGTGCACCGGCTCGTGGCCGACCGCGGGATGCGGTCGGTTCCTCTGGTGGAGAACCACCGGTCGTCGCAGCTCATCTGCGACGTGGCCGTCCACTTCTGTTCCCGGGACCAGCCGGACGTGGCGGTCGGCGAGCACGCCGACTTCACAGCGCGCCCGGAGATCGTCTTCTACGACCCGGCGCAGCCGACGACGGCGACCGACCACTTCCTCGGCCGCATCGCCGCGCTGGGAATCGACCCGACGACCACGACTGTGCTCGCGCGCAACAACGCGCTCGTCACCCTCCTCAACAACCAGGCCGAGCGGGTCGAATGTGCCCCGCGACCCAAGGCGTTGGGACGCGCGGTGATGGCGTTGCGTCATGGCACAGCGGGCCGCCACGACCTCGTCGCGGTCGACAAGATCATCGCCTACGCGGCCTGGGGGGAGGCCGACAGCCTCGACGGTCTCGATCCCGAGGGGCGGCGGCAGGTCCGGAACGCCACCATCGACCTGATAACCGCAGCGCCCGCGCTCGGTCTGCCGCTGCAACAGTGGATCCGCGACGCGGCCGTCGTGCTCCGCGGCGTCGCCTCCGAGCTGGTCGCCGTGCCGGTGCGACGGTCCGGTGATGTTCTGCGCAGCGCGGCCGACCAGGGCGATGTCGTCGCGGGCGACTACTTCACGCGGCCCTCGCCGGGCTTCGCCGCGCGCTCGGTCCACGATGTGAAGGGTGCGACGCGGGAGGCGGTCCTGGTCGTGGCGCGCGGCCGGACGTCGCCCTACCGGCCACCTGAGGCCGAGACGTGGACCGCGCATCTGCGCGGGGAGCAGGTGCCGCCCGAGCATGCGGAAGAGCAGCGGATCCTCTACGTGGCGCTCACGCGGGCGCGGAAGTACTGCGCCATCGCGCTCCCTACCAACACCTCAACCGCGGTGATTGACAGCCTGCAGCGGGCCGGTTTCCTCCGGAGAAGGATCGAGGGCGGGTGAGTGCACAGTTGTCGAGCGTCTCGGTGGCGGGTGTGCTAACGCTGATCACGTCGATTCCTCCTGTCGTAGCAGGTCGCGGCCGGGAGTGCCCGGCCGCGACCTGCGTGGGTTCTGGTCAGCGGTCCGTGACGGCGCCGGTCTCGACGGGTTCGTCGGCCGGGGACAGCGCGGCGCTAGATCCGGTCGGCGGGACGTGGCGGAGCAGGGTGGCGGCCAGGAGCGCCCCCGCTGCGGCGATGACCGCGGCGGTGGCGGCGCCGGCGTTGAGACCGCTGGAGAACGCGTCCCGGGCCGTGGTCAGCAGCGCTGTGCCGAGGTCGGCGGGTAGCTGTCCGGCGACGGCGGCGGCGTTGTCGAGACTCTCGCGGGCCGCGGCGTCGGCGTCGGCGGGCAGACCGGCGGGCAGGGTCGTGGCGATCTTGCCGGTGTAGACGGCGGCGCCGATGCTGCCGACGATCGCGACGCCGAGGGAGATGCCCAGGTCGTTCACGGTGGACGCGAGTCCGCCGGCCGAGCCGGCCTTCTCTGGCGGCACCGAGCCCACGACGAGGTCGGTGGTGAGCGCCATGGATGGGGCGACGGCGGGGTAGAGCACGACGAACCCGGCGATGAGTAGCGGCAGTCCGGTGGCGGCGTCGACCTGGGTCAGCAGCAGGTAGCCGACCACCTGCACGGTCAGGCCGACGGCGATGACGTTCCCGGGCCGGAAGCGGCGGGCGATGATCGGCGAGCTGGTGGCGACGATGATCAGCACGAGCGCGGCAGGCAGGATCGCGAACCCCGTCTGGATCGGCGACAGGCCCTTCACCAGCTGCAGGAACTGGGTGAACATCAGATACACCCCGCCCAGACCGGTGGCCGAGAGGATGAACACGCCCAGGGCGCCGCTGACGGTGCGGTTGCGGAACAGTCGCACGTCGAGCAGCGGCGCCGCCGACCGCAGCTGGCGCAGCACGAACCAGATCCCGAACGCGACCCCGATGGCGATGGCCGCGGCGGAGACGGTGATCGACTCGCCGGTGGCGAGCGACTTGATGCCGTAGATCAACGGCAGCAGCGTCGCGAGCAGGAGCAGGGCGCTGAAGAAGTCCAGCTTGGCGCCCTGGGAGCCGTGATGGGCGGGGAGCAGGAACGGTGCGCCGATGACAACGATCGCCATCACCGGGACGGCGACCAGGAACGTCGCGCGCCAGGAGAACGCCTCCAGGAGCAGTCCGGACAGCAGCGGCCCGAGCGCGACACCGGCGGAGATGCCGGCGGCCCAGGTACCGATCGCGACGCCGCGCTGCTTGGCGTCCCGAAAGATCGTGAAGATCAGTCCGAGGGTGGCCGGCATCTGCATCGCGGCCGCGACGCCCAGCACGGCGCGCCACACGATCATCATCGCGGGGTCGTCGGTCAACGCGGCGACGACGGACACGATGCCGAAGATCGACGCGCCGGCGATCAGCAGGGTCCGGTGGCCGATCCGGTCGGCGACGGTGCCCATCAGGACGAGGAAGCCGGCCATCAGGAAGCCGTAGATGTCCAGGATCCACAGCGTCTGGGTACTGGTGGGCTGCAGGTCGGCGGCCAGGTAAGGGATGGCCAGGAACAAGACGGTCAACATCATGAACAGCAGCAGGGACGGCAGGACCAGCAGGCCCAGCGCCATCCATTCCTTGCGCCCGGCGAGTGGCTCGCCCAGGCTCGTTGCCGAGGTCATCGGCACTCCTCTCCTCGTGGTCGTCCTGCGTTGTGTCACCCAGGACCACGCGCTGGTCAGTGCATCTCTCGCATACCCGAACGGGGTAGTGGTACCGGAACGTACGGGGAGGGGGTATGTCTGTCAACTGGGCTGCTCGGGCTCCATTCGACCGGTGGGTGAGGCGCTTGACGACGTGGCCGGTGCCAGCGCCGACGCCGCCCAGAGGATTAGTCGGTCCTACGCGGTCCGGCGCAGGAAACGCATGAGCGGGTGGTGGAGGAGTGGAACCACGTCCATCAGGCCGCCCCGCTGAGCCGGAGGGTGGTGGCTAATGACCCGAAGGGCGCGCGCCGCTCGCATCCGACGAGCGATGATCGGCACAGTTACTGCTGCCGGTCGCGGCCACCGGATCGATCGGAGGAACCGCCGGTGCCAAATTGTCGAAACGACTCACCGTCGATTCGGGCACTCCGCGGAACTATGCACGTTACGTCGCGAATGAGACGTGGATGTGGTCGTAGTGACCGCCGACCGCGTCAGAGGGGTCGTAGACGCCTCCCCCTGAATAGGGACGCCCCCAGCCGTCCTGATCCGCAGACGTAGGGGTCCAGATGCGGCCCTGCCAGATGATGTAGTCGACCTGCAGCGCCTCGGCGTTGACCCGGAACCACTCCGCGGCCCGCCACCCGTTGTCGACCTCGATCCCGCGGGCGAACCGGCCGCCCGCGCCGGGGAAGAAGTCGCAGCCCTTACCGAGGGGGTGGTCGCTGGTCGGGTTCGCCGGCCGGGGCGCGTGGCAGCCCGCGGACCGGATGATCGGCCCCTGGCGCAGGCCGCCGAACGCCGAGGCGGCCTGCGTGACGGCGTAGAGCGTCGTGGAGGTGACGCAGCCGTTGGTGGTCGGGTCGTCCTCGACGCATCCGGTCCCGCCGCCGTCGAACGGGGTTACCGACCCGGGGGCGCAGTTCTGCACGGCGGCCGCAGCGACCAGGCCGGGATTGCCGTCCACCTCGGCGAGGATGTCGGCCGCGGTCTGCTCCCACTTGGCGTAGGCCAGGGGGAAGGCCGAGCGCTGCACGGTCTGTGCGGCCTGCCACAGCGGCATCTCGGTCCAGCCGGGGACCTCGACGAGCCGCTCGTAGAACCGGGTGGCCGCGTAACGGGGGTCGCGCACCTGGGCGGGGCTGCCCCATCCCTGTGACGGGCGCTGCTGGAACAGGCCGAGGGAGTCCCGGTCGCCGTAGTCGAGGTTGCGCAGCCCGGACTCCTGCAACGCCGTACCCAGGGCCACCCACAGCCCGCGATCAGGGACGCCCATGTCGCGGCCGGTGGCCACGATGGCGGCTGCGTTGACGAGCTGCTCGTCGGTCGTCTCCGCCTCGCCGGAGGCCTCGATCGGCACTCCCGAACTGCTCGGGCCGCACGCCCCCGACTGCCGGGATCCGGCGCTCAGCACCGCTGACATCGCGACGAACACGACTCCGACCAGTGCGGCCAGCACACCCACCGCGATCGCGACGATCGTCAGGCGCAGTCCGAGCCGGCGCATCGCCACAGCGGCATGCTGGATCCCGTTCACGACGAATGAGGAGGGCCGCGGTCGGCACCGGCCGCGTCCCTGTCCACGCTCCGAGGGTGCCGCACGATCCGGATTGAGGGAACCCCGGATGGGCTCGCGGGTCGGAATCCGCGGCGAGGGTAGCCTGGGGCCGGTGATCAGGTCGGTGGCGCTGCGGGGACGACGGGCGATCATGCTCGGCGTCCTGATCGCCGGTCTGTTCGTCGGTCTGGTGGGGATGCACCATCTGTCCGTGATGACGCCGGACAGCCCGGCCATCTCCGCTGCGGCGATGGCTGGATCCGATATGGAGTCTGACCCCGCACATCCCGGCGAGGATCACGGATCCGCATCGCTCCATCTGTGCCTGGCCGTGCTCACCGCCGTGGCCATCCTCCTGGTATCGGCGGTGCTGTGGCGGCGTCCCGGGCTGGCCCGGGTCGCGCACCGCGCGGGCACGTCCCGTGTGCGTCCGGCGCCGCGCGCCCCACCGGCAACCGCCCCGGCACGACTCGCCCTGCTCTGCGTCCTGCGGACGTGAGGTCGACCGAGCGACTCGGTTGATCCGCACTTCCCAGACGTACGAGAGGTTTTCACAGATGAATGCACGGCTTTCTTCAGCGCGCCTGATGGCCGGTATCGCGGTCGCGGGTCTGATCCTGACCGGCTGCGCGGCCGGCACCGACACCTCCGCCGGGACCGCCGCCCCGGGCGGCTCCTCGGCGTCCGCGGCGCAGGGCGAGCAGAACGACGCGGACTTGGCGTTCGTGCAGGGCATGATCCCGCACCACCGTCAGGCGGTCGAGATGGCCGATCTGGTAGCCGGTCGTAGCCAGAACGCGCAGGTGATCGACCTGGCCGCGCGGATCGGCGGCGGGCAGCAGCCCGAGATCGACACGATGGTCGGCTGGCTCGAGGAGTGGGGTGCCGAGGTGCCCGCCGAGGACGGCGGCATGGGCGGCATGGGCGGTATGGATCACGGCGGGGACATGGGCGCCATGGGCGGGATGATGACGCCCGAGCAGATGCAGCAGCTGCAGGGTGCGTCCGGGCCGGCGTTCGACCGCATGTTCCTGGAGATGATGACCGAGCACCACCGGGGCGCGGTCGAGATGGCCCAGACCGAGCTGCAGGACGGTGCCGACCCGGATGCGCTCGCATTGGCGCAGAAGATCATCGACACCCAGCAGGCCGAGATCACCGAGATGGACACGCTGCTCCAGCAGGTCTGACCGGTCGGTGTGGCCCGGACCGACCAGTCGGTCCGGGCCACACCCGTCTCACCACGGCTGGTGGTCGACCCCCACTTCATGGTACTAGTACCCCGTATCCGTATAACGGGAGGCGATGACGATGGCGGCGGAGTTCGGGCCGGCCCTCTTGCTGCTTGCCGTGGCAGCAGCGTGGGTGTCGCTGGTCTACGGGTGGTCGTTGCTGGTGCGGCAGGCGCCCGGGGTGGTTTCGGTCGAGCCGTTCCTGTCCGGAACGCCCCCGGTGCAGCACGCCGTGTCCCGATACCACGTGCGCTGGTACACGATCACGATGGTCTTCCTGGCCTTCGACATGGAGATGGTGTTCATGTACCCGTGGGCCGTCGTTGTGGCGCAGATCGGGCCGAAGGCCGTGATCGAGATGTTCGGCTTCCTGGCCGTGCTGCTCGTCGGGGTCGTGTACGCCTGGCGCGAAGGGGCGTTCCGGTGGACATGACGAGCTGGCTGCGTGCGACCCCGCGACTGCTGGTCATCACGGCTCGGAACGGTCGTCCCGCGCGGCTGGCTGTCGAGCGGCTGGCTCGCGAGCGGGGGTGGGAGCTGGCGGCGGCCCCCGCCGATGCCGACCTGCTCGTCGTCTGCGGCGCACCGGGCCCCGGTTTGGGTGACGCGATCGAGCGCATCTGGTCGCAGGTGCCCGCGCCGCGGGCACGGGCCGACGTCGGACCGGCCGACGGGGCCCGCGACGAGCTCGATCGGGCCTACCGCGGGCTCCGTGGCGGCAGCGGGGCGGGCCACGCCTCCGTCTCGTCCGCGACCGAGGAGGCGCGACCGGAACCGGGCCGCGGCACCGTTGCCTCGGCCCACGAGGTTAAGGCCCACGAGGTGCCGGCCGACGAGGTGCCGGCCGACGAGGTGCCGGCCGACGAGGTGCCGGGGCATGAGATGTCCGGGCACGAGATGTCGGGCGGCCACGACATGCACATGATGCACGGTGGTGAGGTTGCCGGGTTGCCGATGGCGGACCGGGCGCCGGACCGTGACGGGCTCACCCTCGACGTGCTGCAGATGTCCCTGGGACCCGTTCTGTCCGACTGGCCCGCCGGACTGGTCGTGCACGTCACGCTTCAGGGCGATGTCGTTCAGGCCGCGCGGGTCGAGGTGGTCGGGGAGCCCGGCCCGGCGTGGGAGTGCCCCCCGGCGGCGGCCGCACTGGACGGCCTGGCGCAGCTGTTGGCCGTGTGTGGGTCCTCCACGGCGGCACGCACGGCCCGCCGGCTGCGCGACGACGTCCTCGCCGGCACCGTCGACAGCGCCGTGCTGCACCGGTTCGCGCGCCGGCTGCGCCGATCCCGCACGCTGCGCTGGGCCACCGACGGGCTCGGGAAGCTCGACGACGGTCCCGACCTGGCCGGGGACGCCACCGCACGCTGGCTCCGGTGGCTAGACACTGCCGAGCACGGCGGGCCCGCGCCGGACGCCGGGCGGGCCGCCGCCGCGCTGACGGCACTGGCGGGTCTCGTCGAGGGGCGCGAGCTTGCGTCCGTCCGGGTGGTGGTCGCCTCACTGGACATGGACCTCGACGCGCTGATGATGGTGCCGGGATGAACCAGGTGCAGCAGGGCCCGTTGTGGACTGTGCTGCTGGTGCCGGTGTTGCTGGGGGCGTTGGCCCTAGCCGGGGCAGCGTTCGCCCGGGTGCTCGACGCGCGGGCCGACGGGCGGCGGATCACCGGCGCGGTGCTGGCTGCGCCGCTGGCCGAGTCGGGCCGATTGCTGGTGCAGCAGCGGCGTGCCGTCGTCGCCTCGGACCGGTTACTGGCCCGTATCGGGGTGGTGCTTGTGCCGGTCGCTGCGGTGCTCGCGGCGTTGGTCGTCCCGCTCGGGGACACCACGGCCAGCGACCTGTCGGTCGGCATCGTGTGGTTCAACGCGATGGAGATCGTGATGTGGGCGGCGCTGTGGATGGCCGGCTGGGGCACGAACTCGGTGTGGGGCCTGGTGGGCGGGTACCGCTTCGCGGTGCAGGGGCTGTCCTACGAGCTGCCGCACATGTTCGCCCTGATCACGGTGGCCACGGGCGCGGCCTCGCTGAACGTGTCGGATGCGGTCGCCGCGCAGGACGGGCTGTGGTTCGTGGTCTGGATGCCGGTGGCGTTCGTGGCGTTCCTGCTCTCCGCGCTGGCGCTGTCGTTCGCCGGGCCGTTCGACACCGCGACCGGGCGCGACATCGCCGGCGGGGTGCTGGCCGAGTTCTCCGGGGTGGACCGGTTGCTGCTGCTGGCCGGGCGCTGGCTGCTGCTGGCCGCCGCGGCGGCGATGTCGGTGCCGCTGTTCCTCGGCGGCGGCGCGGGACCGCTGCTGCCGCCATGGCTGTGGACGCTCGTCAAGACCGTCGCGGTGCTCGGGGTGCTGGTGTGGATCCGCAGCCGGAGCGCGACGGTGCGGATGGACCGCTTCGCCGAGTTCGGCTGGATCGTGCTGATCCCGCTGACGCTGCTGCAGGCCCTGCTGGTGGCGCTGGTCGTCGTCAGCCGGGGGCCGGCGATGGGAGGGATGTGACATGTACGAGGCGGTGATCTTCTGGGTGTGCGCGGTCGGGGCGGTGGTCACCGGGGTTGCGGTGTTCCGCGTCGACTCGATGGCGCGGGCGACATTCGCGCTGCTCGCGTCCTTCGTCTTCGCCGCGATCCCGTTGCTGCTGCTCGGCCTGTCCTACCTAGGAGTCCTCGTCATCCTCATGATGATCATGGAGATGGTCGTGATGGCCGTCTTCATGATCATGCTGATGATGAACCCGGCCGGGTTGATGCCGATGACGATGGTGCACAACCAGCGCGGCTCGCTGGTCATCGCCGTCGGCACGTTCGTCGTGCTCGCGACGGGTGTGCTCCTCGTCGACTGGCCGCAGCGTCAGGGCGAGCCGCCCGCGGACCCGACCTTCGCGCTCGGCGAGGCGCTGATGGGCTCGCACATGCTCGTGATGCTCGTAGTGGGGCTGGGCCTGTTCGCCACGATCGTCTCCGCCGTGGTGCTCGCGCATCCGCGCGGCCGGTACGACCGGTTCGGCGACGACCTGAGTCGGCGGCCCGCCGATGATCCGATCCGGGGGGTGGGTCGATGACGTTGCAGGCCTTCCTGCTGCTCGCGGTCGCGCTGCTGGCCGTCGGGCTCTACGGCGCGCTGTCCCAGCAGTCCATCGTGATGATCATGATGGGGCTGGAGCTGATGGTGAACGCGGTGGTCGTGGCCGGTGCGGCGTTCTGGTTCTACGTCTCGCCCGCGCAACCCGACGGGCAGGTCGTCGTGCTGGTCGCGGTGACGTTGATGGCGGTGGAGATGGCGATGGGGTTCGCGGTGGCCATCGCGATCTTCCGGTCCGGCGAGATCGACATGACCGACATGGCCGCCGAGCTGAAGGACTGACGTGGAGCTCGCGCTGGTCGGGTTGGTGGCGGTGCCGGTGCTGGCCGGTGTCGTGCTGCTGGCCGTCGGTCGCCCGGCCGCGCGCGTCGCCGCCCCGGTGGCGATCGGGGTGGCGTCGGTCGTGCTGGTACTCGCGGCGCTGGTGGCCGTGGGTCGCCCGACCGTGTCCTCGGCGCTGATAGCCGGCATCGACCTTGGGCTGGCGGTGGACGGGCTGTCGGCGGTGATGGTGCTCGTGGTGAGCGCAGTGACGCTCGCGGTGGTTGTGTTCGCCGCCGCCGAGATGGACGCCGGCCACCGGTTCTTCGGGCTACTGCTGGTCTTCGTCGGCGCGATGCTGCTCACCGTCACCGCCACGAACCTGCTCACGCTGCTCGCGGCGTGGGAGGTGATGGGTGCGATGTCCTACGCGCTCGTCGCGCACCGCTGGCAGGCGCAGCGGCCCATGGAGTCGGGTGCGCTGGCGTTCCTGGTGACCCGCAGCGCCGACATCGGGCTCTATGTCGCGGCCGGGGCGGCGCTGGGCGGGGGCGTGGGCACCCTCGCGCTGGCCGACCTGCCGCAGGCGAGCGGCGGCTGGCGAGACCTGCTGACCGCGGGGCTGGTCGTCGCCGCGCTGGGCAAGTCCGCCCAGCTGCCGTTCAGTTTCTGGCTCGCCCGGGCGATGGACGGCCCGAGCCCGGTCTCGGCGCTGCTGCACTCCGCGACGATGGTCGCGGCCGGGGGGTACCTGCTGCTGCGGATCGAGCCGCTACTGGCCGGATCCGGCTGGGCCGGTCCGCTGGTGGCGTGGGTCGGCGCGGTGACGGTGGTGCTGCTCGGGCTGGTCGCGCTCGCGCAGACCGATCTCAAGCAGCTGCTCGCGGCGTCCACGTGTTCGCAGATTGGGTTCATCGTGCTCGCCGCCGGGGTGGGTGCCACGGCGGGCGGCACGCTGCAGCTGGTGGCGCACGCGGCGACGAAGAGCCTGCTGTTCCTCGTCGCCGGGGCGTGGCTCACCGCGCTGGGCACCAAGCAGCTCGCGCCGCTACGGGGTGCGGCGCGGCGCTGGCCGCTGGTCGGGGCAGTGTTCGCGGTGGGTGTGCTGAGCCTGGCCGGCCTGCCGCCGCTGTCGATCTTCTTCGGGAAGGACGCGGTGTTGGCCGCGGCCGCGGCGACCTCGCCCGCCCTCTATGTGGCCGGGCTGGTCGGGCTGCTGGTCAGCGCGGCCTACGCCGCGGCGGCGCTGGTCGCGGTGCTGGGGCGGGCGCCCGCGGATACCGGGTACGACCGGGAACAGCCGGGCACCCAGGAGATACCCCTCGTGGCCAGGCTGCCGCTGGTGCCCCTCGCACTGGGGGCCGCGGTGCTCGGCGCAGCCGCGGAGCCGGTCCGCGCCGCGCTGGGCTCGGTGGGCGAACCGGAGCCGACGCTCGTCGAGGCGCTGGTGTCGGGCGTGCTGGCCGCGGCCGTGGTGCTGGCCGTGCTGGTGCCCGCCCGCGCCGGGCTGCTCGGCGCGGCCGTGCTGCCCGCCCTGCCGCCGATAGTCGGCATCCTGACCCGGGTCACACTTCTGCGTGGCTGGCTGGGCCTGGAGCGGGTCGCGCTGGCGGGGGTGGCGGAGCCGACGATGGCGCTGGCCCGGGCCCTGTCGAGGTTCGACGAGCGGGTCGTCGACGGGGCGGTGCGGGCGGCCGCGGGCGGTACCCGTGCGGCCGCCCGGCTGGCCGACCTCCGGCTGGAGGGGCCTCTGTCCCGGGGGCTCGACGGGCTCGGCGCCGCGGGCCGGGCCCTGGGCCGGCTGGCGCGCCGCCCGCAGACCGGGCAGCTGCACCAGTACTACGCCCAGGCCGCGGGTGCGCTCGCGGTCCTGGCCCTGTTCCTGATCCTGGTGAGGTGAGGCGTGCTCTCGATCGTGGTGTTCCTGCCGCTCGCGGTCGGGCTGGTGCTGCTCGCGCTGCCCCGGCTGCCCGATCGCGCGGTCCGCTGGACGTGGGTGGCGGTGAGCGTGCTAGACCTGGCGTTGGTCATCGCGCTATGGATCGGGTACGACCCCGCCGGCGGTATCGGGTACGAGACCGACATCGCGTGGATCCCGACGGTGTCGGCCGGATACCACGTCGGCGTCGACGGCCTGTCGCTGCCGTTGCTGGCGATGACCGGCGTGCTGTTCCTGGCCTGCTCGGTGTACTCGCTGCGTGAGCAGCGCCGGGTCCGCGCGTACGCGGTGCTGTTCTTGCTGCTGCACACGGTGTCGCTCGGGTTGTTCGTGTCGCTGGACCTGATCCTGTTCTTCGTCTTCTTCGACGTCTCGATCGTCGCGATGTACTTCGTGATCGCCGGCTGGGGACACGGGGAACGGGCGCGGAGCTCGGCGCTGATGTTCTTCCTCTACACCTTCCTCGGTTCACTGGTGCTGCTGCTCGGGTTCATCGGGCTCTACCTGGCCGGGGGCACCTTCGACATCGTCGAGCTCACCGCGGCCGCGCCACTCGACGGCGGGGGTCCGCTCGCCGGGCTGGTGCTGGCCGCGCTCGTCATCGGGTTCGCGATCAAGACCCCGACCGTGCCGTTCCACACCTGGCTGCCGCCCGCGCACAGCGACGCCCCCGCAGCCGGGTCGGCGATCCTGGCCGGGGTACTGCTGAAGATGGGCACGTTCGGCTTCGTCCGGATCGTGCTGCCGATCATGCCGGAGACCTGGCGGCAGTACGCGTGGGTGATCATCGCCGTCGGGGTGGTGTCGGTGGTCTACGGCGCGCTGGTCGCGCTCGCACAGACCGACCTCAAGCGCATGATCGCCTACACCTCGGTCAACCACATGGGCTACGTCATCCTCGCGGTCGGTGCGGCCGGACTGGTGGCGGGCAGCTCGGAGCAGGCACGGACTCTGGCCGTCACCGGCGCGGTGACGCAGATGGTCAGCCATGGGCTGATCACCGGTGCGTTGTTCCTGCTCACCGGCGTGCTCTACGCTCGGGGCGCGACCTACGACATGGCGGCCTACGGGGGGCTGGCCCGGCCCGCCCCGCGGTTCGCGTTGCTGTTCGCCGCCGCCGCGTTCGCCTCGCTCGGGCTGCCCGGGTTCTCCGGGTTCATCGCCGAGTTCCAGATCTTCACCGGCTCGCTGCCGGGCGCGCCGGTGCCGACGGCGATCGCGGTGCTCGGGATCGTCGTCACCGCGGCTCTGTTCCTGCTCGCCTATCAGCGGGTGTTCCTCGGCGAGACCCGCGTGCCCGGTGCGACCGATGACCTCACCGCGGTCGAGTCCTGGGCGATCGCCCCCCTGATCGTGGCCACGGTGGTGATCGGTGTGCTCCCGCGGTTCCTGCTCGACGTGATCGAGCCCGCCGCCCGGACCGTGGTGGAGCTGGTCGCTCGATGACGATGATGAACGAGAATCCCGGTGCGCTGATCCCTGAGCTGCTCCTGGTGTTCGCCGCCGTGGTGGGCTTGCTGGCCGGATCGTTCCTGCCGCGGAACCGTCAGGGCGTCGTCCGGTCGATCGCGGTGCTCGCCTGCCTCACCGGTGCGATCGCGGCGGCCGCGGACCTGACCCGCCCGGTGCAGTCGGTCTTCGACGACACCTACGTCGTCGACGTGGGCCTGGGCGCGGTTCGGATTGTCGTGCTCGCCTCGATCGTCCTGACCATCGGTCTGGCGGGTGACCAGGTCTCGGGGAGCACCCGCGAGGCCGAGTTCTATGTCCTGCTGCTGCTCGGCGGGCTCGGCACCGTAGCCATGGCGGGCGCGAACGACCTGCTGCTGCTCGTGGCCTCCTACCTGCTCGCGAGCATCCCGCTCTACGCCCTGACCGGCATCGCCCGGACCGGGCCGGGCAACGAGGCCGCGCTGAAGTACTACCTGATGGGCGCTCTGTCCGGGGTCACCCTGCTGATCGGGTCGACGCTGCTGTTCGGCGTCAGCGGCTCGACGCAGTACACCGATCTGGCCGCCGCGCTACCGGACGCGCCGCGCGTCGCGGTCGCGGTCGGGCTCGTCGCGGTGCTAGCCGGGCTGCTGTTCAAGATCGGTGCGGTGCCGCTGCACTTCTGGGTGCCCGACGTCGTGCAGGGCGCCACCACCGGCGTCGCGGCGTTCGTCGCCACCGTCCCCAAGATCGGCGGGTTGTGGGCGATGTACCGCCTGCTGTCCACGACCGTGCCGACGTCCGACGTCGATTGGTCGCTGCTGGTGGCGGTGCTCGCCGCGGTCACGATGACGCTGGGCAACCTCGCAGCGTTCTTCCAGGACGACGTGCGCCGGCTGCTCGCCTACTCCACGATCAGCCAGGTCGGCTACCTGCTGATGGCCGTAGCCGCGGCCGGACGGGCCCCGCTCGCGATGCCCGCCCTCGGGCTGTACCTCGCCGCCTACGCGGTGACCAACCTCGGCGCGTTCGCCGTGGTAGCCGCCCTTCCCCGAGCCCGCACCCTCGCCGACTACCGCGGCCTGGCCGCTCGGCACCGCCTGCTCGCCCTGAGCCTGGTGATCTGCCTGCTCGGGCTGATCGGCACGCCGCCCACCGCCGTGTTCGTGGGCAAGCTGACGGTGTTCACCGCCGCCGTCGACGCCGGCCTGGCCTGGCTCGCCGTGGTCGCGGTGCTCAACACCATGGCCAGCGTCTTCTACTACCTGCGGTGGATCGCCCCGGTTCTCCGGGCCCGTGACGCCGTACCCGCCGACGACGTGCCACCGGCTGGCCGCTCCGCAGCACGGAGCGCCTACATCGCGGCCATCGCCTCACTTCTCCTCGGAGTGCTGGCCGGCCCCGTCCTAGCCGTGCTCACGGTCTGACAGGCGACGCAGCCCACCCGCCACGACTGCGTGACCGGATCGCTGCGCAGGCCGTGCGGAGGGACCGAGCCCGGTGGTCATCGCAGCCGGACGTCAGGCGCCGGCACAACGGCGGTGGAGCTGCGGAACCGGCATCGATCTGACTGTTGCCCAGTCCGCGACCTCTCCGGCGACCTCGTCCCAGTCGATCGCGTCGGTCCTCGCGCTGGGGCGTGTGCGGGTGGCCCCGGTCAGGACCTCCATGTGCCAGATCAGCTCCGGATCGGTACCGAGCTGGATGCGCCTGCGAGCCGGACGGCGCCGCGACCGCAGGTTGGCGAGCACGCGAACCGTTCCCCGGGCCACCCCGCGTACGAGCGAGGCCTCGCACGTCGGCAGGACTTCGGCCGGGCCGAAGGGTCGGTAGCCCTGCAGCGCCAGGCAGGTGGCGGTGTCCCACGCCCCACCGGTGAACGGCATGACCCGCAGCAATGCGGCATCCTCGCGCAGGGCGCCCCGTCGCACCCCGAAGGTGCTGGTGGTGGCGTAGGCGCGGTACCAGGTTGCCGATCCGCAGTCTCGCGCGTCGGGGTCGAATGCGGCACCCGGCGCGGAACGGCGCACCGGACGTCTACCGGCGACCGAGGTGTCGAGCGCGTCCGACCCGTAGAGGGAGAAGTAGTCGGCATCGGGGAATCTCTGTGCCGCCTGGACGAACGTCGTCAGGGAGTCCGGCCGGTAGAGGTAGTCGTCCTCGGCGAACCACACGAGGCCGCTGCGCGATCCGGGCCGGGCCGCCTCCTGGGCGACCGCGCGGCGGAAGGTGGCCCGGTTGCCGCCGTCGTCGACGCGGCGGACATCGCCGATCCCGGCCATGATCCGTACCCGGTCCGCCGGCACCTCCCCGTCGTTGAGGAACACGAAGCGTGGCCGGGCCGGCAGCGCCTCGGCAGCCCTCAGCACGGAGGCGAGCGCCAGGGTCTTGTCGTAGTACCGGGGGCGCGGCTTGCTGTTCTCGGCCGCGCTGGACCGGTACACGATCGTCAGGTCGGGTTCGGGCGTGCACACAGTGGGCGGGCTCCTCGCGGTCGGATACCCCGCCGACGCTATGCAACGTCAGGCAACTCACCGGTAGAGCATAGGTAATCAAATGGCAAAAAATTCGGCGCATCATATGCCGCGGCGGGCCGAAAGCCAGCAGATCACCCTCATGTGGCAAACGGACGGTAAAGGATCTGCCTAGGACCCGCCAGCGCTATCACGACTACCTACACTCGCGCCGGTCGTCCTGCCCGAGCGCGGGTCGAGAGGGAGTCGTACAGGTGCGTCATCGAATCGTCCGGCTCGCCGTGGTGGCGGCGGCGGTGGCCGTGGCGCTGTTCGGGTTTCCCCTGGCTGTCGCCGTCGTCCAGTACGCAGAGATCTACAAGCTGCTCGACCTGGAGCGGCTGGCGGACCGGGCCGCGTTGCGGGTGTCGGCGGATCTGACCGACGAGGGTGACCCGAACGCCGGTGATCTCGAGGACGAGGCGACGCTGACGTTCCTGTCCCTCTACGACGAGGACGGCACTTACCTGAGCGGCCGCGGGCCGGAGCTGCCCGAGGCCATGGTCCGCTCGGCCCTCGACGGCTCGGTCGAGACCGGTTCGGCTGACGGTCTGCTGCTCGTGGCGGTACCCGTGGCGCATGACGGGGAGATCGTCGGGGCGGTGCGGATCGCCGGTTCGCGCGACACACTGTTGTGGCCGGTCACCCTGGCTTGGCTCGGGATGGCCGGTCTGGCGCTGCTCGCCGTCGGGGTCGTATGGGGGATCGCCCAGCGAGAGGCTGCCCGCCTGGCACGCCCCCTCGACGATCTGTTGACCGCGGCCAGCCGCCTCGGCGACGGGGATTTCAGCGTGCGTGTGCCGACGGTGCGCTACGTCGAGATCGACACGGTCGGCAGCGCCCTGAACCGCACCGCCTCGAGGCTGGATGCACTCCTCGCCCGCGAACGCGCGTTCTCCGCGGAGGCGTCCCATCAGCTGCGCACCCCGCTCACCGGGCTCCGCCTCGGTCTGGAGAATGCCCTGGAGCAACGTGGCGAAGACCCGTGGCTAGTCATCGCCCGGGGCCTGCGCGCCACCGATCGCATCGAGCGCACCATCGACGAGCTGCTGGCCCTCGCCCGACACGACCGCGGCGCCGCCGACCCGCTGGACCTCGAACGAGTGGTGCAGGAGGCCGTCGATCAGTGGGGTCCCCAGTTCAGCGCCGCGGGCCGCGCGCTCCGGATCGACTTGCAACCGGACACCCCGCCCGCGTTGGCGTCGGCCGCAGCGGTACGGCAGGTGCTCGCCGTCCTGCTCGACAACGCCCTGCAACATGGGCGAGGGACGGTAGAGGTGTCCAGCCGGGATGTGGGCGGCGGCGCGGTAGCCGTCGACGTCGGTGATCACGGTCCGGGAATCGGCGTCCCGGACTCCGAGCTGTTCACCCGGACCGGGCCATCGTCAGGCGGACACGGCATCGGGCTGCCGCTGGCGCGGCGGCTCGCCGAGGCCGAGGGGGGCCGATTGCGGCTCGCCCGGCCCACACCGCCGCTGTTCACCCTCCTGCTCCCGGCGGGCAGCCATCACTGAGACGGCGCATCCACTCCGTGCGTGCTCGCGTCCGTATGCTGAAGGCGTGACGACGGCCGAGGTGCGCGGCGGGATCGAACCCCCCGGTCGGGTCGTTCTCGTCGCCACCGCGTTACTGACCGTGGCGATGGCGGTCTTCTCAGATCTCGCCGCAGGCGAGCCGCCACTGCACGTGGTCACCCTTGGCGCCGTCGTCGCCGTGATCGCCGGTGTGCGGGTGCACCTCGGCGGTCGCCATCGGGGAATGCTGCAGTTCGTCTGTGCGGGCGTCGGAGCGCAGCCGGTGCTGCACGCTGCCGTCAAGCTCGTCCCGCACGGGCCGCTGAGCCACGGTCATGGCAGCGAGATCGGCCGAGCTGACCTCGCTGTCACCCTCACCCAGATCCTCCTTGTCGTCGTGGTGGTCGCCGCGATCTGCCTCGCCGAGCAGCTCGTCGTCGCCGTCGGCGGGGTCGTCCGCGCCTGCTGGCTGCGCCTGATGTTGCGCCGCCCGCACCCCGCGCCGGGCGTCGTCCGCCGCCGCCCCGCCCCGGCGCCGGCCCGGCCGCGCCGTCTGCTCGGCCGTGGCACGACCGTGAAGCGCGGCCCGCCCCGCCGGATCGTCGCGGCCTGATCCCGGCCGCGTCCTTCCCGGCCCACGGCCCTGAGGCCGTGAGGTGACTCCCGCGACCCGCCTGCGGGTCGCCCACACCGCTGCGCGCGGGCTCCGACGGAGCAGCAAACGCGCGGCGTCATCACCGGAGAGATCCCATGCCGAACTACACCGGCCCTTTTCTGGCGGAGGCACGCCCATGTGCGGCCTACTGAGCTTCCTCGGCGGCGACGGCAGCCCCGATGGGCGTGCTGCTGCCGTCACCGCTGCCCTCCCGGCGACCGCGCACCGCGGACCTGACGAGAGCACCGTCCACGACGGCGGCGTCGTCGTCTCGGGCTTCCAGCGGCTCGCCGTCGTCGACCTGGACCATTCCCACCAACCGATGCGCTGGGGCCCGCCGGGGGACCCCGGCCGCTACACCGTGGTGTTCAACGGCGAGATCTACAACCATCCCGAGCTGCGCGCCGAACTGGTCGCCCGACACGGCGCGGAGTTCGCGACCCGGGGCGACACCGAGGTGCTCGTCGCAGCCCACCACTACTGGGGCCCCGAGGCGGTCACCCGGCTCCGTGGCATGTTCGCCTTCCTGATCTGGGACGCCCGCGAGCAGATGCTGACGGGGGCCCGTGATCCGTTCGGGATCAAGCCTCTGTACTGCGCGACCGGGCCCGCGGGCACCGCGTTCGCGAGCGAGAAGAAGTGCCTGCTCGAGCTGGGACCCGTCCTCGGCCTCGATCCCGTTGCGTCCGGCGAGCTCGACCACGACGCTCTGCGCGACTACCTGGTGCTGCAGTACGTGCCGGAACCGGCGTCGATGCACCGGGCCGTGCGCCGGATCGAGTCCGGCACCGCGTTCACGCTGCGGCCGGGTGGCCGGCCGAGGTCGCGTCGCTACTTCCTTCCGGTGTTCCACGACGGCTCCGGTACCGGCCCACGGGTGCACCGCAGGATCGCCGCTGCCCTGGAGGAGTCGGTGGCGATGCATCTGCGGGCCGACGTCCCGGTCGGCGCGTTCCTCTCCGGGGGGATCGACTCGACCGCGATCGCCGCCCTCGCCCGCCGGCACGACCCGCACCTGACCACGTTCACAGCGGGCTTCGACCGACCCGGGTTCTCCGAGATCGACGTGGCCGCCGAGTCCGCCGCCGCGCTCGGCGTACGACACGTCACCCGGGTCGTCTCGGCGCGGGAGATGATGGAGAGCCTCCCGTCGATCATCTGGTATCTCGATGATCCGGTCGCCGATCCCGCGCTCGTGCCGCTGTGGTTCATCGCGCGGGAGGCGGCCCGCGAGGTGACGGTGGTGCTGTCGGGGGAGGGGGCGGACGAGCTATTCGGCGGCTATCGCATCTACCGCGAACCGCTCTCGCTGGCTCCTTTCGAACGGGTGCCCGGCTCCTTGCGTCGCCTGCTCGGCCGGGCTTCGTCCGCGCTGCCCGAGGGGATGCGCGGCAAAGACCTGCTCCGGCGCGGGGCGCTACCGTTGGAGGAGCGCTACCACGGGAATGCGCGGATCTTCCGGCCCGACCAGCTCACCTCGGTCCTGCGCGGACACGACCCGTCCCGGCTCCGCGAGGAGGCCAGCGCGCGGCACTACCGGCTCTCGACCGGCTCGGACCCGGTGGCCCGGATGCAGCACGTCGACCTGTTCACCTGGCTGCGTGGGGACATCCTGGTCAAGGCGGACAAGATGACGATGGCGCACTCGTTGGAGCTGCGGGTGCCCTTCCTCGATCCCGAGGTCCTCGCGGTGGCCGCGGGGCTGCCCCGGTCGGAGAAGCTCGCCGCCGGCACCACCAAGTACGCGCTGCGGCGAGCCCTGGACGGAATCGTGCCCCCGCACGTGCTGCATCGCCCCAAGCTGGGTTTCCCGGTGCCGATCCGGCACTGGTTGCGCGAAGAGATGCAGGACTGGGCCCGCCTGCTTTTGCGCGAGTCGGGCGCCGGTGAGCTCGTCGACCTCGCCGCCGTGGAGCGGATGCTCGACGCACACCGCTCCGGCCCGGCCGATCACAGCCGGAAGCTCTGGGCCGTACTGACGCTGTTGATCTGGCACGGGATCTTCGTCGAGGACCGCATTACGCCGCGGATCCCGGAGCCCGTCTCCCGCATCCGGTCCACTCCGGTGATCCGGTGAGACCCCGCGAGACCGGCGACGAGTCCGCCGCCGTCCCCCATTCCGCATCGCCGCGAACCCTCCTGGAGTCCGCCATGTACCTGCTCTACCACCTGCGCGAGAACGTCCGGGACGCGAGACACCTCGGCCCGCGCTTCCTGCTGCGCCACCTGCCGCGACTGCGTCGGGGCGATGGCGCACCCGTCCGGGTGTCCGTGAGCGGTGTCGGTCGGCTAATCCTGCGCCAAAACTCCCAGGACCTCGGCGTCGTCCGGGAGATCTTCCGGGAGGACGGCTACCGCATCCCGTCGCCCCCGCACGACCGGCACGTGGACGAGGTCTACCGGTCCCTGCTGGCGCAGGGCCGACGCCCCGTGATCATCGATGCGGGAGCCAACAACGGCGCCAGTGCCGCGTGGTTCGCCGTGCGCTATCCCCGGGCACTGATCGTTGCCGTCGAACCCGATCCGGGGAACGCTCAGGCGGCTCGTGCCAACACCGCGCAGTTCGGGGTGCTGGTCGTGGAGGCGGCGATCGGGTGCCGGTCGGGGCGGGTACGCCTGGTGCACGGTGAGGGGTCCAGTGACGCCGTCCAGACCGTGCGCGGGGATGAGGGCGGCGTCCGGGTGGTGACCGTCCCGGAGATCGTCGCGGAGCAACCGCCGGAGTGCACGCTGTTCATCGTCAAGGTCGACATCGAGGGATTCGAGTCCGATCTTTTCGCTCAGGATACCGGCTGGGTGGGGGACACCTCGGTGTTGTACATCGAGCCGCACGACTACCTGTTCCCGGGCCGGAGTGTGACGCGGGGGATGCAGGCGGTGGCCGCCGAGCACCACCTAGAACTGCTGGTCGCAAGGGAGAATCTCGTATACGTCAACTGGGCGGGGTCGGCCCCGGCCAAGGAGAGACCATCGTCGTAGTCGACCGGCAGGAAGAGCGGGTTCGGGCCGGTGGGTCCGCGAGGATGTGACGCGGGGGGCCGGTCGAGCTGACCCTCGGCCGAGTCATCGGTCGGCTAGCCCTAGCCGCGTCCCTGACCGGCGCTTGGACGTGTCGTCCACCAGTGCACCGAACACGAGTCCGACCACGGCCCACAGCACGACCTGGCCGCCGATCGAGGCCAGCCGGAAGTCGTAGAGCACGGTGGCAGGGAAGTCTGCCGGAGTTTCGTCGACGGTCGGCAGCAGGAAGCCCACGATGCCGGCCGCCGCGACGTAGGCTCCGGTCGCCGTCAGCGTGGCGTTCCACGTTCCCAGTCGTGCGGTGAGGCTGCGTTGCAGCAGCACCGTGCCGATCATGAGGGCGACCGAGATGATGATCAGCGCGACGAAGGGCCCGGTGCGCTGGCCGACCGTGCTGTCGACGGTCGACGCGGGCGGGTTGGCGGGGTACTTGAGGAACGGCACCGCGGCCACCGCGACGAACCCGACAACCGCGATCACGGCCGCGGTGGCCCGTGGGCTCAGCCGCCCGACGCGGCCCACGACCGCGGCGTAGACGAGCGCAAGGAGTCCGCCGATCACGACGCCGTAGAGCACTGCGGCGATACCGAGTCCGACCGTGCTCTGGATCCCGCGGCTGACCAGCGGGGGCTCGCCGGACGCACCGTGCGCAGCCGCGGTCAAGCTGTCCTCATAGGCGATGGCCCCGTCGACCGCCGCCTCGCCGAACAGGTAGGCGAACACGAAGTAGGCCAGCCCTGCGACCACACCGGCGGCCATACCGCGCACCAGCAGCGCTCTCACCATGATCGCTGTCCCGCCGTCAGTGGCAGGGGAAGCCGAGGAGGTGCCGACCGTCATGCAGGAACTCGTGCAGCACGCTGCCCGAGATCAGCGAGGTTGCGCCCTGGTCCATGCCGACCAGGTAGAGCAGGGCCAACAGGATCGCCCCGGCGAAGACGGCCCACGGGACGACCTCATTGAGGGGGATGGTCACCGGTGTGGAGATGGGAAGGGCTGCGGCCTGGGTCATCATCGATCTCCTGTCGGAGTGACAGCGCCCGGATCGACTTCCGTGCGCCTTGTCGGATTACCTGAGCAGTCGTTCAAGTAACTATGCTGACCTGCGACGACGCTCTCGTCAAGGGCCATCGAGCCCCTCAAGGAGGGCATATGCGCGACAAGCTGACCCTGGTGTCCCATTCGTCCACCTCCGCGACGAACGCGGCCGCCTTCGCGTCCGACGAACCCCTCGATCCCCGTGGTGCGCAGTGGGCCGCCGACGCCGTGGGACGCCTCCCTCACGCGACCCGGGTGTTGTCGTCACCAGCCGTGTCGTGCCGGCAGACGGCACAGGCGCTGGGTCTGACCGCGGCCGTCGTCGAGCCGGCATTGGTGGACTGGGATCTCGGCCGGTGGCGGGGGTGCACCCTCGACGAGGTGGCCGCCGATGAGCCGGAAGCCGTCGAGGCCTGGCTCGCCGACGCCACGGCCGCCCCGCACGGCGGTGAGACCCTCGTCGAGTTGTCGTCGCGGGTGGACAGGTGGTTGGAGTCCGCATCCGGTGACGAGCACACCGTGGCCGTCACCCACTCCGCAGTCATCCGGGCGGTCGTCCTCGCCGTGCTCGACGCGCCCCTGAGCGCGTTCTGGCGGATCGACATCGCGCCCCTGACCGCCACGGTCATCGGCGGGCGGCCGGGCCGGTGGCGACTGATCGCCACGGCGTCGCACCTCCGGGTGCGGCGATGAATGCGGTCGCCCGTCTCGCGTCCGTTGACTGCGGATGACCGGACTACGTGCTCATCCGGCCTGTGCCGAGGCCGACTGGAAGTACTCGACCGGAGCCGGCGTCCCGGTCCGGGGTGATACGTGGTCCGCGTCCTCGTTCGACACGAGCAGCACCGCCGTCGAACCGCTGACCAGTGTGGCCCACCCGTCTGCGGCTTGTCGCACCTCGTAACCGAGATCGAGGTAGGACGTCAGCGTCCGCGTGATGTCGGCGACCCGAATCGTGGGTATGGCCGGCGCCGGACCGTGATGATCCGCCGTCCGCCTCTGCGCTGTGGGCAATCGCTGCCGTCCCTGATCGACCGACGATGGACTGCCCAGGGTTCGTGTCCCGCGCGCCGGCGGTTCTGAGCGTCACCGAATCGGACCCACGGCTGCGCGACGCCGACCGGGGCGACCGTCGCCGCTCAGCCAGCCGTACCGGGGTGGGGTGCCGTGACGGGTGGTGACCATCGCTCCTCCACCCTCGCCCAGCGCCACACGGCCAACGCGATCAGCCAGGTCACGACGAACAGCCCGACGATGGCCAACCCCACGTACTCCAGGTCCAGCGAGCCGACCCATGCCAGCGGGCCGGTGCCGACGCCGGTGCGTTCGGCGAGCAGGCCGATGAGTACCACGACGCCGATGACCAGGGCGACCACGACGGACAGGATGGTGACCGTGAGGTTGTAGAAGACCTTGCGGATCGGCTTGAGGAAGGCCCAGCTGTAGGCGCGGGCCATGAAGACGCCGTCTGCGGTGTCGAACAGGCTCATCCCGGCGGCGAACAGCACGGGCAGTACGAGGATCGCGTACCAGGGCAGGGTGATCGCCGCGGTGCCTGCGGCGAGGACGAGCAGCGCGACCTGGGTGGCGGTGTCGAAGCCCAAGCCCATCAGCAGCCCGACGGGATAGAGGTGCCATGGCTTGCTGACCCGGCGCATCACCCGCCCCAGCAGGCGGGCCAGGAACCCGCGATTGTGCAGGTGGCGTTCGAGTTCGGCCTCGTCCAGCTCGCCGTGACGCATCCGGCGGAAGACGCGCGTGATACCGACGACGGCGACCAGGTTGGTGAGGCCGATGAGGATGAGGAACGTGCCGGCGACCACGGCACCGATCAGTCCGAGCGTCTGGAGCAGCGCGGAGTTCTCGTCCTGCACGGGGCCGATGAGGGCCCGTATCCCGAGGGTCAGCAGCAGCGACAACCCGAACACGACGCTGGAGTGGCCGAGGGAGAACCAGAACCCGCCGCTGAGGGCGGGGCGGCCCTCGCCGACGAGCTTGCGGGTGGTGTTGTCGACGACAGCGATGTGGTCGGCGTCGAAGGCGTGCCGGACGCCGAGCAGGTAGGCGGTCAGCCCGAGCCCGACGCCGAAGGTCCCGGCCTCACCGAGCACGATGTTCTGCGGGGCCACGGCCAGCACCAGCACGCCCCAACCGACGACGTGCAGCAGCACCACGAACGCTGTCATCCCGCTGAGGGACAGCCGGTCCGATCGCGACCAGCGGGCCACCGCCGGCCCGCCGTTCGTGAGCACATCAGCCATCCGTGCATCATGCGCGATCTCCATGCTTCTGCATAGCAGTGGCAGCAGTAGCGGCCTCGTCGGAAGGTGGGGAGAACAGGTCACGCGGTGTCACCCCCGGGATCGCCCGGTCGTGGCGGATGCAGATTGTTACCGTCGTGTCACTGTGGGCAGCAACGTGGTGCGGGTCGGGCGGGTCCTCGTGATGCTGCTTGTCACCCTCGTGGTCGTCGCGCAGGCAGCGGCATCCTGTCCGCCGCTCGACGTGGCCGCCCATGCCTCCGGAGGGCCGACGCAGAGCGAGCACTGTGAAGGTCACGGACCGGTCGAGGAGGACGCGGCGCCCGAACTCCGGCGGGGTGCGGTCAATCACGAGGCCCCCGCTCCCACGCCGTTCGTTGGCACCTCCTCCCAGACACGGGCTGTGGGTCACCCGCGTCGACGTACGCCTCGACGTCCGCCCCCGGCGGGTCGGGCACTCCTCCATCGGTTGTGCATCGCCCGGACGTGACGGGACCTGCCCAGGTCCCTGTCCGTCCGCGCCGCCGTGCGCGCTTCGAGGAAGCAACTTCGTGACTCTTCCCGCTCTCACGCCGGTCCGTCCCGACGACGAACCGCGCACCTCCCCGACGCTGCGGCTGCCCCTGGTCGTCGGCAACACCCCACTTGTCCGCATCGACCGTCCCTTCACCGCCGACGACCGCGGCTTCTGGGCGAAACTGGAGGGCTTCAATCCCGGCGGGATCAAGGACCGCCCGGCCCTGCATATGATCCGCCGCGCACGAGAGCGCGGTGACCTCGCCGACGGGGCCCGCATCGTCGAGTCCACCAGCGGCACGCTCGGACTCGGGCTCGCTCTCGCCGGCATCGCCTACGGCCATCCCGTGACGCTGGTCAGCGACCCGGGTATGGAGCCGCTGATGCAGCGCATGCTGCGTGCGTACGGAGCCGAGCTGCACACCGTCGACCAGCCCTGCCGTGAAGGTGGCTGGCAGGAGGCGCGGCGGCGGGCGGTTCGGCACATCCTGGCCGGGGACCCCAGTGCGTACTGCCCGGACCAGTACCACAACCCCGACAACGTGGCGTCGTACGCACCGATGGCGCACGAGTTGCTGGAGCAGACCGGTGGCCTCGACGTGCTGGTGTGTTCGGTGGGCACCGGCGGCCACTCGGCCGGGCTCAGCGCGGTGCTCCGCGAGCATCAGCCCCACCTGCGGGTGGTCGGTGTCGACGCGGTCGGATCGACGATCTTCGGCCAGCCTGCGCGCCCCCGGCTCATGCGCGGCCTCGGCTCGAGCATCCTCCCGCGCAACGTCGCTTATCCGATGTTCGACGAGGTGCACTGGGTCGCGCCCGCGGAGGCCGTGTGGGCGTGCCGCAGGCTCGCGGCGACGACGTACGCCAGCGGCGGGTGGAGCGTCGGTGCGGTCGGGTTGGTCTCGTCGTGGGTCGCCCGGACCAGTGCGCCGGGCACGCGGATCGTCGCGGTGTTCCCGGACGGGCCCCAGCGCTACTTCGACACCGTCTACAACGACGAGTTCTGCCGGACCAACGAGCTGCTCGACGCCGATCCCCGGCCGGACCCGGACCTGATCGAGCACACGTCCCACCGCGAGGTCACCCGGTGGACCCGGTGCACGACCGTCACCGATCCGGCCGGGCCGGCGGCGGCGCGGCGCCGGTGATGCGTGTGCTGGGCCAGTACCGCTCGTTCCCGAGGTCCGTGCAGCTGCTGCTGCTCAACCAGCTGACGATCAACCTCGGCTTCTACATGCTCATCCCGTACCTCGCCGCGCACCTGTCCGATGGCCTCGGGCTGGCGACCTGGCTGGTGGGGCTGGTGCTGGGGGTGCGCAACTTCGCCCAACAGGGGATGTTCCTGGTCGGCGGCGCCCTGGCCGACCGGTTCGGGTACAAACCCCTCATCGTGGCCGGCTGCGCCCTGCGCACGGTCGGGTTCGCCCTGCTCGGCGTCGTCGACTCGCTGCCCGCGCTCATCGTCGCCTCGGCGGCGACGGGGTTCGCCGGGGCACTGTTCAACCCGGCGGTCCGGGCCTACCTCGCCCAGGACGCCGGGGAACGCAGGGTCGAGGCGTTCGCGCTGTTCAGCGTGTTCTACCAGGCCGGGATCCTGCTCGGGCCGCTCATCGGTCTCGCCCTCACCGGCGTCTCGTTCTCGTTGACCTGCCTCGTGTCGGCGGGAGTGTTCGCGCTGCTCACGGTGCTGCAGATCCGCGCCCTGCCGTCCAGCGGTGGCGCGGCCGACGGTTCTCCCGGTCGGGACTCGGCCGGCTGGCGGGACATCGTCGGCAACCGCCCGTTCCTGCTGTTCGCCGCGGCGATGGCGGGCTCCTACGTCCTGTCGTTCCAGGTCTATCTGGCGTTGCCGCTCCAGGCAGCGACAGTGACCGCGACCGCGGCCCACGCCACCATGCTGGTGGCCGCGCTGTTCGCGGTGTCCGGGCTGGTCACCATCGTGGGGCAGCTGCGGGTCACGGCGTGGTGCCGCGAGCGGCTCGGTCCCGCCCGGTCCATGGTTCTCGGGCTGGTCACCCTGGGCGCGGCGTTCCTGCCACCACTGGCGACGTCCGCGCTGCCGGGCGGTGGGGGAGTGCTCGGTGCCATCGCCCTGGTTCTGTCCGCCGGGGTCCTCGCGCTCGGAACGGCGATCCTGTTCCCCTTCGAGATGAGCACGATCGTCGCGCTGTCGGGCAACCGGAGGGTCGCCACCCACTACGGCCTGTACAACACGGTGTGCGGGGTCGGGATCCTGCTGGGCAACCTCGGCACGGGCTGGGCGCTGGACCTGGCCCGCTCCTCCGGGCTCCCGGTGGCGCCGTGGCTGGTGCTGATGGTCGTCGGTACGGGGTGCGCCGCAGCCGTGCGGTCGCTGCGTCGCCGCGGCCTGTTGCCCGCCGAGGAGCAACGCCGCCTCCGCGGCGGTCGGCACCGCCTGCGGCGATCGGACGCCGGGCGAGCCCGGCCCGGTGCTCCGGCCGGTGTCCCGACCCGACCCGTCGAGCCGCGGGGCGGAGTCGCCGGCGGTCGTGTCGGTCCCCTTCCTGCGCGTCCGGCGTTACGGATGGAGGCGGGGACCCGCACCGACGAGCGCCTCATCCGGCGATGACGAAGGCCCGGTCGACGGCCCATGCCCGGGTCTCCTCGGCGGTCCGCCGCCAGTCCGTAGACAGGGTCGCCGCGCTCGGAGACGTGCGTGTGCGGCCGTCGTGGACCTCCATGTGGTGGACCAGTTCCGGATCGGCGCCGACGAGGACCCGCCGCCCGCCCAGACGTGCGGCGGCACCGACGTCGGCGGCGATCCGTACCGCAGCCCGGATCAGGGTGCGGGCGGTGACACCGTCCGACTGCGGGAGGAGGTCGGGCCGGGGGAAGGGCAGGTACCCCTGCAGCGCGAGGCAGGTCGCGGTGTCCCACGCTCCACCGGCGAACGGCATTCTGCGCAGAAGCGCCGCGTCGGCGCGCAGTGCCCGGGCCCGTACGCCGAAGGTGCTGGTGGTGGACTGCGCGCGGAACCACTGAACCGACCCGGCTGCGCGTGCGTCCGGGTCCCCTTCTGCGCCCGGCTCGGGTCGCACCGCGGGGCGGTGCCATGGGGAAGCGGTGTCCAGGGCGTCGGAACCGTAGAGCGCGAAGTAGTCGGCCTCGGGGAACGCGGTTGCGGCCGCCATCAGCGAGCTCAGCGCGTCGGGCCGGTAGAGGTAGTCGTCCTCGGCGAACCACACGAGCTCCCGGTCGCCGGTGCACAGCGCCGCCTGCCGAGCGACGGCGGTCCGGAACGTGGCGCGATTGCTGCCACCCACGATCCGGCGGACGTGGCCGTGGCGCCTCATCAGGGCCAGCCGTTCGGCGGGCAGGACGCCGTCGTTGAGGAAGACCAGTCGTGGTTGGGTCGGGAGCGCCTCGGCAGCCCGCAGGATGGACGCGAGGGCCAGGTCCTTGCCGTAGAAGTGCGGGCGCGGCTTGCCGTTCTCGGCGTCGGTCGAGCGGTACACGATCGTCAGCCGGGTGGGGATGGGGGTGCTCACGCTGTGGTTGACCTCCGGGTTCAGGTTTCGACTTCGACGATAGGTAGAACTTCACAATCGGGTGGTGAGTGCTCGGCAAGCGTTTGGGCAACAGGTCCGGGCGTCGCCGCCACGCCATGCGACGGGTGTGTTGACAGCTGCGGTCCGCACGGTCGAGGTCGTGATCTGTGCCGACCCTTTACTACTAGAGTTCATAGTAGTTGTGTAGTGGGCGATCGGACGCGGCTGATATGCGATCGACGACCGGAAGACGCCAGGAGGAACGCATGACGCTCCGACAGCTGCCGGCGGGTCCGCCGCTGACCCGTCGACGGTTCCTGGCGGTCTCCGCCGGCGCAGCGCTGCTCGCCGGCTGTACCGCCAGGGAGGCCACTCCGCCCAATCCGGTCGGGCCGTTCTCGCCTCGGATCATGGAGCTGGAGCAGGCCCGCGCCCGTCCGGGGCAGCGCATCGTCGACGCAGTTCTGCGCGCCGCTCCCGCTCGGCGGGGCGCGGGTCACCATCTGGACCTACGGCGGTGAGCTACCGGGCCGAGAGATTTGGGTCCGTCGCGGGGATCTGCTGCGGGTCCGGCTCGACAACGCCCTGCCTCAGCCCACGACCGTGCACTGGCATGGGCTCGCGCTGCGCAACGACATGGACGGGGTACCAGGGCTGACCCAGCCGGAGGTTGCGCCGGGTGCGACGTTCGACTACGCGTTCGCGGTGCCCGACGCCGGCACCTTCTGGTTCCACCAGCACGTCGGCGCGCAGCTGGACCGGGGCCTGTATGCGCCGTTGATCGTGGAGGACCCGGACGAGCCCGGTGACTACGACCGGGAGCTGGTTGTCGTGTTCGACGACTGGCTCGACGGCACCGGCCGCGATCCCGACCAGGTGCTGACCGAGCTGCTCGCCAACGGCATGGGCGGGATGGACATGGGCAGTGGGGCAGCCGCCATGACGATGCCACGGTCGGACCTGCTCGGGGGCGACGCGGGTAACGTCACCTACCCGTACTTCCTGGCCAACGGTCGTACCGCCGATGCCGCCCACACCCTGGAGGTGCGACCCGGTCAACGGATCCGGCTCAGGATGATCAACGCTTCCGCCGACACCGCGTTCCGGGTCGGCGTGCCCGGCACGGCGATGACGGTCACGCACACCGACGGGTTCCCGGTCGTCCCTACCCGCGTCGAAGCGGTGCTGCTCGGCATGGGCGAGCGCGTCGACGCGGTGGTCGAGGTGCCGGACGCGGTGATGCCGCTGCTCGGCCTGGCCGAGGGCAAGGACGGGGTCACCCAGGTGCTGCTGCGCGCGGGCCCGGGAGCCGCACCTGACGTGGTGGCGGCTGCTGTTGCACTGCGCGGGAGCCCGGTCACCCCGGTGGGCGACCTGTCGGCCACGGAGTCCATGGGGTTGCCCGACCGGGAGCCCGACGTCGTGCAACCCATGACGCTCGGCGGACCGGAGCCCGGCTACACCTGGACGATCAACGGCCGGACCTACGACCCAGCGGCCGGGGTCCCGGTCCGGGAGGGGCAGCGGGTGCGGCTGCGGTTCGAGAACCCCACGTCGATGTTCCATCCGATGCACCTGCACGGGCACACGTTCCAGGTCCGCGGCGCGGGTGGTGTGGGTCCGCGCAAGGACACCGCGATCGTGTTCCCCAGGCAGGCGCTCGAAGTCGACTTCGACGCCGACAACGCCGGTCAGTGGCTGACCCACTGCCACAACGTCTACCACGGCGAGGCCGGGATGATGACGGTTGTGTCGTACGTCGACTCGTAGGCGGCGCTCGCCGCTCGCGCTCAGCGCAGCAGCAGGGTCACACCGGCGCCCACGAACGCGATACCGGTCGACAGCATCACCAGCTGCCGCCCGTACCGCGTGTGCCGGGGGAGCGACCGGAGCGGGAAGATCAGCTGTCGGCCGAACGTGTACGCCGCGACCGCGGCGACGAACAGCGCCCCCGCCGGCTCGGTGTCGACGACCAGCAGCAGGGTGCCCGCGACCGAGCCGATCAGCACGGCCCACGCCGACTCCAACAGCTGGGTCGGGATCCGGCGTACGCCCAGGCGCCGGTCGGACGACCAGAGCCCCCACCGTGAGGCGGTCACCCGGCCGGCACAGCAGCCGCCGAGGAAGCAGCCCACGCGCCCGATCGCCATCCCGGCCATGAGGCCGGGCGCGGTCACGTCCATCAGCCGGCCGACCGGGAGCCCGAGCAGCAGAGCGCCCGCGACGATGGTCCCGATCGCGGCGAGGACGAACCCCTGAATGCACATGCCCGTGACCCGTACCGGCGTCCGCGGGCTCTGTGGATGTTCCAGGCGGTAGTACAGCCGTGCCCCGCCGAGCCCGAGCAGGCAGGCCACGAGCGAGAGGGTCGACAGCTGGCCCATGGGCAATCCGAACCGGGACGCGAGAACGCCCTGCAGGATCAGTGCAACGGCAGCGCCGGCGCCGACCAGCGCGGGCCAGGCGCCGATCCGGACCCCGGGTGCCCGCACGCGGACGAGTGGGGCGTAACCGGTAGTCGTCGCGACCTGGGCCGTTGCGGGCACAGATCGGTCGGGGGTGGACGGGTCGACGACGGAACGGGCCTGCACGGTCCAGTCGCCGGGCGTGATGCCCTCGATGCGGCGGGTCAGTGAGACGGTTCCGCTGCCCGGAACGACGCCGGCGATGGTGTCGAGGACGTCAAAGGTGTCGCCCGATGCGGGTGGGTTCGTCGCTCCCGCCCGCAGGCCGACGAACCGCACGGTCAGCGGGTACGGCTCGCCGTCCCGCGGTGCGTCGAAGGTGAGGGTGACGCCGAGTGCCTGCGGGTCGAGGCCCTCGACCGGACCGCAGTTGGCCTGCGTGGCCTGCAGTGACGAACCCACGTTGAGCGTCGCGGACGGGGGTGTCGACCGTGCGGGTGCGGAGCCTTGCTTCTGGCGGGCCGTGGCTCCGGGGGGTGCCGTGGCCGGCCGGGGAGGTTCGGTCCGACGGCCGGGCTTGCGCAACAGGATCTCCGGCGTCGATGACGGTCCGGCGGCCGGACGCCGCGTCGTCGCGGCGGGCGGCGGCACCGCCCGTGCGCGCCTGCGTTGCTCGCGCTCGGCACGGCGGCGTTGTTCTCGGCCCACGTCTCGATCTCCTGTTCCCGGTCTGGCGACGGGCCGGTGGTTCACCGGCACCGGGGGCAACGCAGCCGCGGTCCGGCGAGGCGCCAGCCGAGCGCGAGGACGCTGTCGGTTCCTTCGCGAGGGCCCGTGAAATGCACGTAGTCGGTGCCGTCGCAGTGAGTGGTGTGACACTCCGCGCACCTGGCGGTGAAGCAGGTCGGGTCGGTCCCCGGCCGGGTCTCGTGCACGTGCCGACCCCCGGCGTCGATCCGGACGGTGCAGCCCGCCTCCGGGCGGAGGATGCCGACGACGACGTCCGGGTCGTGCGGACGGCGCCGGCCGCTGCCCAGGACGACGACGGCGAAGATGAGTCCGACGACCGCCGCGGGGATGCCCGCGAAGACCAGCACCGCGCTCCAGGTGCTCACCGTTCCGGCCGCCGGATCGCGACCCCACTGGTCGATCGACGTCGTCGTCGCGTTCTGGGCAGACGATGCACGGGGCCTCCGCTGGGTGCCGAACTACGTAGTGTCTCAGTAGTTTAGCGGCAGGGCGTCAAGACCCGGTGACGTGCTGAATCCGCGCGGCACTCCGCGAGGTGGCGGGGCCGCGCAGGTTCTGGGTCGGGCTACAGGCCGAATGGCAGGACGCCGCACGCGACGGCGCCGACCAGCGTGGGTCCGGCCAGCAGCGTGACGGAGCCGGCGGTGAGCAGGGTTCGGGCCCGACGCAGTGCCCTGCGATCGGGTGGCGACGCGAGTCGTTGGGCGCGCTCCGTCACGTCGGTGGCCGCGGCGGCCAGGGCGGAACCGGGCATGCCGACCGGGGCGGAGAGCGTCACCAGGGCCCTGAGAAGGTCGCGGGCGCTGCGGCTGTCATGGATCGCCGCGTCGTCCGCACACATCTCCACCAGTCGGGCGAGCTCGCGCCGGCCCGTGGTGAACAGGCGCACACGCGGCATGATCCGGGCCAACGCGCCGCTGAGGCCGAGCACCATGTGATGGCGGCCCGCGAGGTGGGCCCGTTCGTGCGCGAGGATGACGCTGAGCTGGTCCTGGTCGAGTGACTGCAGGGCCGGGCGGCTCAACACGATCGTCGGCGGGCGCCCGGCGACCGCGTAGACCACCCTCTCCGGCACGTCCAGGATGACCGCGCCGAGTGTGCTGTCGTGGTGTCCGAGGAGGCGGGCGTCGTCGGCGTGGCGGTGGGTCAGGGTGCGCGCCCGGAGCAGCGCGCGGCCCAGTCCGAACGAGGCACCGACGGTGCCGGCGACCAGCGCCACCGCGGTCCCGATCGCCAGCCACTGCCCGACTGAGCCGTGGGCACCGAGCGCCGCGGCGCAGAAAGAGGCGGCGCACCGGCCCACGACGTGGCGGACCTCGGGGGAGAGGAGCACCTCGACCGCAGTCAGCACCACGGCACCCAGCCATGCCGCCAGGACGCTGACGATGGCCGCCAACCAGATCGTGACCCCGAACGTGGGTGCTCGATCCAACAGCGCCCGGCGGACGAGGACGCGCGGCGCCACAACCGCCACCACGAACCCGTAGACGATGAGGCACGCCGCGGCGGTCATCGCGGCGGCTCCTCCATGGTGGCCAGCAGTTCGGCCAGCCGGCGACTGTCGGCCGGATCGATGCGCTCGACGAAGTGACTCAGGACCGCACGCGGGTCCCCTCCGCTGCCCAGGGCCTCGCGCATCAGTTCGGCGCTGTGTTCGGCCCTGCTGGCGGTGGTGCGGTAGCGGTGCTTGCGACCCTCGCGGACACGGGTCAACCTGCCCTTGCGGTGCAGGTTGTGCACGGTGCTCATGACCGTCGTGTACGCGATGTCCCGGTCCGCCTGCATCCTCTCGTGCACCTGCGGGATCGTCGCCCCGTCCGGGAACGCCCACAGGTGCTCCATCACCGCCGCCTCGAGCTCGCCGAACCCGCGCATCACGACCCCCTCCCGGTCCGCTCAGCGTAGCTGCCGCGGCTGATCTCCTGCGGGTCGCCGTTCGGCGCGTGGCGGGCGCCGGTCGGCTCCCTCGTGCAGCGATCGGGCTGCGGAGCGGACGTTCTCGCTACTGTCTCATCCAGTAGATGACGATCCGGTCTCGACGCGTCCGCTCCCCCGCTGTGGTGTCGAGTGCCGACCAGATCACGAAAGGAATCTCGTGGCGCGGCATCGCTCCCCCCGTGGCCGCCGCACGCAGACCGCGCAGGTCCGACCGGCCCCCTTGTGGCAGCCGGCTCACCCCGGACCCCGGCTCGTCGGCGCCTCCTCCGTACCGATCGAGTACAGGAATCCGTCGGTTCCCGGTCGCGTCATCGCGGCCACCGTCGCCGGTGGCCTGCTTGCGCTCGCCGGCGAGACGGCGCTCGCGGCGTCGCCGGCAATCGACGACCCCGACGTGTTCCGGCTCGGTGCGGCGACCCTGAGCGTTCCACCGACATCGAACGCGGTGGTGGTGCCGGTCGCGTTTCCTGCGCCGCTCGAGCCTCCGGTCGCCGACGCCGCGGGTTTGATCAAGGCGGTGGAGCTCGAACGGGTGGCGGACGAGGAGGCGCGCCGGGTGGAGACGGCCCGGGCGGCCGAGGAGGCCCGGGCCGCGGAGGAGGCCGCGGAACAGGCCCGGCGCAGCGTCTCGACGGTCACCGGCCTCCTCAGCGGCGGTGGGGTACAGATGATGACGGGACGGATCACCTCCGGGTACGGCCCGCGCTGGGATGCCCAGCACAAGGGCCTCGACATCGCCGCGCCCGTCGGCAGTCCCATCCGCGTTCCCCTGGACGGTGTCGTGGTCGACTCCGGCCCCGCGAGCGGCTTCGGCCTGTGGGTGCGTGTGCGGCACGACGACGGCACCGTCACCCTCTACGGCCACATCGACCGCACGCTGGTGCAGGTCGGGCAGCGGGTGTCCGCAGGGGACGTGATCGCCGAGGTCGGCAACCGGGGCCGTTCCACCGGGCCCCACCTGCACTTCGAGGTGATCGCCCCGGGTGGCGGCAACGTCAACCCGACCCCGTGGTTGGACGAGCGGAACATCGCCGTGACATGAGAGGCCTCCGCGGTCACTACACGTTCTGCGGCGCGGCGGCCCGGCCCGGGGCCGCGCTACCAGCATGATCCGGACACCGGCACGAGGTGGAAATGCGAACGATCCCGGTCGTGCTGTCCACCGTCGTCGGCCTGCTGCTTGGTGCGTCCGTGGCGGCGGCGCAACCCGCGCCGCCGCCCAATCCCTCGGACGATGCCCTCGACGCAAGCCGTTCCGCTGTCGTCGAGCGGGCCGCTGAGCTGGGCCGGCTGTCGGGCGTAGCCGCTGAGCTCGACGGGCAGGCCGCTGAGGCGCGGGACGTCCTGCAGGGCCGCCGTGAGGCGGCGTTCGAGCGGCTGACGGTGCTGCAGGCCGCCGAGGAGGCGGCCGCCGCCGCGGCGGACCGCGCCGCCGACGCCGAGGTCGCCACCACCGCCGCCCGCGGTGTGGTGGATCAGGCCCGGCAACGGCTCGACCTGGCAGCGGCCGCCACCTACCAGCAGACACTCGATCTCGGCCCGCTCGGGCTGCTGACCGGCGCGCAGACACCGGAGGACCTGATCGCCCGAGCGGAGTTCGGCAACCTCATCGGGCGGGAACTGGCCCGGACCATCGACGCGGTGCAGCGCGCCCACATCGACCAGGTCAACGCCGGGTCCCTCGCCCGGGCGGCCGTCGATGAATCAGAGGAGGCGAGCGCAGCTGCCGAGCAGGCCCGCGTCGTCGCCGACGCGGCGGTCCAGGACGCCAGCGCCGCCGTCGCCGACCAGCAGGCCCAACTCGAACGGCTCGACGCGCTACGTGCGGGGGTCGAGGCCCAACTGGCGTCCTTCACCGCGACGGACCAGCGGCTCCGCGAGCAGCGCGGCGCCTATCAGTCCTACCAGCAGCGGGCCGCGCAGGCCGCGGAGGACGAGCGACGCCGGGCCGAACGGGCTGCGGTCTCGACCGACACCGATGCCGGCAGCTCGACCGGCCCGGCCGCCGCACTGGGTCCGGAGTACGGCTGCCGGACGGGCGTGCCCCGGTGGGGGCCGGTGAAGCGGTGGGTGTCCGACGCGGGGCAGCTGTTGCGCTGCCGCTTCGGCATCGAGTCGGTCGGCGGGGTCGGGCCGCGGGGCCGGGTGTCGGACCACCCGCTCGGCCTGGCGCTGGACTTCTTCGTCGACCAGGAGACGGGCGATGCGCTGGCCGAGTGCGCGTTGCGCAACCGCGGCCCGCTCGCCGTCAAGTACGTCATCTTCCGCCAGCGCATCAACTCCGGCTCCGGCTGGCAGATGATGAAGGACCGCGGGTCCCCCGTCGAGAACCACATGGAGCACGTTCACATGTCCTTCAACGCCTCGCCGGGGGGTTCGCTGGCGTCGGTCCGATGCTGAGCGGCTCCTTCAGGAGCCCGACGCCGGCGGCTTCGTGGGCGTGATGCCGACGTGGATGTGGTCCTGATGGACCGCGTCGGTGAAGAACCCGGTCCCGGCGGGGAGGACGGGTCCGCCGACCTCGGTCGCACCCGCCGCCCCGGCCGCCGCCATGAACGCGGTCAGCGCCGGGTCGTCCCGGGGGATCGCTGCGACCAGTCTCCCGTCGATCGCGCGCACATCGACGGCTCGGCCGACGGTGTGGTTCGAGATGCGGGTGGTCGGGAAGACGGTGCCGGGGTGGCCGCTGACGAGTACCTGCACGTCCAGGTCCCAGGTCTGCGCCAGCGTGGCGAGCACCGAGAGGATCGGGTCCCCGGCGCGGCGTTCGACGATGTCGTCGCGCGCCGGCCCGGGCAGCTCGATCCCCGGGGCCTCGAGCACCTGCCCGCCGCGCTCGGTCGGGCAGCCCGGTCGGGCCTCGGCGTAGGCGGGACGCGCCGGTTCGATCCGCGAGGTGACCTCCCAGGCGCCGTCCGCCTGCCGGGCGAGTCGCACGTCGAGCAGGACCTCGCGCTCACGGGCGCCGGTGCTGTCCCGCAGTTCCTGCCGGGCGAGCACCATGACGCTCGCCGTCGCGTCGGTCAGCCCCCCGTACTGCGGGTAGACGACCTGCGTGGTCGCGGACGACGCGCTCTCGTCGAGCAGCGGTCCGGCGACGACGACGAGGTCCGCCGGGTAGCCGGCGGCGGCCAGCCGCTCCGACGCAGCCGCGGGGGACGACGGCGACCACGTCCCGACGGACTGCACGAAGCGGACCGCGGTCACCTTGATCTCTGGGGTGACGTCGAACGGGGCCGCATCGAAGGCGTCCGGGTCAGCCGGTAGAGGGGCGGGCACTTCGGCGGGGGTGGGCTGCGGTGCGGGTGGGGTGCTCGTCCGGGGCGGACCGTCGGCCCCGGATGCGTCGGCGATGACGACGCCACCGAGCACCGCGGCTGCGGCGAGCAGGATCCCGACCGCGACGACGCCGATCCGGCGGGTCACCGGTCCCGGCCCCCGTCGCGGAGGTCCACCGAGAACCAGCGCAGGGAGCGACCGTCGCGGGCGGTGGCTGTCCGGCCGCACCGCCATCCGGTCCGCTCGTAGAAGCCGCTCGCGGCGCCGTCGGCCACGACCTCGACGTGGGTCGCGCCGCCGGCGGCGCAGATCCGCAGGAACTCCGCGGTCAGGGCCCGCCCGGCGCCTCCGCGGTGCAGTCGCGGGGCGACCGCGATCGCGGTGAGGTCGGCGACCGCGGTACCGGGTGTGGCGCCGGCGATACGCGGGCGGCGGAGCCGTCGCAGGTAGGCGGTCGAACGGGTACGCAGGAACCGTGCCAGTACACGCGGCCGGACGAGCAGAGCGCCGGCGCCGAACATCAGCAGGGCGCGCCGGTGCCGCGTGAGCAGCTCGACCCGGAACGCCCCCCGGTCGACCGCCCCCACGAGGAACCCTGCGACCTGTACCCCGTCGTCTGTCGGTTCGTGGCAGATGAGGGCGACGCCGTGCTCGCTGTCGATGTGGGCCTGATGCCACCGGGCTACGAAACAGGCTCCGAGCGAGGGGAAGAGCCCGACTGGTAGCTGGTCGACGTGTAGCCGGGCCATGGCGCGGACGTCGCCGGACGTCGCCCGCCGGACGGTGACCGCGGACGGGCAGGGTGCTGCCGCCGATGATCGGGCGCCACGAGGTAGGGAGCGGGGTTGGGGTACCGGCACGGAACGGGGCGCGGGGACGGGCAAGGTGCTGGGCACAGCGGACTCCACACGGATCACGGGGCGGTGCGCGCCCCGGAGGTGGAGCGCGTTCAGGTCGTGACGGGCGGGACGGGCGGTGCCCGGAGCCGAAATTGCTGCCCGGAGGCGCGCTGTCTGTGACGGCAGGTGAGTTCCGGTGGCGCGGGAAGGGTGACGTCGACCGACCGTCGCGAGAAGGACCTGAGGACAGTCCGTGGCCGCCACCGCAGACAGCGGTGGAGCAGCGGCTCGACGCTCGCCACCGACATGACGACCACGGCGGCCAGGAGCAGCTGCCCCAGGGTCACCGGCGTCTCCAACAGTGTGTGCGGGGCGTCCGCGGCAGCCGAGCCGGGCGGCACGAACGTCGTCATGGCGTGCAGCACGGGCTGGCTCAGTAGGGCGGCGGTCGCCGCCGCGTTCGCGGCACGCGCACGTCCGGCCGTGCGCAGCCGCAGCGCGCCGAGCATCAGCGCGAGCAGGCCCAGTGCCACGGTGTGTGTCGCCGTACCGCCGGCGGCGATGTCGGCTCCGACCGCGACCGCGCCGGCGATCGCGGCCGCGCCGGCGGCTGCAGCCGGATCGCACCACGCTGGTCGCACGCGCCGGGACTCCTCTCGCACAGCCGGACGTTCCCGACGGTACCCGGCCCCGTCACCAACTACGTACTTGGGCAGTTGTACGCAGTGTCGTCGAAGGAAGCAGGACGTGATGAGGCACTACTCGACCTACGCGGCGATCGCGTTGACCGCGATCAGTCTGGCGACGTTCACCGCCGTCGGAGCGGCCGACGAGACCGGTGCAGCCGTGGTGCCGGGAACGCCGTGCACGGCAACGGCCGAGGCCTGCGTCGACCTCGGACGGCAGCAGGCGTGGCTGCTCACCGGCGGTCGGGTGGTGCGCGGTCCGGTGCCGATTAGCTCGGGGGGGCCGGGCCGGGAGACCCCGACCGGCACCTTCGGGGTGGAGTGGAAGCACATCGACCACGTCAGCGGCGAGTTCGGCACGCCCATGCCGTACTCGGTCTTCTTCGCGCCCGGCGGGATCGCCTTCCACGAGGGACCCATCGACCATCCCTCGGCCGGGTGCATCCGCCTTCCGGCCGCCGACGCCCCGCCGTTCTTCGACACGCTGCAGGTCGGCGACGAGGTGCAGGTGCGCTGAGCCCGAACTGGGTTACGGCCCGGCGAGGGCGGCCTCCACCGCGGCGGCGACCTGGTCGGGGTCGCGGAACACCAGCGGATCGGTGACCCGCACCGCCGAGCCGTCGGGGCGCACCACCCAGTTGGTCGGCAGGACGGGTGGCGTGCCCAGGGCGGCCTGCACGGCGTTGTCTGGATCGAGCACCGAGGGATAGCCCGGGTCGAGCTCGTCGGCCATCGCCAGGGCGTCGGCGGGTCGGTCGCGCACGACGACGCCGAGCACGTCGATCGCGTCCGGCTGCGCGGCGTAGGCGTCGAGCACGGGGATCTCCTCGCGGCACGGCACGCACCAGGACGCCCACAGATTGAGCAGGACCGGCCGCCCGGCGAGCACGGCACCTAGTGGTACGGCACCGATCTCGCCGAGGCAGGGCACGACGACGTCGGCCAATGCGCCCGGGGGGACGGACACGCCCGAGGGGTCGGGACAAGGCGGTAACGCGGCTGCGGCCCGCGCCGGGCCGAGGGCGGCGTCGTCGTGCCGTTCCGCGACCCGCTCGGCCGTGACCGGCCGCGGGTCGGCCGACGTGTCGGGGTAGGCGTCGGGTCGCGGCCACAACGCGACCACCCCGGCGACGGTGAGTACGACGACCAGCACCGTCCACCGCAGCTCCGAACTCACCGTCCGGCTCACAACGGGAGGGTGTAGCCGGCGATGGGTCCGCGCATCCACGCCACGAACTCGCCCCACGCCCCGGTCACCAGCAGGGCGCCGAGCAGGACGAGCATGACCCCTCCGGCGATCTGCACGCCCCGGATGTGGCGGCGCAGCCAGCCGGCGGTGCGTGCGGCCCAGCCGGTGCCCAACGCGATGAGGACGAACGGCACGCCCAACCCGGCGCAGTACGCCAGCACCAGCACGACCCCGCGGGCGGTCGACGGACCGACCTGGGTGCCGGTGGCCAGGGCGATCACCCCGGTCAGGGTCGGGCCGAGGCATGGGGTCCAGCCCAGCCCGTACACCGCGCCGAGGACCGGGGCGCCGGCCAGCCCGACCCGCGGGACGTGGTGGATCCGGACGTCGCGCTGCAGGGCCGGGACGAACCCGAGGAACACCAGGCCCATCGCGATCGTGACGACCCCGCCGATCCGTTGCAGCAGCAGCTCGTTGCCGACCAGCCAGTCCGAGAGTCCGAGCACGAGCAGCACTCCGGCGGTGAACACGACGGTGAATCCGCCGACGAACAGCAGTGCGGCCCCGGCGACCCGCCACCGGCCGGTCCGGGTCCCGACCCCGTCCCCGGAGACGCCCTCGTCACCGACCAGCCCGGCCAGATAGCCGACGTAACCGGGCACTAGCGGCAGGCAGCAGGGGGAGGCGAAGGAGATCGACCCCGCGGCCAGGGCCAGCGCGACGGCGACCAGGAGCGGGCCGGAGACCGCGAGCTCGGTGAGCCCGTTCACGTCCCGCCCCCGCCGGCCGGTGCCGGTTCCTCGGCGGCGACGCGCTGCACCACGGGCAGCAGCTCGGAAACCCGGACCGCGGTGAGGAACACGGCTGCGACGCGGTGCTGGCGGTCGAGCACGATCGTCGAGGGCACCGTGCTGCGGGGGAACCCGCTCAATGCCAGCAGCGAGCGTCCGGGGTTGTCGTAGATGGAGGGGTAGGTGATGTCCCGGTCGGCCATGAAGTCGCGGGCGGCGTCGGCGCTGTCGCGCACGTCGATGCCGAGCAGGGTGACGCCCTGTGGCTGCATCTGGTCGTGGATCTGCTGCAGCCCGGGCATCTCCTCGCGGCAGGGGCCGCACCAGGCGCCCCAGAGGTTGAGCACGACTACCTGGCCCGGGTAGTCGTCCAGGCCGATCGTCGAACCGGGTTCGAGGAGGCTCTCCCCGGACAGCCCACTCACCGTTCCACGGGAGTCCGGCGGGTCGTAGAGGATGCGGGTCTGTCCCCCGGGGGCGACGAAGGTGAACTCGGCGGCCTGGCTGGGTGCAGAGCCGTCCGGCCGGCTGAAGCTGCAGCCGCTCATCGCCACGAGCAACGCCACCACCAGCGCAGTCGTGACTCGGCCGCGCAGGCGACGGAATGGGACGGGCTGCATGGCACCTCCGAGTGGGGTCATTACTACTATGCGTTGTAGAAGAAGCTGGTTCACCAGCGGGGTGGCCGGGGTCGGAGCGTCAGACGACGGGTGTGAAGGTGGCTCCGTCGTCGGTGGAGCGGTGTACGCCGCCGGCGGTTGCAGCCAGCAGTTCGTCCGAAGTAGCTGTAACGGCCTGGGGTCGGCCGCCCGGGACCGTGCCCGTGGTGGTCCAGGTGGCGCCGGCGTCGGTACTGGTGTGTACAGCGCTGTCCAGGTCGAGGCCGTACACCGTGCCGTCGGGCGCCCACGACACGTACGCGAGCTGCGGTCCGGTCGGCGGTGCGAAGGTGCGTCCGCCGTCGGTGCTCAGCGCGGTACCGCCCTGCACCGTCGCCAGCACCCGCTGACCGGTACCGGTTTCGACCGCTATGTCCAGCGCCTCGACGGCGGCCCGGTCCTCCCAGGTCCGCCCGCCGTCGGTGCTGGCGCGCAGGAGACCGTTGGTGGCGTCGTAGCCGTACACGGAATCACCGGCGACCTCGAGGGCGTGGAAGTCGACCTCACCGGTCAGCGACAGCGGCGTCCAGGTCGCGCCGCCGTCGGTGCTCTCCGCGAGCCCGATTGGTTCGGGCAGCGAGTCGTCCGGGGCGGGGTGGCCACTGGAGAGGAACCGGCTGGGCCCGGCAACGGTGAAGCCCATCAGGTCGCGACCGGCCGCACCGGCCGGGACCAGCCCGTCGGGACCGCTGCGGAACAGCCCGTCGTGCGAGGCGACGTAGACGGTCCCGTCGGCCGGGTCGGTCCCGACGCCGTGCACGTGCTCGAAGACCGGCCCGTCCGCGGCCGGGGCAGTGGCGCCAGGGGAGGAGCAGGCGGTCACGGCGACCCCTGCGAGCGCCAGGGCGGTGATGGTCCGGAAGCGGTGCGGCATGGTTCTCCGGTTCGGTCAGGCCGGCGGGCAGCCGGCGTCGGGTTCGGGGACGAGGAACGGGTTGCCGGCCAGTGCGACGAGGAACTGCTCGAACCGGGGGTCGGCGGGGGTGTCCAGGACCAGGCGATGGCCCCAGGACTGCAGCGACAACGGCGCGCCGAGCCCGGGGAAGGGCGACAACAAGAGATCGTCACCGTCGGTAACACGGAAGCCGAGCTGTCGCACGGTGTCCGCTCGCAGCAGCCCCGGGTTATAGGTGACCCACACCGCGCCGTGCTCCAGCGCGTGCACGGCCTCCGCCGGGTCGACCGGGCCGGGCGAGGTGACGCCGTCGCAGGGGGCGGCGCGCGGGCCGTGTGAACCGCCCGTCGGCGGCCGGCCGGGCTCGAGGACCGGCTCCGCTCCGGGTACGTCGTGCTCATGCGTCGGCACCGGTTCGACGATGACGCCCGGGATTGCCGTCGACGGGTCCCGGAGCTGCTCGGTCGGGCGCAGGGCCGCGAGCTCCCGCTCCGCCGCCGACGGCAGCAGCATTCCCACCACGACCGAACCGAAGGACCCCGCGGCCACGAGCATGACCAGCGGGCCGGCCCACCGCGACCACCGCCCGGCGGGCTGCTGCTCGCTCATCGCCGCCTGCCCCGCAGCACCGGCAGCAGCAGCGCCACCGCGGCCAGAATGAACACCGGCAGGTCCCCGGTGCGCGCGTAGGGCGTCAGGCCGGTGCGCAGCGGTACGTCGGCCCGCAGCAGCGCCGGGTCACCGAGGACGCTCTGCTCGACCACTCTCCCGTCGGGCAGGACGATCACCGAGTAACCGGTGGGGGCGGACTGCAGCACGGTGCGCCCGAACTCCAGTGCGCGCATCCGGGCGCCGGCCACCTCGATCGCCGGGACGTCCTCGGTGACGTAGGACGCCGCGTTCGTCGGCACGAGCACGATCTCGCCGCCCGCGGTGACGGCCTCGCGCACACGGTCGGCGAAGAGCACCTCGTAGGAGATGACGACGCCGAGCGGCCCGACCGGCGAGTCCAGCAGCGCGGTGCCCTCGCCGGGGATCGCGTCGCGCGGGACCAGAGCAGTCAGGTCGGTGACCCGTTCCAGTAGCTCGCGGCCGGGAATGTACTCCCCGAACGGGACGCGGTGCTCCTTCTCGTAGCGGCCCAGGATCTCCCCGTCTGGACCCCACAGCACGGCGGCGTTGCGGAACCCGGTGCCCTGGTTCTCCACCACCCCGACCACGACGGAGGCGCCCAGGCGGCGGGCGAGCGCGGCGGTGCGGAGGTCCCCGGCCGAGCCGGCCACCGTGCCGGTCACGCTGATCACCGTCTCCGGCAGCACGACCAGGTCGGGGGAGCCGGTGATCCGTTCGGCCACCGCGAACTGGCGGTCGGTGGTGTCCTGGGGGTCTGTGAACACCGCACGCAGGCCACGCGGGCCGCCGCCCTGGACGACCGCGACGTCCAGTGTCCCGCTGTCCGTGGTGTCGACCAGGGTTCCCACCGCGACCGGGAGCGCGGCCACGACCAACGCTGCTGCGACGACCCGTGCGCGTCGCCGCGCCAGCACGAGCGCGGCCAGCGCGACACCCGCCGTCGCGGCGCACGCCGTCACCAGCGGCGACCCGCCGAGCGGTGCCGCCCACGCGAACGGTCCGTCGAGCTGCGAGTGCACCAAGGCGGGCAGCGGGAAACCGTCGAACGGGAACCGGGTCTGCACCGCCTCCAGCAGCACCAGTGAGCCGGGCAGTGCCCAGATCCCCCCGGGTCGGGTGGTCGGGACGAGCGCAAGGGCCGCGGCCAGCATCAGCGTCTCGACGAGCGCGATCGCCAGGTACCCGGCGAGCGCGAAGCCACCGATCCAGCCGAGCGTCGTCCCGTACAGAACGGCGCCGGCGACGGCCCCCACCAGCAACCGCCCGCGCACGGTCCGACCGTGCAACGCGAACGTCAGGACGGCCGCACCGAGCGGGAGCAAGGGCCACCATTCGCGGGGGGACGCCGCCAGAGCCCACAGACCTCCGGCCAGAACCGCCAGAGCGAGGGAAAGGGGGACGGGAAGGGCCGGGCGCGACGGAACCAGCTCGGTCCTGCGCCGGATCAACTGCGGCAACGTGCGGATGAGTCCCCCCGGATGTCAGGTCCTGCCCGCCCAGTATCTACTAGGCTCTGTAGAAGTTGACGCCCGGTATCCAGCGAGAGACAGCTCAGGTGGGACGCCGTACCTGTCCAGGTGCATGACCGGGCTGCGCTGCCCGGAGCCGGAGAAGGGCCGTAATGTCGTGAAGGTGAGCCGAGCGGTCTTCGATCCGGCGCTCTGCTCTCGCTCGCGCCGTGTTGCTGTGGGCTTGTCCTGCTCGCTGGCCTTGGCTGCCGACCTGCTGACGGACGAGGCGCCGCTGCATGTGCTGACGCTCGTTGCCGTCACCGCACTGGTGGCCGCGACGAGGCTGCACCTGATGGGCAGCTCCTACGGTTTGATGCGCGCTCTCGGTGCGTGCGCTGCGTCGCAACCCGCGCTCCACATTGCGGCCGAGTACGGTCCGCACGCGCAGGTCGAGCACGGAGTCGGGCAGCAGATCGGTCATGCGGATATCGCAGTCATGATCACGCAGATCGTCATTGCGACTGTGATCGTCGGGGTTGTCTCGTTCAGTGACCAGATCGTTTCTGCAGTGGTCGGCGTCATTCGAGTCGCGAGAACCACGTCATCATTCGCGTGTACCAGGGCGTCGACGGCGGTGGTGCGTCGCGCACCGGCCGCGAGCCGACTGATCAGTCGATATCGACCAGGAATGGTGGCTCTGCGAGGTCCGCCGCCCCGCTTCGTGGCCTGATCCTCGACGCTGGCCTCTGGGCGGACAGTGGTGGTCCGTCGCGCGCTGGGGTCTCTTTTGCCTGGTGACGTGCGACTGTGCAGGCGACTACTCCCTTGCATTCATTATTTATTGGATCATTATTGAGCATGGAGCGAGCTGTACATGTATACACGAATACTCGCAGCACACCCGGTCGGTAACGATGGCAGTGGGGGGTGGGTGGCCGTCGCGGTGTTCGGTGTGATCTTCATACTCGTGCTCCTGATCGCGGCTGCGCATCTCACTGATCCTGATCGACGTGCGCGATCGGCTGGGGCTGAGCAGGACGAGCACATCCCTCACGAGTCGACGGTTCCCGCCGCCGACCGCGATCGTGATCCAGCAACGGGATCGACGTGAACCGCCTGACGCAGGTACGTCGGACCGTTGTCAGGCGCGTATCATCGTCGCCGATCGTGCGGGGTCGGATCGGACCGCCGGATTCAGGGGAAGTCTGGTCGCAAGGCCCACGGCGTCTCGTGCGTCTCACCGGGCTGTTGCTGGGTCTCAGTCTGCTCGGCGGAATCGTCGCAGCCGGCATCGCGTTCCCGGCCGCCATCGGGCTCGGGCTCGTCGCCAACGACGCCAGCGACAGCGTCGGCAGCGTGTCCACCGAGGTCCTCGACCAGCCGCTGCCCCAGACCACCATCGTCACCGACAACGCGGGCAACACGATCGCGCAGCTGTTCGTCCCGGACCAGAACCGCCGCTCGGTCACCTCCGACGAGATCTCCCCGGCCATGAAGGCCGCGATCGTCGCCGTCGAGGACCGCCGGTTCTACCAGCACCAGGGCGTCGACTGGCAGGGCACGGTGCGCGCCGTCGTCACCAACTCGGTGTCGGGCAGCATCGAGCAGGGCGCCTCGACGCTGACGCAGCAGTACGTCAAGAACTACCTGCTCTACGTCGACGCGCAGACCGAGACCGAGCGGCTCAAGGCCACCGAGCAGACCCCGGCGCGCAAGCTGAAGGAAGCCCAGATCGCGCTGCAGCTCGAGCAGTCGCTGAGCAAGGACGAGATCCTCACCCGCTACCTCAACATCGTCCCGTTCGGCAACGGCGCCGCCGGCATCGCCTCCGCCGCGCGCACGTACTTCGGCGTGACCCCCGCCGACCTGACGGTGCCGCAGGCCGCGCTGCTCGCCGGGATGGTCCGCAGCACCACCGCGACCGACCCGGTGCAGAACCCGCAGGCCGCGCTCGACCGGCGCAACCTGGTGATCCAGCAGATGCTGGAGCAGCAGATGATCGACGCCACGCAGGCCGACGCCGCGCTGGCCCAGCCGCTGGGGATCGCCTCCCCGCTCAACACGCAGGCCAACGGCTGCATCGGCGCGGGCTCGGCCGGGTTCTTCTGCCAGTACGTGCAGGAGTACCTCGCCGAGGCCGGCTTCTCCACCGAGCAGCTCCGCCGCGGCGGCTACACCATCCAGACCACGCTCGACCGCACCGTCCTCGACGCCATGCAGGCCTCGCTCACCGCCGAGGTGCCGCCGGACCAGCCGAACGTCGCCAACGTGATGGCCACCGTCCGGCCCGGCACCGACCGGCACGAGGTGCTCGCGATGGGCTCCAGCCGCGTCTACGGCCTCGACGGCGACGCGCTGGAGACCAGCTACGGGCTGCCCTACATCCCGGTCCCGCTCGGCGCGGGCTCGGTCTACAAGACGTTCACCGCGGCCACGGCGCTGGAGAAGGGGCTGGGCATCAACTACCAGCTCTCGGTGCCGGCCAGCGGGTACGCCTCCCCGATCTACGTCGACGGCGGCGGGCGCCCGCTGCCCGTCCAGAACTCCGGCAACTACGCGGAGCGCATGACGCTCACCGACGCGCTCGCGCAGTCGCCGAACACCGCGTTCGTCAAGCTGATGGAGTTCACCGGCGTGCCCGACGTCGTCGACATGGCGGTGCGCCTGGGCATGCGGTCGCTGGCGACGGAGCGCTTCGTCGACCCCAACACCGGCCAGCCGACCGACCGCTCGATCGCCGAGGTCACCAAGGCGCAGCGGCAGGCGTCGTTCACCCTGGGCGTGAGCCCGACGAGCGTGCTGGAGCTGTCGAACGTCGGCGCGACGCTGGCCAGCGGCGGCATGTGGTGCCCGCCGACGCCGATCGCGTCGATCACCGACTCCGTCGGCAACCCGGTGCCGGTCACCGAGGCGCCGTGCGAGCAGGTCGTCGAACGCGGTCTGGCCGACGCGATGATGACGGCGATGAGCCGCGACGACCTGCCGGGCGGCACGGCGGCGCGGGCGGCCGGTGAGGTCGGCTGGGACCGGCCGATGGCGGGCAAGACCGGCACTACCCAGGCCAACAAGTCCGCGGCGTTCCTCGGCGTGGTGCCGGAGCTGTCGGGTGCGGTGATCACCTACGACAACGACAATCGCCCCGACGCGCTCTGTGATGGGGCCGGTTCCCCGTTCGCCTGTGCGCGCGGCAATATCTTCGGCGGCAAGACCCCCGCCGAGACGTGGTTCGGCACGATGACGCCGCTACTGGAGGGCCAGCCGGTGACGCCGCTACCCGCGGTGCAGGACCGGTACCTGGAGGGCGGCGCGGAGTCCCGCGTTCCCGACGTGGTGGGTGACGGGGAGAACGACGCCCGCGCGACGCTCGAGTCGGCTGGCTGGATCGTCACCGTCCGCGAGCAGGACAACGCGTCCTCGCGCGGCACCGTCATCGGGCAGAGCCCGCGCGGCACCGCGCTGCCTGGCGAGACGATCGTGCTGACGGTGAGCACCGGCGAGGTCCCGCCACCGCCAGCCCCGCCGGGGGACCAACCCCCGGCTGAGGGAGAGGACGAGTCGTCGCCCGCCGACGACAGCGGCGACGCTGTGGATGGGGGTTGACGGTCCGGCGCCAGAAGGTGCACCGCAGAGGTGAGTAGCTCAGAGATCGCGGCGCCGGACGACGCCGCAGGGCGGCGTCCGTGGCACGCAGCAGTGCCGCGTCCCGCTCGTACGGAACGAGCGACGCGCCTGCGTTCGTCGTGAGGTGGGGACGTCGCCGGGTCACCCGTCGTCGGACCGAGGCAGGAGAATGTGCCCGGCTCCGCAGAGCCGGGCACATCCTGCGTTCGACGTGGTCAGACGCGGGTCTAACCGGCTCGGGAGGTGAAGCCGCGCAGCCGCAGGCTGTTGGCGACGACGAACACCGAGCTGAACGCCATGGCGGCACCGGCGATCATGGGGTTGAGCAGCCCCATCGCGGCCAGTGGGAGCGCGGCCACGTTGTAGGCGAACGCCCAGAACAGGTTGCCCTTGATCGTGGCGAGAGTGCGGCGGGAGAGCCGGATGGCGTCCCCGACGGCGCGCAGGTCACCGCGGACCAGCGTGATGTCGCTCGCCTCGATCGCGACGTCGGTGCCGGTGCCCATGGCCAGGCCGAGATCGGCCTGGGCGAGCGCGGCGGCGTCGTTGACGCCGTCGCCGACCATGGCCACGACCTTGCCCTGGTCCTGGAGCCGCTTGACGACGTCGAGCTTGTCGGCGGGCAGGACCTCGGCGATCACCTCGTCGATCCCGACCTCGTCGGCGACGGTGCGGGCGACCGTCGCGTTGTCGCCGGTGAGCAGCACCGGGGTGAGCCCGAGCGCCCGGAGCTGGCTGATCGCCTGCGCGGAGGTGGGTTTGACGGTGTCGGCGACGGCGAGCACGGCCCGCGCCTGCCCGTCCCACGCGACGGCGATCGCGGTGTGCCCGCGCTGCTCGGCGGCCTCCATGGCCGCGGCGAGCTCCGGGGTGAGGGGCTGGCTCCACTGCTCCAGCAGCGCCGGGCGTCCGACGAGCACGGCGTTCCCGTCGACCACACCCTGCACGCCCAGACCCTCGATGTTGGTGAAGTCCTCGACGTCGGGCAGTGCGCCGACCCGCTCCCGCGCCCCGGCCGCCACCGCCGCGGCGATGGGGTGCTCCGACGCGCTCTCCAGCGCCCCGGCCAGCCGCAGTACCTCGGCCTCGTCCTCCGTGGTGTGCACGCCGACCAGGCTCATCCGGCCGGTGGTGACGGTGCCGGTCTTGTCCAGCACCACGGTGTCGACGCGGCGGGTGGACTCCAGCACCTCCGGGCCCTTGATCAGGATGCCGAGCTGGGCGCCCCGGCCGGTGCCGACGAGCAGCGCGGTGGGTGTGGCGAGTCCCAGCGCGCAGGGGCAGGCGATGATCAGCACAGCGACGGCTGCTGTGAACGCCGCGGCCGCGCCGCCGCCGGTACCGAGCCAGAAACCCAGTGTGGTCGCGGCGAGGGCGATGACGATCGGCACGAAGACCCCGGAGATCCGGTCGGCCAGGCGCTGCACCTCGGCCTTGCCGTTCTGGGCGTCCTCGACGAGCCGCGCCATCTGGGCGAGCTGGGTATCGGAGCCGATCCGGGTGGCCCGGACGACGAGCCGCCCACCGGCGTTCACGGTGGCGCCGACCACGGCGTCCCCGGGTCGGACCTCGACCGGCACGGACTCGCCGGTGAGCATCGAGGCATCGACCGCCGAGCTGCCTTCCTCGACGACCCCGTCGGTGGCCAGCTTCTCGCCCGGGCGGACGATGAACCGGTCACCGACGACGAGCTGCGCGGTCGGGATCCGTACCTCGGCCCCGTCGCGCAGGACGGCGACGTCCTTCGCGCCCATCTCCAGCAAGGCGCGCAGAGCGGCTCCGGCGCGGCGCTTGGAGCGGGCTTCGAAGTAGCGCCCGGCCAGGATGAACGTCGTGACGCCCGCGGCGACCTCGAGGTAGATGTTCCCCGCGCCGTCCGAGGGCGCGACCGTCAGTTCGAACGGGTGGGTCATGCCCGGCACGCCCGCGGTGCCGAGGAACAGCGCGTAGAGCGACCAGGCCAGTGCGGCGAGGGTGCCGAGTGAGATCAGCGTGTCCATGGTGGCCGCGCCGTGTCGCAGGTTCGTCCACGCGGCGCGGTGGAACGGCAGCGCCCCCCACACCACGACCGGGGCGGCCAGGGTGAGCGAGAGCCACTGCCAGTAGGTGAACTGCAGCGCGGGGATCATCGCCATGGCGATGACCGGGACGGCGAGGACGGCGCTGATGACGAGCCGGGTGCGCAGGGCGCGCACCGGAGCGTCCTCGGCGTCGTCGTCGCCGGCGTTCTCGGTGGTGCTGGGCGCCTCGGGCAGCCGGGCGGTGTAGCCGGCCTGCTCGACTGCGGTGAGCAGGTCCTGGCTGTCGACGCTGTTGGTGAAGGTGACCTTGGCCTTCTCGGTGGCGTAGTTGACCGTGGCGGTCACGCCGTCGAGCTTGTTGAGCTTGCGCTCGATCCGGTTGGCGCACGAGGCGCAGGTCATGCCGGTGATCGCGAGCTCGACGTCGGTGGTGGTGGTGGTCGGGGTGCTCATGTCTCCTCCTCCGCGCTCAGTGGCCGTGGCCGGCGGTGGCGTGCGCCGGGGCTGCTGGGTCGGTCGCGGCCCCGGTCGGCACGGTGAACTCCGCCGTGCGGACGACGTCGCCGTGCTGGAAGTCCAGGAACAGCCGGTAGTTGCCTGCGGTCGGGACCTCGGCTACGAACTCGATCTGCGGCCCGGCCGGGGTGACGCCGTCACCCGGTGCGCCGTCCGGATGCACGTGCAGGTAGGCGAGGTCGCCCTCGCGCAGCGCCACGAGATGGCCGTACGCGGCGAGGTAGGGCTGCAGATCGGTCACCGGCACGCCGTCCCGGCTCACGGTCAACGCCACCGGCGACGCCTGCCCGGGGACCAGGTCCCCGGTGAGCTCGACGGTGTAGCCGTCGACCTGCGCGGTCCGGCTCGGCGCATGCTCGACCGGCTCGAACGGGCCCGGCGCGGCGATGTCGACCCCGAGCGTGGTCGGCTCCCCGCCGCTGGGCGCGAAGTCGGCGAAGGCCCGGTAGGAACCGCCGGCCGGGAGGGCGAGCGGCACGGTCCAGGTGCCGTCGGGGGCCATCTCGGGATGCACGTGCTGGAACCCGGTGGTGTCGCGGCGAACGACGATGAGGTGCATGCGCTTGTCGTGCTCGACGTCGTAGGCCGTGACGGGGGTGCCGTCGGGGCCGGTGACGGTGAAGGAGAAGGTCCCATCGGTGGGCGTCGGGTCGGTGGGCGTGAGGGTGTAGCCGCCCCTGCTCGACGCCAACCCGGCGGGCTGGTCGGTGGCGGTCTCCGCGACGGTGCCGCTGTGTACGTCCCCGTGCCCGGCGTCCTCGCCGACGGGCATCGCACCGTGGCCGCTGGGTGCGGCGGTCGCGGTGGTGAGGGGACCGACAGCGGTTCCGGTCGCCCACCCTGCTGTGACGAGCAGGGCGAGCGCCACACCGTAGGCGGAGAGCTTCGCTGCAGTGTTCATGTCCTCGATCCGTTCCTCCTGGCTATGCCGCGAGGCGGTAGCCGGCTTCCTCGACGGCGTTGCGCACGTCGGCCTGGTCGATCGGGGTGGTGCTGGTGACGGTGACCCCGCCGGTGGGTAGGTCCACCGCGACGGCGGTGACGCCGTCGATCTCGCTGATCTCCTCGGTGACCGAGGCGATGCAGTGCTCGCAGGTCATGCCGGTCACCGTGTAGGTGGTCTCGCTCATCTCGTTCCTCTTCTCGCGGAATTCAGGACTTGACCAGCCGTGCGATGGCGGCGCTGGCCTCGGCGACCTTCTGGTCGGCGATGTCGCCCCCCTCGGCCACGGCCTGGGTGACGCAGTGCTTGAGGTGCTCGTCGAGCAGGCCCAGCGCCACGGCCTCCAGGGCCTTGGTGACGGCGGAGACCTGGGTGAGCACGTCGATGCAGTACTTGTCGTCCTCGATCATCTTCGCGATGCCGCGGACCTGCCCCTCGATACGGCGCATCCGCTTGAGGTAGGCATCCTTGTCCTGCGCATAACCGTTCATCGGTCCTCCTGTCCTCTCCTGCGAAGATACCCTAGGGGGGTAGCGTAGGCAAGGCGGGCGCCGTCAGAGCGGGTGGGGTCGGGACGCCTGTAATTACCAGGTGGGCCCGATGTCACGGGTCCTGTGCGGCCGCGGCCTTGCCCAATCGACCGGGGCCAAATCGGCGAGATCAGTCCAGCCGCGTCTGCGTCGGCGGTGCGCGTCTCTTCTTCGTGTAGCTCGACTGCACCCGTCTCGGTCGGCTGGTTGCTCGGTGACCACAGGGCAGCGAGATATGCCGAAGGCTGCCTTCCGGCTTCGGAGGGCGGGAACGGGGGCGTTCCCGAGCCTGACGTGATCGCCGCGTGGTCGCCGCGGTGCACGAGATGACCACGCCAGCAGCGGCGTCGTCGGTGATCGTCGATGAGCGGCTCAGTCGACCTGGACGCCGGCTGCGGCGGCGAGGGCGGCGAGGTCGTGGTCGAGGCTCGAAGAAGCGATCTGGAGGTGCCACTGTCCGTCGCTGCGCTGCAGGGCGCCGAGCTGGATCAGGCCGGTGGGGCCGGTGGCGGGCAGGGTGAGGTGGCCGAGGGTTCGGCCGGTGTCGAGGTCGGTCAGGTCCGCCGAGCCGGGGTCGGTGAGGTCGGCGGGGAGTTGGGCGACGAGGAGGACCTCGGTGATGTCGGCGGGGATCTGGCGCGGGTTGAGGTGCAGGGTGGTGGCGGCGCCGGTCTCGTCGGCGGCGAGGGTGATGGCGCCGCTGTCGTGGTCGGGTTGGCCGTAGAAGACCATGTCGGCGTCGGTGCGGACCTCGCCGGCGTGGGTGAGCAGGAACGCGACGGGGTCGGCCTCGGTGTCGTCGTCGGTGCGCAGCACGAGGCGTAGGTGCGTGGCGGTGAGGGCGATGCGGTCGTCGGGGCGAAGTCGTGGTCCGTCGTGGTCGACCGTGGGCGGTGGTGTGGTCGCCGGCTCGGGCGCGGTGGGCGGTGGTGTCGGCGAGGGGATGGGCGGTGCGGGTGCGGCGGTGGTGGTGGCGCCGCTGGCGCGCCATTCGAGGGCCTCGACGGTCTCGGTGTACTCGAGCAGGTGGCTGCCGGCCGCGCGGGTGAGGAGTTGGCGGACCTCGGCGGGGGTGGTGCGGAAGAACTCGCGGTGCTGGTTGACCTTGTTGAGGCGGCGGTCGGCGAGGTCGGCGTGCAGGCGGCCTTCGAGGCCGACGGCGTCGTCGCTGAAGACGAGGGCGTGGACGTTGAAGCGGAAGGGGACGGACGCGTCGCCGAGTTCGCGGACGCGGTCCATGGGCTCGAGGCGGCGGGTCATGCCGACCTTGACGACGTGGTCGCCGAACGAGCCGATGTTGCTGATGACGTAGACGTAGCCGGCTCGGGTGTTCGCCGCGCGGGCCTCGACGGCGGCGATGTCGATGCGTTCGAGCTGGCCGCGCAGTTCGGTCAGCGCGGCGGGGTCGGGGGAGGGCAGGGCGAGCATGCGGTCGTAGGCGGTGCGGTAGTGGGCCTGTTCCTTGAGCAGCTTTTCGCGGGCGCGTTCGTACTCGCGGCGGGCGCGCTCCTCCTCGCGGGCGGCTTCCTTCTCGGCGCGGATGCGTTCGCGCTCCGCCTCGACCATGGCGAGGTGGTCGGCGGTCAGCTCGATCTCCATGGTCCGCAGCGCGTGGTACCTCCGGGAGACCGCGATGGACATGGTGGCGCCGAGCTTGGCGATGGTGCGCTGGGTCTTGTCCAGGCGCTGGCAGACGCTGGCGAGGGTGTGCGGGCGGACGGTGCGCACGCAGTTGTCGGCCTCGGCGTTGTAGGCGCGCAGCATGAGGGTCGAGAAGTCCTTGACCATCTTCGCGCCCTGCTGGCGTGATCCGTTGACCTGCCAGTCGACGCTGCCGGTGACCGCGCGCCGGGCGGTGACCTCGGCCTTGATGTCGGCGCGCAGCCGCTGGAGGCGGTCCTTGAACGCGACGGAGTTCTCCAGCGGGTGGGTGAACTCGTAGACCCCGGCGGACTGCAGCAGTTCCTGGTCACGGGTCTCGATCAGCAGCGACTTCAGCTGGCCCAGCTCGAGCTCGGCGTCGGTGACGCGGCGGCGGGCCGCGTGCTCCTCGGCGAGGACCTGGGCGAGCTGCTGCTCGGCGGCCTGGCGGCGGGCGGCGCGCTCGACGTGGTCGAGGGCGCCGAGCTCGGCGAGCATCGTGTGGGCGCGGGCGAGCTCGACCTCCAGGTCCGCAGCGCGCCGTCGTCCCCCGAAGATCGCCATACCGTCCGTCCCCTCGTGCGACGGATCGTGACCGTCCATCCCCCTGCCATCGCACCCGTTGCTCAGGGTGTTTCACCTGGTGTCAGGAACCGGTGGGTGGTCGGGCCGTGGTCGCCCCGTGGTCCTCGTGTGGTCGACGGGTACCTGATCGGCGTTCAGCGCTCTGGACCGAAGTAGCCCGGTGCGCGTCGCGGCCTGGTCGGTCCGGAGGAGTACCGCACGTGCGCAACGGAGGCGCTGCTCGTCGGCTTCCTCGGAGGTAGCGCCCGGAGTGCGGTGTCGATGATGTCGCGGGTGCGGGTGTCGCTCTGGGGGAGCAGGTGGGTGTAGGTGCGCAGGGTGAAGCCGGGGTCGGCGTGGCCGAGGCGTTCGCTGACGGTCTTGATGGACTCGCCGCCGTCGAGCAGGACGCTGGCGTAGTAGTGGCGCAGCGCGTGGCAGCCGTTCTCGCGGGTGGGCGCGATGCCGGCCGCGGTGAGGGCGGGTTTCCAGATCTTCGCGTTGAAGTAGTGCCGGTTGACCGGCTTGCGCTCGCGGGTGGTGAGGATCAGGTCGGCGGTGGTGGGCTTGCCGTCGGTGCCGTCCCAGCCGAGGGTGACGGTGCGGGCGGGGAAGCGGTCGAGGTGCTGCGTGAGTGCGTCGCGGACCGAGTCGGGCAGCGGGACGGTGCGGATCTTGCGGCCCTTGGGCAGGGCGAAGTAGGGCTGGTTGCCGGGGGTGAGCTTGATCTGGCGCCGGACGTGGATGCTGCGCCGCGCGAGGTCGAGGTCGGCGGCGGACAGGGCGAGGATCTCGCCCTGGCGCAGGCCGGTACCGGCCGCGAGCAGCGCGAGGATCGCGTAGCGGTCGGGCAGGGCGCGGTGGACGTCGGTGACCTGCTGCGCGGTCCACGGCACGATCTGGTGCGGGTCGGCGACGGGCTTGCGGACGGTGCGGTTGACGCACGGGTTCTTGGCGAGGATGTCGTCGGCGACCGCGGCGGTGAAGATCTGGGAGACGTTCGCGAACAGGGTGCGCTGGTAGCTGAGCGAGACGGTGAGGCCGCGCAGCCAGCTGCGGATGTGCGACGGCGTGATCACCTGCAGCGCGAGGTTCCCGAGCTTGGGGTAGACGTGCAGCTGCAGTCGGGCGCGGACCTGGTAGGCGGTGTTGGGGTCGGCGAACTGACCCAGGCGCCACTGCTCGGCGTAGTCGCGGAAGGCGATCTCACCGGCGCGGGGGTCGACGTAGGTGCGGCGGGCGAGCTCGGTGTCGAGACGGGCGGCGGCCTGCTCGGCGTCGGTCTTCCTGTCGAAGAACTGCTTGCGGTCCTCGCCGGCGTGGTCGCGCCAGCGCACGATCCACCGCTTGCCCAGCCCGTGCCGGGGCGTCTTCTGCCGGCGGGTGGTGCCGTCGGGCTGGCGTCGTTCGACGTACCAGGCGTCGTTGACGTGGGCCACGGGTTCAGGCGGCGCCGTCGGACTGCTCGGTGAACCAGCGCCGGACCTCGTCGGGGTCGTAGCGGACGTAGCGCCCGACGCGGCGTCCGGGCGGGCCGTAGCGGTGGTGGCGCCACTGGTAGAGCGTGGCGACGGGGATCTGCAGGTAGTGCGCCACCTCGGGGATGCCCCAGAGCGGTTCGGGTCGGTCGTCCACGGCAGGCCTCCGATCGAGGGATCGCGATGCCTGTCGACGTTGCGGCGGGCGATCGCTCGACGCGTGGCTGCGTCGTTCCTCGGTGTGGTCGGGGGCGTGGTCAGGTCGTGGTCCGACCGTGGCTGTTGTGGAGGATCGACAGATTCGATCGTGCACGTCCTAGCCGGCGTCTGAGACCCCGATCTGACGATTCGTTCGTCACAACGGACAAATACAAGATCCACCAGGCGTTTGGGGCGCACGGGCCCGATCGGACCCCGTGGCCCTGTCCGCAGGGCGGTCCCGAGCGTGCAGGTCACAGCGTTGCGAGAGGCCGAAAGACGATCTTCGTTTGGGGCGCATCTGGGGCGCACGAGCACGAAAAACGGCGGTTGACGCCGACAACCGTCGAGAGACGTATTGCCTGGTCAACCGCCGTTTCGAGCCTGACCCGGAGGTCAGGAAAACGCCCGAATCAGACGTCGTAGTAGAGCGAGACGTAGTGCGCTGACCTGCACGAATGAACATCATCTCGATGATCGTGGCACATCTGTGGCACATGGGCGCGGCCCGGGACGTCGGGGGAGCGCCGGCAGCGCCGCTTCGATGATCTGCTTCGTTCGGCTCTCGCTGCTCGGAAGGAGGTGGGTGTAGGTACGCAGAGTGAAGGCCGGATCGGCGTGGCCGAGGCGTTCGCTGACCGTCTTGATGGACTCGCCACCGTCGAGCAGGACGCTCGCGTAGTAGTGCCGAAGCGCGTGACAGCCGTTGTCCCGCGTCGGCGGGACACCGGCGACCACGAGGGCCGGCTTCCAGATCTTCGCGTTGAAGTAGTGCCGGTTCACCGGCGTGGACTCCCGACTGGTGAGCACCAGCGAGACGGTGAGTGGGTCTCCGTCTGGCCGGTCCCACGGCAACGTCAGCGTCCGGGCGGGTAGGACTGTCAGGTGATCGAGGACGGCGTCGATCACCGATGCGGGAACGGGAACCGAGCGGGTCTTCCGGCCCTTCGGTAGGGCGAGGTACGGCTGGTTGGCGGCCGTGAGCTTGACCTGCCGCCGGACGTGGACGGTCCCGTGCCGGGTGTCGATGTCGTCGGGGGTGAGGCCCAGGATCTCGCCCTGCCGCAATCCCGCGCCTGCGGCGAGGGTGGCGAGGACGGCGTACCGGGCGGGAAGGGCATCGCGGACGCCGGCCACCCACTGGGCGGGCCACGGGATGATCGGGCGCGGGTCGGGGGCCGGTTTGCGGACAGTGCCGGACCGGCAGGGGTTCTTGGCGATGAGGTCGTCGGCGATGGCGGCGCCGAAGACCTGGGAGACGTTCGCGAAGATCGTGCGCTGGTAGCTGCGTGCCATCCGCAGGCCGCTCGTCCACTGGCGGATGACCGACGGGGTGATGGTGCGCAGCGGCAGGTGCCCGAACGTCGGGTAGACGTGGAGCCGGAACCTGATCCCGACCTGGTAGGTGGTCCCGGGATCGGAGAACTGCGACTGTCGCCACTGCTCCGCGTAGTCGCGGAAGCGGATCATGCCGGCGTCCGGGTCGAGGTAGGTCCCTCGTGCCAGTTCGGTCTCGATCTCGGCCGCGGCGCGTTCGGCGTCTGCCTTGCGGACGAAGGACTTCTTCCGTGGTGTGCCCGCGTCGTCGCGCCATCGGACCAGCCACCGGGACCCGACACCGTGGCGCGATGTGGGGACCTTCTGCGTGGTCCCGTCCGGCCGCTTGATCAGTGCGTACCAGTTGTCGTCGACGGTGGCCATCGGCTACCCGAGGTGCGGCGGCTGGTGGCGTCGCCGGCACCTGCCTGTTGAGGTCGCGGCGGCGGAGATCATGTGACTGTCTCGCTCCGGTCGTTGAACCATCTGCGGACGTCGTCGGGGTCGTAGCGGATGTAGCGGCCGACACGGCGGCCTCGGGGTCCGTACGCGCGGTGGCGCCACTGATAGAGGGTGGCGACGGGAACGCCGAGGTAGGTGGCGACCTCGTGAACGCCCCACAGCGGGTGCGGCTGACTCTCCATCGATGCCTCCGGATGTTGCGTCTCGATCCGGAGGATTCGCGGCCGTTGCTGTGGCTGCGTTGCTTCCTGTGGTCGGTGGCGGTGATTGTCGGGTTCGCGACTCCTCCGCAAGGAGGATTCCGCCCTCTGTTACACGCCGATCAGGGCGCTGCCTACGTCGCGGGCGACCACGGCTGGATGGCGACACAACAAGCGTGGTCGACGCGTTGCCTATCCGTGGTCATGGAGTTGCTGCCCGGCATGCTGCGGGCGTTCGTTACCGATTGGAACTTGATCACGTCTGCCGCACCCTCCTCGGTGCGCCGTGTGCGCGAGCGCGTGGCCCACGCCGAGGAGCCCAGCTGGCCTACGACTCGGGATGTGTCACGCCCGTGCGTCGAGCTGGTTCAGGGCGTGTTGTGTCGCGCCGGCCTCTGATGTGAGGTGTGCGCTCGCGAGGCGGGCTGCCAGCTCCGTCAGGTTGCGTTGGACGCGCAGGATGTCGGCAGCCGGTTTGCCGGCATAGGCCAGGTAGCGCTCGAGGAGCGGTTGGACGAGTGGCGCAGCGTGCGGCGTCTGCCCGGCGTCGATCAGGCGCGCGACGACGTTGTGTTCGGACTCGGCCAGGGCGAGGTCGTGTCCGAGCGGATCGGTCGGGGTGGTGATGGCCCGCAGGGTGTCGAGGTTCGCCCTCTGGGCTGCCAGCGCTTGGGCGGGTAGCCCGGCGGTGAGCAGCGGTTTGACCAGCTCGCCGAGATCTCGGGCGGCGCGGGCGAGGTCGGCGCCTGCAGCCGCGGTGTAGGCCTGGTAGTTGCTGATCGCCGAGCCGGCCAGGGGGCCCACGTCCGCGAGCTGCTTGTTCTCGATCATGCGGGCGATCAGGTTGTGCTTGGCCTCGGCACGCAGGATCAGGTACGCGGTGCGCTCGGCCGCTGCCGGGCTGAATTCCTCCAGCACGTCGACCGACGCCTGCTGTACGGCCTGCGCGTCCGCTGTCTGCCCCGCAGCGCTGAGCTCGCGGACCAGGGGGGTCAGCTCTGCGGCGGCGCGCATCACGTCGGCCCCGGGAAGGGTGGCGTAGTGGCGGGTGCTGTGGACCATGAAGTGCGCCCATCCGCGCAGGTTCGTGGCGACCGTGGGCGGATCCGGCGCCGCGCCGGGAGGTGGAGGCGGCTCGACGAAGAGCACCCAGCTCGTCGCCACGTACTCGACGACCCCCGCTTCGACCTCGACCAGGGAGTCGAAGTCGAACTGGACCGCGGAGTCGAAGCTGAGCAGCCAGGTGCCGTCCCTGTCGAAGGTGGACGCGCTCGCCACCGAGTCCAGCGCCACGGTGAAGTCCACGTCGTCGTCGGCTGCCATTGCCGAGACGCCGACGGAGGTCGAATGGTGGACGACGTGCTGTTCTGGCCGGCCAGGATCGAATCTGGGGATGGTCAAGGCGGTGGGATAGCCCGTGACGTGTGCCCGGTGGAGGTCGTCCCCGAAGTACCCCATGCCCCACAGGCGCGATCGCACGACAGCGAGCATGTTGAACGGGGCGGGCCCGGCGACGGGGATCTTGACGATCGGGATGGCCTCGTTGAAGGCGGCCTGGGACTCGAACCCGGCCCGCTGGACGACCTGCGCCGGAGTCGGCGGGCCGGGCGTCATGCCGGCCCGGTTTCGTGGTGCGAGGCGAAGTCGACGTGCTCGCGGGTGGGGGCAGCCGGCGTGAGTGTGAAGTCGGCTTCCCCCGTCGCCCGCATGCCGATCGTGCCTGTGCCGACCGCGTGCAGACCAGGGGCGCCGACAGTGACGATGAGGCGCTTCAGTTTCGGCGGGTTGGCGATCACGTAGGACGCGCGACAGGTCTGCTCGCCTACCGTCACGGAGACGATCTGACCGCTGGCGACGGGACGGAGGTCGATGGTGCCGGTCGGGAGCGTGCCGGGCACGCCGGGTGGCGGCGCCGAGGGGGGCGGGCCGTCGGTGACGGTCACTGCGTTCGCTTCGATCACGAAAGCGCGCTGCGCAGCGGCGGGCGTGGTCTCCGCAGGCCGGAACTGCGAGGTGTTCCAGACCAGTTCTCCGCTGATCTGCGCGGGGACATCGCGCATGGCCAGCACGACCTGGAAGGAGAAGCGGTGCAGGAACGAGGCCTCGCCCATCAGCGACAGCCGGGTGGCCAGCACGAGCTCGTCCGCCTCAACGGCCAGCTCGGCCTGGTCGACGGCGAAGCCGAAGGAGCTCTCCTCGTTGCTGATGCTCGCCAGCGAGACGGTCACCGTCGACTGCTCGACGATGTCGGCTGGTTGGCGCAGCAGCACGCGCGCCGACGTCCGCGTCATCTCGTCGGTATCGACACGCCATTCCGGCAGCGCGATCCCGGACACCACCACGATCGAGCGGCCGTCGTGGCCGAGATCGGCCCGCACCACCGAGTGCGACGTGACCTGGCCGGCGATGTTGACATCGAGATCCACCGCTGCCTCCTCGGGGGGAAGAACCGCAGATTGAGGGCCGAACGCCGACGACGATACGCACGCCGACCCGCTGTGTTCACGATTTCCGCGACACCCCCTGTCAGCGGTGGGAAACCTGACCCGTGTCGCCGCGTGAGTTCCAGGGTGGAATGGGGTCAATTCCGAGCGGCGTTGGAGGCCCTGCCGTCCGACAGCGACGTGAGCAACGCTTGCGCAGCGGGTCGATCGCACCGTGATCCGATGTGGCCGTCTCGGGGCACCCGTCGAGCGCCCGGAGCCGACCTACTACTCGATCATGATCATCACGGCGGTCCGCTTTGCTGGCGCGTGACGATGTATGCGGCCGGTCAGGTCCGGTAGGTGACGGTGCGCATCATGCCGTCTTCCATGTGGTAGTGGTTGTGGCAGTGGAACATCCAGGCGCCCGGATTGTCCGCACGCCAGTCGAATGTCAGCTCACCGCCGCGCGCCGGAACCGCGGCGGTGTCCTTGAGCGGCCCGTTCCCGCCGGGGGTGGACACCCGGAAATGGTGACCATGCAAGTGCATCGGGTGCCACTTCATGCTCTCGTTGCGCAGGGTGAAGCGCACCCACTCGCCGGAGTCGACGAGGAACGGTTCGGTGGGGTCGAGGCCGTCGGCGAGGATGTCGGTTCCGGACAGGGTCAGGGCGAACGTCCGATCCGGGGAGCCGGCGGCAGGGGTCTCCTCCTTGCCTGTGTTGACCAGATCGTCATAGGTCAGGAGTCGCCCATCGAGCTCGGTGGGGCGCAGATCCGATGGTGGCGCGGTGGATCCGGCGGCGTCGAGGTAGCGCAGGATCGCTCGGCCGTATCCCGTTCGTCCCTCCGGCATGACGCCCACCTGCCACGCCCCCGGAGCGTCGGCCTCGATGAGGACGTCGTAGCGCTCGCCCATGCCGATACGGATGGCGTCGACGGTGACGTGCTGCACCGGCATGCCGTCGGCATGGGTCACGGTCAGCCGGTGGCCACCGATGGCGAAGCGGAAGCCGGTGTCGGCCGCAGCGTTGATCACGCGTAGACGGATCCGTTCGCCGAGGCGCACGTCCAGCGTGTACGGGTCGGCCGGGGGCCGGGCGTTGACCAGGGTCAGCGGGTAGAAGCGGCCGCCGAAGGAGACCCACTCACGGGGATCGGCCGGGAGTGCGGGGCTCCCCGTCGGGTCGTGGCCGCCGTGGCCGGCGGAGTACTCGGATCGGTCGTCGAGCCCGTCGCGCCAGTCGTCCAGCAGCAGGGTGTACTCCCGGTCGTAGGAGAGCTCCTCGTGGCGCGGCTCCACGATCAGGGCCCCGTAGAGGCCCCGATCGAGCTGGTGCCCGACATGGGCGTGGTACCAGTGTGTGCCGGCCTCGGGTACCACGAACTCGTAGTCGAAACCGGCGCCCGGCTCGACCGGTGCCTGCGTGAGGAACGGGGCCCCGTCCATCGCGTTGACCAGCGAGATGCCGTGCCAGTGCACCGTGGTCGGATCGGACAGCCCGTTGCGCAGCGGGACACGGAGGGTCTCTCCCTCTCGGAGCCGGATCTCCGGTCCGGGAACGGTGCCGTTGTAGCCCCAGGTCTCGACGGGGGTGCCTTCGAGGTCGAGCCGAACCTGCCCGGCATCCAACCCGAGCGTGGTGACCGGCCCGAGCGGGGACGTCCCAGCGAAGGTGATGCCGGAGCAGGCGCCCAGCGCGAGAGCGCCCACTCCGGCGCCGGCCATCATCAGGAGCTCGCGGCGCGTCCAGGTGTCTCGGCGGGGTACGTCCCGGCGCCTCCCGAGGTGGGTCCGTGCTGTCATCCCGGTCCGATCTCGGTACCGCCGACCACGGGGTGGGACGGCTCGAATGGCGTGTTCTCGACGGTGATCGTCGGTGCGATCGAGGGAGCCGGTCCGGTGGCGCCCCCGATGTCGCTTGTACCGACCACGGTGTCGTCAGGGAACCGGATCCAGCCGACTCTGTCGTCGGTGTCCGCGCTGGAGGTGGCGGTGTAGAGGCCGGTCGGTTCCTCTCCCAGCAGGGCCACGAACGACCACTCGGCGCCGTCGCCGCGGGTGACCCCACCGTGGATGACGCGGCCGTGGATCCCCCCGACCAGCGTCGACCCGTCGAGTGCGCGGAGATCGAGCAGTCCGCCGGTGGCTGCGCCGTCGAACCAGACCCCGATCTGGAGGCCGTCGCTGATGAACCCGGTGGCCCGACCGTCGTGAACGGCGATGGCCACAGCGATGATGCCGTCGGCCGATCGGCCCACGAACATCGTGTCCGGCCTCGCTTCGGAACTCGTGGCGGTGCCGGAGGCCGGCGGTGTGTCGCTCGGCGTGGTGCTGCCGCATCCGGCTGCCGCGACCAGCGGGAGTGACAGCACGACGACCGCACGCAGGGTGATGACGCGGATCCGGGTTCCGCATCCGAGTCGGCGCATCGATCCCTCCGTGGAGCAGCTGATGAGGATGAATTCGCTGACGGGCCGACGTTCGTCACCGCCGTCCGCATGGTGGAGGAGACGCGGAGCAGGTCGTGGATACAGTTGCGACCTGCGGGCCCGAACGGGCCGGCGATCTCGGCGGTCTCTGCACGGGGTCTCGTGGAGGGATGGCGACGGTGGGGGCAGTGACGCGTGCTCGGGGTCGAGTCGGGCTCGTGCTGCGAACCATCGGCGCGCCGCTGATCGCGGCGACGCTGGTGCTGCTCACCGGCAGCCCGGCGCTGGCCCACTCCGATCTCGTGCGCAGTGATCCGGTCGACGGTGGGGCGGTGGACGGGGTCGCTCGTCCGGTCACGCTGGAGTTCGGCGACGAGCTCGATGCGGGTTCTGTCACCATCAGGTTGATCGGCTCGGCTGGATTTCAGGCTCAACTCGCTCCACCGACGACGACGCGGACCGTGGTCGTGCAGCCGTTGCCGACCCTGATCAACGACGAGTACGTCCTCTGGTACGGAGCCGTCGCCACCGACGGCCATCCCGTTCGCGGCAGCATCAGCTTCACGGTGACCGGCTCTGTCGTCCGCCAGACCAGCGGCCCTGTTCATGGACAGCACGCGCTACCGCCCACCGCCGCTACCGGCTCCGGTCACCATGGGGAGGCGGCCCAGCATCCATCCCTCCACGTATGGGCGTGGCTGGTGGGTGGTGCCCTGGTGATCGGGTGCTCGGTGGTGGCGGTGCGTTGGCTCAGCGGGCGGCGGAGAGCTTCGACGTATTAGCCCTGGTCGATCGGCAGGGCGATGTCGGTGACGCCGTCGAGCGCCCCGAGATGCTCGGCCGATCCGGTGAGCAGGTCCACCTCGAACAGCCCCCGCATACCGCCGACCTCCAGCGTGGCGAAGGCCCGGTTGCCGTCGGCCGAGGTGTAGATGTCGGCTCCGGCGTCCGGGCCGGCGTCCACCCCCAGGCCGCCGGTCGGGGCGAGCGTCCCGGCATTGGCGGGGGACTGGATCGCGACCCGGTCGGCGGTCGTGTCGACGGCGAACAGCGTGGTGGCGGTACCGGCCGCATCGTCGTTGTTGGTGTACGCGACCGCGGTCACCCCCTCTGCGGGTGTGGTGCCGGTGGCGGGGGCGACCGCCGGGTTGGTCAGGGCGGTGTCGGCCACCGTCGGGGCACCGGGCATGGCGAAGGGTTGGCGCAGGTTCTGGCCGGTGTCGCTGACGACCCGCAGTGCGTTGGCGGCGGGATTGAAGTCGACGCCGAAGAGCTCGCCGGCGAGGTCGATGCTCAGCTGGGCGACCTTGGTGGCCGTGCCGTGCCCGTCGATCGTGTAGATGCCGCCTGCGTCGCCGACGCCGTAGAGGGCCCCGTCCTGCACCCGGTAGTCGATCCCCACGAGTGAGACGTCGCCGTCGAGGCCGGTGACGTCGGTGGCGCCGTGCTGGTCGGTGTCGTCGGTCTCGAAGTCGACCAGCGTGATGCCGTCGACGAGGCCGACGACGTCGAGGCCGTGCCGCTCGGTGGCCGAAGCGGCGGACAGCGGCACGGCAAGTAGTGCGCCGGTGGCGACGGTGACGAGGCCGGCCTTCAGGGACGTGCGCATGAATAGGCCCTTCGGTGTGGAACGCGGGCGCGGTGGTACGCCGACCCTTCCTACGCACGACCGGCCCGTGGCGTTCATCCGACCGAGCGGGTTCTACGGTGTGTAGATGCCACATCAGCAGGTCATGCCCTCCGGACCGGCCCGGGTGGGGCGGTCTCGGTCGGCCGTCGGCTCCCTCGTCGTGGCCGGGACCTCGCTCGGTCTGCTCGTTGCGCTGTGGCTGACGGCCTCCGCCGGGTCGGCGATCGCCGACGTCCTCGGATTGCCGGATCCCGGGCTCGTCGTGCGATACGGGCTGCCTGCCGTACGGGTGGTGGCCGACATCGGTGCGGCGGCGACGGTCGGGTTCCTGCTGCTCGCGGCGGTACTGGCGGCCCCACAGGCCAGCGGGTACCTCGACATCGCGGGGTACCGATCCGTCCGTGTGGCTGCCGGATGCGCGTGGCTGTGGGCGGGGGCAGCGTTGGTGATGGTCCCGCTGACCGTGGCCGAGGTGCTGGGACGCCCGGTCGGTGACGTGCTGGCACTCGGTCCGTTGGCCGCAGCCCTGCCGTTGCTCCCGACGTCGGCGGCATGGTTGCTCACCGCGGTACTGGCCACTCTGATCGCGGCCGGTTGCCGAGCGACCTTGACGTGGGGGTGGGCCGGTGTGCTCCTGGGGGCCGCGGTCGTCGGGCTGCTGCCGGTGGCGGCCACCGGACATTCCGCGGTCGGGGGGTCGCACGACCTCGCCACCGACAGCCTGATGATCCACATCGTGGCCGCGGCGGTGTGGGTCGGCGGGCTCATCGCGGTGCTGTCGCTCGCCGCGCGTCCCTCGCCCGACCAGCTGGGCACGGTGCTGCCGCGCTTCTCGATGATCGCCGCATGGTGCTGGGGGCTGATGGCGTTGTCGGGGCTGGCCAACCTGGCGGTCCGCATCCCGTTGACGCTGCCGAACCTGCTGTCCGGCTACGGGGTCATCGCGGTGGCCAAGACGGCGTCGCTGATGCTGCTCGGGGTTCTCGGCTACCTGCACCGGCGGAGCGCTCTGGCCCCGGCCGTCCGGGGTGACCGCCGCGCGCTCCTGCGGCTCGGGGCGGGCGAGGTGCTACTGATGCTGGCCACGATCGGCCTGGCCGTCGGTCTGGGGCGGACGCCGCCCCCAGCCCCGGGCGAGACCGGTGAACCCTCGCGCACCGGTGAGGAGCTGGGGTACGAGCTGGCCGGGCCACCCTCCGGGCTCGGCGGTCTTGTCGTCGACGGGCGTCCGGACCTCATCTTCGTCGTCGTCGTCGCGGTGATGCTGGTGGCCTATCTGGCCGGCGTCAGGCGGCTGGGCGCGGAGGGACGGGCGTGGCCGATCCGCCGGTCGTCGGCGTGGCTGGCCGGCTGTGCTGTGGTGCTCCTCGCGACCTCGTCCGGTCTCGGTCGCTACGGAGCGGCGATGCTGAGCGTCGGTGTCGCGGCGCAGCTGCTGCTGACGCTGGTGGCACCCCTGCTCCTGGTGCTCGGGGCGCCGCTGGCGCTCGCCCGGCAGGCGGTGCCGGAGGTCAAGCGGGTGCTCGCGCACCCGACGATCGCCGTGCTGGGACGTCCGTTCCCCGCGGTGCTCGTCTTCGCGGCGACCGTGGTGATGCTCTACGGGTTCGGGCTGATCGACTCCCTGCTCGCGTCACAGCCGGGTCGCCTGGCCCTGGACGCGTTGCTCCTGTCGGTCGGTGTCGTCCTGGTCGGGGCGTTGACGAGCGGGGCCGTCGCCCGCGGCCGGGCTGTGGCCCTGCTCGTCCTCGTCCAAGCCGGGGTCGGCATCGGCCTGTTGCTGCGTACCGAGCCGATCGCCGCGACGTTCTACCGGGGGCTGGGCCTGCCCTGGGTACCCGACCTGCTCGATCAGCAACGCCTCGCCGGTGTCGTGTGGTTGGTGGGACAGGTGGCGCTCGTCCCGATCCTCGCGGTCGGGCTTGCTCGGGCGCGAGCACGGTGATTCACGGGTGCGCGGCCGAGGGACGTCAGGTGCCCGGGGCGCAGCCGGCGTCGGGCAGGGGAGTCGTGTACGGGTTGTCGCTCAGCGCCCGGATGAACTGTTCGAAACGCGGGTCGTCGGGGGTGTCGAGGGTGAGCCGGTGTCCCCACGCCTGCAGGGAGATCGGGCTGTCGAGACCGGGAAAGGGCGACATGAAAAGGAAGTCGGCGTCGGTGACCCGCGTGACGGTGAGGGCCTGCACCGTGTTCGGAGCGGTGCGGGCGGGGTCGTAGGTGATCCAGACCGCGCCCCGTTCCATGGCGTGCACGGCGTCGGTGTCGGGGATCGGATCGGGGTGGGCGACCCCGTCGCACGCCGCGTACCCCGGGCCGTGCGGGCCGCCGACGGGGGGAACGGCCCTGCCGTCGGCGGTGGAGCCGGTCGCGGCAGCTGCGTGGTCGTGGTCCGCGACCGGCGTGACGACGATCCCGGGGATCCGCGTCGAGGGATCGGGCTGCTCCGCCGTGGGGGCGAAGGAGGCGAGCTCCCGCTCGGCGTCGGACGGGATCAGGACGCTCACCGCAACCACCCCGAACGATGCGGCGGCCAGCAGCAGGACCAGCGGCCCGCCGATCCGCGACCACCGGCCGACCGGCCGGTCCTGCGGCTGCTCGCTCATCGGGCGGCCCGCCTGCGCACCAGTACCGGGAGCAGCAGCGCGAGCGCGGCGAGCAGCAGCATGGGGCCGTCACCGGTGCGGGCGTAGGGCGTCAGACCGGTGCGCAGCGGCACCGCCTCGCGCAGCAGGGCCGGGCTGCCGAGCCCACTCTGGGCCAGCACCCGCCCGTCGGGAGCGACCACCACGGAATAGCCGGTGGGCGCCGACTGCAGCACCGTGCGGCCGTACTCCAGGGCCCGCAGCCGGGCGCCGGCCACCTCGATCGCAGGCACGTCCTCGGTGACGTAGGACGCCGCGTTGGTAGGCACGAGGACGATCCTCCCGCCTGCCGTGACGGCCTCGCGCACGCGGTCGGCGAAGAGAACCTCGTAGGAGATGACGACGCCGAGCGGCCCGGCCGGGGACACCAGCACGGCGGTGCCCTCGCCGGCGATGGCGTCACGGGGCACGAGCGCGGTGAGGTCGGTGACGCGGCTGAGCAGTTCGCGCCCGGGGATGTACTCGCCGAACGGGACGCGGTGTTCCTTCTCGTAGCGGCCGAGGATCGTGCCGTCGGGACCCCACAGCACCGCCGCATTGCGGAACCCGGGGCCCTGGTTCTCCACGACCCCGACGACGACCGGTGCGTCGAGGCGCCGGGCGAGCTCGGCGGCACGCGCGTCACCTGCCGAGCCGGCGATCGACCCGTCGACGCTGATCACGGTCTCCGGGAACAGCACCAGGTCGGGGGAGCCGGTGATCTGCTCGGCCACGGCGAACTGCCGGTCGGTGGTGTCCTGCGGGTCGGTGAACACCGCCCGGAGACCGCGCGGCCCGCCGCCCTGCACGACCGCCACGTCCAGGCTGCCGGCATCGGCGGTGGCGACGGCCGCGCCCACCGCGACGGGGACACCCGCCAGCGCCACCGCCACACCCACTGCGATCAGCCGGGCCCGGCCAATCGTGAGAACCAGGGCGGCCAGGCCGACGCCGGCGGTGGCGGCCACGGCCGTGACCAGCAGCGAGCCGCCCAGCGGCGCAACGAACACGAATGGGCCGTCGAGCTGCGCGTGCACGAGTGCGGGGAGCGGGAACCCGTTGAACGGGAACCGGGTCTGCGCCGCGTCGAGCAGCACCAGCCCGGCCGGCAGCGCCCACCAGCCTCCCGCCCAACGACCGCTGTGGGCGGTGGGCACGAGACCGACCGCAACGGCGAGCATGACGGCCTCCAACGCGGCAATCGCGACGTACCCGGCCGCGGCGAAGCCGGTGAGCCAGCCCAGCGTCGTGCCGTACAAGACGGCGCCCGCCACACCGCCGAGCCACAGCCGGGCACGGAGCCCGCGCCCGTGCAGCGCGACCGTCAGCGCGGCCACCCCGAGCGGGAGCAACGGCCACCATCCTCGCGGTTGCGCCCCGAGCGCCCAGGCCGCACCCGCGCCGGTGGCCAACAGGATCGCGAAGCGCAGACGGGTCGCCGGACCGGCGGCGCCCGGCCGGTCGATGCGAACTGGGGCGGCTCCCGGTGACGCCGGCAGATCCGTGTGGATGGTGTGTCCCTTCGGTCCGGCTCGGCCGGTTGTTCGGCACTTCTACTATCTCGCGTAGAAGTTCGGGTCGACCACCTGGGGGGTGTCCGTCGCGAGGTCAGACCCCGGTGACGGTCTGCCAGACCAGGAAACCGTTGAGGCCGATGATCACGACCGCGGCCAGGCCGGCGACCGCCGTGGTGAGGCGGTGGTTGACCAGTTCGGCCATGATGTCGCGGCGACGCGTGAGCAGGATCAGCGGAACGAGCGCGAACGGGATGCCGAAAGACAGCACCACCTGCGAGAGCACCAGTGCCCGCGTGGGGTCGATGCCGATGCCGAGCACGACGAGCGCGGGGGCCAGGGTCAATGCGCGGCGCAGCAGCAGCGGGATCTGGCGCCGGATGAAGCCCTGCATGACGACCTGCCCGGCGTAGGTGCCCACCCCCGACGACGCGAAGCCGGACGCGAGCAGCGCGATCGCGAAGGCGAACGCGGCCGGCTGGTCGAGGACACGCCCGAGCCCGTCGTACACCCCGTCCAGGGTGTCAGTGTCGGGCACGTCGCTACCGAAGAACAGCGTGGCGGCGATCACCAGCATCGCGGCGTTGACCAGACCGGCCAACCCCATCCCGACCGCGACGTCGGTCTGCTGGCGACGCAGCAGGAAGCGGCGATCTGCCGCTGTGTCAGCCCGGATCCGGGTCTGGGTGAGGGCGGAGTGCAGGTAGACCACGTGCGGCATCACCGTGGCCCCGATGATGCCGGTGGCCAACAGCACGCTGTCGGTGCCGTCGAACCGCGGGACGAGCCCCGCGACGGCGTCGGCCCCGACGATGTCGATGCGCACCACCGTGCTGAGGAAGCCCAGCAGGATCACGGCGAACAGACCCGCGACGGCCCGCTCGAACGGCCGGAAGCCGCGGGACTGCAGGGCCAGCAGGGCGAAGGCGACGATCCCCGTGATCACCCCGCCCGTGAACAACGGGATGCCGAACAGCAGGTTGAGGGCGATCGCGCCGCCGATGACCTCGGCGAGATCGGTGGCGATCGCGACGATCTCGGCCTGCACCCACATCCCGCGGGAGACCGGGCGGGGGAACCGGTCGCGGCACATCTCCGGCAGGTTCCGGCCCGTGGCCAGCCCGAGTTTCGCCGACAGCGACTGGATCAGCATCGCCAGCAGGTTCGCAGCGACGATCACCCAGAGCAGCAGGTAACCGAAATGCGCGCCCGCGGAGAAGTTCGTGGCGAAATTGCCCGGGTCCACGTAGGCGATGGCCGCGACGATGGCGGGCCCGAAGAATATCAGCCGCCCGCGCAACGGCCCGCGGGCACGGATCTCGGCGACCGTCGGTGCGCCGCTGCCGGGACTGTGAGCGCCGGTCGCCGCGTCGGTAGTTGCCATTACCAGAGATAGTAGACGTCTCTCACATCTGCCGGCAGGGTCGCCTGACCTTCCGGTGCGCGGCGACGTTCTCGGCAGGCTCGGCCGCCATGCGCGCTGCGACCGGGAGCAACTCGGAGACCTACGTGCGGCAGTGGTCGGGTCGGTCGATGCCGCCGCGGGTGCTGCGTGCGATGTCCGTATCGTGTGGGTCATGGCTCTTGACGCGGTCGGCGGTGCAGAGCGGTCCGCTGAACCGGCTCGGGCCGGCCGACGTCGACAACGGTGGCTACTGGTAGCCGTCGTGCTGGCTGCGGTCGTGATCGTCGATCAGGCCACGAAGGAAGTCGCGTTGCGCCTGTTCGTCGAACCGTGGCCCATCCTGCCCGGAGTCGGGCTGGCTCTGTCGTTCAACACCGGCGCGGCGTTCAGTATGTGGACCTCGCTCACCCCGTTGATCACCGCCTTCGCCGGGGTCGTCGTCATCGCCATCGCATGGTTCGCCGGTCGGGCCGCCTCGGCCGGATGGGCGCTGGTGCTGGGCCTGGTCGGCGGAGGAGCAGCCGGTAACCTGATCGATCGGCTGGTCCGCCCGCCGGGACCGGGCCGGGGTGCGGTCGTCGACTTCGTGGACGTCGCCTGGTTCGCCGCGTTCAACCTGGCCGACGCGGCGCTGACCGTCGGTGTGGCCGTGGCGTTCGTTCTGTCCTGGCGGGGGCAGCCCGTTCTGATCACGTCGGGCGGCGCGGCGCGGTGACCCGCGGTCGACCAGGAGTCGGCGCCCGGGCGAGACGGTTCCGGTCGTCGGGCTGTCCGGGGTGAGCCCGGGGCGAGCGATCGGGCAGAACAGTGCCGTCCTGGTGGCCTCGGCCGCAGTGGCTGTCCCCGTCGCCGTCGCGTCCGCCATCGTCGCTGAAGAGGCGGCCGTGCATGTCGCCATCCTCGGTGTGATCACCATCGTGATGGGGGCCCTACGAATCCGGCTCGTCGGCCGGAACCGTGGTCTCCTGCAGTTCCTCACCGGCTGTGTCGTTGCCCAGCCCGTGCTGCACGCGGCCGTGAAGGTCGTCCCCCACGCACAGCTCGACCACGGTGTCGGTCCCGCGGTCGGGCAGGCCGACGTATTCGTCGGTGGCACGCAGTTGGCGGTCGCCCTGGCGCTCGTGGCCGCGGTCACCTTCACCGAGCAGCTCATCGCCACCGCCTCCGGCGTCGTTCGGGTCTGCTGGTTGCGGACGTGTCCGGTGCGGCTGCGCGCTACCGGCGAGGGGCCGAGGAGGCTCCGCACGCCGGTGCGGGCCCATCCGACCAGCCGCTACCGGCCGATCGCGATGCCTACCCGCGGTCCGCCGCGTTCGCCCGTCCCTGCTCGCTGAGCAATCACCGGCGGAACGCCGGCCGATTCATTTCACGCTTCTCCCATATTCTTGCGCGCCGAATCAACGAGGTATTTATACATGAAGGTATTGCATTTTTTGGCCGAGAACATTCTGGATGTAAAACGGTTGGGATTCCGCTTTCTGCTGCGGCACCTCCGGCGCCCCGCTGTCGATCACGGTGGGATGGTCACGGTGACGGTGCGCGACGTGGGGCGGCTGACGATCCGTAACGGGTCGCACGATGTGAACATCGTGCGGGAGATCTTCCGCGAGGATCAGTACCGCATCACGTCACCGGTGCACGATCGACGAGTCGACGCCGCTTACGGGGCCATCCTCGAGTCGGGGAAGCAGCCGCTGATCATCGATGCCGGAGCCAACAACGGGGCCAGCGCCGTGTGGTTCGCCCGCAGGTATCCGCGCGCCGTGGTCGTCGCCGTCGAGCCCGATCCGGGCAATGCCGCGGTGTGTCGGGCCAACACGGCGGGCTTCGACATCCGGGTCCGTCAGGCCGCGATCGGCTCGACGGGGGGTTTCGTGTCCCTGGTGGCCGACGGGCGCGAGAGTGACGCGATCGGGACGCGGCGGGAGGTGGCTGGGAAGGTGCCGATCCTCACCGTTCCCGAGATCGTGGCCGATCAAGGCGATGAATGCGAGCTGTTCGTGGTGAAGATCGACATAGAGGGGTTCGAAGCCGATCTCTTCTCCGCCGACACCGAGTGGGTCGGCCAGGCGAGCGCGATGTTCGTCGAACCGCACGACTACCTGTACCCCGGCCAGGGCGTAACCAGCTCTCTCCGGAAGGTCACCGCCACGCTCGATCTGGACCTGCTGGTCGAACGCGAGAACCTGGTGTTCGTCAGAAGGTGACCCGACAGGGCACCGGCGGCGCCCATCCGCGCCACCGGTGCCCTGCGGACGCGGGTCATGCGGCCAACGTGAGGTTCACGGCTGCGACTCCGACACCGGGCATCGGGTGCCGGGTGCGCACAGCGGTGCCGGCCGGGTTGAGGCGTAGGGCGTGGTCGCGAGTCGGCAGCGATCGCGGGCGCGGCGGAGTCGCGGGGCTCCTCCTCGGCCGTCCTCACGGCTCACGTGCCGTTCGTCGCGCCCTCGTCCCCGCCGGATGACGCCCTGAGACCCACCCGGGTCGTCCGGCGCAGCATGCTGGTCTGGATGGCGGTGTGCGGGCCCACTGGGCGCGCCCGAGTCGCCGGAGGGCGGCGTGGGCTCTCAGGAAGGCAACCCGTCGCACCGGCCGGTTCCTACTGTGCGGGCATGGACGATGCCGAGCTTTCGCCCCCGGCCCGGGTCGTGGTGTTCCTGGCCGCGCTGGCGGTGGCGGCGGCCGCGGCGTGGACGGTCGGAGGGCTGTCCTCGGAGCTGGTACCCGTTCCCGATCTCACGCGGCCCGCTGTGCTCGGTGGCTCAGGCCAGGATGTGCCCGCGGTAAGCAGCGGTGCGGAGGACGACGGTGGTGGACCGGGATGGGTGGCTCCCGTGCACGAAGGCGCGCACGGCCGATGAGCGTCGGTGCCCTGCCACGGCCCGACCGGCCGCACGATGTCGGCGCGTCGGTGGACCACGCGCACCCGACCGCCCGGGTCCCGAGCGCCCCGCTGTCGCCGGCCGGTTCGGCCGTGGACGAAGGGGCCGCCGTCGCCCGGTCCGGTCGGGCGGACCGCGGTCCGCTGCACGCCCGGGTCCGTGGCTGCGCGGTGCTCACCGTGCCGGTGGTGGTGCTGACGTGGGTGCCGCCCCTGCAGTTCCCCGCATGGCAGTGGGTCGGCCTCCTGCTCACCGCGCCGATCATCACGTGGGGTGCCCTGCCGCTGTACCGGTCGGCTCTCGCCGAGATACGTCGCGGGAGCGCCGCGGTGAACGTGCTCGCCACGCTCACCGTGTCGGCGGCGTTCGCCATGTCGGTGCACAGCCTTTTCGCAGGCCCGGCTGGTGCGCCGGGCTACCGGCAGGCGATGTCGCTCACCGTGATCTGGGGGGACGGCTCCGGGCAGCTCCACCTGGAGGTGGTCGCGGTCGTCACGACCGCCGCGCTCGGCGCGCGGTGGCTCGCCGGTGGGCCGCGCCCTACCGGCGCGAGCACATGGTTCGTCCCCACCGTCCTGTTCGCCGCGGCGATCGGGGCCTTCTTCTGGTTCGGCGCCGGCGCCGGTCGTCCCGCCGCTCTGGAGATCGCCCTGGCGGTGTTGGTGGCGTCCTGCCCGGTTGCGCTGGCCCTCGACCGGCCCGCGGCGGCGCTCGCGGCAGCGGATGCGCTCCGCAGGTTCGGGATCACGCTCCGTGGAATGCCTGCGTTGACGGTCGCATCCCGGGTCAGCGCCGTGCTGATCGCCGGATCGGCCACGCTCGGCCCGGACGGCGCGCGGGCCGGGGCGGGGACGCAACCCCTCGGCCCCACGGCCGTCGCCCGGTTGCGCGGTCTGGACCTCGACCCGGTTCTGCTCGCCAGCGGTGCCGACGACGTCGCGCGGGCGCATGCCGATCTCGCCGGCGTCGAGACCGTCGTCGCGGGCCTCCGACCTGCGGAGACGGCCGCCGCCGTCCGCCGGCTGCAGGAGGCCGGAGCCGTTGTCGCGGTCATCACCGGTGACCCCGACGAAGCTCCCGCGCTGGCGGCAGCCGACCTCGGCATCTCCCTGTCGTCGGCCGTGGACGTGGCGGACGTCGTCATCGCGGACACCGACCCGGCCGCCGTCGTCGAACTCGTGCGGCTGGGCCGGTGCCTCCCGGCCACCGCTCGCGCCGCGCGCAGGTGGACGGCGGCGACCGTGACCCTCGCGGTGCCGCTCGCCGCGGCCGGGCTGCTGCACCCGGCCGTCGCGGTGGGAACGGTTCTGATCGGCGCGGCCGGTGTCGCCGCGATCAGCCACGGCCTCCGGGGCCCGTCTCCCGAATGGACCCAGATCCACCGAGCGGATCACGGAGAATCGCCATGAACCGACAGCACTTCCGCCCGATCTCGTGCACCGCCCGGCTGGTGCTGGTCGTCGCGTTGGCCGCTGCGGCGTCCGGGTGCGCGGCGGAGGCGTCCGCCCCGCCGTTAGCCACCCCGGCGCAGGCCGCCCCGGGCGCCTCCTCCGGCGAGCAGACGGACGGTCACAGCGCTGCGGGCGAAGCCGTGCTGTACGCCGTGCAGAGCGGCCCGCTCGGTGTCGTCGTGACCGATGGGGACGGACGGCTCCTCTATCGGTCGGAGGCCGATAGCACGGCGCCACCGACGTCGCGCTGCACCGACGGCTGCAGCGCGTCCTGGCAGCCGTTCGCCGTCGGGTCCGGCCAGCAGCCGGTGCTGCTCGGCGTCGATCCGGCGGTGGTGGGCTCCCTCATCCGGTCCGACGGCACGACGCAGGTGACGCTGGCGGGATGGCCCCTGTACCGGGATCCGGCCGACCAGGGTGGCCTGACCGACAGCGGCCGGCACGGTGAGGACGACCAGTGGTTCGTCGTCACCCCGACCGGCGACCGGGCCGCGGCCCCGTCCTGACCTGCAACCGAGGAGACGCGTGCAACGTATGGCCCTGCCCGCGGTGTCCGGGCCGATCACCGGCCGTGGTGCGCGGCAGTGGACCGTCGTGGTGCTCCTCGTGGTCGGGTCGGTCGCGGGCATGCTCGTGGCGGCCGCGCTCGGGGTGTCGGCGGGACCGGCCGCGATAGCGGGTCTGCCCGATGCCGGGCCGCTCGTGACGGTCGCGCTGCCGATGGTCCGGGTGTTGTCCGAGGTGGCTGCGACGGTCACGGTCGGGATGTTGCTGCTGGCCACCGTTCTGGCGCCGCCGCAGCGCGGCGGCTACCTCGATGTGGCCGGCTTCCGGGCGGTGCGAACGGCCGCGGTGTCCGCGGCGGTGTGGGCGGCGGCGGCGCTGCTGATGGTGCCGCTCACCGTGGCCGAGGCGTCGGGTCGCCCCCTGGTCGAGGCGCTGGGCTCGCTCGCCGCGGCGTTGCCGGTCCTGCCCACGTCCTCGGCCTGGCTCGTGACCGGCGCCGTCGCGGCTGCCGTCGCGGTCGGGAGTGCGGGCACCCTCACCTGGGGATGGTCGGTCGGCCTGTTCGCCGCCGCCGTCGGCGGGCTGCTGCCGGTGGCCGCGTCGGGGCACTCCGCCGTCGGCGGGTCCCACGACATCGCCACCGACAGCCTGCTGCTGCACGTCGTGGCGGCCGCGCTCTGGGTCGGTGGTCTGCTCGCGATCCTGCTGGTCGCGACCTCGGCGCCGCGGGCGCTGCGCACCGCGCTGCCTCGTTTCTCCACGCTGGCCGGGTGGTGCTGGGCCGTGCTCGCCCTCTCCGGACTCGTCAACCTGGCCGTCCGTGTCGGCGTCGACCCACGAGGCCTGCTCACCCCCTACGGCGCGCTCGTCGTGGGGAAGACCGTGGCTCTCGCCGCGCTGGGCCTGCTCGGGCTCGTCCACCGGCGACGCACCGTCCCGGCCGCGGCCCGGGGCCGCACGGTCGATTTGTTGCGCTGGGGTGGACTGGAACTCCTGATCATGGTCGTCACGATCGGGCTCGCGGTCGGGCTCGGGCGCACCCCACCTCCGCCCGGGCCGGCGACAGGGACGAGCCGGGCCGAGGAGGTGCTCGGGTACGAGCTCGCCCGACCGGACGGGCCGCTGCAGCTCGTGACCTGGATCCGGGTCGACGTGCTGTTCGCGCTCGTCGTGGCCGTTCTCGTGATCATCTACCTCGCCGGGGTGCGCACACTCCGGGTCGTGGGCGAGGCGTGGCCGCTGCGCCGCACCGTCGCCTGGTGCGGCGGCGCACTGGTCGTGCTCGTGGCCACCTCGTCGGGCATCGGCCGCTACGGGGCGGCCATGCCGAGCGTGGCCGCTGTCGGCCAGGTGCTCATGCTGGCCGTCGCGCCTGCGTTGCTCGCCGCCGGTGCGCCGCTGCGGCTCGCGTGCCGCGCGCTGCCCGCGGTCGGTAAGACGGGTGGGCCGAGTCCGCGGGGCAGTCTGTTGTGGTTGCTGCGCCGTCCCCTGGCCCGGCGGTTGCGCCGGCCGGGCGCCGCGCCGCTGGTCCTCGCGGCGGTTCAGCTGACCCTGTACGGCGCCGGGGGGCTGGACCTGCTGCTGGCTTCGTCGGCCGGACGTCAGGCGTTGGACGCGTTGCTGTTCCTGACCGGCTGCGTCGTCGCGTCCGGCCTCACCGGCTCCTCTGGCCCGCGCCTGTGGGAGGTTGTCGCCCTCCTGGGTGTGCAGCTGGCCGTCGGGATCGCCCTCCTCGTCCGACCGGACGTCGTCGGTGCGGAGCACTTCCGCGGTGTCGGACTCGTCTGGGTGCCCGACCTCCTCGCCGAGCAGCGGTGGGCCGCGGTCGTGTGGCTGGTGTGTCTGCCGGTTGCCGCAAGGCTGCTACTGGCTACCGTGTCGCCCGGTCGCGGCGATCCTCCGCGGATCGGGTCGGCGAAACTGTCCGCCACGCACGGCGTCGTCACGGGTGGAGGTACCTCAGCTCGGGTGTGATCGGTCGGGACCGGTGCCGCGGCGGGTCAGTCGCCGGAACCAGCTGCCGCCGTAGAGGGGAAGCGCGATCACCAGCAGGACGAGCACGGGGATCCCGGCGAACACGCCGATCGCCTGGAGTGTGGTCATGAAGGGTCCTTCCGTGACGGGCGCCCGCCCGGGAGCGGGCGGGCGCCCGTCGAGGTGAGGGATCGGACGAGGGATCGCCTATCGGGGATCGGCGCCGTGGACCGACACGCCGAGCCGGTCACTCGGATCTCCGGTCCTGGTGCGGAACGTCGACGTCGCCGGACTCGTCATGCGCCTTCTCGGGCGCGTGGGCGTCGGCCTCCGGGCCGATGGAGGGGACACCGGCGATCACTGCCCGGCGCTCGATGGCCCGTCGCCTGCGGTCGGGATCGGTCAGCTGCGCGACCAGTAGGCCGGTGACGAGCAGCACCACCAGCCCGGCGACCACGAGCAGCGGCCAGATCTCGCGGCGTCCGGTGATCGCGTAGCTGGCCAGCACGAAGGAGGTCATGGCAGGAGTCCCGTCCAGTAGGGCCAGAAGCGCACCGCCACCAGCGTGGCGACCGCGACCAGCCAGACGGCGAGCACGGCCCCGTGGTACCCGGCGAGCCGGGAACCGGCCGGTCCGCGGCCCAGGTTGTGCAGCGTCGTGTACCAGAACACGGTGATGGTCACGACCCACACGGCCATGCAGTACGGGCACAGCGCGCCGATCACGTAGAGGCTCTGCGCGATCAACCAGTGGACGAACAGGACACCGGCCGTCGCACCGACCTGCAGCCCCAACCACATCCACCGGGGGAGGGCGACGCCGCCGACCACCGCCGCACCGAGGGTGGCGACGACGGGGAATGCGAGCAGGCCGATGAGGGGGTTGGGGAAGCCGAACACCTCGGACTGCGGTGACGACATGATCGATCCGCAGGACAGGACCGGGTCGATGCTGCACGCCGGGACGAACTCGGGGTCCTCGAGCAGGGCGATGCGGTCGAGGATCAGCGCGAAGGCGGCCAGGGCGCCGACGCTGCCTCCGGCGAGGAGGATCCAGCCGGTCGCCCGGCCCAGGAACGTGCCGGCCTCGGCCGGGGGCGCGGTGCCCCGGGCCCGTACGTCGAGTGGGGACATGGACCTTCTCCTATCGGGCGAGGGCGAGGTCGAGCTGGGACCGGAGGTCGTCGAGGGACTCCGGCTCGAGACGCGCGCCGTCGAGGAAGAACGTGGGGGTGCCCTGCACGCCGGCCACCTCGCCGTCCGCCCGGTCCCGGAGCACGCGCTCGAGAGTGGCGGGATCGGACACGGCCTGGTCGTAGGCGACGAGATCGAGACCCAGGTCGACGGCGAACTGCCGGAACAGGGCAGCCTGCGACTCCTGCTGCTCGCCCCACTGCGTCTGGGTCTCGAACATCGTGCGGTACATGTCCTCGAAGCGGCCTTGCCGGGCGGCCGCCTCGACCGCGACGGCGGAGTTCTCGGCGTTCGCGTGGCTGGGGATGGGGAAGTAGCGGGCGACGAAAGTGACGCGGTCGCCGTACTCGGCGCGCAGCTGCTCGACGGCGGGGAACGCGGCCCGGCAGGACTCGCACTCGAAGTCGAGGAACTCGACGAAGGTGGCCCGGCTCTCGGACGGGGTGGACAGGAGGTGGCTGTCGGCGCGGACGAGTACCTCGTCGGGTACCAGCTGGGCGGCCGGTTGCCCACCGGCGAAGTCGGGGACCGCGGTGTCGTTGCGGGTGAGGAGCAGGGCGCCGACGAGGACGGCGAGGACCACGAGTACGACGGTCAGGGTGGCCCGGAGGTTCTTCGTCATGATGCCTCTCTGGGGGCGGGTTCACGGATGGGTCGGCGGATGCGCCGGCTGCGACATCGGGTGGGGACGCGGCGGGGCCGGGCGGCGGCCGGTCGAGGGTCCGAGCGCGAGGTGCGGCGGACGGTGGGCTTAGCCGGGCGGACCGCCCGGCCGCCGGGACCTAGCGGCCCTGGAGGGGCCGCTGCGTCATCACACCCGGGCGATGCCGACGGCGAGCAGTCGGCGGCGTCCCGGCAGTAGGCGGCGCGGAGCCCACGGAGCGGTCCCGCCCGCGGTGGCCCGCGCGGCGACGAGACCGGCCGCGATCAGAGCGACGAGAACGAGGGCCGGGTCGGCCGGCGGCAAGCAGTCGGGGACCAGGGCGCGCGCAGCGCCTGCGATGACCGGCGTAGCACCGGCCTCGCACACGGTGTCGTGCCCGATCCCGTGCCCGAGATCCTGGATCACGGCCGCCGCCGGTGCGGGACCGGTCGGGGCCAGCAGCGCCTGGCAGGCGAACAGCTGGGCGAGGATCGCGATCGCCAGCACGGCACGCGTGCCCCATCCGACCGCCGGGCGGCGGGAACGGGGCACGCGGACGCTGCTCATGACGTCAGCGACGATAACAACGGACGGGTGCGGCGGATGGCGCGGGTTGGCGTCAGTCCTCGAACGACACGTGGACATGGTCCATGTGGTTGGCCGTCACCCCGCCGCGGTCCTCCATGGCCTCCCAGCCCGACCCGGTGTTGATCCGCTGACGGTAGATCACGTACTTGATCCCGAGCCGGTCCATGTTCTCGACGGCGTACTCGGCGAGCTGCTCACCGGGGTCGCGGTCGACCATGAGATCGAGCGCGAGCCCGGCGGGGTGGTCGGAGGTGCCGGCACGACCGGCGACGCCGTAGACGGTGTCGACGCCGAACCGGCAGCGCAGCTCGGTGCCGGCGTCGGTCACCCCGGGTTGGACGGTCTCGAAACCGGAGTCCCCAGCAGCGCAGCTGCTCGCGCGGCGCTCCTCCTCCTCGCGGGCCTCCGCCGCGGCGGCCTCTGCCGCCTCGGCCTCCTGCCGGGCCTGCTGTTCCTCGCCCAGGGTCACGGCCTTGACCAGAGCGCCGGCGTCGAAGGTGGTGGGCTCGGGAGCGACCGGTGCGACGCTGGACAGAAGGGTGGGGCTGTCGGGGAGGGCCGGCGATGTGAGCGTGTCGAGCTGGACCGCGGCCGGTGCGACGTCCGCTTCGGCGATCGGCAGGTGCTCACCGGTCGCGAGAGCGCCGCAGCTGACAGCGGTGACGGCCAGGACCCCGGTGGATCCGTAGCGCGCGGCCAGACTGCTCGTGCGGGAAGCGTGCCGCGCGGGGGCGGAAGGTGCGGGGGCGGGACGTACGCGCGCCGTCGATCGGCGCGATGGAGCGCTGTGCCGTGCCACGAACGGACCTCTCGTGCCGGACGGCCGGTCGGAAGCGAGCGGGGAGCAGGCGGAGCGGGGAGCGTCCGTTTCCGTTCCGTTACCGGGCCGTGGTCCAGCGACCGTACGAAACGGACACCGACCCCGGCGCATCGGGACCCCGGTGACGCGACGACCGTGCTGCTGGGTGCTGTGAGCGGTGCCCGGACCGTTGCTACAGGTCCCCAAGCCGCTGGGCCGGCTCGGCCGCTCAGACGTCGACGCCGCGTTCCTGCAGCCACGCAGTCGGGTCGAGTTTGGTGCCGTCGACGTCCCAGATCTCCAGGTGCAGGTGTGGCCCTGTGGAGAAGCCGCGGTTGCCCACCTCGGCGATCTGGGCACCGGCGGACACCTGCTGCCCGACCTCGACGTAGGTGCGGTTGATGTGGCCGTAGACCGACCGGGTGCCGTCGGGATGCCGCAGGACCACCCACAGGCCGAAACCGCTGGCCGGGCCCGACTTCTCCACGACACCGTCGGTCACGGCGAAGATGGGCGTGCCGATGGCGTTGGCGACGTCGAGGCCGTTGTGGGTGCGGCCCCACCGGGGACCGGACAACGAGGTGACCCGGCCCGTCACCGGTTGGGCGAACGCGCTGTCCCCGAACAACGCCGCGCCCGGAGCGCCTGCGGCGAGGGCCGAGTCGAGGATCGCCGCCTGCCGGGCGAGTTCCTGCCCGATCTCGACGGCCTTGGTCAGGTTGCGAACGTCGACGGGGGAGTCGTCCGCATGTGCAGCGGCCGCGGTGAGCGGCAGGGGCTGGTCACCGCCGACGCCGTCCCAGGACGCCGCGGCGGTCACCGTCGCCGTGTGCGCGTCCGGGACGGGGACCATTGCGCTGAGCACGACGGGCTCGAGATCGTCACCAACGGGGACGATCACCGTCTCGGCCGCGGCCACCGCGGCTCCGGCCGCCACCGCGGCGACCAGTGTTCGCGCGCAGTAGGTACCGCCGGGAGGCGGTGGCAGGCGGTGCGTCCTGCCGGCCGCGACGATGCCTGACGGCATCCTCCGGTCGGGCTCGGACGTCCGCGCGCCGCTGGGGGAGCGGTGGCGCGCCACGACGGAGTCCTTCTCGACGTCGATCCGGCGGCGGCCTGTGGGGAGCTCGGACCGTCCGTCGTGATCGGGTTGTGATCGAAGTACTCGGACGTTAGCAGGGCCGTCGCAACGCCGTCGGAGGGGCGGCGTCCGTCCCCCCGTTGCTGTTCCGTGACCATGGCACGGCCGCGGACACGATCGGGTTCAATCCCGTGCCCTCACTCGGGCTCGGCCGTTGCACGGGGTGTCGAGTGCGGAAAGGACCAGCATGGGCAGCTTCGGGGTCGTGGGTCGGCGCGTGTCGTGGAGAGGGCGCCGGGGTGCGGTCGTGCTTGCTCTCGTCGCCGCCACGCTGGTCTCCGCCGGAACCATCGCCGTGGCCCAGGAGGCTGGTCCGCCGGTCGTGCCGGGCACTCCCTGCACCGCGACCGCCGCCGCATGCGTCGACCTCGTCGGCCTCCAAGCTTGGCTCTTCCAGGACGGTCAGGTCCTGCGGGGGCCGGTGCCGATCAGCATCGGGGCCGGCGGTGAGGACCGCACACCGGCCGGACGGTTCCAGGTCGAGTGGAAGAACAAGGACCACATCAGCGGGGAGTCGGGCGCGCCGATGCCCTACGCAGTGTTCTTCGCCCCCGGCGGCATCGCGTTTCACGAAGGCAACCTGCAAACCAAGTCCGCGGGCTGCGTCCGGCTGGCGCACGACGAGGCCGCTGCGTTCTTCGACTACCTGCAGGTCGGTGACGAGGTCCAAGTGCATGACGATGCCGTGTAGAGCCTGCTAGCATTCGTCTCATGCGCATCTGTGCATGAGACGTGCCGGGAGGTGTGGGACGTGGGTCAGGGTCATGGGCACGGCGCCGCGACATCGGGCGGCCGGCACCGCCGACCGCTGGTCATCGCGTTCGCGCTGACCGCCGGGTACATGGTCGTCGAGCTGGTGGCCGGGCTGGCGTTCGGATCATTGGCGCTGCTCTCGGACGCCGCCCACATGGGCACCGACGTCCTCGGGCTGGGCATGGCACTGGCCGCGATCACGCTGGCGCAACGGCCGGCCACCTCCCAGCGCACCTACGGCACCTACCGGCTCGAGGTGCTCGCTGCACTGGCCAACGGCCTGCTGCTGTTCGGCGTGGCCGGATACGTGCTCTACGAGGCCGTGCAGCGGCTCTCCGATCCGCCGGATGTGCCCGGTCTCCCGCTGCTGGTCGTCGCCGTCCTCGGCCTGGTCGTGAACCTGATCAGCTTCCGGTTGCTCACGGCCGGGTCGAAGGAGAGCATCAACCTGCGCGGCGCCTACCTGGAAGTGCTGGGCGACCTGCTCGGCTCGGCCGGCGTGATCGTGGCCGCGGTCGTGATCTACACGACGGGCTGGCCCTACGCCGACCCCATCGTCGGCGCCGCGATCGGCCTGTTCATCCTGCCGCGGACCTGGACGCTCACCGCCCAGGCGCTGCGCATCCTCATGCAGGTCGCCCCGCCGGGGATGGATGTCGAGGCGATCCGGCGGCGCATCATCGAGCTGCCGGATGTGCTCGACGTCCACGACCTGCACGTGTGGACCCTGACCTCAGGGATGGAGAACGCCTCCGGGCACGTGGTCGTGGCCGATGGCGCCGACTACCACGATGTGCTCGACCGGGTGCTGGCCCTGCTGGCCGATGGATACGGGATCACCCACGTCACCGTGCAGTGCGAGCCGGCCCGTCACGAGGACCGCGACACCCCGGTCTGAGCCGGTCGTCGAGGGCCGTCGGTGGTCGGCACGGCGCGTGTCCGGGTGCGCGGTGAGGTACCTACGGTCAGAACGGTAGGACGCCACACAGCACGGAGCCCACCACGACCGGCCCGGCGAGCAGCGCGACGGATCCGGCCATGAGCAGTACTCGCGTCCACCGGAGCGCGCCGCGGCTCGGGCGCGACATGAGCCGCTCCGCGCGTCGGATCACCCCGCCGCCGGCCGCGGCGGCCAAGGCAGACCCCGGGATGCTGACCGGCGCGGTGAGCGCCAGCAGGGCGCTGACGAGGTGTCGTGCGTCGCGGTTGCGGATCGCCGCGTCGTCCGCGCACATCTCCACCAGCCGGGCGAGCTCGCGGTGGCCCGCGGTGAACAGCGGTATCCGTGGCATGACCCGGGCCAGCGCGCTGCTGAGGCCACGAACCAGGTGATGGCGGCCCGTCAGGTGGGCCCGCTCGTGCGCCAGGACGACGGCGAGCTGGTTCTCGTCGAGGGCGCGCAGCGCAGAGCGGCTCAGGACGATCGTGGGCGGGCGTCCAGCGATGGCGTAGACGACCCTCTCCGGCACGTCCAGGATCACCGCGCCCAGCGCGTCGTCGTATCGTCCGAGCAACCGGGCGGCGTCGGCGTGGCGGTGTGTGCGAGCGCGGAACCGCAGCAGCGCGCGGCTCAGTCCGAACCCGGTACCGAGGGTCCCGGCGACCAGAACGACCGCCGACCCGACCGCCAGCCACTGACCGACCGTGCCGTGGGCGCCGAGCGCCGCCGCGCAGAAGGAGGCGACGCACCGGTCCACGACATGCCGGACGTCAGAGGACAGGAGTACGTCGGCCGCGACCAGGAGCACCGCGCCCACCCACGCGACCAGGACGCCGAGGAAGCCCGCCAACCAGACTGTCACGCCGAGCGTCGGCACCCGATCCAGGTGTCTGCGGTGCGCGAGGACGCGTGGCGCCAGGGCCGCCACGACGATCCCGTACCCGATCAGGCAGGCCGCAGCCTCGAGCCCGCCGAACCCGCGCATCACGACCTCCTCCGGCTCGGTACACGCTAACCGTCGATGTGCTCCGGCTCCGTACGCGATCGGGGCCGTTCGACTACCCCGTGCCGTCCTCGTCCATCCGGGCCAGCAGCTGGGCGAGGCGACGGGTGTCGGCCGGGTCCATCTGCTGGACGAAGTGGGTGAGGATCGTGTGTGGGTCCCCGCCGCTCCGCAGGGCGACGCTCATCAGGTCGGCGCTGTGCTCCGCCCTGCTCGCGGTGGCCCGGTACCGATGCGTGCGCCCCTCGCGCCGACGTGTCAGGCGTCCCTTGCGATAGAGGTTGTGGACGACGCTCATCACCGTCGTGTAGGCGATGTCGCCCTGGGCCTCGAGGCGTTCGTGCACCTCCGGCACCGTCGCGCCCTCGGACGACGTCCAGATCTGCTCCATGACGGCGGCCTCGAGCTCACCGAAACCGCGCACACATCCCCCCGTCACCTCGCGACGTCGCAGACTAGCCCGTCGTCGCGAGCGCGGCCCCGACGGCGGCGGCGACCTGGGCGGGGTCGCGGAAGACCAGCGGATCGGTGACGCGCGCGGCCGAGCCGTCGGGGCGGATGATCCAGTTGGTGGGGAGCACCGGGGGTGCGCCCAGGGCGGCTTGCACGGCGTTGTCGGGACCGAGCACCGAGGGGTAGCGCGGGTCGAGCTCATCGGCCATCGCCAGGGCGTCCGCGGGGCGGTCGCGTACGACCACGCCGAGCACGTCGACCGCGTCCGGCCGCGCGACGTAGGCGTCGAGTACGGGGATCTCCTTGCGGCACGGAGCGCACCAGGACGCCCAGAGGTTGAGCAGCACCGGCCGCCCGGCGAGCACGGCGCCGAGCGGCACGGCGCCGACCTCACCGAGGCAGGGCACGACGACATCGGCCAGCGGCCCCGGCGGGACGGGCGCGCCCGAGGGGACGGGACAGGGTGGAAGCGCGGCTGCGGCTCGCGCCGGGGCCGAGCGCGGCGTCGTCGGGCCGTTCCGCGAGCCGTTCCACCGGGACCGGCCGCGTGTCGGAGGATGCGTCGGGGTAGGCGTCGGGTCGCGGCCAGCGAGCGACCACGCCGGCGACGGTGAGCACGACGACCAGCACCGTCCACCGCAACTCCGAGCTCATCGTCCGGCTCACAGCGGGAGGGTGTAGCCGGCGATGGGTCCGCGCAGCCACGCGACGAACTCGCCCCAGGCTCCGGTCACCAGCAGGGTGCCGAGCAGGATGAGCATGACGCCGCCCCCGATCTGCACCCCGCGGATGTGGCGCCGCATCCACCCGGCCGTGCGCACGGCCCAACCGGTGCCCAGGGCGATGAGGACGAACGGCACGCCCAACCCGGCGCAGTAGGCCAGCACCAGCAGGATCCCGCGTCCGGTCGAGGGGCCCACCTGGGTGCCGGTCGCCAGGGCGATCACCCCGGTGAGGGTCGGGCCGAGGCACGGGGTCCAGCCCAGCCCGTACACCGCGCCGAGGACCGGGGCGCCGGCCAGCCCCACCCGCGGGACGTGGTGGATCCGGACATCCCGTTGCAGGGCCGGGACGAACCCGAGGAACACCAGGCCCATCGCGATCGTGACGACCCCGCCGATGCGTTGCAGCAGCAGCTCGTTGCCGACCAGCCAGTCGGAGAGGCCGAGCACGAGCAGCACGCCGGCGGTGAAGACGACCGTGAACCCGCCGACGAACAGCAGCGCAGCCCCGGCGACCCGCCATCGGCCGGTCCGGGTCGCGACCCCGTCGCCGGAGACGCCCTCGTCGCCGACCAGCCCGGCCAGGTAGCCGACGTAGCCGGGAACCAGCGGCAGGCAGCAGGGGGAGGCGAAGGAGATGGCCCCCGCGGCCAGGGCCAGCGTGACGGCGACCAGCAGCGGACCGGAGATCGCGAGCTCGGTGAGCCCGTTCACGTCCCGTCCCCGTCGCTCGGTGCCGGCTCCTCGGCGGCGACGCGCTGCACCACGGGCAGCAGCTCGGAGACCCGAACCGCGGTGAGGAACACTGCGGCGACGCGGTGTCGCCGATCGAGCACGATCGTCGAGGGCACCGTGCTGCGGGGGAACCCGCTCAGCGCCAGCAGCGAGCGGCCGGGGTTGTCGTAGATCGAGGGATAGGTGATGTCCCGGTCGGCCATGAAGTCGCGGGCGGCGTCGGCGCTGTCGCGCACGTCGATGCCGAGCAGGGTGACGCCCTCGGGCTGCATCTGTTGGTGGATCTGCTGCAGTCCGGGCATCTCCTCGCGGCAGGGGCCGCACCAGGCCCCCCAGACGTTGAGCACGACGACCTGGCCCGGGAAGTCGTCCAGGCCGATCGTCGCGCCGGGTTCGAGCAGGCTCTCCCCGGACAGCCCGCTCACCGTTCCGCGGGACCCGGGCGGGTCGTAGAAGATGCGGGTCTGGCCCCCCGGGGCGACGAAGGTGAACTCGGCGGCCTGGCTGGGTGCGGTGCCGTCTGGCGTGCTGAAGCTGCAGCCGCTCAGCGCCACGAGCAGCACCACGACGGCGGCCGAGACCCGGCCACGCGAACGGTGGGGTGGGGCGGGATGCATCTCACCTCCGGGAGGGTCGTCGCTACTACTATGCGCTGTAGAACAAGCGGAGCAGGCGGCGGGGTGACAGGCGCCGGTGAGCGTCCTATCATCGTCGAATGGCGATGACATCGGGAACGGCCGTGTCCGGCCGGCGTGACCTGCAACCGGCGGCGGCGCTGTTCCACAGCCTGTCCGACACGACCCGGCTGGCGATCGTGCAGCGGCTCGCCCACGGCGAGGCGCGCGTGGTGGACCTGACCGATCAGCTCGGGCTGGCCCAGTCGACGGTGTCAGCGCATCTCGCCTGCCTGCGCGACTGCCGACTGGTCGTCGGCCGCCCCGAGGGTCGGCAGGTGTTCTACGCGCTGGCGCGCCCGGAGCTGCGGGACCTGCTGGTGGCGGCGGAGACGCTGCTCGACGCCACCGGCTCGGCCGTGGCGCTGTGCCCGGTCTACGGCACCGGCGGGGAGGGAGCCGGCGATGAGTGACGCGTGCTGCGGCGCCGACGAGCTGCGTCCCGAGGCCGGGGGGGACCGCGAGCCGGAGCGGCTGTGGGAGGTGTCCGAGCTGCGCTTCGCCGCGGCGTCGGGGGTGCTGCTCGTGGTGTCGCTGGCCGTCGGCTGGGCCTCCGGTCCGGCGTCCGTCGAGCTCGCGCTGCAGGTCGGCGCGCTGGAGCTCGGCGCGTGGACGTTCGTGCCCGCCACGCTGCGCCGCCTGGTCCGGGGCCGGATCGGGGTCGGCACGCTGATGACCATCGCCGCGGTCGGGGCCGTGTTGCTGGGTGAGATCGGGGAGGCCGCCATGCTGGCGTTCCTGTTCTCGATCAGCGAGGGACTGGAGGAGTACTCGATCGCGCGTACCCGGCGCGGGTTGCGCGCGCTGCTGTCGCTGGTGCCCGAGCGGGCCACCGTGCTGCGGGGCGGCGCCGAGGTCGTCGTCGCCCCGGTGGAGTTGCGTGTCGGCGACACGATGCTGGTCAGGCCGGGGGAGCGCCTTGCCACCGACGGCCGGATCGCGACCGGCCGCACCGCGCTGGACCTGTCCGCGATCACCGGGGAGTCGGTGCCGGTCGAGGCCGGACCCGACGACGAGGTGTTCGCCGGGTCGATCAACGGTTCGGGTGCGCTGGAGGTGCGGGTCACCAACACCTCCGAGGACAACTCGCTGGCGCGGATCGTCGCGATCGTCGAGGCCGAGCAGGCCCGCAAGGGCGAGGCCCAGCGACTCGCAGACCGCATCGCCCGGCCGATGGTCCCCGGCGTGATGGTCGTGGCCGCGCTGATCGCCGGGCTCGGCAGCCTGTTCGGGGAGCCGCTGGTGTGGATCGAGCGCGCGCTCGTCGTGCTCGTCGCCGCCTCGCCGTGCGCGCTCGCCATCTCGGTCCCCGTCACCGTGGTCGCTGCAGTCGGCGCCGCGAGCCGGATCGGCGTCCTGGTCAAGGGCGGGGCCGCGCTGGAGGGTCTCGGGCGGATCCGCGGCATCGCGCTGGACAAGACGGGCACGCTGACGCGCAACCGGCCGACCGTGATCGGGGTCGTCGCCACCGGTGGTGCCACTCGCGCCGAGGTGCTCGTGCTGGCCGCCGCGTTGGAGGCGCGCAGCGAGCATCCGCTGGCCCGGGCGATCCTGGCCGCCGTCGATTCGCCCACCCCCGCGGCCGACGTGGAGGCGGTGCCCGGTGCCGGGCTCACCGGCCGGCTCGACGGGCAGGAGTTGCGCCTGGGCCGCCCCGGCTGGATCGACGCAGGCGAGCTGGCCGGCCCGGTCGCCCGGATGCAGGGGTCGGGGGCCACGGCGGTGCTCGTCGAGGCCGACGGACGGTTGCTCGGCATGGTCGCCGTTCGCGACGAGCTGCGCCCCGAGGCCGCAGAGGTCGTCGCCCGGCTGCGCGGCGACGGGTACCGGGTGGCGATGCTCACCGGCGACAACCGGGCCACCGCAGCGGCGCTCGCCGCACAGGCCGGCATCACCGACGTGCACGCCGAGCTGCGCCCCGAGGACAAGGCCGCGCTGATCGCGGCCCTGCGGGCCGAGCGAGCCACCGCGATGGTCGGGGACGGCGTCAACGACGCCCCGGCCCTGGCCATCGCGGACGTGGGGATCGCGATGGGCGCGATGGGTACCGACGTGGCCATCGAGACCGCCGACGTGGCGCTGATGGGGGAGGACCTGCGGCACCTGCCCCAGGCCCTCGGCCACGCGCGGCGCGCCCGCGCGATCATGCTGCAGAACGTGGGCCTGTCGCTGGCGATCGTCGTGGTGCTGGTGCCGCTGGCACTGCTCGGGGTGCTCGGGCTGGCCGCCGTGGTCGCGGTGCACGAGCTGGCAGAGATCGTCGTGATCGCCAACGGTGTCCGGGCCGGGCGGGCCCGCCCCCTCGCGCCCGCCGGGCCGCAGGCCACGGCGGTCCTGGCTCCAGAGGCCGTCCGGGCCCGGTGAGCGACGGCCCCGGCGGGCCGTCTGCCGACGGTGCCGGAGGTGCTGCCGCCGTCGATGGAGCGGTGCCGACGGTGGTGGGCCGGCGACGGCCGGGCATAGGGTTGATGGATGGCTCCGAGTGGTGTCGATCCTGAAGGCGGCCGGCTTTCCGATGGCCCTCAGCTGCAGCGCACAGCGGGGTTGGAGGTTCAGGTACCGACGTCGGAACCGGTGGTGTCGCCGTGTTGGTGCTGCGCCGGTGAGTTCGCCGAGGTCGACCTGGTTCGGCTCGGCGCTCGCCCGGAGGCGGCGGTCTGTCTGGACTGCGCGCGGTTCGTGAAGCGGCGCGCGGTGGCCAGGCGCGACGAGCATCGTTGGACACCCTTCGGTGCGGTGCGCGGTGGTGTGCAGTGGGTGCGCGACCGGGTGATCAGCAACGGGTGGCACGAGCGCGGGCCGCTGGGTGCGTTCCTGCGCCGACTGGACCGCTTCCTGCCATGAGTGGGGCCGTGCGTGTGGAGGTCGTGCGTCATGAGGGATGCCCACTCGCCGCGGCGGCTCTGGACCTCGTCCGCGAGTGCATGCACGAGCTGGGTATCGACGGCGTCGTCACGGAGCGAGTGGCGCGGTACCCGTCGCCGACGGTGCTGGTCGACGGCCGCGACGTGATGGGCGCTCCGGACGATGGCACGCCCACCGAGGCGTGCCGGCTCGACGTGCCGACTCGTGAGCGGGTCACCGATGCGTTGAGATCGGCGTCACTCCGAGACGAGTGAGCGTCGGTCGGCATCGTGCTGGCATCGCGATCGGCCAACCGGCGATGACGCGCTTCGCGCGCCGCGTGACGCGACGTCTGACGGCGCGGGGGGATTCCTCGATCGTGTTCTCGCAGGGTTCGCGGCGGGTGGTGCCCCAGGTGGAGGTGGCCGCGACCCCGACGCCGGCGCCCTTGACCGCCCAGATCGAGCCGCCCGGGTGCTCGACCCGCAGACCCGGGTCGTCGAGGGTGGCGCGCAGGAACTGCTGCACGTCGGGGGCGTCGATCCACGGCGCGCCGAGGCGGGCGTGGATCTCCGACGGGCCGAGGTCGGCCGGGATGACCTCGCGCAGCGCGGCCACGTTCGGGGCCATCGCCGGGTCGGCGGCGGCGGCCTCGGTGGCGGCGGCGAGTTTGGCGCGCACGTTGCCCGACAGGTACTCCGACGCGACCACCAGCCGAGCCGGTCCGGTGACGAGCTGCCCGGACTCGGGGCTGCTGGTGGGGGGCTGGTCGAACACCAGTGTCCCGAGCCCGGCCCGTGCGGTGTCGGTGTCGGTGCCCAGCAGCCGCGCGATCTCGGTGAGGCGGACCTCGCCGAAGGTGTCCACGCAGATCGCCAGGGCGTCGGCGGGGTTGTCCGCGCCCAGGCGCGGCGCGCGGGGGGCGACGACGCGCTGGGTGAAGATCGCCGACTTGGTGGCGGTGCCGGTGGCGTCGTCGTAGTGCTCCAGCGCCCGCACGATCGGGGAGAACGGGTCCGGCTTCGGCCTCCAGCAGTGCGACCACGGTGTCGCGCAGCCCGAGCAGCGCCCGCAGCTCGGCGGCCTGCGACTGGGGCACCGAGTGCTCGACGACCGAGCCGGACCGGATGGGGGTGAACCCGCCGTCCTCGGCAGAGTTGATGAACCCTTCGCGGTGCGCCACGCTGCCATGCGCCAGCGCCACCCGCCGCCCGGGCGGGGTGTCGGCGCTGCTGGTGTGGCGCAGGTCGTGGGCGTCGGCGTGGGCGACGATCCGGTCCAGCCCCGCCGGCAGCGCCTGCTCCAGCGGGCCGGTGGGCTCGACGAGCAGCTCGTTCGCGCGGTAGGCGCCACCGCCGATCATCGCGGTGCCCAGCACCTGCTCGGGGTGCTCGAGCAGGTAGCGGTTGATCTCCACCGGGTCGGGGGTGCCGGTCTGGGTCGGCGCCGCGCCCCCCGGAAGGGCGGTCCGGTCGGCGCGGCGGGCGGGAGCGAGTGGGAGGTCCGCTTGTGTCACGTTCTCCCAGCTCTCGCCGTTGCCGGGTCGGCCCGGTTCGCGGCGGCGCAGCACCAGCAGGTCGGTGACCACGCTGGTACCGGCGGCTTGCTGGTGCGCGCGCGAGGGCAGCCGGACCGCGCCGACGAGGTCGGCGAGCTGCGCCATCTCCCGGCGGGCGGCGGGGTATGCGGGAGTCGAGGGTGTAGCGCGACGTCAGCGCGACCACCAGCCCACCCGGGCGGGTCAGGTGCAGGCTCGTGATCAGGAAGTGGTTGTGGATCGAGTACCCGCCCGGGTTGTGTCGCCGGTCGGCCAGGGCTTGGCTGCCGAACGGCACGTTCCCGATCACCAGGTCGAAGCTGCCCTCGGGGGCGCGGATGTCGGCGAACGACTCGGCGCGCACCTGGGCCTGCGGGTAGAGCACGGCGGCGATCGCCGCGGTGACCGGTTCGACCTCGACCCCGACCATCCGCGCGTCCGGCGGGGCGAGACCGATGAAGTTCCCGGACCCGCAGCCGGGCTCGAGGACGTCCCCGCCGGTGAACCCGAGCCCCGCCACCGCCGACCACACCGCAGCGACGATCCCCGCGTCGGTGTAGTGGGCGTTGAGGGTGGAGCGCCGGGCCGAGTTGAACTCGGCCGGCGAGAGCAACGCGCGCAGCTCCGCCCGCGCGGTGGCGTAGTCGTCGCGGGCCGGGTCGAACACCGCGGGCACCGCGCCCCACCCGGACCACCGGGCCAGCACCGCCTGGTCGTCACCGGTGGCGGGTCGCCCGGCGGCCTGCAGCTCGCGCAGCGTGCGCAGCGCGGCCAGGTTCGCCTTCAGCCGGGAGCGTTCCCCGGCGGGGGCGAGCTCGTGTTGGCCTGCGGGTCGGAACTGCTGCGGCTCAGCGTCTCCCGGGCCCGGGTCTCCTCGTCCACGATCTCCTGCCACTCCGGGTCGTCCGGGGTCACGATCCACGGGATCCCCGCGGCCGGCGTCGACGCCGGTGGGTTGGATTCCTTGTCCGGGTCGGCTCCCGGTTCCGGGGTGAGCAGGATCTGCTCGGGCAGGATCATCTCCCGAGCGCGTTGGCGGGCGTTGTTCATCCGCCCGACCCGCTGCAGGTAGGTCTCGCCCGGCTCGTCGGGGCCCTCCAGCGTCAGCGCCAAGTCCTCGATCTCCAGCTCCACCTGCCGGCCCAGGTCGGTGAAGAACGCCGTCTTCGGTTCGGGGATCTGGCTGTAGCGCTGGGGGAGGCACTTCGCCCAGTGCCGCTGCGCCATCGCGCCGTAGTCGGTCATCGTCACCCTCCTCGCCGGCGGCGGGGCCGCGGTCGTGGCGCTCATCAGTTTGCTCCTGGGGCCGGTCGGTGCCGTCTGCGACCCGGCCGGGCTCGGCCACCACCGGGCCGGGTGTCGGGCTGGGGGTCTGGGTGGTGGCGGGTTCGGGTTCGGCGGGTTCGGGTTGGTCGGCGACGGTCCACAGGTCCTCCAGGGACAGCTGGGTGTCGGGGGCGGGCGCGCGCCGGGGCCGTCGCGTCATCACCGCGCCTCGCCCGCGGCGACCGGTGCCCCGGCGGCCGGCCCGCGGGTCCCCGCGCCCGCAGCGTGCTGATGTCGCGGAGCAGCGTTCATCCGGCCGTCGTCCGCGTGGCCGGCTGTCGGGCCGGTCGGGTCGGGCATCTCGTTCCACTCCCTGCCGTCGAGCAGCCGTCCTCCCGCCTTCGCGGTGGCGCCGCCGACCTGCTTGAAGAAGAACCGGGTGGTCGGAGTCTGCTGGCACTGGTCGCGTAGTTCACGCGCCCACGTCAGGTCCAGCGGGCGGTGCCCGGCCCCGGACTCGCCACCGGCGATGACCCACCCGATTCCGGCCAGATCGAGGGTGACCGGACCGAGCAACGGCTCCGCGGAATGAACCGGACCGCGGCGGGAACAGCGCGCAGGTCGTCGACTCGGTAGGCGTAGTCCTGGTTTTCCACGCTGACTCCCATCCAAACGTTCGACGGCCATTGCAGCTGCGGCGCGAGTCGCCGCAGCCGGGTCGAGCGTTTCGTCAGGATTTGGTAGGTGTGCTGCGGAGTGGCTTCCATCGTGGCCAACACCCGTTTCACGACATCGACCGGGATACGGGCGTGAAAGAGGTCGGACATACTGTTCACGAACACCAACCTGGGACGTTTCCAGCGGCGCGGGAGATCGATCAGGTCGGCGTGCGCCTGCACGCCGAACCCGGGCCCGGACGTGCGCGGATCTCCGTCCACCTGATAGCGGGCTTGGCCCATGCGCTTCAGCCGGCCCGCCATGCGGAGTGCGTAACAGTGATCGCATCCCGGTGATACCCGGTCGCATCCGGTCACCGGATTCCACGTCGTCTCTGTCCACTGAATTGCACTGGTCCCCGCCATGTCGCAATTCTATGTCAGTTTCCGGTGCCGGTCCAGGGTTGCTGGCAGATTCGTCACCCGGGCTTTTCGGCTGGCGGCCGGTCGCGATGAGGAGCCATTCTTGTAATTCGACCGCGCCGCGCGACGGAAATGAGTGTTGAATCGGCGGGACGTGACTGCGATTCGAGGGCGGTGAGGTGCCGCGTCAGGAGCTCGGGCTGCGGCGGCTGCCGGGGGTGTCGGTACCGGCCCCGGGCTGATCGGGTGCGGCGCCGTTCCGGCGGGTCCGGTCGAGGGTCGCCTCGTCGCATGTTCGGTGTCGCGTCGGCGTCGCCAGTCGCGCGACGCTCAGGCAGGGAGCGCCCGGTTGTGGGCGGGTCGTCCGCACCGCCACGGGTGCGGGTGTGACTCGCAGGGCCGGTGCCGGGTGCGGACCGGTCGAGGGTGGTGCCCCGATCGGTATCGGTGCTCGGGCGCCGGGGACAGGTCGCGGGGCGTGGCGGGGTCGCGCTGGGCGGCGACGTCCTGGTGGGCGGTGGTGGTCCGCTCGCTGCTGGCGTCGGTTCCGAGGTAGCGCCAGCTGGCGAGGTCGGGCGCGACGGTGAGGGTGAGGCGTTCGGCCAGGACCGCCATCTCCACCGGCCCGATCCCACCGGGGACCGGGGTGATCGCGGCCGGGGTGCGGGCGGCGTCGGGGGCGACGTCGCCGCGGGGCCCGTCGGGATGCGGGACGAACCCGGAGTCGACGACGAGGAGGTGGTGGTCGCGCAGGTACTCGGCGGTGAGCAGGTGCGGCCGGCCGGTGGCGGACAGGACGACGTCGACGTCGCGCAGTTGACGGAGGTCGTCGCCGAGGTCGAGCGCGAGAGGGTCGTGGCCTCGCTCCCGCAGCAGCCGGTCGACGCCGCCGCCGACAAAGCCGCGGGCCCCGACGACCGCGATCGTCGTGTCGGGGGAGAGGAACGGGTCGGCGACGCGGACGATGCCGTCGGCGGTGGCGCAGGCTGGGCGGGGGGAGTCGACACCCAGGGCGTCGATGTCCTTGGTCGGGTCGATGAGGTCGACGACCTCGCGCAGCCGCGCCGGTGGTGGGCCTGGACGATGACGGCGGCGACCTTCGAGTCGTCGTTGGCGGCCTGGATGCGGTCGACGAGCTCACCGGCGTTCACGGTGTCGGGCAGGGCGAGGCTGTCGACCTGGGCGCCGATCGCGGTGAACGTCCGCACCTTCTGCTGGGCCGAGACCGCCGAGGCCTGCATCCGGGCGGCCCACTCGTCGTCCGCGGCGGGGCCTGGGGTGAACCGCAAAATCAGCACGCGGGTGTCACGCTCGGCGATGCGGTCCCGGTACGGCTGGTAGGCCGCGACGACCTCGCGCAGGATCACCCGGCCGGGGATGTGCAGTGGGTGGTGCGGTTCGGTCATTCGGTCGCGACGCGGGGCGCCGGAGCGGGCCAGGCACGCAGCTCGTGGTCGACCGGCTGGAGGGCGAGCGCGCGCACCAGAGCCGCGGCCTCGTCCGGTAGGAGGAGGCGGTAATCATGCACGTCGTCGGTGTAGCGAGTGCCGTCCCAGCGGGGCCGCAGCTCGGTGAAGGTCTCCGGCCCGGACGGGTCGTAAGTGGAGAACGGGCCGTGGTGGGCGAGCCAGGTGACGGCGTCGGGTGCGAGCGCTTCGGGCAGCAGGGTCGCCCGGGCGGCGGCGGCGGCCCCCGGGACGTCGGCGGTGATGCCGTGCCCGCGGGGGTTGTTGCGCAGCTCGCTGAGCACGACGACGGCGCGCCGCGGCGGGTGGTGCGGGTCGGGTGCAAAGAGCCGGACGCGGGCCAGGCAGTGGGCCGGGCCGCCGCGGCGGTGCGTCCAGGGCAGCAGCGCGCTGGCCATGACGGTCAGCGCGCCGTCGGGCATCTCGTGCCCGGCGGGCGGGGCGAGGACGGGTCGGTCGGTCACGGGTACCTCCGGGCCGGTCGGCTGGGTGCCGGGGCCGCCGCCGGGCAGGCGGCGGCCAGGTCGAGCAGGGCGCGGTCGGCGCCCGGGCGGGCGACGACCTGCAGCCCGACCGGGACACCGTCGGCGGTGGTGCCGGCGGGGATGCTGAGTGCCGGGTGCCCGGACAGGTTGAACACCCAGGTCAGGGCGACGCTCATCCGCGGCCCGGGTCCCGCATGGCCGTGCGGGCCAGCCGGGGTGGTCGGGGTGAGCAGCAGATCGGCGCGGGTGAACAGCTCAGCGAGCCGGTCGTCGTTGTGGGCGCGGACGGCGGCGGCAGCGCGCCGGTCGGCGACGGTGGCCGCCGGGTCGCGCAGCGCGGTCCAGGCGATGGCGGGGTCGAGCAGCTCGACGGTGGGGTTGGTCCAGCGCAGCCCCACGCGGTCGGCCAGCCGCTGCGCGGCGGCGTGGGCGACCGCGACGACCTCGGGGTCGAGTTCGTGCGCGGCATAGCCCAGATCGGGTGCCCAGACCGCGGTCCCGGCCTCACCCACGGGTGGGAGGTCGCCGAGCACGACGTCGGCCCACAGCCGCAGGTCGCGCGGGTCGCGAGCGAGCGGGGCCGGGACGGCGGGCACGGCGGGTCCGGTCGGGACAGCGAGGGCGGTGGTCGGCTTGTAGCCGAAGATCCCGCACCAGGCCGCCGGGATCCGGGACGACCCGGCCCCGTCGGTTCCGGTGGCCAGCGCCACCACACCGGCGGCGACGGCGGCCGCGGACCCGGCCGACGAGCCACCCGGGGACAGATCGGGCCGCCACGGGTTCCGGGTCGGGCCCCGGTCGGTGTGGCCCCAGGTCTGATGGGTCGTACCGCGGGGGGTGGACGTGGCGCCGAGGACGACCGCGCCCTCGGCGACGAGCCGCCGCACCTGATCAGATCCAGGGCCGGCGCGTCCCTTCACCGCGATCGGGACACCCGCGAGCCGACCCGAACCGCTGCCTCGCTGCCGGTCCATGGCGGCGGCCACGGCGAGCGACCCGGCGGGGTCGATGTCGACGAAGGCCCGAACCCAACCATCGGTCGCCTCAAGACGCCGCAGGGCCGCAGCACCGGAGTCGGAGGCGCTCAGCTGGCCGCTGCGAACCGCTTCGGCGGTGGTTACCGCCGAGGCCGGCGACCACACGTCGGTCACCGCATCGACGTAGGCGGCGGCGTTAGTGGTGGGGAAGGCTGGACCTCGCCTGTGCTCAGCGGGAGAAGGGGGAACTCAACGAGCGTCACAGCGTAGCTGAAAGAGCATGGGTCGTGGCCCGGGTTGACGCCGGCGCGGACGAGCGCGGCGATTGCTTGACCAGGTTTGCCCGTCGTTGATTCGCGACGCGTGTTGCCGACACCTGTGACCTGCGGCCCCTCGGAGCGGGGTCAAGATCGTCGACAGACGGTCGTTTCCCGATAGCGCTCACCGCGGATGGATTCCCCGGTCGCGGTGATCGATACCGGTGCTCCGCGGTGTGCGCTGCGACGTCGGTGGTGGCGTGGCGTTGTTGATCGCCGCCCACCTGGCCCGTGGGATCAGAGTCAGTGGTTCGGTCCCGCGGTGTCCGGTGCTTGGTGGCGGCCAGCCCGCTGCCGGACAGGAGAGGCGCGGTTGGCTCCTGGGACGCGCTGGTGATCGCGAGCATTCCGTTCACGGTCACCCCACGCCAGGAGTTCTGCCAACAGCCGACGCAACTCGGCGTGCCCGCTGCGCCCGAGAACCTGGTCGATCCGTTCCTCGATGCCCTGGATGGTCGCGATCCCGGCCGCGACGCACTCCGCTCCGCGGGGCGCATCATCCCGGTCGCCGTGCTGACGCCGACGTCGCGCGGCCGGATCGCGATGCGCTAAGGGCTCGAGGCATGCCCGCTCCCTTCGTCTCCTCTGCCTGCGGGCCGTCGTACCAGCCGCAAGCGCCGCCGTTCGACCTGTGGTTGACGCCACCGGCGACCACCGACCCGAGTAAACGGGAAGGAGCAGGGATGGACCCGAGACGGACCGCCCGATGGGCCACCGCGGCTGTCCTGCGCGCCTCTGCCAGCACCCCGCCGCCGGACTCCGCCCGGCCGGTTCCGCGAGGAGTGGAAGAACCGCGCCCTCGGCGGCGAGTCCGCCGCGCCGATGCCGTTCGCGGTGTTCTTCGCCCCCGGCGGCATCGCCTTTCACGAAGGCAACCTGCAAACCAAGTCGGCGGGCTGCGTGCGGTTGCCCCATCAGGAGGCCGTGGCCTTCTTCGACTATCTGCAGGTCGGCGACAAGGTGCAGATGCACAGCGACGTGCCCGCGACCGCATAGGCTCGCGCGCGATCCTGGTTCGGATTCCGGTGATGCTGCTACTCTGCGACTCATGCACGAATGTGCATGCGTCGCAGATGTGAGGAGCTCGAGATGGGCCAAGGGCACGGACACGCGAGTGCCGCGACCGCGGGCGGCCGGCATCGGCGGCCGCTGTTCATCGCGTTCGGGCTGACCGCCGGATACATGGTCGTGGAGCTTATTGCCGGTCTCGTGTTCGGCTCCCTCGCGCTGCTCTCCGACGCCGCGCACATGGGCACCGACGTCCTCGGCCTGGGTATGGCCCTGGCCGCGATCACCCTCGCGTCGCGCCCTGCGACGTCGCAGCGCACCTACGGGACCTACCGGTTGGAGGTACTCGCCGCGCTCGCGAACGGGCTGCTGCTGTTCGGCGTCGCCGGATACGTGCTGTACGAGGCGGTCCAGCGGCTCTCCGACCCACCGGAGGTGCCCGGTCTCCCTCTGCTGGTCGTCGCCGTCCTCGGCCTGGTCGTCAACCTGATCAGCTTCCGGCTGCTCACCGCGGGGTCGAAGGAGAGCATCAACCTGCGCGGCGCCTACCTGGAGGTGCTAGCCGACATGCTGGGGTCGGTCGGCGTGATTGTGGCCGCGATCGTGATCTACACGACCGGCTGGCCTTACGCCGACCCGATCGTCGGTGCCGCGATCGGGCTGTTCATCCTTCCGCGGACCTGGAAGCTCACCGCGCAGGCACTACGCATCCTCATGCAGGTGGCTCCACCCGGCATGGATGTCGAGGAGATCCGGCGCCGCCTCATCGAGCTGCCCGACGTGCTCGACGTGCACGATCTGCACGTCTGGACCTTGACCTCCGGCATCGAGAACGCCACGGGACACGTCGTCGTGGCCGACGGCGCCGACTACCACGACGTGCTCGACCGCGTGCTTGCGCTCCTGGCCGACGACTACGGAATCACACACACGACCATTCAGTGCGAGCCGGCACACCACGAGGAGCACGACACACCAGTCTGACCGTGTAGTGCACCTCAGGATTGAATGGACAATTGCCCTTCCCAGTAGCACGGCTGGGCGGCTGTCAGCGACACGCCGACGAGGCGGCGTTGATCACGTCGGGCGCGGGTTCTCGGTAGAAGAGGCGGTCCGCCTCATCGTCGTGGACCCGTGGTCCGGCCGACCGTGCACCTACTATGCTGTGTAGAAACGAGGCGGCCGACCCGGACCGTTGGGCGCAGGTCGCCGACTCGCCCGGTGCGTCACGGCCCATTTGTGGGCATCGACCTGACGGCTGGGTCTGGGTCTGGGTCCGGATACCGGGTGCGAGGAGGCGGCGCGATGAGGCAGGGCCGTGACATCGCGACTCTCGGCACGCGTACCGCGGCGTTCGCGGCGGTAACAACCGTGCTGGTTGCGGTGACCGCTGGTGTTGTGGCCGGGAGTCACCCGCTGCACACAGCAACTTTCGGTGTAGCCGCAATCGCGTTGGGGCTGATGCGCCTGGCGCAGCCAGGCCGACATCGAGGCTACTTCGCCGCAGCCAGCGGAATGCTGGTCAGTGAGCCCGTCGTGCATGCCGTGATGGCCGTTCTCCCTTACGGGACCGAGCATTCCGGCGACCCTGCGATTCTCCCGCTGCAGATGGTGTTGGCCGTTCTCGTCATCGCCGCTGTCGCCGGGGCGGAAACCCTGTATCTGCAGGCCGGTGCGTTGTGGCGGGCGCTTCGGCTACCGCGGCGCCCGCTCCCGGTCCCCGGGCGACTGACGCCGCCGCTCATTGACGTTCTCGCAGCAGCCGTATCCGGACCCGGCGCTGGCCAATTCCGTCGCCGCGGACCTCCGTCGAGGCTGACCGTCGCCTGATGCGACCGCGCGTGCCGCCCGGGGGATCGAACCGCAGGCCGCTGCAGGTCCCCACGTGTCCCGCGCTCGACGCAGTTCGCCTCGACGTCCGCCAGCCATGCCCAGGTAGCCGTACTCGGAGTTGCCGTGCACTTGCACCGTTCAGCAGGCCCCGACGTGGCCTCCTGCGTCCGCAGGGCCCGACGATGAGCACCCTGGAGGCGGTGCTGGTGTTCGGCGGGATACCGCTGGCGATTGTCGGAGTCATCGCCGCGGCCGTCTTCGCCGCTGCACCGCGTCGTGAGTCGCAGCGCCCCGAGCCGCCGGTCGGCATCATCGCCGAGCAGGTGCCCTGCGACGTGCAGAGCACTGACGACGGCCGGGAGGTACACGATGCCTCGGATGAGCCCTCGCAAGCAGCGGCACGCGTGTGCTGGACGGTGCGGTGCGCCGAATGCGGAATCAGGTACTCCGAGGGCCCGTATGCTGTGCATTTCACCGGTCCGGTCCACGGAATATCGGTCGCATCCGCGCACGGCTGGCGGCTCGCTGGAGCCAGGATGCGATGTCCGAAATGCGCTTGATCAGACGTTTCTACGTACCACGAGTATCGTTCGCTGACCGTTTCGTGAGAGGTGGCCCGTCGTGGGTCACAATCCTGCTGAAACCCCGGCTGAGCTGGGGTGGTACACCCGCTCCAACACTGCGAGATGTAATCGTCGATGACTGATGACTCCGGCTCCCGCTCCCGAGTGCCAATTCTGATGATAGAGATCGGGCTATTACTGGTGATCATCACCGGGGCGAGTCTGCCCAGCTCAGCCCGGCACCGACACCGCAGATCGGGGTGCCCATCTCCGAGCCAAGCGCTCTTGACAAGATGATCGACACCGCATTGCAGACTTTGCGGTGTAGACCCGAGGACGGCCCGCTGTGGGCGCGGTGACCCGTCGTACTACGGCTAGGTGCAGGGCGCGTTGGACCGTTCGTTGCAGATCGGCCCCATCGATAATGCCGAGGCGCTGATCGGTTTGGGTCAGCTGGCCAACGCCCGCCTCGACCCCGGATGCGAGAGGGCTGCTACCCGACCGCCGGGGCATCGCTGTGCACCTGGACCTCGTCGCCGACCTGGAGGTGGTCGAAGAACGCCGCCGCGTTGTCCCGTTCCATGCGGATACATCCTGCGGAGCTGGTCTGCAGGCTGCCTTCGTGGAACGCGATGCCGCCGGGGGCGAAGAACACCGAGTAGGGCATGGGCGTGCCGTATTCGCGGCTCACCCAGTCCTTGGCCTTCCATTCCACGGCGTATCGGCCGGGTGGTGTGGGGTCGAACTCGTCGCCGATGCTGATCGGGACCGGGCCGCGCAGGATCCGGCCGTCCTGGAACAGCCAGGCCTGCAGCCCGATCAGGTCCGCGCAGGCCCTGGCCGTCACGGTGCACGGGGTGCCCGGCACGAGCGGGGCTGGCACGGGAGGCCCGGGTATCGGCCCGGCGAGCGCTATGGAACCTGCCGACAGCAGCATCGCCACGACCAGCCCGATCATCGCAGCCCGACGGCGAACCCGGCTGAGCGTGCGCATGGAACTCCTCACTCCTGGTGTCAACCGATAACCCCCTGAAGTACATGAAGGTGATGGTCGAGAGGCCAAATGGGATATGGCGAATCTCACCGCGGCCCACAGCCGCGCCGGCTTGTCACTTGCCGGGCGGAGCGCGCCGTCACCGGCTGGTGGCTTCGGCGATAGCGTCGGCTCCGTGGCGGGCACCGTGCGGGACTGGATCCTCCCCCTCCGTCGACCACCCCCGTCGTCGTGGACCCGCGGCGCCGGCGGCTGATCCTCGTCGAGTTGCTCGTGGTGCTCACCGTCACCACCGGCCTGTCCGCGTTGCGCAGCGCACTCAGCCTCGTCGACGCGCTGCTGGCGCCGACACCGCTGGCACAGCAGCAGGTGGTGCTCAACGCTCCCGCCGCGGACGTCGAGCTGGTCGATCTGGCGCTGCAGCTGGTCCGGGTGCTGCAGCTGGTCGGCTGGGGTGCGCTCGGCGCCTACCTGCTGCTGCGGGCCGGTTTCACGCTGCGGTCGGTGGGTCTGGACGCCAGCCGTCCCGGGCGGGACCTGGGCGGGGCGATGGGGCTCGCCGCTCTGATCGGGGTCCCGGGTCTCGGGCTCTACCTGATCGCCCGGGCGTCCGGCCTGAGTGCGACGATCGCGCCGACGACGCTGGGCGATACCTGGTGGGAGCTGCCGCTGCTGGTCGCTTCGTCGGCGGCGAACGCGTGGGCCGAGGAGGTCGTCGAGGTCGGCTACCTGTTGACCCGGCTGCGCCAGCTCGGGTGGTCGGCCAACCGTGCCGCGTTGGCCTCGGCGTTCCTGCGCGGTTGCTACCACCTCTACCAGGGCGCGAGCGGGTTCTTCGGCAACCTGGTGATGGGTCTGGTCTTCGCGCGGGTCTGGCAGCGAACCAACCGGCTGTGGATGCTCGTCGGCGCCCACACGCTGATCAACGTTGTGGCGTTCCTGGGTTACGTCCTGCTGGCGGGGAGGGTCGGCTGGCTCTAGCCCGGCGCAGCGTGAATGCGGCCAGCCGGACGGTCAGCCCATCGACGAGGAATCCGCCGATGCCCCAGGGGCTGACGGGATCGGCTACGGGGTCACCGATGCCGAGGAGAGGCAGGATCAGCGGGATCGCGAACGCGCCCACTCCGATCACCCCGGTGACGGCGGCGGCGACCAGCAGTTCGGGGCGGGGCTCCACGATGAGCGCGGCCGCACCGACGAACGCTACCGCCGCGAGGGCGAACCCCGGTGCGGCGGCCGCGGCTGCGGCGCCGAGTGCGATCCACAGGTGCACCGCACCGGCGACGGCCCAGGTGGCGGCCACGACGGTGGCGCCGCCGCGGGGGACGGGGGGCATGGTCGACATCTCACTCCAGAGCTCGTATCAGGGGGCGGCGAGGTTGCTCCGCACGGCCTGCGCCACTTCGTCGGGGGTGCGTAGCACGACCGGGTCCACCCGCCGCAGCGACCCGTCGGCGCGCAGGACGTAGCTGGTCGGGATGGCGAGCGGGACCTCCAGGGCGGCCCACAACTCGCCGTCGGTGTCGACGACCGAGGGGTAGCGGGCACCGAGCTCGTCGAGCAGGCTCAATGCCGCCCCGGCGTCGTCGCGGACGTCGATGCCGACGACGGGTATCGCGTCGGGACGGTTCGCGTAGGCGTCCAGGGCCGGGATCTCCGCGCGGCACGGCCCACACCACGACGCCCACACGTTAAGCAGCGCGGGCCGCCCGGCCAGCGCGGCGGCCAGATCGACCTCGCCCGGACCGCCCAGGCAGGGCACGACGATGCCGGCCAGCAGCCCGGCGGACTGCAGCGTACCGGGCTGCGGCGTACCGGGCTGCGGCGTACCGGGCTGCGGCGTACCGGGCTGCGGCGTACCGGGCTGCGGCGTGCCGGGCTGCGGGGTGGGGCAGGGTCGCAGGTCCGCGGCGGCCCGTAGCGCGTCGACCTCGGGTCCGGCGGGAGCGGCCATCGTCCCCGCGCCGTCCACCGACCACGGAGTGGCCGAGCCGGCGGGCTGCGCATCGGGCCGGGGCCACAGCGCGAACACCCCCGCCACGGCCAGCACCACGACGACGAGCGTCGTGCGCAGCTCCGCGGACCGCAGCAGCGGGCGCATCAGCCGCCCCCGACCAACGGCGCACCCGGGGCGGGTTGGACCGGACCACCGGACTGGGTGCCGGGCCGACGGCCGGCGAGCACCGCGTCCAGCGCCCCGGCCAGCAACGGGAGGGTGGTCGCTCCGGTGATCTTGGAGACGATCGTGCCGCCGCGGTCGATGACGAACGTCTCGGGCACACCGAACAGGCCGAACTCCAGCGCCGCCCGGGAGCCGGTGTCGGTGACGTAGCGGTAGTTGTCGCCGCCGCGGCCCAGCTCGTCGAGGAACCCGGTCGCGCCCGAGATGGTGTCCTGATAGTCGATGCCGACGAAGACGACCCCGGCGTCGCGGAACTGTTCGGCCGCCCCGACCAGGGCGGCGTGTTCCTCCCGGCAGGCCACGCACCACGACGCCCAGAAGTTGACGACGACGACCTGCCCGCGCAGCTCCGCCAGCGCCAGCTCGCCCGGGCTATCCAGCAGGGGAAGGCTCAGCTCGGGCGCGGGGCGGCCGATCAGCGGGCTATCGACGAGCGTGGGGTCGGTGCCGAGCTGCGAGCCGAACACCGCGCCGATGCCGATCGCCACCAGTGCCACCAGCACGGCGGCGACGCGGAACAGGCGCCGCCGCCGGGACGGGGCCGGGGCCAGCAGGTCGTCGGTGCCGATCGGCTCGCTCATCCAGTGCCCGCCGCCCGTCGCTCGGCCTCCGCGGTGAGCTCATCGACCTGCGCGGCGATCTCGGGATCGAGCGTGCGGCCCTTGAGCACGAGCAGCGTGGTCAGCGCACCCGCCGGGTCGTCGAGACCGTCGAGCTGGATGTTGGCGCGGTACCAGAGGGCCTCGTCGAGGTTCGGGTCGATGGCCAGGGCCTGCTGCACAGAGGCCAGCGCGTCGTCGGGCTGGTCGATCTGGAACAGCAGCCAGCCGAGCCGGGCGAGCCCGGCGGCATTATCGGGTTCGCGGCGCAGCGCGTCGAGGTAGTGGCGCATCGCGGCCGCGTAGTCACCCTGCCCGACGTAGCGGTCGGCCAGCGCCAGCCGCATCCCCACGACGTCGGGGTTGGCCGCGACGACCTCCTCCAGCTGCTCGTCGGTGACGGGCGTGCTCGGGTCCAGCGGCGGTGCCGCGCCGCTGTCGCGGCCGACGTCGGTACCGATCTCGTTGCCGGTGACGAACCCGCCCACCGGGCGGTCGATCACCGACGCGGGCAGCAGGACGAGGGTCACCAGGACGGCGACGACGCCGACGATCGCATAGACGAGCACCCACCCGTGCGGGCGTAACGGCCGAGCGGGCTCCAGCTCGTCCTGGCCGGGCACCGGCGTCCGGGCGTCCAGAGCGGACAGGGCGCGGGCCGCGGTCCCCTCGTAGCGCCGGCGCAGCGGTCGCGCATCGGCGTCGGTGATCTCGCCCGCGGCGACCTGCTCGTCGAGCTCCACGATGTCGCGCACGGCCTGGTCGGCCAGCTGGCGTAGCTGCGGCTCACGGATACTCACGGCTGGTCCTCCCGCTGGGTGGTCGCCAGGCGGGCACGGGTCACCGCGGCATCGACGCGGGCCCGGTCCGGCTCGTACAGGTCAAGCCCGGCGCCGGCGTGCGGACGTGCGCGGGCCCGCGCCGCCACCAGCACCGCGCCCAGCACCGCGGCGACCGGCGGCACCAGCCACAGCGCGAGCGTGACGCCCCGCGTCGGCGGGTCGAGCAGTACCCAGTCGCCGTAGCGGGCCCGGAAGAACGCGACGATCTCCTCGTCACTGCGGCCCTGCGCCACCTGCTCGGCGACGACCTGCCGCATAGCGACCGCCTGCTCCGAGGGGGAGTCGGCGATCGACACACTTTGACAGACCGGGCACCGCAGGCTCTCCGCCAGATCCTGGGCCCGGTCGGGTGCCGGCCGGGCCGAGGTGAGCAACGCGACCACCGTGACCGTGAACAGCGCGAAGATCAGGACGGCGAGGACGACGGACGTGCGGGTGCGCGCTCCCGGGTCAGACACCGCTGCCCACCTCCGACCGGGGCTCCTCGCGCGACTCCAGCGCCGGGTCGGGACGGCGTCGCCGCCCGCCGAGGGCCCAGAAGCCACCGGCCGCGACCAGCGCGCCGGCGACCCACAGCCACACCATGAACGGGTAGCGGAACAGGTTGAGCGTCACCTGCTCGGGACTCAGCGCGCCGAGCGCGACGTAGATGTCCTGCGCCGGGGTGGACCAGACCGACGGGTTGCCGACGGCCTGGGGCCGCCCGGGGAAGGAGTTGAGTCGCGGTTCCGCGACCCGGACCACCTCGCCCCCCGAACGCAGCACGATGTGCGCGTCGGTGACCAACCGGTCGGGCTGCTGATGTTGCTCGCTGACCTCGAAGGTCACCGAGTACCCGGCGAACTCGACGGACTCGCCGCGGTCCAAGGTGATCGTCGCGCGTTCGGCGAGCCCGCCGGACACCGCGATCACCACGGCCGTCAGCGCGACCCCCAGGTGCGCCAGCTGCCCGCCCCAGTAGCCGCGCTGCCCGCGGACCAACCGCAGCAACCCGGCCGGGGTCCGCACGGGTGCGGTGACCAGCAGCTGACGCACCGTGGACGCGGCGATCCCGGCGGCGATACCGACGATCCCGACCACCCCGGGGGAACGGACGCCGACAGCCACGACGACCGCCGACGCCGCCGCCGCGGCCAGCAGCGGGAACCGCAGCCGCTCCCACAGCACCGCCATGGTCGCCTGCCGGTACGGGGTGACCGGGCCGACACCCATCGCGAGCAGCAGCGCGAAACCCAACGGCACCGCCATCCGGTCGAAGAACGGCCGCCCGACCGACACCTGCTGCCCGGTCAGGGCCTCGACGAGGATCGGGTAGGTGGTACCGAGCAGCACGACGAAGGCGAACAGGCTCAGCAGCAGGTTGTTGACCAGGAACATGCCTTCGCGGCTGGCCAGCGACTCCGGCCGCGACAACGACGCGACGCGCTCGGCGCGCAGCACGATCAGGGTAAACCCGAAGACGACGACGACGCCGAAGAACGCCAGCAGCGCCGGTCCGATCGGGGACTGGCTGAAGCTGTGTACCGACACCACGACCGACGAGCGGGTGAGGAAGGTGCCCAGGATGGTCAGCGCGAACGTGGCGAGCACCAGTACGAAGTTCCAGGCCTGCAACATCCCGCGCCGGACCTGGACCACCGAGGAGTGGATGAACGCGGTGGCTACCAGCCACGGGATCAATGCGGCGTTCTCCACCGGGTCCCACGCCCAGTACCCGCCCCACCCGAGTACCTCGTAGGACCACCAGCCCCCGAGCACCAGCCCGCCGGTGAGGAAGCTCCAGGCCACCAGGTTGGCCCGCCGGGTCCGGCGCAGCCAGTCGACGCCGCCCTCGCGCACCAGCAGTGCCGACATCGCGAACGCGAACGGCACCGTGAACCCGACGTAGCCGAGGTAGAGCATCGGTGGGTGCAGGGCGATGAGGAAGTTATCGGCCAGGATCGGGTTGGGCCCGGGCCCGTCCGCGGGCGGGTTCGCGAGGATCTCGAACGGGTTCGCGGCCAGCAGGATCATCGCGAAAAAGAACGCCGCGACCAGACCCAGCAGGCCCAGCGCGCCGGTGCCGAGGCGGTCGGAGGTGTCCGGGACCCCGCGCGCGACCACCGCGGTGTAGCCGGTGAGCACCAGCGCCCACAGCACCAGGCTGCCGTCCAGCGCGGCCCAGGCGCTGGTGATGGTGAACAGCAGCGGGGTGGCCCGGGAGTGGGTCTCGGCCACGTAGGACACCGCGAAGTTGTCGGTCAACAGGGCCACCTCGAGCGCGGCCATGGCGAGCACCGCGCCGCCGAGCATGCACCACACGGCGGCCTGCAGCTGCCGGTGGCGTACGGCGTCGGGGTGCCGCTGGGCGCGCAGGCCGAGCACGCCGAGCACGATCGAGCCGGCGAGGCCGAGCATCGCGCCCGCCCACCCGGCCCCCGGGACCAGCGTCGTCGTCGAGAACAGCGTCGTCACGACGCTGGGTCCTCGGCGGGCTGGTAGTTCTCGTCGTGCTTGACCTTCATGGTGTCCGAGGTGAAAGTCCCCGCCCGCCAGGAACCCTCCAGGACGACCCCGATGTCGGAGCCGAACAGCTGCGCCGGCGCCCCTTCGAAGGTCACCGGGACCTCGACGCCCGCGGGCCCGATGTCGGAGGTGACGGTGAACGACACGCCCTGCGGGGTGGTCGCCACGCTGCCGTCGACGACGAGCCCGCCGAGCTGGAACCGGCGTCCGTCCGGGTAGTCCGCCTGCTGGGCGAGCGCCTCGTCCGGGGTGAGGTAGTACACCAGGTTGCGGTTGAGATTGCCGAACATGAGCATCCCGACCAGCACCGCTGCCGCGCCCAGCGCGACGAGCGCGAGCAGCTTGTAGCGGCCGACGACCCCGCGCGCGGCGGTGCGGGCGGCGGTCACCTCCGGCCCCCGGCACGACGCCGCAGGGCGGCGGACCGCCGCGCCAGCACCAGGAGGTAGCCGGTCACGGCCACCCCGGTCGTGCCGTAGCCAAGGATCACCCAGGCGCACTCAGACATCCGTCTTCTCCGATCGTGCGGTGGCGAGCTGCGGTGCGGACACGGCGGCCCCGGCCAGCGGGTGGGTGTCCTGGGCCGCGTCGAGCGCGTCCTCCGTGGCGGCCATCCGGGCGCGGGCCCGCACCATCAGGACGTAGAGCAGGGTGAACACCACGGCGTTCCCGAGTAGCACGAGCAGCATCGAGGGGTCCATGGTCGGGCCGCCGGGCCGGATGACCGAGGGCGGCTGGTGCAGGGTCCGCCACCACACCACCGAGAAGTGCACGAGCGGCACCTGCGCGAACGCCACCACCCCGAACACCGCGGACCGCTTGGCACGGTCGAGCGGGTCGGGGGTGGCCCGGCGCAGCGCCAGGTAGCCGAGGTAGATGAACAGCATCAGCGCTGTGGTGACCAGCCGCGCATCCCAGGTCCACCACACCCCCCAGGTCGGGCGGCCCCAGATCGAGCCCAGCGCGATGGCCAGCGCGGTGAAGAACACCCCGACCTCGGCACTGGCCGCGGCCAGCCGGTCCATCCCCGGGCGGCGCCGCCACAGCCAGCCCAGGCTGGCGGCGAACGTGATCCCGTAGCTGAGGAAGGCCGTCCAGGCGGCGGGCACGTGCACGTACAGCAACCGCACCAGATCACCCTGGACGACGTCAGGCGGTGACAGCACCGCCGCGGTCACGCCGGCGGCGGCAGCGACGCCGACGACCAGCGGTAGCCGGCGACCGAACACCGGGCCGGGTGCAGTGGTCAGTGGTGTCATGCCAGGTCCTCCAGGTAGCGGGCGCACCACGCGGCCAGCAGCGCGGCGACGAGATCGACGGTGGTCACGAGCAGCAGCCACGGCCATGGCGACCGCCCGTAGCCGGTGGCCTGCAGGACCCCGGTGGCCCCGAGCAGCAGCGGCACCGCGATCGGTGCGACCAGCAGCGGGCCGAGCGTGGTCCGGCCGGCCAGGCCGACGGCGAGCGCGTCGGCGAGGGCGCCGAGCACCGCCAGCCCGGCGGCGACGAGCACGAACACCGGCAGCAGCCACGGCCAGCCGGTGAGGTCGGGGTCGTAGAGCAGCACCGCCACCGGCGCCAGCACCAGCTGGAACCCCAGCAGCAGCACCCCGTTGGCCAGCGCCCGCCCGGCCAGGCGCACCCGCGGGCTCACCCCGGCCAGCCGCAGCATGGCCAGTTGCGCGGGGCCGTCGACGGCGCTGGCGCGCATCGTCACCAGTACCCCGAACAGCAGCACCACCAGCCAGTACAGGGCCGGGCCCAGCTGGCGCAGCAGCGGGGTGTCGGTGCCGACGGCCAGCGGGGCGAGCAGCAGCGCGACCGCCCCGAACGGCGCGGTGACCAGCATCGCCTCCCCGGCGCGGCGTTCCAGTCGGAGGTCCTTGGCGGCCAGGGTCAGGCACTGGCCGAGCGGGGCCACGACGGTTGTGGTCACCGCGCCACCTCGGGAAGTGCCCGCCCATCAACGATCCGGACCAGCCGGTCGGTCAACCCGGCGAGCCGCTCCGGTTCGTGGGAGACCAGCACACATGTCCCACCGCGCGCCCGTACCTGCCCGACGAGGTGGTCGACCAGGTCGGCGGCACCGTGGTCCAGGCCCGCGTGCACCTCGTCGAGCAGCAGCAGCGACGGCTCGGTCAGCAGCACCCTGGCCAGGTCGGTGCGCCGCGCCATGCCCTGCGAGCAGCCCTCCGCGCGGCGTGCGGCGGCGCCGGCGAGCCCGACCGCGGCCAGCGCCCGGTCCGCGGCCTCGTCGCTGCGGCCGGTCAACCGGGCGACGAAGTGCAGATTCTCGGCCAGGGTGAGCTGCGGGTAGAGCGCCGGGAGATGGCCGACCATCGCGATCCGGGTGCGTACCTCCGGCACGCCGGGTCCGCCGAGTTCGTGGCCGAGGACCTCGGCCCGGCCGGCCGAGGGGACGGCCAGGGTCGCCAGCAGCCGCAGCAGCGTGGTCTTGCCCGATCCGTTGGCCCCGAGCACGCCGAGCACCGCACCGGCGGGCAGCCGCAGGTCGAGGTCGCGCAGCACCGGTGTTCGGCGGACGGTCACCGCCACGCCGTCCAGGCACACCGCCCAGCCGGATGGCCGACCGCCTGCCGCCGCGCCCGGGAGCGCGGCCCGTGCGGTGGAGAGTCCAGTAGGTGGCATGTCGTCCCCGGTTCGGCTCATCGCATGCGGCTTCATACTATGAGTGCTTCTACTATGAGGTGTAGAAGTTCCGTGCGTGCAACCGGGTCGGCATGCAATCAGGTCGACATCGGAGGGAGCGGCCGTGGAACTGTTCGCGCTGGTCTCGCTGGCCCTGGTGGCCGGGGCGGTGTCGTTCAGCTCCCCGTGCGTGCTGCCGCTGCTGCCCGGCTACGTGTCCTACGTGTCCGGTCTGTGCGGCGCACAGTCCGGTGGCGGTGCGCCTGCGAGCACGCTCGGCCTCGCGCAGCGGCGGCGCGTCCGGCTCGGCGCCGGGTTGTTCGTCGCCGGGTTCGCGACGGTGTTCACGGTGCTGGGCGCCACGGCGTCGGCTCTGGGGCTGCTGCTGCGGCAGAACCTCGACGTCGTCAACCTCGTCGGTGGTGCCGTCGTGGTCGTGCTGGGCCTGGCCATGACCGGTCTGCTGCGGATCCCGCTGCTCCAGCGCCAGGCCCGGTTCGAGCTGACCGCGATCGGCACCGGACCGGGGGGCGCGTTCCCGCTGGGTGCGGCGTTCGCGTTCGCCTGGACGCCGTGCGTCGGGCCGGTGCTCGCGTCCATCCTCACCGCGGCGGCGGGCTCGGCCGATCCGGGGCGTGGCGCGGTGCTGCTGCTGGCCTACGCCCTCGGGCTCGGGGTGCCGTTCCTGGTCCTGGCCGCGGGTGTGGCCCGGGGGCGGGACCGTTTCGGCTGGCTGCGCCGCCACGCCCGGCGGATCGAGATCGCCGGCGGGATCGGTCTGGCGGTCACCGGGGTGCTGATGATGACGGATGGCTGGACGCTGATCATGAGCCGGATGCTCGCGGTCTATGCACGGTTGCAATGGCCCCCGATCTAGGCGCGGCCCCCGACCCAACCCCCATCGTGGTGGGCGATTCGCCGCCGAGCTCGATCACCAACGCCCGCGCCCGAACCCGAGCAGGGCCCGCGCCCGCCGCGCCGCATCGGCCGCGATGAGCGCGGCGGCCCGCAACAAGGCAAGGCCGATCTCGACGAGGCCGTGTACGTCAAGGCCGAGTGCTCGCTGCGCGAGCACCCCGCCTCGGGCCGGTGGCTGCGCCAGACCCCGTCCGGGCGCCTGGTCCTGGACCGGGCGGAGATCACCGCCGAAGCCCAGTTGGACGGGAAGTACCTGCTGTCCACCTCGGACCCGAACCTGTCAGCCAAGGACGTCGCTCTGGGTTACACGAACCTGCTCGGAGCCGAGCGCGGGTTCCGCGACCTGAAGTCGACCATCCGAGCTGCGCCCGGTGTTCCACCGGATCGAGCGCCGCAGCCGCGCCCACGTCCGGCTCTGCTGGCTCGCGCTGCTGCTGACCGGGTCGCCGAGCGCCGCACCGGCCAGACCTGGCGCACCATCGCCCGCGAGCTGGGCCGGTTACACGCGAACACTCGGCGGCCGGCCGGGACCGTCGTCCAAACCACCGAACCGACGACCGCCAGTCGGGCATTCTCCCGGGCCTCGGACTCACCCCGCCGCCCCGGATCACCACCCTCGACCCCACCTGAGCAGCACGAACGCTCTCACCCAGCCTCCGGCCAGCCGTGGACACACGCCCTCAGTCTCAACCCGAGGCCGTTCCCAGGTCAGCTACAGGCTCGACTCGGGGCGGTACCAGGACGATCGGGCACTGCCCGGTCGCGGACGCCGCGACCGGGCAGCGCAGCCGATCAGACCTGCGTGAGCAGAGTTTCCATCTCGGTGATCTCGGCCCGCTGGGTGTCGATGATCGTCTGGGCCAGCTCGAGTGCGGCGGGGTCGGCGCCCTCGGCGAGCTCGACCTGCGCCATTCCCACCGCGCTTCGGTGGTGCTCGACCATCATCTCCAGGAACATGCGGTCGAAGGCGGCGGCGGTGGCCTGCTCCAGCCCCTGCATCTGCTCGGGCGTCATCATCCCGCCCATACCGCCGTCTTTCACCCCGCCCATGCCGTCCAGGTCACCTTCGGCGGGAACCTCTGCCCCCCACGCCTGAAGCCAACGAGTCATGGTCTCGATCTCCGGGCCCTGAGCGGCTCCGATCCGGGTCGATAGGTCGAGGACCTTGGGATTTTCGCTGCGACCTGCGGCGAGCTCGGCCATCTCGACGGCCTGCCGGTGGTGCGGGATCATGCCCTGCGCGAACGTGATGTCCGCCTCGTTCTGGGTGCCCTGCTTGACGGCCGAGGACGACCCGGAGCCGGTGGCGCCGGGGGCGGCGGTGTCCGCGCCGGACGCGCAACCGGCGAGGGCCAGTCCGGCGACGGCGGTGGCGACCAGCAGACGTGCGGCAGTGAAATTTCTGCTCATGGTGTGGTAGTTCCTCTCGAACGTGTCCGTGGGCGTGCGGTCAACCGAGTCGCTCGGTCGACCTCACGTCCGCAGCACGCACAGCAGCGCCAGCCTGGCCGGCGCCGACGGCGGTCGAGCCCGGGAAGCCGGCACCGGTCGGGACGCCCGCAGCGGTGGCCGAACGGTCGGTGTCACGCTCCACCGCCATCCCGACATCGCCGCGGTGATGACCACGACGCCGATCAGGATCGCCAGGCACATGTGTAACAGCCTGGTGTCGCTGTGGTCGGTCGGCACAGGGGTACGCGCTGGGGCACCCTGCATGTCATCGCGCTGCATGGCGGCGTCTGCGCCCGAAGTCGGGGCGTGCGTGGACCCAGCGTCGCTGACCGAGACGACCGTCTGGTGAGTGCCCGACAAACCAGCGGACAGGTGATGCATGGCGATCAGCCCCGCAAGCAGACCGATCACCAGCACGGCGAGCATCACCGCCCGCCGGCGGCTCTCCTGCGCTGACCGCAACATCAACTTCCACGATATACGCGGCACCGACGTTCGCGCTTGTTCGCGGTGGGGCTTCCGCTTACACCATCGGTGAGGCCTCGGCGCGGGCTGGGCATCAGCACGTACCCATGGTGAACCCGGTCATGAGGGGGAGACCGGTGGGTGTCCTTCGGCGCGGTGCTCGACCCCGTGTGCTCGCCGACCCCTGGGCTGGGCGGTGACCGGGGGGCCCGATCCAATGGGTACCGGGATGCCGCGGTCGGCGGCCCAGAACATCGTGTCGACGGCGAGCTGCTGCCAGTCGACGGCCTCGGTCTTGGCGCTCACCGAGCGGGTGGTGGGGTCGGCGGTCTCCATGTGACTGATCAGCTCGGGATCGGCGCCGAGCTGCACCCGCCGCCGGGACGGGCGGCGCAGCGAGCGCAGGCCGATCACCGTCCGCGCGAGGCCGCGGGGGATCGCGCGTAGGGCGGACGTGGTGCCGTCGGGGAGCAGGTCGGTGACCCCGAACGGCAGGTAGCCCTGGTAGGTCAGGCACGTGGCGGTGTCCCAGGCGCCCCCGATGAACGGCATCAAGCGCAGGAGGGCGGCGTCCTCGCGCAGGATGCGGCTGCGCACCGCGAACGTGCTCGTGGTGGCGTAGGCGCGGTACCAGGTGGCGGCGCCGGCCGTGCGGGCCTCGGGATCGAGCACGGCTCCGGGCTCCGGGCGCCGGGTCGGGCGCCGGCCCGGGGCCGACGGATCGAGCGCGTCGGAGCCGTAGAGGGAGAAGTAGTGGGCACACGGGAACGACGACGCCGCGGCCAGCAGGGAGGTAAAGGCGTGCGGCGAGTACAGGTAGTCGTCCTCGGCGAACCAGACGAGGTCGTCGGTGTCGGTGGCCAGCGCGGCCTGGCGGGCCACGGCGACGCGGAAGGTCGTCCGGTTGCTGCCGCCATCGATCGCGCGCACCGTGCCGTGCGCCTCCATCAGGGCAAGCCGGTCACCGGGGATGTCACCGTCGTTGAGGAACACGATCTCCGGCGGGACGGGCAGGGCCGCGGCGGCCCGCAGCAGCGACACGAGTGCCAGCGTCTTGCTGTAGTACGTCGGCCGGGGCTTGGTGTTCTCCGCTTCCGCGGACCGGTAGACGATGCGTAGAGGCGGGGCGGCCTTGTTACTGATCACGGATGCGCACTCCTCGGGCTGACGAACACCGACAACGCTAGCGATCGGCTGGCAATGACCCGGTGCGTGCCAGGCAAAAGAATGGCAAACCCCGTCGGACGCGGTGGCCGAGCCTGACACCTGCAGATCCGGACGGAGGAGTTCCTCGGCGGCGGGACCGCGCACGCCGGGGCAGTACCTTCACGGCCGTCGTTCCGCGTGGCGGAGATCCACGACTGCAGCACACGCAGCGCCGTGGCGGAGGTCGCTCGATGCCGGCCCGGCGCCGGGCCGGGCCCAGCCGCGCGACGTCCCGTCCGGTCAGCAGGGCGGGGTCGGTAGGGCGCGTCGACGCGGGCGACACCGGCCGGGTCGAGCAGCCGCCGTGCCGCCGTGCAGAACAGCGGGAACTTGACATCGGGTACCTCGAGGAACTCGCCATCCAGTGCCGCGGGGCCTGGCAGCAGCGCCAACGCCACGGCCGGCCAGTCGCCGGGCCGGCGCTGCCCGACCCGGTCTCGCCGAGAGCGGCGCGGTGCCCGACGTCGAGCCCGCCCTTGTACGCGACCAGCCACAACCTCGCGCTCGCGGCCGCGTGAGCTCGGCCAGCCACGCCACCGCGCCGGCGGGAGCAGGTGCACACGCAGCACAGACGGTTGTCAATCGACCGACCAAACATCTCTTGACCAGTGTTTTTAGATGGGGCTAACCTCCGGACATGATGGCGACTACGAACGATGGTCGTACTGGGCTTGGATGCTGCGCGATAACGCACACCGAAACCGTTGAGGATTACCTCAAGACCATCTTCGCGCTTGCTACCCGCGGCGACGCGGCGACGACCTCCATGGTGGCCGGCGAGCTGGGGGTCGCGGCGCCGACAGTGTCGGCGATGCTCAAGCGGCTACAGGCGCATGATCTGGTTCGCCGCTCAAGTGATCATCACATCCGGCTGACCGAGCACGGGGAGCGGCACGCGCTGGCGGTCGTGCGGCGGCACCGGCTGGTCGAGGTGTTCCTCGCCGAGGTCCTCGGCGTGCCGTGGGATGAGGTGCACGCCGAGGCCGAGATCCTCGAGCACGCCATCAGCGACCGGCTCGAGGCGCGGATCGACGCCTTGCTGGGGCATCCCACGCGCGATCCGCACGGTGATCCGATCCCGCCCGCGTCCGGGCCGCACGTGGAGGACTGGGCCAGCCCGTTGGCGACCGCGCCGGCGGGCAGCCGGTTCCGGGTGGAACGGGTCGGCGACCGCGATGGTCGGGTGCTGCGTCACCTCGCTGAGCTCGGTATCCGCCCGGGCGCTGTTCTGGTGGTGGGCGAGTGGGCGCCCTTCGGTGGGCCGTTGTGGATCGATATCGACGGGCGCCGACACCCCCTGGGTTCCGGGCTGGTCCAGGTTCTGCACGGAAGGACGGTGTGATGCCGAGGTCGTTGCGTTCCTCCCGGCGCCGGTTCTTGGGTGGCGCCGTGGCCGGGTCGGCGGGTCTCGCGCTCGGCGCGCGCGAGTTGTTGCAGGCCCCGAGTGCACACGCTGCCGGAGCCGAGCGGGGCGGCGCCGGTGCGAGCCACGGCGGCGGGGTCAACGGTCCGATGTTCGCGCAGGGCGCGACGGTGGACTACGAGGCGAACGGGTTCAACCCGACCGACATCCTGCGCGACTTCGACCTCGGCCGGACCTCGACGATGCCCGACGGGCGGACGTTGCGGGAGTGGTCGATCACCGCGGTGGACAAGGAGATCGAGGTCGCCCCGGGCGTGGTCTTCCCGGCCTGGACGCTCAACGGCCGCATCCCGGGGCCGACGCTGCGCTGCACCGAGGGCGACCGGCTACGCGTTCGGTTCGTCAACGCCTCCGAGCATCCGCACACCCTGCATTTCCACGGCATCCACCCGGCCGACATGGACGGTGTCCCGATGGTCGGCCGCGGGGTGATCTCCCCGGGTGAGGAGTTCGTCTACGAGTTCGACGCCGAACCGTTCGGGCTGCACCTGTTCCACTGCCACGTGGGCCCGCTGGCCGAGCACATCGCCCGCGGCATGTACGGCACGTTCATCATCGACCCGAAGCAGGGCCGCCCGCCGGCCGACGAGATGGTGATGGTGCAGCACGGCTACAACACCACCCTCGACGCCCAGGGCAACCAGCTCTACGCTGTCAACGGCATCCCGTTCGCCTACATGAACGAGCCGATCCGGGTTCGGGTGGGTGAGCTGGTGCGGGTCTACCTGGTGAACATCCTGGAGTACGACCCGATCAACAGCTTTCACCTGCACGGCAACTTCTTCAACTACTACCCGACCGGTACCAGCCTGACCCCCGCCGAGCTCACCGACACGATCATGCAGGCGCAGGGCCAGCGCGGCATCTGCGAGATGAGGTTCCCGACCGAGGGGATGTTCATGTTCCACGCGCACAAGAGCGAGTTCGCCGAGCTCGGCTGGATGGGCTTCTTCGAGGTGACCCCATGACCGAACGCACCGACTCGAAGACCGCCGGGCCGCAGGACCGCGAACCCGGCCCCCGGGACACCGAACAGGTCACCGCCGGACCCGCCGAGGCGGACGACGGCCCGCAGCCGCGACCCCACGATGGGAATGGAACGGCCGGCCGCGCGGTGCGGGTACCACTGTGGGTGCTCGGCGTGGCGGTCACGGCCGTGATCGGCCTCGTGCTGGGCCTGCTGGCCGTGTTCGGCGCCGGGACGCTGCCCGAGCGGGCCGGACCGCCCATCGAGGAGCTGGCCGTCGAGCGCACCGTGCTCTCGCCCGGCGTCATCGAGCTGACCGTGCGCAATATCGGGTCGGACCCGGTGCAGGTCAGCCAGGTGTTCGTCAACGACGCCTATGTCGGGTTCACCGGCGGCGGCGAGCCGCTGCAGCGGCTCAGCACCACCACGCTTGCGTTGGACTACCCGTGGTCGGACGGAACCCCCTATATCGTCTCGATGCTGACCTCGACCGGGCTGGTGATCGAACACGAGATTGCCGCCGCGGTCATCACCCCGCCCGCGGACGCGGACTTCTTCGGGCGGATGGTCCTGATCGGCACCTACATCGGCATCATCCCGGTGCTGCTGGGGATGCTGTTCCTCCCGGTGCTGCGCCAGGCGCGCGGTCGATCGGTCAAGATCCTGCTGGCGCTCAGCGTCGGCGTGCTGGCCTTCCTCGCCGTCGACGCCATCATCGAGGGGGCCGAGCTGGCCGCGAGCGGGGCCGTGTTCGGGGGCGTACTGCTGGTCGTCCTCGGCGCCGGGTTCGCCTACCTGGTGCTGATGGGTGTGGACCGTTGGCTGCGCTCCCGTACCGCGGCCGCCCGCCGGCACGACGCGGCGGGCGGGATGCGCCTGGCGCTGCTGATCGCCATCGGGATCGGGCTGCACAACATGGCCGAGGGCCTGGTGATCGGCTCGGCCTACGCCGTCGGCGAACTCGCTCTGGGCGCTGCGCTGATCATCGGGTTCGTCATCAACAACGTCACCGAGGGTGTCGCCATCGTCGCGCCGCTGGCCGACCGACGACCGGGATGGCTCGCGCTGCTCGGGCTCGGGCTCGTCGCCGGCGCCCCGGCCATCCTCGGCGCGGTGATCGGCGGAGCCGTGAACAACCCGGCCCTGGCCGCGGTGCTGTTCGGTCTCGGGGTCGGCGCCATCGCGCAGGTCGTCGTGCAGATCCTGCCCAGCCTGCGCGAACCGGGCACCCGCACGTTCGACGCCCGTGTCGTCGGGGGATTCGCGCTGGGGGTACTGCTCATGTACGCGACAAGCCTGTTCTCCGCGGCATAACCGCCGGGACACCGACCATGACCGGGACCTCCGCCGACCGAGCCACCGACTGCGCGGCAGGCCCGGCGGACGAGCACGACAGGCCGAGCCTCACCAGGCGAACCGCCCTGATCGGGATGTGCGCGACCGGTGCCACCGCGATGGCCGGATGCGCCACCGGCCGCGCCGAGATCACCGCCCCGGCACCCGGAACGCCGGTCGCATCGACGTCCGACATCCCCGTCGGCGGCGGGAACGTCTTCGCCGAGTACGACCTCGTCGTCACCCAACCCACGGCGGGAACGTTCGCAGCCTTCTCCGCGACCTGCACCCACCAGCGCTGCCTCGTCACGACCGTGGAAGACGGCACCATCAACTGCCCGTGCCACGGCAGCAGGTTCGCGATCACCGATGGCACCGTCAGCAACGGCCCAGCGACCCGCCCCCTACCCGCGAGGAAGATCACGATTACCGGGACGTCGATCAGAACCGCCTGAAAGGCCGGGCCGGAGTGCTACGGTGCGGCAGAGGCTGTGCCAGCCGAGCGACGCCGCCATCTGCATCTGGCCCGGAACAGGTTCTTCGCCCCGGTGCTCGTCACCGGCTGGCCCTCCTATGCCGACACCGTCGCCTCGCTGTTCATCGTCGCACTGAGCCTCCCCCGCTCGATCGCCCTGCTGTGGGAGGTGGGGCACGGAGGGCGCGCAGCGCGACGCCGACGTCCCGGCGGTCGAGGACCTGCTGCGCGCGGACGGTGCGCGGACGGCCTGTTGTTCTTCGGACCCGCCGTCATCGCCTTGGCTGTAAACCTTCCGGCGCATCGGGTTGACACCGCCAGCCGGATGGTCGGCGCGAACGCGCCCAGCGACCACGCCGGCGACGCCGCTGCCGGGTCCGCCACCGGGTTTACCGCCGGCCCCCAGCAGAGGGAGGAGCAGAGGCACGACGAACGCCACAACCACCACCCGCGCCCACCACGAGCACCGCGGGTCGAGCGGCAGCAACAAGCCGAGCGCGCCGAAGCCCGCGTCACCGGTAGAGGACCCGATGGGTGAACGAGGCTGCGGCTGCGGCGTGGTGCGCGTACTCCATTCGCCGCGGGCGGCAGACTCCCGGCTGGCTGCCGCCCGTCGCCCGGAGGAGGGAATCTGTGAGGACCGTGCTGGTCGCGGTGTCCACCACCGCCGCCCTGCTCCTCACGGCCCCGGGCGCGTGGGCGCAGCCCGAGCCTCCCCCGAACCCGTCGGATCAGGAGCTCGCGGCGGGCCGGGAGGCGGTGGTCGAGCAGGCGGCGGAGCTGGGACGGCTGTCGCTGCTCGTCGCCGATCTCGACCGCCGGGCGGGCGAGACGCGCACGGCGCTGCAGGACCGCCGCGAGCGGGCCTTCGCGCGGCTCACCGAGGCGCAGGAGGCTGCGGCCGGCGCCGCCGCGGCTGCCGGCCGCGTGGCCGGTGCCCGGGTCGCGACCGGCGCCGCCGGGTCGGCGATCGAGGAGGCGCAGCAGCGGCTCGACGTGTTCGTCGCCGCCACCTACCAGCAGACGATCGACCTCGGACCGCTCGGGCTGCTGACCGATTCGATCACGCCTGAGGACCTCATCGCGCGGGCCGAGTTCGGGAACGTCGTCGCGGCCGAGCAGGCCCGGGCCATGGACGCGTTGGGCCGGGCGTTCGTGGAGCAGGTCAACGCGGAGTCGACCCTGCGGGCCGCGGCGGACGAGGCACGGGTTCTCAGCGAGGAGGCCGAGCGCGCCCGGGTCGCGGCCGACGCCGCGGTCGAGGAGGCGCGCGCCGCCGTCGGCGAGGAGGAGACGCGCCTGCGTGAACTCGACGCGGAGCGGGCCGCGGTCGACGCCGACCTCCAGCGGGTGCAGACCGCCGACCAGCGGCTGCGTGGGCAGCGCGCGGAGTACCAGTCATACCGCGAGAAGGCGGACCGCGCGGCGGAGCAGGAGCGGCAGCGCGCCGCGCAGGCGGCGACCGCCGGGGACTCGGCGGCAGGTCCGCCCCGCGCGGCCGACCTCGGGCCGGAGTACGCCTGCCGGGCGGGTGTTCCCCGCTGGGGACCGGTGAAGCGCTGGGTGTCCGACGCGGGCCAACTGCTGCGCTGCCGCTTCGGCATCGCCTCGGTGGGCGGGGTGGGGCCCCGCGGCCGGGTGTCGGACCACCCGGTCGGGCTGGCTCTCGACTTCTTCGTCGACCGGACCACCGGGGACGCACTGGCCGAATGCGCCCTGCGCAACCGCGGCCCGCTCGCGGTCAAGTACGTCATCTTCCGGCAGCGCATCAACAGCGGCACCGGATGGCGGCAGATGGAAGACCGCGGCTCGCCGGTGGAGAACCACATGGAGCATGTGCACATTTCCTTCGACCCGGCGCCAGGCGGGTCGATCGCGTCGGTGCGGTGCTGACCGGACCCGGTGCCCTCACTCCGCGGGGACGTCGAGCATCACGGCGACGAACACCCGGACCCGGTGACGAGAAAGAAGGCGTCGCCCCGGCTGCGGCCCTGGTCGTGCGCCACCGGCTCCAGCTCCTCGATCGCAGGCTGAGCAGAGCACCTACGGTGAACGCGCGGACGACACTGGCGGCAGGTCCGGGGCCGACCGCAGCACCACCACATAGCCGAGCACGGCAGTGCCCACCTGGGCGATCACCTCACCTGCCGACACCTACCGTTGTGTCCTACGCAGAGGGGTTGTCGGCGTCAGCTGCCGTCGGGGGCGGGTTGGTCACCGGCTGGAACCGGCCGGTGTCGCGGTCCAGGACGAGGACCTGGGCGCTGGGGATGTCGAAGAACAGGCCCATGAGCTCGGCGCGGGCTCCGTGGCGGCGCAGCTGGTCGAGCTGCAGTGCGACGTTGACCATGGCGAGGGCGTCGACCTCGCTGCGGCCAGCGGCGCGGGCGGCGCGGCCGACGGGATGCCCGGCGCGCAGGGCGTGCAGGCTCGGGGCGCCGCTGCGCAGCCACTGGTCCAGGGGTCCCCGCGGGGCCCGGCCGGTGGCGGTGAGCAGCCCGCGCATCGCGCCGCACCCGGAGTGCCCGCACACGGCGATGAGCGGCACCCGCAGCTCGGTCAGGGCGTACTGGACGGCCGCGTGGGTGGCGGTGCCGGCGACGAGGTTGCCAACGTTCTGCACGGTGAACAGGTCACCCGGCCCGCTGTGCGTGATCACGTTCGGGACGACGCGGGAGTCGGCGCAGGTCAGCAACAGCCCGGCGGGGGTCTGCCCGCTCGCGAGGCGGTGCAGCGTCGGCTGGATGAGCCCGGCGGTGTGCGCCTGGTACGCCGCGACGCCGGCGAGCATCGGCGCGGACGGCGAGCCGTCGACCCGCGCGACCTCCTCGGGGTCCGGCCCGTGGGTGCGCCACTGCGACCAGGTGGCGGACCGGGGGCGGGGGCGGTCGGCGGCGGGGTGGCCGGGCTCGCGCATGTCGACCTCGGCGCCGGTGGCGCGGTGTGTGCGGGTCCAGGTGTCGAGGTGGTCGGAGGCGGTGTGGTCGAGGTAGTCCACGGGCAGGTCGATGCGGACCGGCTCGCCGGCGGGCACCTGGGCGAGCACCCGCGACAGCGCGGGCACCGACAGGAAGCTGAGCGTGCCGTCGACCACGATCCGGTGTTCGGCGCCGGTCGGGCCGGGTGGCTCGAGCCGGATCCGGGCGCGGACCGCGCGGCGCAGCATGATGATCCCGGCGACGGCGAGCCCGATCGCGACACCCTCGAGCAGGGTGAACAGGGTGACCCCGAGCGCGGTGGCCAGGTAGATGGGCAGCTCGCCGTGGCGGCGGGCGGTGCGCAGGTCGGCCGGTTTGATCAGCTGGGCGCCGACCACCACGAGCAGCCCGGCGAGCGCGGCGAGCGGAACCCGCTCCACGGCGCCGACCAGCGCGATCGCGAACACCGCGATCCACACCCCGTGCAGCACTGCGGAGGCCCGGGTGCGCGCGCCGGCGGCGACGTTGGCCGAGCTGCGCACGATCACCCCGGTGACCGGCAGCCCGCCCGCCAGCCCGGACAGCGTGTTCGCCGCTCCCTGGCCGAGCAGCTCCCGGTCGGGGTCGGCGCGGACACCGGGCCGCAGCCGGTGCACGGCCACCGCGGAGAGCAGGCTCTCCACGCTGGCGATCACCGCCACGGTCACCGCGCCGGCCCCGACCCCGACCCACTGGCCGCCTTCGGGTAGCACCGAGGGCACCGCGACCGCCTCTAGCAGGCCGCCGGGCAGGTCGACGCGCGGCACGTCCGGCCACCACACCGCCAGGGCCGTCGCGGTGCCCACCGCGATTAGCGGCCCGGGTACCACCCGCAGCCGCCGCGGCATCCGCGGCCACACCAGCACCACCGCGATGGTCACCAGCCCGACCAGCACGGCGTGGCCCTCCAACCCGGCCAGCTGCCCGGGCAGCTGCAGGACGCTGTCCACGGCGCCGGTGCGCGGCGCCCCGCCCAGCACGACGTGCAGCTGGGCCAGTGCGATCGTCGCCCCGATCCCGGCGAGCATCCCGTGCACCACCGCCGGCGGGATGGCCGTGGCGAACCGGGCCAGCCTGCTCACCCCGAACAACATCTGCAGCAGCCCGGCCAGCACGGTGATCAGACCGGTCAGCTCCCAGCCGAACCGGACGATGAGGTCCGCGACGACCACCGTCAACCCGGCCGCGGGCCCGCTGACCTGCAGCGGCGACCCGCCGAGTAGCCCCGCGACGATCCCCCCGACGACCGCGGCGATCAACCCGGCCATGATCGGCGCCCCGGAGGCCAGCGCGATGCCCAGTGACAACGGCACCGCGACCAGGAACACCACCAACGACGCACTCAGATCCGCGCGCAGCCTGCTCCAGCCCGGCAGGTCAGGTAGCGGCGAATCGGGCGGAGCCACAGGTGGGGCCACGGGTGGGGCCACGGGCGGGGCAGACGTCGAGGGCACGACAACCTCTCGGAACATGGGACAGGGGAGCGAAGCTCACTCGGCGCCAGGTGCGCCCGGCAGCACCACGGCAACGCCGGGTCGGGAAAGCCCGTTCCGGGCCCGCCACGGGCACCACGGCAACACGCCACATGTCAGTCACCGACAGTGACCGAACATGCGGGTACACGGCCCGGTGCCGGCGCCCCGGGGGCCCGACCGGTGATCATGATCACCGCGGGTGCAGCTGCCCGTGGCTGCGCCACAGTTTCGTGACCGATGAGGTGGACATGCGCGGGGATGGTGCGCGGGCCGAGGCACCCTCAGCTTGCGCTCAGGCCGTTCTCAGCCGCGGCTCCTACACTCGGCCGCGCTCCCCAGCGACCCAGTCGACGAAGGACGTGGCCGAGGTGGTCAGTGGTAGGAAGAGCAAACAGACCCGCCGGGGCATCGTGGCGGTGACCGGGCGGTCCCGGCCGTGGAGCACGATCGCCGGGACGCTGGTGGTGTTGCTGTTCGCCGTCGGCGTGTTCGGCTACGTCTTCGTGCTCGACCGGCAGGCGCAGAGCCGCGACGCGGCGTTGGCGGCGTTCACTCCGTCGGCGAGCAACCAGGACCCGGCGCAGCAGATCCCCGGGGTCACCGAGCAGCACGACCAGGCCGCCCAGCACGTGGCCCCCACCGACCAGGTCGCCTACACCCAGTTCCCGCCGACCGGCGGCGCTCACGACCAGTCCTGGGCGACCTGCACCGGGGTGGTCTATGACCAGCCGGTGCGCAGCGAGAACCTGGTGCACTCCATGGAGCACGGCGCGGCATGGATCGCCTATGACCCCGAGCAGATCAGCGGCGCCGCCCTCGACCAGCTCACCGCCCGGGTGCAGGACCAGCCCTACACCGCGCTGTCCCCCTACCCCGGGCTCGACCAGCCGATCTCGCTGCAGACCTGGGGGCATCAGCTCAAACTCGCCGACCCGGCCGACCCGCGGATCGACCAGTTCCTCGCCGCGCTGCGCACCAACCAGTACACCCACCCCGAGGTCGGTGCCACCTGTGAGGCGCTCGGGCCCGACCAGTTCGACCAGGACCAACCGCCCCCGTTCCAACCGGCCCCCCCGGTGGACGCGGTGGGCCAACCCGGCGTGCGCGCCGCGGACGAGACCTCCCCGGCCGCGCCCGGTGACGGCGCCGCCTCGATGCCCGGAACCGGCTCATGAGCGGCGCGGACATCCGGCACAGCGGGGACACCACGGACGCCGGTGGCCCACCGGCCGCGAACCCCCCCGACGATGGCGACGCCGATGGTGGCGACGCCGGCGGCGGTCGCGGGCCGGGCGGGCGGCCACGGTGGGCACGGGGACTGATCACGGCTTGCCTGGCCGCGGCGCTGCTGCTGCTCGGCGCGACCGGGGGGCTGCTGCTCGGGCGGCCCGGTGACGCCCCGGCGACGCCCGATCTGGAATCGGTCAGCGTCGGGTTCGCTCAGGACATGAGCGTGCACCACGGCAACGCCGTGCAGATGGCCGTCGGGGCGCGCGACCGCAGCACCGATCCCGCGATCCGCCAACTCGCCTACGACATCGAGTCCGGGCAGACCGCGCAGGTCGGGCAGATGCAGGGCTGGCTTTCGCTGTGGAACGCCCCCACCCGATCCACCAGCGGCTACATGCGGTGGATGCCGGACATGGTGACAGGCATGGGTATGGGTCACGCGAGCGACGGGCTGGCGGCCATGCCTGGGATGGCCTCAGCGGAGGACCTGGCCCGGCTGCGGAACAGCACCGGACCGGCCGGGGACGTGCTGTTCCTGCAGCTGATGCTGCGCCACCACGAGGGCGGTGCCGCGATGCTGCGCTACGCCGCCGACAACGCGGAGCTGCCCCAGGTTCGCAACCTCGCCGCGCAGATGCTCACCGCCCAGACCGCCGAGAGCCAGGCCATCCGACAGATGCTCGCCGAGCGCGGCGCCGCCCCACTTGGAGGCTAAGAGCAACACACCGCCAGCGGACTTGACCCAGGTCGAAGGTGTAGAGGAACTGCTCGCCGCCGCGCAGCTGGCCCCCAGGGTGAGTCGGCGCCCGCCGGTTAGCGGTGGTGCCTGGCCCCAGTCGTCGTCGCCCTCTCAGTCGGGCCGGCCGATCTGGGTGCCGTCGGCGAGGGCGAAGCGGTGTAGGTGCGCCCGGTCCCAGCGGGCGGCGATCGCCGCCGAGCCGTGTCAGTAGGTCCGGCGGGCGTCGAGCAGCAGCCGCAACGCCCCGTCCTCGTCGGCGGGACTCACCGCGATGCGGCGTCGCTGTAGGGGCGCTGGGCCACCCCGAGCAGGTAGTGCCCGCGGATCCGGGTGCGCCACCGCGAGCCGACCTGCAGGCCCTGGCGTTCCAGTTCGGCGACGAACTCCTGCGCGGTGAACCGGTCCTCGGTGGGGTGGTCGAACAGCCACCGGTAGCCGCGGGTGGCCAGCGCGGCGGCGGTGACCTCGTCGAAGTAGAACCGCCCGCCCGGCTTGAGTACCCGAACGATCTCGCCCAGCGCCGCCCGCCAGTCGAGGACATGATGGACGATCGCGAAGTCGAACACCGCGTCGAAGCTGCCGTCCTCGGCGCCCAGGGCGGCGCGCAGGTCGGTCATATCGCCGGTGGCCAGCCGCACCCGGTCCGCGTAACCGGCCAGCCGGCGCTTAGCCCGGCCGATCATCGCCGGGTCCAGGTCGAGCGCGTCCACTCGGGCTGCGGCGAACCGGCGCAGGATCAGCTCGGTGCCGTACCCGGCCCCGCACCCCACCTCCAGTACTCGCGCGTTCGGGGGCAGCGCACCGCCCAGCCGCAGCAGCGTCGGGACCTCGTAGAACCGCTGCAACGCCCGACGCGGTGGGCTGTTCACCAGAGCCGTCTCCGCCCGGTTCATCAACACGACCCGACCTCCAAGCTATCCACATCAAACGGTGTCATCGTTCTAGAGCGATGGATAGCAGATGTGCGACGCCGCTGTCCAGCGGGTGCTGGCACGCAAGGGGGCGACACGGGAGCCGGTGCCGGTCACTCGCTCCGTGCGTTATCATCGCTGTATGACGATGCCAAATCGGGTGGTGGTCCCCCTGCGCCAGGAACTGATGCCGGCTGCGGCGTTGTTCCACAGCCTCTCCGACCCGACCCGGCTCGCGATCGTGCAGCACCTCGCCCGCGGCGAGGCGCGGGTGGTGGACCTGACCGAGCGGCTCGGGTCGGCGCAGTCGACGGTGTCGGCGCACCTGGCGTGCCTGCGGGACTGCGGCCTGGTGATGGGCCGACCCGAGGGCCGGCAGATGTTCTACTCGCTGACCCGCCCGGAGCTGCTGGACCTGCTCACCGCCGCGGAGACGCTGTTGGGGGCGACCGGGTCGGCGGTGGCGCTGTGCCCGAACTTCGGCGCCGCGGGTGCCTCCGCGGCGACGGGCGTGGGGGTGCGCGGTGAGTGACGCGTGCGGGTGCGGCGACGACGAGCCCCGCGTCGACGCCGAGACCGGCGAGGTCGTGGCGGAGCGTGAGCCGGAGCGGCTGTGGGAGGTCTCGGAGCTGCGCGCCGCCGCGGTGGCCGGGGTGCTGCTCGGCGCGTCGCTGATCGTGGGCTGGTCCGGTGGGCCGGCGGCGGTGGAGCTCGCCCTGCAGGTCCTCGCGCTGGGGGTGGGGGCGTGGACGTTCGTGCCGTCCACACTGCGCCGCCTGGCCAAGGGCAAGATCGGGGTCGGCACCCTGATGACCATTGCCGCGGTCGGTGCGGTCGCGCTGGGCGAGGTCGGCGAGGCCGCGATGCTGGCGTTCCTGTTCTCCATCAGCGAGGGCCTGGAGGAGTACTCGATCGCCCGGACCCGCCGCGGCCTGCGCGCGCTGCTGTCGCTGGTCCCCGAGCAGGCCACGGTGCTGCGCGGCGCCCTGGAGGTCGTCGTCGCACCGGGTGAGCTGCGGGTCGGGGACACCATGCTGGTACGCCCCGGGGAGCGCCTGGCCACCGACGGGACCGTCCGGACCGGGCGGACCGCGCTGGACGTCTCGGCGATCACCGGGGAGTCGGTGCCGGTCGAGGCCGGACCCGGCGACGAGGTGTACGCCGGGTCGATCAACGGCACCGGCGCGCTGGAGGTCGAGGTCACCAGCACCGCTGCGGACAACTCGCTGGCCCGGATCGTGGCGATCGTGGAGGCCGAGCAGTCCCGCAAGGGCGCCGCGCAGCGCCTCGCCGACCGGATCGCGCGTCCGCTGGTGCCCGGGGTGATGATCGCCGCCGCACTGATCGCCGGGATCGGCAGCCTGCTGGGCGACCCGCTGGTGTGGATCGAACGCGCGCTGGTCGTCCTGGTCGCCGCGTCACCGTGCGCGCTGGCGATCGCGATCCCGGTGACCGTGGTCGCCGCGGTCGGTGCGGCGAGCAAGATGGGGGTGCTGGTCAAGGGCGGTGCCGCGCTGGAGGCCCTGGGCCGGATCCGTCAGGTCGCGCTGGACAAGACCGGCACCCTGACCCGCAACCGACCCACCGTCGTCGAGGTCGCCACGACCGGTGGCGCCACCCGCGAGCAGGTCCTCGCGCTGGCCGCTGCCCTGGAGGCGCGCAGCGAACACCCTCTGGCCCGCGCGATCCTGGCCGCGGTCGACCAGGTCACCCCGGCCGCAGACGTCGAGGCCGTGCCCGGCGCTGGGCTCACCGGCCGTCTGGACGGGCGCGCGCTGCGGCTGGGCCGGCCGGGCTGGATCGACCCCGGCGACCTGGCCGGGCCGGTGCGCAGCATGCAGGAGGCCGGGGCGACCGCGGTGCTCATCGAGGCCGACGGGACGGTCATCGGCGCGGTCGCCGTGCGCGACGAGCTCCGGCCCGAGGCCGCCGAGGTGGTCGCCCGGCTGCGCCGTGACGGCTACCGGGTGGCGATGCTCACCGGGGACAACCACGCCACCGCCGCCGCGCTCGCCGCCCAGGCCGGGATCAGCGAGGTGCACGCCGAGCTGCGCCCCGAGGACAAGGCGGACCTGGTCCGGAAGCTGCGCGCCGAGCGGCCCACGGCGATGGTCGGCGACGGCGTCAACGACGCCCCCGCCCTGGCCACCGCCGATCTGGGCATCGCGATGGGCGCGATGGGCACCGACGTGGCCATCGAGACCGCGGACGTCGCCCTGATGGGCGAGGACCTGCGCCATCTGCCCCAGGCGCTGGACCACGCCCGGCGGGCCCGGCGGATCATGCTGCAGAACGTCGGGCTGTCACTGGCCATCATCGTCGGGCTGATGCCGCTGGCCCTGTTCGGCGTCCTCGGCCTGGCCGCGGTCGTCGCCGTGCACGAACTCGCCGAGATCCTGGTCATCGCCAACGGGGTACGCGCCGGCCGCGCCCGCGCGCTGTCTCCCACCGCCGCCGCGGTGCTCCCGCCGTCGGCGTCGACGCGCCCGCAACCGCTCGACGCCGCCCGCCGCGCCTGATGCCGGTGACCAGCGGACGGGTTCATGAGGTGCGGGGTAGGTGCGCGAGGTGGTGAGGGACCAGACGCTGGAGTTGATCCGTCAGGGGTATCGCTGGGTCGGCGGGCTGCGGCCAGACGCCCCGACGGCCCCGTGGGCGGTAGCGACCCGGCTGCTGGGTCGCCGCGCGGTGCTGATCGGCGGCCCGGCTGGGGTGCGTCGCTTCTACGATCCGCGGCTGCGCCGCCGCGGGTCGCTGCCAGGCCCCGTTGAAGCTGGTGCTGTTCGGCCGGGACACGGTGCACGGTCTCGACGACGCCGAGCACCACCACCGCAACGCGCTGTACCTGCGGGTGCTCACCGCCGACGCGGTGGCCGACCTCGGGCGGCGCGCCGAGCAGGAGTGGCAGGCGGTCACCCGGCGCTGGGCGGGCGGTGCGCCGGTATGGCTGTTCGACGAGGCCGTGCAGGTCCTGGGCGCGGCCGTGCTGCCGTGGGCCGGGATCCCGGTGGCCTCCGCGGAGCTGCCCCGGCGGGCGCGGCAGCTCGCCGACATCGTCGAGGGGTTCGGCACGCCGGGGCGGCCCTTCGCCCGTGCCGCCCTGGCCCGCTGGCGGCTGGGCCGGTGGGCGGCCGGGCTGGTCCGCCGGGCCCGCCTCGGGCAGATCCACCCCGCGCCCGGTACCGCGCTGTACGTGGTCGCGACGGCCCGGGACCTGCGCGGGCGGCCGTTGCCCGCCGGCGTCGCCCTGCTCAACTTCGTGCGCCCGACCGTGGCCGCGGCCTGGTACGTGGCCTGGTACGTGGCCTTCGCCGGCGTGGCCCTGCACGAGCACCCCGAATGGCGCCACCGCCTCGCCGACCCCGGGGGCGAGGCTGGCGAGGCGGCAGGACCGGCGCCGTCCGGCCCAGCCCGACCAGCGCGCCCGAGGTAGATCCGGCCGAAACCTCGGTGTCGGCGGCTGGCCTTGCGGGTCAGCATCGCACCCGGCCCGCGCACCACCCTGCGTCTCCGCAGTGTCGGCGGCTGGTTCGGGCGCGCGGTCGCCAGCGCTGCGCTCACGAGGTGCCGTCCGTTCACGAGGTGCCGTCCGATGGGGGGCGGCCCTGGTCTGCCGATTTCTGCTCCGTCCCTGTGCCGGTAGAGCTCTCAGTGCGCCACGACGCCCACAGCAGGGCGAGCACTCCGAGGGTGATCGCGGTGTCGGCCAGGTTGAACGTCGGGAACCAGCCCAGCCACAGGAAGTCGGTGACGGCGCCGTCCCCGGCCCGGTCCACGATGTTGGCCACCGCACCGCCAAGCACCAGGCCCGCCGGCACCGGCGGGCGCAACCAGCCGGCGACGATCGCGACCAGCACACCACTGGTGATCACCCCGGCCAGCCCGAGCACGGCCCAGGTCGGCAGCCCGTCACCCAGACTGAACGCCACTCCGGTGTTGTAGCTGAGCTGCAGGCGCCCGATCCCGAGGTCCACCGGCGCGCCAGGCAGTCGAGTGTCGGCCAGCCACTTGGTCACGATGTCGACCAACACAGCGACCACCGCCGCGGCACCCGCGACGGCGACCGAGCGCCAACTCGGCCGGAATCTCACTACGACTCCGTCCCGTCGTTCGGCTTCGCGCCCGACAGAGCTCCCGTCGGCACTAGCGGGAATCGTCATGAGGCGATGATAGACAGCGATGTCGATGACAACGGCGGGGCGGGGCGTCGTCAAGAAGGGATGAGGCGCTGGCACCCAAGGCGGCCCTCGCCGCACGGGCGCAGCGCCGGCACCTGCAGCGCGGGCACCTGCGGCAGCGCGGCGCTACAGGCCGAAGGCGCCGCCCTCGACCAGGATGACGATGCCCAGACCGATCAGGACGATCGGGAACAGCACCCGCTCCCAGCGCTCCAGCACCTCGGCGATCGGCTTGCGCGTGGCGACGAAGCGCGCCGCGGCCACAGCACGGCCACCAGGGCGAGGAACACGATCGAGTAGGCGATGATGCCTGCGGTACCGATGGTGGCGAAGATCGGCACGTACACGCCGACGTTGTCCGCGCCGTTGGCGAAGGTGACCGCGGCGATGGTGGGCACGCTGAGGGCCCTACCGCTCATCTTGCCCTCGTCGTCGTCATCATCATCCTCGCGCCAGGCACGCCACGCCGCGAGCAGGCCCAGGACCAGCGGAATGAGCCCGAAGTACGGAATGACCTCCTCGGGCAAGAAGCTGCGCGCGCCCAGGGCGACGAGCACCGCCACGGCCAGGATGGCGCCGAATCCAAGGTACTGACCGCCGAGGATCTTGGCGGTGGTGCCCGGGGCGCCGGCACCTCGGGCGTAGAACAGCGACAGGATGATGACGTCGTCGATGTTGGTGACCATGAACAGGCCGATGGCCTGCAGGGTCCAGGTGGGGGGGGGGGTTCCATGGCTGCTGCCTTTTGAGTGATCACCGGCATCGTTCGGCCGGGGAGAGTCGGCCGCCGGGGAGCGGGCGGTATGGCGGTTTGGGCACGCCGCTCCAGCGGAGCGTGATCCCGGTGAGCTACGACATGACCTGCCGACCGAGCGGTGGGGCGCCGCGCGCGGGGGCGAGGACCGCTACGGCGGCGCGGGCGCTCCGCGGGCGGTCCTACACGCTGTCAGTTCTCCGGGCACGTGACGCAGCGCGGGCGTGCACGCGTGACCCAAAAGCGGCATGACGAGAGCTGTGAACACGATTGGCCAGGCCGCGGCATCGTCATGCGACGATGCTAGCATTGTTCGTCGCTGTCATAGTCGACAACCGATGAGGATCCTCGTCGCGCTTTGCCGGCGTCGGCCGGGCCGCCGGTACCTCGCGCTGCAGCGTGAACAGCGGCGTGACAGGCCGAGGCCGCGATCGTAGGTCGACGCCTGCGGGCGACCGTCACCGAGAACTGGTGACGGTCGGTCACACCGGTCTCGTGTCCTCCGGTGCACAGCACAATCAGCAGCATGGGCGACGACGATGTGGACCTGCCGGAGCCGCCATCGGCGAAGGCGATCACGGCGCTGCTGCGCGAAGCACGGTCTCTGTCGCGGCGCGCCGACAAGCTCAGCTCCACCGCCGCGGCGGTGGATGACCCCACGACCCAGCAGCTCACCGCGGAGGCCTGCGCCAGCATGGAGCAACTGGTGCACCACCTCATGCTGCTGGAACGACAGGCGCAGCGCGGCGAGAGGTCGGCCGATCGGCGCCGGTAGAGCGGCGTTAGCGGTCCGCCTCGTCGTCGTCGCTGTTATCGGGGTCGCGCAGCGCGCGGCGGGTCCCGGCGAGGTCGGGGAGCTGGAACGAGTAGTGCCCGTGCACGTTGAGGTGACGGCGCATGTAGGCCGAGAGCCGCACAACGTCCTCGTCACGCACCGGGTATCCCTCGTCGCGGAGCCGAGGAGCCGCCCGAAGGGCGGCGTCGAGGTAGACGTGTTCCACAGCGTGATGCAGTTCAGGACCAGCCCGAGCGCCGAGCTGGTCCTCCATCCCGTCGTGGTAGGTGCGGCGGAGATCGCCGCGGCGGCCGTGGAAGACGTGCCGGGCCAGGTCGTGGCGGCCTTCCTGCAGGTTGCGCATGCCCTTGATCTGCGCCCGATAGGGCGCCTGATCGGCATGCGACTGCACGTGCAGGGTTTAAAGATCGTCCGTGGTGCGCCACCGCCTCGCCGAGCTGGGTCGGGTTCCCGCCGCGGGCGAGCATCCGCAGCACGTCATGCGCGCTGACCGTGCCGGTGTGGATCGACCCGGCCAGGCGCAGCAGATCACGCCAGTGCGCCCGGATCCGCCCGAGGTCGATCTTCCCGCGGGCGGCGGTGGTGAGCGGCCGTACTCCGCGCCCGGATTGATCCGCCACAGCTTCGCGTCGGGCAGGTCGGCCAGCTGCGGGCGGTAGTCGAACCCGAGCAACCGCATCAGCCCGCACACCGTGTCGCTGTAGGAGCCGGTGTCGCTGAGGATGACCTCCGGGCGGCGCCCGCCGTCCTGCCGGTAGATCAGGTCGATCACGTGCAGCGAGTCACGCGGCGTGCCCGACACGACCTGGCCGGCCAGCCCGACGGCCTGGTCGTTGACCAGATTGAGCAGCGCACTCCGCGGCGGCGGCCGAAGTAGCGCGGGTTGGGGCGGGCGTCGATGCTGCGTACCGGCACCACGGACCGACGCCGTCCACCGCCGCGAGCAGCCCACCGCCCCACGCCTGGGGCAGCACGATGTCGGCCTGAGCGGCGATGAGTAGCACCGGGCTCCGCGAGGAGCCCGGATCGGCGTCACACCGGGACGGCGCCGGTCAGCATGAGGTACAGCGCGATCCCCGGCAGGAGATTGTTGACCTGATGGGCCACGATGCTGGCCAGCAGCCGTCCGGTGTACAGCCGGGCGAGGCCGAGGGGGATTGAGATGACCAGCAGCAACGGCATGCGGGTGATCTCGAAGTGCGCCAGCGAGAAGATCACCGTCACGAGACCGAAGGCCACCCAGCGCCCCGCGCCCAGCTTCTCCAGGGCGCCCCACAGCAGGCCGCGATAGAGGATCTCCTCACACACCGGCGCCACGAGCACGACGATCAGCAGGATCAGCACAGCGGCGGCGGGTTCGGCGCGCCGACCGCCGAAAAGGTCGCCCACCGCGGACGTCACGTCCGGTCCGGCCATCGCCACGAACACCGCGGTCGCGACGAGCGTGAGGGCAAGGCCTGCGACCCCGAACGCCAGGCCGATCTCGAGGTCGCGCCACGACCACACCAGGCCGAGGTCCGCCTTCGGACCGTTGCCGCGCAGCCGGGTGATGAGCAGCGCCACCGTGGCGGCGAGCACGGTCGGCACCGCGACGGCCGTGCCCAGCGCGACCGCGCTCGGGTTCTCCCCCGCGACAAGCGGGGCGACCAGGGCCGAGACGCCGAGGAACATCAGCTCGGCGAGCACGAAAGCGCCAAGGCCCCAGCGGTGGCGGCGCTGCGGTCGCCCGAGTGGCCGCGCATCCGGCTCGGCGGGCGGCGGTCCGCCCGCGGCCGGCCCGGGGCTGCCGTGGGCCTGCGGGTCAGGATGCTCGAGGAGTGGGTCCGGCGGGTACCTCGCGGCCAGCTGGTTCGGGCCGGGCGGGTACGCCCGCGCGTTTAGCCGGCCCGTCCCGGTCGGCGGTCTCGCCTCGGGTGAGCCCATACCCCGACGCTACCTGCACAGGCCCCTCTCGCCCGGCGAACGGCCGACGTCGCGGCCACGAAGCCGGCCGCACGCCTGTCAGGATCATGAGGTCCTGCCGTGCGGCGAGCGCATTTCGGCGGTGATCGGCCCGACCCGGATGCGGTGCTCGCCCAGGCCCCATGGGCGAGAGGAGTTCCACGTGTAGAGTTTCTACAGCGTGTAGAGCTACGATCCGGGTCAATCCATACCGCCGACGAAGTCCGGGGTCTGAGCAGGTAGGCCCAGTGCAGGAGTCCTCAGTGACAGCCGTCGCCCCGAAGCCGATTACGTCGCGCCCGTACCCGGCGCGCCGTACCGGCAAGGGTTCCACGTTCCTGAAGATGATCAGGACGACGGACCCCAAGGACATCGCGATCCTTTACATGGTCACGTCGTTCGGCTTCTTCCTGGCCGGCGGCGCCATGGCGCTGCTGATGCGCGGCGAGCTGGCCGTGCCGGGGCAGCAGTTCCTGTCGAACGAGCAGTACAATCAGCTGTTCACGATGCACGGCACGATCATGCTGCTGCTCTACGCCACGCCGATCCTCTTCGGGTTCGCCAACTACATCGTGCCGCTGCAGATCGGCGCCCCCGACGTCGCGTTCCCGCGGCTCAACGCGTTCTCGTACTGGCTGTTCCTGTTCGGCGGCCTCACGGTCATCTCGGGCTTCCTCACGCCGGGCGGTGCCGCCGACTTCGGTTGGTTCGCCTACACCCCGCTGAGCAACGCCACGTACTCCCCGGGCGCCGGTGGCGACCTGTGGATCGTCGGCCTGATCGTCTCCGGGCTCGGCACGATCCTCGGTGGCGTCAACTTCATCACCACGATCGTCTGCATGCGCGCGCCCGGCATGACGATGTTCCGGATGCCGATCTTCACGTGGAACATCTTCGTGACGGCGCTGCTCATCCTCATCGCGTTCCCGGTGCTGACCGCCGCCCTGTTCGGGCTGCTGGCCGACCGCCACCTCGGCGCGCACGTGTTCGACCCCGCCAACGGCGGCACGATCCTCTACCAGCACCTGTTCTGGTTCTTCGGCCACCCGGAGGTCTACATCGTGGCGCTGCCGTTCTTCGGCATCGTCTCGGAGATCTTCCCGGTGTTCAGCCGCAAGCCCGTCTTCGGCTACAAGACCCTGATCTACGCGACGATCGCGATCGCGGTCCTCTCGGTCGCCGTGTGGGCGCACCACATGTACGCCACCGGCGCGGTGCTGCTGGCCTTCTTCTCCTTCACCACGTTCCTCATCGCGATCCCGACGGGCGTCAAGTTCGTCAACTGGATCGGCACGATGTGGAAGGGCAAGCTGACGTTCGAGACGCCGATGCTGTTCTCGGTCGGCTTCCTCGCCACGTTCCTGTTCGGTGGCCTGACAGGCGTGCTGCTGGCCAGCCCGCCCATCGACTTCCACGTCTCCGACACCTACTTCGTGGTGGCGCACTTCCACTACGTGCTGTTCGGCACGATCGTGTTCGCCACCTACGCCGGCATCTACTTCTGGTTCCCGAAGATGACCGGCCGGATGATGGACGAGACGCTGGGCAAGTTCCACTTCTGGACCACGTTCATCGGCTTCCACCTGACGTTCCTGGTGCAGCACTGGCTGGGCAACACCGGCATGCCGCGGCGCTACGTCGATTACCAGCCCCAGGACGGGTTCACCGTGCTCAACTCGATCTCCTCGGTGGGCGCGTTCGTGCTCGGTGCCTCGACGCTGCCGTTCATCTGGAACGTGTTCAAGAGCTACCGCTACGGCCGCGTGGTCACCGTCGACGACCCGTGGGGCTTCGGCAACTCGCTGGAATGGGCCACGTCCTGCCCGCCGCCGCGGCACAACTTCACCGAGCTGCCCCGGATCCGCTCCGAGCGCCCGGCGTTCGAGCTGCACTACCCGCACCTCGTCGAGCAGTTCCGCGAGGAGGCCCACATCGGTGGCAGGTCGGACCCGGGGGAGAAACTGAGCCAAGCAGTCGGCCGTGAAGCGCAGCCCGACGACGACCCACGCTCGCGCTGAGCGCGATAAGGCAGTCGGCGGCCTGGTTGGCCTACCTACGAGTTCACCGTGCCGACCCGGGCACCTACATGTTCCACCCGCACATCGGCGCTCAGCTCGATCGCGGCCTGTACGGCCCGCTGATCATGGAGGACCCTACCGAGCCCACCGACTACGACGACGAACTGGTCGTGATGTGCGACGACTGGGAGGACGGCACCGGACGCGATCCCGACCAGGTCCTGGCCGACCTGCGGGCCAACGGCATGGCGGCGGCATGAAACGAGCCCGCCCCCTACCGCCGGGTGAAAACCGTCGACCGAGCAGGCCGCGGCCCGCTCGCGAGCGGCCGCGAGCCCAGTGAGGCTCAGCGCGGCCACCGCGTCATATGGGCCTCATCGATTGGCCGGTGTGCCACGCTGAGCTCATGCGCCATCGGCTTGCTGACGAGCCGGGGCAAGGACTGTCGTCCAGGCGCGGGGACAGTTCCCGAGGTCGTCACCGACTCACCGAGGGGGACCCATCGCCGGCCCCGTACCATAGGGGCAGCCCCGCGCCGGGTAGCGCGGAGGCCGTAGCCCGAGGGTGTCGATGCCCCATCCTGCCCAATACCCCGCCGCACCGCGGAGACCAAGCCGTTGATGGCTCCTGACTGCCCGCTGCACGCCAGCCCAACCACCGCCTCGACCTCGGCTCTGTGGAGTACATGACCGCAGCGGCTGGCTGCAGGAGTTCAGCACGCTGAGAACCGTCGACGCGACCAGCAACCTCCGTTCACATACAACGCCCAGGCCATCGAGTCGGCACTGAAGATGCTCTGCCGCCGTTCCCACTCGGCCAGCGTCAGCGCCAGCGCCTCGGCGGGATCGCCATGGTCGGCGGCGATCAGTGCGGCGACCTGGTCGTCGGTCGAGGCCTCCGCGGCGTAGAGCGCCTGCTGCACGCCGAGCACCTCGTACTGGGCCTGGGCGTCCGCGACACGGCCTGCAGCATCTCGCCGTACTCGAGCAGGTACTGAGGCAGCGGGACACGGGCGGCGAAGCCGCGGTCGCAGCCGGCGCCCGACTCCCCGGCGCCCGACTCCGAGGCGTAGATCCCCGGACTCCCCATGATCACCGGCTTACCCGCCACGCCGGCGCGGGCCCGGGTCGGGTCATTGCGCTGCTCGCCGCCGTGGCGCTGCGGCTGCCCGGGTGCTGATCCGACTGACCGGCCTGCGCCCCGTCCCGGTCGTCGCGGTGCTGGTGTACGGGGCGGCGTTGTTGCCGGCCTGGGGCGCCTGGATCCGGCCCGAGGCCCCAGCAGGTGGGGTAACCGTCCGTGGGTGCGGCACCCGGGCTACGTTCCGAGGTAGCACTGACTGACTGGGCGGGAGGTGAACGTCTCGATGCACCGTGACGTCGACCCTCGCTCACCGGCCATCACCGCTGGCGCAGCGGCCCTCGCCGCGGTTGTCGCCGTCGGGTCGGACGTGGTCGCAGGCGGGCGACCCCTGCACACGATGTCCTTGGGCCTGATCGGGGTGATCGTGGCGCTGCTCCGGATTCGCCTCGCCGGACGGCACCGCGGGCTGTTCGCCGCGATGACCGCATCGTTCGTGGCTCAACCGGTTCTGGATGCCGCGACAAAAGTCCTCGGCTTCTCGGTTCCGGCCGGATCGGCCGGTCACACGGTCCAGGAGACATCGTTATCGATACTCCCCGTCGTGGTCGCCGCCGCGATCGTGGTGGCGGTGGCCTGCGCAGAGCAACTGCTGGACATGGTCGACGTGCGCCGTACGGTCGTCCGCTGGCTGCGCATGTCCGATCTGGTCGTCGCCCGCCGGTCCGCCGGTGCGCCCATCGGCGCGGTCCGGGCGACGCCCGCTCAACGCCGGGTTCCCCTCATCCCACGCCACAGGCGGGGCCCGCCCGCGGCTGCTCCCGTCCTCGCCGTCTGAACGCTCAGTTCTCCACTCGGGCTCGGCGGCGGTCTGCCGGGCCGGTCGCGACCGGCCTTCACCCCGTGGAGCTGCTCGTGCAACCGCTTCCCCGTCCCCGAGATTCACTTCATGGTTTCGTACCCCGTCCGCTGCCCATCATGCGGCCTCACCCAGGGCGAACGAGGCTCGCTGGACCGGTACTCGTACGTGAGGCGGTCGCGGCCGACGTCTACGCCACCGCAAGGCTGCACATCGAACACCTCTCGGTGGGACTGTTCCCTCGCCTGGGTCTCCGGTTCGTCGCATGCTGGCACCGCGCGTACGTGCAGAGCCCCCACGCCGTCGCCCTGGTTGCCGTCGACCCGGCGTCGGACGGTGACGGGCGCATCGCCGGGTTCCTGGTCGGCGCTCTCGACCGGCTCGCGTTCCAGCAGGAGCTGCTGACCCGGCACCGGACGCGGTTGGCGGTTCGCGCGGTCGTCGCCCTCGCCCTGCGACCGCCCGTTCTGGCCGACTTCCTGCGCACTCGTCTGCGGCCCTATCTGCATCGGCTCCGTGCGCCTCGCCGGGTGCAAGCGGTACCGCCCGGCGCGCAGCCAGCGGCCCCGGTGGCCGAGCTCTCCGCCCTTGCGGTCGACCCGGTACTGCGCCGCACCGGCACCGGGCGCAGGCTCACCGAGGAGTTCATCGACCGCTGTACCGCGGCGGGTGCGGTCCGGGTCGAGCTCGTCGCGGCCGCCGACTCCGCTGCGGCGGTCGCCTTCTACACCAGCACGGGATGGACCGCCCGGCGCCGCTACGACACCCGTGATGGGCGCGCCCTCCAGCGGTTCGTCCGATGGACCGATATCCCGGAGGTGCCCGGATGAAGATCGAGATCCGTATCGGCGTCGTGATGGCCGCCGTGGTCGTCGTCCTGGCCATGGGCGTCACCGCGCTGGCCACGGGCGGCCCGCGGGATCCGGACACGACTCCGCCGCCCGACCCCGCGCCGGCCGCACCAGGCGAGACCTCATCGGTCCCGGCCGCCTCCACCGCAGCGGGCGAGGGCTTCGTCGCGAGCCCCCTCGATGTGAACGGGCAGGTCAAGGAGGCGGCTGCGCGATTCGTTCAACGGGTCGGGACCTGGAGCGCGCCGGGTCCCGCAGACACGACCTCACGCGTGGTCGACGCCGGGTACGCACCGGAGATGGCCGCGACGGCCGCACCGCTGCTGGACATGCCCGCGCAGGAGGCCAACACGACGATCGTCTATCCCCAGTACGGGGGACTGACCGACACCGCGGCGAGCGTGATGGTCCTAGCCCGCCAGCAGTTGCGCACCGACGGCGGCGAACGGACCCGGGAGATCCTGCTCGACGTCCGGCTGCGACCGGAGCCCGGTGGCTGGGAAGTCACCCCGGTCGTCGACCCACCCCGCCCCGAGTACGCACCGGCCCGCGCTGGCGGGCCCACCGACCTCGGCCGCGCCGTTCTGGACAACCCGCTCATCCGCATCCCCGAGCCCGGCCGAGCCGACATGATCGAGCGCCGTGTGAACGACCCGATCCTGGCCGTACTCGACGTTCTCGCCCGCACCTATGACCTGGACGTGCACGTCGTCGTCTCCGGCCATCCCGGCACCGTGTTCCCGACGACCCGGTTGTCGAACCACACCGTGGGCCGCGCGGTCGACATCCGGGCGATCGACGGTCGACCGGTGGTCGAGATACCCCGCGAGGATCCGGTGATCGCCGAGTTCATGGCGGCAGCCGGGCAGGCGGGCGCCACCGAGGTCGGCGGGCCGATCGTTCCGGCCGGCACCGGCTTCTTCACCGACGACGTCCACCAGGATCACTTCCATCTGGGTATCACCCCGACGAAGCCGCCTGCGGCAGCCGCGCCCTGATCGGGCACCCCGGTAGTTCGGGCCATAGCGCCCATCTTTCGGGGCGGCGGGGAGGACGGTCGTCGGGTGCACAGCAGTCAGCCGGTTGGAACGAGCATGCTTACCGACAGATACAGCCAGGCAAGCAGACCAGATCGGGCAGACCCAGGGCGGGCTTTCGCTGTGGAACGCCCCCGCCCGATCCACCGGCGGCTACATGCGGTGGATGCCGGACATGGTGACAGGTATGGGATGGGTCACGCGAGCGACGGGCTGGCGGCCATGCCCGGGATGGCCTCGGCAAAGGACCTGGTCCGGCTGCGGAACAGCACCGGCCCGGTCGGGGACGTGCTGTTCCTGCAGCTGATGCTGCGCCACCACGAAGGCGGCTCGCCGCGCAGAGCTCACCGCCCAGACCGCCGAGAGCCAGCCCATCCGACAGTTGCTCGCCGCCCGCGGCGCCGCTCCGCTCCGGGGCTGAAAGCAGCACGGATCCACCCGGTGCGGGACGTGGGTGGAGTGGCCGGCGCTGCGCCTCACGTCCTGGACGCCCGCGGTCCTGCAGCGACAGGCACTCAGGGCGTGAAGGTGCGCAGCACGTCCTGGACGGCCGGGTCGACGTCGAGGTTGCCGTACTCGCACTCCGAGGCGTTGTTCGTGCCCGGCTGCCAAGCCCACATCATCGCGCCCGCGTAGCCGGCGACGGTGGTGTACACCCTGGCCTTGGCGAGCACCTGCTCGGCGCGCGCGGCGAAGTCGCGGTCGCAGCCGGCGCCCGACTCCGAGGCGTAGAGCCCGAACTCCCCGACGATCACCGGCTTGCCCGCCGCGTCAGCGCGGGTGCCGGGTCCTTGGTTGGACTCGACCTCGTTCTCGTCGTACTCGTGCAGCGAGGCGATGTCGACGCCCGGCGACTCGTTCAGCGTCGCGAAGTCCCCGTCCTCGCCGACGGCGTACGGCGCGAGGGTGCCGGTCGCGAAGAGCCGGTCGGGGTCGATCCCGTCGGCCACCGCGCCCATCTCGTCGTAGAACCCGCGGAGGCGGCCCTCGGCGAAGTCGGGCTCGTTGAAGTACTCGAACCACGCGATCGTGGTCTCGCCGCGGTAGCGCTCCAGTACCGAGGTCATGTGCGCGCGGAAGGCGTCGCGCTCACCCTGGTCGGCGAACCAGGCGGAGTTCTTCTCCGTCTCCCCGCAGCCGCCGATCGCGTCGTCGAGGGTGATCGTGAGGTAGATGCCGTAGCGCTTGGCCGACTCCACCGCGGCGTCGAGCCGCGCGATGTCCCAGTTCTCGAAGAAGAACAGCCGCACCCCGGCGTGCCCGTCGCGGCGCAGCGAGGAGAACCAGGCGTCGACGTCCTCGGCGGACATCTGCTCGTCGTCGTTGCCGCAGTCGCCCGACCAGACGAAAGAGTTGTAGCCCAGCAACCACCACGGCTGCCCGTCGCGCAGGATCCGGTCGCCCTCGACGGTGATCGGCACGTCGCTGCCCCGGCCGTCGCCGACGGGCGGGGCACCGGTAGGACCGGTCCCCCCGACGGCGACGATCGCGGCGACCGCCCCGACGACGATCAGCAGCGCCAGCCCGGCGCCGATCACCAGGCGACGCCGCCGGCCTGCCGAGACGACCACAGGAACTCGGCGACTGTCGCTCACCTGCGCCGTCGCCAGGCGAGGCACGGCGCCGGTATCGAGATCGCCGGCCACCGGTGCGCCACGCCGGCGGCGGCCCACACCGCGGCCACCGTGGCACCGCCACCGCGCGGCGGCACCCGGACGACGTCGATGTTGTGCCGGTCGCCGCTGGGCTGGTCGCCGCTGCGCCCGGACTGCACGGGCCGAGGGTTCACGTGCGGTCGCGGTAGGCCAGCAGCCGCAGCGCGTTGGCCACCACGATCAGGGTGGATCCCTCGTGGATGAGCACGGCGGGTCCGATACCGAGCCCGAGGATGGTGGCCGGGATGAGGACGGCGACCACCCCGAGGCTGGCCCACAGGTTCTGCGCGATGATCCGGCTGGCGCGCCGGCTCAGGCCCACCGCGACGGGCAGCGCCGTGAGGTCGTCGGCCATCAGCGCGATGTCGGCGGTCTCCAGGGCCACGTCCGAGCCGGCGGCGCCCATCGCGATACCGACCGTGGCGGTGGCCATGGCGGGCGCGTCGTTGACGCCGTCGCCGACCATCGCCACCCGCCCGGCGCTTGCCCGCAGCCGGTCGATCTCGGTGACCTTGTCCTCGGGCATCAGCCCGCCCCGGGCGTGGTCGACGCCGACGTCGGCGGCGATCGCGTCGGCGACACGCTGGTTGTCCCCGGAGAGCATGACGGTGTTGCGGATGCCCAGCCGGTGCAGCCGGTCGATGACCGTGGCGGCCTCGGGCCGGGGCAGGTCCATCAGACCGATCGCGCCGAGCCACCGGTTCCCGGCGCGCACGAGCATGGTGGTGCGTCCGGTGTCCTCGAGCCGGGTGACCGCGCGGTCCAGCTCGGCGGGCAGGGCGGGTCCGTCGGCGGGGAACAGTGCGCGCCGGCCGACGCCGACCTGTACCCCGTCGACCTCGGCGAGCACGCCCTGCCCGGTGACGGCTCGGACGTTCTGCGCGCGGGGTACCGGGGTGGTGCGGTCGAGCCGCTCGCGCCCGTCGCGGACCACGGCGCGGGCCAGCGGGTGGTCGCTCTGCTCCTCGACCGCGATGGCGACGGCGAGCAGTTCGGCCTCGGTGACGCCGGCGGCCGCGACGACGTCGGCGATGCGTGGGCGGCCCCGGGTCAGCGTGCCGGTCTTGTCGAAGGCGATCGCGTTGAGCCGGCCCAGTTCCTCCAGCGGGGCGCCGCCCTTGACCAGCACGCCGGCGCGGGCCGCCCGCGCGACCGCGGACAGCACGGCGCTGGGGGTGGCGATGGCCAGCGCGCACGGGCTGGCCGCGACCAGCACTGCGAGCGCCCGGTAGAGGGTGGCGCTGAACGGTTCGTCGATGACCAGCCCGGCGAACAGCAGCGCGAACACGGTGCCGAGCACGGCCGGGACGAAGATCTTCTGGAACCGGTCGGTGAACCGTTGGGTGGGGGAGGTCTTGGTCTGGGCCTCGGTGACCAGGCGCACGACGCGCGCCATCGTGGAGTCCGTGGCGAGCCGGGTGACCTGCACCTCCAGCACGCCCGAGCCGTTGATGGTGCCGGCGAACACTCGCGAGCCGGCGTCGACCCGGTCCGGGGCGGCGGCGGCGGCGGCGACGTCGGGCACCGGGGCCTTGTCCACCGGGACGCTCTCCCCGGTGACCGGGGCCTGATCCACGCTGCTGGTGCCGGCGATCACGAACCCGTCCGCGGGCAGCCGCAGGTTCGGCCGGACCACCACGACGTCGCCGATCCGCAACTGCTCCACCGGCACCTCGACCGCCTCGCCGGTGCCATCGCGGCGGACCAGCGCGGTCTTGGGGGCAATCTCGGCCAGCGCCTCGATGGCGCGGCGGGCCCGGCCCATCGCATAGCCCTCGAGGGCGTGCCCGATGCTGAACAGGAACAACAGCAGCGCGCCCTCGGCAACTTCGCCGAGCACCGCGGCGCCCGCCGCCGCCACCAGCATCAAGAAGTCGATCTCGAAGCGGCGGGCCCGAACGCTGCGGTAGGCCTCCTGCACGGTGTAGTAGGCGCCGAAGAAGAACGCGGCCGAGTACACGGCCAGCTCGGCCGGGCGGGGGGTGTCCAGGAAGGCCGCCATCACCCAGCCCGCGAGCAGCAGTAGCCCGGACAGGCCCGCGAAGATCAGCTCGCTACGCTCGCCGAAGATGCCCCCGTGCCCGTGCCCGTGCCCGTGCCCGTGCCCGGCGTCCTCGTCGCGGTCGTGTCTGTCGGGTCCGAGGCCCGGCTCGTGCCCGGTTTGGGCGGGGCCGGCCTGTTCGACGTTGGTGCCGGAGCCCGGCCGCTCGAGGGTCTCCGGCTCGGCCAGCGCCTCGGCCAGCTCCTCGGCGGTGACCCGGCGGCGGTCGAACTCGACGTGCAGCGCACCCCCCGCGCCGGTGGTGACCTCGACGACGCCAGGGATCCGCTCGATCCGGGCGGCGAGGCGGCCGGGATCCGCACCGCCGTCGCGGGCCTGCCACCGCAGGTGCCCGTAACGGGCGGCGAGCTCGGCCGCGGTGCGCCGGGCCAGATCCTGCAGGCCCTGGTGACCCGCCCGCGCCGGGTCGTAGTGCACACACAGCCGAGCCGGACCCGCGTCGGCCTCGAGCACGTGGGCGTCCTCCACCCCGGCGGCGGCGGCGAGGTCACCGGACAGCCTGCCGACGCAGCGGTCGGCCTTCCCGATCCCATCGGCGCCCTGCAGCGCCTCGGGCAGCAGCTCCTGCAGATCGAGGGTGACGCTCGCGGGAGCCCCCTGGCGCCCGCCCGGCGTCCCAGCGTTTCGCATCAGAATCTCTCCCCGCCCGTCAGATTCATGCACAGTTTGCGATACGACTATATATTGAGCGGGTGGAGGCGGCGCAAGCCCGCCCCGGTGGACGTGACAGGACCGGAGTCGTGCTCCTGTCCCGTCTGTCGCCGCGCCTGCGGCGTGATCCGAGGAACGTACCCGTGTCTGCACGTGCCCTGTCCCTGCCCGCAGCCCTTCCCGCAGCGGAACCCGACCTGGCCGGACCGCCGGCTCCTCGACTGCCGCTGGTGGTCGGCAACACCCCACTCGTCAGGATCGATCAACCCTTCACCGGTGACTCGCGGGGCTTCTGGGCGAAGTTGGAGGGCTTCAATCCCGGTGGGATCAAGGACCGGCCGGCCCTGCACATGGTCCGGCGCGCCAGGGAACGCGGTGATCTCGCCGACGGCGCCCGGATCGTCGAGTCCACGAGCGGCACCCTGGGCCTCGGGCTGGCCCTGGCCGGGATCGCCTACGGACACCCGGTGACGTTGGTGAGCGACCCCGGTATGGAGCCGCTCATGCTTCGGCTCCTGCGGGCATACGGAGCCGAGGTCCACACGGTCGACGAGCCGTGCGTCGAGGGCGGCTGGCAGGAGGCGCGCCGTCGCGCCGTCGGCCGCATCCTGCGCGACCACCCGGGTGCGTACTGCCCGGACCAGTACCACAACCCGGACAACGTCGCGGCCTACGCACCGATGGCTCATGAGCTCCTCGAGCAGACCGACGGTATCGACGTCCTCGTGTGCTCGGTCGGCACCGGTGGTCACTCGGCAGGTCTGTCCTCCGTGCTCCGCGAGCACATCCCCGGCCTGCGCGTGATCGGCGTCGACGCGATCGGATCGACGATCTTCGGCCAGTCCCCCCGCCCGCGGCTGATGCGCGGCCTCGGATCGAGCATCTACCCGCGCAACGTCGACTACCCGACGTTCGACGAGGTCCACTGGGTCGCGCCCGCCGAGGCCGTGTGGGCGTGCCGCCGGCTGGCGTCGACGAGCTATGCGAGCGGTGGCTGGAGCGTCGGCGCGGTCGGGCTGGTCGCCGGCTGGGCCGCCCGTACACATCCCGCCGGGACCCGGATCGTGGCGATCTTCCCCGACGGTCCGCAGCGCTACTTCGACACCGTCTACAACGACGAGTTCTGCGGCCGCCACGGCCTGCTCGGTGCGGCCCCCGACCTCCATCCCGCCCGCATCGACGACCCGGGCGAGCGCGAGGTGACGAGCTGGACGCGGTGCACGACTGTCGTCGACCCCACAGGGTCCCGCACGATGCGGATCCCGTGATGCGCACGCTGGCCCAGTACCGCTCGTTCCCGCGGCCGGTGCGGCTGCTGCTGCTCAACCAGCTCACCATCAACCTCGGCTTCTACATGTTGATCCCGTACCTGGCGGCCCACCTGTCGGGCGGGCTGGGGCTGGCGACATGGCTGGTGGGGCTGATCCTCGGGGTCCGCAACTTCGCCCAGCAGGGCATGTTCCTCGTCGGCGGCGCACTGGCCGACCGCTTCGGGTACAAGCCGCTGATCGTCGCCGGGTGCGCGCTGCGGACCGTCGGGTTCGCGCTACTGGGATTCGTCGACTCCGTACCGGCGCTGATCGTGGCCTCGGCGGCCACGGGATTCGCCGGTGCGCTGTTCAACCCCGCGGTCCGCGCCTACCTGGCGCACGACGCGGGGGAGCGGCGGGTCGAGGCGTTCGCCCTGTTCAGCGTCTTCTACCAGGCAGGCATCCTGCTCGGTCCGCTCGTCGGGCTGGCGCTCACCGGCATCGCGTTCTCGGTGACGTGCCTGGTCGCCGCAGGGGTCTTCGCCGTGCTCACCCTGCTCCAGATCCGAGCGCTCCCCCCACGCGGTGGTGCACAGGACAGCAGCGCCGACGCGACCTCGGCCGGTTGGCGGGAGATCCTCGGCAACCGGTCGTTCCTGCTGTTCGCCGCGGCGATGGCCGGGTCCTACGTGCTGTCGTTCCAGGTCTACCTGGCCCTGCCACTGCAGGCCCGGGTGGTCACCGCGACCGCCTCCGACGCCACGATCCTCGTCGCCGTCCTGTTCGCCGTGTCCGGGCTGGTAACCATCCTCGGCCAGCTGCGGGTCACCGCCTGGTGCCGCACCCGGCTCGGTCCCGCCCGCGCGATGACCGCCGGGCTGCTCGTCCTGGCCGCGGCGTTCGTACCGCTCCTCGCCGCGGAAGCCATCCCGCCGGGCCCCGGCCGCCTGGGCGGGGCGGTCGGCATGATCGCGCTGGTGCTGTCCGCCGCGGTGCTCGCCCTGGGCACGACGATCGTGTTCCCGTTCGAGATGAACACCATCGTCGCGCTCTCCGGAAACCGCCGGGTCGCCACCCACTACGGGCTCTACAACACCGTCTGCGGCGTGGGCATCCTGCTGGGCAACCTGGGAACCGGCTGGGCGCTGGACATCGCCCGGTCCACCGGCGTCCCGGCGGCCCCATGGGTGGTACTGATCATCGTCGGGGCCGGCTGCGCGGCCGCCGTGGGTGCGCTTCGCCGTCGCGGTCTCCTGCCGGCCGAGGAACCGACCCGGTCCCGGGGCGGTCGGCACCGGCTGCGCCGTCGCCCACCGGGGGCCGGGTCCGCAGTGCCGTACCGCACGGCACCGGATCGAGGCACCTGATCACGAGCGGTCCGTCGAGGAGGTGATAGCGCGGTGCAGGTCCGGAGACATGCGCAGTCCTGCAGTCGAGCGGGTGCATGGTCGTTACGCCATACGTCGAGCCCGTTCGGCGGACTACGCAATGTTCGCGGACTGCTCACAGAGTCCGTCTCGTCGGATCCGCCGCTTCGACGGCACGAGGCATCTGCTCGCCTCGGCCGTACCCTTCGTGACCATCACCGTCACCCGACTCGGCGGTCGTAATGGCCGCGCTGCGCGATGAATCGTCGTGGACACCTCAACCTGTGGTCCCGTGGTCCGGCGGATCGTGCACCTACTATGCTGTGTAGAAGCGTGGCGGCCCCAGGACTTCCAGGTGCAGTTCGCTGACTTGCCCGGTACGCCACCGCCCATCGCTCGGCATGGGTCCGGATACCGGGTGCGAGGAGGGCGGCTCGATGAAGCAGGGCCGTGACATCACGACTCCCGGCACGCGTACTGCGGCGTTCGCAGCGATGACAACCGTGCTGGTTGCCGTGACCGCTGGAGCTGTGGCCGGGAGTCACCCGCTGCACACAGCAACTCTGGGTGCAGCCGCAATCGCACTGGGGCTGATGCGCCTGGCACAGCCGGGCCGACATCGAGGCTTCTTCGCAGCAGCCAGCGGGATATTGGTCAGTGAGCCCGTTGTGCATGCCGCGATGGCCGTTCTCCCCTACGGGACCGAGCATTCCGGCGACCGCGCGATCCTCCCGCTGCAGATGGTGCTGGCCGTGCTCGTCACTGCGGCTGTCGCTGGGGCGGAATCACTATTCTTGCTGGCCGGTGCGTTGTGGCGGGCGATTCGGCTACCGCGACGCCGTCTCCCGGTCCCCGCGCGACGAACGCCACCGCTCGTCGACGTTCTCGCAGCAGCCGTACCCGGACCCGGCGCTGGCCAGTTCCGTCGCCGCGGACCTCCGTCGAGGCTGACCGTCGCCTGATGCGACTGCATGTGCCGCCTGGGGTGTCGAACCGCAGGACGGCGCAGGTCCCCAACGTGGCCCGCTCGACGCAGTTCGCCTCGTCCGCCAGCCATGATCAGGTAGCCGTCGGAGTTGCCGTGCACCTTCACCGTTCGACAAACCCCCACACGGTTCCATCCGTCCGCAGGGCTCGACGATGAACACCCTGGAGGCGGTGCTGGTGTTCGGCGGGATACCGCTGGCCATCGTCGGAGTCATCGCCGCGGCCGTCTTCGCGGCTGCACCGCGTCGCGCGTCGCAGCGTCCCGAGCCGCCGGTCGGCATCATCGCCGAACAGGCGGCCTGCAACGTGCGGAACACTGACGAAGGCCGGGAGATTCACGATTCCTCGGATGAGTCCTCGCAGGCCGCATCACGCGCGTGCTGGACGGTGCGGTGTGCCGAGTGTGGCATCAAGTACTCCGAGGGCTCGGACGCTGTGCATTTCACCGGTCCTGTCCACGGAATATCGGTCACAGCCGCGCACGGTTGGCGGCTCGCCGGAGCCAGGATGCGATGCCCGAAATGCACTTGACTCGCCGCCCTTTCTGCGCGGTTTTCGAACCGTTCACAGCTTATGTAGCTGATCCGTCCCCGAGTGCCCGTGCGCCTTGCTGCAGGGCATGGCCAAGGTGGCCTATGCACAGGGTCGCACTGACGATGCGCTCGTGGGCTTCCAGGAAATCACCAACCGGGTTCCGCTTCCGGGATACCTGCTGGAGTACGGCGAATTGTTGCAGGCCGTGGGTCGCACCGAGGAGGCACAGGCGCAGTACGACGTCCTCGCCGTCCAGCAGCGGCTCTACGCCGCAGACGGGTCCACCGACGACCAGGTGGCCGCGTTGATCGCGGCCGACCACGGCGAGCCGGCGGAGGCGTTGAGGCTGGCTGAGGCCGAATGGGGCCGGAGGCAGAGCATCTTCAGTGCCGATTCGATGGCCTGGGCCCTGTACGTGAACGGCCGCTATGCCGAGGCGATCACGTTTGCGGACCGGGCTGCTGAGCTCGGTTGGCGAAATGCGAGCTATTTCTATCACCGGGGAATGATCTTGACCTCGCTGGGTCGCCGCGATGAGTCGCGGGCGGCTTTGAGCGAGGCGATGTCCATCAATCCCTACTTCAACCCGCTGCAGGCACCGATCGCCCGCGCGACGATCGCCGCCTTGGAGTCCGGGTCGTGAACCATGAAGGCGTACCAGGAGTTTTCGAATCGACGCCACGAGACACTGCACAGGGTGGCAGGAAAGCTCTCAAGGTGTTGCTCAGTCGTCCCTCCTGCTCCCGTCATCGCCGCAGCCGAATGTGATGAGGATGAGATGATGGTCAGCGGAAAACAGAGCAAGCGAACCCGCCAGGACCGGGCCAAGACCTCGCTCGTGACCGACCGGTCAACCCCGTGGGGGACGATCGTCGCGGTACTGGTGGTGGTGCTGTTCGCGGGCGGTGTCTTCGGCTACGCCCTGCTGGAGTCCCAGGCCGGCAACGCGCGTGCCGAGGCGCTTTCCGCCTTCACTCCGTCGGCGGCCAACCAGGATCCCTCGACCCAGATCCCGGGAGTCGCTGAACAGACCTACGAGGGCGGCCAGCACGTCGGCCCGACCGAGCAGGTGGCCTACACCCAGTCCCCACCGACCGGTGGCACGCATGACCAGGCGTGGGCCGCTTGCTCCGGCGTGGTCTATGACCAGCCGGTGCGTAGTGAGAACCTGGTGCACTCGATGGAACACGGGGCGGTGTGGATCGCCTACAACCCCGACCAGCTCGGCGGTGCCGCCCTCGAGCAACTCGCCGACCGTGTTCAGGACCGGCCCTACATGGCGCTGTCCCCGTACCCGGGTCTCGACCAGCCGATCGCGTTGCAGTCCTGGGGGCATCAGCTCAAGCTCGCCGACGCCGCCGACCCTCGTATCGACCAGTTCGTGGCTGCGCTTCGCGCCAACCTGAACACCCACCCCGAGAACAGGGCCAGCTGCGACGCGCTGGGGCCCGGCCAGTTCGATCAGGACGCTCCACCGCCCTATAAGCCTGCCCCACCGGTCTCTGCGGCCGGGCAACCGGGCGTCCGGGCGGAGACCGAGACCGCCGCAGAGCAGCCCACCGGAGACGGATCATGACCGGCCGGACACCTGCCGACAGCGCTGACACCCGCGCCGACGCCTCAGCAGACGTGCCGCCGGCCGAGTCGGCCGGGCCGGCGCGTTGGCCGCGGAGGGTGATCGCAGCGGGTGCGGTGCTGGCGCTGTTGCTGCTGGCGGCAACCGGAGGCCTGCTCCTCGGGCGGTCCGGCTCCGCGGGGTCGGCCGTGCCGGATACGGACTCGGTCGACGTCGGGTTCGCCCAGGACATGAGCGTGCATCATCGCAACGCCGTGCAGATGGCCAGTTGGGCGCGCGACAACAGCGGCGATCCGACCGTCCGCACCCTCGCCTTCGACATCGAATCCGCACAGACCGCCCAGATCGGGCAGATGCAAGGCTGGCTCGCCCTATGGGACGCGCCTGCCTCCTCGATCAACGGATACATGCGGTGGATGTCGGACATGAGTACAGAGCTCGGCATGGGCCACGTCGCAGACGGCAGGGCACGGATGCCGGGAATGGCTTCGACCGAGGATCTCGCCCGGCTCCGGGCCAGCACGGGGCCAGACGCCGATGTGCTGTTCCTGCAGCTGATGCTGCGCCATCACGAAGGCGGTGCCGGCATGCTGGGCTACGCCGCCGAGCGGGCCGGGCGGCAGCAGGTCCGGAACCTGGCCGCCCAGATGCTCACCGCCCAGACCGCGGAAAGTCAGTCCATCCGTCAGATGCTCGCCGAGCGGGGCGCAGCCCCACTGCCAGCCTGATGGTCCTCGACGCCCTGCCCGAGGGTCACGAGCCGCCCGCACTGCCGGTCGCGCGTTCGGTGCCAACCGATCACGGCCAACCGGCATCACCGAGAGAAGCAGGATGACCCGTGAGCGCACAGCCCTCTCCACCGATCGACGGACCGGCGTCCCTCCCGGAGGCGCCTGCGCCCGTTGCGCCGCGGTGGCTCGCACGCTTTGGTTGCCCGCCGCGTCGCACGGTGCTGCTGGGCCTTACGGGTTCGGTGCTCCTGGTTGTGGGCGGCTTCGGTGCGGGCGGGGTGCTGGTTCGGGATCCGGTGCTGACGAACTCAGCGCTGGGCTTCTGGCGCTACGGTCACGGCCGCGAGATGGCGACGGCGCTGGTGTACCTCGGAGTCGGGCTTCTGGTGTGGGCGTGGGTGCGGCTGGGACGCGACGTCCTTGCGAGCCGGGTGAGCGGGCGCGCGGTGCTGAGCACCGCCGCGGTGTGGTTCGCACCGATGCTCGTGGCGCCGCCGCTGTTCACCCGCGACGTCTTCAGCTACCTCGCCCAGGGCACGCTGCCGCTGCGCGGTCACGACCCCTACCAGGTCGGCCCCGATGTCCTCGGGGACGTGCTCAGCGAGAACGTGCACTACTTCTGGCAGGAGACCCCGGCTCCCTACGGGCCGCTGTTCATCCTGCTCGCCCAGGGCATGTCCTGGCTGTTCTCCGCCACCGGGCAGAGCATGATCGTCGGCGTCGTCGGGTGGCGGTTGCTCCTGCTGCCCGGCCTGCTGCTGGTGGTCTGGGCGCTGCCTGAGCTCACCCGGCGCCTCGGCGGGCGGGTACCGGTAGCGCTGTGGATCGCGGTGGCGAACCCCGTCACGGTGATCCACATGGTCGGCGGGATCCACAACGACCTGCTGGTCGTCGGACTGCTGGCCGCGGGCAGCCTGTTCGCGCTGCGCGGGCGGCACGTCACCGCGATCGCGATCGTGACAAGCGCGATGGCGGTCAAGGCCACCGCCGGGGTGGCGCTGCCGTTCCTCGTGCTCGTGTGGGCGGCCCGGCTCCCGGGCTCGTTTCGCGTCCGGCTCGCGAAGGCGACTGCGGCAGGGCTCGGCGTGTTCGGGGCCGTGTTCGCCTTCTGGACCTTCGTCGCGGGGTTCGGGGTGGGCTGGCTGCCCGCCCTGTCCGCGCCGTCGATGATCGTGAACTGGCTGTCGATGCCGACCGGTGTCGGCGAGGTGGCGTTCACCGCCGTCAACCTCGTCGCCGAGGTCGACAAGCAGCCGTTCGTCAACGTTGCGCGGATCCTCGGCGCGGCGGTGCTGGTGGTGATCGCTGTGCGGCAGTGGTGGGCGGCTCGCGACGGCGGGCCCGACGCCGTCCGCCAGGCGGGCGTCGTGCTGCTCGCTGTCGCCCTGCTGTCGCCGACGATGCTGCCGTGGTACGTGAGCTGGGGCATGGTGCTGTTGGCGATGACGGCCTGGACGCCGCGCGGCCTCGCGTACGTGGTGTTCGGCTCGGTGTGGCTGCTCGTCGTCTACTATCCGGATGGCGAGACCGCGCTCTACAACTGGCCCTACCTGGCGGTGTGCGCGCTGCTCGCCGGCCTGGCGGCGGTCTCGCTGCTGCGGCCGGACCCGCTGCACTTGGCCGCTGGAGCCCGCGCGCCCGCACCGCCGCGTCCGGAGCCCGCGACGACTCGCCGTCGTCCGTGGCCGCTGTGAGAGCCCTGTGTCAACCTCTCTGCTCGCGCGACGGGGCGCCCGCTACCGGACCAGGATGTTTCAGCGCGGAGGAAGTAGCAGTAGTGGGGTGACGTCGATGAGCCACTCGACGACTTGGTCGTGGGTCCAGCCACCGTCGGTGGTGAGTTGCACGTAGGAGCGATCACCGCAGAGGGTCAGCAGGACATCGGTCGCCGTCTCGGGGGTGAGCCCGTCGCGCAACGGACTCCTGGTCGCGACGGTGTCGACAACCTCTCGGTAGCCGCTGGCCTGCAGGTTGTGGTGCTGCTGGTGGATGGCCCGGACCTCGGGGTCGGTGAGAGCCGCGGCGCGCACGACCTCGGACACCGCCGCGGCGCGGGCCAGGAGTGGGGCGGCTCCGATCACGAACGTGTGCAGGGCTTGGTGCGCGGTGGGCGCGGACCGCATCTCGGCCCACCACGTGCTGTCCTGCGGGACGGTCGGATCGGGGCCGAGCACGGCGGCGTCGATGACGCTTCCGGCCAGCTCGGCCTTGGTGTGGAAGACGAAGTAGACGGTCTGGGTGGCGACGCCGGCGCGACGGGCGATCGCGGCGATGGTCGCGCCGTGATACCCGTGCTCGACGAGCTCGGCGTGCGCCGCCTGGACGATGCCCCTGCGCGTCCGGCGAGCCCGTGCGCGACGGGATGGATCGTTGACGTCGGCCACGACACCACACCATACTAGTCGCTCCCACTAGAGCGTCACATCAGTAACTTGCACTAGTGGGCAGGGTTGAGGAGGTGGGCTCGTGTTCGTCGTCGAGGTCCAGACGTCCATCGATCGAGCGCCTGCCGAGGTGTTCGCATTCGTCGCCGACCAGACCAACGCGCCGCGCTGGCAACAGGGACTTCACGAGGTCCGCCGGCTCACGCCCGGTCCGATCGGGGTGGGCAGCGAGCACATGTTCGTCCGGCGGTTCGCCGGTCGCGAGCTGCAGGCGGTCAACCGCTTCGTGCGATTCGAGCCGCCGCGGATCGTGGAGTTCGAGATTCCCGACGGTTGGGTGTCGGGGCGCGCCTCCTACGTGGTCGAATCCCGGGGCGCAGCAACCCTGCTGCTCGGCCGGATGGAGTTCCGGGCAGCGGGGTGGGGCCGGATGCTGGAGCCTCTGCTGGCGCGGGTGCTGGCTCGCGATGCCCGTCGCGACGACGAACGCCTGAAGAGGCTCCTGGAGCAGCACCAGGACAATCCGGTGGCAGCCGATCCGCCCACCGCGGCGCCGTAACCGAAGCGGCGTCGCAGGACGGCAACGTGCCGCTGCAGTCCTGCCATGTAACCCTTGTCCGATCCCGCGGGGGAGTGTGCACCGCTGATCGTCGGCGTCACGTCGTTCGTCCTGCGCTCTGGTGGCGCTCAGCCTGTCGACGGTCCGCGCGACCCAGGCGACCACCCGGCCCTGCGTTTCTCAGGCTGGACATCCCCGGCGGGGATGTCGGCTTAAGTGGGCAGTGACCGGGTAGCACCTCGAGTGCATCGACAGCCAGGACGACCGCCGGCACCGCATAAGGGTGGCCCAGTGAGCGGTGCCGAGCACCGGGCGGGCTGATCTCACCAAGGCGGGCGCTACGCCCGCTGCGCGGGAGCCGGCGGTGGACCGTCTCACCGACGCCAGGGCCGGAGGGCCCCGCCACGGGACCGGATCTCGACGATCGTGGGAGCGGTGTCGCCGGTCGTCGAGCGCTGGGTCGGGTCGGTAGCTGCGATCGGCTACGAGTACAGGCGAGCCTCGACCCCGGATGCGAGAGGGCTGCTACCCGACCGCCGGGGCATCGCTGTGCACCTGGACCTCGTCGCCGACCTGGAGGTGGTCGAAGAACGCCGCCGCGTTGTCCCGTTCCATGCGGATACATCCTGCGGAGCTGGTCTGCAGGCTGCCTTCGTGGAACGCGATGCCGCCGGGGGCGAAGAACACCGAGTAGGGCATGGGCGTGCCGTATTCGCGGCTCACCCAGTCCTTGGCCTTCCATTCCACGGCGTATCGGCCGGGTGGTGTGGGGTCGAACTCGTCGCCGATGCTGATCGGGACCGGGCCGCGCAGGATCCGGCCGTCCTGGAACAGCCAGGCCTGCAGCCCGATCAGGTCCGCGCAGGCCCTGGCCGTCACGGTGCACGGGGTGCCCGGCACGAGCGGGGCTGGCACGGGAGGCCCGGGTATCGGCCCGGCGAGCGCTATGGAACCTGCCGACAGCAGCATCGCCACGACCAGCCCGATCATCGCAGCCCGACGGCGAACCCGGCTGAGCGTGCGCATGGAACTCCTCACTCCTGGTGTCAACCGATAACCCCCTGAAGTACATGAAGGTGATGGTCGAGAGGCCAAATGGGATATGGCGAATCTCACCGCGGCCCACAGCCGCGCCGGCTTGTCACTTGCCGGGCGGAGCGCGCCGTCACCGGCTGGTGGCTTCGGCGATAGCGTCGGCTCCGTGGCGGGCACCGTGCGGGACTGGATCCTCCCCCCTCCGTCGACCACCCCCGTCGTCGTGGACCCGCGGCGCCGGCGGCTGATCCTCGTCGAGTTGCTCGTGGTGCTCACCGTCACCACCGGCCTGTCCGCGTTGCGCAGCGCACTCAGCCTCGTCGACGCGCTGCTGGCGCCGACACCGCTGGCACAGCAGCAGGTGGTGCTCAACGCTCCCGCCGCGGACGTCGAGCTGGTCGATCTGGCGCTGCAGCTGGTCCGGGTGCTGCAGCTGGTCGGCTGGGGTGCGCTCGGCGCCTACCTGCTGCTGCGGGCCGGTTTCACGCTGCGGTCGGTGGGTCTGGACGCCAGCCGTCCCGGGCGGGACCTGGGCGGGGCGATGGGGCTCGCCGCTCTGATCGGGGTCCCGGGTCTCGGGCTCTACCTGATCGCCCGGGCGTCCGGCCTGAGTGCGACGATCGCGCCGACGACGCTGGGCGATACCTGGTGGGAGCTGCCGCTGCTGGTCGCTTCGTCGGCGGCGAACGCGTGGGCCGAGGAGGTCGTCGAGGTCGGCTACCTGTTGACCCGGCTGCGCCAGCTCGGGTGGTCGGCCAACCGTGCCGCGTTGGCCTCGGCGTTCCTGCGCGGTTGCTACCACCTCTACCAGGGCGCGAGCGGGTTCTTCGGCAACCTGGTGATGGGTCTGGTCTTCGCGCGGGTCTGGCAGCGAACCAACCGGCTGTGGATGCTCGTCGGCGCCCACACGCTGATCAACGTTGTGGCGTTCCTGGGTTACGTCCTGCTGGCGGGGAGGGTCGGCTGGCTCTAGCCCGGCGCAGCGTGAATGCGGCCAGCCGGACGGTCAGCCCATCGACGAGGAATCCGCCGATGCCCCAGGGGCTGACGGGATCGGCTACGGGGTCACCGATGCCGAGGAGAGGCAGGATCAGCGGGATCGCGAACGCGCCCACTCCGATCACCCCGGTGACGGCGGCGGCGACCAGCAGTTCGGGGCGGGGCTCCACGATGAGCGCGGCCGCACCGACGAACGCCACCGCGGCGAGGGCGAAACCCAGGACGACCGCCGCGCCTGCGGCGTCCAGCGCGATCCACAGGTGCACCGCACCGGCGACGGCCCAGGTGACGGCCACGACTGTGGCGCCGCCGCGGGGTGAGGGGGGCATGGTCGGCATCGTGCTCCAGGTCGGGTCAGCGGCTCGGGTTCGGTCTCGCGGAGGCCCAGCTGCCTGCCACCGCGCCCGGGAGCACGGCCCGTGCGATGAAGGGCCCAGCGTGTGGCATGTCATCCGCGGTTCGGCACATCGCATGCGGCTTCTACTATCGGTGTTCTTACTATGCGGTGTAGAAGTTCCGTGTCTGCAACCGGGTCGGCATCGGAGGAAGCGGCCGTGGACGTGTTTGCGCTGGTTTCGCCGGCGCCGGTGGCCGGGGCGGTGTCGTTCAGCTCCCCGTGCGCGCGGTGCGGCACATCGTTCACGGTGCTGGGTGCACGGTGTCGGTGCTGATGATGACGGGTGGCTGGACGCTGATCATGAGCCGGATGCTCTCGGTCTCTGCGCGGTTGCAATGGCCCCCGATCTAGCGCCCCCCGACCCGGTCCCGCATCGGCGTGGTGGGCGGTTCGCCGCCGCCGGGCTGGCGACACTCGCGCTCGGCGTCGTCGTGCTCGGGGCGGTGGCCACCGGTGTGGGGGTGCCGTCGGCGCTGCTGCGGTTCGTCGCAGCCGTCGCCGCAGCCGGTGCGGTCGGTGTGCTCGTCGTCGGTGCCTTCTTCCGCCCATCGGCGGCCGGTCGGTCGTCCGCGCCGCGATCGGTCGCGGGCGGCTGGTGGTTCGCATGGGTGTGGGCCGTGGCCGCGGTGTCGCTCGTTCCGCTGGATGTCGTGGGCGAGCACATGTCCGCTACGCCAGGGATCGTGGTCGCCGTTCTGGCGGTGGTCGTGGCGCTGGGCTGCTGGTGGACGACGCGGTGGCGACCGGTCGTCGGACTGCTGCTCCCGGCCCTGGCCGGGCTCGCGCCGCCCGTGGTCTCGAGCCGGGCAGTGGGCGGTCCCGACCTCGACCTCGCCACGAATGCGTTGCTGCTGCACGTCGTCGCCGCGTCGATGTGGCTCGGGGTCCGGCTCACGACGCACGGGACGGTGACGCAGCGGTACTGCCGGTTCTCCGTGGTGTGCTGGACGGTGCTCGTGCTCTCCGGGGCAGTGGCGGCACTGGTCCTCGTCCCACTCACGCCGCCGTTGGGCACGGCGCTCGGATGGCTGGTGCTGGCGGACCTCGCTGCTGTCGCCGTGCTGGGCGTCGTCGCATTGCGCCGGTCGCGGTTCCGGGCCGGTGCGCTCGTGTCGGGCGTCGAGACTGGTGTGCTGGTCGTGACCGTCGCCGCGGTGACCGGACTCGTCGGTAGCCCCCCGGCCCGCACCGCGCTCGACCCGGTCGAGGCATCCATCGGCTACCGGCTCCCGAATGCGCCGGGGCTGCTGGACGTTCTCGTCACGTGGCGACCGGACCTGCTGCTGGGCACCGCGGCGGTGGTGGCGGCGGTGCTCTACCTCGCCGGCGTGCGCCGGTTGCGCCGCGCCGGGCGAACCTGGTCGCCGGCCCGGAGCGCGTCCTGGGTGACCGGGTGCGCGGTGGTGTTCCTGGCCACCTCGTCGGGTGTGGGTGCCTACGCGCCGGCGGTGTTCAGCATGCACATGCTGGCGCACATGGCCCTGAACATGATCGCGCCGCTGGCCCTGGTGCTCGGCGCACCGGTCACGTTGGCGCTGCGCGCACTTGTCCCGGCCCGGGACGGAGAACCGGCCGGGCCGCACGAGTGGCTGCTGGCCCTCATCGACTCCCCGGTCGCCCGGTTGCTCGCCCACCCCGGCCTCGCCGCCGTGGCGTTCGGCGGCTCCTACTACCTGCTCTACCTCACTGGCCTGTTCGAGACGGTGATCGGCGAGCACTGGTCGCGGACGGCGCTCAACGTGGTCATCCTGGTGATCGGGTACCAGTTCTGCTGGGTGGTGGCCGGGGCCGACGCGGCACCCCGGCGGCTCCCGCACCTGGGGCGGCTCGGCGTCGTGTTCGCCGTCATGCCGTTCCACGTGATCTTCGCGGTGCTGTTGATCACTCGGACCGAGGCGGTCGCGGGGGAGTACTACCGCACGCTCGGCCTGCCGTGGTCGGTCGACCTGGTCGCCGACCAGCAGCTCGCCGGGGTGCTGTCGCTGGTGCTCGGCGAGCTGCTGCTGATCACGACCCAGGTCGTGCTGCTGGTCCAGTGGTACCGCTACGACCAGCTGGCGGGTTTCCGCTCCGACCCCGGCGACGACGATGCGGCGGCCTACCGGGACATGCTCTCGACGCTGCGCCGCAGCCGCGGCGGCTGACTACGCCTCCCGGGGCGGGGGCGGGCGTTCGGCCTCGTCGGGCTCCAGCCACCACGGCGGCATGGTCGGGCCGCTGCCGTAGGGCGCGGTCGGTGCGCAATTGCCGCCGCGCCGCAGGCCGCGCCGGTCGCGCCGGGCACGCCCTGCATGGCATCGGCGACGGCCTGCGCCGATCTGATCGGGAAGAAGGCGTGGCTGTTTCCAGAACGGCCAGATCTGTAGCCGTCTGCACGATCTGGAGTCCGTTGACGCCGACGGTGACCAGGGCGGCGTCTACCAGCCGACCGGGTCCGCTATGACGCCACGCGGCGGCACGTGATGTGCGGTCGGGCTACGTGCAGGGGTCCTCGTGGTCGCCGTGGGTGTCCCGTTCGACCTGCAGCGTGCTGTGCGCCACGCCGAATCGATCCCGCAGCAGTGCGGACGCTGCGTCGAGCACTGAGTCCTCGCCGCATCCGGCGTCCGGGGTCCCCGTGACGACCAGGTGTGCCGATGCAGCGGGGGAGCGGTCGTTGATCGTCCACACGTGGAGGTCGTGCACGGCAGCGACCCCGGGAATCGCGCGCAGCGCGTCCTCGACTGTTGCGACGTCGACGTCACGCGGGGCGCCCTCGAGCAGCACGTGACCCACCTCACGTAGCAGTCCGAGCGCGCGCGGGAGGATCAGCGCGACGATGAACAGCGACGCGACGGTGTCGGCGTATGGCCAGCGGGTGGTGAGCAGGACGACCGCGGCCGCCAGGACTCCGACGGAGCCGAGCGCGTCGCCCAGCACGTGCAGCGCGGCTCCGCGGACGTTCATGTTCTGCCCGTCCCCGCCGGAGAGCACCCACAGCGCCAGAAGGTTGCCGACAAGGCCGAGCGCGCCGATCACGAGCAGCGGCAGACCGGGAACTTCGGCCGGCTCGAACAGGCGCCGTACGCCCTCGACGGCGACCCACGCCACGACGGCGACGAGCGCGATCGCGTTGAGGCCGGCGACGAGCACCTCCACCCGACCCCATCCGTAGGTGCGGCGCCCGGTGCGGGGCCGGGCGGCCACGATGGAGGCGACGAACGCCGCGGCCAGCGCGCCGGCGTCGGTGAGTAGGTGTCCGAGGTCGGCGAGCAGGGCGAGCGAGCCCGTCAGCGCGGCCCCGACGGCCCCGAGCACCGCGGTGACGAGTGTGATTCCGAGTGCCGTGGCGAGCTTGCGGCGGTCCTGTTGCCCGGAGTGGCCGTGGCCGTGTCCCTGACCCATGTCCGTGCCCCTCTGTCATCAATACATGCGAATTAATGCATGTATAACACCTCGGCTTCGCTCATGTCCAGGCGTTGAGGAGCTGCTGACCCTCGTCACCGTCCCCTGCGGGCCCTGGCTTCGCGGTCGCGGGTGGCGCAGCTGGCCGTCGGCGAGTCGGTCGAGACGAGGATCGGCCGAATCCTCGGCAGATGCCACTGGTCGCGTCCCGCACACCGGTAGTCACCCGGGCGGCGCTTGCGCGGTCGGGTCGGGGTTGACGACGATCGCGGCTCTGCCCTGCCCAAGGAGGCCCCTTGGCCCGCGCTGCAGCCCCGGCCCGTGGCGCCGACCGGCGGCTCGGTCGGCGCCACCTGCTGCGGCTGCTCGCGCTCGCATTCGGTGTCGCCGTGGCCGGTTGCGGAGGTGGGGAGCAGGAGGGCAGCGGGGACGCGGCGGGCGGGCTCGCCCAGCTCGCCGATGAGTTCTTGCGCGTGCGGCACGACCTCGCGCCGCTGCTCGCCAAGCTGCAGGCAGAGCTCACCGACTACGGCGAGGTCTTCACCGGCGACACCGTCGTCGCCGCGATCCGCCACTACGACGGCTACTGGCGTAGTCCGCGCGTCCTCGGCCCGACCGACCGGCACAGCGCGTACCGGCTCAGCCACGTCACGACGGAGGAGCTGGCCGCAGGCACCGGTGCGGCGCCGACCTTCCCCGCGGGCTACCGCGACGTGGCGCCGCGCCTGCAGCCGGGCCTCACTGTGCACCGCATCACGTTCCACGAGCCCGGGCAGTCGCTGGGGATCGACCTCGACGCGCTGGTTTCCGTCGCTGGTCGATTGCGGCTCCTGCCGACCCCGTGGCTGGTGCTCGACGTCGATGAGCCTGGACACAGCCACTGACGGCCTCCGCCCCAGCTCGACCAGCCGTGCCGTGGTCGAGCTGGGGCGAAGGGCCCGCACGGGTGGAACCGTGGTGCTGGAAGGACATGCCGACGACCAGCTGGCGGGTGTCCGCTCTGACCCCGGCGACGACGATCCGTCGGCCTACCGGGACATGCTTTCGACGCGGGGCAGCCGCGGCCGCTGACTACGCCTCGCGGGGCGGGGTCGGGCGGTCGGCCTGTTCGGGCTCCAGCCACCACGGCGGCATGGTGGGGCCGCTGCCGTACTGCCGGTCCAGGGCGCGGTCGGTGCGCCGGGCGTCGCGCTCGTCGGAGCGGTACCACTGCACCACGAATGCACTGATCAACGCGGCCGCGGCCACGTCGCCGAACCCCCACAGCACCCCGCCGCCGACCGACTGGTCGTCGAGCAGGGTCGGGCCCCAGCTGCGCGCCACCTCCAGGTAGAAGCCCTCGGCCAGCACGTCGTTCATCAGCATGATCGGGATGCCGAGGAGGATGTGCATCGGGGCCAGCGCCAGCACCAGCATGAACTTGAAGAAGAACGGTGGTCGGTGCGGCACCGGGTCGACGCCCAGCAGCGCCCAGTAGAAGAGGAACCCGACGAGGACGAAATGAACGTGTGAGAAGTCGTGCAGCCAGACGTTGCGCAGCGACGCCTCGTAGAGAGGGGTGTAGTAGAAGGCGAACTGCGTGATGGCGAACAGGGCGAACGCGACGCCGGGCCGCCCGATGAACCGCACGGGGCCGCTGTGCACCACGGCCAGCACGACGCGGCGCCATTCAACGGGGAATGTGCGCATCGCCAGCGTGATCGGGGCGCCCATCGCCAGTCCCACCGGCGCGATCATCTGCAGCAGCATGTGCTGGATGGCCGGGACGACGAACAGGGTCCGGTCGTAGACGCCCAGCGCCGACGAGGTGGCGACGAACACCAGTACGAGCCCGAAGAACCAGTACGCGGTCCGCGAGGGGGGCCAGGCGTCGCCCCGGCGACGCAGTATCCGCACGCCCCACAGGTAGAGCCCGGCCGCGACCACCACCGGGATCACCATGACGGGGTCGAACGTCCAGGCGGTCAGCATCCGGCTGACGGTGAGCGGCGGCTGGTCCATATCCGGCATCCAGGCCAGCACCGTGATCGGCGGGGGGAGCATCAGCGATCCTCGAGGTCGGGGGAGAACCGGCGCAGGCGCAGGCTGTTGGACACCACGAACAGCGACGACACCGCCATTGCGGCGCCGGCAACGAGCGGGTTGAGCAGGCCCAGCGCGGCCAGCGGAATCGCCGCCACGTTGTAGCCGAACGCCCAGAACAGGTTGCCGCGGATGGTGCGCAGCGTGGCCCGGGACAAGCGGATCGCGTCGGGCACCACCCGCAGGTCGTCACGCACCAGGATGAGGTCGGCGGCGTCGATCGCGATATCGGTGCCGGCACCGACGGCCATGCCCAGGTCGGCGACGGCGAGCGCGGCCGCGTCGTTGACCCCGTCCCCGACGACCGCTACACAGGCACCGCCCGCCTGCAGCCGCCGGACCTGCTCGGCCTTGTCGGCGGGCAGCACCTCGGCGACGACGGAACCCACGCCGATCTCGCGGCCCACGGCCGTCGCGGTCGCGGTGTTGTCGCCGGTCAGCAGCACGGTCGCCAGGCCGAGGCGGTGCAACTGCCCGACGGCCGCGCGGGCGGAGGGTTTCACGAGATCGGCCAGGCCCAGCAGGCCGACCACCGCGTCGTCGACGGCGATCAGGACGGTGGTCCGGCCCCGCCCCTCCCACTCGCCGCGCAGCGCGTCGAGCCGCGCGGGCACTTCGATGCCCAGGTCCGCGAACAGCCGAGCCCGCCCGGCGCGCACCCGGTGGCCGTCCACCACGCCCGCGGCACCGAGCCCCGGCTCACTGGTGAACCCGGTCGGGCGGGGCAGCGAACCGAGCTCGGTCAGCGCCGCCGCCACGATTGCAGCGGCCACCGGGTGCTCCGAGTCCTGCTCCAGCGACCCGGCCGCACGCAACACCTCGTCACGGGTGAAGCCGTCGGTCCAGGTCAGCTCGGCCAGCGACATCCGTCCGCTGGTCACCGTGCCGGTCTTGTCGAGCACGACGGTGTCGATCGAGCGGGTGGCCTCCAGCGCCTGGTAGCCCTTGACGAAGATGCCCAGGCGGGCCCCGCGACCCGATGCCACCATCAGCGCGGTCGGGGTGGCGAGTCCGAGCGCACACGGGCAGGCGATCACCAGCACGGCGAGCGCGGCGGCGAACGCGCGCTCGACCGAGCCGTCGAGCAGCATCCACCCGGCGAAGGTCAGCACCGACAGCGCGACGACGGCCGGTACGAACCACCCGCAGATTCGGTCAGCGAGCCGCTGCACCGACGCCTCACCGGTCTGTGCCTGCTCGACCAGCCGGATCATCGCGCCGAGCTGGGTGTCGCGACCCACCCCGGTGGCCTCGACGACGAGCGAGCCGTGTCGCACGGTCGTACCGCCGACCACCGGGTCGGCCGGCCCCACCTCCACCGGTACCGACTCACCGGTCATCGCGGCGGTGTCGAGTGCGGCCTGCCCGGACACCACCCGCCCGTCGGTGGCCACCGACGCGCCCGGCCGGACCAGGAACCGCTGCCCGACCCGCAGCTCACCGATCAGCACCGGGCGCTGCGACCCGTCCGGTTCCACCAGGACGACGTCGGCGGACCGCAACGCGGCGAGCTCGCGCAACGCGGTTCCGGCCGAGCGCTGGGCCTTGGCCTCGAAGTAGCGCCCGGCCAGCACGAACGTCACCAGACCGGCAGCGACCTCCAGGTAGATCGCGTCCTCGCCGCGCAGCAGCAGATCGAGCCCGGTGGCATCCGACGGCGGTCCGGGCGGGCCGAACATCGCGTAGAGCGACCAGGCGGTCGCCGCCAGCACCCCGAGCGAGACCAGGGTGTCCATCGTGGCGATGCCGTGCCGGGCGTTCGCCACCGCGGCCCGGTGGAACGGCCATGCCGCCCAGCCGATCACCGGCAGCGCGAGCGCGAGCAGCACCCACTGCCAGCCAGGGAAGCGCCATTCCGGCAGGACGGTGAGGGTGATCGACAGGTCGGCGATCGGGACGAACAGCACCACCGAGACCAGCAGCCGTCGCCACAACGTCCGGGCGCGCCCGGCGTCGTCGGAGTCGGGTTCACGGTGGCCGTCGCGCGGGAGCAGCTCCGCCCCGAAGCCGCTGCGCACCACGGTCTCGACCAGCATCTCGTCGGCGACGTCCGGATGTGTGGACACCGTGGCCCGCCCCGTGGCGTAGTTGACGCTGGCGGACACACCGGTGAGCCGGTTGAGCTTGCGCTCGACCCGGGCGGCGCAGGCCGCGCACGTCATCCCGGACACGGACAGCTCGACCAGCCGATCCTGCTCGGTGGTCACCGGGGAGGTCATCTCGGGTCGCCCTTCTCGTCCGCCGTCGGCCGGGCAGGTCGACTGTGCCACGCCAGCAGCATCTACGAACTGTAGAAGTATCCGCGGGTGGATCGCGCGCGGCCCTCATCGCTGAGAGGGCGGAGACGGCCGGCGGGTTGCTGTAGGCGGCCGTCGACGGGGATGGTTGCGGCTGGCGTACGGGCTGTGCGGCGGGCACGGCGGGCACCACCGGCGCGAGCGCGGGCCACTGACCACCACGGCGGCTCGAGCAACAGCGCCGGTGCCGGCCCGCACCGTCTAGCCATTCCGCGGGACCAGTGGCACGGCGGTGGAGCGCAGTGTCCACCGACCGGGCGATCCCCGAAGCTGGGTGGCGGTCATCGGGGCGACGTCGATGCGCCAGAACGCCGGGAGTGGTGCGTCGAGCGCGGCGAGCACTGCGCACCGGACGACAGCCGAGTGGGTCACCGCGACCGTGTGACCGTCGTCGGGCACCGTGTCGAGCCAGTCGGTCACGCGGGCCAGCAGCTGCACGTGTGACTCGCCGCCGTGCGGCGCCGAGCCGGGCTCGGACAGCCAGGTCGTCACGGCGTGCGGCTCCGCAGCAGCGACGTCGTCAAGCGTCCGGCCACGCCAGCGGCCGGGATCCCAGTCGGCCAGTGCCGGTTCGATCACAGCCGGGAGCCCCAGCCCGGCGGCGGTCTGGCGGCACGCGGGCGCCGGCGAGGTCAAGACCCGGACCGCCCGGGGCAGCCGTCCGCGGGCCTGTTCGACCCAGCCCGCCCCGCGGGCGTCGAGCGGCTCGTCCGAGGCGAACGCGGCCGAGTTGGTGGCCGAGGTCGACGAATGGGACACCAGCGTGATCCTGCTGCTCATCAAACCCTCCGAAGTCCTTGACACCGATCCGGCCCGCACCCGACACTTGTCACCTGAACATATGTTCAGGTGAGTAAAGGCGCCGCCCGGAAGTACGTGGACGGCGGCCTCCCGACAAGGAGATCCGATCATGGCTCATGCGGCGGCACTCCCCGCGTCCACCCCGGTGACCATCCCCCTGAACGAGCTCCTGCCGTGGGCGGTGTTCGCCGGGGTCATCCTGCTTTCCCTGCTGTATCTGGTGGGCATGGACCAGGGCGCTACGTCGCTGATCTCCGGCAGCATGCTGCACGAGTTCGTGCACGACGGGCGCCACCTCCTCGGCTTCCCCTGCCACTGAGGGCCGGGACACCCGTCATGGTGAGGACCCTGCTGATCCGGGGCATGATCGCCGGGCTCGTCGCCGGTCTGGCCTACTTCGTGTTCGCCTACCTGTTCGGGGAACCTGCCGTCGAGGCGGCCATCGGCTACGAGGACCAGGTCGCCGCCGCGGCGGGTGAGGTGTCCACCGAGGAGCCGCTCGTCAGCCGGGGGATCCAGAGCACCCTCGGGCTGGCCACCGCCGCGCTGGTCTACGGCGTGGTGGTCGGTGGGATCCTGTCGCTGGTGTATGCGTCGGTGGTCGGGCGGGTCGGACGGCTCAGCGCGCGGGCGACCGCGGCGGTGATCGCGGGGATCGGGTTCGTCTCCGTCGCCCTCGTCCCGTTCGTCAAATACCCGGCCAACCCGCCGGCGTCGACGCTCGACGCCACGGTCGGGCAGCGCACCGGACCCTTCATGGTGCTGATCATCCTGTCGGTGCTGCTCGCCCTCGGTGCGGTCATGTTGGGCCGTAGCCTCGCCGTGCGGACGGGTTCGTGGAACGCCACCCTGGTGGCGGCCGCTGCCTATCTCGTCGCGGTGGGGATCGTCGGGTTCCTCCTGCCGACGGTCGCCGAGACCCCGGCCGGCTTCCCGGCGGCCGTGCTCTACGACTTCCGGGTGGCGTCGATCGGTGGTCAGCTCGTGCTGTGGACCGTGGTCGGGCTCGTATTCGGTGCGTTGATCGACGGCCGGTCGCGGCGGCGCTCCGGCAGCACCGTCGGCACCTCTGCAGGATAGGCCAGTGCTCGTCCCCCGCGGAACGAGGAGTGCGCCGGGTGAGCCATCCGCGACAGGTCGTCGGCTGGGCCGCCTGGTTCGCCGTGCTCGGCGATCCCAGCCGGCTCATGCTGCTCGTCCTGATCGCCCGCGACGGTCCGATCTCGGTCTCCGATCTCGCCGCCGCGAGCGGGCTCAAGGCCACCACGGTGTCCCACTCGCTCCGCCTGCTGCGCGTGCACGAGATGGTACGCACCGAGCGTGACGGGCACACCGTCCTGTACCGGTCGGCCCCGCACCCGGTGACCGACCTGCTCGACCGCGTGGTGGACCCCGCCGGTCCCGACCACGAGGATGCCCCGCGTTGAGATCGTTCCTGCCTTGCGCCGCCCGGGCCGGCGCGGCCCTACTGCTCACCGCCGTCCTGTTCCCCCTGACCTCCGGCACCGCCGCCGCTCACGGGGGCGCGCTCGAGGCATCTCCGAGCGTCGCCCGGATCCTCTCCGTGGATCCGCCGGTGCCCGGCCTCGCCGTCGCGGTCATCGAGATGGGCGCGCGGCTGCGCATCGTCAACGACACCGGCGAGACCGTGCAGGTGGTGCCGGCCGGGCCCACCCGCGGGGTGGAGCCGATCGTCCCCCCCGGTACGACCGCCCGCTGGACCGACTCGCGGATCGACGCCGCGATGCTCCCGGTCCCGGCCGAGGGCGTCCGGGCCTGGTCGGTGCCGTTGCTCGTCGGCGACCGCGAGGTCTCCGTGCACGGCGAGCAGGTCTTCCCCCCGGCCCCGCCCGCGGGGGTGTGGTGGCTGGCCACGGCCGTCGCCGCGGTCGTCGCCGGAACGATGGGGACCATGGGCCTGACCCGCAGGTGGGCCGCCCTCGCGACGGCGGCGATCACCGTGCTCGTTGTCGGTGGGCACATGGTCCACGTCCTCGGCGCGGCGCTGGTCCCGGATGACCAGGACTACCTCTTCGTCGTCGTCAGTGGCGCCGGACCCGGGCTCGCGGCATGGCTCGCCGGGGCGGTGGGCGTGGTCCTGACCGTGCTGGGGCGCCGGTTCGGGCTGCTGCTCTGCGGGCTGGCAGGCGCCGTCCTCGCAATGGTCACCGCGTTCGGCACCGCAGGCTTCTCCAACGCCGTGCTGCCCTTCGGGTGGAGCGCCGACCTCGATCGGCTCACCACCGTGCTGACCTTCGGCGCCGGGATCGGCCTGTTCCTCACCGGGTTAGCGGTGCTCCGCGCCCTCACCCCGGTTGTCCCGGTGGGCGACGACGATCCGCCGCCAGGGGGAGACGACGCGACCGCCGACGTCACCGAGCGGTCCGGGGGCCTGCGGTGAGCCGGACCTCGCGGATCGTCACCGCGGCCCTCGTCGGGGCACTCGTCCTGACGACGGGCTGCGGCGCACCGCAGGCGACCCCCCCGGCCAGCGCCCCGACCACCACCGACCCGGCTGCCGATTCCCGCGCCATGTCCACCGCCGTCCCCACCGCTGCGGTCATCGCGCTGACTTTCGCCGACGGCCGCTCCGACCGGGCAGCGGACAGGATCGCCGTTGCACTCGGCGAGGCCGTGGAGCTGACCGTCACCAGCGACGTCGCGGACGAGGTGCACCTGCACGGCTACGATCTGTCCGCGCCCGTCACGGCGGGAGGTTCGGCCACCCTGTCGTTCACCGCAGACATCCCCGGGGTGTTCGAGATCGAGCTCGAGGAGTCGGGAGAGCCGCTCGCCCGGCTCGAGGTGAGCTGATGCTGCTGGCCCACGGTGTGGGCACACGCAGCGACCTGCCGGTCCCGGCCGAGCTCGCCGCAGTCGGCGCCGGCCTCGCGGTGGTGATCTCCTTCGCCGTACTCGCACTCCGGTGGCGCACCGCCCGGCCCGACGGCACCACGGCGGGCCGTCCACTCCCCGGCCCGATCGCGGCGGCGCTCGACAGCTCGCTGCTGCGCCAGGCCCTGCGGGTCGCCGGCCTGCTCGCCGCCACCGCGGTCGTCGTCATCGGACTGTTCGGTCCGGACGACCCGAGCGACAACGTGGCGCCGTGGGCGCTGTACGTGACGTTCTGGGTCGGGCTGGTCCCCGCATCGCTGCTGCTGGGGCCGGTGTGGCGGCTGCTCAACCCGCTGCGCCTCCTGCACGCGATCGTGGCCCGCGTGGCACGCGTCGACCCCGACAAAGGTCTGCGCCGGCTCCCCGACCGCATCGGGATCTGGCCTGCAGCGGCGTCGCTGGGGGTCTTCCTCTGGCTGGAGCTCGCCCATCCGGACCCGGCCAACCCTCGGTTGGTCGCCGCCTTCGTCCTCGGATACTCCGCCGTCCACGTCGTCGCCGCACTCGTGTTCGGCCGCTCCTGGTTCGACCGCGGCGACGGTTTCGAGGTGTACTCGACGCTGCTGGGATCCCTCGCCCCGCTGGGCCGTCGCGCCGACGGGCGGCTCGTGTTACGCAACCCGATCGACGGGCTGGGCTCCGTGCCCGCAGTACCCGGGCTGGTGGCGGTCGTGCTCGTGCTCGTCGGATCCACCGCGTTCGACGGGCTGTCCCGGACCTCGTTCTGGGCCGCTGCCGTGCCCGACGGGCCGGCATGGCGCACCGCGGGTCTGGTGATCGCCACGGCCGCGGTCGTTGTGCTCTACCTCGCGGCAACCCGCCGACCGGACCCATGGCCCGGCGCCGGCCGGGCGCCGCTCCCGGCCGGCTACGCCCCCACCCTCGTCCCGATCGCCGCCGGCTACGCAATCGCCCACTACTTCTCGCTGCTGTTGTTCGACGGCCAGCTGACGTTCATCCTGGCCAGCGATCCACTGGGGAACGGCACCGACCTGTTCGGCACCGCGAACCGCACCGTGGACTACGCGATAGTTGGCACGACGACCATCGCGCTCGTCCAGCTCGGCGCGATCGTGATCGGACACCTCGCGGCCGCGGTGAGCGCACACGACCGCTCATTGCGGATGTTCCCGGCGCCGATCGCCACCCGCGTGCAGTACCCGTTGCTCGCCGCGATGGTGGCCCTGACCTGCGGGGCGGTGGGCCTGGTGTTCGCACCGTAGGCCATCATCGGCGGCCTTGCGATGATGCGCTCGTTATGCTCGGAAGCTGACGTGGACGTGGTCGTAGTGCCCGCCGGTGGCGTCCGAGGGGTCGTAGACACCGCCGCCGCTGTAGCGCTGGCCCCAGCCTCCCTCGTCACCGGAACCGCTGGTCCAGATGCGGCCCTGCCAGATCACGTAGTCGACGCTCAGCGCGTCGGCGTTGGCGCGGAACCACTCCGCGGCCCGCCACCCGTTGTCGATCTCGGCGCCCCGGGCGAAGCGCCCGCCCTCCCCGGGGAACAGGTCACATCCCTTGCCGCGCGGGTGATCACTCGTCGGGTTTCCCGGTCGGCTGGCGAAGCAGCCGGCCGATCGGATCACCGGTCCGGACCTCAGCCCGCCGAAAGCCACCTCGGCCTGGGCCAGGGCGTAGGCGGTCGTGGGGGTCACGCAGCCGCGGGTACTCGTCGGGTCCTCGGCCGTGCAACCCGCGCCGGCGCCTTCCAAGGCCTGCGCCGATCCGGCGCTGCCGGGGGCGCAGGCCGTGCTCGCGGACGCGGCGAGGACGGTGGCGTCGGAGCCGGCCGCCGCGAGGATGTCCGCGGCCGTCTGTTCCCACTTCGCGTACGCCAGGGGGAACGCGGAGCGCTGGACGGTCTGGGCCGCCTGCCACAGCGGCATCTCCGTCCAGCCGGGGACCGCGAGCAACCTCTCGAAGAACTGGGTGGCCGCGTAGCGCGGGTCCCGCACCTGCGCGGGGCTGCCCCAGCCTTGCGATGGACGCTGCTGGAACAGGCCGAGGGAGTCACGGTCACCGTAGTCGAGGTTGCGCAGGCCCGACTCCTGCAGTGCGGTACCCAGGGCCACCCAGAGGCCGCGGTCGGGAACACCGAGCTCGCGACCCGTGGCCACGATGGCCGCGGCGTTGGAGAGTTGCTCGCCGCTGACCCCGGCGTCGCCTCCTGCCTTGATCGGCACCGCTGCGCCGGACGGAGTGCACGCCCCCTGGCGCGCAGCGCTGCTCATCAGCGCGGAGGCCGCGACGAAGGCGACTCCGCCGAGGGCTGCGACCAAGGCGAGTACGGCGGCTACTGCCGCAAGGCGGACGCCGAGGCGTCGTACCGCAACGGCGGCGTGCTCATATCCGTTCACAACATCCGGGCCGACCTGGTGTCTCCGGTGGTGACCCCGCTGCTCACCGTTGGAGCGTGCCCCACGATGACCGGTTTGCGAAAGTCCGGGCCGTCCGGACGTTGCCTCTCACTGTCAGGCGGCGACCAGGAGACCGGTCAGATACATGATCACCACGCCGGCGCCGAGCCCACCGAGCATGGCCGGATCGAGCAGGCGACCGCTGGTGCGGTCGCGCAGCCCGGGCACGATCTGGATGATCACCTGCACGATCGCCCCGACGCCGACACCGAACAGCAGAGCCGAGAGGCCCGCGTTGTCCACCGATGCGCCGACCACGGCGCCGAGGATGGCGGGCGCACCGGCGATCAGGCCCAGCCCGACCAGGGACCACAGCGACGGGCGGCGCGTCGTCAGCGGGGCGACGATGGCCAGGCCCTCGGTGGTGTTGTGCGCGGCGAAGCCCACGATCAGGGCGGCGCCCAGCGCGAGCTCGCCGACCGCGTACGCCGACCCGATCACGAGGCCCTCGCCGAGGTTGTGCAGGCCGATCCCGATGGCGATCATCACCGCCAGTCGCATCCCGGCCGAACCGGCGTCGCGCTCGTCGGGCCGGCGGCCCGTGAGCACCTTGTCGACGGTGGTCAGGGCGAGGAAGGCCAGCCCGGCACCGAGGAACACGAGGACCGGGCCGCCGAACGCGCCACCGGACAGTGCGGCCAGCTCGAGGCCCTCGAGCAGGGCGTCGAGGGCCAGGTAGGCGAGCAGACCGACGGTCAGTGCCAGCAGGACCCGGACCACGCGTCCGCTGGTGCGGCGCAGGATGGGCAGCACCAGCATGCCCAGCAGCACGGGCAGTACACCGACGTACGTGCCGACGAGGGCCATCAGGCCGAGGAACTCGAACCCGGGTTCCGGGGTGGCGACGGCGGCGTCGACGACGTGCTCGATCACGAGCCCGGTGGAGGTCAGCATCGAGACGGTGTAGGGCTGCCCGTCCTGCCACGGGTAGTTCAGCACCAGGGTGTCGGCCGCCAGCCGGCCGATCGGTTCATCCGCGCCGGTGAAGTCCACGTAGGAGTCGTTGACGAAGACCTGCGCGACGGCGACGGGGTCTGGGCCGGTGTTGCGCAGCACCAGTTCGATCGAGCCCGGTGCGATGACCGTGCGCTCGACGGCCAGCTCCTCGACCGGGGGGGCCCAACCGTTCGGGCAGGGTCTGCCCGCCGTAGGCGGCCAGACCGCCCAGGGCCGCGACCAGGACGGCGACCAGGCCGACGACCAGGACCCACAGCGGGACCCGCCCGGACCTGCCGGTGCGGGTCTCGGCCGGCGTCGGCCCCTCGGCGTCAGCCCGGGCGTCCGGGTCCATCGGGCGCTCGGCGTCGCGGCTCTCCTCGGTGGTGCTCATGACTCGGCTCCGTCCACGACATCGAAGAAGCCCATCCAGCCGAGGTCGGCGAACTCGGTCTTGTGGGCGTGGAACATGAACTTCCCCGGGTAGGGGAACCGGATCTCGCAGATCCCGCGCTGGCCCTGGGCCTGGATGACGGTGTCGGTGAACTCGCTCGGTTCCAGGCGGGTGCCGGTGGGGTAGTAGTCGAAGAAGTTGCCGTGCAGGTGGAAGCTGTTGATCGGGTCGTACTCGAGGATGTTCACCAGGTAGATCCGGACCAGCTCGCCGCGGCGGACCTGGATCGGATCGTTCATGTAGACGAACGGGATGCCGTTGACGGCGTAGAGCTGGTTGCCCTCGCCGTCAAACGTCGTGTTGTACCCGTGCTGCACCATGATCATCTCGTCGGCGGGGGGACGGCCGCCGGGCGGGTTGACGATGAACGTGCCGTACATGCCGCGGGCGATGTGCTCGGCCAGCGGCCCGACGTGGCAGTGGTAGAGGTGCAGCCCGAACGGCTCGGCGTCGAAGGTGTAGGTGAACTCCTCGCCCGGGGAGATGATGCCGCGCCCGACCATCGGGACGCCGTCCATCTCGGCGGGATGGATGCCGTGGAAGTGCATCGTGTGGGGGTGCTCGGAGTCGTTGACGAAGCGCACGCGCATCAGGTCACCGGCAGTGGCGCGCAGGGTGGGGCCGGGGATGGAGCCGTTGAACGTCCACGCGGGGAACACCACGCCAGGCGCGACCTCGATGTCGCGGTCCTCGGCGCGGATCGTCCAGTCGCGCACGGTGCGGCCGTTCTCGGTGGAGACCGTGCCGTAGTCGAACTCGCGCAGCAGGGTGCGGGGGTCGAAGCCGTTGGCCGCGTGGTCGACACCGGCACCGCCGCGGAACGTCGCACCGTTCGCGCCGCCCATCGCGGAGTGGCCCCCGCCGGAGCCTGCTCCGGGGCCCGGCTCAGGCGGGCTGTAATGCGGAGGGGTGTCGGCGGATGCGCGGACGGGAAGCGCGGCGAGCGCAACCCCGCCCGCACCGGCCAGGAACCGCCGTCGCGACGTCATGTGGTTCCTCCGAAGACGAGATCGGCCAGCTGCGGGCCCAGTGGGATGCGTCGCCCGTCGAGTCGGACCCACAGCGGCCCTCCGAAAGGGGCCTGCTCCAGTACCTCGAGCGCGACACCCGGCCGGATGCCGAGCTCTCCCAGATAGCGCAGAGCGGTGCTGTCGCGGGCGGACACCCGGCTGACCACGATGTGCGACCCCGGGCGTGCTTGGCTCAGCGCGGGTGGCCTGCCATCGTCGTGGTGGCCGTGGCGCGGCGGGATCGGATCGCCGTGCGGGTCATGCGTCGGATGTCCGAGGAAGGCATCGATGCGCTCGAGGAGCCGCTCGCTCACGGCATGCTCCAGGATGTCGGCCTCCGCATGCACGTCCTCCCACGGGACACCGAGCACCCTGACGAGGAACTCCTCGACCAGCCGTTGACGGCGGACCACCGTCACCGCGTGCCGCCTCCCGTGGTCGGTCAGCTCGACCCGGTGAGCTGCGGGCCGCGCGACGAGATCGTCGACGGCGAGCCGGTTGAGCATGGCCGACACCGACGGCGGCGCTACGCCGAGCAGTTCGGCGAGGGAGCTGGTGGTCGCCGAACCTCGGCAAGTGGTGAGGTCGAAGACCGCCTTGAGGAAGTCCTCGACGGCCTCGGTGTGGGGTCGTGTACAGCAGTGATGACTCTGCTGACGTGCCGCGACAGCGCGCATGAACCGAAAGCATAGACGCCGCGATCATCAACAGTTAGCCATGTCTCATTATCGGACGAGCCACATCAAGCAGGAGCTGGCCCAGGGCCAGGTATCGATATGACGAGGGCCATGCCAGCCCCGACGATCAGCTTCTGAGCGCTGCCGGCCTGGCGCCCACCGTCCGCCACGCCGCGACCAGCAGGAGGAGGCGGGCGACGCCGAGCAGCCATGGGATCGGCAGGGATAGCCCGTACCAGAACAGCGCCTCGACGGGCAGCAGGACGAAGGCGAGGACGGCGCCGGCGCGCGACCCGTGCCGCACCAGCCACGCCGCCCACGCCGCGGTGAGGGTCAGGACGAAGAAGCCGGCGGTGAGCATGAGAAGGGTGCTGGGCGACGCCCCGACGGACCACGGGCCGGCGAGCATGCGGAAGACCCCGAAGAACGACGGCAGCTGCCCGGACTCGAGCAGCGACGCCGCGACGGGGACGCTGGCGCTCCCGAACCCGGCGACATAGACCCACGTCACCACCGCGAAGGCGCGGGCGGGGAGGGCCGCGCGCTCGGCCTCGGGCCGCCCGGATCGCGGCACCAGCGTCACCCCCAGCACAGCGAACAGCAGCAGCCAGGCCGCGACCGCCCAGCCGGCCAGCGCGGGCGCGAACGCGAGCGCCGGGAGAACCGCGACCAGCAGCCACAGCCCCAGGACCGCGGTGAGCCGCCGCCGCGGGCCCTGCCAGGTGCCACCGCGCGCCACCTCGGCGCCGAGCACCAGCAACGCGATCCCCAGGAGGGCGGTGTACGCCGCGTAGACGACGGCGAAGGCCAGTGGCGTCGCACCGGACGCCGACACCGGCACCGAGATCGCCACGCCCTCGGCGACGGTGAGCGCGGCCAGCACGGCCACCGCGGCGTGGTGGGCCAGCCGGGCGCGGCGTGTCCTGGGCACGACGCCGCTCGACCAGAGGGACAGCAGTCCGACGATCGGCCCGACATGGCAGAGGGCGAGCACGATCTGCAGGGCTGCGGAACCCGGCACGGGGTGCGGGTAGACGCGGGCGGCCCCGCTCGCTCCCGCCAGGTAGGCGGCGAGTACTGCCCCCAGGACGCCCCCCGCGACGCACGCGGCGGCGGCCACGTCCACCCGGCCACCGCGCAAGACCGCACTCGCGCGAGCCATCGTGCCTCCTCGGCGGCCGGTGAGTCTGGCCGCGATGCCCCATCGGGCGGTCCGTCTCGGATCCATCACTCCTCCTCGTTCACTCGGGTCGGTGTGGTCGCGGTGGAGGCAGCCCGCCAGGGTTATCCGGCGCGTCAGGCGTCGCCGGTGACGAGGGCGGCGACCACCAGCGCGGTGCGCGCCAGTCCCAGCAGCGGTCCGAACGGCAGCGCGAACCCGATCCAGAACACGAGCTCGACCGGCAGCAGGGCCAGCGCCAGCCACAAAGCTGCCGGGGCGTCGCTCCAGAGCAGCACGCCGACCACGACCTCGGCGACGCACACGGCGACGAAGCCGAGCAGCAGGGCGACACTCGTCGGCCATCCCCAGCGCTCGAACAGGCCGCCGCCGTAGGTCGGGAAGCCGAGGAACGTCCACATCTCGCCGGTGCGCGAGTAGAACCAGGCGCCGTACGCGCCCGGGAGGCCGAAGCCCAGGCCGAGCAGGATCGAGCAGGCGGCGGCCGCCGCGGTCATCGTGCGCCCCGGTTCAGCTCGGCCGTTCACCGCGGACGGCCGTGATGTACCTGTGGTAGCGGCGCCTGCCGACCATCCGCCAGAGCACCTTGATCGGCAGCGGCAGGTCGTCGAGGAACGTCGCGGCCTCGGCCGGCGTCGCGACCTCCAGCAGCTGCCCGAGGGCGATCCAACGCTGGGCCGGGGTGAACTTCTCGAAGCCGCGCTCGCCGACCTCCTGCAATTCGGCCGCGGTGAGGTGCCGGTCGATCAGGGGCACCACCGCCTGCTCCTCGTCGTCGAGATGTTCGTCGAGGACGGCGAGGAACTCGCCGATCCGGTCGGCGAGTGCCGCGGACGTGGTCGGTGCCGGATCCGAATGCCACGCCGACCGCGCTGCGCGCACCTGGGCCACCGACCCGTCGATGCCCTGGTGCTGCGCGGCCATCCGCTCCACCAGTGGGGCGTCGCGGCCGACGCGGTCGAGCAGCTTCGGCCAGATCAGGTCGTCCTCGGTGGTGTGGTGCATGTGCAGGCTGTCGAGCAGGAACCCCAGGTGGTCGGCGACCGCACCCACCCGCACCGCATCGGTCGCCGGTACCCCGGGCAGTAGGGCGCGCACCTCGGCGAACTGGCGCCGGAAGATCCGGTGGATGATCGGCATGTCGCGGGAGGCCGGTCCCGGGACGGCACCCGCGCGCCGCTCCACGGCCGCTCGCAGGTGCGTCATGTTGGCCTTCTCCTGCCGGCGTGTGATGACCACGAACAGCGGGAACACCAGCCGGAACCACCCGCGCGGCCGCGCGTCGAACCGGACGCGCAGCAGCGACCCGCCGTCGACCGGATCCACGCTGCCGGTGAAGGTCACCGCGATCGGCCCACCGTTGTCGTGCACCCATCGGCGGGGCCGGTCGAACTCCAGGCACTCGACCTCGATCGCTGACGGCGCTCCCTTCCAGCGGGCGAGGAACTTCGTGCCGACGCCCACCGCCCCGTCGGTCAGCTTCTCCATCGACGTCGCGGTGGGGTTCCACTCGACCTCGTTGCGGATGTCGACGCAGTAGTCGAAGAGTTCCTCGGGCGTGCAGGCGACCACGGTCTGGTTCGCGATGACGACCACGGTGGTGCTCCTTCCCGTTCTGCCGGCTCAGCGGGGTTCGACGCCGGCCGGCACGGCGTGCCGGTGGGGGATCGAACAGCCGAGGGCGAGTACGGCGTACAGGGACGCCGCCAGCAGCGCCGCCCAGGCTCCCCGGGGTTCGGTGAGGGACAACGGAGGATCGGTCATACCCGGAACCGCCGCGGCGAGGGCGGCCGCGAAACCGACGCCGACGACACCGCACACGACCCTGGGCCATCGACGGCCGCGTCCGGACAGCGCGTATCCGCCCACGATGCCCATCAGCGCGACCGCGATCGCCGCACTTCCCATGCCGGTCGTCACGAGTGTGGTGACCGCGCCAGGCATCAGCATGGGTGCGACGGCGAGGGCCAGCGGCGCGAGAGCCAGCCACCGCCACCTGCGCGGCGGCCCGGACCGTCGCAGGTGCTCGGCCCATCCCAGCAGCCCGCCGGTGACCGCGCCGGGCAGCAGGAGTGCGCCGAACGTCCCGCCCCAGCTGAAGGTCGACCCGTCCCCGACGAGTTCGACCATGTAGCCACGCAGTGCCGCCGACCAGGCCAGTCCGCAGACCGCGCCCCCGGCGACCCAGGTCCACGGCGACGAGCCGCCGTGCGGATGACCGGTGGCCATGTCCGTGACTCGTGCCGCTGTGCCGGTGACCGCGTGGCTGCTCATCATGCGGCTGTCCATCACGCTTCGGCCTTCCACAGCGCGTAGCCGAGGCCCGCGAAGAGCAGCATCCAGGCCGTGATGGCCAGGCGTGCGAGGACGAATGGGCCCATTAACGCGGGCAACATCGGCACGAACACGAAGATGCCGGCGACCAGCACCACGAGCCCGCGCCATCCCGTCCAGCGTCCCCCGCGGCGCACGGCAATGCCGGCCAGACCCAGTCCCACCCCGACCGCGATGGTGGAGACGCCGTAGAGCACGTCGAGAAGGCCGGTGCCGTTGCCGGGGTAGGTCGAGTCGCGTGCGGTGATGGCGATCAGCTCGGTGACGGCAAGCAGGGCCATTCCCGCCGCGGCGAGGCCGGTGCCCCAGCGGGCGTTCCGACCCGGCGCCATGATCTGCGCTCGGCCGAGTGCCACGATGCCGGCGAGCAGTCCGAGGTGCTGGACGAAGAACCAGACCTGGATGACGGTGAAACCGCCCGCCGTGAGTGGATAGCTGAACATCTCCTCGGACACCTGGCCCGGGTACACGGCCAACAGGATGCCGCTGACGGCTCCGAGGAGGCCCGCCGCCATGCAGGCCGCACCGGCGCGGCTCACCCATACGGGAACCGAGATGGCAGGAAACGTGCCCGTCCCGACATGCGTCATGGTCATCACTCCTACTCGCCCCACTGGCGCGGTACGCGAGATGTTCAGGTAGCCTTAATACTTTGTGGATGGGGCGTTGTCAATGGAGGAGCGGTTGAACACGGTGTCGATGCTGGGCCAGGCCTACAGCCTGCTGGGCTTCCAGATCGTCGAGGGCGTGGTCGGTGCCGGCTTCCCGCAGAAGCCCAAGCACTCCGCCGTGTTCGCCCAGATCTCTCCCGACGGCTCGCGGCTCACCGACCTCGCGCGGAAGGCGAACATGACCCCTCAGTCCATGGGCGAACTCGTCGACGAGCTCGTGGACATGGGGTACGTCGTACGTCGTCGCGACCCCGGCGACGGCCGAGCGAAACTGATCGTTCTCACCCAGCGCGGCCGCGACGCCGTGGCGGCCGGACGGCAGACGATCGACGGCATCGAGGACCAGGTGATCGAGATCCTGGGCGAGCGCGGGCACCGGGAACTCCGAGTGCTGCTGTCAAAGCTGCTCGACGCGACGAACGAGTGAGGCAGCGCTCCCGCGGGCGCCACCCCGCGGCCCTGAGGTTCAGCCGAGCTGCTCGGCGAGCCAACTCGCGTCCCGGCCCACCCAGCCGACGAGCGCCGAACCGCGGGTGTGCAGCCACGGCAGGCCCAGCACCCCGAGGCCCGGAACCGGGCTCACGCCGCGGCGGTGTAGCGGCCAGCCGTCCGCGCCGACCGCGTCGGTGGGCAACCAGGAGTAGTCGGGCCGGAACCCGGTGGCCCAGACCACCGCGTCCACCTTCTCCGGTTCGCCGCCGGTGACGGAGACGGTGTCGCCGTCCACGGCGATGAGTCGGCCGGCGAGGCGCACACCGAGCCGGCCGACGTCGGCCAGCCGGGTGCCGATCAGCGCCTCCTTCGTGGCCAGCCGCCTGCCGAGCCGGGACTCGACCGTGATGTCCATGACGCGGGTGCGGGTCAGCCAGAAAAACAGGTCCCGACCCGCGAGGCGCTGCGGCAGGCTGGGCTGCCGGGTGCCGACCGCCAGCGTGACGTCATGCGTCTCCGCGAGCTCCGTGGCGATCTGAGCGCCCGAGTTCCCCGCCCCGACGACGACCACCCGACCGGCCGGGAGCTGGGCCGGGTTGCGGTACTCGCTGGAATGCAACTGCACCACCCGCGGCGCCAGGTCGGCGCTCACCCGGGGCACGGCGGGCACCTGGAACGGCCCGGTCGCGGCCACCACCCGGCCGGCCCGCACCGTGCCCCGGCTCGTCGTCAGCACGAAGCCCCGACCGCCCGGGTCGTGGGCCAGCCGCTCCACCCGGGTGCCGGAGCGCACCCGCAGGTCGAAGTGGGCCGCGTACCGCCTGAGGTAACTCGCGACGTCGTCCTTGCCGGGATACGCGTCCGGGGGGCCGGGGAACCGCAGGCCCGGCAGCGCGGTATGGCCGGCCGGGGTGAACAGGCGGAGCGAGTCCCAGCGGGAGTCCCAGCTGTCCCCGATGCGGTCTGCGGCATCGAGGATGACGAAGTCCCGCGGCCCGCGGCGGGTCAGCGCGTGCCCCATGGCCAAGCCGGCCTGGCCGCCGCCCACGACGGCGACGCCGACCTGCTCTGCGGACAGCTGGTTCATCGGTCGTCCTCCGTCGGGGTCTGGGACAGGGGCTGTCACGGCACCGCCGGGATGGGTTGTCGGCCCGGGACAGGCCGTCGGGGTCGAACTTCGCGCGCACCGCCCGATGCAGGCGGAGCGTGACGTCGTCGAGCAGTGGTTAGCGCCGATCGAGTGTTCAGTGAAGTTGGGATACAGCACGGACGCCAGGGCTGCAACGGCGTGGTGGCCGTCGCGGGTCTGCTGCCGGTCGCAGCCTCGGGACATTCCGCGGTGGGCGGATCCCACGACCTCGCCACCGACAGCCTGAGGGTGCACGTCGCCGCGGCCGCCCTTTTGGGTCGGCGGGCTCGTCGCCGTGCTCGCCCTCGCCGTCTCGCCGGGTAGCCGTGTTCGTCCCTCGTAGACCGGCTCTTCCGCCCGCCAGCCCGGTGTGGCACGCGGCGCCGTCGTGGACTTCATCGACGTGGCGTGGTTCGCCTCGTTCAACCTCGCCGACGCCGCTCTCACGTGCGGAGCGGCGGTGGCCGTCCTGCTGGCGTGGCGCGGGGTGCCATCGTTCGGTACCACCGGTCCGCGGCAGGCGGAGCGATAGCGCGAGAGCCCGGTGGATACGGTTCGCCGCGCGCATCGGCGTCGATGCGACGCCCCGAAGTACGGAGGTCCGGTGGCGCGACGGCGCGTGGTGGATGCGGCGACTGGTCGCGTCCCCGTCGGCGTCGCACCGCGCGCCGTACTGGCGGCGCTGATCATCTACGCACTCATGGTGTTGTCCGGTGGTCCGGCCCTCGCCCACAGCGAACTCGTGAGCAGCGACCCCGTCGACGGCGGCAGTGTGGTCGGCGTCGATCGTCCGGTAACGCTGGTGTTCGGCGAGGCGATCGATGCGAGCTCGGTGAGTATCAGGCTGATCGGATCGGCCGGATTCCAGGCGCAGCTGGTGCCCCCAACGGTCACGTCGACACAGGTCGTACAGCCGTTGCCGACCCTGCTCAACGACCAGTACATCCTGAGATACGGCGCCACCGCCTTCGACGGGCATCCTGTGCGCGGTACCGTCACCTTCACCGTGTCCGGCTCTGTCGCCGGCGACATCAACGGCCCGGACATGCGGCATCCAGGGCCGCACGCCGGGATGGCCGGTTCCAGTGAGCCATCCGCGTCCAACGACCGCCCGTCCGTCCCGATCTGGGCGTGGCTGGGTGGGGACTGTCCGACGAACGGTGTAACTGGTCCGACACGCCGAGCGCAGCTCGGGGGAGGGATCAGCAATGACCGAGACGATCGAGCCTGTGCCGGATCGGATTGATCAGCAGCAGCTCGCCCAGCAGTTGGTGGAAGCAGCCCGGGCCGAGGGGGTGGAGCTTGTCGGCCCGGGCGGTCTGCTTACCGGGTTGACGAAGACGGTGCTCGAGACCGCACTGGAGGCGGAGATGACCGAGCACCTGGGCTATGACCGCCACGACCGGGCCGGGCAGGAGAACCCCAACTCCCGCAACGGGACTCGCGTCAAGACGGTGCTGACCGAGATCGGGCCGGTGCAGATCGAGGTGCCCCGTGACCGGGACGCCAGCTTCGACCCGGTCATCGTGCGCAAGCGCCAACGGCGTCTGGACGGCATCGACGAGATCGTGTTGTCGCTGACCGCCCGCGGCCTGACCACCGGGGAGGTGGCGGCGCATTTCGACGAGGTCTACGGCGCGAAGGTCTCCAAGGACACGATCTCGCGGATCACCGACAAGGTCCTCGACGAGTTGGGCGAATGGGCCCAGCGTCCGCTCGACGCGGTCTACCCGGTGCTGTTCATCGACGCCATCCACATCAAGGTCCGCGACGGCCAGGTCACCAACCGGCCCTTCTACGTCGTCATCGGCGTCACCGTGGACGGGCACCGCGACATCCTCGGGATCTGGGCCGGCGACGGCGGCGAGGGCGCGAAGTACTGGCTCCACGTCCTGACCGAGATCAAGAACCGCGGCGTGGTCGACGCCTGCATCGTGGTCTGCGACGGCCTGAAAGGCCTCCCGGAGTCGATCACCACCGTGTGGCCCCCACGCGCTGGTCCAGGCCTGTGTGCTGCACCTGATCCGCAACACCTTCCGCTACGCCTCCCGCCGCTACTGGGAACAGATGGCGCGGGATCTGCGCCCGGTCTACACCGCGCCCACCGAGGCGGCCGCCGAGGACCGGTTCGCCGAGTTCGCCGCGACCTGGGGCGGGCAGTACCCGGCGATCATCGCGTTGTGGCGCTCGGCCTGGTCGGAGTTCGTGCCGTTCCTCGACTACGACGTCGAGATCCGGAAGGTCATCTGCAGCACGAACGCGATCGAGTCGATCAACGCCCGCTACCGGCGCGCGGTCAAGGCCCGCGGCCACTTCCCGACCGAGCAGGCCGCGCTCAAGTGCCTCTACCTGGTCACCCGAGCGCTCGACCCGACCGGGAAGGGCCGGGCCCGGTGGGCGATGCGCTGGAAGCCGGCGCTGAACGCCTTCGCGATCACCTTCGCCGGACGTATCGTTCCCAGCAACGGAAGCTAGCCATCACGACCGGTTACACCGTTCATCTGACACTCCCGCTGGGTGCAGTCGTGGTGGCAGTGGCGGCAGTGATCATTACGCTGCGACGGCGTCGCGCCGTAAGGAGAAGCGATCGACCCTGACGCCGAGGCGCACGACCTGATCATGTCCGTGTTCGATGGTATGTCGAAGACAGGGCGGAAGCTGTGCGTAGCCAGAAGCTCGCGGCTCCGCGGCGAGGGTGACTGTCTATGGATCGGGGCTGCGGTGTGCAGCCGTGCGATAAATGTCCGGAAGGACGTGATCGCGTAGATTTATAAACAGATCGGGAGTGACCTCACGGACGTGAACGTGAGTCAGTGCTGCCTCAAGCGCGGTCGCCGTCTCGGTACTGAGAAGGGCGTGACGGATAGCTTCCTGTCCCTGCGTAGTAGTTAACGCGCCGCACCGTAGAATTGCGGCTGCCTGGTCGAGGATCTCGCGGTCCGCTCCGGTCACCGGAGCGGTCTCGATCTCGGCTGCGAACTCGTCCCAGTCCGGTCCGACGGCCGGAGCAAGACGGGATTGCGGTCCTTGCGCACGAGTCGCAATCCGCGGGTTGTCGGCCGGATGTGGACCTGGACCTCGGCAGCCTCCATCTCGTTCTGCTGCATGTAGTCGATGTTGAGTCGGGTGATCCTGGTACCGGCGAGGAGGTTGCGTATCTCATCGGCCACCGCGTTGCGCTGGGTCGAACCGGTGTCCGCGTATCGCATCAAGACACGCGTGATTGCGGGCAGGTCCGGCGGCTGGGGCTCGTGCAGCACAGTGAGGCCGAGCCGGAGGAGCCGGTTGCAGAAGATGGGCCACGCCCGGGCCATTCCGTCGTCAAGAAGGTCGAGCGCCAGACGCGGGCCCACGGGAGCGACACGTCCAAGTCTGCGTGGAGCTGCGTTGTCGATCGTGTCGACGAGGTCGATGATGCGGGGCAGAAGGTGGTCCTGCTTCTGGGCGAAGATCCGACCGGCGGCGAAGATCCATGTGTTGCGCCAGTGCGGGCTGGCGACTATGCGCCGCAGTCGCTCGGTGACATCGTCGAAGTCACCGTTCGTGAGATGCCGGGCGGCGCTCATTTCCTGTAGCGGACGCACGTCAAAACCGAAGCCGTGCTTGCCACGGGGGGCGATGAGGACCAGGCGATGCATGGCCGCGGTCAGGATCCGCTCGAGGAGGTCGTCGCCGGCCGCGCCGGGTTCGTGACCGGCGTCGGTGAGGTTGTCGCGGATGATGCGGCGCAACTCGTCCTCGCTGAGTGCGGCAAAGGAGCGGTCGCCGCCCTCGCTACGGCGTTGCAACTCGTAGCCGACGAGTTCGTGGAGCTTGGTGATCTGCGGTTCGCGGTCGAGCAGCAAGGTGCGCAGACTGGTCCGCTTGTTGCGTTCGCGGGTGAACACGGTGTTGTAGTAGCCCCAGAACAGGCTGAACCGGTCCGGTGCGAGGTTGCCGGCGCTGCTATCAATGATGATCGTGAGGATGAGCACCTGGAGCGGGGTGCGAAGCAGGTGTCGATAGGACTCTGACTCGGCGGCGTCGTTGAGCTGCCTGATCACGGCGGTCCGGCGCTCTTCGTCGTCGCGCAGCCGCAGGTTGGTGACAGCGGTGCCGTAGCTGATGGCCTCTTCCGGCGTGAGGTCGGCGAGGGACAGGGTGCGGAAGTGCGCCGGTGAAATGTTCTCGATATAGCCGAAGGGGCGTGTCGTAAGCAGGACGAACACGTCGCAATCGTCACCTTCCGCCTCGTTGACGAAGGAGATGACGCGCTCAATGACCGTTGCACGCACGCTCGGCTCGGTGACCTCGTCCAGGCCGTCGAGCACGACAAACCACGGCCACTCGGTCTGCCAGGCGTACATGGCCCGGGCGGTCACCGTACCGGTGTTGGAGGTGGCGGTCACCTTCTCGGCGATCCAGCGGATCAGCGTGTCGTCGATAAGGTGTCCGCGTTCTTCGGCGTACTCGGCCAGGTCGATTCTGATCGGCCAGCGCGGATGACGAGGCAGAGCCCGTCCGAATCGTGACAGTGCCTGCTGCGTGCCATCTATGACCGTGCTGTGATCAGCGCCCAGGTTCCGGCGTCCCGCAGCAACGCTGCGCGGTAGGCCTGCGTCAGCAGCCGGGAGATCGTCGTTTTGGGGTTGCCCGGATCGCCGGTCAAGATCAGGTGCCGCGGGGCGGGCGACGTACCCACGCCCGGCTTCAACACGTGATCGGCCTGGTCCAGCACTAAATTGATCAACGATCGACGGGTCGGGCCGTCGGGGTTGCCGGGCTCGTTGCCCAAAGCGTCGGCCCCCAGGACCGGCAGGTCGACGGCGACGTCGTGGACTTGGACCGACGAGCTGTCCCCGCCCGCCTCGGCGAAGTACAACTTCCCGTCGTTCAGCAGGGCCGTCCTGGCGTGACGGCGTAGTCCGTCCTCGAGCTCGTGCGTCGGCAACGTGTCGCTCAGGGCGGCCAGGTCGGCCAGTACATCGGGCACGCTCATCAGGGCCTTGAACGCCCGTCGGACATCTCCGTGAACGTTGAGTAAGGCGGATACGATCTTCCGGTCCCACAACCTGATCTTTTCGATCTTCCGCAGACGCTGCAGCTTGCGGCGACGAGCAGCCGCCGATTGCGTATTCGCGTCCCGGGACGAACCGGCTAAGGCGTCCCCGTACTCGGTGATCTTCCGCAGCAGGTAGTCGTGCCCGCCAGTCTCCGGTGTCGGCGTCAGCGCGACGTTGGTGATGAACACCAACTGGCGAGGTGTCCGCCGTCGGCCAGCTGACGTCGTCACCCACAGCTCAAGCTCCTTGCGCACCTCCGACCACAGCCAGGCCGCGTTGTCCTGCGGGCGCGCTGCGAGAACGGCCTTCTGCTTGACCTGGAAGACGGTGTAGTCGGTCCAGATCTCCGAGGCGGCTGGATCGTCGCTGCGCACTTGGTGATCGCCCGGATCGCTGTCTGTGTGTGCTCGCGGATCGGACCAGGTGTGGGTGCCCTCGACGTACATGTCGCGACCGCCGTCGCGACCCGCGCCCATCACCTGGACTTCCGGACCGAACACGGCGACGGCCAGACTTGCTGAGAGGTCCTGGAAGCCCGAGGTCCCGAGCTGCTCGAGGTCATAGGTCACCTCGGAACGCACCTGGCCTTCCTGGGCTCGCCATCCGAGACGGCCCCCGAGAGGACCGTACCGAGAATCGCGACGACGACCGGTCATGTCGACGCGTGTCGTCCTCGCCACAGGTGGTTCCGGCGATATTCGGGCTTGGCGACCGGGTCGTCGTCACGCTGGGCCACACGATCATGCGTGTCGCGGTCGTCGCCCAGCGGGTGCGGGCGGCGTGGGGTCATCCGGGTGGCGACGCACGGCACACCGCTACGCCGCGAGGATCTCGGGTCTGATGTCCGCGTGGGGGTTGCTGCTGCTCGTGCCGCCGCAGCTGCCGCAGGCCAGGGTTCCTGCGCGTGTGGTGTGCGATCTGCTGGTGGCGGGTTGGACGCAGCCCGTGGCGCGCTGGGCAAATGCAGGAGCGCTACGCCCTGCCCATGATCATGATGCTGGGGTGGGTCGATGCTCGCCGCCAGTTGCGGCGAGCGCGCCGGTTCTGGCCTGCACGTCCACCTGAGTCGGGCTGTCGCGGTCGACCTGCTTACTGCTCGCGTGAACCCGCGCAGGCCGGGATCGACCACAACCAGACGGGGGAGGCGCGTGCGTCGGTTGGGCCAGATCGACGAGGTGCCCGCCGGGTTCCCGGAGGAAGCAGCGGGTCCCCCACCGGATGGGGCATTCGACTCTGCCCGGCGTCGTCGCTCGCTGCGAAGGGCCACAGCACCCGCCCGATGCGAGCGATACCGCCCCGTCACCGGGGGCTGACGCGGACACAGACGTACAGCGGTCCCGCGTCGATCGAGCGAGAGCTTGGGTCCTCCGCGCTCGCGCCGCCGTCGGGCCGTGCAGTCGTGCCCCACCCGGTGGATGGGGTCGCCGTGTCGATCCGCGCGGCGCATCGGACCTCACTCTCGGAGTTGTCATGACCACGCCCGACACGATCCTCACCACCCGCAACGCCACCGTCGCCGACCTCGTCGCGCTGCTGCAGGCCCAACACGCCGCGAAGCTCGACGTCGTCGCCCCCGCCCGACACCTACTCGCCGAGAACGGCCATCTGCGGTTGATCGGGGTCGGCGAGCCCCGGCTCACCCCGGACGGTGTGACGGTGGGGGAGACCGTGCTGCGCCCGACCGCGACAGCCGACGCCGGGATCGCCGACAAGCTCGGCATCCCGCTGCCCTACCTGCGCCGGCTACGCGCGGAGCAGATCGGCCTCTACGACGCCAACGTCAACACCTGGCTGGCCGACTACCCGGACCGCCGCTTCCTGGTCCGCGGCCTGCACAACCCGGACGGCGGGACCGGGGTGGCGCGGGCGTTCCTGTCGGACTCCTACCGCATGGTGGACAACCTCGACGTCCTCATGGCCGGACTGGAGGGCATCCGCAGCGCCGGCGTGCCGGTCGACATTGCCAGCTGTGACCTGACCGAGCGCCGAATGTACGTGAAGGTCCGCGCCCCGCAGGTCGCCGAGTACGCCCCCGACCTGCTGGCCGGTTACCGCAGCCCGTTCACCGGGGCGCGGGGTGCGGATAACCCGGTGGTGTTCGCCGGGTTCGTGGTGTCGAACTCCGAGACCGGGCACGGCTCGTTCTCGCTGACCCCGCAGCTCACCGTCCAGGTCTGCGACAACGGCATGACCCTCACGAAGGATGCCGTCCGCGAGGTCCACCTGGGCGGGCGGCTGTCCGACGGGGTGGTGCGCTGGTCGGCCGACACCCAGGACGCGGTGCTCGATCTGGTCGTGAAGCAGGCCCGCGACGCCGTGGCCACGTTCCTGGACCATGGCTACGTCCGGGCGAAGCTGGCCGAGATCACCCGCGCCGCCGGGGTCGCGATCAGCGATCCGGCCGCGACGTTGGAGCACGTCGGGAAGGCGCTGCGGTTCACCACCGAACAGCAGGCCACGATCCTGGCCCACTTCATCTCCGGCTCCGACATCACCTCCGGCGGTGTCCTGCACGCAGTCACCTCGGTCGCGCAGACCCTCGCCGACGCCGACGCCGCCCATGACCTGGAGCGCCAGGGGCTGCGCGCGATGACCCTGGCCGCCGCCCACGCCGCATAGCCACGCCACGGGGCCGGGCCCGGGCGAGCCTGCCGGGACCGGCCCCGCCTCATCAGCTTCATCTCCGAGAAAGGACCACCGCAATGACCCCCATGCCGCCGCACGTGAGCTCGTTCCCGACGATCCCCGCCGGGCAGTTGCGCGTCGGAGACCTCATCCACCAGCCCAACCACGGCGCCGCCACGTACGTTCTGGTGGCCCGCGTCGCCGTGGTCGACGACCTGGTGCATCTGATGGTGTACGACACCGCACATCCCGACGTCACCCCGGCGAGCTACCCACCGGACAACCGGGTGCTGCTGGCGTGCCGCGACCTGATCGAACCCGACGACGGGCTCCGGGCGTGGACCGACGCGAGCTGGCGCCGCGCGCACCGGCGCGGGGCGGCGATCGCGCTGATGGACCAGATTCGGGCCCGGAGCGTCGGCCTGCCCCCGGTGGTCGGTGTCGACGACGAGATCGACCGGTTGCGCGGGCGTGACCCGCTCCCGCCGCGGGTGGTGCCCGCCGCCGAGCTGGCCGGCCTGCTGGCCGGGCAACAGCTCGACGAGCGCCTGGTCCTGGATGTCGACCAGCCGGGGGTACGAGCCGTGCTCGCCTTGTTCGTGCAGCTCAAGAGCGTCGAGCAGGTCGACGGGTCGTGGAACGGCGGGGACGTAGTCGCGATCGTCTGCGAGTGGTTCGCTCGGCTGGGAGTCGACCCGGACCGAACGGTCGGCCAGTTCGACGGCCGCGTGATCACAGCCGCCCCGGCCCCCAGCGGGGGAGAGCACCCCCTGGCCGGCGGCGCGACGCGCGAGACAGCCGATGAGCCGCCCGAAGTCGCGGACGGGTACGCCGTGGTCGATCTGGACCGGATCGCCGAGCTGGTCCGCGCTGTGGGCGTCGACTGTGTGATCGACACCCCGGGTGGTGGGGTCGCGGTGTTGCTGGCCGGCGCACCGACCGAGGACCCGGTGTGGGCGTTCCCGTGGGCGGTGCAGGCCGGGCCGGGCCGGTTCGCCTGGGACGGGCCGTCGCTGGCTTCGACCCGGGACCTGCGGGTCGGCCCGGATGCCGCCGACCGTGCCGCCGCCGTGCTGGTGCGGCAGGTCGGCGCGGAGACCGAGGAGCAGATCGCCGACCTGATCGTCACCCGGACTCGGCGCCGGGGCCTGGATGGTCGGGCTTCGATGAGCGACCACTCGGCGGAGCATCCACCGGTGGCGGATGCCGGCGGGCGGTAGGACCAGCGGACTGGCGCTCGGCCGACGTGACCCCACACCTCGGCCGAGCGTGTCAGCCGCCGAGACCTCGGCATTCACCACGTTCCGGCACAGCCGCAGCGGTAAGGCCACCGGAACGTCGGTCGGGCCGGCATCGCCTGTGAACGGCCATCGCTCACATGCCCGGACCCGGCGCCTGCGCCGTTGGCGCAGCTACAGCGGGGTGAACAGTTGGACGGCGGGCTTCGTGAGCAGGACGATGTCGACCGAAGTGGCGCCATGCTGCTTATTGATCAGGGTGCCGCCACTCCCGGTCATCCGATGTCGGCGCGGGGGCGCCCGGGTGCGAGGCGCCGCACTCTGGCACGCCGGCCCGCGGCCACGGCCGATGGACCCGGCCGTCGCCATCGGAGTGAACCGTCGTTCAGTCGACCCGGGCCGGTCACCTCTGGCCGCCGCCGGTCCACCCTGACTGGCGTAGCCGGAACCCCCGCCCGCCGCGGACGGCGCTGCCCTGGACGAGTGCGCCCCGCACCGGGGCGCCCAAACCGCTGGAGCCGCGCTCCGGCCAACCCTCCCAGGAGCCAGCCGTGACCCTCACCGCCAAACCCGACCAGACCACCACCGACATCGCACAGTTCGACGAGCTGCCGGCCATCGACGACCGGCACGCCGCCGAGACGACCGCCGACGCTGTCACCACTGCCGGCGCCGAGACCGAGCGGGCCGACGCCGACACGTCCAACAGCCACGACGACGAGCCGGTGGGCGAGTTGCTGCGTGTCGATCCGCGGACGCTGATCATCGGCCAGAACGTGCGCCGCGACGTCGCGCTGGACAAGCCGTTCCTGCGCTCGATCGCCGACCGCGGCGTCCGCGAACCGATCATCGTCCGCCGCGACGACCAGGGCGCGCTGGTCGTGCGCAAGGGCAAGCGCCGCACCCTGGCCGCGGTCGAGACCGGCCGCGACAGCGTCCCGGTGCTCGTCGAGCCCGGCCGGCCCGGCGATGACCCGGATGCCGATGACCGTCGCGAGGTGATCGACCGAATCGTCGACCAGCTCGAGGAGAACCACCACCGGGCCGGGACCAGCGAGGTCGACGAGGTCCGCGCGCACCAGCAGCTGCTCGACCTCGGGCTGACCGCGGGGCAGATCGCCCGCCGCACCCACGTCCCGACCGCCCGGGCGAAGCAGACCACCACGGTCGCGCGTAGCGAGATCGCCACCGCGGCGATGGAGCGCTACGACCTGACCCTCGACCAGGTCGCCGTCATCGCCGAGTTCGACAGCCCCGACGGACCGGACGTCGAGGCGGTCAAGGCGCTCACCGTGACCGCGGCCAAGGAGCCCGCCCAGTTCGCGCACGTCGCCCAGCGGCTTCGCGATCAGCGCGCCGACGCTCGCCAGGTCGCCGACACCGTCGCCGAGCTGACCAAACAGGGCGTGCGTGTCCTCGATCCAGACAACACCGGCGGTGCGGCGCAGATCAGCGGGCTGCGGCTCGACGCGCAGACACCCAGCGGAACCGAACTCGACCCCGACACCCACGGCGGGTGCCCCGGCCACGCGGCCACCGTCGAGGTGCACCGCGGATGGGACCGAGAGCCGCGGCTCAAGGTCGTGCACTGGTGCACCGCCGCCGACGAGCACGGCCACGTCGCCCGCTGGGGCCGTGTCGCGCCGACCGACAGCGCCGGCGGCGACGGGGGCGACGGGGGCGACGGCGCGACGGCACGCGAGCTCGCCCTCGCCGCCGAGCAGGCCAAGGCCGAGCGACGCCGGGTGATCGCGAACAATCGCGACTGGGCCTCGGCCGCCGCGGTACGCCGTGACTGGATGCGCGGCTTCCTCTCCCGACGTACCGCCCCGCGCGATGCCTTGTCCTACATCGCGTCGACGCTCGCGCATGCCGGGCACGACCTGCGCCGGGCGATGGAGTCCGGGCACCCCACCGCCTGTGAGCTGCTGGGCCTGGCCCCGACCGGGACCGTCTACGCCGCGCGGCCCAACCCGATCGAGGACCTCGCCGCCACCGCCACCCCGGTCCGGGCGACCCTGCTGAGCCTCGCCGTACTGCTCGGCGCGGCCGAAGACGCCACCAGCCGCCAGACCTGGCGTGACCCGTCCGCGGAGAACCGCAGCTACTTCGCGGCGTTGCGTGGTTGGGGCTACCCGCTGTCCCCGGTCGAGCAGCTCGTCCTCTCTGACACCGACGCAACCCTCGTCCAGCGCACGGACAGCGCATCCGGCGATGGCAGGGCGCGCGGCGCCGATGAAGACGTCGCCACCGCGGCCGAACCGGAAGGCGAGGACGGCACCCCGGCTGCGGAGGCCACTGCCGAGGTCGCATCCGCCGGCTGACGCACCGCCGGGTGGGGCCGTGCGCCGCGGCCCCACCCGGCCCTCGACCGGAGGGAGAACCGGCGATGCCCAGCGATTGCTTCACCCCATACGACTGGAGCCGCAGCTTTCTGCTGCCCGCCCACGTGCACAGCAACATTGCGCTGCGCGGTGATGTCGGCATGCTTGGCGCCCATAACGTCGCCCGAGGCCTGCTCGTCGAGACCTGCCGCCACAGCGGCGCGCACCCGGCCGGCCTGCACTACGCCGAGACCGTGCTGGACGGCGGCGCGATCGTCATCGTCGACGTCACCGCGACCGCGCACCTGCCCATCGGCGAATTGCTCACCGTGCACACCAGCGCCCGGCACCGCCGCCACGGTGATGCGCGCGACGGCGACTGGTCGATCAGCGTCGACGGTGTGGCATATCCCAACGACGACCACAGATGTCCGCCGTCCCCGCCGATGCAGGGCTGGATCGTCCACCGGCTGGCGCGCCGACCCACGTCGGGCTGACCGGCCCGCAGCTGGAGCGCATCGTCCGTCCATCGGTCGCGTGTCACGACCGTGTGTTCGCCGGTGGCGTCCTGGGGCACGGCGTGGGCAGGAGACGCCCGAAGGTCAGCACACCGTGGGCGGGGCGAGCGGCGATGAACCCCGGCCCGGTCCGACCGGGTGGGACAGGCCTCGCTGCGCTCGGACGCCTGGCGGCGTTCCCACCCCGCTCGGACGAGCCCGGAACCCCCGCCCTCCCTGCGGGACCCCGCCCGCGGCGTGCTGAGGCCAGGGCCGCGTCACCCATTCACCACCGAGCACCAGGGAGCCATCGTCATGAACAAGATCACCGTCCACGGCAACCTCACCGGTAAGCCCGAACTGCGCCACTCCCGCTCCGGGGTCCCGGTCGCCACGTTCACCATCGCGGCGAACCGGCGCCGCCTCAACCGCCAGACCGGGAACTGGGCCGATCTGCCCGCGGTGTTCCACCGGGTCGTGTGCTTCAACGCCCTGGCCGAGAACGTCGCCGCGAGCCTGGACAAGGGCACCCCGGTCGCGGTCACCGGCGAGTTCGCCGACGACAGCTACAAGCGCGAGGACGGCACCTCCATCCGTCGGATCCAGATCGAGGCCGCCGACGTCGCTGCGAGCCTGCGCTACGCCACCGCCACCCTGGTCCGCAACCCGCGCGCGGCCACCGCCCCGGCGCCCGAGGGCGAGCCGCCGACCGCGGACAGCGACACCACGCCCGACCACGACGCCGAGCGGCCCGCCCTCGAACTCGTCGGGTCCGACTGAGCGACAGCCGGTGGGCCCGGACCACGGCGGTCCGGGCCCACCGGCACGCACACAGTCCGACGTAGTCGGGGCCTCCCCGCGTCGCCGTCGCACCGTGCCCACGAGCACGACCACGCGCCAGCCACGCCACGACCACACGCCGCGGCCACGGTGTGGCGCGCGGCCCGCGCCCGCGGGCCGTCCCGGTGCTCCGACGCGAGGAGGACAACCCGATGCACGACCGCATCCGACAGGAGCCCGGCCGACCGACTGCCGCGCACCGCGACGCTCGAGCGGCCCCGTTGGGCACCGGCCTTCGGCACGGCGCTCGGGCGCCGGCCGTATCGGCGGAGCCGCTCGGGCGGCTCGCTCGGGCCGCGCTGCATGCGGCCGGTCTCGGGTGGCCGGTGTTCCCGGTCCGGCCGCGCGCGAAAGTCCCGGCGATCACCGGTTGGGAGGACGCGGCGACCACCGATCCCGACCAGATCACCGAGTGGTGGTTACGCCCGTGGAACATCGGACTCGCGACCGGAAGGGCGGGCCTGCTGGTCGTCGACCTCGACCGCGACGGCCTTGACCCGCCAGGGGAGTGGGCCGGTTTGCGCGACGGCGCCGAGGTCCTCGCCCGCCTGGCGGCCGCTGCCGGGGAGCCGCTCCCGGTCACGTACACGGTGGTGACGCCGTCCGGTGGGCGGCACCTGTACTTCCACCAACCAAACGGCGCGACCCTGCGCAACACCCAGGGTGCATTGGGCTGGTGCATCGACACCCGCGGTCACGGCGGGTACGTGCTCGCCGCCGGGTCCCGCCTGACCGCCGGCTCCTACCGTGAGCTTCGGCGCCCCGTCGTACAGCTGCCCTGCTGGCTGGCCGCCGCCCTCACCCCTCGACCCGAGTCCAACTCTCCGGCCACGACGAGCTTGTACGTCGACGAGCTCGCGCTGTCGGGTTGGCGCGCCCAGGCTTACCTGCGGGCGGTCGTCGAGGGGGAGCGGCGCAACGTGGCCGCCGCACTGGTCGGGCAACGGCACTGCACGCTGCTGCGGGCCGCGCGCCGGCTCGGGCAGTGGGTCGGCGGCGGCGCCCTCACCGCTCACGAGGCCCGTGCCGTTCTCACCGACGCCGCCAACCACTTCCTCGGGGTCGAGGGCTACACCGCCCGGCAGGTCGATCGCGACATCACCGACGGCCTCGCGTACGGCGCCCGACGGCCCCGCCATCGACTCCCGCACCTCATCGCTGCCGACGAGTGATCCGGTCGCGCGCCCCGGGGCTGTCGGGGTTGGGTCCGCCGACAAGCCAGCACACCGGCTGCGGTGGCCCCGGTCCGAGGCGGCGGCACGGGCCTCGCTCCGCTCGGACGCCTGCCGGCATTGCCCCCGCTCGGAGGAGCCCGACCCGGACCGTCCCTACGGCACCCGCGCCGGCGTGGTCGGGGCGCCGGCGGCGTTCCCACCCGACCGCACGCCCCGGAGACCCGCCATGTCCGCACCCCACCGCCCCGCTCGACGCCGCTACGCACCCGTCGTTCGGGCGGCGTGACACTCCTCGTCAGCACCGCGCTGGTGAACTTCAGCTGGTCCAACGATCACAAGCCCGACCTGTCCGAGGTCCTGGCCGCCCTCGGCCCTGGCCGCCGCTGGACCCGGTCCCGCCGCACCGACGCACCGGCCGCGGGCGAACCGGGCGGACAGCTTGCTCGACCGCCAGCCGTCAGCACGACTCGATACGACGATCTTGACGACGGTGGGCCCTTCGACGCTGCGAACCTCGACCACGACGCCGCCCGACGGTTCCTGGACCTCGCCCTCGACGGCAGCTTCGGAGACCACTACCGGCGCGCCGCCGAACTCGGCACCGCCCTGGCCGTCGAGCACGGGTTCGGCGACGACCCGCAGCGGGTCGCCGAAGCGATCGTCGTCTTCGTCGACCCCCGCCACCGCTGACCGCGAAAGGAGTGCGGAACGGGACCAGCTGGCCGTCAACCTCCGGGTGTCGGGAGTCGCCGGATCCCCCCGTGGCTGATCCGTGGTTGCTCTGAACACCCTGCGCGTCGAGATGGTGCCGGCGAGCAGTGACTGGACGTGCCTCCGGCGCACGGCACCGATGGATCGCCCCGAGGGTCAGCACACCGCGGTGGGGCGAGCGGCGATGAACCCGAGCCCATCCGACCGGGTGGGGCAGGCCTCGCTGCGCTCGGACGCCCTGACGGGCGTTCCCACCCGGTCGGACGAGCCCAGAACCCCCGCCGGCCCTGCGGGCCCCCACCCCGGCGCGCTGAGGCAGAGCCGCGTTCCAGCGACACCGAGCACCGGAGGCCCTGATGACCACCACCCGCGAGATCACCGAGACCGACACCCGCGCCACCCGCCTACAGGCCCTCGAAGCCCAGATCTGCCAGGCCCGCGACGATCTCGCCTACGCCGCCGCGAACGCCGACATCGGGTACGCCCTCAGCGCCACCGAACAGCTCGCGACCCTGTTGCAGCACACCCTGCAGGAACTCAACTGCCTCGCCGGCGAGGTCAGCCCGCGCTGACCCTCTACGGCCGGGTCCGCTCCGGTGGAGCGGACCCGGTGGCCGTCGGACCTCCCTCGTGACAAGAACGCCGCCTCCCTCGTCGCCCAGCGCGTAATCGCAGCTCAGAGCCTGTTGACGTTGCTCCGCGTCCGTGAAGATCCAGACAGATCCGGGCCCGTAGTCATCCGGTTAGTCACCCAGTTGTTCATCTCAAACGCGGTCTGTGTCGTGGTGACCCGCTGCACATCGTGGCTGAATCGTGGTTGATGCGTAGCTGCGCCAACTTCGACCTGGGCGCCTGGGCAACCGCGCGGCCGGTAGAGCCGTCTCTCTGCAGGTTGGGGTTGGGGCACTCCATGTCGACCTCGATTGCTCGGACCGCGTCGGCACAGAAGCCCGCCGTCCGCTGGCGGCCGGCTTCCTGCTGCAGGCCGAACCTTTGAGACTCGACGTGTGCCAGTAACAGCGGCTGGGTCGGCGCCGATATCACGTCTAGTGATGTAGCGCACACCCTCCGACGTCATGCTTCGACGCCGTTCAGCATCTGACGGCCTTGACGTCGCCGACTGCAGAGTGAGACTTACAGGCCTATGTGGGCAGACAACGAGACCGAGGTCGATCTGCTGGGGTTCGATTTCCTGGTCGACACGCTGTTAGTCGCGTTGACAGAGCCAAGACTCCTGCCGCTCACCGTCGGCCTGCTGGGTGACTGGGGGTCAGGCAAGTCCAGCCTCATGCGCATCACGAGACAAGAGCTGTGTAGTGCTCACGAGACCGACGAGTCCGGCTCGCGATACGTGTGCGTCGATTTCAGCCCCTGGCAGCACGAGGATTACAGCGATGTGAAAGTCGCCCTCATGACGGCCGTGCTCGATGCGGTCGCTGGACACGTTGATGAGACTCACCAGGAACAAGTCTCGCTGCTTCGGCGGTTTCTTCGCGGCTTTGGGCGGTGGGGACGGCGAGGGGGGCGTGTCGCTCTCGCTGCAGGGCAGGTAGCCGGTCCGCTCGTGCTGCCGGCAGCGGGCCTCGATCCGGGTGTCCTTGAGGTCGCTACAGCGGGTATGACCGCTGTCGCAGGAGAAGCAGGAAAGATGCTCGAAGATCCAGCCGTCGCTTCCGATGCGCCAGCACGTGACGAGGTCGTTGATGCAGGCCAGTTCCGCTCGGAGTTCAGGAAGCTGGTCAAGGACCTCAATAACGTCGATGCGGTAGTTGTCTTCATTGACGACCTCGACAGGTGTCTGCCTGAAACCGTGGTAGACACCTTCGAGGCAATCCGGCTATTTCTCAATACCCCGAAGACCGCTTATGTTCTGGCTGCAAATCAGGCCGTCGTTCAGACCGCGATCGATTCTCGCTATCCAGACCTGCGGCGCTCCGACGGCACGGGGATCGGCGCGGACTACCTAGAGAAGATGCTGCAACTCAAGGTCGCGATCCCGTCGCTATCTGCTCCGGAAGCGGAGACTTACACCAACCTGCTGCTGGCCGAACTACGTCTTAACGAAGAGCAATTCGACACAGTACTGCAGGCTACTCGTCGGCATCGCCTCGGGGGCAACTTGCAAGTCGCGTTTAATCTCGGAGTCGCAGTCGAGGCGCTTGACGAGGTTCCTGATGATTTGGTAGCCGACTTGGGCTGGGCAACAAGCATTTCTGAAGTCCTTGGAGCAGGACTGCGAGGAAATCCCCGGCAGCTCAAGCGATTCCTAAACAACTTGATGCTCAGGCACCGAAGCGCGCAGCGCCGACAGCTCACCCTCGATCTACCGGTACTTGCTAAGCTCATGGTGCTCGAAGAGCAGCACCTGACCGACTTCCAGCGCTTGTTCGACTGGCAGCTAACCGCTGCGGGGCCAATTCCGGAGCTCGCGGCAGCTGAGTCGACCGCAGGTTCTGACGACTCCTCCTCGCCTGACCCGGATGCCCACTCGACAGGGCAGTCTGAGACCAGCGCCGAAGCAGACATAGTACTCGATACTGAGGGTGCGACCGACGATCGGAGCGCCTCGTCGGTCAGCGACGACGTGCTTAGCTGGACTAAAAAGACTCACGTGCAGAAATGGCTGCGCCTTGAACCGCTACTCGGCGGTATCGACCTGCGGCCCTACTTCACATACTCTAGAGACAAACTGACACTCGGTGTCGCTGTAACGCGCCTTTCACCCCACCTGCAAGAGATGCTATCGAAACTGCAATCCGACGCTGAGGCGCTTCGACGACTCACATGCACAGAGGTTGGTCAGCTTCCCGAAACGGAACGGGCGCAACTGCTTGATGCACTCTTGGATGCAGTTCTCAGAAACCCTGCCGGCACGGGCTTCCTCGCGGCGATCGAACTCGCAGAACGAGTGCCTGATACGGTGTCGGCGGTATGTGCAATGCTAATGAAGGTCCCGCCGCAGGCCGTAGGCCCTGCTCGGGCTGCGCAGGCCGTGCAGCGTCTCCCCGCTGGCGACGCTGCCGTGGTGGAACTGTTGGCGCGATGGGAGAGCAGCGAAGCTCCCGGCCTTAGGGCAATGATCGCTAGCGTCCGCGAGGGCAAGAGGCGTGGCGGACGCCGCTGATGGGTACGTCGGCGGACCGGACGGCCGGTCGCGGGGGCGCGTGGACTCCGCTTAAGCACGCCACTGCCTCCTACGTGCGTGGCCTAGCCGCTGGCTCACCCGGCACACGGACCTACGCAGAGCGAGTACTAGCTCGCCACGTCCCCGTGCTCGGAGGGGCATCGGGTGCGACCTCCGGGGCGCGTGCAGGCCGTACAGGCATCCAGCGACTTGGAGCGCTACTTGCAGGCGTAGGCCAAACGAACCTGGGCGATGCGCTGACTTCGCTAGGACTGGCCGATTTGGTTGGGCGCGAGCGGTTCGACGTGCTCGACGAGCTGATCACCTTCGTTGCTGGCGACGGCAACGACTTGGACGCTCAAGCTGCCCGGGATGCTGCATGCGACGTCTTGGATCAGATCTTCGGTGACGCCGACACCTGGGCAGAGCTGACCGACACTGCAGGCACCGTTGTCAGCCGTGACGGCCTTGTGATGCTGTTGGAGTCGTTCCTTGCCCGGTACGTGTACAACAGGGTGCCGGTCATCGCCGAGCGACTCAATCGCATGACCGATCCTCAGATGGTGCAGCGCGCCGACGACGAGATGCGCCAGATCATTGCGGTGATGGTGTCGGTCAGGATTCCCTCCGACCCGTTCGCCGTGGACTGGGCTGGGTCTGAAGGTCAGCAGATCGCCGATGACGCGGTTCGCCTGACGTACGAGGCCCTGCAGGGCCTGGACGGAGACGCGCAGTGACACAGTTCCTGATCCGGACCGACATGGCCACACCCGTTGACGAGCCCGAGGAAGTCCAGTTCCTCGACTGGGCCCCGTCCCGCACCGCTGCGACGCTTCAGACCGGAGACACTGGACAGGAGTTCTTCGCCGGTTGGCGGCCACCCAGGCAGGCCGCTGATCTTCTGCTGTTCGGTGCGGCTGTGTACTGCGCGGACAAGACAACGCTTCGTCGGCAGACTGTCGACAGCTGGACGCGAGAGATTACTGTGCGTCTCCCCGTCGCCGATGTGGCCGTGTGGGTGAATGCTAATTTCGCATCAGCGATGAACTTCCTCACAGGTGACCGCTGGTCCATCGATCCCTACCAGTCCGCCAAAGACCCGGTCACCGACGTCCCCGGTGTTCCCATTCTCGACCGAGCGGTTGGTCTTGGCGTTGACGGAGTGTGCCTGTTCTCTGGGGGTTTGGACTCGTTGTGCGGCGTAATCGATCTATTGGAGGAGGATCTACACCGTCGCCTGTGCCTGGTGTCTCACAATGAAGGCGGCCAAGCCTCTACAGCTCAAAAAGTCATTTTTGACGAACTCACCGCGCACTACGGCACCGACCGCATCGTTCGACGTGCACTCTACCTGCGACCAGCGCCGGCGAATAGTTCTCAAGCACGTCCACTTCCAAGAAGTCGGGAGAATACGACGCGCTCCCGGTCGATGCTGTTTCTATCAACTGCTCTTGCTCTTGCTGCGGCAAGCGGACCCGATACACCCGTATACGTGCCGGAGAACGGATTCATCGGTGTGAATGTGCCGCTGACCCGCGCGCGCGTTGGCAGCGCCAGTACCCGGACGACGCACCCACATTTCATGCAACAGCTCGTCAAGGGCGCGGCCGCAATTGGCGTTCAGAATCCGGTGCTCAACCCGTACCGGTTTCGCACAAAAGGTGAGATGCTCGCCCATTCTCGTAACCCCGCGCTGCTCAGGCGGCTAGCGGGGCAGAGCGTGTCCTGTTCCCATCCGGAGACCGCCCGTTACGTCGGCCGCAAACAGGGAAACTGCGGGTACTGTTTTCCGTGTTTGATCCGGCGCGCCTCGCTGGCGCACGTCGGGTGGGATGACGAGCAGTACGCCTGGGACATATTTGACGAGCAGGATCAAGAGGTTCTCCTCGATCGAGGACGAGTCCGAGGATCGGACCTCCGCGCGGTACTCGCCGGTGTTCTGACTGAACGACCCGACCGCGACCTTCTGCGTAATGGCCCAATCCCGCGTGGCGAACGCTCAGCGTTTACCAGTGTATGGCGCCGCGGCCTCACAGAACTGCGTGCTTGGCTTATTGCCGACGCACGTGGTGAGCTAGGACAGCTCGTTAGGGCTCTGAGGTGACCGCCACGCTCATCGACACTCATTGCCACATCGACGCCTACAATGACCCGGTGTCCGTGCTCGACCAAGCCGCCGCCCGTGGAGTTCAGATCGTAGCGGTGACAGAAGGCCCGGGGGCCTATCGACGACTCCGCACCCGACTTGGCCGTCGCGAGGGGGTGCATGTCGCGCTGGGATTCCACCCGTTGCGCGTAGGAAACGTCGCACCATACGATCTCGCACGGTTCTTTCGACTACTTCCACAGACCTCATGGATCGGAGAGATCGGCCTAGATTTCTCTCGCTCGGGGGTGGCCACCAAGAAGCAACAACTCAAGGTCTTCGAAGCCATACTCTCAGACCCACAAGTTCGGACACGTCCGCTCACAGTCCACAGTCGCGGCGCCGAACGAGAAACCGTCGCGAGGCTCGCGCAGGCGCAAGTGAATGCCATCCTCCATTGGTACACAGGCCCGCTTTCAGTTGTCGACGACGCGCTCGCCGCTGGCCTGTGGTTTTCCGTCAACCCCGCGATGACGCGTTCCGCGAAAATCGCCGCAGTCCTGCAGCGAATTCCCGCCGAACGTGTTTTGCTGGAAACCGACGGACCTTATTCCAGGTGTAATAATCGACCAACGGTCCCGGTCGACATCAAAACTACTGTTCGACATCTTGCGCAACTTTGGGGCATTTCGAGTGAAGACGCCGAAGCGACAATCTCAAGAAATCAACAAGGGTTGCTAGGTCGCGACACGACCGTTCGCAGCGTTGAGCCGGGTCTGGGCCAGAGCGATTAACCGCGCCAACAGTCCAGTGGACTGACGCTGGTGAGCGCAAGGGAGACCCGCCGTGCACGCTCAATCGTGGGAGCTGCAGTTCGACACGCATGTGCAGTCCGGCTACGTGGTACTACACGATCGATGGTCGGTGAGTCGCTGGTTCTTGGGAGCCGGGCTGAACTCCCGCGCTCCTCCAGTGGAGGCCGCACGGGTCCGCGAGAAGTGCTGCAGGTCGTCCGGGAGCCACTAGTTCGTCTTCGCCCCTCCGAAGCTTGGCGGCCATGTGAGGCGCCAGTCCCCGCATCACTTGCCCCCTCTCTGGGCGCATGTAGAGCGCTTCTGCCACTGACTGACGATGACATGACGCTGCCGTGGAGTCCTGGTGCCAGGACTTACCTGACTCGAGCGGGGCCATGGAACCGGAACCCCTCTACTTTACGGGCAGCGAGATATCGCCCTTGCGAGTCTTCGACGGCGTGGTCGATGCGTGGTCACCGCGGAACGGGGGCGTTCCTTGGTCGGCGCTGCCGCGCACCGCACCAAGCGGTGCACCTGCTGATCGAGCGGGCTCGACTACGCATGTGAGTGTGCCGGTCGCGCCGGTGACCACGCTGCCGCAGCGCCCGGATGGTGCCATCGGCGGCCATGGAGGGCGTTGGGGATGGTCCTGGGTCGGCGCGTCGTCGGCTGCGGGCCGAGAGTCGTCGGCGGCGTCAGGTCGTGGTGCGGTTCTCCGATGCGGAGCTGGTCCTGGTCCGGGACCGTGCCGCGGGGGCAGGTCTGGCCGTTGGCGCGTGGATCGGTGAGTCGGTGCTCGGCGTCGCGACGCGCGGTGCAGACAATTCGGTCGGTCTGCTGGATCTGGTGCGGCTGCACGCGGATGTGGTCGCGATCGAGCGCGCCGCGAGGTCCACCTGCACCCGGCCCGAGGACGTCGCGGAGATGCTTGTGCGGCTTGACGCCGCCATCGATGCGGTAGTCGCCGCGAGCGATCGAGCACGTCGATGATCACGAAGGTGGTGCGCGGCTGGAAGGTCGGCGGTCTGATCGCCTACCTGATGGGGCGGGGCCGCGCGCAGGAGCACGTACGGCCGCGGGTCGTCGCGAGCTGGGACGGGCGGGACGGGGCGTGGCAGCCCCCGCAGGTGGCCGGTGGTGAGTTCGACAGGGATCTTGGGCCGCTGATCCGGGCGCTGCGCGCTCCCGCGGTGGCGGCTGGTTTGCCTGAGCACGATGACGAGGGTAAGCGCGGGTATGTGTGGCACTGCTCGGCGCGCGTGGCGGGCGGTGACCGGGTGCTGTCGGACGCCGAGTGGGCAGAGGTCGCGCGGGATCTGCTCGACGGTGCCGGCGTGGCGGCACGGGATGACGCGGGTGGGCCTCGGTGGGTGGCCATCCGGCATGCCGATGATCACATTCACATCGCGGTGGTTCTGGTGCGGCAGGACACGGGCCGGCGCATCTGGCCCGCGCACGACTATCCGCGGCTTCGCGAGGCGGCGCGTGGGGTCGAGCGGCGGTTGGGGCTGACCGTGACGGCGCCCGCGGACGGGACGGCGGCGAAGGCTCCGCAGCGGGGAGAGATCGAGAAGGCCAGCCGGCAGGGGCGGTTGCCCGCACGGCTCGAGCTGACCAGGTCGGTCCGTACGGCGGCGGTCGGGGCCGAGGGTCTCGCCGGGTTCGTCGCCGCGCTGCGCGCTACCGGCTACCTCGTCGAGGTGCGACGAGCACCGTCCGGTGACCCGCTGGGCTACAAGGTCGCCCGGCCCGGGGACGTCAGCGCCTCCGGCGAACCGGTCTTCTACAGCGGCAGCAAGTTGGCGGCCGATCTGTCGTTGCCGCGGCTGCTGCGCGCGTGGGAGTCGGCGGGGCGGGGTTCGGATGTGGCGGCCCCGCTGCCGGCCGCGCGACGGCGCGTCGATGCGGCCCGCGCGGTGGTCGGCTCGGTCCGGCAGGGCGGGGCTGAGGTCGATGCGCAGGGCATCGCCCAGGCTACGTTCCCGGTGTTGTCGGCCGTCGGTCTCTGGTCCGACGAGCTGGGCGCAGCGGCCGAGACCTTTGATCGTGCCGCGCGCCCACCGCGGGGCGTTCGCAGCCGGGAGGGTGCGCGGGCGGCCGGGTTGCGGCGGGTGGCGCGCCAGCTCGTGCGGCAGCGCCGGATGCTCGGCGTCCGTGACGAGCCGGGGGCGGCCGCGGTTGCTCTGGTCGTGGCGCTTTCGGCGCTCGTTCGTGAGATCGCCGCCTGGCAACAGGACGGCGGCCGGCCACATCAGGCGGCCGCGGCCTCTACGGCGGCGGACGCACTGGACGGGTGGGCGGCGAACCGCACCACCCCGGGTGCAGGTGACGCTGACCTGGTCGACCACGGATTCGCAGCGCGTCGACCACGCGTCGAACCACGCCTCGACCGCGCGGCGCGGCGATCCTCCACGATGCCGCGCGGTTGATCCGGCCGCCGGGTCGGGTCTCCGCGAGCCGATGGCGAACAGGTGGAGGTGGTGGCGCAAATGTCAGGCAGCGGCCAGGCGATCAAGGTCGTCGTCTCGCTGGTAGGCCCGCAGGACGTCGCGGTCGTGGCCCACCGGCCGGGCACCGACGGCGCCGCGATCAGCGTGCGCGTCGGCGGGTCCTTGATCTACATCCATGATGCGGAGACCGCCAGCTGTTTCCATCGGGCGTGGCAGTCCGGCGCCCAGCAGGCTAGGTCGTTGCCGGTCCGGTCGGATCCGACGCGGGTGATGCCCGTTGCTGGTGTCGCTGAGCCGGCGGTGATGATGGAAGCAGCGGAATCTCCACCGGCCGGGGCCCGATTGGACCAGGCGCCCGGCCGTAGGACCAGCCTGTGGGTCACGCTCGGCCGGATCGGTTTCGACGTGCGTGACCATGCTGCGCTTCGCTCGGCCATGGCAGCGTTCCGGCGCGCCGACAATCTGGCCGCGACGGCGTTCCCGCCGACTCCGGAAGAGCGTGCCTGCGATCAGGCCGCCCGCACGGCGGCTCGGTTGTTCGCCACCCCCAACCATGTTGCGGTCAAGCCGGTGACTGTCTCGCCGAGGTCGACCCCGCCGGCGCGGGCGCATCCCGTGGCCCGGACGGCGATCGGGAGGGCGATGTGACGGCGCCGGACTACCCGTTGATGGCGCTGGGGAGCTATGAGACCTACCAGCTCGCGCACATCGCGACCTACATCGCTGAGCGGCTCGGCCGGCACCACCGGTCCGGTCGGGGTCGCGACGGGCGCGCGGCGCGAGCGGAAGCGGTGCGCGACATCGCTGGGGCGGCCACCGCGCTGGGCAACGCCACCGGCAGGTCGATCCCGGAGCGCGATCTGCCTCGCACCCTGGACACGGACACCTTCACCGCGGCGCAACAGCTGCTCGCCACCGGGCCGCGATCCGCGGACGTCGTCGCGCTGGCGGGTACGGGTCAGACCGGGTTCGCGGTCGTCGGGCACGTTCCGGGTCTCGGCGCCGTCGGCGCCAGAGCCGAGTCGAGAGACATCGCCGATGCACTACACGCGCATTTCCTCACCCGGCCGTCCAGCGAGCTGGCCCCGTGGGCGGTCACGCGGGACCCGCAGCGCGTCCCGACCCTTCCCCAGCAGGTCGACCTGGCCGCGTTCGTGGAACACCTGGATCCCATTCGGGACGACGACCGTGCCGTGGCGCGCAACCTGCGCGGCCACGACCGGCGGACGGACGCGGCCATCCGCGGCCGCTTCGCCGGTGTCGATCTTGACGCCCCGGCCGTCGTCACCCCACCCGCGACACCCTCCGACCCCGCACCCCGTCGCGTGGCCCGGCCCCGCCGCCCGGCCGCCCCCAAAGTGAACGGGCGCGCACCGGGTATCCACCGGCCGCCCGGTCAGAGCGCCGCGGCGCCCACCGTCCCGACGACCATCGCCGGACCATAGGGCACCAGCGCGGAGCGGTCGGCCGCCCGGATGCCGACGATGAACGCGGTGACCGCGACGAGCACCGACATCGACACGATGCCGGCGACGATCGCGTCGTGCCGGACCAGCACGACGGCAAGCGTCGGGACGAGCTTGGCGTCGCCCCACCCGAACGCCGTGCTGACCGCCGCCTTCATCACGACTGCGACGCACCCGCCGGCCAGCACGCTGAGCACGGTGGCGCCGACTGCGCCGCTCCCCTTGGCGGTGACAATCCCGGCAAGTAGCGTCACGACGAGCAGGGGCCAGGTGAGAACGTCGGGCAGCCGCCCCTCGTGGGCGTCCACCACCGCCGCGGCACACCCCAGCACGGCAAGCGGCAGCAGCAGGATCGCGTGCTCTGGGGGGAGTGCCAGGACCACACCGACCATTAGCCCAGCCATCGCGGAGATGGCAGTGACCGCGATCGGCCGGAGTCGGATGGCGATTGTCACTGTGTGCCGGGCGATCAGCAGCACCGTCGGTCCGGCGAGTACAGCGACCAGAGCCGCGTTCGCGATGCCGCTCACGGCCGCGGACGGCGCGGACCGGCGGGCATCAGGTCGTTGAGCACCGCGAAGCTGTCCGGCGAGAGTTCCTCCGGTACGTCGAAGCCGCGAGCGTCGAGCAGAACCGCGGCGTAGAGCTCGAGCTCCGATCGGTTGTCCTCAGCGTGCGCGATGCGCATGAGATCGGTCAGCGGCCGGTCGAAGGCGACATCGATATCGATCATGCGCGCGCGCTCGGCGGCCCAGCGGGCCAATGCGGTGTCGCCGGCGGCGAGGGCGATGTCGACGAGCTCGTGCGCGGCGTCGACGATGAAGCCCGGTATCTGCAGGTCGTGGCGCTGATCGTGGTTGTTGAGCCAGCCGTACCCACCGGGTCGCAACGAGCTGAACACGGGTTCCCGCACGAGGTTCAGAGCCGCCTCGTAGTCGGTGATCGCGCCGGGATGGCCGGCCTCGTTGCGGGCTTGGCCGCGCTTGCGCAGCCGCCGGAACAGGTCCCAGTCCAACTGATAGCCGCGAAGTCGGTAGCAGTTGTCGTTTTGCATGTCGCTGACGAAAAACGCGTCCGGGTCGCCGTTCAGGCCCTGGCCGGCCCACTTGCGGGCCCCGTAGAGCGCGTGCCGGAGGGTGGCCGGGCTGATCCGGCGTCCGTCGGGCCACAGGTCGGTGGCGGCCTTCGCCGAGGTCACCCCGGCCGGGTGCAGGCTCAGGTACACCAGAACTTCGGCGAACCAGGTCCTGCGTGTGCCTGGCGTCGGACCGGGCGCGGTGATGGTGGGCTCGCCGAGAATCGCGATCATCGGTTTGGCCGGCGGGCCGGCGTCGAGCCAGGCAGTGAGATCGTCGTCCAGGCCGGGCTCCTGGTGGTCGACGATGGCGAGCCGCCGGACGGCCGTCGACCCGGCTGCGGACCCGGCGGACCGCTGCGGCCGCGGCAGGTCCGGTTCCTCGTCCACCTCCCTCGCGCCGCCCGGGTCGGGTCTGCCATCCGCGAGCGGATCCCGCGGGACGGGATCTCCGGTCGCGAGGGAGCCGTCCTCATTCATGTCCGCAGCCCACGGTTCGGCGGACGATGCCGCACCAACGGGAACCGCTGGCGCGCTGGTGGCCCCCAGAATGGCCGCGAGGTGAGTGCCGGCGTTCTCGGTGAGCCGCGCGACCTCCCACGGCCCGTCGGTGACGTCCGGCAGGTCGAGCAGCCCGTCGTCGCCGACTCGCAGGTCCGCGTGGGCGGTGTCGATGACGACCACCGCGGTCGCGCTCCGGCGATGTTCGGCCGTCAGGGCCTCCAGCCGGGCACGGTGTTCGTCGTCGGGTTCCGCTGCGGAGAGCAGCACCGTGGGCAGCCAGGAGTCGGAGGCCAGGTCGCGCAGCCGCCCTTCCACGACCGTCTCGATCTGCCATTGGTCCAGCGCGCCGCGAGTGGTCGAGGCTCGGCGTTCGGTCTCCACCAGCGCGGTGTCGAGGTCGGGCGCAGCACCCAGACGATCCGGGTTGAGGGAAATCAGTTCCTCGCCGAGGCCGACGAGCAGAACCTCGACGTCTTCCGCCGTGCTGCTTGTAGCGAGCTCGGCGGCGAGATGGCGCAGTAGCGCGATGCAGCGCGCCCGGTCACCGCCGATCCGCAGAACTCCGCGCTGTTCGAGGTCGATCATGAGGGTGCGGTCGACGTCGGTGGCGATCGACACCAGCACCGGGAACGGGGCACAGCACCCGGCGGCCTCCGCGTCGGGAACCGGCAGCGGGTCGTCGGGATCGAGTCCCCACACCCCACCGTCCGGTTCGACCTCCGTGAACGGTGGTGGTAGCCGGGTCTCGGGGGAGGTCGTGAGCACGGTGTCCGAGGAGGTCAACCGCGCCGAGAGCAGAACCGGAATGGGTGTGCCGTCGGTCGTCTCCCGGTCGGGGTGTGCGAGCGAGCGCAGGGCCAGGTCCAGGAGCCGCGCGGTGCTGGCCGCCCCGTCGTGAGGGTGGGGTGCGTGCAGCGACCGTTCCACCCGCCCGTCGTCGTCCGCGGGCATGGCTATCCGGTGTCGGAGTGGGCGGAGTCGTTGCTGCCGGCGGCGGCGAACGACGAGCGACGCCAGGACGCCGCTCGCGACGAGCGCGGACACGCCGAGTGATGCGACCGTGAGGGCCGGGCCCGAGTCGTCGTCCTGCGCGCCGGCGTCGCCTGGGGTGACCGCCGATCCGGTTGGTTCCTCGACGGGCATGGTCGCCGGCCGTGCCGGGTCAGACGTCGGCGAGCCGGTCGATGGGAGCTCGGGAGGCTGCGACGGCTCAGGTTCGGGTAGTTCGGGTAGGGCTCCCGTCGGGGATGCTTCCTCGGCCCTGTCGTCGGGTAGCGCGCCTTCGTCATTGGGTCGGGGTTCCGGCGACGGTGCGCGGTCGGGAAGGACGAGCGTCCACCCTGGTCGGATCAGGTCGGGGTCGGCGAGCGTTTCGCCACCGGGTTGCGGCACGGAGACGTTGGCCGCGAACAACTCGTCGGTTCGGCTGGGATCGCCGAGGTGCTCACCGGCGATTCCGGTTAGCGTGTCACCGGGCTCGACTCGCACGGTTGCCCGGGCGTCGGGTGGCAGGACGAGGCGCCATCCCACGACGAGTCCGGAGGCTTCGGTCAAGCGGCCGCCGTCGTCCTGGATCCGGCCAGCGTTGAGGTCGTAGATCTCCCGCCAGCGCAGGGGGTCGCCGAGGCTCGTCTCCGCGATCCGCCATAGCGTGTCGCGGTGTTCCACGGTGTGCACCGGTCCCGTCGGCTCTGTCTCGGCGGCTCGACCGGGACCTGCGGCCGAGAGTTCGGACATAGCGACGGTCAGGACCGACCCTGCGGCCGAGGTGACGGGGGTAGCCATCGCTGGGCCCGCGCCGACCATCGTGGCGACCAGCGCAGCCGCGATGGTGCGACCGAGCCGGAAGCCGGGCAGGTCGATGCGTGGCGCAGGCCGGTTGATCAAGCTGGCGGTCAACTCGATCACAATCGACATGGCCAGCACCAACCACGTTCCGGCCGCGACCACCGTGAGGAACCCGATCAGCAAGGTGCCGTCGTCGGGCGCCAGGAGCATGTCGATTACCGAGGTCCCCGCCGGAAGGCCGCCGTCCAGCAAGGAGCTGCTCAGCAGCCACAGCGCGGTCGGGACGCCGAACAGGATGCCGATGGTGACCGAAGCCGCGGCCACTGCGGCGCCGACCCGGGACAGAGTCCTCACGACACGCCTCCTTCCGGGAGGACCGGGACCAACAGCGCCTCCGCCTCTCCGGTGCTGGTGATCTCGTCGCGGCCGATCAGGCCCAGCAGGACCGTGGCGCGTGTGACGCGCGCCTCGACCCGGATGCGCAGCGGACCGACCACCGTGACCGTGCCTTCAACGCCGGCGGCGGCAAGATGCGCCTGGGCCGCCGCGACGGCCGCCACAGGGTCGACCGTGGTCGTGCCCCGACGCAACTGGTCGATGTCGAGAGCCTGGCCGGCGGCGCGTGCGGCTTCCTCGGCGACCGAGTCGGCGGTCGCGAGTCCCTGCGCCGCCCGCACGCCGTCGATGCCCAGCCCGATCGCGACGAGCAGCGCGAGTGTGGCGATCGCCATCGGTGCGCTGACCGCGCCACCTCCGCGTTCCCGGCCGCCTCGCTCCTGGTGGTTCGTCGTCATGCCCTCTCCCGCCAACGATCGATCGGGCTGGCTGATGTGGACTCGATGACCCGGGTGCTGGCGCCGGGCAGGCCGAGGTCGGACCACTCGACGTCGCATCGCACCGTCGCGGTGACAGAGGCGGGCGTCCCGAGCGGCGCGGCGAAGCCCGCCGTGTCGAGCGTGATCCGCAGATCGGCGCAGTGCAGGCCTTGTTCGGCGAGACTGCTTTCCGCCGCCAATTGAGCTGCGGCGGCAGCCGCGCCCGGCTCCCGGTGCAGTGATGCCACCCGAGCGGCGGAGCGCGCCGCGTGGTCGGTGGCCGCCTCTGCGGCCACCAGGCGACCGCCCGCGACGGCGAACGCGATGAGCAGTCCGAGCGCGACGACGAGGACGGCCGCTTCGACGGACGGGCTCCCTCCCCGCTCGCCTGACTGTCCTGGAACCGGCGCCCTCATGGGGTGGCTCTCTCCACGCCACCGACCGCCTCCCGGTTGATCGCGACCGGTACGCCCGGCACCAGGGAAAGAGCCGACCCGGTGACCCGAACGCGCAAGATCCCGCCGCTGTCGTCGAGCGAAGCGGACACGACGACGTCGGTGAGGACGGTGCCACCGGCGCGGGCCAAGAATGCCTCCGCGTCGCGCCGGGCGGCAGCGGTGGTTGACTCCGACAGGTAGGCGCGCCCGGACCGTAGTCCGTCCTGGGCGCCGGTCAGTGCCAGCTGTCCGGCGTAGAAGATCAGCGCGACCTGCACCACCGCGAGGATCAGCATGATCAGGACGATCCAGAGCAGCGCCATCTCGACGCCGGTGGCGCCACCACGCTCGCCATCGTCGACCTGGTCCGGGCGCAGACCGTCCATCGCGGGGGCACCTACTTCAGGGCGCCGAGCTTGCTCGCGATGAATGCGCCAACCCCGGCGGCGATCGTTCCGGCGATCACCGCGCCGGCACCGATGTGCATGCCTTCGTCGGAGTTGCGGCCGCCGCCGCGTTCGTCGAGCGGTTCGAGGCGCAGTCGGACCGCCCAGGCGAGGTGGTGGGCGCAGTTGCGAGTTCGGGTCCTGAGTTCCTGGATCATGGCGGGTTCCTTCCCGGTCGGATCGATGGCGTTCATACGGTGGTGAGCAGTGCTGTTCCTGCGGGGAAGAGCACCCAGGCCGCGATGAGGAAGACCTGCAGCGCGCCCGGGGTGCTCATCTGGCCGCTCGCGCGGTTGGCCTCGGTGTGTTCGTCGGCGAGAAGCTCGTCACGCAGGCTCTCCGCGCGGGCCAGGAGCGTCCCGACGACGGCGGCACCGTCCTGCCCGGCGGTGGCGGCGATGGCCGACAGGTCTGTCAGCTCGTCGATGTCGATGCGCTCGCCGAACCTGCGCAACCCGTCCCACGGCATGTCGCCGGCACGTTCGGCGAGTTCGAGCTCGTCACGCAGGCGGCGCATCGGCCAGCTCTCGGCCAGCAGCCGTCCCGGCACGGTCAGGGCGGTCGAGACTCCGGCGCCGCCCCGGCGCAGCAGGCTGACCTGTTGCAGGTAGGCGACGAGTGCCGAGCGGAGCTGGTCGCGGGCATCGTCGGCGCGGTCGCGGACGCGGTGGGCATGTCCGGTCCAGCCGACCAGCAGTCCCACGAGGGTGACACCGACGGGCACGACCACGCCTACACCGGTGCCGAGAAGGGTCAGCACCGCGGCGAGCACCGGCCCGGCCGCGGCCAGGCTCGCTGCAGACCCGGCGGCGGTGACGAGGAAGCGATCCCGGCCCAGCCCGAGCAGCTCCAGATCGGCGGACGGTACGTCCACCGGTAGCCGGCGCAGCAGCGGCAGCAGGATCCGCCGTCGAGCCCGTTCCTCGCTGTCCGTGTCGTTGGGGCGGTAGCTGCGCTCGTCGAGCGCGGCGAGCGCGTCGACCAGCACCGGATGCCGGCGGTTGCCCGCGACGAGAGCGAGCGCCAACGCGACGCCCATCAGGCCGCCGCCGACCAGTGCCAGCACGCCGTTCATGACGCACCCCGCTCGCCGGGCAGCGCAGAGACTCCGAAGAATCTGGGCGCGGTCCGGCCGATGGCCAGCCTGCGCATCCAGACCAGCAACAGTGCCGATGCGGACAGCAGTACCGCCATCACCACCTGCCCGACCGGCGTGCCGTACGGCGCGGCGAAGCTTGGTACGACACCCATGAGTACGAGCAGAGCGGCCTGGATGATCAACAGGATGCGGATCGACTGCCTTGACTCGGCGCGGGCGGCCTCGATGTCGCGACGGGCACGGACGTCGCGCGCGACCCCGTCCGCGAGCTGGCGCAGAACCCCAGCGATGCCGCCGCTCTGCTGATGCAGGGCGAGCAGCAGGGCAGCTGCGACGACATCGCCGGTCCGGTCGTCTACGGCGTCGGCGAACTCGCGCAGTGCGGCGGCGTGGTCGCTGCTCTGGCTTCCCGCACCGTCGCGGATGCGGCGAGCGAGCGTGTGTACCGCGGGGGCGATCGGTTCGTCGACCCGTGGCGCGGTCGTGACGATGGCCTGTGCCAGGCCGATCGCCCCGCCGCCGGTCAGGGTGTCGGCCATGCGCCGACACCAGCCCTCCAACGCTTCGAGCTTCTCGATCCGCTCGCGCACGACCCGGGTGGATCCCAGCAGCCACGGGAGCCACAGCCCCGCAACGGTCGTTGCCAACCCCGCCACCGGCCAACCCGAGAGTGCCCACACGACGACACCCGCCACGGCCCACGCCAGCGCCCGGCGGCGGCGATCGGCTTGGGGTCGCGCAGGGTCACCGGTGGCGACCCAGGCGCGATGGAGCCGCCGTGTCCATGACGACGCGGGTGCCGCGACGGGCCTGCCGTTGCTCGCGCTGCGTCGGCCCCCGACGAACAGTGCGATTGCCGTGGCGACGCAGGCACCCGCGACGCCGGCCGCCAGCTCTGCCGGCGTCATCGGGTCCACCCGCTCGACTCGTGGAGGAATCCCAGGTCGATGCCCGCTTCGTCGAAGGGGCGGCGATTCTGGGGCAGCAGCTGGAATACCGCGCGCGGATCACTGCCCGGTGCGGGTGCGAACACGCGGTTCATCGCGACCCCACCGCCCTCACCGACCGATGTCACCTCCGCGACCTCGGCGACGAACCGTGTCCGCCGCCCCTCCGGGGTGGTCCTGGCGTGGCGCAGGTGGACGACGTAGTCGATGCCCTGAGCGGCCAACCTGGTGACGAAGGTGTCGGACCATCCCGCCCCGGCGCCCTTCATCGTCGCGGTGACGAGCCGTTCGAACGCCTCGGCTGCTGTTCCGGCGTGCAACGTGCACATCGAGCCGGGCATGCCGGCGTTCATGGCCTCCAGCATGGGCAACGCCTCTGCGCCCCTTACCTCGCCGACTATTACCCTGGTCACCGACATACGCAGTGTCTGGTGCAGCAGATCTGACAGCGTCATCTCACCCGCCGGACGGCCGGTCGCCGGGTCGCGCTCGGTCGACCCGGAGCGGCACTCGGCGGCGTAGAGCAGCGGGTGCTTGTCAGGCAGGCGGTGCAGGTTCAGCTCGAACTCGGTCTCGAGCGTCGCGAACCGCTCGTCCAGCGCGATCTCGCGCGCCAGCGCCCGGAGAAGGGTCGTCTTCCCGCTCGACGGCATTCCCGTGACCAGGATGCTCTGACGGGCGTTCACCAGCGCGGCGAGGAAGCGCGCGAGCTGGAGCGACACGGTGTCCAGGCGGATCAGGTCCCGCAGCCGGACGTCGACGAGCTTGTGCTTGCGGATTGTCACGACCGGGCGGGGGACGACCTCGCGCATCGCCGCCAGCCGGGATCCGTCCGGCAGCTGCATGTTCAGACACGGCTGGGCCGGCGAGAACGCGCGCTCCGAGCTGCCGTGATGCGCAGCCATGTGTTGCAGTTGCTGCACCAGGTCGGCGTCCGTATCGGCGACGGGTGCGCCCGCCGTGCGGACCGAACCGTCGGACATCCGCAGCACCGGCAGGTCGCATCCGGTGATGTGGATGTCCTCCACTCCCGGCACGTCGAGCAGCTCCTGTATCCGGCCCAATCCCCACAGCGCGTTCTCCACCGCGCGGGCGACGGCGCGTTCCGTCGCGTGGTCGAGCTGTGGTTCGCCGCTGACGGCGCGCCGTCGTGCCTCGGCGTCGAACTCGGCCTGGATCCAGGCCAGTACGAGCTGACGGTGATCGGCCGGGTCGAGCGTATGGCCGTCCAGTTCCTCGGCCAGCCGGGCCAGCACAGCGTCGTGGATCCGGCGGGTCGATGCGTGGTCCACGGCTGGGCCGGCCGCACTACTGGTCCCCGAGTGGTGGGACTTGCCGTTAAGTCCTCGCGTCATGCCGCACCTCGCTGGTTGTCGCCGAATGTCGCGAGCGCCCCCGCGAGCCTGCGGGCTCCGCGTTGCAGGGGACTGCGAGTGAAGCCGCGTCCCGGCCGATCTCCGTCGCTCCAGACGGCCGCGGCGCGCGGGTCGTCGGGCAGCTCGCCAAGCAGCGGCAGCCGGCACGCCTCGGAGATTTCCGCGGCCGGGTAGGGGGCGTCCGGAACAACGACGAGCACCGACACCCGCGGGTCCCGAGGCCGCACGTCGAGTTCCTCCTGCAACAGCGGGGCGATCCGGGACGCCGCGCGTATCGCCCGCAGCGAGGAGCCCGTCACCAGGACGATCACGTCGCATGTCCGCAGCAGTGGGGTCACCCCGTCCGCGACGGCGAACCGTCCGCAGTCCGCGACGACATCGGCCCCCGGCAGTCGCGCCAACGCCGCCCCGATCCGGGACCACGGCAATGTCGACGCCTGCCCGACGCAGCCGATCCCGGCCAGCACCGGCGGCGAGTATTCGGTAGGCCGGTGCACACGCCGATCCAAAGCCACGTCCAGATCGGTCGAACGCAGGTCGACGACCGCCTCCATGATCCCGGCGGCGGGCGGCCACTCGCCGCTGCCGAGCCCCGCTCGGACGTCTCCGCCGAACGGGTCCGCCTCCAGCATCAGCGCAGCGCGCGGCCACTGCGATGCCAAGGCGAGCGCTGACGTCGTGACGCCCGGGCTGCCCTTTGCCGAGACCAGTCCCACGAGCACGTCGTCACCCCCGCCCCAGCAGCACGATCGCCACGCGGTCGTCGACTGACGCCAGCGCCAGCTCCTCCGCGTCGGCCTGCAGCACGAGGACATCGACGTCGCGGCGGCCGGACACGTCGACATCACCTGCCCTGACGACCGTGGCGCGTTTCGGCGGACTTCCGGCACCGGTGATGACCAGGACTTCGTCGCGTGGCGCCAGCGCCGCGGACGGCACCCGCCCCGCCTCCACCGACAACCCGACGACCGCCTCGCCGGGAGCGGGAACTCGGTTCGGCGTGACCGAGTCGGGCGTCAGCGTCTGCCCCGCCCGTAGATCGGTGGCGGCGAGCTGTCCCAGAACGGTGCCGACGTCGTCCCATGTCACCGAGACCAGTCCCGAATCGAGCGGTAGCTGGATCTCACGCAGGTCGGAGAGCTGGACGACGGAGCCGAACGAGAGCGGCCGCGCCATCGCCACGACGCCCTCACGCGCCACCGCTCCGCGGTACGCGTAGGCGCCGAGCAGCGCACCGATCACGCCCAACGTCACGGCCAGCAGCAGACGCCGTGACGAGCGGCGAGGTCGTAACGGACGCGGGGGTGCCGCTTCGACCTGCTCGGGCGGGCGGGCAACTGTTGCGGTCATCGTTCGCCTCCGACCAGTACCTGGATCTCGCCGACGCCCAGGGATGTCTCCGCAGATACGCGGACGGTCTCCTCACCGGACACCGGTAGGCCGCCGCTCACCCCGGTCCATGTCACCGTCCACACGCTGGTGGCGGTCACCGTCCACCGGCCGGCGCCGCCGGTCCGCTCCGGCAGGGAGCGTTGTTCGTAGGTGTAGCCGCAGTCGGGCGACGACCCGGCCTGCCCGGTCCACGGCGTCCCTGGGCCCGTGCAGCGCACGTCGGCTCCGGCCGGCCCCATGGACCACTCCACCGCCGACAGCCGCCCGGTCGCGGTCACCCGCGCCGCACCGACGGTCGCCGTGGCCGATACCGGACCGGTCGAGGCGACACCGTCTTCAATCCACAGCCACACCGGCACCCCGACGTACCCTGGGCCGTCGGCCGAGGTGCGTGGTTCGGGCGGGTCGAGGGTCAACTGCTCGACAGCCCTCTGCGCCAGGACCTGCGCGATCGTGGCCGCGTCGATTGCCGGCGCGGTGTCGGCTGGTAGCGCGTCGAGGAAGCCGGCGGGGTCCGGTACCTCTTGCCGGACCCAACCGCCGCCGTCGCCGAACGGCAGCGCCTGCAACCGCGGCCGTTCGGGCTCCGATGGCGTACCGGCCTCGTCGTCGGCAACCCCCTCGTCGGTCTCTGGCCGAGTTGAGGCTTCCTCGCGATCCGGGTTCGACGGCCGTTCTGGCCGCCCCGGGTCCACGGCGATGACCAGGCATCGCCCGTGGCTGTCGGACACAGCGCATCCAGGCGGCTCGGGGTCGCCCGCGGCTGCCAGCAACAGCATCGGGAGCACGACGCCCAACCCCGTCGCGGTCAACACAGCTCGTCCAAGGCCGGTTCGGTGCGGTCCACGAGCCACTCGTCGCGGTGCAACACGACCTCGGCGCGGAAGCGGTAGCGCGGCGCCCGGTTGGCCAGGTCGTCGAGAACCTCGCCCGTGGCGTCCGCGATCAGGCGCGAGTCGCCGAGCTGCACGCAGTCGACGATCTCGACCCGATCGTCCGTCGCGATACCGACCGTCGGGGAGCGGGTGACGGCCCCTTCGGTGTGGGCGGGGAAGTCGGCATAGTTGCGAACGTCATCGATGAGGCTGTCCAGCGCGGACCCCGACGCCACTCCCTGCAGGTCCGCCGTCCAGTCGCGCGCGCTCGGCGCCGAGAACGCTTCCTGGGAAACGGACCAGTAGCGCTCATACGCCAGCAAAGCGTCCTGTGACGGCGTGCTCGGCTGTGTACCGACCGGCGGCGCGGTCGCAGTGCAGCTGGTCAGCAGAGCCGCTGTGAGAATGGACGACAGCATCGCGATCCGTGGCGATGTGGTCACGTGACCCCCTCGATTCCTGGTCGAGTCGATGCTGTGGTCGGGGCGTGGTCGTTGCGTTGCTTTCCCGTGGTTTTCGCGTGGTCACCGTAGGATCGTGACGCCGGTCACAGACTTACCAGTGCCCCCGCGACTTCGTGGGCGAACGGGACTGGGTCCCTCGAACGGACTACTGGCCTGCGCGGCGTGATCCGCTCGTGGCGGCGACACCAGCCCTGATCCCGTCGCCCGGCTCCTCGCTGATGGCAACAGTGGAAGATCCCCACGGGCGCTCGTCGATCCGTACGACGTGCCGATGGCGGCAGTCGTCAACGCCGAAGGAGAACGACCACCACGCCGGCACGCCGCAGACGCCGTGCGAGCAGGAGCATCATGACGCCGAGAGCGAGATACCCGATCGGAAGCATGACCCAGATGCTCTCGTCGGGCGGGTCAGACACGGGCCACACGACCCCGGTCGGGCCCTGGCCGAAGCGCTCAGTCAGTACCTCGCTCGGGATGTTCGTTGTCGTCCCGCCCAACTTCACGCGTATCGCGTTCACCTGGAGTTCGAGCGACTGCCAGACAGCCTGCGCGAGCCGGTCGACAGCCTGGTCGCTCAGCAACAGGGAACCGTCCGGGTTGCGACAGTCGCGTGCCTGCACGTTCATCACCACGTCGGACCCGACCATGATCCGCTCGGCCACAACGAACGAGCATCCGGTTCGCAGATCGAGATCGCCCGTTGACATCGACAACCGCGACCATCCCACCGTGAGCAGGATGGCCACGGCGATGACGGTGCCGACTCGCGCGGCGGAGATCGGGATCATCCACCCAGGCTGGAAAGCGATCGTCGGGACCGCAAGCATCTACTCCGAGCGCTGTGGACAACTCGCCCGTGGACCGGCAGCAACTCGAGTCGTGACTGAAGCCGCTGCAGGGCGGGTGCGCGCGTCGACGATCAGGCTCCGAGCTTGCTCCGCGATCACAACCAGTACGCACGGCCACCGGGACGGCGATCGGCCGCACCCAGCACAGCGTCCGTCCGGCAGCGGTCGGTGCGCGGCCAGGAGTCGTTCGGCGGCGCCGTGGTCGTGCGCAAGCAGCAAGGCGGCCTCGGCGATGCAGCTCTGCTCACGCGGTTTGGCTGGAGGCTGGGCGGGCGTCATCGGTCACCGATCTGTGGAGGTGGCACCACTATCGGCCGCAGGTTGTGTTTGAAATAGGCCGTGCAGCGGACATCGAGCGGACTTCGTTGCGTAGGCTTGAGTCCTCGATGGTGCAACAGACGGAGGTGCCCGTGCCGCGACCGCCGGGGAACCGCCTGCTCAAGGCTGCCCGATTGGCGAGCGGGTTCGGCTCGCAGGAAGGTCTCGCCGTTGCGCTCAGCGCTGCTGCCGGCGAGCTCGGGCTGCGCGGTGTCAGCATCGGGCCGCGGCAGGTGCGCCGGTGGGAGTCCGCCGATCCACCATGGCCGCAGCCACACCACCAGCAGATCCTCATGCACGTGCTCGGTCTGCGGATGGACGAACTCGGATTCATCGCACCCTGGTCGGACGGGGAACCGCTACCTGATCCGGGTCGATCGTCCACAGAGCGACGTCCGGCCTCTGGTGGGTCGCGGCAGCGGCCAACCCACCTGCCATCAGTCGCCGCGGACTATGTAGCCGTCACCGCCGCACATCGCCGGATGTACTGGTCAGTGGATCCCGCACGCCTGCTCGCATCGGCGTCGGAGCAGGTCGGGCTGGGGGCGCTGCTGCTGCGCGAGACCGACGGCACTGCGCGCGAGCGGATCGCCCGCGCACTCGCCGAGTCCGCGTTGCTCGTGGGCCGCATCGAGTTCTTCGACCTGCGGCGCCCCGATGCCGCCGCGGAGACGTTCGTCCGCGCACTCCAGTTCGCAGGCGAGGCAGACGACCAGTTGCTCGGCGCCGCGATCCTGGGCCACGCCGCGTTCGTGCCCGGCTGGGCAGGAGACCGAGAAGGCGCGACCGAGCGTCTGGCCGCGGCACGGGCGTATGCGCGACGAGGCACCGCTCCCGCGTTGATGCGGGCCTGGATCGACGCCGTCGAAGCGGAATGTGCCAGCCGGTGCGGCGACGCGAATGCGGCGCTCGGCCTCATCAGCAGAGCCGAGGCCGAACTGGCCGTCGATGTCGACGTCGGCCTGCACCCTGTGCCGGACTGGATGAACTGGTTCACCCCGGTCCGGCTCGCGGCGTTCAAGGGCAACACCGAGCTGGCTGCCGGGCATGTCAAGCGGGCGCGGACGACCCTGACCGCCGTGCTCGACGCGCTACCGGCGGCCGATGTGAAGCAGCGCTCGGTCGTCCTGGGTGATCTGGCTGCCGTCGCCGTGGCCGCCGGTGATGTCGAGGAGGCCTGTCGTGCTGCGGATGCAGCGCTGGACGAGCTCTCCCGCACCTGGTACGAGACCGGAATGGACCGCATCCGGGACGTTCGGCGATCCCTGCGCCAGTGGCAGGATCAACCCTGCGTCCGGGCGCTCGACGACCGTCTCTACGGCTGGGCCACGACGCTCAACGCGATCTCGGGCCGATAAGGACGGGGAGTTCGGCCAGGCTGTCGATGCGCAGGGTCGGTACGCGGTCGGCGTCCGGGTCGTGCTGCTGGATCAGGCCCCACGGGCCTCGGCGGATCAGCGCGGTCCGCAGGCCACGGCTTGCCGCCGGCCGGATGTCGTTGTCGAGCCGGTCGCCGACGTAGAGGATCCGGTCGGGTGTGCAGGGCGCCGCGGCGATCACGTGGTCGAAGAACGCCGGGTCCGGCTTCGACACGCCCCAGTCGTCGGAGGTGGCGATCATGTCCGTCGGTAGGTCCAGGGACCGGAGGATCCCGCCGGCGCGCACCGTCTGATTGCCGGCGATACCCACCCAGCACCCGGCATCGCGGAGAGCACCCAGGGCGGGCCGCACGTCGAAGTACAGGTCCTGCTCGTCGAACGACTCGGGCTTGCCCGCCTCCGCACGGGCCTTCCGCTGCTGAGCCAGATCGAATCCGGGCGCGAAGACCTGGAAGGTCTCGCGGTAGTCGAGGCCACGGGCGATCACCGATCCGAACACCGCGGCGAACGTGTGCCGGGGGACGCCGAGCCAGTCTGCCCACGTCCCGTACTCCCGGGTCTCGTCAACGAGGCACTCACCGACGTCGAACACGACGGCCTCGATCGAGTCGATCACGGCGCGGTCCGGTTGCGCGGGACCGGCCAGCTGAGGCTGGCTCCGTCGATGAATCCCTGCCCCTGCACCTGCGTCACGTACGCGCACTCCCTGCCACCCTTGTTCAACGGAAGGCAAGTATCTAACGGACGGCATCCCGCTGCTAACTGGCGATGGAAACGTGCACGTGATCCCAATGACCGCCGGTGGCGTCGTCTGGGTTGTAGACCCCGCCGCCGGTATAGGGCCGTCCCCAGGCGTTGTCGCTGTCTGGGGTGCCGGGGGCCCAGATGCGGCCCTGCCAGATCAGGTACTTGACCTCGAGCGTCGCGGCGTGAGTGCGGAGCCAGGTGGCCAGTCGCCATCCGTTCTGAAGCTCCTGGCCCTGTGGGAAGGTGCCTACAGCATCGGGGAAGTAGTCGCAGGCGCGGCCCTGCGGATGGTCGCTGGTGGGGTTCCACGCGTGCTCGTCCCAGCAGCCTGCCGAGCGGATCGGTGCACCCGGGCCAGGTGGGCCGAAGACGCGGATGATCTCGTCGTAGGCGTGGCGTGTGGCCGGGGTGAGGCAGCGGCCGCCCGTGGGGTCGGTGGCGCTGCAGACGGCGCTCACGCCAGCAAACGGGGTTGGGACGGGCAGGTCGTCGACGGATATCGGTCCTGACGCGGTGCCGTACTGCTGGACGAGCCTGTGGACGCGCTCGATGTAGGTCGCGACGAGATCGGCGCAGGATCGGTCGCAACCGGCTTCGCCCTCGGCGGGGATGCCCGTGGTCGACCCGGTGAGCCGGCCGCAGCCGGCGATGTGGCATACGAGCATGCCGTCCAGGGCGCTGATGGGTTTGCCGCTGGCGTCGATGTGCGCGGTGGCGGTGCGCAGGTTGGCGCACACCCACGGGATCGCGCGGCGCAGGTGCTCGTCGGGTTGCAGGATGTCGGCGTCGGCCGGCGGTGGTGTCGCTGCCCAGGGCGCGCCGCCGGCGTCGGTCCAGTTGGCCTCGTTGAGCTGGTAGAGCCCGGCGGCGCCGCCGTTGCGGTCGGCGCTGAAGGCAGTGGGATCCCAGCTTGACTCGGCCTCGACGTGGGCAATGACCCACAGCGGCGGGAGCTCCGGGCAGGTGGTCGTCGTGACCTCGGCGATGGTCTCGAGATGCTGCGCGGCGAGCGGCGGGATGGCCGCGGTGTTCACCGCCGGGACCGGTGCTGCGCTGGAGAGCCCGCCGAGCAGCGCGGCGATCAGCAGCAGGGGAAGGAGCAGGCTGGCGACCACGCCGCCGCCCGCGATGAGCGGCCCGCGCACGCCGTCACTCGGGTGTCCGCGTCGGCAGCGTCGCGATCGGCGTGTGTCCGCTGAGGGCGCGGTAGCGCTCGTTGTGGACGCAGTCGGCGAACGGGCCCAGTGGGGTGAGCAGTTCGCGCAGGCAGGGGTCGAGGTGGTCGCGGATCCAGATCGACATCGCGGCGCCGGGTTCGGGGGCGAACTCGGTCCAGGCTCGGCGTAGGGCTTCGAGGCGGAACACGGCCTCGGGGTGTTCCCACCACAGCGGGCACCAGGTGAGCTCTCCGCGCAGCGGGCGGGCGATCATCGACGTGATGGTGTCGTGCACCCAGACGATGAGGGCGTCGACGTCGAGGTCGTCCTCGTCGGGGTCGTCGTCCTCGTCGTCCGCCGGCGGGGTCTGTTCGGTCGCTGGGATGCCGTTGAGGAGCTCGTCGAGCAGGTCGGTCTGGTGGGCGCGCCAGGCCTCCAGGGCCTGGACGCGGGCGCACAGTTCGGCCAGCAGTCGGGCGTCCGTCGCCGGTGGCGGGTCGTGGGGTGTCACGTTCGGCCTCCTTCGGCCTGGTTGATCGGGCTATCGGGCCCGAGCGCGAGCGCGGCGGCGTGCCGCAGTTCGGCGAGCGCGGTGTCTGCGTAGGCGCTGATGTCGGCGTGGTCGTGCTCGCGGTACCAGGGATGCAGCCGGCCGAGCCCGACGCGGCGGCCGGTGGAGAGCAGGACGGCGTGGTCGCGGGTGATCGCACGCAGGGCCGAGGCGGGGAGAACGGGTTCGCGGGCCTGCGCGTACTGCCGCGAGGTACGGCTGCGGTCGACGCTGGTGGAGATCCGCTCGACGTAGTGGTCGCCGATCAGCCCGGAGAGCTTCTGCAGAAACGCGTGGTCGTCGACGCCGGCGCCGACGAGCTTGATCGTCGCGGCGGACCAGAGGGCCTGCATGCCCTGCTCGCCCCAGACCCCGACGCCTTGCTGGTAGCTCTGCAACATGGTGAGGACCTGGATGCCGCGGGAGCCGTAGTGGCTGTAGAGCTGAGGCAGCGCGCGGATGGGGCAGATGTTCGCGGCCTCGTCGAGGACCGCAACGACTGGCGGTTCGAGACGCCCGCCGGAGGCCTGGGCGAGGAGTTCGGCGATCTCCAGGATGCGGTCGACGAGCGCGGTGACGACCGGTGCGGCGGTTCCGGCGCCCTCTTTGGACAGCAGGTGCATGGTGGCGCGGCCGTGACGGGCGGCGGCGAGGAGGTCCCAGAGATCCAGCTCCACGGGCGTCCTCGTCCCGGGTACGGGTGGGTCGCGCCAGGTGTCGGGTGGGCTGATCCAGCGCATGAGCCGCTCGGAGGTCAGCGCCTTGGTCGCCGTACGCGCGGTTTGATAGATGCCCTTGGTGGTGACGTCGGCTCCGGACAGCGTGGCTTCGAGGTCGGCGGCCTCGGCGTCGGCGCCGGCCTTGTCGAGGGCGGCTATGGCGTCACGACGTCCGGGCTGCAGCCAGGCGACGACGTCGCGCATGGTGCCGTCGCTGATCGCGGCGGCGAGCAGGGTGGCGGTGAGGACTTGCTCTCCGGCGGCGTGGAAGAACGGGTCGCGCCGTTCGCCACCGATGGTGCCGACGAAGTGCGCGGCCAGACGCGCGGCGGCCTCGACGCGTTCGGCGGGGTCCGCGTCGGCGATGGACCGCAGCGGGTCCCACCACCAGGTCTGATCGGTGTGGGCGATGCGCTGGGGGTCAAACGTCCACACCGGGCCGGCGTTCGCGCGCATCCCTGCGGTGAGCGCCCACAGGTCGGCCTTGTTCGAAGTCGCAACGACGAGGCCGGGTGCTGCGAGCACGGTGGGGACGGCGATGGCGCTGGTCTTGTTCGACCGGGGGCCCATGATGACCAGGGCGACGTCCTCCCAGGACATCCAGACCTCGCGGCGCTGGATGGTCAGCAGTCGCAGCCCCTGATCCGACGGGCCGAGTTCGTCGACGTCGGGCCGTAGCGTCCGTGCTCGGGCTCGTGCGGGTTGTCCGGTGAGGTCGCCCAGCTCCCGGGCCCGGAGCAGCGATCGTTGCGGCCCGCTGGATCCACGCGCGCGGCCGACCAGCACCATCACCGCTACGGCAACGGCCACCTCCAGGGTCACGGTCGTGACCATGGCGGTGACGAACACCAGCGCGCTGGCGCTCTCGGGCAGGACCTCGTTGGGGCCGCCCCTCAACAGTGCGATCAGCGTGGTCGGACCGACGGGTGGCGCTGTCCAGTGCCCTGTGCCAGCGAGGGCGGCGGCTCCGGCCGCCACCGACACGTCAGCCGCGAGCAGGACCGTCGCCGCGATGGCGCCAAGCGGGAGTAGGGGAGCGGCGGCTTCGCGCACCAGACCGAGGCTGGTCATCGGGCACCGGGCCGGAACGCGCGGTCGGTGTCGTGCAGCGCGATCTCGCTGGGGGTCAGCGTGAGCGCGACCGGGAGCCCTACTCGCTGCCCGGACTTGATCAGGTACTTGCCGCGGCCGGGATGGACCCGCCCGGCGTGCCAGGTCGGCGGCGCGGCCCAGGAGGTGATCAACGCGGCCTCGCCCTCGCTGAGGGAAGTGATGCGGCGCAGCCCGTCGAGTTCCTTCTCGGCCATCCCGCCCAGCAGCAGCACTCCGTTGCGGGAGGCGAGGCCGCGGGCCTTGGCGCGGTCGGCTTCGGTGGGCAGCGCTTCGAGGTCGTCGAGGGAGTGGGTGACCTGGAACGACACGACGCCGCGGTGCCGTCCCAGGCGGGTGATCCGGTCGGAGCGCTCCACCAGACCGGGGGCGACGCGTAGCGCCCGCCACAGCTCGTCCTGGACCTGCACGACGTTGCGGCGCCGTTCGCCGTAGGCAGCGGCGTCGGCCAGCGCGGCCGACCAGGCCCAGGAGCAGAGCATCGCGGCCGCAACGACGTCGTCGTCATCGTCGTCGAGGGCGCTGATGTCCAGCGAGAGGGCGCAGGTGTCGGGGTCGAACCGGGCGCTGCTGGGGCGGTCGAAGATGCCGCGGATCGCGCCCTCGCACAGCAGCCCGAGCGCGTTGACCAGCGAACGCGACGTGCGACGGAACTCGAGATCGTCCTGCGTGGCGGCGATGGTCAGCAGCGGCGCGGCGCCGGAGAGCAGGACGGCGAGGACGTCGGGGATCAGCGGCTCGCGCGCTCCGGCGGTGTCGACGGCGAGGTCGAGCGCGGCCCCGAGCAGGCGTCGTTCAGTGACGTCGGGTTCGTCGCGCCGCACGATGGTGATCAACGCTTCGAGCAGGGTCAGCCGCCGGGCGCGCAGGGTCTCCTGCAGCCGGGTCCGGTCGGTCGCGGGCGCGGTGGCCAGCGCGGCGCGCAGGGGTCCGGCGTCGAGCGGGTTGAGCGCCTGCAGCCCGCGGCCGAGGTGCCAGACCGAACCGCCCAGCGCGGTGATGAGCGGGGTGTACTCGCCCTTGACATCGCCGGGCACGACGGCCCGCATGCCGAACGCGACGAGGCCGGCGAGCATGCGTTTGGTGATCGAAGACTTCCCGATGCCGGGTTGGCCCTGCACCCACACTCCGGTGTTGGACACCAGCCCGGTGCGTAGCCAGTGGGCGGGGTCGAGCCCGATGGGTTCGGCGGTGTGCAGGTGGCGGCCGATCGGGACGCCGCGGACGTCGGAGCCCGACGCGGTGGCGAACGGGAACAGGCCGCAGATCTGGCTGGTGGTGCCGGCGAACCGGTTGCCGCCCTCGACGTGCCCGGCCCGGCCGCCGTCGCGCACGGGCCACCCCCAGGAACGGGGCACTGGATCTGCGCTGGTCATGTGGTTCTCCGTTCAGCGTCCGCGGCGGTGGGCGAGCAGGTCGGCGGGGTCGATCCCGATGCCGAGCGAGGCAGCGAATCCGGCGGCCTGCGCACCGCGCAGCCGGCGCAGGCGCAGCTTGGACTGGCCGGCGCGTTGCTCGACGTCGGCGATCGCGGCGGGGAGGTCGTCGTCGTGCAGAACGGTGGTGGTGACGTAGAGGGTGAAGCGGCCGACTCCTGCGCCCTGGGCTTCCTCGCGGGCGGACTGCAGGGCGCGGTCGCGGTCGTCGCGTTCGCGTTGGGTCTCGTCGCGTCGGGTGCGTTCGGCCCAGGCACGGCGGACCTGTCCGGAGGTGACCTCGTTCTCGACCTTCGCCGCGGCCTGCTCGGCGGGGTATGGCTGATAGAGCCAGGTCGTGCGGCGCGGGAACGCACCCGGCGCGAGCAGCGGTACCAGCACCCTGGATCCGACGGCCTGCCGCGGCGCCTCGCGCAGCGCCCAGGTGACCGATAGCCCGCCCTCGTGGCGGTAGGAGTCCCAGCGCTCGCGGGCGGCGACCGGTCCGGCGTCGCGCCAGTCGAGCACCGCATCGGGCTGGTTGAGGTGAGGGCGGTGGTGCGGGTCGAACGCCGCGCGGATGCGGGTGGTCAGCCATCCGGTGGAGGCACGGCCGAGCACGGCCACACCGCAGGCGGCGAGCTGGTTCTCGATCGCGGGCAGCCGCCGGCTGACCTCGACCGCGGCGGCGAGCAGGTCGGTCGGGCGTGGGGTGGCGCGGGCTGGGTCGAGGCAGATCGCGACGCGGGCGTCGGCCTCGGCGGCGGTGGCAGGGGTGAGCTCGGCCAGCTCGGCCATGATCCGTCGCGAGAGTGCGGGTGCGGTCGGGTCGAGCGCCGAGGCGATGTGGTCGCGCACGGTGGCGCCGCCGGTCGGGGCGGTGTCGACGGTGACGGCAAGGTGCCGGATCAACGGCAGGTAGCCGAGGTCGGCCAAAAGTGCTCCCCAGGCCGCGACCCAGGCGTCGGCGCGGTCGGGGTCGGCGAGGTCGAGCCCGATCGGGGAGCAGCGCAGGACCGCGGTCAGCGTGCCGGTGCGGCGGTGCCACAACAGTGCGTGGCGCCCGCCACGGCCGTCGTCGACATCGAGCGGGCGCAACGGGGCGAGCACGCCGGGCAGGTCCGTCCCGCGGGGGTGCTCGGTGAGGATCCCGCCCGACAGTTCGGTCCATCCGGCGGCTCGGGCGCGGTGGAACCGGGCCCGGCGCACCATGATGTCGGTGAGGCTGACCCCGCCCACCCGGACCAGGACCGCACCGATCACCGCGGCCGACAGACCCAGCAGCGGCAGCGTCGCGGACGGGAACGCCGACACCGCCAGTAGCGGCACGAGCACCGCGGCGAACAGCACGATGGTCGCGGTCGTCGACAGCGACCCGATGCCCCAGCCGCGCTCGGCGCGCCAGTTCCCGTAGAGGCGGGGCCCGTCATCAACGGCCCCCCGACCGGCGCTCATCGTGGGTCACCGGCGCCGTCGCTGCCGCCGGTCATCCCTCCAGCGACGGTGCGGACCGCGGCGGCTCCGACCGTGCCGGCTGCCGCCACGCCCGCTGCCGCGACGCCTGCCGCGCCCGCACCGGCACCGGCTCCGCCGGCCGTGGGGGCGGCGCCGGTGGGCGCCATGGCGCCGCCGACGGGCGGGTACTGGCCGAACGTGGCGTAGGACCCGGGGCCGTTCGCCTCCATCGCCGCCGCCCGGTCGACTGCGCCACGGCCATAGCCCTGCGTCATGGCCACGGCGCCGACCGCGCCCAGGAACCCGGACCCGCCACCGCCCCCGCCACCGATCTGCGTGCCGGACCAGGCGAAGAACTTCAGCAGCACCGGCATCGCGATCACCGCGAGCAGCAGCACCATGATCCCGGTGATCATCGTACCGGTGCTGCCCGCGTCGGTGGCGCTAGGCGAGGACAGGTAGGAGAACCCGATGTAGTAGATGAACGCCGCCGCGGGCTTGTAGACGACCATCGCGATCAGCCACACCAGGATCTTGTCCAACCAGCCCCGGGTCGACCTGGTCAACGACCCGGACGCGGCCAGCGGCAGCATCGCCGCCAGCACGAGCAGCCCGGCCTGGCGCATCGCCATGAGGACCCACTGCACCAGCGAGAGCACCGCGGCGATCAGCGACACCAGCAGGACCAGGAACACCGCGTCGCCCTCGCCGTTGACCAGGACGTCCTGCATCAGCAGGGCGAAGTTGCTTGCGGCGCCGTCGAGCAGCTCGGTGGCCAACGCGTCGCCGGCGCGCAACGCGATCTGCAGGACGGCCAACCCGAGGGCCGACACGACCGCGTAGCGGATCAGCCCGGTCGCGACCATGAGCAGCGGTTCGCCCTTGCGGGAGAGGATCAGCCGGATCGACTGCACCAGCACCGACCCGACCAGGATGATCAGGATCAAGTCGCGGGTGGCGCCCTGCGCGGCGGCCACGGCCGGGTTGAGCGGGTCGACGCTGTCGGTCTCCACCCACCACGCCGCCGACGACACCACCAGCTCGGCGGCGCCCTTGGCGACCTCGGTGACGATGCCCTGGAACGCCGAGCCGACGGCCTGCCCGGCCTGGCAGCCCAGATCGAATGTGCCACACTCGGGCCCTGGAGGCGGCTGCGCGAGCGCGGTCATGACGTGGGCCCCAACAGGGCGTATCCGGCCGTGTCGGGGTGCAGGATCGGGCGCGGGACGGGAACGCGCAGGCGCCAGTCGCCGTCGTCCCGGCGCAGCGTTGCGTCTACGCGTGAGTACCCGCCGCGATCGCGGGCCTGACGTGTGTCGGCGAGCAGGGACACGACAACGTGGTCGCCCTGGCCGTCGCCGGCGATCACCCGGAAGAAGATCGCGGCCGGGATCAGATCCGTCCGCGCGGGCTGGTCCGGGACCGGTAGCGCGCTTGCGAACCGCGCCCGGGCGGTAGCGAGGTCGCCCCAGCATTGGGCGTCGAGGGTCGCCTCGACGACGGCCGCGCCCGCGCTCGGGCCGATCCGGGGCCCGATGTGCGTCGCGGCGATCGCCGCGCCCACCTCGTCGTGGCTGAACCCGAACGCCCGCTCCTCGTCCTCTCCGGACGGACCGTGCCGCCGAGACGATGCGGCGGTGCCGCCGGGCACGGCCACGAGCACGACCCGGTCCGCCGCCACCTCGGTCGCCGGTGGCGCCGCGCAGCTGACCGACGCGGCGAGCACCGCGCCCGCGCACATCGCCAGGGCCACGACGCGGCTCATAGTTGGAACGCCCCGACCAGCAGCGCCGCGACCGAGGCGAGGGCGAGACCGCCGATCACCCATGCCGACCCGACGAGCCCCTCGTAGGCGGTGGCCGACCGGTTGCGGCGGCCGATGATCAGCATCAGGGCGCAGATCAGGATGCCGAGCACGCCGGCGACCAGCACACCCCATTTGAGCCAACCGAGCAGGTCGCTCGCCAGGTCGGCGAATCCCGGCGGGGCGACGGGGCCGGGGTCCGGAACCGAGGCACGGAACGTGATCATGGTGTCCTTCCGATCGTCGAAGGTGTTGTGGTCGTCCGGGGGGCCCGCCCGGGGACCGGGCGGGCCGTGGCCGGGGAGCGGCCGTCCATGGCGGCCCGGAGGTCACGCAGGGCGTCGGCGTATCGGCGCAACCGGCGGGGAAGCTCGGCAGGATGGGCTACCAGCAGCCCCCGGACCTCCTCCAGCGGCGCGGCGAGCTCGGCCCAACGACGGACGTAGGGCAGCACGACGACCGCGCAGGCGTGTGGTTCCAGCAGCCGCAGGCGTGTGGTCACCGGCCTGCTGGGGCCGCGCGCGTGTGCCGCGGTCACCGCGAGCACCGGCCGCCGTCCGGTCACCTGTGCGACCAGCTGGGCGGCACGGCCGGCCCGGATCAGCGAGTCGCCGGTCGCCCGGCACACCAGCACGTCGACCGCTCGACCGACGAAGATGCCGCGGTCCGCAGCGCCGAGCGCGGTGGCGATCGTGGTCGCACCGACGCCGCCCGCTACGCCGGCGACGGTCAGCCGTCGTCTCCGTTCACGAACACCGACTTGCCCGTGCCCGGGGCGTTGATCTTCTGCGGTCGTCACCGGATGTGCCTCCCTCCGTTGCGTTGGGAGCGTCCGGTCGCGGCGCTGCTGCAGCGTTGCTGGTGCGTGGCTCAGGTCAGCGCCTCCGCGACCACGGGGTCACCAGGCAGCCCGGGGTTCGTCAGATGCGCCGTCACCCGGGGGGCGCCGCTGACCACAGCTCGACCACGGCACGACCACGTGCCGACCACGGCACGACCACGCGGCCACCCACCCGGCGCCCGACCCTGGGCGCGCTCACACGACGCCGCGAGGCGGACGCAGGCGAGGGACATGGCCTTGGGTGCACGACACCGGGTATGCGCCGGCCTACGACCACACCGGCTACCTCGTGCCCGTCCTGCTCGGGGGCACCGAGACCGGCAGCAGCTCAGCTCGGATCGAGTCCGAGGTCAGCGGCTGGCGCTCCGCATGCGAGTGCGGCTGGCGCGGCATACCGGGTTCTACCCGCGCAGCGAATGGCCCAGCGCGAGCGGTACCGCCCGGACGACGTCGACGGCTGGGAGACCGGCGGCGCCACCTTCGCCGGGTGGCAACGCCACCTGGCCCGCGCCCTGCCGAGCTCGCGGTGCACGACTGACCAGGCAGTTCGCCGACATCGAGCAACGCCTCCAGGCCGCCGTCCACGCCGCTCGGTTCGCGGGCCTGTCCTGGTCGCGCCTCCGCGCGGTCACGAGTCGGGCGACGGCCGGCTCCGTCCGGCTGCGCTGGATGGCCGACGAGCTGGCCGGCGTGACTTCGCGGAGCGGGCGCCTCGATCTTGCTCCGCAAGCCGGCGGCGGAGGTGAGGGCCTTGGCGGTCTCTCGCCAAGCTAGCCCGGATCGGTTGCCTCGACCGCGGTCTGGATTGATCCGGTGACCGGGCCATCCGCCGTGCGCCGGTTGTGCCGTCCAGCTGGGGGGATCGGTGAGTCGGTGATCAGCCGGACCGCTGCTGGTGATCGTTGCACCCAACGCGTCTGACCCCGGAGGTCAGACCGGATACCTCTTCGATGCTGTTGTTGCGATCTCACGGAGGTCTGGTGACCCGCGTCCACGGCCAGCTGCCGGCTGCGGCCACGCGGCGACCACGCCACAGCCACAGCCTTCCACGCGGCCAGTCGACTCCGGTCACCCAGCGCAGTCGGCCCACGACTGGTCCCGCATCGCACCTCGTCATGCCGTGTTGATCTCCGGTGTGGCACATCCGTGGCACACGAGAACGGAAAACGGTGGTTGACGATGGCAGACGCCGGAAGGCATCTGCGCAGGTCAACCACCGTTTTCGGGTCCGCTCAGCAGGTCAGAAAACCGCTGGAATCAGACGTCGTAGTACAGGGCGAACTCGTACGGGTGCGGGCGCAGGCGCAGCGGGGTGATCTCCGTGTCGCGCTTGTAGTTGATCCACGTCTCGATCAGGTCGGGGGTGAAGACGCCACCCTCGAGCAGGTAGTCGTGATCGACCTCGAGCCGGTCGAGCACCGCGTCGAGGCTGGTGGGGACCTGGGCGATGTCCTTGGCCTCCTCGGGCGGGAGCTCGTAGAGGTCCTTGTCGACGGGGGCGGCCGGCTCGATCTTGTTCTTGATGCCGTCCATGCCGGCCATCATCATCGCCGAGAACGCCAGGTACGGGTTGCCCGACGAGTCGGGGCAGCGGAACTCCAGGCGCTTGGCCTTGGGGTTGTTGCCCGTCAGCGGGATCCGGATGCAGGCGGAGCGGTTGCGCGCCGAGTACACCAGGTTGACCGGTGCCTCGAAGCCCGGCACGAGCCGGTGGAACGAGTTGACGGTCGGGTTGGTGAACGCCAGCAGCGACGGCGCGTGGTGCAGCAGGCCGCCGATGTAGTAGCGGGCGATGTCGGACAGACCGCCGTAGCCGGACTCGTCGTGGAACAGCGGCTGGCCGTCCTTCCACAGCGACTGGTGGGCGTGCATGCCCGAGCCGTTGTCGCCGAAGATCGGCTTCGGCATGAAGGTGACGGTCTTGCCCGCGTGCCAGGCCGTGTTCTTGATGATGTACTTGAACAGCATCACGTCGTCGGCCGAGTGCAGCAGCGTGTTGAACTTGTAGTTGATCTCCGCCTGGCCCGCGGTGCCCACCTCGTGGTGGCCGCGCTCGAGCACGAAGCCCGCGTTGATCAGGTTGGTGGCCATGTCGTCGCGCAGGTCGGCGTAGTGGTCGACCGGCGGGACGGGGAAGTAGCCGCCCTTGAAGGGGACCTTGTAGCCCAGGTTGCCGCCGACCTCGTCGCGGCCGGTGTTCCACCAGCCCTCGACCGAGTCGATGTGGTGGTACTGCTGGTGCGGGTCCGACCCGAACCGGACGGAGTCGAAGATGTAGAACTCCGCCTCGGCGCCGAAGAAGCAGGTGTCGGCGACGCCCGACGCGGCCAGGTACTCCTCGGCCTTGCGCGCGACGTTCCGCGGGTCCCGGCTGTAGGGCTCGCCGGTGATCGGGTCGTGCACGAAGAAGTTCATGTTGAGCGTCTTGTGCTTGCGGAACGGGTCCAGGCGGGCCGTCGCGGCGTCCGGGAACAGCGCCATGTCGGACTCGTTGATGGCCTGGAAGCCGCGGACGGAGGATCCGTCGAAGGCGATGCCGCCGTCGATGAAGTCCTGGTCGAAGGCGGTGGCGGGCACGGTGAGGTGCTGCATCACGCCGGGAAGGTCGCAGAAGCGGATGTCGACGTACTCGACCTTCTCGTCACTGATGAACTTCAGGACCTCTTCGGAGTTGCTGAACACCCTTGGTGACTCCTTCGAACGGTTCTCGGGTTGCGGCGACGCTAGGGCGGCGGTGTTGCCCAGCGGTCACTCGCTCGTTTCACAGAGGTTAACGGGACCGACCGTCACTCGGGTCACATCCGGCTCGCCTAGGCTGGTGACATGCCCCGATGGATCGACACCTGGCTCCCCGGCTCGTCGCTCGCGGCCCCCGCGGGGGCCCACCCGGGGGAGCGGTTCGGGCTGCCGGCCGAGGGCGTCAGCGCCGTTGCGGGGTTCGGCAGGCGGCTCGCCGCGCTCAGCGTCGACTGGCTGCTCGGCTACGGGATCACCGCGCTGTTCCTCGGCGGGGAGGTCACGTCGTCGCCGTTCACGGTGCTGGCCGTGTGGTTCGTGCTCACGGTCGTGCCCGTCGCGGTGTTCGGCGCGAGCGCGGGCATGACGGCGTTCGGGATCCGGGTGGCGTCGATCGGCTCGGAGCCCGTCGTCGGGGTGCCGCGGGCGGCGCTGCGCACGGCGCTGATCGCGCTCGTGCTGCCGCCCCTGATGCGCGACCCCGACGGCCGGGGCTGGCACGACCGCGCGGCCCGCACGATCGTGGTGCGCACCCGGGCCTGAGGCCCCCGGATCAGCGCCGGCGGACCGTGCGCTGCACGCTGCGCATCTTGGCCCCGGCCGGCATCGGTCCCTTGGGCAGCGCGGCGGCGCGGGAGCCGAGGGCGGCCAGGCGCGCCTCGATCGTCTCCATCTCCTTGACGGTGATGTTGCGCGGCAGCTTCATGAGGTGGCGCTGCAGGCCCTTGAGCGGGACCTGGCCCTCGTCGTTGCCCACGATGACGTCGTAGATCGGGGTGGTGCCCGAGATCCGCGCGGTGCGCTTCTTCTCCTGCGCGATCAGGCCCTTGACGCGGTGCGGGGCCCCCTCGGCGACGAGGATGACGCCGGGGCGGCCGATGACGCGGTGCACGGCGTCGAGGTGGGTGGTGCCCGCGACGCCCTGCGTGACGCGCCACTGGCCGCGCAGGTTGTCGAGCGCCCAGCCCGCGGCGCCCGGCTGCCCGTCGGCCTTGGTGTAGACGTTGCGCTGCACGCGGCGGCCGAAGACGCTGATCGCCGCCAGGATGCCGATCGCGATGCCGATGGGCAGCAGGATCAGCCAGATCCCGAAGATCGCCCCGATCCCGACGGCGAGCGCCACGGACACCACGAAGGCGCCGAGCATCCACGGGATGAGCGCCTTGTCCTCCTTGCGCTGCATCTGGAACGCCTGCCAGATCTGCTGGCGACGCGCCTTCGACGCGGCCCGCTTCTCCAGCCGAGCTGCCTTCTTCGCTGCCTTGTCGGGCTTCCCACCGGCCATGTCGCCCAGGATACGGGTCGGTCAGACTGGGGCGATGGGCGCGCTGGAGACGATCACCCGCTACTACGACGGCTGCTCCGCCGGCGATGTCGAGCAGATGCTCGGCACGCTCGACCCGGACGTCGTGCACTGGTTCCTCGCGCCCAACGTCGGGTCGACGGCCGTCCGCGGCGGGGAGCACCTGGCGCGGTACTGGCGGAAGGTCGCGGGCCGGATCGGGGCGCGCTGGGTGGTCGACCACGCGCTGCTGGGCGACACCGAGGCCGTCATCGAGTGGACGATGTTCTGGCGGCCCGCCCCCGATGCCGACCGGGTCGCGACCCGCGGCGCCGAGTGGTTCGTCTTCGCCGCAGACGGCCGGATCGCCGAGATCCGGTCCTACTACCAGCAGCGCCCGGAGACCACCGAGCTCGACGGGTTCCCCTACGCCGGGCGCGGCTACTCGGTCCCCGGGACCGAGCGCAGTGCCCTGCACTCACCGTGAGTGAGCCCGACGTCGCCCGACCGGGGTCCGCACGGGGCTCGCTAGCGTCGACGCCATGAAGCTGACCAGCATGTACCCGGTGATCTGCACCTCGCGGATCCGCGAGTCGCACGCGTTCTACACCGAGCGGCTTGGCTTCGAGACGACGTTCGAGGCCGACTGGTACGTCAGCCTCCGCCGCCCCGACGGCCAGGAGCTGGCCCTGCTCGACCAGGACCACCCCACGGTCCCCGCCGCCTACCGCCGGCCGGTGCAGGGGCTGCTGCTCAACGTCGAGGTCCCCGACGTCGACGCCGAGTGGGAGCGGCTGGTCGTCCGCGGCGGCCTGGTGCCCGAGCAGGAGCTGCGCAGCGAGGACTTCGGCCAGCGGCACTTCATCGTGGCCGACCCCAGCGGCGTGCTGATCGACGTGATCACGCCCATCCCGCCGTCGCCGGAGTTCGCGGCCGCCTTCGCCGGCGCGTCCCGGGGCTGACCCCCCGGGACGCCGGTGGGCCCGCCACCGCGGGGGAGCGCGGTGACGGGCCCGGTCGGGGCGGGGAGCTAGACGGCACCCACCTCGTCGCGCACCCCCTCCGGGGTCGCGGCGGCGGCCGGGGTCTCGCGGTTGCCGAGCACCATGAGTGCGGCGAGGGCGACGGACAGCGCGGCGCACACCCAGCCCAGGACGTTGAGGCCGCCGACGAACGCGGCCCGGTTCGGGTCCAGCAGCGCGGCGGCGACCTCGGCGGGCAGGCCCTGCACCGCGGCGGCCGCACTGGCCAGCGTGTCCTGGGCGGCCGCGGCGAGGTCGGCGGGCGTGCCGGCCGGGACGACGGCGAGCCCGCGGTAGACCGCGGTGCCCAGGCTGCCGAGCGCGGCCACGCCCAGCGCCATGCCGAGCTCGGTCGCGGTCTCGGAGATCGAGCTGGCCGACCCCGCCTGCTCGGGCGGCGCCGAGCCGATGATCAGGTCGGTGCCGAGCGAGATCATCGGGCCGCCGCCGGCGTAGACCAGCAGGAAGCCGATGACCAGCAGGGCGAGGTCGTCGGTGCCGAGCGTCGCCAGCACGACCTGGCCGACCGTGGAGATCAGCAGGCCGCCGACCACCACGTAGTGCGGCTTGATCTTCGCGGCCAGCGCCGGGGCGAGCATCGAGGTGACGATGAGCGCCCCCGCGGCGGGCAGCAGCCACAGGCCGGCCTGCATCGGGGACAGCCCGGTGACGAGCTGCAGGTACTGGGTGACGAACAGGTACGTGCCGCCCGCGATGAACATCGAGGCGAGCATCGCGACCGCGGTGACGGCGAACGCGCGCTGCCGGAACAGGCTCATGTCCAGCAGCGGGCTGGCCAGGGTGCGCTGGCGCAGGGCGAACACCACGGCGAACACGACGCCCAGCACGATCGCGGCGATCGAGGTGACCGCCGACGCGCCGGTGGCGAGGCCCTTGAGGCCGTAGATGACCGGCAGCAGGGCCGCGAGGGACAGGGCGACGCTGAGCAGGTCGATCCGGCCGGCGTCGGCGTCGCGGTACTCGGGGAGCAGGATCGGGCCCGCCACCAGCAGCAGGACCATCACTGGCACGGCCAGCAGGAACACCGAGCCCCACCAGAAGAACTCGAGCAGTGCGCCGCCGACGACCGGGCCGAGCGCCGTGCCGAGGGAGAACATCGTCACCCAGACCGCGATGGCCACGCCGCGCTGGGCGTCGCTGCGGAACATGTTGACGATCAGCGAGAGCGTCGAGGGCATCAGGGTGGCGCCCGCGACGCCGAGCAGCGCCCGGCTCGCGATGAGCATCTCGGGGGAGGTCGCGAACGCGGCCAGCACGGAGGCGGCGCCGAACGCCGCACCGCCGATGAGGAGCAGCTTGCGGCGGCCGATGCGGTCGCCGAGGGTGCCCATCGTGACGAGGAAGCCGGCGATCATGAAGCCGTAGATGTCGATGATCCACAGCATCTGGCCGGCGTCGGCCGAGAGGCTGGAGGTGATCGCGGGGACGGCCAGGTGCAGGACGCTGACGTCCATGGAGACGAGCAGGGTGGGCAGGGCCAGCACCGCCAGGCCCAGCCACTCCCGCGTGCCGGCGCGCGGCTCGGCTGAGGTGGACGTGTCCATGATCGATCCAATCGTGTGTGTCGGGGAGGGGAGGGGTCAGGCGGGTCGGTCGAGGCCGGTCCCGGTGGTCACCGGCGCCGGCAGGGCGGCGAGCAGCTCCGCGGCGATGGTCGCCGCGGTCGTCGGGTCGTAGAGGTAGAAGTGACCGCCGGTGAACATGCGGCGGCGGAAGGCGCCGGTCGTCTCGACCGACCAGAGGTGCAGCCGCTCGGCGACGACGACGGGGTCGTCGGTGGCGCCGAGGGACAGGATCGGGACCGCGGTGCCGGCCGGTGGGCGGGCGTAGGTCTCCAGGGCCTCGAGGTCGGCCCGGATGGCCCCGAGCGCGGTGTCGACGAGGCCAGGGCGGGTGAGCAGGTCCGGCGACACCCCGCCGATCCGCACCAGGTGCGCGACCAGCTCGTCGTCGGATCCCTGGTGGGCGAACGGGGCCCGGCTCGGGAAGCACGGCGGCTGCCGCGCGGAGACGGCGAGCAGCTCCGGCGCGAGCCCGCGCCGCTCCATCCGCTTGGTGAGCTCGTAGCCCAGCACGCTGCCGAAGCTGTGGCCGAGCACGACCGTCGGCAGCGGGTCCAGGTCGGCGACCGCGTCGGCCAGCCCCGCGACGATCGGGGCGACCCGCCGCAGCGGGGCCTCGTCGCTGCGCATGCCGCGCCCGGGCAGCTGCGCCACCACGAGCTCGACGTGCTCGGGCAGCACCCGGCGCCAGGTCTGGAAGGCCGAGGGCCAGCCGCCCGCGTGGGGCAGGCCGATCACCCGCGCCACCGGGCGCACACCGGCCGGGCCGCGGCGGCGCGCGCCCACCTTCAGCAGCCAGGGGTTCATCGGAGGGCCGCTCCTTCCGTGCTCAGCAGGGGGTGGTGGTCGCGCAGGAACTGCAGGACCCGGGTCTGGTGGGGACGGATCTGCTGCCCGGGCAGGTGCTCCAGCGAGTGCAGGAACGGATCGGGCGGGGCGGGCAGCCCGGCGACCGCGCAGGCGGTGGCGAGCACGAGCGTCGGCTGGTACCAGGCGGAGTAGCCGCCCTCGTGGGCCAGCACGATCCGCCCGCCCGCCAGCTCGTCGGCCAGCTCGCACAGCGCGGTCGTCATCGCGTGGAACGTGCGGCTGGTGGCCATCATCCGACCCATCGGGTCGTGCCCGCCCGCGTCGACGCCCGCGGCGACGAGGACCAGGTCCGGCCCGAACGCCCGCGCCGCCGGGGCCACGACCTGCTCGATCGCGGCCAGGTAGGCACCGTGCCCGGAGCCGGCGGGCAGGGGGACGTTGAGGGTCCGGCCGGCCCCGGCGCCCCCGCCGGTCTCGGTCACCAGGCCCGCACCCGGGGGGAACAGCCCTTCCTGGTGGATCGAGACGTAGAGGACGTCGGGGTCGGACCAGAAGACGTCCTGCAGCCCGTTGCCGTGGTGCACGTCCCAGTCCAGGACCAGGACGCGCCCCACCCCGCGGCGCTGCGCCGACCGGGCCGCCACCGCCAGGTTGTTGTAGAGGCACAGCGCCATCGCGCGGTCGGGCTCCGCGTGGTGACCGGGCGGGCGGACCAGGCAGTACGCCCGGGGGTGCCGCCCGTCCAGCACGTCGTCGACGGCCTGGACGCAGGCCCCGACCGCCAGCCGGGCGGCCAGGGCGCTGTGGTGGTTGACCTGCGCGTACACCCCCGCGTCGCCCGCGCCGAGTGCCGAGGCGGCCTCGACGCGGTCGACGTGCGCCGGGGTGTGGACGAGCAGCAGGTCCTCGTCGGTGGCCGGGGTGGGGGTGCGCCGGACGAAGTGCTCCAGCACACCGGACAGGCGCACCAGTCCCTCGGCGCGGCGCAGGTCGGGATCGACCGCGTGCTGCCGCAGCGGCTCCACCCCGGGGCCGACCGGCACGTAGCCGGATCCGGCACCGGGGTCGTGCCAGAAGCAGAGCTCGTGGCTGAACCACGCGGGACCGGTGCGCGACACGTCAGGCCGCCACGTCCGCGCGCACCAGGGACAGGCCCGAGACGCGGGCGATGTAGCCGGTGTGGTGCTCGCGCTCCTCGTCGGGGGTCCGCTTGGTGCGCAGGATCGTGTCCAGCCAGGACAGCACCTGCTCGGCCTCGGACCGGGTCGGCGTCCGCCCGCCGAGCTCGGTCTCGAACTCGCGGATCCGCGCCGCCGGGGCGAGCACGCCCGCGGCGTACTCGGCCCGGTCCTCGTTGTGGTTGCGGGTGCAGGCCACGGCGCGCAGGACCGCCCCGAAGAACGCCGCTCCGTCGATCTCGTCCATCGTGATCTCCTTCTCGGTGGGGTGTGCCCGTACCGGGCTCAGGCGATGAGCCCGATGCGCCGCCCGGCCCGCTCGATCGCGGCGACGGCGTGGTCGATGTCCTCGTCGGAGTGACTGAGGTTGACGATCGTGCGCAGCCGCGGCAGCGCCTTCGGCACGGCCGGGTAGACGATCGGCTGGACGAACAGGCCGTCGGCCTGGCACAGCCGGGCCATCTCCTGGGCCTGCTCGGCGCTGCGGCAGATCACCGGGACGACCGGCGTCTCGCTGGCGAGGGTGTCGAAGCCCAGCCCGCGCAGCAGGCCGCGGTAGCGCTCGGTGCGCCGGTGCAGCTCGGTGACCATCGTCGGGGCGGCCGCGATCACGTCGACCGCCGCCTTCGCCGCCGCGACCTGCGCAGGCGTCGCCGCCGCGCTGAACATCCAGCCGCGGGCGTTGTTCTTCAGCGCGAACACCAGGTCGGCCGAGCCCGCGACGTAGCCGCCCGCGCTCGGGACCGTCTTCGACAGCGTCCCCATCTTCACCGCGACCCGGGCCGGGTCGATGCCGAAGTGCTCGGTGATGCCGCGTCCGGTCGCGCCGAGCACGCCCAGGCTGTGCGCCTCGTCGACCATCAGCGGGGCGTCGTAGCGCTCGCACAGCTCGACGATCTGCGGCAGCGGCGCGATGTCGCCGTCCATGCTGAACACCGCGTCGGTGACGACGAGGCGCCCGGCGTCGCCGACCTTGCGCAGCGCGCGCTCCAGGTCGTCGAGGTCGTTGTGCGCGTAGGTGATCACCTGTGCGCCGGAGAGCCGGTAGCCGTCGAGGATGCTCGCGTGGTTGTAGACGTCGCCGATCACGACGTCCCCCGGCCCGACGAGCGCGCCGACCGTGGCGACGTTGGCCATGTAGCCGCTGGAGTAGACGATCGCGTCCTCGGTGCCGAGGAAGCGGGCCAGCGCCAGCTCCAGCTCGCGGTGCAGGTGCAGCGTGCCCGCCAGCAGGCGGACGCCGTGCGCGCCGGTGCCGTGCTTCTCGACCGCCCGCACGGCCTGGGTGTCGATGTAGTCGTGGCCGATCAGGCCGAGGTAGGAGTAGGAGGCGAAGTTGAGGAACCAGCGGCCGTCGAACTTGATCCAGGAGCCCTGCGCCTCCTCGACCACCGGCTCGTAGAAGTAGTCGTCCTGGGCGACGATCGCGCGGTCCTCGGTGGACAGGGCGTCGATGCGGCGGTCGAGGAACGTGCCGTCGGGGCGGTCGGTGAGGCGGCCGGGCAGGGTGCGGCGCGGGGTGGGGACGCCGGACGGGCCCAGCGGCGGCGCGGCGGGCCGTCGGGTCGCCGGGTGCGCGGGGGCGGCCGCCGGGGCGGGCGGTGCGATCGGAGCGGGTGCGATCGGAGCGCGTGCGATCGGGGCTGCGGCGATCGGGGCGATCGGGGCCGGTGCGGCGGGGGCCTGCGGCGCGGTGGCCGCGAGCGGGGGCGTGCCGCTCGCGGCGGGGCGGGGGCCGTCGAGGTCGCGGAACCGGTCCCAGTCGGGCACGAACCCGCCGCCGGGGACGGTGGCCGGGGGCTGGACGACCGGGGCCTGGGCGACCGGGGCCTGGGCGACCGGGGCCTGGGCGGCCGGTGCGGGAACCGCCGCGGGGGCGCCCGCTGCGGGGACGGCGGGCAGCGCCGGTGCCGGCAGCCCCGCGCCGGGGGCGCCGGTGCGGGGCAGCGTGTCGAGGTGGGCCACCAGGTCCTCGACCCGGGCGTGCTCGAAGAACGTGCCCGGGTCGACCTCCAGGCCCTCCCGGGACAGCGCCGCGGCCACCTCGACGGCCATCATCGAGTCGAGGCCCAGCTCGAGCAGGTTGTCGTCGGGGGAGACCGCCCGCACGTGCAGGGTGGACTGCAGGATCGAGCTCAGCGACGGCCACAGCCGTCCTTCGGGTGCCACGGTCGTCATCGGTTCGTCCTTCGGTCGAGGGCCGGCCGGTGGAGGGGCCGTCGGTCGGTGGGCAGCGGACAGGACGTAGTGGGCGGGCGGGAGGGCGAGACCGGTCCGCAGCAGCGCGATGCCCTCGTCGGCCGACAGCGCGGGGATCCCGCGGGCGGCCGCTCCCTGCACGATCTGTTCGCCCATCCCGACGTTCCACAGGCCCCAGCCGAGGCTGGACCAGGACTCACCGGCCGCCCGCCGGGCGGCCGCGAAGCCGTCCAGGTAGGCGTTGGCCGCGGAGTACGAGCTCTGGCCGAGGTTGCCGTGCACCGCCGAGATCGAGGAGAACAGCACCACCGCTCCCGGGCGGCGGTCCCGGGGGAACGCCGCGTCGATCGCGTGTGCACCACCGATCTTGGGGGCCAGCACCTCGTCGATCCGCTCAGAAGTGAGCGTTCGGGCCAGTCCGTCGCGCAGGATCCCGGCCGAGTGGACGACGCCGTCGAAGCGCGGGGCGTCGTGCAGCGCGGCGGCGAGGTCGCGGACGTCGCAGGTGAGGACGCGGACGTCGCAGCGCCCCGCGAGGCGGTCGATCCGGTCCCGGCGCTCGCCGTCGCGCGGCTCGGTGCGCCCGACGAGCGTCAGGTGCGCGCAGCCGTCGTCGGCCAGCATCTCCGCGACGTGCAGCCCGATCCCGCTCATCCCGCCGGTGACCAGGAACCGCCCGCCGGCGACGGGGAACGGGCGGCCCGTCGCGGTGCTCGGCGCGAGCACGGGCGCCGACCAGGTGTCACCGCGGCGGACCAGCTCCGGCTCGTCGAACCCGGCCGCGGTCATCCTCGCTGCGGTCGACGCCGGTGCGTCGGGCTCGAGGTCGACCAGCCGGATCGCGGTCCGCGGGTTCTCCACCCGCAGCGACCGCACCAGCCCCCACAGTGCCGTGTGCGGCGGCCGCACCGGTCCGCCCCCGAGGCTCTGCGCCCCGCGGGTGACCACGGTGAGATCCACCATCGGCGGCCGCGCGGCGAGCGCCCGGACCAGCGCGAACGCCGTCTGCACTGCGGCGGTCGCGCCCGCGGCGGTGCCGTCGTCGGGGCCGGGGACGTAGACGACGCGGCCCGGACGGTCCTGCGCGACCGCGGCGGCGAGCCGCCCGTCGTGCACGGCGCCGGTGCCGGTGGCGCCGTCGATCTTGTCGGAGACGACGAGGACGGTGCCCGCGTCCCCGGCAGGGGTCGGCGTGACGACCTCCCAGCCGGGGGCGAGGACGGTGCCGACGACCTCCGGGGTCGGGCGGGTGCCGGTCCCGGCAGGTGCCGCGGCCGCGGGGCGGTCCCGGTGCCGTCGGTCGAGGGCCGCGTCCGGCCCGCCCGGTGGCCGGGGGACCGGCGGCAGCGCCGTGACCGCGACGGGCGCGGGTCCGGCCGGGGTGGGCCCGGTGCGGGGGAGGGGCGCCGCCGCGGGACCCGGGGAAGCGGGCTCCGGGGCGGCGCGGTCGGGAGCGGGGGCGGCGGCCTTGAGCGTGATCCGGTCCAGCTCCAGCAGCACCTCGCCCTGCAGCGAGCACACCACCGCGCGCCCGCGGACCACACCGCTGGCCGCGTCACCCGGCGTGGTCTCGACCTGCGCGAGGACCGTGCCGGAGACCGGGCGGCGCACGGCGATCCGGCCGACGAACCAGGGCAGGCAGGCGCCCGCGGCGCCGGCGTCGAGCATCCCGAGGCACTGGAACACGCTGTCGAGCAGCGACGGCGGCACGACGTGCGTGGCCGTCCCGTGCGTCCGCAGCACGGCGAGCAGCACGCCGTCGCCGCGGTGGGCGGAGCGGATCGCCCGGTAGGTGGGGCCGTAGTCGATGCCGCTGGCGGCGCGCCACGCGGCGATCTCCGCGGCGGGGACGGCCTCGGTGCAGCGGGCGCGCAGGGCGGCGGTGTCGAGGTAGCGCGGCAGGTCCATCGACCCCGAGGTGGTGCCGGCGCGGCCGTGGGTCGTCCAGTCGTCGTCGCCGGGGGTGCGCGAGCGGAGCAGGGCGGTGCCGTCGTCGGCGATCTCGGTGCGGATCTCGACGCCCGCCGGTCCGACGCGCAGCGGCGCGAGGAAGGCGACGTGGTCGAGCCACCAGCGGTCCCCGGGCCGGTCCGCGGCGCACGCGGTCAGCACGGCCTCGATCTGGGCGGCGGCCGGCAGGACCGGTTCCCCGGCGACGAGGTGGTCGGCGACGGCGGGATCGGAGGCGGCCAGGTGGACGGCGGTGACGGTGCTCATGTGCGCAGCTCGAACGCGTCGGAGGCCAGCGCGAGGCCGTTGACCTGGATGTCGACGACGTGCTCGCCCGGGTAGTAGGCGCGCGTCGTCACCTCCCTGACGGCGTGCGACTTCTCCAGCGTCCGGCGCTCGCCCGGCCCGAGGTCGACGACGCCGAGCTTGAAGACCTTGGGGATCGTCCGACCGTTCTTCCGGACGTGGTGCACGACGTAGTCGACGGCGACGCTGTGGCGGGCGGTGTCGGTGTTCTCCAGGTCGACCTGCAGGGCGACGGTGCCGGGGAGCTGCAGGTCGCGCGGCCACAGCCGCAGGCCGTGCACGGTGATGTGCTCGCCGCCGGTGGCGCCGAGCAGGGCCAGGGCCCGCTGGTCGCCCTTCTTCACCAGCACCCGCAGCGCGTGCTTGACGATCCACGCGGTCTCGTCGGTCGGGCTCTCCCGCGACCACCGGGTGGCGGTGGCGAGCGCGATCTCGGGGTGGTCGCGGGCGATGTCGTTGAGGTGGTTGGCCACCGACTTGCGCACGTACTCCGACGGGTCGCTGCGCAGCGGCTCCAGGATCTCCAGGACCGGGTGCGGGTCGTCGACGAACCGGTGCAGGGTGCGGGCCCACGGCAGCCGCGGCCGCACCCCCTCGCTGGCCAGGCGGCGGACGTTGAGGCTGGGGTCGCGGGCCCACCGCGCGACCCGCGCCATCGTCAGCTCGTAGTGCCGTTCGACGTAGGGGCGGATCGCGTACTCGCCGGTGTGCCGCTTGGTGATCTCCTCGATGGCGTCGAGGGAGACCTCCGGGTGGTCGAGCCCGAACTCCTCGACGAACCGGGCCACCGGCATGAGGAACCAGCTGGTGTTGAACATCCCGCCGCCCTCGCCCAGCTCGTCGCCCAGTACGGCGAGGAGCACGGCGACGGCGGCGGGGTAGTCGGCGGGGAGGCGGTCGCGCAGGCCCTCGGCGAGCACCAGCACCCGGTCCTTGAGCTCCAGCCCCGGGATCCGGCGCTCGACCTCGGCCGCGTAGCCCTCCACGTCGAACCCGGCGTGGTGCTCGGCGACCATGCCGCCGAGCAGCCGCGCCGCTCCGCCGTCGAAGTGCCGCTTGAGCCCGTACTCGCCTGCCATCGCGTCCTGCCTCTTCCCCTCGATGAGCGTGCGGGCCGAACGCTAGGCAGATGCGCTATCGATCCCCTTTCGGTCCGCTGTCCGGTTCGTCACCCAGAAGCGGGTGCGGTCGAACGGGTAGCCCGGAGCGGTCGTCGCGCGCCGGTCCTTGCCCCGCTGGGCGCCGGCGAAGTCCAGGTCGGCGCCCGTCGCGTTGTGGTGGGCCGTGAGGTGGTGGTGCAGGTGGGACTGGTCGTGGACGCCGCGGGCCAGCGTCGCGCGCACCACGTGGTCGTGCGGCTCCGGCAGCGCGGCCGTGAACGCCCCCAGCACCGGCTGCGGCCCGATCTCCCAGTAGGTGTGGACCCCCTCCGCGTGCAGGGCGTGCAGCGCCTCGGTGAACAGCACCGGCTGCGTGAGCGCCGCCGCGTAGGTCGCCGGGTCGGCCGCGCTCCGCGGTGTGTGCAGGGCGCCGGTGACGGTGGAGGCGAACGGGATGCGCGGCGCCGCGAACGCCGTCTCCCGCAGCGCGTCGGTGAACGGGGCCACCGCGCCCGCCATGTCGCGGGAGTGGAAGGCGTGGCTGACGGTCAGCGGGGTGAGCGCGAACCGGGTGCCGTGGGTCGCGTTGAACGCGGTCAGCTGCTCGCGGAACCCGGCCAGGACGTCGGCGGGACCGGCCAGCGTCGTGCTGGTGGGGGAGTTGTGCGCGGCGACCTCGATGTCCGGGTAGGCGGAGGTGAGGTGCCGTGCCGTCGCCGCGTCGGCGTGCAGCACGGCCATCGTGCCCCCCGCGGGTGCGGCGTTCATGGCGGTGCCGCGGCGCTCGACCAGGCGCAGCAGGTCGGGCAGCGTGAGCACTCCCGCGGCCCAGGCGGCGGTCAGCTCGCCGACGCTGTGCCCGGCCACCAGGTCCGGGCGCACGCCCCACGCGTCGAGCAGGCGGACCAGCGCCACCTGCGTGGCGACGATGCCGGCCTGGGCGTGGTCGGTGCGGGTGAGCTCGGCCGAGCGCTCGCCGTACAGCAGGTCGGTCAGCCCCGGCAGGTGCTGCGCGCACTCGTCGATCGCGTCCCGGAACACGGGCTCGGCCCCGTAGAGGCCGTGGCCCATCCCCGCGTACTGCGAGCCCTGGCCGGTGAACAGGAACGCGACCGGGGGCGCGTCCGCACCGCTGTGCCGGACGACGGGCGTGCCCGCCGGGACCGGGCGGCCCGGGCGCGCCCATCCCGGTGCGAGGCCGGTGGTGGCGATCCCGCGCAGGTGCTCCACGAGCTCGTCGGTCGTCGTGGCGTGGGTGGCGACGCGGTGGCGGTGCAGGGCGCGGCCCAGCGTCGCGGTGTGGGCGAGGTCGGCGAGCGGGGTGTCCGGGTGCCGGGTCAGGTGCTCGACGTGGTCGGCGGCCAGTGCCCGGACCCCGTCCTCGGTGGGCGCGGTGAGCCGCAGGACGTGGCTCTCCTGCGCGGGCGGCCGCCGCTCGTCCGCGTCCGGCGGCTCCTCGACGATCACGTGCGCGTTGACACCGCCCATCCCGAACGCCGACAGCGCGGCGCGTCGCGGGCCACCGGTCTGCGGCCAGGCCACCGGCTCCGCGGCCGGGTAGAACGGGGTCTCCTCGAACCGGATGTGCTGGTTGGGCCGGGTGATGTGCAGCGTCGGCGGGATGACGTCGTGCTGCAGCGCGAGCAGGATCTTGGCCAGGCCGGCCAGGCCCGCGGCCGGTTCCAGGTGCCCGATGTTGGTCTTGACCGAGCCGATCGCGCAGAACTGCGCGCGGTCGGTGTGGTGGCGCCAGGCCCGGGTGAGGCCGTCGATCTCGATGGGGTCGCCGAGCGAGGTGCCGGTGCCGTGGGCCTCGATCATGCCGATCGAGTCGGGGTGGACGCCCGCGTCGGCCAGCGCCGCGGTGATGACGTCGCGCTGGGCCTTCGGGCTCGGCGCGGAGTAGCGGGTGGTGCGGCCGCCGTGGTTGACCGCGACGCCCTTGACGACGCCGCGCACGCGGTCCCCGTCTCGCCGGGCGTCACCGACGCGGCGCAGCACGACCGCGGCGGCCCCCTCGCCGGGGACGAAGCCGTCGGCGGCGTCGTCGAAGGTGGCGCAGCGCGCGTGCGGGGACAGCGCCCCCATCTCCTGCATCGACGCGAAGTACTCCGGGCTGATCGCGGCGTGCACCCCGCCGATCACGGCCGTGTCGATGTCGCCGGAGCGCAGGTGCTGCACCGCGCTGTGCAGCGCGACCAGCGCCGACGAGCACAGCGTGTTGACCACCAGGCTCGGGCCGTGCCAGTCCATGAGGTGCGAGAGCCGGTTGGGGATCATCGCCTCCAGGCCCAGCCCCCGGCCGCTCGCGACGCCGTGCCGCGCGCGCTCCTCGTGGTAGTGGTCGTGGCTGTAGGCGATCCACAGGCCGGTGCGGCTGCCCTCCGCCCGCTCGCCGATCCGCCCGCCGTCCTCGAGGGCCTGCCAGATCGTCTCGTAGACGATCCGGGCCTGGGGGTCGATCAGCGGGGCCTCGCGCGGGGAGATGCGGAACGGGGCGGGATCGAACTCGTCGACCTGCTCCAGGAACGACGCCCGCGCCGTCCCTTCGGCCCAGCGGCCCTCCGGCAGCGGGCCGACGGTGTCGCGGCCCTCGACGAGCAGCGACCACATGCCGTCGAGGTCGTCGGCGGTGGGGACGCGGATCGCCAGGCCGACGACCGCGACGTCGCGGTCGGGACGGGGGGTGGGGTGTTCGTCGTGCGCGGCCGCCGCGCGGGCGGCGGTGGTGGACGGGGTCACAGCCGGCGGGCCCGCCACCGGTCCGGCCGGTGCCGGGGTGGCGGGGGTCTGCGGGGCCGCGACCTGGGTAGGGGGTTCCGGGACGGCCGGCACCTGCGGGGCGGTGACGTGGGCGGCGGGGGCCGGGATGGCTGCCACCGGGACGGGCGTCGGCGGCGTGGTCGGTGCGGGTGGCGGGGTCGAGGTGGCCGGCTCGGATGCGGCGGTGGGGGGTGCGGCCGCCGCGCGGGACTGCGCGGCCACCAGGTCCGGGGCCTCCTCCACCACGAACTCCGCGAACTGCCGCGGCGTCGGGTACTCGAAGAAGACCGTCGGATAGAGCGAGAGGCCGTGGTCGCGGCTGAGCCGGTCCGACAGCTCCACCAGCCCGACGGAGTCGAACCCGGCCGAGAGGAACTCGGTGTCGGCGTGCTCCTCCGCCGTGCCCGACTCGCGCAGGAACCAGGCCAGCGCGACGGCGAGCGGCGAACGCGCCGCGACCGGCCCGCCCGGCACCGGTGCCTGTGCGGCGACCGGCTGCGGCGCGGGATCCACGGGAGCGGGGTCGGTGGGGTCGGAGACCACTCCGAGGGGGATCTCGTGGCGGGGGTCGGTGTCCGCAGGGCTGCTGTCGGGCGCGGGGCCGAAGGCGTCGGCGGGCACCCGCTTCGAGGAGATGTCGCGCAGCACCAGCAGCGGGACCCCCGCGTCGTCGGTGACGACCTGCGTCACCCGGCACGCGTGCTCGTTCCAGAACGCGACCTCGGTGCGGACGTACGCGGCACCGTCGAGCGGGCCGAGCACCCGGATCCCGTCGACCGACAGCGGGATGAACGCCGACGCGTCGGCCGCGCCGAAGACGGGGTCGTCGGGGTCGATCGCGGCGATCGTGACGCTGTCGAGCAGGCCCGGGAACAGCTCCACGTCCGCCGGGTTCATCTCCCGCTGCCGCGCGCCCTCGATCCGGGCCAGCGTGCCCCCGCCGGGCAGGCTCGCGACCCAGGAGATGTTGCGGTAGTAGCGGCCGTGGTGGTAGCCGATGCGGCGCAGCCACCGGTAGATCCCGGACCCGGCGTGGGTGCGGCCGCACCGCGCGAGCAGGTCGGCCAGCGGCAGCGGGGCCGCCGGCTCGACGGGGCCGCGGGCGTAGCGGCCGCTGACGTAGGGCGCCGTGCCCTCCGGGTCGGTGACGACGAAGGTCCCGTCGGCGTCGACCCGCCCGACCACGCGGGTGGCGCTGGTGGGGATGAGCGGGCGGTGGAACAGCAGGTCGTCGACGCCGGTGAACCGGTCGCCCGCCGCGTGCGCCCCCTGGCGCAGGAAGTCGAACCAGGCGACGCCGGGCAGCATCAGCGTCCGGTAGACGGCGTGCTGCGCGATCGGCACCTCGCCCGCCCCGAACAGCCGGCTGAACACGTAGCCCTCGGCGACGGACCCCGAGTCGAGCGAGACCGGGCCGCCGGGCTCGGGCGAGCGCAGCGGCTCGCGCAGGTCCAGGGCCCGTCCGCGGGCCTGGGCGACGGGCAGCGGGCGGCGCCGGAACGGCGCGCCGCCCTGGTGGGCGGCCCAGTCGACGTCGAGCCCCGCGCTGTGGGCCGCGGCGACGACGGCGGCGAGCACCGCGTCGACGTCGCCGGTGGCGAGCTCGGCGCACAGGTCCCCGCCGCCGGGGGCGGGCGGGGCCGCGAGCACCGGGCCCAGCGCCTGCTCCAGCGAGCAGCGGCCGTCGGCGAAGTCGGCGACCGGGCCCCAGCCGGGCGGCAGGTCCACGGCGGACCCCGGCACCCCGACGGCGCGCAGCGCGACCGCGAGCGCCACCCCGGCGCACACCTCGACCAGCCGCCCCGAGAACGACCCCAGCGGCCGCGCGACGGCCGCCTCGAACCGCCCGACGACCTCGGCCACCGCCGGGTGGGCGTCGCGCAGCGCGAGGAGCCAGGCCGGTGGCGCGGGGGCGGGGGTCGGCCGGATCGGCACGGAGCGGGGCGCGTCCGGAGCCCCGCCGCCGAGCAGCCAGCGGCGCAGCGCGGCGGCGAGCCCGTCCGCGTCGGTCCCGGAGACGGCCACCCGCGCGGTCCGGTGCGGGCGCGCGACCCGGCTCGTCGCGCAGACGTCGGCCAGGTGCGCGCCGACCGTCGGCAGGAACTCGATCCACTGCGCCACCAGCTCGCGCAGGGCGTAGTCGGAGTCCGCCGACAGCGCCAGCACCTCGACGGCGCGCGCGGCCGCGGAGGGCGGTGCGGCGTCGACCCCCTCCGCGACGACGTGCGCGTTGGTGCCGCCGAACCCGAACGCGCTGACGGCGGCCCGGCGCACCGGCGCCTGCGGCCACGCCTGCGCGGCGGGCGGCAGGTGGAACGGCGAGGTGTCGAGCCGCAGGCGGGCGTTGGGCGCCTCGACCGGCGTGCCCGCGAGCACGCCCTCGTGCAGCCCGAGCAGGATCTTGGCCAGGCCGGCCAGCCCGGACGCCGAGTGCAGGTGCCCGATCCGGCGCTTGAGCGAGCCCAGCGCCACCGACCCCCGCGGCACCCGGTGGCGCCCGAACACCTCGGTCAGCGCGCGGACCTCGATCGGGTCGCCGATCGCCGTCCCGGTGCCGTGCGCCTCGACGAGCTGCACCGTCCGCGGGTCCAGCCGCGAGTAGACCTCGGTGAGCAGCTCGACCTGCGCCTCCAGGTTCGGCGTGGTCACGCCCATCGTCGCGCCGTCGTTGTTGACGCCGACGCCCGCGATCGCCCCGAGCACGTGGTCGCCGTCGGCCAGCGCGGCCGCCATCGGCTTGAGCACCACCGCCACCGCGCCCTCGCCGGGCACGTAGCCGTCGGCGCGCTCGTCGAACGTGCGGCACAGGCCGTCGGGGGACAGCGCCCCGGTGCGGGAGAGGAGCACGAACGTCAACGGGTCGAGGAGCAGGTCGACGCCGCCGACGACGGCGAGGTCGCAGCTGCCCGCGGCGAGGCTCTGGCAGGCCAGCCACACCGACGTCAGCGACGACGAGCACGCCGTGTCGACGACCAGGCTCGGCCCGGACAGGTCGAAGCGGTCCGACAGCCACGCCGCCACGAAGTTCTGCGACCGCCCCCACAGCGCGGCCGGCACCGGCCTGCCCGTGACCGGCCCGGTGGCGGTGCCGATCATCCAGTCCGGGGACAGGCCACGGCCCTGGTCGAAGCCGTAGGAGTTCATCCGGGCCCCGACGAACACCCCGGCGCGCAGCCGCGAGCGCACCCCGAGGTAGCCGGAGTCCTCCAGCGCCCGCCCGCCGACCTCGAGCATGATCCGCTGCTGCGGGTCGAGGTGGACGGCGTCCTCGGCGGCCAGCCCGAACGCGTCGTGGTCGAAGGAGAACGGGTCCTGCAGGAACGCGCCGCGGTGGTGCGTGCCCTGGTGGCCCTGGTCGCCCAGGTAGAGCTCCCGCGCCCAGCGGCTGACCGGCACCTCGTCGACCTCGACGCCGTCGCGGCCCAGCAGCCAGCGCAGGTCGGTGGCGTCCTCGGCCCCCGGCAGCCGCACGGCGAGGCCGATCACCGCGATCTGTTCCTCGTTCACGTCAGTGGCTCCCGTCGGTGGTGGGGTCGATGAGGGTCATGAGCAGCGAGCTGAGCGACGCCGTCGCGGCCGCCGGTTCGGCGGCGCGGGGCGCGGGGACCGGGGCGGCCGGTCCGGCGAGCGCGGCGACGATGTCGCCGACGGTGCGGGCGCGCATGAGCACCGCCGGATCGGTGCTGCGCCCGACCCGGCGCTCGACGGCCGCGGTGAGCTCGGCGATGGTCACCGAGTCCAGGCCGAGGCGGGCCATCTCGGCGTCGCCGGGGTCCTCGCCGAGCACGTCCAGGAAGGCCTGCCGGACGCCGCGGGCGACGGTGTCGGCGTCGGGCCCGGCACCCGCCGCTCCGGAGACGACCGGGGCGGGGACGACCGGGGCGGGGACGACCGCTGCGGCGACGGCCGGGTCAGGAGCGGCCGCGTCAGGAACGGCGGCTGCGTCAGGAACGGCCGGCGCGGCGACGACCGGGTCGGGCGCCGCCCCGCCGGGGAGGATCACCGCCCCACCGGCGCGCAGGTGCGCGGCGAACGCGGCCCGCGCCGCGTCCGGGGTGAGGGAGTGCCCGGCGGCGAACCCGGCGTCGGCCGCCATCCCGGTGCCGCTCCAGTTCGGCCAGGCGTGCGCGGTCACCGCGGTGGCCGGACCGTGCTCCCGCTGCGCGAGCGCGAGCTGGTGGGCGTTGGCCATCGCGTAGTCGACGACCCCCGGTCCCGCCTCCGGCAGGGCGCCCGCGATCGACGACACCAGAACCACGGCGTCGGCGCCGTGGTCCCTGGCGAGCCGCACGACGTTCTCCGAACCGGCGACCTTCGGCGCCAGCACGCGCTCGGCGTCGGCGAACCCGCGGCGGCGCACGGCGCCGAACGGGTTCACCCCGCCCGAGCAGTGCACGACCGTGCGCAGCCGGCCCCAGCGCCGCCCGAACTCCGCGACGACCGCGGCGAGCGCGGCGGGGTCGGTGACGTCGGCCGGCAGGTAGGCCAGCTCGGCCGCGAGACCGGACGGCAGCTCACCGCCGGCCGAGCGCCCCACGATCCCGATCGCCCGCGCCCCCGACGCGGCCAGCTGGGCCACCAGCTCCCGTCCGACCGCCCCGAGGCCGCCGGTGACCAGGTGGAACCCGTCGCCGTCGACCGTCGCGGGTGCCCCGGCCGGGAGGGGGACGGTCCGCGAGCGCAGCCGCGTGCCGCGCCGGTAGGCCGTGGCGCCGTCGGCGGTGCGCAGCTCGGCCACGACCTGCCGGATCCGCAGCTCGGCGGGATCGGCGGGATCGAGGTCGAGGGTGGCCACCCGCAGCTTCCCCTCGGCCCCGGCGGCGCGGACGGCCGCCGTGCGGGCCGCGGCCGCCGGGTCGAGCCCGGCGCGCTCGGAGTCGTCGACGGCGACCGAGCGGTGCTCGGCCCACACGACGGCCGCACCGGGCGGCAGCGCCGAGGCGAGGTCGCGCAGCTGCGTCCAGAACTCCCCGGCCGACGGGCCGGCGTCGTGCGGCCGGTCGAGATCGGGGACGGCGACGAGCCCACCCGTCCCGTCCGCGGCCACGGGGACGCCCGCGGCGAGGAGCGCGGCGCTCACCCGCTCGGCCGCGCCCGCCGACCGGGCGAGCACCCGGACCGCACCGGCCACCGGCGTGGCGTCCGGCGCGGCGCCCGGCTCCCACACGACCCGCAGCGCGGTCGCGGGGACCGGCGGCGCGGGGGCGGGGACGTCGCGGCCGCCGGGGTGGGGCGGCGCGTGGTTCCAGTGCCGGTCGCGGGCGAAGGGATGGGTGGGCAGGTCGGTGGTGCGGGCGCCGGGGGCCGACAGCGCCGCCCAGTCGACGTGCGCGTACCCGCTGCGGACGGCCGCGACCACGTTCGCGTGCGGGTCGGCGGCGCGCTCGCGGTCGACCCGGGCCACCGGCACGATCCCGTCGGCGACGGCCCGCAGCTCGGCGGCCAGCGCGTCGGCGGACCGCCCGTGCACCGCGGTCTGGAACTCCAGCACCGCGCGTCCCACGTTGGCGGTGTGCACCAGGTCGGCGGTCTCGGTGTCGCCGGAGGACCCGGCGAGGCGCACCGCGTAGGCCAGCGCCAGCGCGCGGACCCCCTCCTCGGTGGCCGCGCTGACCCGCAGCACGTGGTCGTGGCCGGCCACCGGAGGGCGCGGCGCGGGGGCGGGCGGCTCCTCGACGACGACGTGCGCGTTGACCCCGCCCATCCCGAACGCGGAGACCGCGGCCCGGCGCGGGGATCCGTCGCGGCGCCAGGGGACCGGCGCCGCGGCGGGGTAGAACGGGGTCTCCTCGAAGCGGATGTGGTCGTTGGGGCGGTCGACGTGCAGGGTCGGCGGGATGGTGTCGTGGCGCAGGGCCAGCAGCACCTTGGCCAGCCCCGCGAGCCCGGCGGCCGGCTCCAGGTGCCCGATGTTGGTCTTCACCGACCCGATCGCGCAGTACTGCGTGCGGTCGGTGTGGCGGCGCCAGGCGCGGGTGAGGCCGTCGATCTCGATGGGGTCGCCGAGCGGGGTGCCGGTGCCGTGCGCCTCGAGCATGGAGATGCTGTCGGGGTGCACGTCGGCGTCGCGCAGGGCGTCGGTGATCACGTCGTGCTGGGCGGTGCTGTTGGGCACGGTCAGCCCGTTGGTGCGCCCGCCGTGGTTGACCGCGGTGCCCTTGATCACCGCGTGGATCCGGTCGTGGTCGGCCTGCGCCGCGCGCAGCGGCTTGAGCACCAGCGTGATCACGCCCTCGCCGGGCACGAACCCGTCGGCGTCGTTGTCGAACGCCCGCGACGCCCCGGTCGGGGACAGCGCCCGCAGGTTGCGCATCGCGGTGTAGTGCAGCGGCGACACCGCGAGCCGGACCCCGGACACGATCGCCGTGTCGCACTCCCCGTCGCGCAGGCTGCGCACCGCGGTGTGCAGCGCCACCAGCGACGACGAGCACAGCGTGTCGATGGTCATGCTCGGGCCGCGCAGGTCGAGGAAGTAGCTGATCCGGTTGGCCAGGAACGCGTTGTGGTTGCCCAGGCCGCTGTGGGCGTCGAGCTCGCGCTCGACGTTGTACTCGCGGTAGTGCTGGTAGCTCGCGCCGACGAACACGCCGGTCCGCCGCGGCGCCGCGGTCGGGGCGATCCCCGCCGACTCCAGCGCCTCCCACGCCGTGCGCAGCAGCCACCGCGCCTGCGGGTCGAGCACCTCGGCCTGCTTGGGGAAGAAGTCGAAGAAGCGGGCGTCGAACTCCTCGATGTCGTGCAGGAACCCGCCCACCGGCGGCGGGCCGCCGCGGCCGTCCCAGCGGAACTCCGGCGCCGGGCCCACACCGCTGCCGCCCTCGCACAGCAGCGACCACAGGCCGTCGGCGTCGGCCGCCCCGGGCAGCGCGCACGACAGGCCGATGACGGCCATGTCGCGGTCGCGCCCCCCGTCGGACAGGGCCGGGGCCACCGCCTCCTCGACGGCCCGCACGAGCGCCGCCTCGGCGACCGCGCGCTCGTCGGCCGGGGCCTGCTGCGGCAGGGTCTCCACGACGACCGGGTGCAGAGCCCGGCAGTCCCGGGCGTCGAGCACGTCCATCGGGGTGATCGCGGCCCCGTGCAGCCGGTTGACCTCGGCCGCGACCAGCGTGGCGAGCATGGAGTCGAGCCCCGCCGCGGCCAGCGATCCGGTCGCGGTGACCGACGGGTCGCGCAGCACCGCGCGGACGAGCTCCACCAGCGCCGCCTCCGTGAACGCCGGGCCGGCGGGCGCCGCCGGAGCGGCGGTCGGCTCCGCCGCGACCTCGGCGGGCACCGGCCGGAACCGCACGCCGTCGAGGGTGAGCAGGACACGGCCGTCGGATCCGAGCAGCGACATCCGGCCGCGGCGGGCACCGTCGGCGGCGGGCGGGTCGGCCCGCAGGTGGACGAGTGCGGCGTCGGCGGGGTCGCCGAACGCGACGACCCGCCCCGCCGCGACCGGCAGCAGCGTCGCGCCGGGCGCGGCCGGGTCGGCGAGGGTGAGCACGGCCATCGCCTGCAGGGCGGCGTCGACCGCGGCGACCGCGCGGGTGACGCGGTCACCGGTCAGGACCAGGCCCGCGACCACCGCGTCGGGCCCGAACCGGACGGCGGTGACGGGGCGCAACGGCGCGGCGTACTCCATGTCCCGGGTGCTGAACCAGGCGTAGAGGCCGTCCGGGTCGAGCTCGCGCGGGCAGGCCCGCGCCAGCGCGTCGGCCGACTCGGCCGGCGGGGCCGCGGGGGCGGGACCGCCGAGCGTGAGGTGCCCGATCGCGCGGTCGCGGTGCCGGAACGTGACGGTCCGTCCCGACCGGTCGGCCGTCACGGACCCCTGGCCCGCGCCGCGGGCGGTGAACGCGACGTCCTCCAGCACCGGCGCCTGCGCCAGCCCCAGCACGACGAGCAGCGCGGCCGGGACGGTCTCCTGCCCCAGCACCACGTGCGCGCCGATCACGGTCCGCTGCGCGGACTCCGTGTCGGGAACGGCCGGCGCCCGGAACGGGTACGGCGGCAGCGTCAGGCGCCCGCCGGGGGAGCGGGACCCGGCGGGCGCCACCACCTTCTCCCCGGCGACGAACCGGGCCGCGAGCCCGTCGGCGGCGACCACCCGGTCGCCGCGCACGACGGAACCGGCGACCGCGTGCCGCAGTCCCACGGCCAGCTCCGCCGCGTCCGCCCCCAGCACGGCGACGCGGTGCGCGAGGTGCTGGCGCCCGGTCGCGGCCGACGCGCACAGCGCCCGCACGTCCGTCCCGGCCCCGACGAGCGCGGCGACGTCGGCGACGCGGCGGGCCAGCGCCTCGGGGGTGTGCGCGGAGAGCAGCAGCAGGTGCTCGCCCTCGTCGTCGGCCCCTTCCGACGGTCCGGGGCCCGTCGCGAGGTGCTCCTCGACGACGACGTGCGCGTTGGTGCCGCCCATGCCGAAGGCGCTGATCCCGGCCCGGCGCGGGCCGTCGGAGCGCCACGGGACCGGGGCGGTCGGCACCGTGAAGGTGCCCGAGGACAGGTCGACGTGCGCGCTCGGCTCCGCGTACCCCGCCAGGCCCGGGACCTCCCCGTGCTCCAGGCACAGCAGCACCTTGATGAGCCCGGCCAGCCCGCTCGCCGGCTCCAGGTGCCCGATGTTCGCCTTGACGGACCCGAGCCGCACCGGCTCGGTGCGCGCCGGGTCGCCGCCGAAGACCTCGGTGAGCGCGGCGACCTCGATGGGGTCGCCGAGCCGGGTCGCGGTGCCGTGGGTCTCGATCAGCGAGACGTCGGCGGGCGCCAGGCCCGCGTCGGCGAGCGCGGCCCGCACGACCGCGACCTGCGCCTCGCTGCGCGGCACGGGCAGCGCGCTGCCGCGGCCGCCGTGGTTGACCGCGGCCCCGCGCAGCACGCCCCAGATCCGGTCGCCGTCGCGCTCGGCGTCGGCCAGCGGCTTGAGCAGCACCGCGACGGCGCCCTCGCCGGGGACGAAGCCGTCGGCGCGGGCGTCGAAGGGCCGGGGCCGGGTCGCCGACAGGGCGCCGAGCTGGCTCAGGCTGCGGTAGTACCAGGGCGTCAGGCCGACGTGGCAGGCCGCGACGATCGCCGCCCCGCACTGCCCCGTCCGCAGCGCGGTCATCGCCTGGGCCAGCGCGACCAGCGACGACGAGCACAGGGTGTCGACCGTCTGCGACGGCCCGGTCAGGTCGAGGGTGTAGGAGATCCGGTTGGCGAGCACGGCGTTCATCGAGCCGAGCGCGGTGTGCGGGCCGACGGTGTCGAGGCCCGCGGCGTCGCGGTGGTGGGTGTAGGTGGCGCCGACCCAGACCCCGACGTCGCGCCGCCCGGCCATCCCGCCCTCCTGCAGCACCGACCAGGAGTGCTCGAGCAGCAGCTTCTGCTGCGGGTCCATGTCCTGCACCTCGCGGACCGACAGGCCGAAGAAGCACGGGTCGAGGCGGTCGACCTGGTCGACGAACGCTCCGCTGCGGCAGTAGGTGCCCGTCATGTCGACGGACCGCTCCTGCACGTGGGCGTCGACGTCGAAGCGCTCGGCCGGCACGTCGGTGAACGCGTGCCCGCCCGCGCGGAGCATCGCCCAGAAGCCGTCGAGGTCCTCGGCGCCGGGCAGGTCACCGGACACGGCGACGACCGCGACGGCGCCCGCGCGGTCGTCGCGGGCCGGGGCGGAGCGGCCGTCCGCCGGGGCGCCGGCGTCCGGGACGGGCGGGGCCGCCGGGACGGGCGTCGCGTCCGGGGCGAGGGCCATCGCGACGGACCCGGCGAAGGCCGGGCGCGGGTCGGCCTCCGGAGCCGCGGGCACCGCGGTTGGGGCCGGGACCGGCGCGGTGACGGGTGACGGGGGCGCGGCGCCGTAGCGGCGGACCAGCGCCTCGGTCAGCTCGTCGACGTCGGCGTACTCCAGGAACAGGGTGGCGGGCAGGCTCGTGCCCCACCGCCGCGTCAGCTCCTCGGCCAGCTCCACGCTCATGATCGAATCGACGCCGAAGTCGGTGAGCGGGGCGTCGCCGTCGATCCGCTCGACGCCCAGGCGGGCGGCCAGGAACGCGGTCAGCGCGGCGCGGACGGCCTCCTCCGACCCGGCGGGCCCCGGGACGCCCCCGTCCGGGGCGGCGGGCGCCGGCGCGACGGTCGGGGCCGCCGGGACCGGTGCGGGCGCGGCCGGTTCCCCACCGGGCTCCCCGTCCGGGTGGGCGACGACGAGCTGGCGCTCGCCCAGGCGCAGCACCGTGATCATCGCGTCCAGTGCCTCGACGGTGCCCAGCGGCCGGACACCGCGGCGGCGCAGCTGCTCGGCCACCGCGACGCCCATCCCGATCTCGCCCCACAGGCCCCAGTCGATGCTCACCCACGGCGCGCCCGCGGCGTGCGCCACCGCGTCGAGGTAGGCGTTGGCGGCGGCGTACCCGCCCTGGCCGAGGTTGCCGAACGCGCCCGACACCGAGCCGAACAGCACGGCGAAGTCCAGCTCCAGCCCCTCGACGGCGGCGGCGAGCTCGCGCACCCCGTCGACCTTCGGGGCGAGCACCGCGGCGACGTCCTCGCGGGTCGCGGTGCGCAGCAGGCCGTCGCGCAGCGTACCCGCGGCGTGCAGGACGCCGTGCAGCGCGCCCCGTTCCGCGCGGATCGACGCGACGACCTCGCGCAGCCCGCCGGGGGTGTTGACGTCGACGGCGCGGTGGTCGACCGCGCAGCCGTGCGCGGTGATCGCGGCGACCGCGGCCGGGTCGACGTCGCGCCCGCCCGAGCGGCTGACCAGCGCGACGGAGCCGGCGCCCGCGCTCGCGAGCCGCTCGGCGACGGCGAGGCCGAGACCGCCGTGCCCGCCGAGGACCAGGTAGTGGCCGCCGCGGCGGACCGGGTGCGGTCCGGGCGCGGGCTCGGTGACGAACTCGCGCACCGGCTCGTACCGGACGCCGTCGCGCAGGGCGACCTCGACCGGGCCCTCGCCCAGCTCGGCGGCCAGCGACCCGACCGACACCGCGTCCACGTCGACGATCCGCGGCGACAGGCCCGGGTACTCGATCGCGGCCGTGCGCAGCAGGCCCCACAGTGCGGCGCGCGCGGGCGTCGGGCGGTCGCCGTCGACGACCGCCTGCCCGCCGCGGGTCACCACGACGAACCGCGCGCCGGAGCGCTGCCGCTTCGCCAGGGTGACGAGCGCGGCGAGCACGTCGTGCAGCCCGGCGTCGAACTCGTCGGCCTCCGCGCGCTGCGGGCCCGCGCCGAACCCGTGCACGACACCCGCGAGCCTCGTCGCGCCGTCGGAGGTGATCTCGTCCCACAGCGCGGCGTGGTCGGACCGCCTCCCCACCTCGACGACGTGCGCACCGCCGTCGCGCAGCGCCTGCGCGACCGGGGCGAGCGGGCCCTCGTGCAGCACCACCCAGGTGCCGGACGGCGTCGTCGCCGGGGACGGGGCCGGCGTCCACCGGATGCGGCTGATCAGCGGCGAGGTCCGTGCCGCACCGGGCAGCGAGCGCATCCGCACGCCGGTCAGCTCGGCGACGACCCGCCCGCCCGCGTCGAGCAGCACGGCGTCGGCGACGGAGTACGCGCCCTGCACCGCGGTGCGCCGGACGCGGACGGTCACCCCGTCCGCGCACGGGCCGTGCATCGCGACCCTGGCGATCCCGATCGGCAGCATCGGGCGCGGCGGGTGGCCGGTCGCGAGGTCCTGCAGCGCGACGCTCACGACCTGCAGCACGGCGTCGAGCAGCAGCGGGTGGCCGAACCAGCGGTGCCCGTCGTCGCCCGCCACGGTGGCCTCCGCGGCCCCGTCGGCGACGGTCAGGGCCGTGACGGTGTGGAACGCCGGGCCGTAGTGCAGGCCGTTCGCCGCCCACTCCGCGTACAGGCGGTCGACCGGGAACGAGGTGCCGGACACCGCGGGCGGGGCCGCCGGGGCCCCGGCGTCGAGGGTCCGGCCGGTGCCCGAGGACACGACCCGGCCCCCGGTGCCCAGCTCGAACCGGCCGGCGTCGACGGACAGGGCCACGGTCGCCCGCCCCCCGTCCGGCACCGCGACCGGCCGGACGAAGGCCACGTCGGTCAGCTCGACCGGCGCGAACGACGCCCGCCCGCCCACCGCCACGACGGCCAGCTCCAGCTGGACCGACGCCGGCAGGATCCCGGTGCCCCCCGACCGGTGCTGGGCGAGGAACACCTCGTCGGCGGAGAAGGTGTGCTCGTAGTGCTCGACCCGGTTCGTCACGATTCCTCGCTTCGGGAGAACAGACGGGCGAAGAACGGGTGACCGCCCTCGTCGTCGGTGGTGGGTGCGGTGTCGGGGAGGGCCGAGAGCCGCCGGCCGTCGAACGGGAACGTCGGTGCCGTCACCGTGCGGTGCCCCTTGCCGGTGTGGTGGCCGGCCAGGTCGATCCGCGTCGTCGTGGTGTTGTGGTGGGCCACGAGGTTCTGGTGCAGGTGCGCGGCGCCGCCGGTGCGGTGCAGCGTCGTGCGGCAGGTCGGCGCGTCGAGCACCTGCGCGGTGAGCGGGGCCAGCACGGGGTGCGGGCCGATCTCCCACCAGACGTGGGGCGCGCCCGCCACCTCGTCCAGCGCGCGGACGGCGGGGGCGAACAGCACCGGCCGGCGGATCGCCTCGGCGTAGGACCGGGGGTCGGTGGCCGAGTCCGGCGTGTGCAGCGCGCCGGTGAGCGTGGACGCGAACGGGATCACCGGGGCCCGCAGCGTCGTGGCGGCGACGGCCGCGGCGAACGGTTCCACCGCCCCCGCCATCGCCGCCGAGTGGAACGCGTGACTGACCGTCAGCGGCGTGACGGGGTGCGCGCACGCCGCCCGGAACCGCTCGAGCGCCCCGGCGGGTCCGCTGACCGTCGTGCTGCTCGGCGAGTTGTGCGCCGCGATCTCCAGCTCCGGGAAGCCGGCCAGGGCCGCCGCGGTGGCGTCGGCGTCGGCGTGGACGACCGCCATCGAGCCGGTCGACGGCTGCGCGTTCATCGCCGCCCCGCGGTGCGCGACCAGCCGCAGCAGGTCGGGCAGCGTGAGCACCCCCGCGGCCCAGGCGGCGGTCAGCTCGCCGACGCTGTGCCCGACGACGTGATCGGGGCGCACCCCCCACGCCGCGAGCAGCCGTACCAGCGCCACCTGCGTGGCGACGATCCCGGCCTGCGCGTGGTCGGTGCGGGTCAGCTCGGCGGAGCGGTCGCCGTGGAGGAGGTCGGTCAGCCCGGGCAGGTGCTCGGCGCACTCGTCGACGGCGTCCCGGAAGACCGGTTCGGTCGCGTACAGTGCCCGCCCCATCCCCGGGTACTGCGAGCCCTGGCCGGTGAACAGGAACGTCACCGGGGGAGCGGGGCGGGTGCTGTGCCGGGCGACCGGGGTCGCCCCGCCCGCCACGGCGTCCAGCGCCGCGACGAGCTCCTCGCGGGTGCCGGCCGCGACGGCGGTCCGGAAGCGGTGCGGCGACCGGCCGGTGTTGCCGGTGTAGGAGAGGTCGCCCAGCGACGCCTCCGGGTGCCGGGCGACGTGCCCGGACCAGCGGCCGGCCAGTGCGCGGACGCCGTCCTCGGTCGGCGCGGTGAGCCGCAGGACGTGGCTCCCGCCCTCGAGGTCGGGGACCGCGGCGCGGACCGGCGCCTCCTCGACGACCACGTGCGCGTTGACGCCGCCCATCCCGAACGCCGACAGCGCGGCCCGCCGCGGGGCCCCGCCGCGCAGCCACGGGACCGGCCCGGTCGCCGGGTAGAACGGGGTCTCCTCGAAGCGGATGTGGTCGTTGGGCCGGTCGACGTGCAGCGTCGGCGGGATCGTCTCGTGCCGCAGCGCGAGCAGGATCTTGGTCAGGCCGGCCAGCCCGGCGGCGGGCTCCAGGTGCCCGATGTTGGTCTTGAGCGAGCCGATCGCGCAGAACTGGGTGCGGTCGGTGTGGTGGCGCCAGGCGCGGGTGAGGCCGTCGACCTCGATGGGATCGCCGAGCGGGGTCCCGGTCCCGTGGGCCTCCAGCATCGCGATGGTGTCCGGGTCGACGTCCGCGTCGCGCAGGGCCGCGGTGATCACGTCGTGCTGGGCGGTGCTGGCGGGCACGGTGAGCCCGTTCGTGCGGCCGCCGTGGTTGACCGCGGTGCCCTTGATGACCGCGTGCACCCGGTCGCCGTCGCGCTGAGCGTCGACCAGCGGCTTGAGGACGACCGTCACGACGCCCTCGCCGGGCACGAACCCGTCGGCGTCGTTGTCGAACGCCCGCGACGACCCGCTCGGCGAGAACGACCGCAGCCGCGAGCCGAGCTGGAAGTACTGCGGCGACATCGCCATGTGCACCCCGGCGACGACGGCCGCCTCGCACTCGCCGTCGCGCAGGCTGCGGACGGCGGTGTGCAGCGCGACCAGCGACGACGAGCACAGCGTGTCGATCGTCATGCTCGGGCCGTGCAGGTCGAGGAAGTAGCTGACCCGGTTGGCGAGGATCGCGTTGTGGTTGCCGAGGCCCGCCGCGGTCTGCACGACGTCGCCGACGACCTGGTCGCGGTAGTGCTGGTAGCTGGCGCCGACGTAGACGCCCACCGCCCGGCCCTCGGTGCGACCCGAGAGCCCCGCGTCCTCCATCGCCCGCCATGCGGACTGCACGAGGTGGCGCTGCTGGGGGTCGATCCACTTCGCCTCGGCGGGGGCGATGCGGAAGAACGGGGCGTCGAAGGCGGTGAGGTCGTCGACGAACCCGGCCCGGCGCAGGTAGACCGTGCCCGGCGTCGCCTCGTCGGAGTAGTACTCGTCGAGGTTCCAGCGCTCGGCCGGGACCTCCCGCAGGCAGTCGCGCCCGCCCATCAGGACGTCCCACAGCGCGTCCGGGTCGGCCGCGCCGGGGAACACCCCGTCCATCCCGACGATCGCGATGTCGTGGCGGTCGGTGCCCACCGGCACCGGCGGCGCCCCGGTGCCGACCTCCGCCACGACGGCCGGCCGGTCGAGCGCGGGCCGGTCGACGGCGGGCTGGTCGACGCCCGGCTGGATGACGGCGGGCTGGACGGCGGGAGCCGGCTCGGCCGCGACCGGTGAGGACCGGACCGGCAACGCCGGCTCGCGCTCCGGCACCTCCGCTCCCGCCACCGCCGCCCCCGGCACCCCGGTGACGCCGTACTCCGTGCGCAGCTCCTCCACCAGCGCCTCGACGGTGCCGACCTCCAGCACCAGCGTCACCGGGATCTCCACCCCGAGCCGGGCGCGGAGGTCCTGGGCGAGTGAGACGGCGAGCATCGAGTCGAGCCCCTGCTCCTGCAGCGGCACGTCGGGCTCGAGGTCGTCGGCGTCGACCTCCAGGGACTCCGCCACCCAGCGGGTGACGGCCTCGACGAGATCCGGGCCCGTCCGCGCCGGTCGCCCGGACGCGGCGTCCGCCCCGGAGGCGGGCACAGAGGCGGGCACAGAGGCGGACACGGAGGCGGGACCGGCGGCCGCGGGGGTCGCGGCCGGCGGTGGGGCGGGCGTGCCGTCCGCCCCACCGGGGGTGGCGGTGCCCGGGCCACCGGCCGCGGCCGGGGACCCCGTGCCGGGGGCGGCGGAGATCCGCTTCCAGGTCATGCGGTGCACCTGCACGACCGGGCGGTCGCCGTCGAGCACGACCAGGCTGGCGGTGACCAGGTCCCCGCCCCCGCCCTCGCGCCGGGCGTACACCCGGGCGCGTCGGGGGAGCGGACCCAGCACCGACAGCTGCGCCACGGCGAAGGGCACGTAGAGCCCCTCCGCGCCGCAGGCGGCCAGGCCGACCTGGAACGCGCCGTCGAGCAGCCGGGCGTCGACGGTCTCGGTGTCGGCGCCGCCCTCCAGCGTCCCGAGGGCCTGCCCGGGTGCGGTGTGCAGCTCCCGCACGCAGCGGAAGCCGGGGCCGTAGCGCAGGCCGTCGCGCTCGAAGGAGCGGTAGGCCGCGTCGAGGTCGACGGCGGTGAACCCGTCGAGCGCGGGCGGCACCAGCTCGGGCCGGGGCCCGGCGGGGGCGCCGAGCTCGGCGTCGCACGTCATGGCGCCGGACCCGTCGCGGAACACGACCGACGTCCCGTCGACGCGGCCGGTCAGCCGCGCCGGGGGCCGCACGATCGCCCGGAACGTGACGTCCCTGAGCCCGAACCCGGCGCGGCCCAGCAGCGCCGCGACCTTGCCCGGGTAGGCGGCGCCGGGCAGCGTGGCCTCCCCGAGGACGACGTGCTCGTCGGCCTCGGTGAGCCGGCTCCAGACCAGACCGCCCTCGCCGTCGGACTCACCCGGCGCGGTCCACGCCGCGGGGGCGGGGGGCTCCAGCCAGAGCCGGGTGGGCTCGTGCGGCGCGGTCGGGAAGCGGACCCCGGCCCGGGCGCCGTCGGGGGCCAGGTCCTCGCCGTCGGCGAAGCGCCGGGCCAGCACGTCGAGCGCGGCGCGGTCGCCGGTCACCGGCAGCGGCACGGTCCGGCGGGAGCCGGGGGCCGCGGTGCCCGCGTAGGACGACCGGCTGGTGCGCGTGCCCGCGAGGAACAGCATCAGCTTGTCCTCGAGCTGCTCCAGGCTCTCCACCACGCACGCGAACCGGTGCGCGCCGGGGGCCCGGCGCCTGCTCGCGGCGCACAGCGGGGCCAGCGGGGGGCAGTGCGGCGAGCGCAGCAGCCGGACCAGCCGCTCGACGAGCACGTGCAGCGACTCCGCCGAGCCGGCCGACAGCGTCAGCAGCCCCGGCCCGGCGACGTCGTCGGGCGCGCCCGGCGCGCCCGCGAGCACCACGTGCCCGTTGACGCCGCCGAACCCGAAGCTGCTCACGCCCGCGACCCGCGGACCGGCCCACGGCACGGTCCGGTCCGGCACGAACAGCGCCGACTCCTCGAACCGGAAGCGCGAGTTCGGCACCTCCAGGTTCACCGACGGCGGCACGGACCCCGCCTGCAGCGCCAGCACGGTCTTGATCAGACCGGCCATCCCGGCCGCGGGTTCCAGGTGCCCGACGTTGGTCTTGACCGACCCGATCGCCACCGACGCCTGCGCCGACCCGGCGAGCACGGCCTGCAGCGCCTCCAGCTCGATGAGGTCGCCGAGCTGGGTGCCGGTGCCGTGCGCCTCGACGTAGCCGAGCCCGCCGTCGGGCACGCCCGCCGCGGCCAGCGCCCGGCGGATCACCGCGGTCTGCGCGGTCGCGCTCGGCGCCGTGAGGAACCCGGAGCTCGCACCGGTGTGGTTGACGGCGACGCCGCGGACGACCGCGAGCACCGGGTCGCCGTCGCGCTCGGCGTCGGCGAGGCGCTTGAGCACGATCGCGCCCGCACCCTCGCCGCGCACGTAGCCGTCGGCGCCGTCGTCGAAGGCGCGGCAGACCCCGCGCGGGGACAGCATCCCGTTGCGCTGGAACGACCGCGTCTTCGACGGCGTGAGGATCAGGTTCGCCGCGCCGACGACGGCCGCGTCGATCTCGCCCGCCCGCAGCTGCAGCGCGGCTTGGTGCAGCGCGACCAGCGACGACGAGCACGCCGTGTCGACCGTCGAGCTGGGGCCGGTCCAGTCGAAGGTGTGGGAGAGGCGGTTGGCCAGCATGGAGATCGCGGTGCCGGTCGCGGTGTGCGGGTCGGCGTGGCCGATGCTCGCGGCGACGATCTCCGGGAAGTCGCTGGCGATGGTGCCGACGAACACGCCGGTGTTGGCGCCGAGCGTGCTGCTGTCGTGGCCGCAGGACTCCAGCGCCTCGTCGGTGACCTCCAGCAGCATCCGCTGCAGCGGGTCGAGGCGGCGGGCCTCGCGCTCGGACATGCCGAACCGGGCCGCGTCGAACAGCTCGACGCCGTCGACCCAGCCCGAGGGCACCTCGTCGCCCTCGGTCCACAGGTCGCCCCAGCCGCGGTGCCCCGCCGGCGCGTCGCCGACGTGGGTGCGGCCGGCGGCCAGGTTGGCCCAGAACTCGTCCGGCGTGGCGGCGCCGGGGAACCGGCACGCCATCCCGATGATCGCGACGGCGTCGCCGCCGGGGTCCGCGGGGACGGGGGCGGGCCCGGAGACGGGGGCCGGCTCGGTGACGGGGGCCGGCTCGGGGACGGTGGGGGACGGGTCCGCCGCCGGCTCGGCGTCGAGCCCCAGCAGGCCCACCAGCTTCGCGGGCGTCCCGGTGGCGAAGATCGCCGTCGGGCTGACCTCGACGCCCAGCTCCCGCCCGAGCGCGGTGGCCGCGATCGTGACGTTGGCCGAGTCGCCGCCCAGGTCGAAGAAGTTGTCCTGGTCGCCCAGCGGGTCGACGCCGAGCACCTCTCCCAGGATCCGCGCCAGCGCGGCGCCGGGGCGCTCGGCCGGCGGCCCGGCGGTCGCGGACGGCCCGGCGACGGCCGCGCGGGGCGCCGCGGGCGCGGCCGGAACGGGTGCCGCGGGCGCGGCCGGGACGGGCGCCGGGGGCACGGCCGCCGCCCCGGTCCGCAGGATCGTGTCCCGCGTCGGGACCGGCAGCCGGGCCCGGTCGGTCTTGCCGTTGCCGGTCAGCGGCAGGGCGTCGATCGGCACGTAGACCGTCGGCACCATGTAGTCGGGCAGGGTGAGCCGCACGGTGGCGTCGAGGTCGGCCTTCGCCGGCGTCCCGTCCGCCACGACGTACGCGGTGAGCTGCGGTTCGCCGCGCCCCTCGAACGCCACCGCGACGACGACGGCGGCGGTCACGTCGGGCCGCCCCTCCAGCGCCCGCTCGATCTCGGCGGGCTCGATGCGGTTGCCGCGCACCTTCACCTGCGCGTCCGCGCGGCCGAGCCATTCCAGCGCGCCGTCGGTGTGCAGGCGTACCTGGTCGCCGGTGCGGTACTGGCGGACCCCGGTGCGCGGGTGCAGGCCGAACACCTCGGCGGTGCGCGCGGGCCGGTGGGCGTACCCGCGGGCGAGCCCGACGCCGGAGACGAACAGGTCACCGGTGCCGCCCGGCGCGACCGGCCGCAGCTCCTCGTCGAGCACGTGCAGGGCGAGCCCGGGCAGCGGCTCGCCGAGCGGCAGGAAGCCGCCGACCTCGCGCACCCGGTGGCAGGACACCCAGATCGTGGCCTCGGTGGGCCCGTAGAGGTTCCACAGCGCGGCGGCCGGACCGACCAGGCGCTCCGCCACCTGCGGCGGCAGGGCCTCCCCGCCGGACAGCACGGTCAGCCCGGGGTGCGGCGTCCAGCCGGTCTCCAGCAGCAGCCGCCACATGCTCGGCGTGGCCTGGGCGTAGTCGGTGCCGGCGGTGAGCTCGGCCAGCCGCTGCGGGTCGCGCGCCACCTCCCGCGAGGCGAGCACCACGCAGCCGCCGACGGTCAACGGCAGCAGCAGCTCGAGCAGCGAGATGTCGAAGGCGGACGTGGTGTGGGCGAGCACGCGGTCACCCGCCGACACGCCGAGCACCGGGCCGATGCCGCCGAGGAAGTTGCCCAGCGCGCCGTGCTCGATCTCGACGCCCTTGGGCTCGCCGGTCGAGCCGCTGGTGAACAGCACGTACGCCAGGTCGTCGGCGGTCGGCGCGGGCGGGCTCGCCATCGCCGACCCGTCGTTGCGGGGCACCACGGACGCCGGGCCGAGCGCGCGGCCCAGCTCCAGCGTGCGGGCGTCGGTGAGGACCAGCTCGGCGCGCGCGACCTCGACGTAGCGGGCGAGGCGCTCGCGCGGGTAGGTCGGGTCCAGCGGCAGGAACGCGGCGCCGGTGCGCAGCACCCCCAGCATCGCGGGCAGCAGCTCGGGGCCGCGGTCGGTCATGATCCCGACGACCGACCCGGCACCGACGCCGGTGTCGTAGAGGTGCGCGGCGACGGCGTCGGCCCACGCGTCCAGCTCGGCGTAGCTCAGGGTCCGGTCGCCGCACCGGACGGCCGGCGCCGCCGGTCGCCGGGCCGCGGCGGCCGCGAACTGCTCCAGCACGGTGGTGGTCGTCGGCGGCACGGGCGTCGGGTCCTGCGCCGGGATCCCGGCGACGGCGATCCCGTCGCCGTGCAGCAGGGCCCGCAGGGCCGCCTCCTCGACCTCGTCGGCGAGCTCCAGCGCCCCGGCCTCGTCCAGCCAGGTCGCCCGGACGCACACCAGGGGGGCCTCGCCCGCCGCGCAGACGAGCGTGACCTCGGTGTCGGGGTCGATCGACGCCTCCTCACCGGGCGCGCGCTCCAGCACCGCGGCGCGGGTGAACGTGGGGCCGTCGGTGCCCAGCGGGCGCGGGGCCAGGCCGCTGCGGATCTCCAGGTCGGCGGCGAAGCCGAGCCGCGACGTCGCCTGCTCCACGGCGTCGGTGAGCGCGCGCGGGTCGCCCGCGTCGAAGCGCACCGGCACCCGGGAGGAGGCGAGCCCGTGCGCGGCGCCGTGCCGCGCGAGCATCTCCGAGGTCGACCAGGCGACGTCGAACGCGTGCGCCCCGGTCCGCCGCGCGACGACCGCGAGGAACGCCTGCACGACCGTGCGGCTCTCCTCCGGCGACGCCGGGCGGTACGCCAGCTCGACGCGGGCGTAGTGCGAGTCGGCCGCCGAGAAGTCGTCGGCGGGCACCGGCAGCGGGACGACGTCGGCCAGCCGGCGGCGCCACCACGGCTCGTGGCGGCGCAGCGGGGCGACCGCGTCGGTGATCGCGGCGAGCTGCTCCGGCGACGCCGCGGGGAAGCGCGCCCCCGCCGTCAGCCCGAGGCGCTGCGCGGCGGCCCGGCCGGACAGCGCGCTGCCGTCGACGGCCAGGAACTCGCCCACGACGAGGTCGTCGTCCGGGGCCGACACCGTGATCGACGACCCGGCCACGGACGCGACGACCGTGTCCGGCCGCCCGCCCGAGCGCCCGACGATGCGCATCTGCCGCGCGAACACCGCGCCCTGCGGCGTGACGAGCGCGGGCAGGCCCAGCGGGTTGGGGAACGAGCCGAAGTCCATCGCCTTGGCGGTGCGCTCGGCCTCCGCGGCCGTGCAGCCGGCGTGCACCAGCCCACCGCCCGCCATCCGGGCGGACTGCAGGTAGAAGCGCCGCTCGCGGTCGGAGGTGTCGACCGGGTCGGGGAGCTCGCCCGCGGCGAACCGGTCGGCGAGCTCGCCGAACAGGGCGATGCCGGCCTCGGCGGTCTCGTAGGTCAGCGACAGCCCGGTGGAGTGCGGCCGGATCGGGAACCAGCGCTCGGCGAGCACCGCCCCGGCGTCGACGGCCGCGGCCATCACGTGCCAGGTCGCGGCGTGGCGCCGCTCGCCCTCGAAGATCGCCCACGCCGGCACGTGGCTGCCGGAGTAGCGCGGCAGCGGGCCGTCGTGGAAGTTGACCGCGGCCAGCCGCGGGAGCGCGAGTACCTCCGGGGTGAGGATGCGGAAGTTGACCATGCTGAACAGCAGGTCGAACGGGTCGCCGGACAGGGCGGCGACGAGGTCGCCGCGCGGGTCGAGCACGGCGATGTCGTGCTCGGCGGCCCAGGCGGTCGCGGCGGGGTCGTCGGTGAACACCCCGCGCACCTCGGCGCCCGCGGCGAGCAGCCGGGCGCCGCACTGCGTCAGCACCCGGGTCCCGCCGATGAGGTAGCAGCTCGCGCTCACGGCCGGCCCTCCACCTTCGGCTCGGCGGCGGTCTCGCGCGCCACCCAGGCGTCGATCTGCGCGACGACCTCCTCGTCGAGCGAGAGCTGGCCCGGCGACCACATCGGGTTCGACAGGCCCCGGTGCGTGCGCTCGCACAGCTCCCAGTCCTCGTAGTTGGCCTTGTCCCACAGCGCGAACACGGCCTCGTGGGAGAAGTCCTCCTTCGCCGTCTCCGACGGGTGGAACAGCCAGAAGTGCCGCACGGTGCAGGTGCCCGGCCCCTCGGGCCACACCCACTGCGCCATCACGTAGTCGGCGGTGAACCCGAACAGCAGGTTCGGCAGGATCGTGATCCAGTTGATCTTCTGGATGTCGCCCTCGGGCACGCTCGGGATCGGCGACCGGGCGCTGGTCCCGGTCATCGACACCGAGTTGTACTTGTCCCGGATCACCTGCCAGGCCCCGACGATGTCGCCGGTCAGCTCGTAGGTGCCCGCGTCGTCGAAGTCGGTGACGCGGTGCAGGTCCTTGTGCGCGGTCGGGAAGTGCAGGCTCTCGTTGACGTTGTGCGCCACCAGCTTCCAGTTCGACGCGACCGGGTAGTCCTTCCACTGGACGACCTCGAGGTCGGCCAGCTCGTAGGCCTCCGCGAACGCCCCGAACTCGCCGAGGGACTCGTCGAGGTCGGGGGCGTCGGCGGAGAAGGCGACGAAGACGATCCCGAACCGGATCTCGGTCCGGACCGTGATCAGCCCGTTCTTCTCCCGGTCGAAGAAGTGGTCGAAGTACGTGCCGTTGTTGCTCTTGAGCGCGCCGTTCCGGTCGTACACCCAGCAGTGGTAGAGGCAGACGAAGCTCTGCCGCTTGCCCTGCGGCTCCTCGACCAGCTTGTACCCGCGGTGCCGGCAGTAGTTGTGGTAACCGCGGATCCCCTCGTCTCCGTGCAGCAGGAGAATGGAGCCGGTGCCGATGTCCAGCGTCGTGTACGACCCCTTCTCGGCCAATCGGGAAACGTGGTCCACGGGCAGCCAGCGGCGCCCGTAGATGCGTTCCATCTCCCGGCGGTGCTGCTCCTCACCGGTGTAGAACTCGTGCGACCGTCCGGTTCCGCCCGTCTCGAAGTAGGGCCGTTCCGGATCCTGGTCGCCGATGCGGTCGAACATGCTGGACGGGCTGGACATCGCGTTCTCCTAGAACGGTGGGGAAGAAGGGGAGGGGCTCAGGCCGTGGGGTCGTAGACGCGGCGGTCCTCGGGGAGGCCGGCGTCGTCGTAGAGGGCCTGGAGCCCCTCGGCGGAGAAGATCGCGTCGTCGTCGACACCGCCGGCGATCCAGCCGAGCATCGTGGTGGTCCACGTGTCGGTCGCGGCGACGGCCTCGAGGACCGCCTGGAAGAACGGCGGGAGCTCGCCCAGCTCGGCGACCGTGGTCGTGTAGTCGTACATCACCGCGGTCTCCTCGTCGCGGGTCTTGGCGAACTCGGCCAGCGCCTCGTCCATCGGGCGCAGCCCGGCCAGGCCCTCGTGCACGCGCGCGGCGAGCTGCTCGGCGTGGATGAAGGAGTCGCTCATGCCCCAGCCGGTGAGCGGGTCCTTGTGGTACCCGGCGTCACCGACCAGGGCCCAGCCCGGTCCGAACGCCTGCCGGTAGAAGTTGTCGGGGTAGCGCATCGCGATGAACGGGTCGGTGCGGGTGGCGTCGCGGAGCTGCTCGCCGACCGCGGGCAGGATCGCGTCGACGGTCGACTGGAAGTTGCCGGGGACGTCCTGGCGGAACTCCTTGATCTGCGCCTTCGTCGCCATGACGCCGACCAGCGTCCCGCCGTTGGTCGGCCAGCTGCCCACCCAGCGCTCGCCGGTCCCGGTGTGGTGCTGCAGGCCGGCGCTGTCGACGCCCTCGAAGTAGGAGTAGTAGGCGGCGCCCGCGGCGGGGCGCACGTTGTAGAGCGGCGCCTCGACGCGCTTGGCCACCGTCGAGTGGGCGCCGTCCGCGCCGATCACGATCGGCGCGCGGAACTCGGTCTCCGGCCCGTCGCCGACGCGCCCGCGGACGCCGGCGACCGCGCCGTCCGCCCAGATCAGGTCGGACACCGTGAACGACTCCAGCACCTCGGCACCCGCCCGCCGTGCGGCGTTGACGAGGATCTCGTCGAGCACGATCCGGCGCGGGCAGTACACCGTGTCGATGCCGTCGATCGGGTCGGCGAAACCGCTGAACGCGACCCCGCGGTGCGAGTAGCTCATGCGGGTCGCGCCGGGGGTGCCGACCGCGACCAGCTCGTCGAGCAGGCCCCAGTTCCGCAGCCGCACCACCCCGGCCTGGTGCATGTAGTGCGACGAGACGGTGTCGCTCGGGAACGACGCCCGGTCGACGACGAGGACGCGGTGACCCTGCTGGGCGAGAAGCATGGCGAGCGGCGATCCGGCGCAGCGCGCCCCCACGACGATGGCGTCGTACATGAACGTTCTCCTCTGCTGGAAACGTGGATGAGAGCTTCTTGGTACGCAGTCGCCGACGCCGTCGCTGCTCACATCTGAGCGTTCCGGGAGAACTCGCACGGCTGCTCAGAATTGCGCGGGGAGGCCCGTCGGCGGTCGTTACCTTCGCCCGGATCGATACGTGTCCCGGACCGAGGGGAAGTGGCTGGAATGACGGCGACCGAGGATCGACCGGCTCTACTGCAACCGTTGCCGCCCACGATGCAGGACCGGGTGCTGGACCTGGCCCGGCGGCGGGCCGAGGTGCTGGCCGGGCCGGGGGAGCGGGCCACCGACGCGCAGCGGGCGCGGCGCAAGCTCACCGTGCGCGAGCGGCTGGACCTGCTGTTCGACGAGGGCTCGTTCGTGGAGCTGGAGTCGATGCGCCGGCACCGCGCGACCGGGTTCGGGATGGAGGACCGGCGCCCGCCGACCGACGGCGTCGTCACCGGCTGGGGCACGATCGACGGTCGCGCCGTGTTCGCCTACGCCCACGACTTCCGGATCTTCGGCGGCTCGCTCGGCGAGGCCCACGCCCAGAAGATCCACAAGGTGATGGACCTGGCCGAGGCCGCCGGCGCGCCGCTGATCAGCCTCAACGACGGCGCCGGGGCCCGCATCCAGGAGGGCGTCACCGCGCTCGCGGGCTACGGCGGCATCTTCCGCCGCAACGTCCACGCGTCGGGCACGATCCCGCAGATCAGCGTGATGCTCGGCCCGTGCGCGGGCGGCGCCGCCTACTCCCCGGCGCTCACCGACTTCGTGTTCATGGTCCGCGACATCTCGCAGATGTTCATCACCGGCCCGGACGTCGTGCAGGCCGTCACCGGCGAGCAGATCAGCCACGACGCGCTCGGCGGGGCCGACGTCCACGGCGGGACCGGCGTGGCCACCTTCGTCTACGACGACGAGGTCACCTGCCTGGCCGACGTCCGCTACCTGGTGTCGATGCTGCCCGCGCACAGCGACGAGATGCCGCCCGTCGCGGGGTGCGCCGACGACGTCGAACGCAGCTGCGACCGGCTGCTCGAGCTCGTCCCGGCCGACCCGGCGAAGCTCTACGACGTCTGCGACGTCATCGCCGAGGTCGTCGACGACGGGGAGTTCCTGGAGCTGCACGACAGCTGGGCCGCCAACGTCGTCTGCGCGCTCGCGCGGATCGACGGCCACGTCGTCGGGATCGTCGCCAACCAGCCCAAGGTGCTCGCCGGGGTGCTGGACATCCCGGCGTCGGAGAAGGCGGCCCGCTTCGTCCAGACCTGCGACGCGTTCAACATCCCGCTGGTCACGCTCGTGGACGTGCCGGGCTTCCTGCCCGGCCGCGACCAGGAGCACGGCGGGATCATCCGGCACGGCGCGAAGCTGCTCTACGCCTACTGCGCGGCGACCGTCCCGCGGGTGCAGGTGATCCTGCGCAAGGCCTACGGCGGGGCGTACATCGTGATGGACTCGCGGTCGATCGGCTGTGACCTGTCGTTCGCCTGGCCCACGAACGAGATCGCCGTGATGGGGGCGGAGGGGGCGGCCAACGTGATCTTCCGCCGGGAGATCCTGGCCGCCGACGACCCCGCGGCGGCGCGGGCCGCCCGCACCGCGGAGTACCGCAGCGAGCTCGTGCACCCCTACTACGCGGCGGAGCGCGGCCTGGTCGACGACGTGATCGACCCGCGGGAGACCCGCACGGTCCTCGCGCGCTCGCTGGCCGTGCTGCGCACGAAGCAGGCACCCGTCTCGTGCCGCAAGCACGGGAACCCGCCGATCTGATGGGCGCCGCGCCGACCCCGCCTCCGGACATCAGGATCGTCGCCGGCCACCCGACCGACGACGAGCTCGCCGCGGTCGTGGCCGTGCTCGGGGCGCTGCTCGCTGCCCGGGCGGTCCCGCCGCCCACCCCGCCGCGGCACCGCGCGCGGCGGACGCGCGTCACGTGCACGGCCGTGCGCAGGCGCGCGGGTTCAGTCGTCGGATAGGGACTCGATAGGCTGAACTCCTAGCTTTCTGGTCACGGACAGCGACCGGGCCCGCGCCCCCTCGCCGACCGCGACCAGGAAGCGCTCGCCCCGAGCGCCCCCTTCGCACCCTGGAGGACGCGTTGAGCGAGCGGCTGTCGGACCCGATGACGGTACGGGGGATCCGGCCGGTCCCGGCCCGGCCGGACCCGGCGCCGAGCGGGTTCGGGGGGCAGCTGGCCGGGCTCATCGCCGACCGGACGGTGCCCTCCACCCAGGTCCGCTTCGACGCCGGGACGTCCATCTACGGCGGCGGCCCGCACCCCGACGACTCGGTCTACCTGCTCACCTCCGGTCGGGCGAAGACCGTCATGTACTCCCGCTCCGGGCGGCGGTGCCTGCTGCGGATCCACAGCCCCGGCGAGGTGCTCGGCGAGCTCGCGATCCTGGGCGGCGAGCGCACCGAGACCGCGATCGCGATGTGCCCGAGCGTCGTGCAGCGGGTCGCGGTCAGCCACCTGCTGCGCCTGATGGGATCGCCCGCCGTGCACCGGCAGCTGATCCGGCACCTGGGCGAGCGGCTCGCCGAGCAGCAGCGCGCGATCAGCCACCTGGTCGGCGACGACAGCGAGCACCGGCTCGGTGTCACCCTCCTCGACCTGGCCCGACGCCTCGGCCAGCCGGAGCGCGACGCCGTGCGGATCGGCCAGCGGATCACCCAGGAGGAGCTGGCCGGCATGGTCGGCACGACCCGGTCGCGGATCGGGTACTTCCTGCGCCGCTTCCAGGAGTGCGGCGCCGTGGAGTTCAGCCGCGGCCACGTCATCCGGGTGCGCGCCCAGCGGCTCGACGACTACCTGGAGTCCCGCCTCGACGCCTGCTGAGCCCCGCGCACGGCCACTGATCCCGCAGCCCGACCGGTCCTCCCGGTCGGGCTGTCGGCGTTGCGGGGGTCGGCGCGTACCCCGTCCATCCGGCGTTCACACCTCCACACCGGGATCGATAGAGAAGTGATAGGGGACCGATGTGACTTGGTCATAGCTTTACCAATGTCAGGGAGAGGGACAAGGAAGCCCGACCCCACCACGGTTCTTCCGAAGGGACACCTCATGCGACGGATCGCCCGCTCCATCGTCCTGCTCGCCGCTGCCGCCGGCCTCGTCCTCGGCGGGCTCGGGGAGCCGCTCAAGCCCCGCGGCCCCTCGCACGGCGGCGGCTCCACCACCAACGGCAACACCGCTTGGGGCTGACGTCCGCTGTGCACGGAGAGTGATCGCGCGTCAGCGCGCCGCGGGACCGCCGAGCCGTCGTTCGAGGTCCAGCGCCAACCGGCCGGTGAAGGCCGGGGCGGTGCTCCGTAGATGATCCAGGGCCGCGGTCCACTGCTGCACCGCGCTCTCGTGCCGACCGTCGGCGACGTCGGCGTCGCCGAGCGCCGTCAGGCAGGCCGCCGTCAGGACGGGCAGATCGATGCCCCCGGAGGCGTCCAGCGCCTCCTCGGCCCGTTCCCGGGCCCCCGCCACGTCACCGCCGGCCAGTGCGACGGAGCTCAGGGCCAGCAGGGCCCGCACGCGGATCCGCAGCTCGGCCAGCTCACCGGCCATCCGCTCGGCCTCGACCAGCGCCGTCCGGGCCGCCGCGGGCTCGTCGCGGGCGATGTGGGCCAGGCCCAGCCCCAGCAGTCCGTAGGCCTCGGCCGTGCGGTCGCCGACGTCTCCGGCGAACGCCAGCACCGCGGCGAACGACTCGCGGGCCAGGTCGCCGTCGCCCTGCTGCAGCTGGATCTCCCCGAGCCGGTGCATCACCTGCGCACCGACCCGGCGGTTGGGGATCGTGCGGCAGATCTCCGCCGCCGCCTGCAACCGGGCCTGCGCGTCCTCCTCGCAACCGATGTCCAGGTCGACCTGGGCGAGGTTGCTCAGGACGTACGCCTCACCCGCGCGGTCACCGGTGGCGCGGAAGATCTCCAGGGCCTGCTCGTTGCGGGCCCTGGCCCGGGAGTACCGGGCCGTGACGCGGTCGACGAAGGCCTGGTTGCGCACGACCATGGCCCGGCCCTCGTCGTTGCCGAGCGCGGTGAAGGCCGTCAGAGCGTCGTCCAGGCACACCTCGGCCTCGGCGAAGCGCTGCTCGAACATGTGCAGCGACCCCAGCGAGTACGTCATCACCGCCTCGCCGAGCCGGTCCTGGTCGCGGCGGGCCGCGGCCAGCCCGAGGTCGTGCGTGGCCCGCCAGTCGTCGAACAGGGCGTGCGCCTCGAACAGCACGACCGAGCTGATCGCGAGGTCCCAGCACAGCGAACCGAGGCCGGCCGCCGACGCCTGGGCCACCGCGGCCACGAGCGCCTGCCGCTCGCGCGCCAGCCACAGCAGCGGCTGCGCCATCAGCGAGGTGCGGAGCCGGTCGTCGAGCGGGTGGCGCCGCGCGTCGCCGTGCACGATGAGGAAGTCGCCGCCGTACTCGCGGCGGTGGGCCTCCTCGGCGAGCCCGAGCATCGCCCCGAGGTAGCGGGCCACGGCCGCGGCGCGCTCCGGCGCCGGGTCCTCGGCCACCGCGCGCTCCCGCGCGAACAGCCGGACCAGGTCGTGCAGGTGGTAGCGGGTGCCGCCGACGTCGCCGTCGGGGTCGATCTCGATGTCGACCAGGTGCAGCTCGACGAGCTCGTCGAGCTGGTCCTCCGCGGTGCGGTGGTCGACGTCGAGCAGCGCCGCGCAGGCCCAGGCCCCGACGTGCGGGGCGTCGACCATCGCGAGCAGCCGCAGCAGGCGGCACGCCTGCGGACCGAGCGCCTCGTAGGTGAGCAGCAGGCTCGCGCGCACCGCCATGTCGCCGTGGCGGAGCTCGTCGAGCTGGATCGTCTCGTCGGACAGACGCTCCACCATCGTGCGCAGCGACCAGTGCGGGCGGGCGGCCAGCCGGGCCGCGGCGATCCGGACGGCGAGCGGGAGGTGCCCGCAGAGCCGGACGAGCTCGACCGCCGCGGCGCGGTCGTCGGCGATGCGCGTGCCGCCGATGACCCGGTCCAGCAGGGTGACCGCGCTCTCGGTCGTGAACGACTCGAGCTCGACCCGCTCCGCCCCCGGCAGGGCGGTGAGCCGCCTGCGGCTGGTGAGCAGCACGGCGCTGCCCCGGTCGGGCGGCAGCAGCGGGAGCACCTGCGCCTCCTGGCCGACGTCGTCGAGCACGATCACGACGGAGCGGCCGGACAGCCGGCTGCGGTAGAGCTCCGCGCGCTCGTCGAGGTCGTCGGGGATGGTCCCGCCGGGCACGCCCAGCGCACGCAGGAACCGGGCGATCACCTCGGCGGGCGCGACCGGCCGGGACGCGCCGTGCAGGCTCGCGTAGAGCTGGCCGTCGGGGAAGCGGTCGGCGAGCCGGTGCGCGATGTGCAGCGCGAGCGCGGACTTGCCGATCCCGCCCTGACCGGTGAGGACGACGACCGCGGGGGCGCTCGTCGTCTCCGAGTCCCGGGTCGCGGCCAGCGTGGCCAGCACCTCGGCGATGGCCCGCGTCCGCCCGGTGAAGTCGGCGACCTCGGCCGGCAGCATCCGGGGCGCCGTGCCCGCCTGCGGCGGGGGCGGCTCCGACCGCCGCCCGGCGCCCCCGACGACGAGGGAGTCGTCCTCGCGCAGGATCGCCTGCTCGAGGCGCCGCAGCGGCTCGGCGGGCTCGATGCCCAGCTCCTCGATCGACAGGGCCCGCGCGCGGCGGAACTCGCGCAGCGCGTCGGCCTGGCGGCCGGCCCCGTAGAGGGCGAGCATCAGCTGCCCGCGCAGCTCCTCGCGCAGCGGGTACCGGTCGATCTCCTTCGTCAGGACGGCGACGAGGTCGCGGTGGTTGCCCATCCGGAGCTGGACGTCGGCGAGCTCCTCCACGACCCGGGCGCGCTCCTCCTCCAGGTGCGTGGCGGCGTCCCGGACGGCGAGGCTGTCGATGCCGGGCAGCGCGGTGCCCCGCCAGCGGGCCAGGGCCGAGCGGAACAGCTCCGCGGCGTCGTCGAGCCGGTCGTGCTGCACGTGGTCGCGGGCCAGTGCCACCTCGGTCGTGAAGGTCTGCCGGTCGAACGCGGCGGACCCGGTGCGCAGCAGGTACCCGGGACGGCGGGTCGTGATGACCTCCGACCGGGTGTCGGACCGGAGGCGCTGGCGCAGGCTGGACACGCAGATCTGGATCTGGCTGCGCGCCGTGGCGGGCGGGGAGTCCGGCCACACCGCGTCGACGAGCCGGTCGACCGACACCACGTGCGGCGATTCGAGGAGCAGCACCGCCAGGACGATCTGCTGCCGTGGGCCACCCAGGTCGACCGTCTCACCGTCGGTCCGGCGCACCTCGAGCGGGCCGAGGACACGAAACTCCACGCACTGCCTCCCGAAGCCCGGATCCCGATTCAACCATCGGGCGCCCGCCATCACCTCATCGAGAGGGCAAGTTCATCTGATCTTGGCCTGCGGTGGACCGAGCGCGACGCACCGGCCCGCGGGTTCCCCCCGAACGGCCCAACGGAGGCGGCCGGGTGTCCGGATAGCCGACGGATAGCCGACGGATCGCCCTCCCCGGCACCCTCCGGGTCCGGGATGAGCCCGGGACACGGGGAAGGAGGACGGGTGCCCCTGACAGTGGAGGTCGTGGACCTCACCCACGGTCGGCCGGCCAGCGACGTCCGGGTCGGGCTGGAGTGCTCCGACGGCTCGGTCTGGACGGCCGTCGCCGCCGCGACGACCGACGAGTCGGGCCGGATCGACGACTGGGGCGGGGCCGACGGCCACGACCGCGACCTGCGCCTGGTCATCGACGCCCGCCGGTACTTCGCGGCGCAGGGGCTGCTGTCGTCGCAGGCGGACATCACGATCGCCGTCGGTCCGACCTCGCCGTGGCTCGTCCGCCACGTCCCGGTCCTGCTCGCCCCCTTCGGTTACAGCACCTACACGGGACTGTCGTCCTGACCTGCCCGAACCTGTGAGGAGAGGCGTCGAGATGTACGAGGAACACGCGTTGGACGGGGCGCAGGCGCGTCCGGTCCCGTCCGCCACCGCGCGGCGCTGCGGGTGGCCGGGCCGGGGGAGTCGCCGGGGGGCCGCGTCGCCCCGGTCGACGAGCGCCGCCTCGTGCTGACCCTGGGCTGCCGCGACGAGGTCGGCGTCGTCGCCCGGATCGCCGGGGCGATCGGGGAGATGGGGGGCTGGATCGCGGAGGCCGCGTACCACTCCGACCCGGAGACCGGCTGGTTCTTCACGCGGCAGGTCGTGCGCGCGTCGTCGCTGCCGTTCGGGGCCGCGGAGCTGCGCAGGCGGTTCGCCCCGGTCGCCCGGCAGATCGGCGCCGACGCGGGCTGGACCGTCACCGACTCGGCGGACCGCAAGAGCGTGGTCCTGCTGGTCAGCCGGGAGACGCACTGCCTGCACGACCTCCTGGGCCGGTTCTCCAGCGGTGAGCTGCCGGTCCGCCTGGCCGCGGTCATCGGCAACCACGCCTCGCTCGGGCCGGTCGCGCGGGCGCACGGCGCGGAGTTCCACCACGTCGCCTTCCCGGCGGCAGGCGGACCCCGGCAGGACAAGGACCGCGCGTTCGCGGAGCTGCGGGCACTGGTGGCCGACCACGACCCGGACGCGATCGTGCTGGCCCGGTTCATGCAGATCATCCCGCCGGAGCTGTGCGCGGAGTGGGAGGGCCGGGCGATCAACATCCACCACAGCTTCCTGCCGTCGTTCATCGGCGCCCTGCCCTACCACCAGGCGCACGCGCGGGGCGTCAAGCTGATCGGGGCGACGTGCCACTACGTCACCGAGCACCTCGACGCCGGCCCGATCATCGAGCAGGACGTGATCCGGGTCGACCACTCCGACACCGCGCCGGAGATGGTCCGCCGCGGCCGCGACATCGAGCGGCTCGTGCTCGCCCGCGGGCTGCGCTGGCACCTGGAGGACCGGGTGCTGGTGCACGGCAACCGGACGGTCGTGTTCCGGTGACCCCGGCGCGGACGGTGACGGTTGACCCTCCCCGTGCGGGAGACACCACAGTCATCACCATGGACACGACACCGACGCTCCCCACGGTCTCGGCGAGCGACCTCACCCTCACCACCGTCCGCGCCCGCTCCCTGCTCGTCGTCGACGGCCGCGGCGGCGCCGACGGCCTGCCCTTCGCCGCCGCCGTGCGGGCCCTGTTCCGGGCCAGGGCCGCGCTCGGCGCCCCGATGGGGGTGCCGCTGGAGGGCACCTACGCCCAGGACGGCGACCCGCTGCGCTTCGACCTCGACGAGCCCGCCGGCTGGCACTGGACCCTCGCCGTCCCGGCCCCGGAGGGAGTCACCCCCGACGCGCTCGCGGCCGTCGACCACGTGGCGCCGGTCGTGCTGCGGGACCGGCCGGAGCAGCGCGTCGCGCAGCTGCTGCACTCCGGGGCCCACGAGGACGAGAAGCCGTCGCTGGCGGCGCTCTACGGGTTCGTCGCCGGCCGGGGCCTGCGCCCGGCCGGGGCGCACACCGAGGTGTACCTCACCGACCCGGGCGTGACCGAGCCGTCGCGCAACCGCACGATCCTCCGGGTGCCGGTGTGGACGGCCTGATGCCGATCGGGGCGTTCGCGCGCCTGGCCCGGCTGACGGTCAAGGCCGTGCGGCACTACGACGCGGAGGGGCTGCTCGCCCCGGCGCACGTCGACCCGCACTCGGCCTACCGCTACTACCGGGCCGACCAGGTCCGCACGGCCACCACGATCGCGGTGCTGCGGGGCATGGACGTGCCGCTGCCCGTCGTCCGCGAGGTGCTCGCCGCCCCGGACACCGACGCGGTGAGCAGCGTGCTCGCCCGGGAGCGGGAGAAGCTGCGCGAGGAGCTGGCCCGGCGCGAGGAGGTGCTGCGCAACCTCGACGGGCTGCTGCGCCGCCCCGAGCGCGTCCAGTACGACGTGGCGATCACCGAGCGGGACGCCCAGGGTGTCACGGGGGTGTCGGGCGTCGTGCGGGCCGCGTCGATCGACGACGACACCGGCGCCCTGTGGCGCGAGGCCTGCGCGCTGACGACGTCGCGGACGCCGTTGGTGGCGGTGTTCCCGCTGGACCTCGCCGACGAGTTCGAGACGCTGGTCGGCCTGCCCGGCCCCGCGTCCGAGGGCGCCCACGCGGTGCTGCCGGCGGGGCCGTGGGCGACGACGCTGCACGTCGGGCCGTACCCGGAGCTGCCGATGGCCTACACCGCGCTGCTCGAGCACGTCCGCGAACGCGGCCACGTCCCGCTCGGCCCGGTCACCGAGACCTACCTGGCCGGCCCGGACGCGGTGGAGGCCGAGGACCTGGTGACGCGCCTGGCGGTGGCCCTCACCCCGTGACCCCGTCGCCCGTGCCGGGAATGCGCCCCGGGCGGGCCCGGTTGCCCGGAGGACAGCACCCGGCGGCGAGGGAGAGCGCATGCGGACGGCACATCTGGCGGTGGAGGTGTCCGGCTTCGGACGGCACCCCGAGGCGTGGCGGCAGGCGGGGGTGCCCCGCGAGGCGCTGCTCACCCCGGCCCACCACATCGCCACGGCCCAGCTCGCCGCCCAGTCCGGGGCCGACTTCCTCGCCCTCCCGGACTCGTTCGGCCCGGGTTCCGGGCTCGACGCCGTCGCGATCGCGGCCCGGGTCGCGCCGGTCGTGCCGGGGATCGGTCTCGTGCCGACGGTGACCACCACGCACACCGAGCCGTTCCACACCTCGAAGGCGATCGCCACGCTCGACCTCGTGTCCTCCGGCCGCGCCGGCTGGGAGCCCGCGGTGTCGCGGACGGCGCAGGAGGCGGCGCAGTTCGGCCGCAAGCCGGCCGCGGAGCCCGCCGAGCTGTGGCGCGAGGCCGCCGAGACGATCGAGGTCGTCGTGGCGCTGTGGGACTCCTGGGAGGACGGCGCGGTCATCCGCGACGTCGCGACCGGCCGCTACGTCGACCGCGAGAAGCTGCACTACGTCGACTTCACCGGGGAGTTCTTCTCCGTCAAGGGCCCGTCGATCACGCCCCGCAGCCCGCAGGCGCACCCGCTGACCGTGCTGCGCGAGGAGCCCGACTCCCTCGCCGTCGCCGCCCGCTGGGCCGACGTCGTGCGGATCGAGGCCCCCGACCCGGCCGCCGCGCACGCCGCCCGCGAGCGGATCCGCGCCGCGGTCGCCGACGCCGGGCGCGACCCCGACACCGTCGCGGTCCTGCTCGACGTCGAGATCCTGCTGGCCGCCGACCCGAACGCCGCCCGCCGCGAGCTCGACGAGCTCGGCGAGCTGGCGCCCCGGACGCTGCGGGTCGTCGGAGGCCCCGACGCGCTGGTCGAGGTGATCGCCGAGCAGGCCGTCGACGGCGTCACCGCGATCCCGCTGACGCTGCCCGGCGGCCTGCGGGTGCTCGCCGACGAGGTCGCGCCGCGGCTGCTCGCCGCGGGCCTGCGCACCCCGGCCGACCCCGCCGCCACCCTGCGGGAGCGCTTCGGGCTGCCCCGCCCCGCCAACGCCTTCACCGGAGTCTGACGTGCCGAAGAAGCAGATCCACCTGGCCGCGCACTTCCCGGGCGTCAACAACACCACGGTGTGGAGCGACCCGGAGTCCGGCAGCCAGACCGACTTCGCGTCCTTCGTCGCGTTCGCCCAGAACGCCGAGCGCGGGCTGTTCGACTTCCTGTTCCTCGCCGAGGGCCTGCGCCTGCGCGAGCACCAGGGCCGCATCCACGACCTCGACGTCGTCGGCCGTCCGGACACCTTCACCGTGCTCAACGCGATCGCCGCCGTCACCACCCACCTCGGGCTGGGCGGCACGATCAACACGACGTTCAACGAGCCGTGGGAGCTGGCCAAGCAGTTCGCCTCGCTCGACCACCTCTCGGGTGGGCGCGCGGCCTGGAACCTCGTCACGAGCTCGGACGCGTTCACCGGGGAGAACTTCCGCCGCGGCGGGTTCCTCGATCCGGCGCAGCGCTACGACCGCGCCCAGCAGATGCTCGACGCCGCGCGCGAGCTGTGGCTCGCCGACGGCCGCCCGGTCGACCACCACAGCGACCAGTTCGACGTGGTCGGCACCTTCCCGATCCCGCCGACGCCGCAGGGCCACCCGGTGCTGATCCAGTCGGGCGACTCCGACCAGGGCCGCGAGTTCGGGGCGAAGACCGCCGACGCGATCTTCTCCCGGCACGGCAGCGTCGAGGCGGGCCAGGAGTTCTACCGCGACCTCAAGGGCCGCATGGCGAAGTACGGCCGCGAGCAGAGCGAGATCACGATCCTGCCCGCCACCACGTTCGCACTGGGCGACACCCCGGAGGAGGCGGCGGAGAACGGGCACCGGATCCGGACCGCGCAGGTCAGCCCGCAGACCGCGATCGCGTTCCTGGAACAGGTCTGGGGCCGCGACCTGTCGGCCTACGACCCGGACGGCCCGCTGCCCGACATCGACCCCGACCCCGGCGCGCAGATCACCCGCGGCCGCGTGCGCCACGAGAAGGACCCCCTCGCCGTCGCGCAGCGCTGGCGCGAGCTCGCCGAGGCCAAGGGCGGGCTCTCGATCCGCGAGCTGATCATCGAGACGACCGCGCGCCAGTCGTTCGTCGGCACGCCGAAGGAGGTGGCCCGGCAGATGGACGACTACGTCCAGGCGGACGCCTCCGACGGCTTCATCCTCGTCCCGCACCTGACGCCCGGCGGGCTCGACGAGTTCGTCGAGAAGGTGGTGCCGGAGCTGCAGGACCTCGGCAGCTACCGCACCGGGTACACCGGGCCGACGCTGCGCGACCACCTCGGCCTGCGCGAGCCCGCCTAGAGCCAGCCGCGGTCGCGCGCCACCCGGGCCGCCTCGATGCGGTTGCGCACGCCGAGCTTGGTGATCGCCGTGGACAGGTAGTTGCGGACGGTGCCCTCGGCGAGGAACAGGGTGGCCGCGATCTCGCCGTTGGGCAGGCCGTCCGCGGCCAGGCGCAGGACGTCGCGCTCGCGGTCGGTCATCGGGTCGGCGGTGTCCCACGCCGCGACGGCCAGCGCCGGGTCGATCACGCGCTCGCCCGCGTGCACGCGGCGGATGGTGTCGACGAGCCGGTCGATCGGGGCGTCCTTGAGGACGTAGCCCGCGACCCCGGCGTCCATCGCGCGGCGCAGGTAGCCCGACCGCGCGAACGTCGTGACGATCACCAGCCGGGTGCGGCCGCCCTGCAGCGCCGCCGCGACCTCCAGCCCGGTCGCCCCGGGCATCTCCACGTCGGTGACCAGCACGTCCGGGTCGTGCGCGCGGACCGCGGCGAGCGCCTCGGTGCCGTCGACGGCCGTGGCGACGACCTCCAGGTCGGCCTCCAGCGACAGCAGCCGCGCGAACGCCCCGAGCACCATCGCCTGGTCCTCGGCGAGCACCAGCCGGATCGGCGGGCGGGTCATCGGGCGACCACCGCGGGCAGCGCGACGACCAGCGCCGTGCCGTCGCGGGCCAGCCGCTGCACCGACCCGCCCAGTGCCGCGATCCGCTCCCGCATCCCGCTGAGCCCGTTGCCGTCCCGCGCCGCGCCGCCGACCCCGTCGTCGGCGACCTCCAGCTCCACCCGCCCGTCGACGCCGCGCAGCGCGACCGTGCAGCGCCGCGCGTGCGCGTGCCGCACGACGTTGGTGACGGCCTCGCGCAGGGCCAGGGCCAGCGCGCTCTCCGCCGACGGGACGAGCACGAGGTCGTCGTCGCGGAGGACGACGAGCTCCACGCCCGCGGCGGCGAGGGCGTCGCGGGCGACGGTGATCTCGTCGTCGACCGACACCTGGCGCCAGCCCGACACCGTGGCCCGCACCTCGCCGAGCGCGTCGCGGGCCATCGTCTCGACCACGGCCATCTCCGCGGCGGCGTCGGGGCCGGGGAGGCGCTGCGCGAGCTGGGCGCGCACGACGATGCCGGTCAGGGTCTGCCCGAGCAGGTCGTGCAGGTCACGGGAGATCCGTTCCCGCTCCGAGAGCGTGGCCAGGTGCTCGATGCGGGCGTTGTCGACGCGCAGCTCGGCCGTCGCGCGCCGCTGGTCGGCCTCCTCCATCGTGCCCAGCCCGACGATCCACAGCGACACCAGCGGCGGCGCGATGCTGAGGAACAGGTACGGCGCCGGGGCGCTCGACACCAGCGCGGACGCCCCGACGAGCGCGGTGAGCCCGCCCAGCCAGAGCGTGGCCGAGCGGCGGGGGAGCAGCGTGCCCGCGTGGGCCGCGGCGTAGACAAAGAACACCGTGCCGCCCACGTTGACGGGCACGACGAGGACGCCGAGCGCCGCGACGAGGGCCGGGGCCCAGTGTCCGGGCGGCGAGGCGTACAGGACGAACGCGACGTACAGCAGCGCCGACCCGACCGCGACGACCCACGAGAACGCCCCCGCGGCGGGGTCGAACGCCGGCTGCAGGAACAGGTACCCCAGGAAGAGCAGGTACCACAGCGACCCCCATCCCCGCTTCACACGCGCAGGTTACGGTAGGCGACCCCGGCGACCAGCGCGCCGAGGACGGTGGTGGCCAGCACCGCGAGCAGGTGCCCGAGCGCCGGGGCCCCGGTGATCTGGGCCATCGCGAGCTGCGCGAGGTGGTAGGTCGGCAGGAACGGCGCGATCGCCTGGATGAACCCCGGCATGAGGCCGAGCGGGATCCACAGCCCCGACGCGAGCACCATCGGGAACAGGACCGCGTTGAGGATCGCCGCGGCCGCGTTCGACGAGGCCACGAACCCGACGGCCATCCCGAACAGGGCGAACGGCAGCCCGCCCAGTACCAGCGCCGCGACCAGGCGCAGCCAGGTCACCGGGTCGATCACGGTGCCGGTGATCAGCACGGACGCCGCGGTCATCGCCACCAGCACGCCGAGGGCGTAGGGCAGGGCGGCGAGCAGGCGGGCGGCGAGGCTGACGCCGATCGGCGTCGCGGAGACCATCTTGACGCGCAGCCAGCCGCGGGTGCGGTCCTCCGCGACGCCGATCCCCGGGTTGAGCAGCATCACCGACACCACGCCGAACGCGCCGTAGGTGGCCAGCGAGGTGGCGGCGAAGGACAGGCCGTTCTCCTGCTGCTGCCCGCCGAAGATCGTGGTGAACAGGGCGTAGAAGCCGACGGGCATGAGGACGGAGAAGAACAGGGCGGTCGGCTCGCGCAGGATCGCGCGCAGCCCCTCCCCGGTCTCGGACCGCAGGACGGCGACGCTCACGCCGGCACCTCCGCCAGGTCCTCGCCGGTCAGGGCGACCAGGGCCTGCTCCAGTCCCGCGCCATCGACGCGCAGGTCGGACAGGCCGCGGTCGAGCGCCAGCCACTCGCGCAGCAGGTCCTCGGGGGCGGCGGTGCCGACGTGGACGCGGTCGCCGTCGCGGCGGACCGTGCGCACCCCGGGCAGCGCCCGCAGCGCCGGGTCGTCGAGGGAGGTGCGGGCGGTGACGGTGCGGTCCGGGAGCCGCGACGTCAGGCCGTCGGGGGTGTCGGCGGCGACGACCCGCCCGCGGTGCAGCACCACCACGCGGTCGGCGAACGCGGCGGCCTCCTCCACGATGTGCGTGGTCAGCACCATGCCGACGCCCGCGTCGCGGCGCCCGGCGAGGATCTTCCAGAACGCGCGCCGCGCGGAGACGTCGAGTCCGACGGTGGGCTCGTCGAGCAGCAGCAGCGCCGGGTCGCCCACCAGCGCCATCGCCAGCCCGACGCGCTGGCGCTGCCCGCCGGAGAGCTTCGGGGCGCGCCGCGGCGCCAGGTCGGCGATCCCGATCTCGGCGAGCACGGGGGCCGCGGCGCCCGCCGGGCGACCGGCCCGCACCGCCGCACCGCGCACCAGTTCGCCGACGGTCTCGGTGCTCGGGAAGCCCATCGTCTGCTGCACGACCCCGAGGCTGCGCCGGGTGGCCGCGCGCCGGGGGTCGCCCCCGCACACCGCGACGCGCCCCCGCTGCCGGGCGAGCAGCCCGGTCGTGAGCCCGATCAGGGTGGTCTTGCCCGCGCCGTTGGGGCCGAGGAGGGCGACGCACTCCCCGGCCCGGACGGCCAGGTCGACCCCGTCCAGTGCGACGTGCGCGCCGTAGCGGTGGCCCACGCCGTCGATCTCCAGAACATCGGTCATGGACGTACTGTCCCGCGCCCGGCCGCGGCGCGGCAGTGGGCCGGGTCAGCCCCGGGGACTGACAGACGTCACAGGTGGACGTCGGCCCGCGAGCGGGACAGGGCCCGCAGCTCGGCGAGCTGGCGCTCCCGGTCGTAGGAGTCCGGGGCGACGGACGACCCCGGGAGGGGCAGGGAGGGCCGGGCCGCGGAGAGCCAGACGGCGAGGCCGACGAGGACGATGACGACGAGTGCGGTGGTCATGGCAGTAAGTCTCCGCTCGGCAAGATGCCGCCACCAGTGGCAGAGGAGACGATGAGGAATAAGATCCTGCCATGCTCCGTTCCGTCGCCGCGCTCGTGCTGCCGTCCGTGTCGATGTTCGAGTTCGCCACGCTCTGCGAGGTGTTCGGCGTCGACCGCACGGCCGAGGGCCTGCCCCCGATCGACCTGCGGGTCTGCGGGCCCGTCGCGGGCCGGCCGCTGCGCACGGGGGTCGGGGCGTCGCTGACCCCCGACCACGGCCTGGAGGGGCTGGCCGGAGCCGACCTCGTGGCGATCGCGGCCACCCACGAGCGCGAGTTCGCCCCGGACGTCCTCGACGCCGTGCGCGCCGCCGCCGGGGCCGGCGCGACGGTCCTCAGCGTCTGCTCGGGGTCGTTCGTGCTGGGCGCGGCCGGCCTGCTCGACGGTCGCCGGTGCACCACGCACTGGCTGCACGTCGACGAGCTCCGGGAGCGCTTCCCGCGCGCGATCGTCGACCCCGACGTCCTCTACGTCGACGACGGCGACGTGATCACCAGCGCCGGCACGGCGGCCGGGATCGACGCCTGCCTGCACGTCGTGCGCCGGGAGCTGGGCAGCGCGGTGGTCAACACCATCGCGCGCCGGATGGTGGTGGCGCCGCAGCGCGACGGCGGGCAGCGCCAGTTCGTCGAGCAGCCGATCCCGGAGTGCACCGCCGACGGCCTCGCGCCGGTGCTGGACTGGGTGCTCGAGCACCTCGACGACGAGCACTCGGTGTCGGACCTGGCCCGGCGCGCCCGGATGTCGGACCGCAGCTTCGCCCGCCGCTTCGTCGCCGAGACCGGCACCACCCCGCACCGCTGGCTCACCCTGCAGCGCGTGCTGCTCGCGCAGCGGCTGCTGGAGGACACCACCCTCGGCGTCGACGACGTGGCGGCCCGCTGCGGGTTCGGCACCGGTGCGCTGCTGCGCCACCACTTCCGCAGGGTCGTCGGCGTCGCGCCGGTGGACTACCGCCGCACGTTCCGGGGCGTCCCGGCCTGAGCCCGCTACACGAGCAGGCTCACCCGCCGCCCGCCCTCGACCTGGGCGACGAGGCGGTCGACGGGCAGCGGGCGCTCGCGCGTGACCGTGGCGGCGGCCGTGGCGGGCAGGGCGACGAACGGGTACTGCTGGTCCAGGCCCGACACCCGGGTGCACACCTGGTCGCACAGGCCGAGGACGTCCTCCTCGCGCCAGGACGGCAGCACCAGCAGGAAGTCCTCCCGGCCCAGCCGCACCACGCGGTCGGTCGGGGTGAGCAGCTCCTGGACGCCGCCGGCGATGCCCGTGAGCGCGGCCAGCTCGGCCCGCAGGCCGTACTTCGCGCGCAGCGCCGCCACGCCCGGCACCCGCAGCAGCACCAGTCCGACGGGGAGCCCGGCGCCGAGCCCCGCGGTCCAGCGGGCCAGGAACCTCTCGGTGTGCAGGCCGGTGCGGGGGTCGCGCTCGGCGACGTCGTCGTGGTGGCCGACGGCCGAGTCGAGCCGGTTCTGCAGGCCCGCGCGCTCGCGGACCCCGGCGTCGACGCGGTCGGCCAGGAAGCGCAGCGGCACGTTCCAGCGGTCCTGGTGGCGCGGCTCCGGCGCGGCGAGCACGGCGTGCAGCACCTCGTCGACGGCCTCGACGGTCTCGGCGGGCAGGGTCAGCCGCGCCCGCAGCCGCAGCACCTCGCGATAGGCGTCGGCCCGGACGAAGGACCAGTACCCGCGGAACCGGCGCCCCTCCTCCAGCGTGTGGGCGCCCGCGTCGACCCGCTCCTGGTCGATCGCGACGAGCGTCGCCCCGCCGTTCGGGCTGAGCACCGTGACGCTCCACTCGCGGGCCAGCTCCTCGTCCTCGGCGAGCAGGACGTGGCGGACGCCGGGCGGCAGCGCGGGCGGGAAGTCCTCGACGAGCCCGACGAGGGTGACCGAGCTGCGCGCGGCGATCTCGGTGTAGACGTCGGTCTCGCGCCGGAAGTAGGACAGGCGCTGGAACATCGCGATGACGACGAGCGGGGCACCCGGTTCGGCGGCCAGCGCGAACCGCTCGATGGCGTGCGAGAGCTCGACGAGCACCCGCTTGCTCAGGACCGTTCCGTCGGGGAGCGCCATGACGCCGGAGGGTAGCCCCACGATTACCGGTGCTCGTTCGGCCGAACGGTTGGACTCGACCGTTAGGGTCGTCCCATGGAGTCCGTGCTGGCCGACACCGACGACGCCGGCGTCCGCACCCTGACGTTCAACCACCCGGAGCGGCGCAACGGCTGGGGTGAGGACCTCGAGGACGCCTACTACGGCCACCTCACCGCGGCCGCAGCCGACCCGGCCGTGCGGGCGGTCGTCGTCACCGGGGCGGGGTCGACGTTCTGCCCCGGCGCCGACATGGGCCGCCTCGACGGCCTGTCGCAGGACGGCGCGGTGCTGCCGCACAAGTCGGTCGAGGTGCCGCGGAACTTCCCGAAACCGCTGATCGCCGCGATCAACGGGGCCTGCGCGGGCGTCGGGCTGGTGCAGGCGCTGTTCTGCCACGTCCGCTTCGCCGCCGACTCCGCCCGGTTCACCACCGCGTTCGCCCGCCGCGGGCTCGTCGCGGAGTACGGGATCGCGTGGACGCTCACGCGGATGATCGGCACCGAGCACGCCACCGACCTGCTGATCTCCGCCCGGGTGTTCGACGCGGCCGAGGCGCACCGGCTCGGGCTGGTCAGCCGGGTCGTCCCGCGCGACGAGGTACTGGCCGCCGCCCAGGCCTACGCCCGCGACCTGGCCCGGCACTGCGCCCCGCGCGCCGTCGCCGTGATCGCCGCCCAGCTGCGCGAGGCCGCCGACTCCACCTACGAGGAGGCGCTGGAGAGCTCGTTCACCCACGTCGACCGCTTCATCGGCGGCCCGGACCTGCGCGAGGGGGTGGCGTCGTTCGTCGAGAAGCGGGCGCCGCGCTTCCTGCCACTGGAGGAGTCGTGAACTACCGCGTCGCGGTGATCGGGGCCGGCCCGTCGGGGCTCTACGCGGCGGCGGCGCTGCTGACGTCGGGGGACCCGGTGAGCATCGAGGTGCTCGACCGGCTGCCCGCGCCGTACGGCCTCGTCCGCTACGGCGTGGCGCCCGACCACGTGAAGATGAAGTCGGTGATCCGGGTGCTGCAGAAGCCGTTCGACCCGGCCGACGTCGAGTTCCTCGGCGGGGTCCGGATCGGCGAGGGCGGCATCCCGCTCGACGAGCTGCGCACCCACTTCCACGCGATCGTGCACGCCACCGGGTCCTCGCTCGACCGCGACCTCGGCGTGCCGGGGGAGGAGCTCGCGGGCTCGTACGGGTCGGGGGAGTTCGTCAGCTGGTACTGCGGGCACCCCGACTTCACCGGGCTCGACCCGGCGCTCGACCACCCCGGCGTCGCCGTCGTCGGGGCGGGCAACGTGGCGCTCGACGTCGCCCGCGTGCTGGCGAAGTCGGCGGAGGAGATGGCCGCCACCGACGTCCCCGGCCCGGTCCTCGACGCGCTGCGCTCCAGCGCCGTCCGCGACGTGCACGTCCTGATCCGCCGCGGCCCGCAGCACGTCCGGTTCACCCCGGCGGAGCTGCGCCAGATCGGCGACCTTGCCGACGCGCAGGTCGTGGTGCACGACGACGGGCTGCTCGCCGCGGGCGTCGACGAGCCGGAGGACCGGCGGCAGAAGCAGAACCTCGGGATGCTGACCGAATGGGTCGACCGCCCCGTCGGCGACGCCCCGCGCCGCATCCACCTGCGCTTCCTGCGGTCCCCGGTCCGGCTGCTCGGCGACGGCCGGGTCTCCGGGATCGTCGTGGAGCGCACCGCGATCGACGCCTCCGGGCGGGTCGTGGGCACCGGCGAGGAGGAGACCCTCGACGTCGGGCTGGTCGTGCGCGCCATCGGCTACGCGGGCGAGCCGATCCCCGGCCTGCCGTTCGACGAGGCCACCGGCACCGTCCCCAACGAGGGCGGGCGGGTCGTCGCCGACGGCGTCCCGGTGCCCGGCGCGTACGTCACGGGCTGGATCAAGCGCGGCCCGACCGGCGTCATCGGCACGAACAAGGGCGACGCGCAGGAGACGGTCGCGGCGCTGCTGGCCGACCTGCCCTCGCTCCCGGCCCCCGCCCACCCCGAGCCCGACGCCCTGCGGGCGGCGCTGGCCGCCCACGGCGTCCGCCCGGTCGACTGGACGTCGTGGCTGCGCCTCGACGCCGAGGAGGTCCGCCGCGGCGGCCTGCGCGGCGCCGAGCGCGTCAAGGTCGCGGAGCTGGCGGAGATGCTCGACGCGGCGCACGGCGCCAGCGCACCCTGACCCGACCCCGCCACCCCCACCCGGCGAGTCTGCCGACGGCGCCCGGCGAGTCGTCCATCCCCGCCCGGCGAGTCGGCCGACGCACGGCCCCGGCCGTGCGCCGACGGACAACACGACGTTCACCCACGGCAAACTCGCGGGTTAGCCTCGGGGCGTGCGCTCTCTGCTGCTGTCCCGCCGCGACCTCGACTTCCTGCTCCACGACTGGCTCGACGTCGGCGCGCTGACCTCCCGCGAGCGGTTCGCCGAGCACTCCCGCGAGACGTTCGACGCCGTGCTGGACCTCTCCGAGCAGGTGGCCACCGAGCAGTTCGCCCCGCACAACCGGGCCGCCGACCTCGCCGAGCCCGAGTTCGACGGGGAGCGCGTGCACATGATCCCCGAGGTGGCGAAGGCGCTGGAGGCGTTCGCCGCCACCGGGATCCTGTCGGCGGGGATGGACGAGTCGGTCGGCGGGATGCAGCTGCCGCAGACCGTGGCGCAGGCCTGCTTCCTGTGGTTCCAGGCGGCCAACGTGGGCACGTCGGCCTACCCGTTCCTGACGATCGCCAACGCCAACCTGCTGCTCGCGCACGGCTCCCCGGAGCAGGTCGAGACGTGGGTGGGCCCGATGGTGGAGGGCCGGTTCTTCGGGACGATGTGCCTGTCGGAGCCGCAGGCGGGGTCGTCGCTGGCCGACATCACCACCCGCGCGGAGCCCCGGGACGACGGCACCTACCGCCTGCGCGGCAACAAGATGTGGATCTCCGGTGGCGACCACGACCTGTCCGAGAACATCGTGCACCTGGTGCTGGCCAAGATCCCCGGGGGGCCGGCCGGGGTGAAGGGCATCTCGCTGTTCATCGTGCCCAAGGTCCTGCCCGACGGGCAGCGCAACGACGTCGTGCTCGCGGGCGTCAACCACAAGATGGGGTTCCGCGGCACCGTCAACACGCTGCTCAACTTCGGCGAGGGCAAGCACACGCCGGACGGCGAGGCCGGGGCCGTCGGGTACCTCGTGGGGGAGCGGGGCAAGGGCCTCGCGCTGATGTTCCACATGATGAACGAGGCGCGCGTCGGCGTCGGGGGCAACGCGGCGGCGCTGGGCTACACCGGCTACCTGCACGCCCTGGACTACGCGCGCACCCGCGTGCAGGGCCGCCGCGACGGGCGGCCCGCGACGATCGTCGAGCACCCCGACGTCGCCCGGATGCTGCTCGCGCAGAAGTCCTACGCCGAGGGCGCGGTCGCACTGATCCTCTACTGCGCCCGCCTGCTCGACGACGAGCGGACGGCGGCGACCGAGAAGGACCGGGCCCGCGCGCACCTGCTGCTCGACACGCTCACCCCGATCGCCAAGAGCTGGCCGTCGCAGTGGTGCCTCGCGGCCAACGACCTCGCGATCCAGGTGCACGGCGGCTACGGCTACACCCGCGAGTACGCGGTGGAGCAGTTCTGGCGCGACAACCGGCTCAACATGATCCACGAGGGCACGCACGGCATCCAGGGCCTCGACCTGCTCGGCCGCAAGGTCGTGCTGCACGACGGGGCCGGCCTGCGGCTGCTGCTCGACACGATCGGCGCGGGCGTCGAGCGGGCCCGCGCCGCGGGGCTCACCGCCGAGGCCGACGCCGTCGGGGCCGCCGCCACCCGCACCGCGGAGGTCACCGCCGCGCTGTGGGCCGCCGACGACCCGGCCGTCACGCTGGCCAACTCCTCGACCTACCTGGAGGCGGTCGGGCACGTCGTCGTCGCCTGGATCTGGCTGGAGCAGCTGGTGGCGGTGGGGGAGCGCGAGGGCGACTTCGCCGACGGCAAGCGCGCCGCCGCCCGCTACTTCCTGCGCCACGAGCTCCCCCGCACCGGCCCGCAGTTCGCGCTGCTGGAGAGCCTCGACCGCACCACGCTCGACGTGCGCCCGGAGATCCTCTGACGGTCCGGGAACGTGGGACGTCGAACGGTGGGACGGGGAGAGGATCCGGCGGTGCCGGCTTCCCCCGTCCCCCCGACCGGCCTGCACCTCCCGTCGCCGACCAGCGGGCGCTCCCTGCGGCCGCCGGCACCGAGGGCGCCACGCTCACCGACCACCTCGACGCGATGGAGCGCGACGGCCTGCTCACCCGCCGCCGCGACCCGCCGCGTGCACGTCGTGGAGCTGACCGGGGAGGGGCGGGCCGCGTTCCTGCGCCTGCGCGACGCCGCGGTGGCGTTCGACGCCCGCCTGCGCACCGGCCTCGACGACGCCGACACCGCCGTGCCGGCGGGCCTGCTCGACCGGCTGCGGGAGAACGTGACCGGCTAGCAGGGCTCCACGGAGACGACGCCGAGCAGCGTGCAGAGGCGGTCGGCGAACGACGCCTCCTCGGCCCGGGTCAGCGAGACGGTGCAGGTGACGGAGCTGTACGGGACGCCGTCACGGACGTCGGCGGCGAAGTCGCGGACGGGGTAGCCGCCGGCGCGCAGCGCGTCACCGACGCGCAGGACGCCCTCGATGCCGCCGGTCGTGACGATCTCGTGGCGACGCGGGATGCGGGGCGTCCAGGTGGTGCGGGGGGAGTGGTCCAGAACGGTCATGTCGAGCTCCAGGGTCCGAGGGGAGTCGGGAACCCGAGCCAGGCCTCGGAGACGAGGGGGAGCTGCGCGCCGGCGACCTGGCTCAGCCGACGCGCGGCGGTACGGCCGCGTCGAGGGCGAGGGGTGCGATGTGCATGGGGAGGACACTAGCGCGTCCGTGTGGTCGCGGCCACCCGCCCTCCCCCTACGGTGGGGATCATGAACGCCCGGTCGGCCGCGGCCGTCGTCGTGGCGGCGGTGCTGGGCCACGCCGTCGTGCTCGCGATCTGGCCGCAGGCCCACACCCTGCTCATCGACCTGCAGGTCTACCGCGCGGGCGGGGAGTCCGTGCTCGCCGGACGCCCGCTCTACGGCGGGGGCGTGCTGCTGGACCTCCCGTTCGTGTACCCGCCGTTCGCCGCTCTCGTGTTCGTGCCGCTGGTCTGGCTGCCGCCGCCCGTCCTCGCGGCCGGCTGGACGCTGCTGGGGCTGGTGCTGCTCGCCGTCGTGGTGCGGCGCTGCGGGGCGGCCGGGCCGCTCCTCATGGCGGTGGTGGCGCTCGCGACCTGGCTCGACCCGGTCCGCACCACGCTCTACCTCGGCCAGATCAACCTGGTGCTGCTCGCAGTCGTCGCCTGCGACCTGTTCGGGCGGCCGGGCAGCCGGTGGCGCGGCGTCGGGATCGGGCTGGCGGCGGCGCTGAAGCTCACCCCGCTGCTGTTCGTCGCGCACCTGCTGCTCACCGGCCGCATCCGGGCGGCGGCCACCGCGCTCGGCACGTTCGCCGCGGCCGGGGCGCTGGGGTTCGTGGTGGCCCCGGCCGACTCGGTGGAGTACTGGCTGCGGGGCACGTTCGCCTCCGCGGGGCGGATCTCCGACGTCGCCGGGCCCAGCAACCACGCGCTCGCCGGCCTCCTGGCCCGGGCGGGCCTGCCCGACCTGGTGCCGGCCGCGCTGCTGGCCCTGCTCACGCTCGCCGTCGCGGCGTGCCTGCACCGCCGGGGCGACGACCTGGCGGCCGGCACGCTCGTCGGGCTGGGGTCCGCGGCGGCCGCCCCGTTCGCCTGGTCGCACCACTGGGTGTGGGTGGTGCCGCTGGTCGTGCTGCTGGCCCGCCGGGCGTCGGCGGGGGAGCGGGCCGCCGCCGTCGGGCTGGGCGGGGTCCTGCTCGCCACGCTCGCGGTGATCACGCGGCTGCCCGGGCCCGACGTCGGCCCGGTCCCGGCCACCGGTGCGATCTCGCTGTGGCCCTACGCCTACCTGGCGCTGTTCGCCGCGGTGCTGGCCGGGGCGGTGTGGTCCCTGCGGCGGACGCGGGTCTGAGGGAACGCGGAAGGCCCCGCCGGAGATCCGGCGGGGCCTTCCGTTCGTGCGAGCGGCGGGTCAGTCCTCGGGGTCCTTCGGACGGCCCCCGTCGGGGCTGCCCGCGAGCTCCTTGCGGCCCGTGCGGGCCACGCGCTCGTCGTCACCGGAGTGACCGCCGTGCACGGCCGCCTCGGCCGCGGCCTCCTCGGCACGCGCCTTCTCCAGGGCGAGGGTCTCCTCGCGCGGGTCGGGCGTGAGCATCGAGCCGGCGACGGGCTTGCCGCCCATGCCGAGCTGGTTCATCCGCTTGGGCACCGGGGCGCCCTGGTAGGCGAGCGGGATCGGGTGCCCGTGGGCGTCGACCCCGGCGAGGGGCTGGTGCACCTCGATGAACTCACCGTGCGGCAGCCGCTTGATGATGCCGGTCTCGATGCCGTGCTCCAGCACCGCGCGGTCGCCCTTCTGCAGGCCCAGGCAGATGCGGTAGGTGGCCCAGTAGGTGATGGGCGGCAGGATCAGCAGGCCGATCCGGCCCATCCACGTCGTGGCGTTGAGCGACACGTCGAAGAAGAAGGCGAACCAGTCGTTGGCCGAGCTGATCAGCAGGACCATGTAGAACATGATCGCCATCGCGCCGAGCGAGGTGCGGACCGGGACGTCGCGCGGACGCTGCAGCAGGTTGTGCAGCGCCCTGTCCTTGGTGAACCGCGCCTCGATCCACGGGTACGCCCCGGCCAGCACGAAGATCATCGGCAGGAACACCGCGGTCGGGAAGAAGACCGCCGGGACCGTGTAGTTGCCCAGGTAGATCTCCCACGCGGGCCACAGCCGGGCCATCCCGTCGGACCAGCCCATGTAGAAGTCGGGCTGGGAGCCCGCGGAGATCTGCGACGGGTTGTACGGGCCGAGGTTCCAGATCGGGTTGATCTGCAGCAACCCGCCCATCAGGCCGACGACGCCGACGAACACCGCGAAGAACGCGCCGCCCTTGGCCGCGAAGGCCGGCAGGATCCGGACGCCGACGACGTTCTTCTCGGTGCGGCCCGGGCCGGGGAACTGGGTGTGCTTCTGGTACCAGACCAGCCCCACGTGCACCGCGATCAGCGCGAGCAGGATGCCCGGCAGCAACAGCACGTGGATGATGTAGAGCCGCGGGATGATCTCCGTGCCCGGGAACTCCCCACCGAACAGCGCCCAGTGCGTCCACGTGCCCATGACCGGCACCGACAGCGTGATGCCCGAGGCGATGCGGAGGCCGGTGCCCGAGAGCAGGTCGTCGGGCAGCGAGTAGCCGGTGAAGCCCTCGAACGTGCCGATGAAGATCAGCAGGATGCCGATGACCCAGTTGGCCTCACGCGGCTTGCGGAACGCGCCGGTGAAGTAGGTGCGGAACATGTGGGCGACCATCGCCGCCATGAACAGCAGCGCGGCCCAGTGGTGGACCTGCCGGACGAACAGCCCGCCGCGCACCTCGAAGGAGATGTGCAGGGTGCTCTCGTACGCGCGGGTCATGTGCACGCCGCGGAGGTTGTCGAAGACCCCGTTGTAGGTGACCTCGGCCATCGAGGGGTCGTAGAACAGCGCCAGGTACGTGCCGGACAGCAGCAGCACGATGAAGCTGTAGAGCGCGACCTCACCGAGCATGAACGACCAGTGCGTCGGGAAGACCTTGTTGAACTGCTTCCGCATGCCGGCTGCGGGGTGGTAGCGCTGGTCGACCCCGTCCAGGGCCCCGGCGACCAGGGCGTTGGCGCCCCCGCCGGACGTTGTCGGCGTCGTGATCGAGCTCATGATCTCCGCTCCCAGAAGGCCGGTCCGACGGGTTCCATGTCACGGGTGGCGACGAAGTACCCCTCGTCGTTCACTGTAATCGCCAACTGCGGCAACGACCTGCTGGCCGGACCGAAGACGGGCTTCGCGTACTCCGTGGCCAGGAACTGGCTCTGGTGGCACGGGCACAGGATGCGCTGGCTCTGGGTCTCGTACAGCGAGGTCGGGCAGCCCAGGTGCGTGCAGAGCTTGGAGTAGGCGTAGAAGTCGCCGTAGTTCCAGTCCTCCTGGCCCGCGCGCTTGATCGTCTCGGTGCCCGGGCGCAGGCGGATGAGCATGACGGGGTTGTCCGAGCGGCGCAGGGCGCGCAGCAGGGCCTCCTCGTCGCCGCGCTCGGACTCGCGGAACGGGAACACCGTCTCCATCGAGCCGGGCTCCTGGTCCTCGGGGCGGACCAGGGAGATCTCGTCCGGGATGCCGGTGTCGCGGCGCAGGTAGACGGTCTCGCCGTCGACGGCGCGCCACCCGGTGGTCCACAGGGCCGCCTCGTCGCCGCCCGCCCACGGGTTGCGGACCAGCGGGGCGACCGCGGCGATGCCCAGCCCGAGCCCGAACACGCCCGCCGCGCCGCCCGCCGCGCGGGTGATCAGCTTGCGGCGCCCGATCCCGGTGTCCTGGCCGGCCTTGGCCAGCTGGGCCACCACGGTGCGGCGGTCGACCTCGTCGGAGATGCCGTCGTGGCGCTGCTGCACCGACACCTCGTCGGGGAAGAACTTCTTGACGTAGGAGATGACGCCGATGCCCAGCGCCAGCACCGCGAGGCCGAACGTGCCCCCGATGACGGGGGTGTAGAGCACGTAGACGCCGTAACCGGGGTCCGACGGCGGGACGTACTCGTAGGGCCAGAAGATGAACGCCGCGAGGAAGGCCAGGCCGGACAGCGCGGAGATGATGAACCAGAGGGCCACGGCCCGCTCGGCCCGCTTCTCCGCCCGCGTGCCCGGGATCGGGAACTTGCGCGCGTTGTGGACGATCTCGACGTCGTCGAGGTTCGCCGCGAGCGTGGCGATCTGGTCCGGCGTCATCTCGTCGAGCTCGGCCGGGGTGGGGCGGCGGACCCCGCCCGAGTGGTCCTGTTCGGAGAGGGTCATGACTTGGCTCCCAGCCACAGAGCGAATCCGATCAGCCCGGCGAGGCCGACGATGAAGGCGATGAGGCCCTCCGATACCGGGCCGATGCCGCCGAGACCGGCACCGCCGGGGTTCGCGACGTCGCCGGACACGGACTTGACGTAGGCGATGATGTCGGCCTTCTCCTCCGGCGTGAGCTGCCGGTCGGAGAACTTCGGCATGTTCTGCGGGCCGGAGAGCATCGCCGTGTAGATGACGGTCTCGGTGGCCGGGTCCAGCGTCGGGGCGAACTTGCCCGAGGACAGGGCCCCGCCGCGGCCGGTGAAGTTGTGGCAGGACGCGCAGTTGAGGCGGAACAGCTCGCCACCGCGGGCCGGGTCCTCCCCGCGCAGCGCCTCGCCGGTGGCCTCGGGCCGGACCGGACCGCCGCCGTTGGCCTGGATGAACGCACCCAGCGCGTCGAGGTTGGCCTGGCCCTGCTCGGTCTCCGGGTCGAACTCCGGGCGCGGGGGCTTGCGGATGGCCTGGGCCTCCTGGCGCGCCAGCGGCATGCGGCCCGTGGAGACCTGGAAGTAGGTGGCCGCGTCGCCGACGCCGATCAGGCTGGGCCCGCGGTCGGTGACGCCCTGCAGGTTCGACCCGTGGCAGGTGATGCAGGCGTTGTTGTAGAGCTCCTCGCCCTGCGCCAGCAGCGCCGCGTCGGCCTCCTGGGCGTGCGCGACCTGCGGCGCCGGGGCGCCGACGGTGTACAGCGCGCCGGCCGACAGCAGGCCGATGCCCAGCGCCATCGCTCCCGCGAGGCGGCGCCGGAACCGGCTGCGCGCCCCGCGCGTTCTCGGTGTGGTGGTCATCGATGCGCCCTCGGGTAGTTCCGGCATGTCGGTGTCAGGCATCTCCGCGTCGGCCATCTCAGCGGATGAAGTAGATGACGGCGAAGAGGCCGACCCACACCACGTCGACGAAGTGCCAGTAGTACGACACGACGATCGCGGCGGTGGCCTGCTGCGGGGTGAACTTGCTCAGCTTCGTGCGGATGAGCAGGTACACGAACGCGACCAGCCCGCCGATGACGTGCAGGGCGTGGAAGCCCGTCGCCATGTAGAAGACGGTGCCGTACGCGCTCGAGGCGAGCGTGGTGTCGTGCTCGAGCACCAGCACGCTGTACTCGTACGCCTGGCCGAGCACGAAGAACGCGCCCATCGCCAGCGTCAGCAGGTACCAGCGCCGCAGGCCGAAGACGTCACCCCGCTCGGCGGCGAAGACCCCGAACTGGCAGGTGAACGACGACGCCACCAGGACGATCGTCACCGCCAGCGCGTAGGGCACGTTGAGTTCGGTCGGGGCAGGGGGCCATTCGCCCTCGTGCTGTGCGCGCGCGGTGAAGTAGATCGCGAAGAGCCCGGCGAAGAACATCAGCTCGCTGGACAGCCAGACGATCGTGCCGACGCTGACCAGGTTGGGCCGGTTCAGCGAGTGGATCCGCGCGCTGATGTTGGGAGCCGCTGTCGTCACTCGGGCATTATGACCCCAGACCAACTTCTACAGCCTGTCGGGGACCCAACGGGTTCTCGAACACCGCCGCCACCGCGCGGTCTAGAGTTCCGCGCGTGAACAGCCCCGTCGCCCGTGAGGCCCTGACCGTGCTGGTGCTCAGCCACCGGCCCGAGGTCCGGGAGGCCATCGTCAACGCCGTCGGCAGGCGCCCGGCGCCCGATCTCGGCCGCGTCACGTTCCTGGAGGCGAGCGGCATCGCCGAGGTGCTGGCGGCCGCCGACGCCGGGGGCGTCGACCTCGCCATCCTCGACGGCGAGGCCCAGCCCACCGGCGGCATGGGCGTCTCGCGGCAGCTGAAGAACGAGATCGTCGACTGCCCGCCGATCATCGTGACGGTCCGCCGCCGCGACGACCGGTGGCTGGCCACCTGGTCGCAGGCCGACGCCGTGCTCGTGCACCCGCTCGACCCGATCACCGCCGCCGAGACGGTGGCCGACGTGCTGCGCCGGTCCCAGGCCGGCGAGCTGTCCGCCCCCTCGCGGGGCTGAGCCTCCCGGTGGCTGATCTGCGGACCTGGCCCGCGCTGCTGGGGAGCCTCATCCGGGGCGAGGACCTCGACGCGGGCGACACCGCCTGGGTGATGGACCGCGTCCTGTCCGCCGAGGCCACACCCTCCCAGCTCGCCGGCTTCCTGGTCGCGCTGCGGGCCAAGGGCGAGACGGCCGCCGAGATCGGCGGGCTCGCGGAGACGATGCTCGCGCACGCGAGCCGGTTCACCGTCCCCGTCCGGGCCCTCGACGTCGTGGGCACCGGGGGTGACCAGGCCCACACCGTCAACATCTCGTCGATGTCGGCGGTGGTGGTGGCCGCGGCCGGCGCGCCCGTCGTCAAGCACGGGGGCCGGGCGGCGTCCTCGGCCAGCGGCACGGCCGACGTGCTGGAGGCGCTCGGCGTCGCCATCGACCTGCCCGCCGAGGCCGTGGCGCGGTGCGTCGCGCAGGTGGGGATCGGGTTCTGCTTCGCGCCGGTGTTCCACCCCGCGATGCGCCACACCGCCGTCACCCGCCGGGAGCTCGGCGTGCCCACCGCGATGAACGTGCTCGGCCCGCTGACCAACCCGGCCCAGCCCGCCGCGTCGCTGATCGGGTGCGCCTTCCCGACGATGCCGCCGGTGATCGCCGACGTCCTCGCGGCGCGCGGGGCGTCCGCGCTGGTCGTGCGCGGCGACGACGGCCTCGACGAGCTCACCACCGCCACCACGTCGACGGTGCGGGTCGTCGCGGACGGCACGGTGCGGGTGGAGACGCTCGACCCCGCCGACCTCGGCATCGCCCGCGCCACCCACGCGGACCTCCGCGGCGGCGACGCGTCGGTCAACGCCGGGGTGTTCCGCGACCTGCTGGCCGGGGCGACCGGCCCGGTGCGCGATGCGGTGCTGCTCAACTCCGCCGCGGCGCTGGTGGCCTTCGACGGCCCCGGCCCGTCGCTCGTCGACGACCTGCGCGCGGCCCTGCCGCGGGTGGCCGAGGCGATCGACTCGGGGGCGGGGGAGCGCCTGCTCGCCGAGTGGGCCCGGGTCTCGACCGCCCTGCGGGCCTGAGCCTCAGTCCAGGCCGGCGGAGAAGGTCGACTCGGTGTCGGCGCGGGAGTAGGAGCGGAAGGCGATGTGGGTGTCGGTGCGCCGCACCCCGTCGACCTTGCTGAGCCGCCCGGCGATGACGTCGGCGAGCTGGTCGTGCTGGGCGACCTTCACGACCGCGATGAGGTCGACGTCGCCCGCGCAGGAGTAGACCTCGCTGACCCCGTCGAGGTCGGCGATGGCCTGCGCCGTCTCCGGGATGCGGTCGGCGGCGGTGTGCACCATGACGATCGCGGTGATCACGGGCGGGCTCCTGGGGGTCGGCGGCGGGGTGCCCCGGACGGTAGTCGCCGTCAGTCGGGCAGCTCCAGCGGGCGGGCGCGCTCGGCCCAGGCCGCCCACGACGGGGCGCCGCGCGCCGGCTCGGACCAGGTGGGCTCGCTGTGCACCAGCCGGGTGCCGCCGGTGGCGAGCCAGCGGTGCAGCAGCCGCACCTCCTCGTGCGGGGCGCCGCGCAGCGGCCCGGGGCCGGTGAGGACGGTCTGCGCGCCCAGGCGCAGGGCGTCGATCACGGGCATGGGGGCCGTCCCGCGCGGCGCGACCCCGGCCGCGGCGAGCCGCCCGTGGCGCAGCACCGCGACCTCCCAGCCGCCGCGCCCGTCGGGCCGGGCCCCGACCAGCTCGGAGACCCGGGCCAGCGCGGCGAGGCGCTGCGTGCGGGCCAGCGCGAGGATCAGGGCGGCCAGCCGGTCGCGGCGCGCGGCGGCGTCCTCGAACCGCTCGCGGGCCGCCAGCGCCTCGACGGCGTCGGCGAGGCGGCGCAGCGGCGAGTCGTCGCGGCCGTCGACCAGGTCGGCCAGCGCGTCGACGGCGGGGGCGTACTCGGCCACCGACTGCAGGCCGGCGCACGGCGCGGCGCAGCGCCCCATCTCGTGCAGGACGCAGGGCGTGCCGGTGGGGCGCAGCGCGATCCGGGGCGTGCACGAGCGGAGCGGGACGGCGTCGAGCAGCGTCTCCACCGCCGCGGTGGCCGCCCCGCGCGAGGTGAACGGGCCCAGCGCGCCGTCGCGGGGAGCGGTGACGACCGACAGCCGCGGGAACGGCTCCACGGTGGCGGTCACCCACCAGCCGCGCTGCGGGTTGCGCGAGCGGCGGTTGTACCGGGGCCGGTGCGCGGCGATCAGGCGCAGCTCGCGCACCGCCGCCTCCAGGGAGTGGGCGCACACGACGGTGTCGACGCGCTCGGCCAGCGCCACCATGTCGCGCACCCGCCGCCTGCGCTCCCCGGCGGTGAAGTAGCTGCGGACGCGGCGGGCCAGGTCGCCGCTCGTGCCGACGTAGAGCACCTCGTCGCGCGGGCCGCGGAACAGGTACACCCCCGGCGCCGAGGGGACCCCGCGCGCGAGCGTGCGCTTGCGCCGCTGCCCGGTGGTGGGCCGGTGCGGCGCGGAGTCCTTCGCCAGCGCGAGCAGCTCCTCCAGGCTCTGCACGCCGAGGTTGCCGATGCGTTCGAGCAGGTGGTGCAGCACCTCGACGGTGGCGGCCGCGTCGTCGGGGGCCCGGTGGTTGGGCGTGGTGACGGTGCCGAACAGCTGCGCGAGCGCGCCCAGCCGCACGCTCGGGGCCTCCTCGCGGGGCAGCACCGCCCGGGCCAGGCGCGCGGTGCACAGGACCGGGGGCCGCGGCCAGGCGTGCCCGTGGCGCTCGCACGCCGCGCGCAGGAACCCGGTGTCGAACGGGGCGTTGTGGGCCACCAGCACCGCGCCGCGCAGGAACTCCAGCAGCGCGGGCAGCACGGCGTCGACCGGCGGGGCGGCCTGGATCATCGCCGTGGTGATCCCGGTGAGCGCGACGATCCCCGGCGGGATGCCGACCCCCGCGTCGACCAGCGTGGACAGCTCGCCGATCCGCTCGCCGCCGCGGACCTTCACCGCCCCGATCTCGGTGATCGCGTGCTGTGCGGCCGACCCGCCGGTGGTCTCCAGGTCGAGCACCACGAACGTGACCTCGCGCAGGGGCGTGCCCAGCTCGTCGAAGGAGAGCTGGACGTGCGGCGACGGGCGAGGCGACACGGGGGGAGCGGTCACGGCGCGGGACGCTAGCCGGGCCCCCCGACAGAATCGGCCGGCCCCGATCCGGCGTCCCGGCGCCGCGGTGGCGGTCTCCCCGGCCCGGCGCGGATAACCTGGTGCGATGTCCGGGACGCCAGCAGCCGACGGGGGGGACCCCGTGGACTGGTCGCGCCTGCCCGACGCCGTGCGGGGCAGGCTCGCCGACGTCGCGGCCGCCGCGGTCGGCGGGCTGCCGGCCACCGAGGTGCCCGTCCCGCTGCGCCGGCTGGCCCGGTTCACCCCGGCCAAGCGCGCGAAGCTCGGCGGCCCCGCGCTGCTGGCCGAGCTGGCCTCGTCCACGGTGTTCCGCACCGCCGTCGTCGCCTGGTGGGACGAGCACCGGCCCGGCGAGCTCGCCCCGGCCTCCGACGACGCGCTGACGGCCGCGGCCGCCGCGGTGCTGGTCGGCGACGCCGCGGCGGCCGACGCCGTGGCCGCGGCCGCGCGCCGGGGGGACGTGGGGGAGCTGCGCGCCGAGCGGGACGCGGCGCTCTCGCGCGTGGACAAGCTGACCACCGAGCTGGAGCGCCTGCGCGGCGAGCTCGGCGAGGCCCGCGAGCAGGCCCGGTCGGCGGGGGAGCAGCGCGACGCCGAGTACCAGCAGCTGCGCCGGCGCGTGTCGGAGCAGGGGGCGAAGCTGCGGGCCGCGATCGACGGGCGGGAGGCGGCCGACCGCGTGGTCGAGGAGGTGCGCGCGGCGGCGGCCGCCGACCTGGCCACCGCGCGGGCCGACGCCGACCGCGAGCGGGCCCGGGCGGAGCAGGAGCGCCGGCGGGCCGACCGGGCGGCGGCGGAGGTCGCGGCGGCCCGGCAGGCGGCGCGCGAGGCCCGCCAGGCCGACGAGGTGCGGCTGGGCCTGCTGGTCGACACCCTCGGCGGGGCCGTCGCGGGGCTGCGCCGCGAGCTGGCGCTCGGCGGGGGCGGGCCGCGTCCCGGCGACCTCGTGACGGGCGCGGGCACGGCGGCGGGCGGCGGTGCCGTCGACGGGCTGGCGGCGCTCGACGCGCTGCTCGCGGTGCCCACCGTGCACCTCGTCGTCGACGGCTACAACGTCAGCAAGACCGGCTACCCGGAGCTGACGCTGGCCGACCAGCGCACCCGGCTGGTCGGCCAGCTCGCCGCGCTCGCCGCGCGGACCGGCGTGGAGGTCACCGTCGTGTTCGACGGGGCGGGCGTCGTGGCGGCCCCGGTGCGCGGGTCGCGCGGGGTGCGGGTGCTGTTCAGCGACAAGGGCGTGATCGCCGACGACGTCATCCGCTCGCTGGTGGCCGCGGAGCCGCAGGGGCGGCCGGTGCTGGTGGCGACGTCCGACGGGGCCGTCGTGCGGTCGGTGCAGCGCAGCGGGGCCTACACGGTGCCGTCGACGGCGATCCTCACGCGCCTGGTGCGCGGCTGAGCGGTCCGCGCGCCCCGGAACTGTCGGGGGTCGTCCCTACCGTGCGCGGCAGAGCACGAGCCACGTCCGGGAGGGAGCCACATGATCGTCGACTGTGACAGCTGCGAGGTCCGCGGGAACGCCTGCGGCGACTGCGTGATCGGGGTGCTGCTCGGGGTGCCCGGCGTGCCGGCGCGGCGCCCCCACGACGCGGCGCCCGCGGCCGACGGACCGCCCGGCGCGTCCACGGTGCAGCTCGACGCACCGGAGCGGCGCGCCCTCGATGTGCTCGCCGATCAAGGCCTGGTACCGAGATTGCGGCTGGTGGCCGCCCCGCGTCGGCGGATGCCCGGGTCCGGCGACACCGGGGGAGCGTCCCGTGACGTGGGGTGACATCACACCGTTATCGAACGGTTCGCCCAGGTCGGTGCGGCCGTCCGTGGGCGCGTCGCGCGCGGCGCGCCGGGTGAGCCCCGTGCTGGACGCCCCCCGGACGCCTCCGTAACCTCGCCGAGGCCGTGCGGTCCGTCAGCCATTCGAACGCGGATGGCAACGCATGGTCACCGTCGTTACTCCGATCGACGAGCGTCGTTACTCCATAGGAGAAACGTCGATCGGCGAGTTCGATCGAGAGTGACGGTGGAGACGAAGGAGACGCGTCCGCGTGGTGTCACCCGGCGGTACCCGGCACGGAGTGTCGGCGGTGCTGACGTTGCTGGTGGCCGGCGTGCTGGCCCTCGTGCTCGGCCTCGCCCCGGTCGCCTCCGCACAGCCCGCCCCTCCCGACAACGCCGAGGACGCCGCCGCCGCGCTCGAGCAGGTCCAGCGCGAGGCCGAGGCGCTGACCGAGGAGTGGCACGCCGCGAAGGACGAGCTCACCGCGCGGCAGGAGGAGCTCGACCGGATGCGCGCGGCCGTCGAGCCCGCCCGGCAGGCCGCCGACGCCGCCCGCGCCGGCGAGGAGGAGTACCGCCTGCAGGTCGACGCGCTGACGATGTCCACCTTCGAGGGCGGCAACCTCGACCAGTTCAACGCCCTGCTCGCCAGCGGGTCGCCCGAGGACTTCCTCGACCAGATGTCGGTGCTGGAGCTGCTGGCCACCGACCAGCGGACGGCGCTGGAGCAGCTGATCGCCGTCGTGCGGCAGACGGAGGCGGCCCAGGCCGAGGCCGACGCCGCCACCGCGCGGGCGCAGTCGGCCGCCGACGCCGCCGCGGCCGCGGAGCAGGACGTCGCCGCCCGCAAGCGCGACGCCGAGATGCGCATCGAGGAGGCCGAGCGCCTCCTGGAGCGGCTCAGCCCGCAGCAGCGCGCCGACCGGCTCGGCCCGTCCGTCGACGGGCCCAGCGGGCCGGTCACCGGCAGCGGGGCCGGTGTCGTCGCCCTGCGCGCCGCGATCACCCAGCTCGGCAAGCCCTACCAGTGGGGGGCGGAGGGCCCGGGCAGCTTCGACTGCTCCGGCCTCACCTCGTGGGCCTTCTCCGAGGCCGGCGTCACGCTGCCGCGCTCGTCGTCGCAGCAGGCCCGGGTGGGCCAGGCGGTGGCCTGGGACGACATGCGGCCCGGCGACCTCGTCTTCTACTACAGCCCCGTCAGCCACGTCGGCATCTACGCCGGCGACGGAAAGATGATCAACGCTCCGCAGTCCGGCGACGTCGTCAAGTACGCCACCGTGTCCAGCAGCGCGTTCAGCGGCGCCCGCCGCGTCTGAGCCACGTCCGCTCCCCGGGTACGGGCGGCGGCCGGATCCACCGGCCGCCGCCCGGGCTCTCCGCCCCGCCGATCTAGCCTGGGCGGGTGCCCCGCACCCTGCTGGTGACGAACGACTTCCCGCCGCGCACCGGGGGCATCCAGACCTACCTGCACGAGCTGGCGCGGCGGCTGCCCCCGGGTGAGCTGGTGGTGTACGCGCCCGCCTGGCCGGGGGCAGCCGCGTTCGACGCCGCGTTCCCGCACCCGGTGCACCGCCACCCGACGTCGCTGATGCTGCCCGTCCCCGCCGTCGCGCACCGGGCCGCCGCGCTGGCCCGCCAGTACGACGCCCGCACCGTCTGGTTCGGCGCGGCCGCCCCGCTCGCGCTGCTGGGCCCCTGGCTGCGCCGCCGCGCGGGGGTGGAGCGGGTGGTCGCGAGCACGCACGGGCACGAGGCGGGCTGGCGGCTGCTGCCCGGGGCCCGGCAGGCGCTGGGCCGGATCGGGGCCGACGCCGACGCGCTGACCACGATCTCGCGCTGGACCCGCGACCGCACCGCCGCCGCGTTCGGCCCCGGTGCCGCGCTGGTGCCGCTGCCCTCGGGCATCGATACCGCCCGGTTCGCCCCCGACCCCGCCGCCCGGGCCCGGCTGCGGCGGCGCCACCGGCTCGGGGACGCCCCGGTGGTGGCGTGCGTGTCGCGGCTGGTGCGGCGCAAGGGCCAGGACGTGCTGGTCCGGGCCTGGCCGCGGGTCCGGGAGCGCGTGCCCGGCGCCCGGCTGCTGCTCGTCGGCGGCGGTCCGGACGCCGACCACCTGCGCCGGCTCGCCGCCGCGCACGGGACGGCCGGGCACGTCGTGCTCACCGGCGAGGTCCCCGACGACGAGCTGGCCGCGCACCACGCCGTCGCCGACGTCTTCGCCCTGCCCTGCCGCACCCGCCGCGGCGGCCTCGACGTCGAGGGGCTCGGGATCGCGCTGCTGGAGGCCGCGGCGTCGGGGCTGCCGGTGGTGGCGGGCGACTCCGGCGGCGCGCCGGAGACCGTCGAGCCGGGCGTGACCGGCCACGTCGTCGACGGGCGGCGGGTCGACGCCGTCGCGGACGCCGTGACGGCCCTGCTCGCCGACCCGCGCCGCGCCGCGGCGATGGGGGAGGCCGGGCGGGCCCGGATGGTCCGGGACTGGGCCTGGCCGTCGCGCGTGGCGACCCTGCGGGAGCTGCTGGACGTCAGCGGCGGCCGAGGGTGTGCCGGACCTGCTGGGTGAGGACCAGCCGGCCCGTGCCGTCGCCGTGGTGGCGGGCGGTCTCGGCGACGCGCCGGGCCACGGCGGCGTGCTCGTCGGCGGGCACGGCCTCCCACATCGCCCGCTGGCCGTGCGACCAGGTGAAGGCCAGCAGCTGGTCGGTGTCGCGGAACACGGCCTCGACCGTCCGGTGCGCGGTGCGGACCTCGCGCAGCCCCGCGTCGCGCAGCAGCGCCTCGACGCCCTCGTCGGAGGCGAACGGGCCGCGGCGGCCGCTGGTGCGGGCGTCGAGCATCGCGGGCGGGAGGTAGGGGTCGAAGACCTCGTCGACGGCCCGCCACCGGGGGTCCTGCGGTCCGAACGTCGTGACGCCGGTGCGGCCGCCGTCGACCAGCAGCTCGGCCCAGGCGCGGACCGCGGCCCCCGGGTCGGGTAGGAAGAACAGCACCAGCGCCGACGCGACGACGTCGAACGACGCCGCGGGGAGACCGGGGGCGACGGCGTCGGCGACCCGGACCTCCACCTGCGGCAGGTGCCGTGCGTCGGCCGTGGTGCGCTCTACCATCCGCGGAGCGAGGTCGATGCCGAGGACGCGGCCACCCGGACCTGCGGCCTCGGCCAGCGGGAAGAGGGCGGCGCCCCGGCCGCAGCCGATGTCGAGCACCCGCTCGCCCGGCGCGACCGCCAGCTCCTCGACCAGCCCCGCCGCGATCGGCCGGAACCAGGGCACGCCGACGTCGTCGTAGGTGTCGGCGGCGAGGTCGAAGACGCCGGCGATCCCGGGGGGACTGGTCACGGGGTCGACCCTGGCACGGCGGCGGGCCACCGGCCAGGGCCGAGCGGCCTACCGCGCGGAGGTGCCCGAGTAGATGGCCGCGATGTCGTCGGCGAAGGTCTTCGCGACGACCTGGCGCTTCACCTTCAGCGTCGGGGTCATCTCCCCGCCCGCCTCGGTGAAGTCGACGGGCAGGATCCGGAACTCGCGGATCTGCTCGGCCCGCGACACGGCCTTGTTCGCCTCGTCGACGGCGGCGGAGATCTCGGCGCGCAGGTCGGCGTCGTCGACGAGGTCGGCGGCCCCCTCGGCGGCGGGCTTGCCGTGGCGCTCGCGCCAGCCGGGCAGCGCCTCCGGGTCGATGGTGACGAGCGCGCCGATGAACGGCTGCGCGTCGCCGACGACCATGCACTGGCTGACCAGCGGGTGCGCGCGCAGGCGGTCCTCGAGCACGGCGGGGGCGACGTTCTTGCCGCCCGCCGTCACGATGATCTCCTTCTTGCGGCCGGTGATCGTGAGGAAGCCGGCGTCGTCGAGCTCGCCGATGTCGCCGCTGTGGAACCAGCCGTCCTCGATCGCCTCGGCGGTCGCGGTCTCGTTGCGCCAGTACCCGCGGAACACGATCGGCCCCGACAGCAGGATCTCGCCGTCCTCGCCGATCCGGACCGCGTGCCCGGGCACCGGGCGCCCGACGCTGCCGACGCGCTGCGCCGCGAGCGTGTTCAGCGTGATGCCCGCGGAGGTCTCGGTGAGCCCGTAGCCCTCCAGGACGGGCAGCCCGACCCCGCGGAAGAAGTGGCCCAGCCGCGCACCGAGCGGGGCGGAGCCGGAGACGGCCGCGACGACCTCGCCGCCGACGGCCGCCCGGAGCTTGCCGTAGACCAGCTTGTCGAACAGCGCGTGCTTGGCGCGCAGCGCGAGGCCGGCGCCGCCGGTGTCCTGGGCCTTCGACCAGGCGATGGCGGTGTCGGCGGCCGCGTCGAAGATCCTGCCCTTGCCGTCGTTGTGGGCCCGCTGGCGCGCGCCGTTGTAGACCTTCTCGAACACGCGCGGCACGGCGAGCAGGAACGTCGGCTTGAACGAGGCGAGGTCGGGCAGCAGCTGCGTGACGTCGGGGGTGTGGCCGACGATGGTGCGCGTGATCAGCGCACCGCACTGGATCGCCTTGCCGAACACGTGCGCGAGCGGCAGGAACAGCAGCACCGAGCCGCCCGCGGTGAACAGCTCGGGGAACACCCCGGTGACCTCGCGCACCTCGGTGATCAGGTTGCGGTGGGTCAGCTCGCAGCCCTTGGGGCGGCCGGTGGTGCCGGAGGTGTAGATCAGGGTGGCGAGGTCGTCGGCGCCCACGGCCCTGCGGCGCGCCTGCACCTCCTCCGCCGGGACGTCGGCGCCCGCGGCGGTCAGCGACTCCACGGCGCCGGAGTCGATCTGCCAGACCTTCAGGCCGTCGGTGGCGACCCCGGCGACGAGCGCCTCGTGCTTGGGCGACTCGACGACGATCCCGACCGCGCCGGAGTCCTCGAGGATCCAGCTGATCTGCTCGGCCGACGAGGTCTCGTAGATCGGCACGGTGACGCCGCCGACCGCGAGGACCGCGAAGTCGAGCAGCGTCCACTCGTAGCGGGTGCGGGACAGCAGCGCGACCCGGTCGCCGACGGCGACCCCGGAGGCGATCAGCCCGCGCGCGACGGCCGTGACCTGCCCGGCGAACTCCGCCGCGGTGACGTCGGTCCACTGCTGGTCCGCCCCGCGCCGGCGGTAGAGCACGTCACCGCCGTGGGCGGCCTCGTTGTCGTAGACCGCGTCGACGAGGTTCTCCTCGTCACCCACGGTGGTGGTGGCGGGAACGCTGTACTCGCGCACTGGACCGGACCTCCTCGGCTGATAGCTCGCAGTAACCTACCGCGCGGTAAGCGGTAGGGGGAGGGGTGACGGCTGTCCGATTCGCCCGGTCCGGCAGTCTGCTGACGTGCCCTCGGTCGACGTGGTGGACGAGACGTTCCTGGCGGTGCCCCCCGAGGTGGTGGCCGCGGAGTTCGCCGCGCCCGCGCACTGGGCGCGCTGGTGGCCCGACCTCAGCCTCGCCGTCGACACCGACCGCGGGGTGCAGGGCTTCCGGTGGACGGTGACCGGCGCGCTCGTCGGCAGCATGGAGGTCTGGCTCGAACCCGTCCTCGACGGCACGGTGCTGCACTACTTCCTGCGCGCCGACCCGCCCGGTCCCGACGGGCGCCCGGCCCCCGCCCCGCCCCGGCGCGGGGCGGCGGAGGCCCGGCGCCGCCAGCGCGCGGCGAAGGCGGTCGCGTTCGCGTGCAAGGACCGGCTGGAGGCGGGGCGGGCCCCGGGCGAGCCGCCCACCTAGGATCGGGACCATGCGCGTGCACGTGGTCTGCGACGTCCACGGCAACGCCGAGGCGCTGGCCCGTGCGGGCGACGGGGCCGACGCCCTGCTGGTGCTCGGGGACCTGGTCGACTTCGTCGACTACCAGAACCCGCAGCGCGGCATCCTCGGCCGCGTGCTCGGGCCCGACGTCAGCCGCCGGTTCGGCGAGATCCGCACCAACGGCCGCCCCGGCGAGCTGATGGAGTTCGCGCGCGCCGCCTGGTCGGCGGTGGACGACCCGCCCGCGGTCGTCGCCGACGCCGTGCGCGAGCAGTACGCGGAGCTGTTCGCCGCGATGACGGTCCCGACCTGGGCGATCCCCGGCAACGTCGATCAGCCGGACCTGTGGCCCGAGTTCGTCCGCGACGGCGTCGTGGCCGCCGACGGCCGGGTCGTGACGCTGGGCGGGCTGCGGTTCGGGTTCGTCGGCGGGGCCCCGCTGCCGCCGGGCGTCGCCCCGCGCCGCGGCGGGCCGTGGAAGGCGAACATGCTGCGCGCCGAGGAGTTCGACGCCGCCGTGGCCCGGATCGGCCCGGTCGACGTGCTGTGCAGCCACGTCCCGCCCGCGGTCCCCGACCTCGCCTACGACGTGGTCTCGCGGCGCGCCGAGTCGTCGTCGGCCGCGCTGCTCGACGTGTGCGTGCGCGACGGGGCGCGGGCGTCGCTGTTCGGCCACGTGCACCAGCCGCTGGCGGCGCGTGCGCGGGTCGGGCGGACCGAGTGCGTCAACGTGGGGCACTTCCGCCGCACCGGGGTGCCGTACGTGCTGCGCTGGTGACACGGCACCGGAAACCGGCCGGTAACCTGCCCGCATGGCCAACGCGACCACCTCCTCGATCGACATCGCCGCCCCCGCGGAGCAGGTGATGGCGGTGATCGCCGACTTCGAGGCCTACCCGGAGTGGGCCGAGCAGGTGAAGAGCGTCGAGGTGCTGGAGCCCGGCGCGGGCGGGCGCCCCGCGCGCGTGAAGTTCACGATGGACGCCGGTCCGATCAAGGACTCCTACACGCTCGACTACACCTGGGCCCCCGACGACCGCGCCGTCACCTGGACGCTGGTCAAGGGCCAGATGCAGAAGGCCCAGGACGGCTCCTACGCCCTCACCGAGGCGAAGGGCACCACGACGGTCACCTACTCGCTCGCCGTCGACCTCAACATCCCGATGATCGGCATGCTCCGCCGCAAGGCCGAGAAGGTGATCATCGACACCGCGCTGAAGGGCCTGAAGCGGCGGGTCGAGAGCGCGAACTGAGCGACGGATACCCTGCGCCCCGTGCGCGTCGTCCTGTTCACCGGCAAGGGTGGCGTCGGCAAGACCACCCTCGCCGCGGCGACGGCCGCCCATCTCGCCGGGGCCGGCCGCTCCGCGCTCGTCGTCTCCACCGACCCGGCCCACTCCCTCGGTGACGCGCTGGAGGCCGACCTGGGCGGCGACCCCGTCGAGCTCGAGCCCGGCCTGCACGCCGCCCACGTCGACACCCACGCGCTGCTGGACCGCTCCTGGTCGCAGCTGCAGGGCCACCTCCGCACCATCCTGTCCGGGGCCGGGGTCGACGAGCTGGTCGCCGACGAGCTGACGGTGCTGCCCGGCGTCGAGGACCTCCTCGCGCTCGGCGAGGTCCGCCGCCTCGCCGAGGACGGGCCGTGGGACGTCGTCGTCGTCGACTGCGGGCCCACCGCGGAGACGCTGCGGCTGCTCGGGCTGCCCGAGGCGCTGTCCGGGTACGTCGAGCGGCTGTTCCCCGCGCACCGCCGGGCGGTCCGGGGGATGCTGGCGGGCATGGCGTCGGGGGGCAGGGAGGCCGCGTCGGCGTGGGAGTCCACGATCGTCGCCCTCGACGCGCTGGCCGAGGACCTCGGCGGTCTGCGGGCGATGCTCGGCGACCACACCCGCACGTCGATCCGGCTCGTGCTGACGCCGGAGCGCGTCGTGGCCGCGGAGACCCGCCGCACGCTCACCGCGCTCGCCCTGCACGGCCTGCGCGTCGACGACTGCGTGGTCAACCGGCTGGTGCCCGGCCCGCCGCCCTCGCTGCGCGGCCCCGCCGCCCGCTGGCTGCGCGAGCGGCACACCGAGCAGCAGGCCGTGCTCGCCGACCTCGACGCGATCGGGGTGCCGCTGCGCACCGCCGACCACACCTCCGCCGAGCCGACCGGCGTCCCCGCGCTGCGCGAGATCGCCCGCGGGCTCTACGGCGACGACGACCCCGCCGCGCCCGGCGACCAGGCCCCGCCCCTGCTGGAGGTGCGGCGCACGGCCGGCACCGGCACGTCGAAGGACTCGGAGTTCGAGCTGGTGCTGGCTCTGCCGGGAGCCGCCGACGGCCCGCTCGACCTCGCCCGCGTCGGCGACGACCTCGCCGTCACCGCGGGCGGCACACGGCGGATGGTCGCGCTGCCGTCGGTGCTGCGCCGCTGCGAGGTGACCGGGGCGCGGCTGGTCGGCGACGACCTGTGCGTCGTGTTCACCCCCGACCCGTCGGTGTGGACCCGATGACCGGCTGCGGGCCGCACGCCGGGCTCGGGGCCGAGCTGCGCGCCGTCGCGGTGCTGCTGCTGGACCGGATCGCCCCGGCGGCGGAGGACGGGGCGCCGCCGTCGCCGTGCTCGGTGTGCCCGGTCTGCGCGGTGATCGGGCTGCTCCGCGGGGAGCGCCCCGAGCTCGCGGTGCGCCTGGCCGAGCAGGCCGCCGGGTTCCTCGACGCGCTGCAGACCGCGCTGCGCGAGGGCAACGGGATGCCGGCCCCCGGCGGCGGCGCCCCGGAGCCGGCGCCCGCGCCCACGCGGCGGGTGCAGCACATCCCCGTGGTGCGCGAGGCCGCTGCGTGCTGAGCCGGAGCGGGCTGACGGTCGGGGTGGACGTCGGCGGGACGAGCGTGCGCGCGGGAGTCGTCGACGCCGACGGGGCCCTCCTCGACACCGCGCACGCACCCACCCCGCGGGGGGAGGCGGCGCTGGAGGCCACCGTCGCGCGGGTGATCGGCGAGCTCGCCGCACGGCACCCGATCGGGGCCGCCGGGCTGGCGCTGGCCGGGTTCATCACCCCCGACCTGCGCGGGGTGCGGTTCGCCCCGCACCTGTCCTGGCGCGACGCCCCGGTCGCCGACCGGATCGCCGCGCGCACCGGGCTGCCGATCGTCGTGGAGCACGACGCCAACGCCGCCGCGCTGGCCGAGCGGCACTTCGGGGCGGCCGCGGGGGCGTCGACGACGGTGTTCGTCGCGCTGGGCACCGGGATCGGCGCCGCCCTGCTGATCGACGGCGTGCTGTTCCGCGGAGCGCACGGCGTCGCGCCCGAGCTCGGGCACCTGCGGGTCGTCCCCGGCGGCCGGCCGTGCGCGTGCGGCAAGTCGGGCTGCTGGGAGCGCTACTGCAGCGGCACCGCGCTCGCCACCACCGCCGTCGAGATGATCGCCCGCGAACCGGGGCTCTCGCCCGCGCTGCGCCGCCTCGTCGTCGACGACCCGGGCCGGGTCACCGGCCGCCGGGTCGCCGCGGCCGCCCGCGACGGCGACCCGCTCGCGACCGCGGCGGTCGCCGACCTCGCCCGCTGGCTGGGGGAGGGGCTCGCGCTGGTCGCCGACGTGTTCGACCCCGAGCTGGTGGTCATCGGCGGCGGGGTGTCGGCGTCGGCCCCGCTGTTCCTCGACGACGCCCGCGAGCACTACGCCGCCCGGCTCACCGGCGCCGGCCGCCGCCCCCTGGCCCGCATCCGCACCGCGCAGCTCGGCGAGGACGCCGCGGTCGTCGGGGCGGCGAGGCTGGCCAGGGACGCCTGCTAGGACGCCGGCGACCCGGCTACGGCAGCGGGGCCAGGAGGGGGTGCGGGCGGCCCAGCGCGTGGCTCACCGCGTCGGCCCCCGGACCGGGCGGCTCCCAGCCCGGGCCCGGCGCCGTGACCGTCGCCCCGACCGGGACGGCGTCGCCGCACCGCGCGCAGGTGCCGTCCACGCCGACGTCGCCGCCGCAGCCGGCGTGGGTGAAGACGCGGCGGGGACCGGCGGGCGCGTAGTGGTCGTCGCCCCACTCGGTGAGCGCGCGCAGCACCGGCCACAGCGCGATGCCCTTCGCGGTCAGCGCGTACTCCGAGCGCTGTCCCGGCCCGGGGACGCGCTCCAGGACGCCCTCGGTGACCAGGCGGTCGAGCCGGTCGGTGAGCACCGCGCGCGGGATGCCGAGGTGGCGGGAGAAGTCGCTGAACCGCCGCACCCCGAAGAAGGCGTCGCGCACCACGAGCAGCGACCAGCGCTCGCCGACCACCTCGAGCGCGCGCGCCATCGAGCACCGCTGGCCGTGGTAGTCGCGGGGAAGCACCATGTGCCCATCCTCGCACATCGGTTCAATGACCGAACCGATTCGTGCTACGGTCCGGCATCCGAGAACGGGGGACCCGCATGGACCGCACGGCCACCAGCACGGCGTCGACGGCGGGCGGCACCCTCGCCGTCGCGGCGGGCGGCACCCTGCTCGCGATGACGGCGTTCACCGCGCCGCTGTCGATCGTCCCGGCGGTCACCCGCGACCTGGGCGCCGGCCCGGTCGCCACGTCCTGGGTGCTCAGCTCGATGAGCCTCGGGCTGGCGATCGCGCTGCTCACCTCCGGAGCGATCGGCGACGAGGTGGGCAGGCGGCGGGTGTTCGTCGCCGGGGCGGTCCTGCTCGCCGCGGGCTCGGTCGCCGCCGCCGCGGCGCCCGGGCCGTGGACGTTCGTCGTCGGGCGGGTGCTGCAGGGCGTCGGGGCGGCTGCGGTGATCGCCTGCGGGCTCGCGCTGATCAGCCACGCCTTCCCCGGGCCGGAGCGCGCCCGCGCCACCGGCATCTGGGGCGCGTGCATGGGGGCGGGTCCGGCGGTCGGCCCGCTGCTCGGCTCGGTCCTCGACGCCGTGGTCGGCTGGCGCTGGGCGTACGTGACCCTCACGGTGCTCGGGGTCGTGCTGGCGGTCACCGGGCAGCGGCTGCTGACCGAGTCGCGGTCCGGTCGCGGCCGCCGGGTCGACGTCCCGGGCGCGCTGCTCCTCGCCGTCGGCACCGGGCTGCTGCTGGCCGGGCTGACCGAGGGCAGGCGCGGCTGGACGGGCCCGCTCGCGATCGGGCTCCTCGTCGGCGGGACGGTCGTGCTGGCGCTGTTCGTCGTCCACCAGCGGCGGGTGCGCGAGCCCATGCTGGAGCTGGGCCTGTTCCGCCGGCCCGCGCTGGTCTCGGCCACGTTCGCCGCGTTCGTCACGGGGGCGTCGATCATCGCGCTGATGTCGTTCGTGGCGACCGTGCTGGAGAGCGGGATGGCGTACTCCGCGGTGGTGGCGTCGGTGCTCGTGCTGGCGTGGTCCGGGGTCAGCGCCGGGTGCTCGCTGCTCGCCCGCCGGATCCCGCTGCGGTTCTCCGGTGCGCTCCGCCTCGCGGTCGGCATGCTGACGATCGCGGTCGGTCTCGCCCCGCTGGCCGCGCTCACCACCGACGCCCCGGTCGGGCAGCTCGTCGCGGGGATGGCGGTCGCGGGCGTCGGCACCGGGCTGCTCAACGCCACGCTCGCCCGCGAGGCCGTCGCCAGCGTCCCCCCGACCAGCGCCGGCGCGGGCAGCGGCATCAACAACGCCAGCCGCTACATCGGGGCGGCGTTCGGCGTGACCGTGGTGACGGCGCTGGCCGTGCGCCCCGACGCCGGGGCCGCGGGACTGGTGGCGGGCTGGAACGTCGCCGTCCTCGTGGGGATCGCGCTGTGCGTCGTCGGGGCGGTGGTCGTGCTGCTCCTGGGGCGGGCCGAGGTGCGGCGGTCCGCCGCGTTGGAGGCGGCCGCGGTCTGACGTGGGGAGCCCGCGTGGACCGCTGATCGGGTCGGGGTCGGGGTCCCGGGTGCGCGGTCGGCCGTGAGCAGGTGGATCGAGGGGTGGGGCCGGGTCGGTGGCCGTGGGGCCCGCCCGGCCGTGCGTCGGCCACGCGCGTCGGCGACGTCGGGCGGGCGACGGGGGCGGGGCTCGACGCCTCGGCCGCGATCGCGGTTGCCGACCGTTCTGCTCGGCCCGGTGCAGGTCGTGGGGCGGGGCCGGTCGCCTCGGCTGCGATCTCAGGCGCGTCGACTGCTCGGCTCGGCTCGGCTCGGCTCGGGTCGGCGCGGGTCGTGGGCGGGGCCGGTCGCCTCGGTCGGCCCGGGCGTCGTCGACCCATCTCTCCGACACGGCCGAGGTGTTCGACACCGAGTCCTCCGTCGCCCCGCCGAGGCGCGCGACGGTCCCGGCCCGCGCCGACGGTCTGCTGCAGTTCGACCGCGCGGGGCGCAGGTCGTGAGCGCGGCGAGACACCCCGGTTGCCCACCTTTCCGCTCGGCGCGACCCGGCCCAGGAGGTCACGGGCGGAGGACCTCTTCGGGACGGCTCGTTCGAACAGACGTTCGCATCAATGGCGATTCGCTGGTATATTCGAGTCATGTCCCCGACCCGTTCCAGCGCGCCTTCCGAGGCGCTGCTCATCGAACGGATCGCGCTGCTCGAGGAACGGAAGGCGGCCATCGCCGCCGAGCAGTCCGAGGCTGTTCTGGAATTCGCGACTGCACACGCGGAATCGCAGATCGCGGCCGGTGAGGTCGATCCGGAGGCGCTGGAACGCAGCATCGCCGCCCAGGTCGGGTTGGCCTGTCGGGTGTCGCCGACCGAGGGCAGGCGGCGGGTCCGGATCGCGCGGGACCTGCACGCCGGGCACACCCGGGTCCGGGAACTGTTCACCGCGGGACGGCTGAGCGAGTACCAGACCGCGACCATCGTGGCGGCCACCGCGCACCTCTCACCCGCCGAGCGGGCGGAGGTCGATCGGGGGTTGGCCGAGCGGCGGGTCGAGACCCTCGGGGTACGCCGGATCCACGACCTCACCCGGTCCCTCGCCGCCCAGGTCGCGCCGGAGAAGTTCACCGCCCGCTGCCGGGCCGCCCGCACCGGACGACGCGTGTCGGTCCGCCCCGCCGCCGACGGCATGGCCGACCTCACCGCCCACCTGCCCGTCGAGGAGGCCGTGGCCTGCTACGCCGCCCTCGCCGCCGTGGTGAACGAAGCCGCGGTGCGGCCCGAACCGGTCACCCGGGGGCGCGGTCAGATCATGGCCGACGCCCTGGTCGAACGCCTCACCGGACAAGCCACCGCCCGCGACGTGAACGTCGAGATCCAGGTCGTGGTGCCGGTGGAAGCGCTGGTCGACGCCGACAGCCCCCTCCCGGCCGAGGTCCCCGGCCACGGACCCGTCCCGGTCGAGCTCCTCACCACCGGAGACGGCCGGAGGACCTGGCGACGACTGATCACCCGCGACGGCGTCGTCATCGGCGGGGACTCCCGCAGCCGCCTGTTCACCGGGCGGTTGGCCGCGTTGATCCGGGCCCGGGACGGGCATCGCTGCCGTGAACCGTACTGCGACGCCCCGATCCGCCACATCGACCACATCCGCCGTTGGAAAGACGGTGGAACCACCGAGTTCACCAATGGGCGCGGATTGTGCGCATTCCACAACCACGTCCGGGAGATCGCGGGATGGCGGGCGGAAGTCGTCGGAGAAAAGGTCACGACCACCACTCCGACCGGCGCGGTCCACCACGCCGAGATCGCGCCGGCGGCCGGTCGACCGTCGACGGCGCGGCCGGGTCAGCACGACGTCGCCTGAATCCCCGCCCGCCCGTCCACAGCCGCCAGCCGAGGAGGGTGCGCCGCGGCGATCCACCCGCTCCGCGGGGTTCCTCCGGCGTGCGGATGCAGCGGGGCGCCGGATCGAGCGGCCGGGCCCCGGCCTCACCGCGTCGCGGCTAGAGCACCGCGCCGTCGTCGTCCTCACCCGGGCGGGGCGGGGAGGGCCACAGCCGCAGGACCAGCCACCCGAGCCCGGCGGCCAGGGTGAGCAGCCCCAGCGGCATGCCGTAGGTCTCCGGCACCCCGACCCACCCGGGCGCGGTGACCAGGACGATGCCGAGGATCAGCAGCACCAGCCCGACGGCGGCGGGCGGGGCCAGCCGGGGCAGCGGCGGGGGCTCCGGGGGGACGAAGTGCTCGTCCTCGGGTGCGACCGCCGCCGGTGGCCGCACGACGGACGCGGCCGGTGGGGCGGGCGGGGGAGAGGCGGGCGGATCGGCCGCCGGCTCCTCGTCGGGCCAGCGCGGCACCTCGCCCTCCCGGCGCCAGCCCGCGACGATGGCGTCGAAGTCGTCGACACCGCCGTCGGGGTGCGGACGCTCGTCCGGATCGCCGCCCACGTGAACTCCTCGCCACCGCACACCCACCGCCGCGCGACGGTCCGGGCCATCCTGACACGCCCGCGCGGTCGCGGGAACCGATGTGGGTCACGGCCCGTTGTCGCGGCGCCTGCCCCGTCCGTAGGCTGACGCCCGTCGCGGTGAAGGGGGCACGCCCAGGTGCTGTACTGGTGGTCCAAGTTCGTGCTACTCGGTCCGCTGCTGCGGCTGTTCTGCCGGCCGACGATCGAGGGGCTCGAGCACATCCCGGCCCGTGGTGGCGCGATCCTCGCGAGCAACCACCTGGCCGTGGTCGACTCCTTCCTGCTGCCCCTGCTGGTGCCGCGGCGGATCACGTTCCCCGCGAAGTCGGAGTACTTCACCAAGCCCGGCCTGATCGGGCGCCTGCAGAAGGCGTTCTTCACCGGCGTCGGCCAGATCCCAATCGACCGCTCCGGCGGCTCCGCGGCCCGCGACGCCATGGACACCGCGGTCCGGGTGCTGCGCGAGGGCCGGCTGCTCGGCATCTACCCCGAGGGCACGCGCTCGCCCGACGGGCGCCTCTACAAGGGCAAGACCGGGGTCGCCCGGATGACGCTGGAGGCCGACGTCCCCGTCGTCCCGGTCGCGATGATCGGCACCGACAAGGTCAACCCGATCGGGTCGCGCATGTGGCGCCCGCACAAGGTCCACATCCGGGTCGGCGAGCCGCTCGACTTCAGCCGGTACGCCGGCATGGAGGGCGACCGGTTCATCGAGCGGTCGATGACCGACGAGATCATGTACGCGCTCATGGAGCTCTCCGAGCAGACCTACGTCGACATGTACGCGGCCTCGGTGAAGGAGCGCGCGGCGAAGGCCGCGGCGAAGGAGGAGCCCCGCCCGGCCCCGCCGCCCGTGCCCGACACGCGGGCCTCCTGACTCACGCCCGACCGGCCGCCCCGTCGAACACCTCGTGGCGGCCCTTGCCGCGCAGCTTGGCGTGGTACATCGCGCGGTCGGCGTCGTCGAGGGCCTGCTCGGGGGACTCCCCGGAGCGGGCGAAGGTCATGCCGACGCTGACCGACACCCGGTGCTCCACCCCGTCGACGACGACCGGCTCGGCCAGCGCGGCGATGATCCGCCGCGCGATCGCCCGGGCCTGGCTGCGCACGTCGCCGTCCCCGTCGCCGTCGTCGACCGCGCGCAGGGCCGGGTCGAGCACGGCGACGAACTCGTCCCCGCCGACGCGGGCGACGGTGTCCTGGGGCCGGAGCACCTCCGTCAGGCGGGCGGCGGTGGCGCAGAGCACCGCGTCCCCGACGGCGTGGCCCGCGGTGTCGTTGACGATCTTGAATCCGTCGAGGTCGCAGTAGAGGACCGGCACGGGGTCGCCCGAGCGCGAGGTCCGGTGCAGCGCCGTGGCCAGCCGGTCGGTGAGCAGCCGCCGGTTCGGCAGCCCGGTCAGCGGGTCGTGCAGGGCCTGTGCGGCGAGGCGCTCCTCCAGCTCGACGTTCTCGGTGATGTCGCGGACCACGCCGAGCAGCCGGGTCACGGTGCCGCCGGCGTCGCGGGCGAAGGGGGTGACCCGCCGCGACACCCACCGGTAGCGGCCGTCGGCGTCGCGGATGCGCAGGCGCACCTTGCGGACCCCGCCGTCGGGCAGCCCGGACGCCGACGCGTCGGCGTCGAGCAGGGTCGTGACGTCGTCGGGATGCACCCGGTCCCGGCAGTGCTCGGGCCCCATCGCGACGAGCTCGGGCGGGGACTGTCCCGGCCGCCCGTCGACCGGGCGGGAGAGCCACACGGTCTCGCGGGCGACCGGGTCGACGAGGAACAGCGTGTCGGGGCTGACGGCGAGCACGGCCTCCCGGAACGCCAGGCTCTCCCGCAGCCGCTCCTGCACCGCGCGCTCCGCGGTGACGTCGGTGAACGCGGCGACGGCACCGAGCAGGTCGCCGTCGGCGTCGTGGATCGGGCGGGCCATCGCGACGACGTCGGTGGGCGGCCCCCCGTCGGGCTCGAACCGCAGCGACAGGTCGGTGAGCTCCTCCCCGCGCAGCGCGCGCCGCAGCGGCGTGCCGTCGGCCGGTACCGGGACCCCGTCCGCGGTGACCCGCAGGTCGCGGGCGAGCCGGCCCGGCTCGACGTCCCCGGTGTCCGCGACGCCGGTGGCGAGCCGGTGCGCGCGGTTGCGCACGACGATCCGCCCCTGCGCGTCGCAGGCCAGCACGCCCGCGTTGACGACCTCGAGCACGGCCCGGTCGAAGCGGCGCTGCCCGGCGAGGCGGCCCAGCGCGGCCTCGCGCTGGGCCACGGAGATCGCCAGCGCCAGCACGACGAGTGCGCACGAGCCGATGAACAGCTGCAGCAGCGTCCCGGCGACGGCGGGGGTGAGCTCCCGGCCGGCCGCGGCGAACGGCCCGCCGCCCCGGCCGCCGAGCACGGCGGCGAGCACCGCGACGGCGACGAGCTGGGCCGACGCCGCCCGGACCCCCAGGCGCAGCCCCGTGCCGACGAGCGCCGCGACGGCGAGGTAGGCGAGCGGGAGCGTCTGGCCCGGGGCGAAGACGACGACGGACACGGCGAGGACCAGCGCCCACAGCCCGACCGTCTCGGCCCGGCGCGCGGCGGACGGTCGCGGCGGCACCCGCATCACCGCCGGGACCAGCACGACGATCGCCGCCCCGTGCGCGGCGGCCACGGCCGACCACGCCGCCCACGGGTCGGCCGCGGTCAGGCCGGCCACGGCGAGCGCCGCGACGGTCGCGGCCAGCGCCGCGCCCGCGGCCGCCGCCCCGAACAGCCGGCCCAGCTGGGGCAGCGTGCCCAGCTCGGGGGGCCCGTCGCGGGTGAGGATCCGCGCGGCGAGGGCGGCCTCGGCGACGCCGGCCGCGGTGAAGCACAGGCTGAGCACGGGCGACCGTCCGGCGGCGAGGTTGGCCGCGAGTGTCGCGACCGCGACCGCGGCCAGGACGCCGTGGCGCCTGCGGCCGGTCGCGCAGGCCGCGGCGGCGACGCCGACTCCCGCGGCGGGCCACCACGCCGCCACCCCGGACCCCTCGGGGCGCAGCAGCGCGGCGGCCAGGGCCAGCACGAAGACCACGGCCCCCGCGACGGGCGGAGAACCGACGAGTGCGGCGACCCGTGCCTGCGCACGGGGTGGCGATGGTCCGGACATGGGCCCCCCGAGGTCCGTGCGGGTACCGGTCCGCCGTGCGGGCCTGGTGCTCCTGTGCTGACATCGCCGCGGGCCCCGTTTCGTTAGCGGGGGCGGGGCCGGGATCGACGTGCGGTCCGGCGGTGCGCCGGACCGCACCGCCGGCGGCTAACCTCGTGACGTGCGCTTCTTCTACGACTGCGAGTTCATCGAGGACGGCACCACGATCGACCTGGTCTCCATCGGGGTCGTCGGGGAGGACGGACGGGAGTTCTACGCGGTCTCCACGGAGTTCGACCCCTCGCGCGCGGGCGCCTGGGTCCGGGCCAACGTGCTGCCCAAGCTGCCCTCGCCCGCCGACCCGTCGTGGCGCTCCCGGTCCCGGCTGCGCTCGGACCTGCTCGAGTTCATCACCGAGCCCGGCGGAGACATCGAGCTGTGGGCCTGGATCGCCGCCTACGACCACGTCGCGCTGTGCCAGCTCTGGGGGGCCATGCCCGCCCTGCCGCGGGCGCTGCCCCGGTTCACGCGCGAGCTGCGCCAGCGCTGGGAGGACTCCGGCCGCCCCCCGCTGCCCTCGCCCACCGCCGACGCCCACGACGCGCTCGCCGACGCCCGGCTCAACCTGCGCCGCTGGGAGGCCATCGAGTCGGCGGTCGCGGCCCGCTGAGTAGGGTGTCGTCGTGAACTGGACCGTCGACGCCCCGGTCGAAGTGCTGCCCGAGCTCCCGCCGCTTCCCGCCGACCTGCGGAGCCGTCTCGACGACGCGCTCTCCCGCCCGGCCGCGCAGCAGCCCGACTGGCCGGACGCGGCCGAGGTCGCGCACGTCCGCACGGTGCTGGAGAGCGTCCCGCCGGTGACGCTGCCGCCGGAGGTCGACCGCCTGCAGTCGCGGCTGGCCGACGTCGCGAACGGCAAGGCGTTCCTGCTGCAGGGCGGCGACTGCGCCGAGACGTTCGTCGACAACACCGAGCCGCACATCCGCGCCACCATCCGCACGCTGCTGCAGATGGCGATCGTGCTCACCTACGGCGCGTCGACGCCGGTGGTGAAGGTCGGCCGGATCGCCGGCCAGTACGCCAAGCCGCGCAGCTCGCCCGTCGACGCGCTGGGGCTGCCGTCCTACCGCGGCGACATCGTGCACTCGATCGTCGCCGACGCCGACGCCCGGCGGCCCGACCCGTCGCGCATGGTCCGGGCCTACGCCAACGCGAGCGCCGCGATGAACCTGGTGCGCGCCCTCACCGCCACCGGCATGGCCGACCTGTCCACCGTGCACGACTGGAACAAGGACTTCGTGCGCACGTCGGCGGCGGGGGAGCGGTACGAGGCGGTCGCCGCCGAGATCGAGCGCGCCGTCCGGTTCATGGACGCCTGCGGCGTGGAGGACCACAACCTGCACAGCGTCGAGTTCTACGCCTCGCACGAGGCGCTGCTCATGGACTACGAGCGCGCGATGCTGCGGATGGACCGCACGCGGGAGGAGGCGCGGCTCTACGACCTGTCCGCGCACTTCCTGTGGATCGGCGAGCGCACCCGCCAGCTCGACGGCGCCCACATCGCGCTCGCGGAGCTGCTGTCCAACCCGATCGGCCTGAAGATCGGCCCGACGACCACGCCCGAGCTGGCCGTCGAGTACGTCGAGCGGCTCGACCCGAAGAACGTGCCCGGCCGCCTCACGCTGATCAGCCGGATGGGCAACGGCAAGGTCCGCGACGTGCTGCCGTCGATCGTGGAGAAGGTCGAGGCCTCCGGGCACAAGGTCATCTGGCAGTGCGACCCGATGCACGGCAACACCGTCGAGTCCACCTCCGGCTACAAGACCCGCCACTTCGACCGCATCGTCGACGAGGTGCAGGGCTTCTTCGAGGTGCACCGCGGCCTGGGCACGCACCCCGGCGGCATCCACGTCGAGGTCACCGGCGAGGACGTCACGGAGTGCCTGGGCGGCGCGCAGGAGATCTCCGACGCCGACCTGGGCGGCCGCTACGAGACCGCGTGCGACCCCCGCCTGAACACCCAGCAGTCCCTGGAGCTGGCGTTCCTCGTGGCGGAGATGCTGCGCGGGTAGCCCCGCGGGCGGGTCAGAGGGTGTCCAGCACGACCTGGGTGCCCGCCTCGACCACCGCGCCCGCCGACGGGGTCTGCCCGATCACCGTCGGGTTCTCGTTGAGCTGGAACGGCAGCGTCGACTGCACGACGGTGCTCAGGCCCAGCTCGGCGAGCAGGGCCTGGGCCTCGTTCGCGGTCTGCCCGACGACCAGCGGCACCGACACCCGCTGCGGCTGCGGCGGCGGCTCGACGCCCCGGCTCACGACGAGCGTGACCGGCCCGCCGATCGCCACCGGCTGCCCGGCCGCGGGCACGGTGCGGATGACGGCGCCCTCCGGCACCGTGTCGTCGTACTCGGCGTCGCCGCTGGTGCGGGTGGGCGTCAGCCCGGCGTCGCGGACGAGCCGCTCGGCCTCGGCGACGGGCGTGCCGGCGTCGACGAGGGGCACCACCGGGCGTCCGGTGGACACGGTGAGCCGCACGACCTCGCCGCGCAGCAGCCGCGATCCCACGGGCGGGTCGGTGGCCAGCACGGCCCCGGCCGGTGCGGCGTCGTCGAAGGTCTCCGTGGCGGGCCCGGTGACGAGGTCGTAGTCCTCCAGCAGCTGGGTGGCGGCGGACCGCTGCACCCCGACCAGCGACGGCACCTCGGTCCACCTCCCGGTGCCCACCCACCAGGCCACCGCGCCGACGGCGAGGGCGACCACCAGCACGACCGCGACGCCGATCCCGAAGAACCTCCGGCTGCGGCGCCGGGCGTGGACGTGGTCGGGCGGGGCGGGCAGGTCGGTCGACGTGCGCGGCCCGGCGGGCAGCGCCTGCGTGCCGCGCGGGACGGGGCCCACCACGGGCTGGGTGTCCTCGACGGTGACCGGCGGCGGCGCGGGTACCGGCACCGGCACCCGCGGCACCTCGAGGCGGTGCGCGACCCGCCGCAGGTCGGCGAGCAGGGCGCCGGCGTCGGCGGGGCGGGCGGCCGGGTCGCGGTCGGTGGCGCGGAGCACGAGCGCGTCGAGCTCGGGCGGGACGTCGCCCGCGATCAGCGACGGCGCCGGCACCCGGTCGTTGACGTGCCGGAACGCCACCGAGATCGCGGTGTCGCCGGTGAACGGCGGGGCGCCGGTGAGGAGCTCGTAGAGCAGGATGCCGGCGGCGTAGACGTCGCTGCGGGCGTCGGCGGCGCCGGTGGCGACCTGCTCGGGGGAGAGGTACGCGACCGTGCCCATGATCGTGCCGACGTGGCTGGCGCCCGCCTGGGCGGCCGCGACGACGAGCCCGAAGTCGGCGACCTTGACCTCGCCCGCGTAGCTGATGAGCACGTTCTCCGGCTTGACGTCGCGGTGCACCAGACCGAGCCGGTGCGCCTCGGCCAGGCCGGACAGCACCCGGTCCAGCACGGCGACGGCGGCCGGGACGCCCAGCTGGCCGCGCAGCCGCAGCACGTCGCGCAGGGTGGCGCCCTCGACGAGCTCCATCACCAGGAACAGGACCGGCTCGGGCCCGCTGCGGTCGTCGCCCTGGTCGAAGACGTCGACGACGGCGGGATGGTCGATCCGGGCCGCGGACCGGGCCTCGCGCTCGAAGCGGGTGCGGAACGCGGGGTCGGCGGCCAGCCGCGGCTCCATCACCTTGATGGCGACGGGCCGGTCGAGGCGCGTGTCGGTGCCCCGGTAGACGGTGGACATGCCCCCGCGGGCGATCACCGGACCGAGCCGGTAGCGCGCGTCGAGCAGCGCGGCGGGCGGGGCGTTCACGCCCCCGACGGTACCGGCCGGGCTCCCGGCGCCCGGACCAGGCGCGGGGAACCCGCCACGTGTGGCATCCTGCCCACCGTGAGTGAGGTGTCCGTTCTGGCCGACGACGTGGTCACGTTGCCCGTCGCCGAGGTCGCAACCCTGCTGAACCAGCCCGTGTCCCGGGTGCACCAACTGGTGCGCGACGGGCAGATCCTGTCGCTGCGCCGCGGCGGCGAGGTGGTGGTGCCCGCGGCGTTCCTCGTCACCGAGGAGGAACGGGCCGAGGTCGTGAAGGGCCTGCCCGGCACGATCACGGTGCTGCGCGACGGCGGGTACTCCGACGACGACATCCTGCGCTGGCTGTTCAGCGAGGACGACTCGCTGCCCGGCACCCCGATGGACAACCTGGCGGCCGGGCGCCACCGCGAGATCAAGCGCCGCGCGCAGGCGATGGCCTTCTAGCCAGCACCGCGCGGCCCAGCCCGGGCAGTGCGACGGCGAGCCTGCGCCGGGTCGGCACGGCCACCCGCCGGTGCAGCACGGCGTAGTCGGCCGCCTCGATCTCGTCGAGGATGCCCTGGTAGAGGGTGTAGGCGCAGCCGACGCAGGCCCGGGAGACCGGCTCCAGCATCCCGATGCCGGGCCGGGCGCGCCGGTAGGTGGCGCGGGTCCGGGCGACGAGGTGCGCGAGCGCGCGCCGCACGCGCGGGTCGGTACGGCGGTGGGTCCGGCACCAGGTGAGCAGGTCCCGGTCGACGCCGAACGCGGCCAGCTCGTCGGCGGGGAGGTAGACGCGCCCGCGGTCGAGGTCCTCGCCGACGTCGCGCAGGAAGTTGGTGAGCTGGAACGCCACGCCGAGCGCGGTGGCGGGCGGCGTCGCCTCCTCGATCGGCACCGTCGTGCCGAGGACCGGCAGCATCTGGAGCCCGATGACCGCGGCCGACCCGTGCACGTAGACGGCGAGGTCGGCGTCGGTGGCGTAGGAGGTGACCTCGGTGTCCATCCGCATCGACGTCATGAAGTCGGTGAAGTGCGCGTGGTCGATGCCGTGGCGGCGGGCGGTGTCGGCGAGCGCGGTGAGGACCGGCACGCCGGTCGGGGCGCCGTCGAGGGCCGCCCGCAGGCCGGCGGTCAGCGCGTCGAGCTCGGCGGCCTTCTCCGCGACGGGCCGGTCGTCGTCGAGGTCGTCGACGATCTCGTCGGCGTAGCGCGCGAAGCCGTACAGGGCGTGCACGGCCGGCCTGCGGTCGGGCGGCAGCAGGCGGGTGGCGAGGAAGTAGGTGCGGCCGTGGACGGCGTTGAGCCGCCGGCAGGTGGCGTACGCGGCCCGCAGCGCGGGGTCGGTGATCCCGGCGGCGTCGAGCTCGCCGCTACCGGACAAGCGGCTCGGCGGTCGTCGGGTGCCTGCTCAGCCCCAGCGGGTCGGGGCGCAGCAGCGACACCGCGGCCAGGGCGGCCAGGGCCGCGCCGATCCCGAGCACGGCCAGGTCGTAGAGCGCCGCCTCGCCGTCCGGGTAGTAGACGATCATCAGCCAGAGCGAGAAGAACACGAGGACCTGCAGCGCGCGGGGCGTCCAGTCGACCATCGCGAGCAGGGCCATGCCCCAGCTGACGTACCAGGGCAGCGTGGTGGGCGACAGCAGCGCGACGGCGAGCAGCACGATCCCGGCGCGGCGGATCGCGTCCGGGCCGCCGTCGCGCGCGGCCCACCACTGCCGCACGGCGATGACGAGCAGGATCAGGGCGCCGACCGCCCGCCCGACGTTGACGAACGGCTGCATCGGCACGGGCCCGAAGATGCTGACGATCGAGTGCACCAGCTGGCCCGCGCCGGTGGGCAGCGACATCCAGTTGACGATCATCGACGGGGCCGACAGGGCGGGCAGCCAGCCCAGCCCGACGCCCGCGGCGACCGTGCACAGGGCGAACGTGCCCGTGAAGATCGCGATGCCGTACGCGGTGGCGCGCAGCGTGCGCACGAGGACGCTCCCGGTCATCGTGGCCGCCCAGACGAGCACCAGGAACGGCAGCGCGACGCCCGCGCTCGCCTTGACCGCCATGCCGAGGGTGGCGAGCACGATGGTCCACGCGTGCTGCCCGCGCAGCGCGGCGAGCGCCGCGGTGGCGAGCAGGCCCATGACGAGCAGGTCGTTGTGGCCGCCGCCGACCATGTGGATGACCATCACGGGGTTGGCGACGACGATCCACAGCGCGAGCGAGGGCCGCCCGCCCATCCGGCGCGCGAGCTCCGGCAGCGCCCGGACCAGCAGGACCAGCCCGACGACCAGCGCGAGGCGCATGAGGACGACGCCGAGGATGATCTGGTCGCCGGCCAGCCACGCGATCGACTTGGCGTAGAGGATGAACAGCGGGCCGTAGGGCGCCGGGGTGTCCTGCCAGAAGTAGTGGACGTTGTCGGTGAAGATCCCCGGCAGCACCTCGGGCCCGACGGCGTAGGGGTCGAAGCCGTTCAGCGGCAGCGCGCCCTGGGCGAGGTAGCTGAACACGTCGCGGGTGAACAGCGGCGGGGCGACCAGCATCGGCAGCATCCAGGCCGTGGCGGTCGTCAGCACGGCGCGGCCGCCGATGCGGCGGGCCAGCACGTCGCGGCCCAGCCGGACCCAGGCCCAGGACAGCAGCCCGACGCCCAGGTAGATCAGCGAGTTGGCGATCTCGCGGCCGTGGCCGTAGCGCCAGAAGCCGACCGGCGAGTTCGTCAGCAGCGGGTCGTCGACGAGCACACCCGCCGCGCCGAACCCGCCCACGACCATGAGCAGCGACGCGACGACGCCGAGCACCAGCGTCCCCCGCGGCGGGTCGCCCAGACGGGCGCGAGAGGTCGACGCCGGACGCGGTGCGTCGGCGGTCGGTGCCTCGACCCGATCGGGTGGCTCCGACCGGTCGACGGGGGAGGAGGGCTGCGCGGTCATGACGCGAACCATGCTGCCATGACGGTGCTCAGCCCCCCGTCGGGACCCTGCGTCCCGGGGTCGCGCCGGTGATCCGGGCCGCGGCCAGGCGCCCGGAGAGCAGCACCGGCGGGATCCCGACGCCCGGGGTGGTTCCGCAGCCGGCCAGCACGACGTTGTCGTAGCCGCGGACCAGGTTGCGCGGGCGGAACGGGCCGGTCTGGGCGAAGGTGTGCGCGGCGGAGAACGGGGTGCCCGCCGCCATGCCCTGCGCGGCCCAGTCGGCCGGCGTGACCAGGTCGGACACCGCGATGTCGCCCGCGATGCCGGTGAGCCCGGGGTGCCCGCGCGCGTCGAGGACGCCGAGGACCTCGTCGCGGTAGGCCGGGCCGATCCGCTCCCAGTCGATCCGCCCGCCCGCGCCGTCGAGGTTGGGGCAGGGGGCGAGGACGAACAGCAGGTCGCGGCCGTCGGGGGCGAGCGAGGGGTCGGTCGCGGTGGGGCGGGTGATGAGCAGTGACGGATCGCTCATCGGGCGGCCGTCGGCGATGATCTCGCGGAAGGTCTCGCGCCACTTCGTGCCGAAGGAGATGGTGTGGTGCGCGGCCTCGGTGCGGGTGCTCGTCAGTCCGGCGTGCAGCACGACGGCGCTGGGGGAGTAGCGCAGCGGCACGACCCGCCGCGGTGCCCGGCCGAGCAGGTCGTGGACGACGGGCAGGTCGGGGGTGAGCACCACGGTGTCGGCCGCGGTGCGGTCGGTGCCCGCCGCCGGGTCGTCGGTGGGGCGGTGGCGCAGGGCGGTGATCCGGCCGGCCCCGCGCTCCAGCCCGGTGACCGTCCGTCCGTAGTGGATCTCCGCACCGGCGGCGACGGCGGCGTCGGCCATCGCCTGCCCGACCGCCCGCATCCCGCCCTTCGGGAAGAACACCCCGGCGATCGTGTCCATGTAGGCGATGACGCCGTAGGCACCGAGCGCGGTCTGCGGGGGGACGCCCGCGTAGAGCGCCTGGAAGGAGAAGATCCGCTGCAGCCGCTCGTCGGGCAGCAGCTTCTCGACCTTCGGGCCGAGCCGGCCGAACCCGCCCAGCACGGCCAGGCGGGCCAGGTCCGGACCCAGCAGGTTGAGCGGGGAGTCGAAGTTGGCGCCGATGAACGGGTCGATCTCGGCGCGGTAGAGCTGCGTGAGCCACTCCCGCATCCGGACGTAGCCCGCGGCGGCCTCGGGACCGCAGACGGCCCGGACCTCGGCCTCCATCGCCCCGGCGTCGGCGTGGACGTCGATGGTGGAGCCGTCGGCGAAGTGGGTGCGGTAGGCGGGATCGAGCTCGACGAGGTCGAGCCGCTCCTCCAGCTTCTCCCCGACGGCGGCGAACGCCTCGGCGAACAGCTCGGGCATCGTCAGCACGGTGGGGCCGGTGTCGACCCGGTAGGTGCCGTCGGAGGTGTGCAGGTCCAGGCGCCCGGCCCGGCCGCCGGGGTGCTCGCCGCGCTCCAGGACCGTGACGCGGCGGCCCGCGCCGAGCAGGTGCAGCGCCGTGGCGAGACCGGCGAACCCCGCGCCGACGACCACCACGTGGTCGGTGGGTCCCGACACCGTCCGCAGGCTCATCGGCGTCGCCGGGTGGCCGCGATCGCCAGCTCCGACAGCCGCGTCGCGGCGGGCTCCTCGATGTCGGCGGTGCTCAGCGCGTCGAGCGCGGAGCCGGTCATCGCGGCGATGCGCTGCTCCACCGCCTGCTCCGCGCCGAGGTCGACGAGCAGCCCGCGGACGCGGTCGACGCCGTCGACGTCGAGGTCGGGGTCGCCCAGCGCGGTCTCGATCGCCTCGGCCGCCGCGGTGGCTCCCTGCTCGGCCGCGCGCTCCAGGGCGAGGGCGAGCAGCAGCGTGCGCTTGCCCTCGCGCAGGTCGTCGCCCGCGGGCTTGCCGGTGACCGCCGGGTCGCCGAACACGCCGAGCAGGTCGTCGCGCAGCTGGAAGGCGATCCCGATGTCGGCGCCGAAGCGCCGGTAGCAGGCCGTCAGCTCGGGGGAGGCGTCGGCGATCGCGGCACCGAGGTGCAGCGGGCGCTCGACGGTGTACGCGGCGGTCTTGTAGCGGTCGACCTGCAGCGCCGCCCGCGGCGAGGCGTCGCCGGTGGACTGGTGCAGGACGTCGAGGTACTGGCCGCCGAGCACCTCGGTGCGCATGCCCTCCCACGGCGGCGCGGCGCGGCGCACGGCCTCCGGGGGGAGCCCCGCCGACCGGAACAGGTCGTCGGCCCAGACCAGCGCGAGGTCACCGAGCAGGATCGCCGCGGCGGCCCCGAACCGGGCGGGGCGCCCGCGCCAGCCGGCCTCGGCGTGGCGGCGGGCGAAGTCGACGTGCACCGTCGGACGGCCGCGCCGCGTGGCCGAGGCGTCCATCAGGTCGTCGTGCACGAGGGCGCAGGCCTGGATCAGCTCCAGCGCGCTGATCGCCTCCAGCACCGCGGGGGCCTCGGGGCCGTCGGGCGAGCCGCCCGCGCCGCGCCAGCCCCACCAGGCGAACGTCGGACGGATCCGCTTGCCGCCGCTCAGCACGAACTCGGCGAGCGCGTCGGTGGCCGCACCGAAGGCCGCGTCGACGTCGCGGGCCTCGGCGCACCGGCGTCGCAGGTACTGCGCCAGCACCCGCTCGACGGCGTCGGGGAGACCGTCGTCGTCGGCGTGGAGGCGGTCCGGGGCGGTGCGGGTCACGAGCTCGGCCGGGCTGACGATCGGGGAGGCACACGACGAGCCTAACGGCGGCGCCGGAGCCCGGCGCGCCGACTGACCGGCCCCGTAGGCTCGGCGCCGTGCGCGACGACACCCTGGAGATCATCCGATGAAGATCACCGACCGGATCGGCGGCGACCGACCGGTGTTCTCGGTGGAGTTCATGCCCCCGAAGGACGAGGTGGGCGAGGCGGAGCTGTGGAAGGCGATCCGCCGGCTCGAGCCGCTCGACCCGGCGTTCGCGTCGGTCACCTACGGCGCGGGCGGGTCGAGCCGGGACCGCACCGTGCGCACCACCGGCCGGATCGCCTCGGAGACCACCCTGGTCGCGATGGCGCACCTCACGGCCGTCTCGCACTCGGTGGCCGAGCTGCGCCACGTCATCGCCGAGTACGCGGCGGCGGGCATCCGCAACATCCTGGCGGTCCGCGGCGACCCCCCCGGCGACCCGCTGGGCGAGTGGGTGGCGCACCCCGACGGCCTCACCTACGCCGACGAGCTCGTCACGCTGACCCGCCGGCTGGGCGACTTCTGCGTCGGCGTGGCCGCGTTCCCCTACGGCCACCCGCGCTCGCCCGACGAGGACTCCGACCTGGAGCGGCTGATCGCCAAGGTCCGGGCCGGGGCCGACTTCGCGATCACGCAGCTGTTCCTGGAGCCCGAGGGCTTCCTGCGGCTGCGCGACCGCCTGGCCGCGGCCGGCTGCGACGTCCCGATGCTGCCCGGGATCATGCCGCTGACGACGGTGCGCACGCTGCACCGCGGGCCCGAGCTGTCCGGCGCCCCGCTGCCCCCCGGTCTCGCGGAGCGGCTCGAGCGCTACGCCGACGACCCGGCCGCGTTCCGGGCCGCGGGCATGGACCTCACCACCGAGCTATGCGAGCGCCTGCTCGCCGAGGGTGTGGGCGGGCTGCACTTCTACACGTTCAACCGGTCCACGGCGACGTCGGAGCTGGTGTCGCGGCTCGACCTCGGCGCCCGCCGCGGCGTCCCGGTGGCCTAGCGGCTCAGCCCCGCCGCACCGGGGGGTTGCGGGTGCGGCGGGCGAGCAGCACGACCGCGCCCGCCGCCAGCGCGACGACCAGGAACAGCCCGATGCTCCAGTTCAGCGGGGAGGGGGCGTCGGGGTCGTCGAACGCCACGACGGCCTCGATGTCGCCGACCTCGCCCGCCTCGAAGGTCCAGCTGACCTCGCCGGAGTCGGCCTCGCCGTTGGCGTCGAGCACCTGGCCGGGGAACGCGATCTTGAGCTGGAAGTCGGAGCGGTCGACGTCGACGCTCGTGAGGTCCACCGCCCCGTCGACGACCACCCGGTTGCCCGCGCGGCGCAGGTCGAGGCGCACCCGCTCGCCCGGCTCTCCCGCGGCCGTGATGAGCTCGCTGACCTGCGGGAACGTCAGGTCGGAGAAGCGCACGAGCGAGCCGGCGTAGCCCTCCTGGCGGTACTCCGAGACGTCGACGGAGGACGCGAGGCCCGCCGGGACCGTGAGGGCCGGGCCCGGGTCCTCCGGGCTCTGCTCCGGGGTGGCGACGACGATCTCGCCGCGGACCGTGTCGTCGGGCTGCACGGCCAGCGCCGCACGCACGCGCGCGCAGCCGGAGAGCGCGAGCAGCGCGACGAGCAGCGTGACCAGCAGCACCACGGGCGAGGGGCGGCGGCGCGACGACGGCATCGGGTCATCGTGCCATCCGCCCGCGGTCACCCCGGGGGCGCGGGCGTCGGCGGGGCCGGGAGGGGCAGCTCGCGGCCGAGCACCGCGAACGGGCGCGCGTCGCCGGTGAAGCGGTGCTGGCGCAGGACGTCGGAGAACCCGGTGCGCCGGTAGAGCGTCCAGGCCCGGTTGACGGGGCCGTCGCCGTGCTCGGGCGTCGACAGCAGCACGCGGCGCGCCGCGGCGCCGGCCAGCAGCGCGCGGAGCAGCCCCTCGCCGAGTCCGCCGCCCTGGGCGTCGGGGCGGACGTGGAGCTCGGTGAGCTCGAAGTAGTCCTCGAGCCAGATGCGGTCGGCCGGGCGCCTGCGCAGCCCGCGGGCCACCTCCTCATACCACCACTGTCCGGGCGCGCCGGAGTAGCCGTAGGCCACGCCGAGCAGGCGGTCGGCGTCGTCGAGCCAGCCGACGGCGCGCCATCCGGGGCGCCGGACGTGGTCGAGCCACAGCGTGCGGCGGTGCCGGGCGGTGCTCGGCGGGTAGCCCATCGCCGCCACGTAGACGGCGAGCGCCTCGTCCACGCGGGCGGCGAGATCGGTCGGCCCCAGTTCCACGAGGTGCCGGGCCGGTGCGGTGGTCACCCGGCCATCAGACCACGCAGGGCGCCCCCGCGTCCCGCCGCACCATCGGCGACTTGACGCGGCGGCCCCGGGGAGCTGTACTGGAGGGGATCGAACATGCGTTCGATCATCGGCGGGTCCGGTGGCCGGGCGGGGGAAGCGCCCAGCCACCGGACCGGCCGGGCCGGCCGGAGCCCAGACCGGCCGGAGCACGAGCCGGTCGGAACAGGCCGGTCGGGAGGAGTGCAGGTGAGTGCCTTCAGCCGGGTGTTCCGTTCACGGGAACCCACGCCCGTCCAGGTCCGGTGGCAGGACGGGGAGCCCGTCGAGTTCCAGCGCAGGCCGGAGCGGCGCGGGGTCCGCTACCTGGTCGTCGACGTCCGCGAGCGGTGGATCGAGCAGTCGCCGTGGCCGTTCCCCTCGCCCATGCCGGTCGGGGGCGACCGGTTGCGCTGCTGGCGGGTCGAGGCGCGGTCGGCGGAGGAGCCGGAGGCCCCCGGCCGGGAGTTCGTGCTGCGCATGCGCGCGGGCCCCGGGGTGTGGGACCTGGTCCGGGTCGCCGAGTAGCCAGCAGCACCGAGGAGGAGCTCCGATGACGGTCACGACCGATCGACCGGTACCCGCACCCCGTGCGGCCCCGGTGTCCCGCTCGGCCCTCGCGCTGCTGCGCCAGGCCGCCGACGGCCTCGCCGAGGCCCACCACGAGACCGACCCGCTGCGCCGCTACCCGGCGGCCTACCTGGCCTCGCTGCGGGCGGCGGCCGCCGTCCTGGCGGTGCGCGCCGCTCCGCAGCCGCGCCGCGGCGCCCCGCGCGGGGCGTGGGACCTGCTGGCCACCGTCGCACCCGAGCTGGGGGAGTGGGCGGCGTTCTTCGCCTCCTGCTCCGACACCCGGGCGGCCGCCGAGGCCGGCATCGCCCGGCTGGTCGACCGGCGGGCGGCCGACGACCTGCTCCGGCAGTCCGAGCAGTTCGTCGCGCTGGTCGCGGGGTCGATCCCGCTGCGGTGACGGCCGTCAGCGGGTGGGCGGCGGCGCCGTCGCCGCGCGGGGGCGGCGCTCGCTGCGCAGCACCCGGCCCAGCAGCGTGGTGAACACCGCCGACACCTCGCGGGCGCCCGGGGTGTCCCAGCGCTGGATGGGCACGCACGCGCCCTGGGCCTGCTGCACCGCCGACCGGTCCGGGAGCACACCGCTGAACACGAGCGGGCCGAACAGCTCGCGCAGCTCGGCCACGCGGAACTCGTGCTCGGCGTTGCGCGGGCGCACGCGGTTGATCAGCACGCCGAGCGGCTGCAGGTCGGGGTTGCCGCGCTGGCGCTCGGTCTGCACCGCGTCGAAGGCGCGCTGCACCCCGGACACCGCGAACATCGTCGGGTCGGTCACCAGCACGGCGCGGTGCGCGGCGGCGAGCGCGCTGCGGGTGAGCTGGCCGAGCGACGGCGGGCAGTCGATCACGACCAGCCGGTAGGGGCCCAGGTCGTGGTCCGCCTGGTCGGGATCGTCGGTGTCGTGGTCGCCGTCGTCGGTCAACCGGCCCAGTGCCCGGCTCAGCCGGCTGAGCTGCTTCGCGCCGGGGTCGGGGTGGTTGTGCCGCTCGGTCTGCTCGGCGCCGACCAGCACGTCGAGCCCGTCGCCCCAGCCGCTGGTCACGATCGCGCGCCGCAGGACCGAGCGGCGCGGGTCGTCGAGGACGTCGGCGATCGTCGCGGAGGTGTCGCCCACGTCGAGGGCGATGGTGGCGTTGGCCTGGGGGTCGAGATCGACCAGCAGGGTGCGCACACCGTGCTGCTGGGCGGCCCCGGCGAGCCCGAGGGCGACCGTGGTCTTGCCCACCCCACCCTTGAGGCTCAATGTGGCGACGACCTGCACGGCGATCAACCTACCTCTCCGGGGCTCCCACTACGCTGCTGCCGGTGAGGCTGGACATGAATGCGCCCGCGCCCGACCCGACGGGGACCGCGGCGTCGGGTCCCGTGCACCGCGTGCTGGAGGCCGAGGTCGCGCGAGCGGCGCAGCGGTCGGCCGCCGGTGGCGGTGTCCCGCACGTGCTCGACGTCGGCGGGGGCAGCGGGGCGTGGGCCGTCGCGCTCGCGCGTCTGGGCTGCGCCGTCACCGTCGTCGACAACAGCCCCAACGCCCTCGCCGCGCTGCACCGCCGGGCCCGGGAGGCGGGCGTCGACGCGCTGGTCACCCCGGTGCAGGGCGACGTCGACGCGCTCGCCGACGTCGCGCCGGCCGGGGGAGCCGACCTGGTGCTCGGCCACGGTCTGCTGGAGGTCGTCGACGACGCCGGGCACGCCGTCCGGGCCCTGGCCGCCGCGACCGCGCCCGGCGGGGCGGTCTCCGTGCTGGTCGCGGGGCGCCACGCCGCCGTGCTCGGGCGCACGATCGCCGGCCGCCTCGCCGAGGCCCGGTCCCTGCTGGTCGACCCGAACGGCCGCTGCGGCCCGGACGACCCCCTGCGCCGCCGGCTCGACGCCGCCGAGCTGCACGCGCTGCTCGTCGAGGGCGGGCTCGTGCCGGAGACCGTGCAGGGCGACGGCGTGCTCGACGGGTGGGTGCCCGGCTCGGTCCGCGACGGGGGGCCCGCGGCGTCCCGCGCGGTCGCCGAGCTCGAGGCGCTGGCCGCGGCCCGCCCCGCACTGCTCGAGCTCGCGGCACGGCTGCACGTGCTGGCCCGGCGCTCGCCGGAGTGATCCCCGGCACCTCCCGTCGGGGTGGGTGACGGCCGGTCACCGGTGATCGGGCCCGGTGCCCCCTCCGGGTGCCTCGGGGAGGTCGACGAGGGCGCAGTCCACTGCGCCGGGTGGTCGAACCACTCCGCAGCGTGGTCGCCGGACACCCGATGGGGTCGCCTCGTCGAGCCGTCGGTGAATCACAACCCCCCGCTCGACGAGTGCGGGTGGTCGACTGGGCCGCGGGCTCGTATCCTCTGCTTCAGGAGGCCCACCCCGGGCGTTCGTCGCGTCGTTCCGGCACCCTGGAAGATGACCGACAACAGCACACGTAGTGCCGGAGGCGATGTAATGCCCCTCTCCGAGCACGAGCAGCGACTGCTCGAACAGATCGAGCGCGCTCTCTACGCCGAGGACCCGAAGTTCGCATCGACCGTGCGCGGCGGTCGGTTGCGCAAACCCACCCGCCGCAGGCGCATGCAGGGCGTCGCCCTGTTCGCCCTCGGTCTCGTCATGCTCGTGGTCGGGGTGGTCATCCAGTCCGTCTCCGACGGCGGCGGGATGGTCGCGCTGATCGTGCTCAGCGTCCTGGGATTCGTCGTGATGCTCGGCGGATCGGTGCTCGCCGTCACCTCGTCGGGGAAGGCGCCCGCCGGCGCGGCCCCGAGCGCGGAGGCCGAGCCCGAGAAGAACGGGTTCACCGGACGCATGGAAGAGCGCTTCCGGCGCCGCTTCGAGCAGGAGTAGGCGCCCCGCACGCACGAGCCGCGGAGCCCCGACCACCACGGTCCGGGCACCGCGGCTCTTGTCGTGCGCGCGGGCCCGCCCGGGCCCGGTGAGCTGCCGGGCCGGCGATGTACGGGTCAGGTGCTCGTCGTCGCCGGGTCCGGGGCCGGGCGGGGCGGGCGCGTGAGGACCGACGGGGGCAGCAGACGGGCGCGCAGGGTGATCGGGCTGCCCGCGGCGATCGCGGCGCGGACCGTCCGGACCGGTGCGGTGAGCTCGCCGGGCGCCGGGTGCCGGTCGCCGAACCAGCTCGCCTCGACGGCGGTGACGACGGCGCGCACGGCGTCCTGGGCCGCGGCGTCGAGCCGGTGCTCGCGCACCAGGCGTCGGGCGGCGGCCCGCACGGTGTCGGTGGCCGGGACGGGCACCCGGCGGTCGACCGACGCCGCGACGATCTCCTCCCACGCCGCCGCGGCGGCCCCCTCGCCGCCGGCCGTGGCGCCCGCGAGGCGGGAGCGCCCGCGCAGCGCCCGGAGCAGGGCCGGGACCAGCCCCAGCAGCACCAGCGCCGGCAGCACGGCGAACGGCCACAGCGGCAGGCCGGTCTCGGCCGGGGCGGGCGCGGGGGCGGCCGCCCCGGGCGTCTGCGGGTCGGCGGTGGGGGCGGCGGCCGAGGTCGGGACGGGGGCGGTCGGCACAGCGGGGGCGCCGTCCGCCCCGGCCCCGCCGTTCGCGGCCTCCGCGCGGGCCTGCTCGACGTACGGCGGGGTGATCGTGCGGCCGTCGGTGAGCGGGGTGGGGTCGAACACGGTCCAGCCGATCCCGGGGAACCACGCCTCCACCCAGGCGTGGGCGTCGCCGGTGCCGACGGCGCGGTAGTCGCCGACGGGCGCGCCCGCGGTGAACCCGACAGCCACCCGCGCCGGCACCCCGACGGTGCGCAGCATGACGGCCATCGCGGAGGCGAACTGCTCGCAGTACCCGACCCGGCCGACCGTGAGGAACTCGACCAGCGCGTCGTCCCCGGCGGGCGGGGCCGTGGCCAGGTCGTAGGTGAACTCGCTGTCGGGCCCGGTGAAGTACTCCTGCAGCGCCATCGCCCGGTCGAAGTCGGTGGCGGCGCCCGCCGTGACCTGCTGCGCGATCTCGGTGACCCGGGGGTCGACGCCGAGGATGTTCGCGTAGATCGCCGCGGGCCGCTCGCCCTGCGCCGCGCGCAGCAGGTCGGTGGTCGGGGCGGGCAGGAACGCCTGCTGCGTCCACGTGTCCTGCTGCTGGGGGCGGGCGGTGTAGGCGATGCCGCTGGGCTCGTCGTAGACGAACAGGTCGGGCGCCAGGCCGCCGACCGTCAGCGGGGTGCCGTAGAGCGGGAGCCAGTAGTCGCGGAAGCCGACGTTGTCGATCGTGACGTCGGCGAGGTCGCCCGGCACCGACGGCGGCGTGAACGGTCCGGCGGGGTCGACGCCCGGGCCCGGCCGGGTGGCCTGCCAGCCCACCCCGGCCTGGTAGTCGCTCAGGGTCAGGGCGCGCAGGTACTGCGGCCGCGCCAGCCCACGGACCTCGAACAGCGGGGTGGGGGTGCTCTGGTCGAGCTGGCCGCGCAGCGCGGTGAACGGGCTCAGCCCGATCGCGCCGCGGCCCGTGCCGTCGCCGCCGCCGTCGAAGCGGCCCGCGGTGCCGACGAAGGCCGTGGCCGTGCCGACCAGCAGGGCGAGCACCGCCGCTCCGGCGACGAGCACCGCGCCGCCCGGGATCTGGCGGCGGTTGCCGTCGGGGGCGAGCAGCAGCAGGCCGAACCCGAGCGCGGCGGTGGCGAGGGTCCACCAGGGGAGCAGGTCGTCGGCGAGCGCGGCGGGCACCGCGAACGCGGCGAGCAGCGGCACCCCGGCCGCGGCGGGCGCCTCGGCCCCCACGGCGGACAGGTGCACCGCCACGGCGAGCAGGCCGAGCGCGGCGGTGACGAGGAACAGGATCTCCGGCGTCGACGCGACGGGGGCGGTGCCGACGTCGATCTGCCCGCCCGCCCCGACCAGCAGCGCGCCCAGGTCGGCGACGGCGGCCGGTCCGGGCAGCACACCGGCGACGCCCTCGTCGCTGAACAGGGCCGTGAGCAGGCCGATCAGCGCCGCGACCTGCGCGACGGCCACGGCGAGGGCCGGGATCCGCGGCACGAACGACGCCGCCACCCCGACGACGGCGACGAGCCCGACCGCCGCGCCCGCGTAGCCCAGCCAGGCCGGGCCCTGGACGACGGCGGAGACCGGGCCCGCGGCGAGCAGCACCGCGATCCCGCACAGCAGCGGGGCCAGCGGGCGCGGCGCGGGGCCGGGGGCCGCGGCCGGGGGCGCGCTGCGGGTGGGCCGGGGGGCGGTGAGCGTCACGACGTGCTCCCGATGCTCTGGGCGACCAGCTCGTCCCACGCCCGGTCCGGCGCGACGCCCGCACGGGCGACGGCGACCCGCCACCCGGCGCGGCGCAGCGCGGTGGCCGCGGCGGCGACGTCGGGGCCGCGGCCGGCCGGCTCCCAGCCCGCGACGTCGAGCAGGACCGCGTGCCCGCCCGCGGGCTGGCGGGCGACCAGCGACTCCAGGTCGCCCGCGCCGAGCGCCCCGAGCACCGCGAGCACGTCGCCGGCGAGCTCGGGGCCCGCGAGGTCGGTGCGGGCGGCCGGGCGGAGCGCGGCGAGCGTGTCGAGCAGCGGGTCGATGTCGCCGGAGGCCGTGCCCAGCTCGGCGCCGTCCTCGGTGACCAGCGTGATCACTTCGCCGCGCCCGCCGAGGTGGGTGCAGATGCTCGCGGCGAGGCTGATCGCGACCTCCAGGCTGGAGTCGGGGCCGTGGCCGCGGTGCGCGGCGTCGCGGCGGTCGAGCAGCACGGTGGTGCCGGTGCGCCACGGCCGCTCCTCGAGCCGGACCATCAGCTCGTCGTGGCGGGCGGTGCTGCGCCAGTGCACGCGGCGCAGCTCGTCGCCCTGGCGGTACTGGCGCACGAGGACGTCGGACCGGCCCTGGCCCTGGTGGGCGAGCGCGGCGCCCGGGGTGCCCTCGCCGGAGCCGAGCGCCTGCGGCATGCCGCGCAGCGCGACGACCCGGGGCAGCGCGACCAGCCGGGAGGCGGGGGCGAGCTCGCGCTCGAACTCGGCGAGCCCGAGCGGGTCGGTGGAGCCGCCGGTGAGCGGGCCGATCCGGTGCACGCCGCGCTGGGCGGGGACCAGCGGGTAGGACAGCTGCGCGCCGGCGCGGGGGGACAGCCGGTGCACCGTGAACCGGGGCGGCGCCGACGGCTGCGGGCCCGAGGCGTCCGGCACGGCGTCGACCAGGCGCAGCGCCCCGACCAGCGGCCCGCCCCGCAGCGTGATCGCGACGGCGACCTCGCCGCCGGCCGGGACGCGCTCGGGGGAGACCTCCCGCGCCCCGCGCACCGAGCGGCGGGTGAACACCGACACGAGCAGGGCGAGCAGCGGCAGCAGGGCGACGAAGGCGCCGACGCGGAGCAGGTCGCGCTCGTCGAGGACGAACGCCGAGACCGCGGTGGCCGCGCCGGCGGCGAGCAGGCAGCGCCCGCGCGTCGTGAGGCCCGCTAGCCGCACGTGATCACTCGCCCCGTCGTCCGCACCGGCCGCACGGTCAGCCTCCCGCCCGCTGCGGGACGGGATGGCGGCCGAGCAGTGCGCGGACGAGGTCGACCGCGGAGCGCCGCGACGCCTGGGCGTCCGGGGTGAGCAGCAGGCGGTGCGCGAGCACCGGGACGGCGACGGCCTGCACGTCGTCGGGCACGACGAACCCGCGCCCGGCCAGCGCGGCCTGGGCCTTCGCCGCGCGCACGAGCTGCAGGGTGGCGCGCGGCGAGGCGCCGAGGCGCACCTCGGGCAGCCGGCGGGTGATCCCGACCAGGTCGACGCAGTACTGCCGCACCTCCGGCCCGAGGCGCACGTGCCGCACCGCCTCGATGACGGCGTGCAGCCGACGGGCGTCGGTGACCGGCCCGAGCGAGTCGAGGGGGTCGACGGTGGCGTGCTCGTCGACCATCGCGAGCTCGGCCGCGACGTCGGGGTAGCCGACGGACACGCGCGCGGTGAAGCGGTCGCGCTGGGCCTCGGGCAGCGGGTACGTGCCGTCCATCTCGATCGGGTTCTGCGTGGCCACGACCATGAACGGGCTCGCGAGGGCGTAGGTGGCGCCGTCGACGGTGACCTGGTGCTCGGCCATGCACTCCAGCAGCGCCGACTGCGTCTTCGGCGACGCCCGGTTGATCTCGTCGGCGATGACGATGTTGGCGAACACCGGGCCGGGCCGGAACTCGAACTCCGTGGACTGCCGGTTGTAGATCGACATCCCGGTGATGTCGCCGGGCAGCAGGTCGGGGGTGAACTGCACGCGGCTGACCGAGCAGTCGATCGACCGGGCCAGCGCCTTCGCCAGCGACGTCTTGCCGACGCCCGGCACGTCCTCGACGAGCAGGTGGCCCTCGGCCAGCAGCGTCACCAGCGCGACCCGCACGACGTCGGGCTTGCCGACGATCACGCGCTGGATGTTGGCCGCGACCCGGGCGCTCAGCTCGGCCACCTCGGCCAGCCCGACGCCGGGGACCGCGTCCCGACCGGAACGGCTGCTCGTCGTCGTCACCCGACCTCCTCGCGCTTCGTGAGCCCCCCGACGGGGCGCTCCGCGGCCCAGTCTGTCAAACCGCGGCGATCGGCGTACCCGGACGGGTGACGTCGGGGCGTCCACCACTTCCCCCCACCGCTCCGGCGGGCGATCCCCACCGGCCCCCCCACGGCGCCCCACCAGCCCGGCTCCGGAGGTCTCGTGTGGCGATATCCGTCACTGTGCGTAGCTGAATGGAGCATCCTGGGCGACGAAAGTCGTCGCGCGGCCGTGTGGTGCCCCACGGCCCCCCACCGGATCGACGACGCCCTGAGCTGCGGTTATCGCGTGCGACCAGCGGATGAGCGGTCGTGGCACGTGTTGACGGTGGAGGGAAGTGGGGTAGTGTGGAGATCGCTGGGGCGCACTGGGATCGCCTCGGCACCGGCCGCGGTGGAGGTGGCGCCGATGTTCCTCGGCACCTACACCCCGAAGCTGGACGACAAGGGGCGGCTCACGCTGCCCGCCAAGTTCCGGGACGAGCTGCGAGGCGGTCTGATGATCACGAAAGGGCAGGACCACTGCCTCTACGTGTTCACCAGGGAGGCCTTCGGCGAGATGGCGGCGAAGGTCGCCTCGGCTCCGCTCACCAGCGAGTCGGCCCGGGTGTTCCAACGCAACCTCTTCTCCGGCACCGACGACCAGAACCCCGACTCGCAGGGCCGCATCGCGATCAACGCGGAGCTGCGGCGCTACGCGGGGCTCAGCAAGGACTGCGTGGTGATCGGCGCGTTCACGCGCGCCGAGATCTGGGACGCGCAGGCCTGGCAGCAGTACCAGGAACAGCACGAGGACGAGTACGCGAAAGCGCAGGAGGAGGTCCTTCCCGGGCTCATCTGAGCCCGCGAGGAACGAACGTGTCGGTGTCCCCACCCGGGCGCCGCGTCCCTTCCCCGACGCCTGCGGCCCTGGCGCACCTTCCCCGGTGCCAGGTCCGGCGGTGACGTGGAGGTGCGCGCGGCGTCCGGGTGGGGACACCGCCGACCACACCCAGGCTGGGGAGCACGGGTGCGGTCCGCGGGTCACCGACGGCGGGGCACGGCGGTACGGCGGCGGTGGCGGGCAGGGCGTGGGAGGTGAGCAGTGCAGGATGATCAGGACGGGCCGGCTGGGGCCAGGCACGTCCCGGTGCTCCTGCCCCGTGTGGCCGAGCTGCTCGCGCCCGCTCTGACGCGGCCCGGGCCACCCCCCGTGCTCATCGACGCCACCCTGGGCCTCGGCGGCCACGCGGCGGCGTTGCTGGCGGCGCACCCGCGGCTGGTCCTCGTCGGCCTCGACCGCGACCCGGACGCCCTGGCGCTCGCCGGGCGCCGGCTCGTCGCGTACGCCGACCGCACGCACCTCGTGCACGCGGTCTACGACGAGATCGCCGAGGTGCTCGCCGATCGGGGGCTGGGGCCCGTCGACGGCGTGCTGTTCGACCTCGGCGTGTCCTCGCTGCAGCTCGACGCCGACGAGCGCGGGTTCTCCTACTCCCGCGACGCCGACCTCGACATGCGGATGGACCCCACCACCGGGCCCACCGCGGCCGACGTGCTCAACACCTACCCCGTCCCGCAGCTGGCCCGTGTGCTGCGGGAGTACGGCGAGGAGCGGTTCGCGCTGCGCATCGCCCAGGCGGTGGGCAGGCGCCGGGCGACGGCGCCGCTGCGGCGCAGCGCGGAGCTCGTCGAGCTGCTCTACACCGCGGTGCCCGCGGCGTCGCGGCGGACCGGGGGGCACCCCGCGAAGCGGACGTTCCAGGCGCTGCGGATCGAGGTCAACGCCGAGCTGGAGGCGCTGCGCGGCGCACTGCCCGCCGCGCTCGACGCGCTCGCGGTCGGCGGCCGCCTCGTGGTGCTGTCCTACCACTCGCTGGAGGACCGGATGGTCAAGCGCGAGCTGGCCGGGCGGTCCGGCTCGCGCACCCCGGTCGACCTGCCCGTCGAGCTGCCCGGGCACGGCCCCGAGCTGCGGCTGCTGACCCGGGGGTCGGAGCAGGCGACGGACGACGAGATCGCCGACAACCCGCGGGCCGCCTCGGTGCGCCTGCGGGCGGCGGAACGGATCCAGGCGGGACCCATGGGGGGGAACGCGGCATGAGCACGGAGGTGGGGCAGACATGAGCGCGCCGGTGACCGAACGTTCCCGGGTGCGCACCGCGCCCCGGCCGGCGCGCGCACCCGAGCCGGCGGTGATCCCCGCCCAGCGGGGGGCGCCCGCGGCCCGGCGGGCCTACGCGAAGCGGGACGAGCGGCTGCGCCGCCTCGTCGGCGGCGGCGCGCGTCCCGCGCGGTCCGGGCCATCGACCCGCCGGGCGCAGTTCGTGCTGCTGGTGATGGTGCTGCTGGGCGTCGGACTGGTGACGACGCTGTGGCTGTCCACGGCCGCGGCGGCCGACTCCTACCGGCTGCAGGCCGCCCGTGACGAGACCGGCGCGCTGACCGAGCAGGTGGAGCGGCTGCGCCGGGAGGTCGCCGTGGCGGCCTCGGCCCCCGAGCTCGCCCGCCGCGCGTCGGAGATGGGGATGGTGCCGGTGCAGGACCCGGCCCGGCTCGTCGTCGGCGAGGACGGCGCGGTCACCGTCGTCGGGGAACCCCTGGCGGCCCGCGCGCCCGCACCGCCCGTCGTCGCGGCCCCGGCGCCCGCCCCGGTCCCGGTGGACCCGAACGCGCCGGTGGACCCGAACGCGCCGGTGGACCCGAACGCCGCCGTGGACCCGAACGCGCCCGTGGACCCGAACGCGCCGGCCGACCCGAACGCGGTCGACCCGAACGCGGCACTGGACCCGGACCTGGCGGCCGGGGTCGCCCCGGTCGTGGCCGAGCCCGCCGCCGAGCCCGTCGCCACGCAGCCCGCGGACACGCAGCCCGTCGACGCGCAGCCCGCCGCCGACCCGGCCGCGGGCTGATGCCCTCCGCCCCGCCCCGGACCCGGCCCGGCGGAGCGGCCCGCACCGCACCCGTCGTGCGGAAGGCCGCGCCGCGGCGCCCGGCGCCGCGCGCCCGCGACCACGACGCCCGGTTCAAGGTCGGCCGGATCGTGCTCGTCGTGGCGCTGGGTCTGGCCACGCTCAAGCTCGTCACCGTGCAGACCGTGCAGGCCTCCGAGCTGACGGCGGCCGCGGAGCGCCAGCGCACCGTCGAGCTGGTGGTGCCCGCCGAGCGCGGTTCGATCCTGGACCGCGCGGGCACGCCGCTGGCGTTCAGCGTCGAGGCCCGCGCGCTGGTCGCCAACCCGCGCACGATCGCCCGGACCCTCGGCGACGGCACCGCGGGGATGGTCCAGGAGATGGCCACCGCGGTCGCGGCGTCGACCGGGCAGGACCGCCAGGAGCTCGTCGACAAGCTCAGCGCCGACCGCGGCTACGTCGTGCTCGCCGAGTACGTCGACCCCGACGTGGCCCGTGACCTGCGCGAACGCTTCCCGCTGATCGCCGAGGAGTACCGCGAGAAGCGGGAGTACCCCGGCGGCTCGCTGGCGTCGAGCATCGTCGGCTTCTCCCGCTGGGACGCGGGCGAGGAGCGGATCACCGGCCGTGAGGGCCTGGAGAACTCGCAGGACAACCTGCTGGCCGGCTCGCCCGGGCTGCGGGTCGTCGGGCAGGCGGAGGAGAGCGCGGCGGAGATCCCGGGCAGCACGCAGTTCGAGCGGCCCGTCGTGCCCGGCTCGGACCTGCAGCTCACGCTCGACTCGGACCTGCAGTTCACCGTGCAGCGCGCGCTGGCCGACGAGGTCGCGCGCACCGGGGCGGGGGAGTCGTCCTCGGCCGTCGTGCTCGACGTCGCGACCGGGCAGGTGCTCGCGCTGGCCAACGGCGGCGACGCCGACCGCTCCACCGGCAGCGGTGGCGGCAACCCGGCCGTGACCAGCCCGTTCGAGCCCGGCTCGGTGAACAAGGTCGTCACGATGGCGGCGGCGCTGGAGTACGGCGTGGCCACCCCCGACGAGGTGCTGTCCGTGCCGGGCAGCATCGACGTCGCCGACCGCACGATCAAGGACGCCTGGGACCACGGGGTCGAGCGGTACACGCTGACCGGCGTGCTCGCGAAGTCCTCCAACGTCGGCACGATCATGACCGCCCAGCGCGTCGGCGAGGACCGCTTCGCCGCGATGCTCGCCGCGTTCGGGATCGGCACGCGCACCGAGGTCGGCCTGCCCGGCGAGAGCGCCGGGTCGGTCCCGGCGCGGGAGGCGTGGTCGGGCTCCACGTTCGGCAACCTGCCGATCGGGCAGGGCCTGTCGATGACGGTGCTGCAGATGGCGGGGATGTACCAGGCCATCGCCAACGACGGGGTGCGGATCCCGCCGCGGATCATCGCGGGGACCGTCGGGCCCGACGGCCTGCGCACCCCGACGCCGGCCCCGGAGCCGGTGCAGGTGGTGTCGCCGGAGACGGCGGAGCAGGTGCGGACCATGCTCACCGCGGTCACCCAGGACGCCCGCGGCCAGCGCGGCACGGGTCCGCAGGCGGCCGTCCCGGGCTACCAGGTGGCGGGCAAGACCGGCACGGCCCAGCAGGTCGACCCGGCCTGCGCGTGCTACTCGCGGTCGTCGTACTGGATCACCTTCGCCGGCATGATCCCGGCGCAGGACCCCCGCTACGTCATCGCGATCATGCTCGACGCCCCGGCGGGCGGCTCCAGCGCCGCCCCGCTGTTCCACGACATCGCCAGCTACCTCGCCCAGCGCGAGGGGCTGCCGGTGAGCGCGGACCCGGCGCCCGTCCAGACCCTCGTCGCCCCCTGACGCCGCCCGGGGACGAACCGGGCATCGGTGGTCGGCCGGGTGGGGGCGGTGACCGGACCGGGGCCCACCGTCCCCGCCGGGGCCGGGACGGGCCGGGCCCGGGGTCGGCCGGACGGGGGTCGCCCGCGATCACCGGTCGGGGCCCGGACGGCGGCCGCGCAGCGTGTGACGGGCCCGCGACGACCGGTGATCCTGCTGCGCCGGGCGGTCCGGGCCTGCGGTGACGGGGCCCGGTGCGCGGGCAGGGGCCGCGGTGCCCGCCGGTAGCCTCCCCCCGTGTCGTACCCGAGCCCGCCCACCGAGGTGCCGACCCGTCCGCGGGGGCTGCCGCCGACGGACCTGCGCGCCGTCGCGGCCCGGATCGGGGTCGCCCCGCCCCCGCCCGGGGTCCTGGTGACGGGCGTGACGCTGCGCGCCTCCGACGTCCGGCCGGGCGACCTGTTCGCCGCCCTGCCCGGCACGCGCGCCCACGGCGCCGACTTCGCCGCGGCCGCGGTCGCCGCCGGTGCGGTCGCCGTGCTCACCGACCCCGACGGCGCGACGCGCCCGATCGGCGTCCCGGTGCTGGTCCACCCCGCCCCGCGCACGGTGCTCGGCTCGGCCTCCTCGCTCGTCTACGGCGACCCGACGGCCGCGCTGACCGTCCTGGGCGTCACCGGGACCTCCGGCAAGACCACCGTCACCCACCTCGTCGAGACCGGGCTGGCCGCGGCCGGGCGCTCGACCGGGCTGATCGGCACCATCGGCACCCGCGTCGGGGCGCAGCGCCTGCCGAGCTCGTTCACCACCCCCGAGGCCCCCGACCTGCAGGCCCTGTTCGCGGTGATGGCCCAGGCCGGGGTCACCGACGTCGCCGTCGAGGTGTCCAGCCACGCGCTCGCGCTGGGTCGGGTCGGCGGCACGCGGTTCGCCGTCGGCGCGTTCACGAACCTGTCGCAGGACCACCTCGACTTCCACCGCGACATGGAGGACTACTTCGAGACCAAGGCCACGCTGTTCGACCGGTGGGCGCAGCACGGCGTGGTCTGCGTCGACGACGGGTGGGGGCAGCGCCTCGCCGCGCGCACGCCCGGGGTGGTCACGGTCAGCAGCACCGGCGCGCCCGCCGACTGGCGCGCGGTCGACGCCGTGACCGGCCAGGACGGCTCGCAGACGTTCACCGTGCTCACCCCCTACGGGCGCGCGGTCCCGGCCCGGCTGCTGCTGCCGGGGGCGTTCAACGTGGCCAACGCGCTCGTCGCGCTGGCCTGCCTGGACGCCGTCGGCGTGCCGGCCGAGGTCGGGGCGGCCGGGATCGCGGGCGTCGCGGTGCCGGGGCGGATGCAGCGCGTCGACTCCGGGCAGCCGTTCCTGGCCGTCGTCGACTACGCGCACAAGCCCGCCGCCGTCGCCGCCCTGCTCGACGCCCTGCGCGACGAGGTCCACGGCCGGATCATCACGGTGCTCGGCTGCGGCGGCGACCGCGACCGCGGCAAGCGCCCGATGATGGGCGCGGCCGCGGCGGCCCGGTCGTCGCTGCTGGTCGTCACCGACGACAACCCCCGCACCGAGGACCCCGCGGAGATCCGCGCCGCGATGCTCGCCGGGGCGGTGGCCGAGCCGGGCCGCGGCGAGGTCGTGGAGATCGGCGACCGCCGGGCCGCGATCGCGGCCGCCGTCGCCGCGGCCGGGCCGGGTGACGCCGTCGTCGTCGCGGGCAAGGGGCACGAGGTCGGCCAGGAGATCCACGGGGTCAAGCACCCCTTCGACGACGCCGCCGAGCTCGCGTCGGCGCTGTCCGCGGCGGGGGTGCGCCCGTGAGGCCGACGACGCTGGCGCAGGTCGCGGCGGTCACCGGCGGGCGCCTGCACCGGGCGACCGGCGACGAGGTCGTCACGGCGGTGGAGTTCGACACCCGCGCGGTCCGGGCGGGCGGGCTGTTCGTCGCGCTGCCGGGGGAGCGGGTCGACGGGCACTCCTTCGCCGCGGCCGCGGTCGACGCGGGCGCGGTGGCGGTGCTGGCCGGCCGCGAGGTCGACGCCCCGGCCGTGGTCGTCCCGCCGGTGCCCGACCGGCGCACCGACACCTACCTCGCGGCCACCGACCCCGACGGCCACGGCGCCGCCGTCCTCGCGGCGCTCGCGCGGCTCGCCGGGCACGCGGTGGCGGACCTGCCGGGCCTCCTGGTCGTCGGCGTCACCGGCAGCTCGGGCAAGACGTCGACGAAGGACCTGCTCGCCGCCGTGCTGGAGCCGCTGGGGGAGACCGTCGCCCCGCCCGGGTCGTTCAACAACGAGCTCGGCCTGCCCTGGACCGCGCTGCGCGCCGGGGAGGACACCCGCCACCTCGTGCTGGAGTTCTCCGCGCGCGGCGCCGGGCACATCGCCGCGCTCGCCGCGGCCGTGCCGCCGCGGATCGGGGTGGTGCTCAACGTCGGCAGCGCGCACCTCGGCGAGTTCGGCTCGGTCGCCGCGATCGCGCAGGCCAAGGGCGAGCTGGTGGAGGCGCTGCCCGCCGACGGCGTGGCGGTGCTCAACGCCGACGACCCCGCCGTCGCGGCGATGGGCATCCGCACCGAGGCCCACGTCGTGCTCACCGGGCGGCACCCCAACGCGCACGTCCGCGCCGAGGACGTCGTCGTCGCCGCCGGGCGGGCCCGGTTCACCCTCGTCGCCCCCGGCGGGTCGGCCCCGGTCGCGCTGCGCCTGGTCGGTGAGCACCACGTCGCCAACGCCCTCGCCGCCGCGGCCGTGGCCCTGGAGGCCGGGGGCACCGTCGACGGCGTCGCCACCGCGCTCTCGCTCGCCGAGCCCACCTCGCGGTGGCGGATGGAGCTCACCGAGCGCCCCGACGGCGTCACCGTCGTCAACGACGCCTACAACGCCAACCCGGAGTCGATGCGGGCCGCCCTCGCGGCGCTGGCCTCGATCGGCACCGGCCGCCGGACCTGGGCCGTGCTCGGCCGGATCGGCGAGCTGGGGGAGGGCTCCGACGCCGCGCACGCGCAGGTCGCGGCCGACGCGCTGGCGCACGGCGTCGACGAGCTGGTGGCGGTGGGTGCGCCCGAGTACGGGGCGCCCCGCGAGACCGCCGACGTCGACGACGCACTGGAACTGCTGCGGGCCGAACTCCGGCCCGGGGACGTCGTGCTGGTCAAGGCCTCCCGTGCGGCGGGCCTGGAGAGGCTGGCGGCCCGTCTGATCGACGGTCACGGCCCGGAGGGAGCTCGGTGAGAGGTGTCTTCATCGCCGCGGGCGTGGCGCTCGCGGTGTCGATCCTGCTCACGCCGTACCTGATCCGCTTCTTCGCGCGGCAGGGGTTCGGCCAGGAGATCCGCGCGGAGGGGCCGTCGAGCCACCAGGCCAAGCGCGGCACGCCGACGATGGGCGGCGTCGCGATCCTCATCGCGATCTGGCTGGGTTACCTGCTCTCGCACCTGTTCACCAGCGAGCCGATCACGCTCTCCGCGCTGCTCGTGCTGTTCCTGACCACCGCGCTGGGGGCCGTCGGCTTCCTCGACGACTTCCTCAAGCTCCGCCGCAAGCGCAACCTCGGGCTGAACAAGACCTCCAAGCTGGTCGGGCAGCTGATCACCGCGGTCGTGTTCGGGGTGCTCGCGGTCCGCTTCGCCAACTCCGACGGGCTCACCCCGGCCTCGACGAGCCTGTCGTTCGTCCGCGACATCACCGTGCTGAGCTTCGGCGCGATCGGGTTCGTGCTGTTCGCCTACCTGGTGATCGCGGCCTGGTCGAACGCGGTGAACCTCACCGACGGCCTCGACGGGCTCGCCGCGGGCACCTCGGCGATGGTGCTGGCCACCTACGTGATCATCGCGTTCTGGCAGTTCCGCAACGCGTGCGCGATCAACCCCGTCGCGGGCTGCTACCAGGTGCGCGACCCGCTCGACGTCGGGCTCGTCGCCGCCGCCGCGATGGGCGCCTGCATCGGGTTCCTGTGGTGGAACGCCGCACCCGCCCGGATCTTCATGGGTGACACGGGCTCGCTCGCCCTCGGCGGCCTGATCGCCGGGCTGTCGATGGTGACGCGCACGGAGCTGCTGCTCGTCGTCATCGGCGGGGTGTTCGTGGTGGAGGCGCTGTCGGTCGCGCTGCAGATCGTGGTGTTCCGCACGACCCGGCGCCGGCTGTTCCGGATGGCCCCGTTCCACCACCACTTCGAGCTGGCCGGCTGGGCGGAGACCACGGTGATCATCCGGTTCTGGCTGCTCGCGGCGATGTGCGCGGCCCTGGGCCTGGGCCTGTTCTACAGCGAGTGGCTGACGGCGAGCGCAGGGGCCTGATGGACCTGCGCGGGGCCGTCGTCGTCGTGGCGGGGGCGGGGGTCTCCGGGCTCGCCGCCGCCAGGGCGCTGGTCGGGATCGGGGCCAGGGTCACCGTCACCGACTCCGTGCCGTCGCGGCTGGTCGACCTGCCCGACGGCGCCGTCGCCGGGTCGGAGGACGCCCTGCCGCCGGGCACCGCGCTCGTCGTCACCGGGCCCGGGCGCCGCCCCGACCACCCGATCACCCGCCTCGGCGTACCCGTCGTCGGGGAGACCGAGCTCGCGTGGTGGCTGGGTGCCGCGCGCCCCGAGCCGCCCGCGTGGCTCGTCGTCACCGGGACCAACGGCAAGACCACGACCACCGGGATGCTCGAGGCGGTGCTGCGCGCAGCCGGTCTCGACGCCGTGGCCTGCGGCAACATCGGCTACCCCGCCGTCGACGCCGTGCTCGCCGGGCACCGCGTGCTCGCCGTGGAGCTGTCGAGCTTCCAGCTGCACTGGTCGCCGTCGATCGTCCCGGCCGCGGGGGTCGTGCTCAACGTCGCCGAGGACCACCTCGACTGGCACGGCTCGATGGACGCCTACGCCGCCGCGAAGGCCCGCGCCCTGCTCGGCCCGGTCGCCGTCGCCGGTGTCGACGACGACCGCGCCGCCGCCCTGCTGGCGGCCGCCCCGGCCCCGCGGAAGGTCGGAGTGACGCTGCGCGAGCCGCGGGCGGGGGAGCTGGGCGTCGTCGACGGCGTGCTGGTCGACCGGTCGTTCGGTGAGGGGGCCTCCGGGCACGGGACGGCGCTGCTCCCCGCCGCCGACGTCGAGCCCGGCGGCCCGCCCGGCGTCACCGACGCGCTGGCCGCCGCGGCGCTGGCCCGGGCCCACGGCGTCGGGCCGGAGGCGGTGCGGGCGGGGCTGGCCGGGTTCCGGCCGGGGCGCCACCGGGCCGAGCGGGTGGCCGAGGTCGGCGGCGTCGGCTACGTCGACGACTCGAAGGCCACCAACCCGCACGCGGCCTCGGCGTCGCTGGCCGCGGTGCCGGGCCGGGTCGTCTGGATCGCGGGCGGGCTGCTCAAGGGCGCCTCGGTCGACGACCTGGTGGCCCGCCACGCCGGGCGGCTGCGCGGCGTCGTCGTGATCGGCACCGACCGCTCGGAGATCCTCGGCGCGCTCGCGCGACACGCGCCCGAGGTCCCCGTGAGCGAGGTGGTCGCGGGCGACGATGGCCCCATGTCCTCCGCCGTCCGCCGTGCCGCCGCTCTCGCCGAGCCCGGCGACGTCGTCCTGCTCGCCCCCGCGGCGGCCTCGATGGACCAGTTCCGCGACTACGCCGCCCGCGGGGAGGCGTTCGCGGCCGCCGTGGCGGCGCTGGCGGAGGTCCCCGCGTGAGCACGCGCGGCACCGGCACGCGCAGCCCGAGCACGCGCAGCCCGGCCCGGCGCCCCGCGTCGCCGCCGGGGGCCGTGCGGCAGGCCGTCGGCCGCGCCGGGTCCGCGCTGGCCCAGTGGCTCTCGCGCCCGCTCACCTCGCTGCACCTGGTGCTCGGCGTCTTCGGGCTGCTCACGCTGTTCGGCCTGGTCATGGTGCTGTCGGCGTCGTCGGTGGAGTCGCTGGTCAGCGACGGGTCCTCCTACGACGTGTTCTACCGCCAGCTCCTGTTCTGCGTGCCCGGCGTCGCGATGTTCTGGCTCGGCCTGCGGATCTCCCCGCGCCGCCTGCGCTCGCTCGCCCCGGCCGCGCTGATGATCGGCGTCGTCGCGCTCGTGGCCGTCCTGCTGTTCGGCACCGTGCGCAGCGGCTCGAAGGCGTGGATCGCGATCGGGAGCTCGTTCACGATCCAGCCGTCGGAGGCCGTCAAGGTGGCGCTGACGCTGTGGGGCGCGCACGTCCTCGCCGCCCGCCGCGCGGTCATGCACCGCTGGAAGTACGCGCTGTCCCCGGTCATGCCGGTGGCGCTGCTGCTGTGCGTGCTGCTCGTGCTCCAGCCCGACTTCGGGATGCTGATCACGCTCGGCGTCGTGGTCCTCTCGCTGCTGTACTTCGGCGGGGCGCCGCTGCGCCTGATGGGGGCGCTGCTCGCGGGCGCCGCGGGCGGCGCGCTGATCCTCGGGCTGGCCGCGCCGTACCGCCTCGCGCGCATCACCTCGTTCCTGGACAGCAGCGACACCCAGGCCGCCGGCTTCCAGGCGCGCCAGGCCCTGTACTCGCTCGCCGACGGCGGCCTGCTCGGCGTCGGCCTCGGTCAGGGGCGCGCCAAGTGGAGCTACCTGCCCAACGCCCACAACGACTTCATCTTCGCGATCATCGGCGAGGAGCTCGGCTTCGTCGGGGCGTTCTCGGTGCTCGCCCTGTTCGCCACGCTGGCCTACACCGGGTTCCGGATCGCCTCGCGCACCACCGACCCGTGGCTGCGGATCGTCGTCGCCACGTCCACGACCTGGCTCGTCGCCCAGGCCGCCATCAACATCGGCTACGTCGTGGGGCTGCTGCCGGTGACCGGGCTGCAGCTCCCGCTGATCTCCTCCGGAGGAACCTCGCTCGTGGTCACCATGTTCGTGTTCGGCGTCCTCGCCAACGCCGCCCGCCACGAGCCGGAGGCGGTCGCCGTGCTGCGCCGCCCGGGCCAGGGCCGGATCGCGCGGATGCTCCTGCTGTCGCCGCCGCAGCCCTACCGGGCACCGGTGACCCGGGCCTCGGCGCGGGTCCGATGAGCGGCCCGTCCGTCGTCGTCGCGGGTGGGGGGAGCGCGGGGCACATCGAGCCCGCGCTGGCCCTCGCCGACGCGGTGCGCCGCCTCGCCCCCGACGCGCGGGTCACCGCGCTGGGCACCGAGCGGGGCCTCGACTCCACGCTCATCCCGGCCCGCGGCTACCCGCTGGAGCTGATCCCGCCGGTCCCGCTGCCGCGCCGGCCCAGCGCGGACCTGCTGCGCCTGCCCGGACGGGTCCGCGTCGCGGTCCGGCGGGTCCGCGAGGTGCTCGCCGCCGTCGACGCCGACGTCGTGGTCGGGTTCGGCGGCTACGTCGCGCTGCCCGCCTACCTCGGGGCCCGCGGCCGCGTCCCGATCGTCGTGCACGAGGCCAACGCCCGCGCGGGCCTGGCCAACAAGGTGGGCGCCCGGTTCGCCGCACGGGTCGTCGCCGCCGTCCCCGGGTCCGGGCTGCCCGGCGCCGAGGTGCTCGGCATCCCGCTGCGCCGCGCCGTCACCACCCTCGACCGCCCCGCGCTGCGCGCCGAGGCCCGGCAGAAGTACGGCCTGCCCGCCGACGGCCCGGTCCTGCTGGTCTTCGGCGGCTCGCAGGGCGCGCGCACGCTCAACTCCGCGGTCGCCGCGGCCCTGCCCGGCCTGCTCGACGCCCGCGTCGCCGTCCTGCACGCCCACGGCCGCGGCGGCACCGCCGCCCCCGCCGCCGACGGGTACGTCCCGCTGCCCTACATCGACGACATGCACCTCGCCTACGCCGCCGCCGACGCCGTGCTCGGGCGCGCGGGCGCGATGACCGTCGCCGAGGTGTCGGCGGTCGGCCTGCCCGCCGTCTACGTCCCGCTGCCGCACGGCAACGGGGAGCAGGCGCTCAACGCCGGACCGGTCGTCGCGGCCGGGGGCGGGGTGCTCGTCCCCGACGGGGAGCTGACCGGGGAGCGCGTCCTCACCGAGCTGCTCCCGCTGCTCACCGACCCCGCCCGGCTGGCCCTGATGGGCGCCGCCGCGCGCGCGTCCGGGCACGCCGACGCCGACGAGCGGCTGGCCCGCGTGGTGCTGGAGGTGGCCCGCGCATGACCCCCACCGGCCCCGTGACGCTGCACGACCGCGTCCACCTCATCGGCATCGGCGGCGCCGGGATGAGCGGCATCGCCCGCATCCTGCTGGCCCGCGGCGTCGCCGTCTCCGGGTCCGACGCCAAGGACTCGCGCACCGTGCTCGCCCTGCGGGCGTTGGGGGCGCGCATCGAGGTCGGCCACGACCCGGCGCACCTGCCCGACGCCCCGGCCACCGTCGTCGTCTCCTCGGCGATCCGGGAGACCAACCCCGAGCTCGCGGCGGCCCGCTCCCGCGGGCTGGACGTCGCGCACCGCGCGCAGGCCCTCGCCGCCCTCACCCGGGGCCGCCGGCTGGCCGCCGTCACCGGTACCGCGGGCAAGACGTCCACCACCTCGATGCTGACGGTCGCGCTGCAGCACGCCGGGCTCGACCCGTCCTTCGCCATCGGCGGCGACCTGGCGTCGTCCGGGTCGGGGGCGCACGAGGGCCTCGGCGACGTGTTCGTGGCCGAGGCCGACGAGAGCGACGCCTCCTTCCTCGCGTTCGACCCGCAGGTCGCGGTCGTCACCAACGTGGAGGCCGACCACCTCGACCACTACGGCACGCCCGAGGCCTACGTCGCGGCGTTCGGCGAGTTCCTCGGCCGGATCACCCCCGGTGGCGCGCTCGTCGCCTGCGCCGACGACGCCGGAGCCGCCGACCTGGCCGCGCTCGCCGAGCGCAGCGGGATCCGGGTGCTGCGCTACGGCCGCGACGAGTCGGCCGACGCCCGGCTCGTCGACTTCCGGCCCGACGGCCCCGGCGCCCGCGTCGTGCTCCGCCACGGCGGTGCGGAGCACCTGCTGCACCTCGGCGTGCCGGGGGAGCACATGGCCCTCAACGCGCTCGCCGCGCTCCTGGCCGGGGTGGAGCTGGGCGCGTCGCCCGCGGACCTGCTGGAGGGCCTCGCCGCGTTCGACGGCGTGCGCCGCCGCTTCGAGTTCAAGGGCCGGGCCGCCGGGGTCGCCGTGTACGACGACTACGCCCACCACCCGAGCAAGGTCGCGGCCCAGCTGCGCGCCGCGCGCGACGTCGTGGCCGGGGCCGGGCGGGTCGTCGTCGCGTTCCAGCCGCACCTGTACTCCCGCACCCGCGAGTTCGCCGCCGACTTCGGCCGCGCGCTGGCCCTGGCCGACGAGGTCGTGGTGCTCGACGTGTTCGGCGCCCGCGAGGACCCCGAGCCCGGCGTCACCGGCGCGCTCGTCGCCGACGCCGTGCCGCTGCCGGCCGGGCACGTGCGGTTCGTGCCGGGCTGGTCGGACGTGCCGGGCGTCGTCGCGGGGATCGCGCGGCCCGGCGACCTGGTCATCACGATGGGAGCGGGCGACGTCACGGTCCTCGGTCCGGAGGTCCTGCTCGAGCTCGAGCGCCGTCGATGACCCCGCTCGCGCACCGCTGCGCCGCCGGCGCGCGCCCGGGCGGGAGCGGTCGGCCGGGAGGGACGCGGGAGCGGGCCGCGGGGGGCCCGCGGTGAGCCCGCGGCGGGAGACGGTCGGGGAGGCGGTGGCCCGCCGCGCCGCCGAGGAGCAGGCGGGGGAGCGGCCGGCCGGGGCCCGGGCCGCGGGTGGGTCGGCGCGGGCCGCTGCCGGTGACCGCACCGCCGGTGGCGGGCCGGACCCGGACCGGGCCCGCGGCGGCCGGACCCGCCGGGTCGCCGACGAGCGGGCGGCCGCCGACCGGGCCGCCGGTGGCCGGGCCGCTACCGACCGGACCGCTACCGACCGGACCGCTACCGACCGGACCGCCGGTGGCCGGTCCGGCGGGGACCGGACGGGCGGGGCCCGGACCCCGGGCGACCGCAGGGCCGCCGGGCGGGCCGGGGGGCCGTCCCGCGGGCGGACGCACCGGGCCGGAGCCCGCCGGTCGCGCCGGCCGCCGCCCCGCGCGCGCCGACGGCCGGCCCCGCACCCGCGACGCCGAGGCGGCGGGGGACGACCGGCCGCCGCGCCCCCGGCCCGAACCGTCGCCGGTGCACCGGCGGCGCAGGCGGGTCGCGGCCGGGATCGCCGCGCTGCTGCTCCTGGGCGTCCTCGCCGTGGGCGTGCGCGTGGTCGTCTACGACCTGGGCCTGTTCGACGTCGAGGGCGTGGAGGTCTCCGGCGCCCTCGACGTGCCGCAGGCCGACGTGCTCGCCGCGGCCGCGGTGCTGCCCGGCGGGCCGCTGGCGGGCGTCGACACCGCCGGGATCGCCCAGCGGGTGGCGCAGCTGCCCGGCATCGGGTCGGTCGAGGTGGGCCGGGGCTGGCCGCACACCGTCACGATCGTGATCGTCGAGCGCACCGCGGTCGCCGTCGTGCAGACCCCGCAGGGCCCGATGCCCGTCGACGCCTCCGGCGTCGTCTACCCCGCCCCGGTCCCCCCGGGGCTGCCGCAGCTCACCTTCGGCGCCGCGGGCCCGGACGACCCGTCCACCCGGGCCGCCCTCGACGTCCTGTCCGCCCTGCCCGAGGACGTCCGCGGACAGGTCGCGACCGTCGACGCCGTGATCGGCGGGGGTGTCCCGCAGGTCACGCTCGGGCTGTCCGAGGACCGCCAGGTGCGGTGGGGACCGGCCGAGGAGTCCGTGCGCAAGGCCTCCGTGCTGGTCGCCCTGCTGACCCAGCCCGGCCGCGTCTACGACGTGACGAGCCCCGCACTACCCACGGTGCGCTCCTGACCACGCAGAGGTGGACCCGGTCGGGGGGTTGCCGCCGCGCGGCGCGCCTGCTGGACCGCTGCCGATGCGCGACCTAGCGTTCGACCCGTCGGATCAGGAAACATCCCCCGGCCCCACTTTGTAGGAAAGGGACCGCGCATGACGCCCCCGCACAACTACCTGGCCGTGATCAAGGTCGTCGGCATCGGTGGCGGCGGGGTCAACGCCGTCAACCGCATGATCGAGGTCGGCCTCAAGGGCGTCGAGTTCATCGCGGTGAACACCGACGCGCAGGCCCTGCTCATGTCCGACGCCGACGTGAAGCTCGACATCGGTCGCGAGCTGACCCGCGGGCTCGGCGCGGGCGCCAACCCCGAGGTCGGCCGCAAGGCCGCCGAGGACCACCGCGAGGAGATCGAGGAGGTCCTCAAGGGGGCCGACATGGTCTTCGTCACGGCGGGGGAGGGCGGCGGCACCGGCACCGGCGGCGCGCCCGTCGTCGCGTCGATCGCGCGCAAGCTCGGCGCGCTGACCATCGGCGTCGTCACGCGCCCGTTCACCTTCGAGGGCCGCCGTCGCGCGGGCCAGGCGGAGGAGGGGATCGGCGGGATGCGCCAGGAGTGCGACACGCTCATCGTCATCCCCAACGACCGCCTGCTGCAGCTGGGCGACGTGGGCGTGAGCCTGATGGACGCGTTCCGCTCCGCCGACGAGGTGCTCCTGTCCGGTGTGCAGGGCATCACGAACCTGATCACCACCCCGGGCCTGATCAACCTGGACTTCGCCGACGTCAAGAGCGTCATGTCCGGGGCGGGCAGCGCCCTGATGGGCATCGGCTCCTCCCGCGGGGAGGGCCGCGCCGTGCAGGCGGCGGGCAAGGCGATCAACTCGCCGCTGCTGGAGGCGTCGATGGACGGCGCCCAGGGCGTGCTGCTGTCCATCGCGGGTGGCTCCGACCTCGGCCTGTTCGAGATCAACGAGGCCGCCTCGCTGGTGCAGGAGGCCGCGCACCCCGAGGCCAACATCATCTTCGGCACGGTGATCGACGACTCGCTCGGCGACGAGGTCCGGGTCACGGTCATCGCCGCGGGCTTCGAGGCGGGCGGCCCGACGCACAAGAAGCTCGACCCGGCCGCGTACGGCACCGGCGGCGGCAAGGGCGTCATCGCGCCGGGCGTCAGCGGCAGCACCGCCCCGGCCCCGGCCACCCCGTCCGCCCCGGCCAACGGCAGCACCCCGCCGCCGCCCTACCAGGGGGCCTCGAACGGGAACGGGCACGGGGGGGCCAACCAGTCCGGGACGCTCCCGCCTGCCGCCGCGCCGTCCGGGTTCCCGGAGCCGCGGCGCCCCGAGTCGGCCCGGCCGGTCACCGAGCCCGCCCCCGAGCCGCCGGCGTACACCCCGCCCGCGTACACCCCGCCCCCCGCGCACACGCCGCCGCCCGCGCCGGTGGCCGAGCGGCCGGTCCCGTCCTTCGGGCAGTCGGCCCCGGCCGACGACCTCGACGACGACGTGGACGTGCCGCCGTTCATGAAGCGCTGACGGTGCCGGCGACGACACCTCCGGCACACACCTCCGCGGGCTCGCACACAGGTTCGGACCTGTGCGCGGGCCCCGCGGCCTGTGTGCGCGGTCGGAGGACGGCGTGACCCCGCGCGTGCGCCGCGTCGTCACCACCCGCGCCGGGGGCCGGTCGACGGGCCGGTTCGCCCGGTTCAACCTCTCCACCGGCGTCGACGACGACCCGGGCGCCGTCGCGGCGAACCGGGCCCGGGTCTCCCGCGAGCTCGGGGTGCCGGTCGTCTACCTGCAGCAGGTCCACGGCACGCGCGTCGAGACCGTCGACGCCGTGCCGGCCGCCGGTGCCCCCGACGTCCCCGGCACCGACGCGGCGGTCACCGCGCTGCCGGGCGTCGGGATCGCCGTGCTCGCCGCCGACTGCGTGCCCGTGCTGCTCGCCGACCCCCGTGCCGGGGTCGTCGGCGCCGCCCACGCGGGGCGGGTCGGGGCCGCGGCGGGCGTGCTGCCCGCCGTCGTCGAGGCGATGGTGGCGCTCGGGGCCCGGACCGGGGACGTCGAGGTGCTGCTCGGGCCCGCCGTCTGCGGCGGCTGCTACGAGGTGCCGGCCGCGATGGCCGCCGAGGTCGACGCCGCGCTGCCCGGCAGCGCCGTCCGGACCCGGAAGGGCACGCCGGGGCTCGATCTCCGCGCCGGCCTCTACCACCAGCTCACCGCGCTCGGGGTCGCCCGCATCGGCGGCGACCCGCGCTGCACGATGGAGACCCGCGACCTCTACAGCCACCGCCGCGACGCCCCCACCGGGCGCCAGGCCGCGATCACCTGGCTGGACGCGACATGACCGGGGACCGCCGCGCGGAGCTGGCCGAGCGGCTCGCCGCCGTCCGCGCCCGGATCGCCGACGCGTGCGCCGCGGCCGGCCGGTCGCCCGACGACGTCGCGCTGCTCGCCGTGACCAAGACCCTGCCCGCGTCCGATGTGACGATCCTCATGGACCTCGGGCTGACCGCGTTCGGCGAGAACCGGGTCCAGGAGGCGGGGGCGAAGGTCGACGAGGTCGCCGCGACGCACCCCGGTGCCCGCTGGCACCTCGTCGGCGGACTGCAGCGGAACAAGGCCCGTGCGGCGGTCCGCTGGGCGGACCGCGTGGAGTCGGTCGACTCCGAGCGGCTCGCCTCGGCCCTCGACGCCGCCGTCCGGCGCGCGCAGGACGCCGGTGACCGTTCCGACGCCCTGCCCGTACTGCTCCAGTTCAGCGTCGACGGGGACCCCGGACGCGGGGGAACCCCCCTCGACGGGCTCCTCCCGCTCGCCGAACACGTCGCCGGGTGCGCCGGGCTGCGACTCGACGGGCTCATGGCGGTCGCGCCGCTCGGCATGGACACGGAGCGTGCTTTTTCTGCCGTCGCCGCCGCCGCGGACCGGCTCCGGGCGGCGTTTCCGCAGGCCAGGACGTTGTCGGCGGGCATGAGCGGCGACCTCGACGTCGCCATAAGTCACGGTTCGGACGTGGTGCGTGTCGGAACGGCCCTTGTGGGGGACAGACGGATAACCTCGCGGTGATCGCTGGAGGTCGGGACGGGCCTCCGGTGTGTCGGGGGCAGTGGCAACGATTGGAGCGCCGATGAGCGCGATGTACCGGCTCAAGGCCTACTTCGGGATGGTTCCGGCGGAGGAGCTGGCCGACTACGCCGACGAGCCCGCCGAGCGCTACCCGGCCCCTCGCCGCGGTCGTGACTACGCCGACGAGCGGTGGGACGACCGCTTCTCCTACGCCGACGACGACGAGCCCCCCGCACGCCCCGAGCCGGTCCGTGCCGAGCGCGAGTGGGACCGCAGGCCGGTCCGCGCGGTGACGCCGGACCGCGACTCCCGCAGCGGCCTCTCCGGCCTCGGAGCGGGGGCCACGCGCGGCGCGCTGGCCATCGACACCGACGCGGTGCTGCGCGAGCCCGTGCGGCTGCCCGTGCCGCCGTCTCCGCAGGTCGTGCCCGAACAGCGGGACCGCGGCGCGGCTGCGCTGAACCGCATCACGACGCTGCAGCCGCGCAGCTACAAGGAAGCCCGGACGATCGGCGAGCACTACCGCGACGGCCAGCCGGTGATCATCAACCTGACCGAGCTGGACGCCGCGGACGCCAAGCGGCTCGTCGACTTCGCGGCCGGGCTGGCGTTCGCGCTGCGCGGCTCGATCGACAAGGTCACCAACCGGGTCTTCCTGCTCACACCCGCCGACGTCGAGGTCTCCGCCGACGACGCCCGGAAGCTCGCAGAACGCGGGATCTTCCGCCAGGATTGAGCCGTGCCCCTCGCGATCCAGTTCGTCCTGTACTACCTGCTGTTCTTCTTCTGGCTGCTGCTCATCGGCCGCATCGTGGCCGAGCTCGTGCGCAGCTTCGCGCGTCAGTGGGTGCCCGCCGGGCCCAGTGCCGTCGCCCTGGAGCTGATCTTCACCGCCACCGATCCGCCCGTGAAGTTGTTGCGGAGAGTGATCCCGGTCGTCCGGATAGGCGGCGTAGGACTGGACCTGTCGATTATGGTTCTCCTGCTGGTCGTGTTCATACTGATGAGCGTTGCCCAGCCGTAGCCGGAGTGAGCCCCAGTCACCCGGTTTCGCCGCCGAGGACTGCATGAGGTGATCCGATGCCGCTGACACCCGCCGACGTTCACAACGTCGCGTTCAGCAAACCCCCTATCGGGAAGAGGGGGTACAACGAGGACGAGGTCGACGCGTTCCTCGACCTTGTCGAGGCCGAGTTGGCTCGACTGATCGAGGAGAACGAGGACCTGCGCGAACAGGTCTCGGAGCTCGAGCAGCGACTCGGGAACGCACAGGCCGACCTGGAGGAGGCGCGGTCGCGCCCGCCTGCCGCTGTCTCTGCGCCGGTGTCCCCACCGACGCAGCAGATCCAGCGCCAGGTGGAGCCGCCGCCGATGCGTCCGCCGATGGAGCCCCAGCGCTCCATGTCGGCGCCGCCGCCGCAGATGGCCGAACCCGGCGACCAGGGTGGTGACCACCACGTACAGGTCGCCAAGGTGCTCTCCATGGCCCAGGAGATGGCCGAGCGGCTCACCGCCGAGGCCAAGTCCGAGGCCGACTCCATGCTCAGCGACGCCCGGACCAAGTCCGAGCAGCTGCTGTCGGAGGCCCGGACCAAGTCCGACGGCCTCGTCAACGACGCCCGCGCGCGGGCCGAGACGATGCTGAACGACGCCCGGACCAGGGCGGAGACCCTGGAGCGCCAGTCGCGTGACAAGGCCGCCACGCTGGTCGGCGACGCCGAGCGCAAGCAGAACGAGATCATCGGCAGCATCACCCGCGAGAAGACGGTGCTCGAGAAGAAGATCGACGAGCTCCGCACCTTCGAGCGCGAGTACCGCACCCGCCTCAAGACCTACCTGGAGTCCCAGCTCAGGGACCTGGAGGGTCGTGGCTCCGCTGCGCCGACCGACGGTCGGAACACGCGGGACGGTGGCTACGCCGCCACCGGGTACGGTCAGCGCGCCGACGCGGGTAGCTGACCAGACGCACCCGTACACCTACACGGCGGCGCGGTGTCCGACCGCGCCGCCGCATCCGGAGTGAAGAGTGCTGCTGCTGGTTCTGATCCTCGTCCTGATCGCCTTCGGCCTGCTGCTCGTCGGCTTCCTGTCGAGCAGCGTGATGTGGGCCTGGGTGTCGGTGGCCGTGAGTGTCGCCGCCGCCCTGGTCCTGCTCTACGACACGCTGCAGCGCAGGTCGGCCGTCCGTGCCGGCGACGATCCGGGCGCCGGGGCGGGGTCCGCCGAGCCGGAGGACGTGCCGTCCTACGGGGCGGCGCGACCGTTCGCGTCCCCGGGGACGGCCGGCGACATCGACCCGGTCACCGAGGTCATCCCGGTGGTCCGGCCCTCCGGTTCCGCTCTGCCGGGTCCCGCGGGGGCCCGGGGATCCGGCGTGGACGGGCCCACCCGGGCCGTCGACCCCCGCTTCGATCCCGACGCCGACGCCCAGCAGACGGTCATGATCCCCGCCGTACAACCGTCCGGCTCTCCGTCGGGACCGTCCGGCGCTACCCCTGCGATCACACCATCGAGCGGTTCTGCGTCACCCACCGTAACCACGGCGACGGACGCTCGTTCCACTCCGGCCCCTGACTCCGACCGCCCGTCGGGTGGGGACGGGGCCACCGTCGCGACTCCGTCGGGCACGGCGGGGTCGGGCACGGCGGGGTCGGACGCTGCGGTGTCGGCAGCCGGGGGGCCGGACGCGGAGGCTCCGGACTCCGCGGTCGACGCCGCTGCCGCCACCACCGCGGTAGCCGGGGTCGGGGCCGCGGCATCGGGAGCCCCCGGGTCGGCCGAGCCGGCGTCCGCGGGCCCGTCGCTGACCAAGGCCCCCGCCGCCGACGCCCCCGCGGGCGACGACGCGGAGCGGTCCGGGTCGGCCACCACGGTGGCCCCCGCGGTCGGTGCCGACGCCCCCGGTACGGGAGTGGCGTCGGGCACCACGGGTCCGGCGGCCACCGGCACCGATCCCGACTCGCTGTTCACCAGCCCGGCCGAGACGCGGGCCGCGGGCGCCTCCGGTGCGCCCGACGCCAGCTTCGGCACGGGCGCGACCGCGGCAGCGGCGGCGACGTCCGCCGTCGGCGGCTCCGCTCCCGGCGCGGCCGTCCCGCCGCCCGGGGCCGGTGCTCCCGCAGCGGCCGACGCCCCCACCGGCGCCGGCACGCCGCCGTCGAACCCGGCGGAGGCGACCGTGGTCGTCGACACCGGCGGTGCGGGCACTCCCGCCGACACCGCCCCCGCGTCGGACGGCGAGATCCCCGAGGAACGGCCCGAGCCCGCGGTCGCGGTGATCGTCGCCGGCCTGGAGGACGAGGTCCTCGTGATCGACGAGCAGCCGCGCTACCACGTCCCGGGCTGCCGCTCGCTCGTCGCGGCGGCCCTGATCCCCCTCCCGGCCCGCGAGGCCGTGGAGCTCGGGTTCAGCCCGTGCGGCTGGTGCACCCCCGACCGCACGCTCGCCGGACGCCACCCGGCCAACGCGCGCTGACCCGTCCCGCCCGGCCCGATCCCGACCGTCGGGTCCGGCCGGGGCGGCGGGCCCGGCCGGACCGGCGCCGGTCAGGAGCTTCCCAGCAGGCGCCACCGGCCGTCGATGCGCTGCATCCGGTTGACCAGACCCTCCACGCGCCGGCCGTTCGCCTCGCCGGAGAAGGTCACGGACGCGGTGTCGCCGTCGACGGCGACGTCCTGGATCTCGGCGGTGCGGGCCGCGGAGTCGAGGGGGGCGGCCGCCTCCGGCACGGCGTAGACGGCGGCGAACGCCTCCTCGCAGGTGCCGGCCCGCGCCCCCTGCGCCGCGACCGCGTCGATCAGCTGCTGCACGGCCTCGGGGGCGGTGAGCGCGCAGCTCGCGGCGAAGTCGCGGGCGAGCAGGGCGGCGTTGTAGTCGGCGAACACCTGCTCGATCGCCGCCCGGTCCTCGGGCGGGGCCCCGGCCGACGCGGTCGCGGCGGGGGCCGTGGTCGGCTCCGCGCCGGTGGGGGCGGCCGGGGTGCCGGTCGAGGAGCAGGAGGCGGCGAGGACGAGGACCGCGGCGGCGGCGGCCCTCGTGATCACGGTCATCATGCGGCGTACCGTAGGGACCGCCCCGGGGTCGCGGAGAACCCGGTGGCGCCCCGGCGCTACCCTGGGGTCACAGGCACCGATCCGGCCATCACCGGGGAGCCTCCGGAAGAAACGCGCGGTGCAGGTCGGCGCGCGGAGTAGAACCGGACGGGACGGCCCGTCACAGCCGACCACGAGTGGTCGCGCCCCGAGCGCGGCAAGCGGGGTGGTACCGCGGTGCCCGTCCGATCCGGGCGGGACGTCGTCCCCGTGCAGGCAGTTCCGAGCCGCACGCGACCACACCGCCAGGAGCATCCCCGATGACCGGCTACCCCGCCGTCCCGCCGCACCCGTCGTTCCCCGAGCTGGAGCGCGAGGTCCTCGACTTCTGGGCGAAGGACGGCACGTTCGTCGCCTCGGTCGAGGCCCGCGAGGCCGGGGAGAACGGCGCCAACGAGTTCGTCTTCTACGACGGCCCGCCCTTCGCCAACGGCCTCCCGCACTACGGGCACCTGCTCACCGGCTACGTCAAGGACGTCGTGCCGCGCTACCGCACGATGCGCGGCAAGCGCGTCGAGCGGCGGTTCGGGTGGGACACCCACGGCCTGCCCGCCGAGGTGGAGGCCGAGAAGCAGCTCGGGATCAAGGACAAGTCCGAGATCGACGAGATGGGCGTGGCCGCGTTCAACGCCGCGTGCCGCGAGTCCGTCCTGCGCTACACCGACGAGTGGCAGGCCTACGTCACCCGCCAGGCGCGCTGGGTCGACTTCGACAACGACTACAAGACGCTCGACCTGGACTACATGGAATCGGTCATGTGGGCCTTCAAGACCCTGTGGGACAAGGGTCTCGTCTACTCCGGGTTCCGCGTGCTCTGGTACTGCTGGCACGACGGCACCCCGCTGTCGGCCACCGAGACCAAGATGGACGACGTCTACCGGGACCGGCAGGACCCGGCCGTCACCGTCGGGCTCCGGCTCGCGGCTCCCGGGTCCGATCTGGACGGGGCGCTGGCCCTCATCTGGACGACGACCCCGTGGACGCTCCCGTCCAACCTGGCCATGGCGGTCAACTCCGACGTCGACTACGCGCTCGTGTCCGCGAACGGGGAGCGCTACCTGCTCGCCGCCGCCCGCGTCGCGGCCTACGCCCGCGAGCTGGGGGAGGAGCCGGAGCTGCTCGGCACCTACCGCGGCTCCGACCTCGTCGGCCTGTCCTACACCCCGCCGTTCGACTTCTTCGCCGGCTGGGAGAACGCCCACGTCGTCCTGGCCGCCGACTACGTCACCACCGACGACGGCACCGGCATCGTCCACATCGCGCCGGCGTTCGGTGAGGAGGACAAGGTCGTCACGGACGCGGCGGGGATCGAGGCCGTCGTCCCCGTCGACAGCAAGGGCGAGTTCGACGCCCGCGTCGCGCCCTACGCCGGGATGCAGGTGTTCGACGCCAACGGGCAGATCATCCGTGACCTCCGCGACGGCACGGCGTCCTTCGTCCACGGCGTCCTGCTGCGCCACGAGACCTACGACCACCCGTACCCGCACTGCTGGCGCTGCGGCAACCCGCTGATCCAGCGGGCCGTCGACTCGTGGTTCGTGCAGGTCACGGCGTTCCGCGACCGGATGGTGGAGCTGAACCAGCAGATCACATGGGTGCCCGAGCACGTCAAGGACGGCCAGTTCGGCAAGTGGCTGGAGGGCGCCCACGACTGGTCGATCTCCCGCAACCGGTACTGGGGCAGCCCCATCCCGGTGTGGGAGTCCGACGACCCGGCCTACCCGCGGCGCGACGTCTACGGCTCCCTCGACGAGCTGGAGCGCGACTTCGGCGTGCGGCCGACCGACCTGCACCGCCCCTACGTCGACGAGCTCACCCGGCCCAACCCGGACGACCCCACGGGCCGCTCGGTCATGCGCCGGGTGCCGGAGGTGCTCGACTGCTGGTTCGAGTCGGGCTCGATGCCGTTCGCGCAGGTGCACTACCCGTTCGAGAACCGCGACTGGTTCGAGCACCACTACCCGGGCGACTTCATCGTCGAGTACAACGGCCAGACCCGCGGCTGGTTCTACACGCTGCACGTGCTGGCCACGGCGCTGTTCGACCGGCCGGCGTTCCGCGACTGCGTCGCGCACGGGATCGTGCTGGGCGACGACGGCACGAAGATGAGCAAGTCGCGCGGCAACTACCCCGCGGTCACCGAGGTGTTCGACCGCGACGGCTCCGACGCCATGCGCTGGTTCCTCATGTCCTCGCCGATCCTGCGCGGCGGCAACCTCGTCGTCACCGAGCAGGGGATCCGCGAGGGCGTGCGGCAGGCGATCCTGCCGCTGTGGAACACGTGGTACTTCCTGTCGCTCTACGCGGCCGGCCACACCCCGGTCACGCGGACCGACTCGACGCACGTCCTGGACCGGTACGTGCTGGCCAAGACGGCGTCGCTGGTCGACGCGGTCACGGCGGCGCTGGACGTCCACGACATCGCCGGGGCGTGCGAGCACGTGCGCGACCACGCCGAGGTGCTCACCAACTGGTACGTGCGCCGCTCGCGCGAGCGGTTCTGGGACGCCGACGCCGACGCGCTCGACACCCTGCACACCGTCCTCGAGGTGACCGCGCGCGTCGCGGCGCCGCTGCTGCCGCTCACGACCGAGCGGATCTGGCAGGGGCTCACCGGTGGACGGTCGGTGCACCTGACCGACTGGCCGGCGTCCGGGGAGCTCCCGCACGACGACGCACTGGTCACGGCCATGGACCGGGTGCGGCAGGTGGCGTCGTCCGCGCTGTCGCTGCGCAAGGCCCGCAAGCTGCGGGTGCGCCTGCCGCTGGCCCGCCTGACGGTGGCCGCGGCCGACGCGTCGGCGCTCGAGCCGTTCGCCGACGTCCTGCGGGACGAGGTCAACGTCAAGGACGTGGTGCTGACGACCGACGTCGCCGCCCACGGCCGCTTCGAGATCGCCGTCAACGCCCGCGCCTGCGGCCCGCGCCTGGGTGGCGACACCCAGAAGGTGATCCGCGCGGTCAAGGCGGGGGAGTGGGAGCAGGCGGCCGACGGCACCGTGACCGCGGGCGGCATCACGCTGCTCGACGGGGAGTTCACGGAGAAGCTGGTGGCCGCCGACCCCGAGGAGACGCTCGCGCTCCCCGGCTCGACGGGGCTCGTGGTGCTCGACACCGCGGTCACCCCGGAGCTGGCGGCCGAGGGCACCGCCCGCGACGTCGTGCGGGTGGTGCAGCAGGCCCGTCGCGACGCCGGGCTCGAGGTGTCCGACCGGATCGCGCTCGTCCTCGACGCCGACCTCCCGGTGCTCGACGCCGTGCGCGCCCACCAGGCGTTCGTGGCGGGGGAGGTGCTGGCCACCTCCGTCCGGTACGAGGCGGTCACGGACCCGACCCTGACCGGCACGGTGACCGGCCCCGACAACACGACCGTCCCCCTGACGGTGCACCTGACGCGCACCTGACGCGCACCCCCACCCCCTCCCGGCGAGTTTGCCGCCCGCCCCCGGCGAGTTTGCGGTCCCCGCCCGGCGAGTTTGCCGCCCCCACCCGGCGAGTTGGCCGTCCCCGCCCGGTGGGCGGCGCCCGGATGTGGTCGGACCGGCCACCTCGCCGGGTCCGGTCTGCCGACTCGCCGGGGGCGGGCGGCAAACTCGCCGGGCCTGGTCGGCCACCTCGCCGGGCCCGGTCGGCCGACTCGCCGGCTCTGGTCGGCAAACTCGCCGAGCGGGAGCGGCAAACTCGCCGAGCGGGAGCGGCAAACTCGCCGGATCTGGACGGCAAACTCGCCGGGGGTGGGCGGCAAACTCGCGGGGGTGGGTGGTGGGCTCGCCGGGGGGACGGGTCGTTCCTAGGGTGGGCCGCATGGGGAGTGCGGCGCGGCGGTGGGCGGAGCTGCAGGAGGGGCGCGGGATCCCGCCGGAGATCCTCGCGCAGGCCCCCGCCCCGCCCTGGGTGCACGATCCGTCGTACTTCGTCGCGCCGGAGGTGCCGACCGACACCCCGTCCCGCGACGCCGGCCTGGAGCTGCTCGGCGCGGGCGGCACCGTGCTGGACGTCGGGGCGGGCGGCGGTGACGCGTCCCTGGCCCTCGCCGGCGCCGTCTCCCACATCACCGCGAACGACCAGCAGGCCGACATGCTGGAGACCTTCGCCGCGACCGCGACGGCCCGCGGCGTCCCGTTCCGCACGGTCCACGGCCGCTGGCCCGACGTCGCCGCCGAGGCCGGCACCGCCGACGTCGTGGTGAGCCACCACGTGCTGCACAACGTCGTCGACCTGCCGCCCTTCCTGCTCGCGCTCACCGCCGCCGCCCGCCGCGGGGTGGTCGTCGAGATGCTCGCCGAGCACCCGATGGCCTGGCTCGACGGCCTGTGGGTCGCCTTCCACGACCTGCACCGGCCGCCGCCCGCCACCACCGACGACGCCGTCGCCGTGCTCCGCGAGCTCGGCATCACCCCGCGCGTGCGGCGCTGGGAGCGGCGGACCCCGCCGAAGCAGGACCCCGGATGGGTCACGCGCCGGCTGTGCCTGCCCGCCGACCGGGAGCCCGACGTGGCGGCCGCGCTCGCCGCCACCCCGCCCCGCCCGCGGCACGCCGCCACGCTCACCTGGGACGCGCCCGGTTAGAGTCGGCTCCAGCGGAGGTGATATGCCCGATCTGGAGATCCTTCTCGGCATCGCGGCCGCGGTCGTGCTCATCGGCGTGCTGGCCGTGCGGATCTCCGTGCGGGTGGGCCTGCCGTCGCTGCTGCTCTACCTCGGCATCGGGGTGCTGCTCGGCGAGTCCGTGCTGGGCATCGAGTTCTCCGACGCGCTGCTGACGGAGTCGATCGGGCTCGCCGCGCTCGTGCTCATCCTCGTCGAGGGCGGTCTGACCACCCGCTGGGACGCGGTGAAGCCCTCGCTCGGCGTCGGGATCGCGCTGTCGACGGTGGCGGTGGTCGTCAGCATCGGCGTGGTCGGGGTGGCGCTGCACGTGCTGCTCGACCTGGAGTGGCGCACCGCGTTCCTCTGGGGCGCGGTGCTGTCGTCGACGGACGCGGCCGCGGTGTTCAGCGTGCTGCGCGGCGTCGGGGTCTCCCGACGCCTGGCCGGGGCGCTGGAGCTGGAGTCCGGCATGAACGACGCCCCGGTCGTGCTCGCCGTGCTCCTGCTCGCCGCCGGGGACCCGATCACCTGGCTGACTCCGGTCCTCGTCGTCTACGAGCTGGGCGCCGGGGCCGCGATCGGGGTGCTGCTCGGGCTCGGCGGGGCGTGGGCCCTGCGCCGGGCCGCCCTGCCCTCGACGGGCCTGTACCCGCTCGCCGCGATCGCCGTCTGCGTGCTCGCCTACTCCACCGGGCAGTTCGCGCACGCGTCCGGCCTGCTCGCCACCTACGTCTGCGCCCTCGTGCTCGGCAACTCCGAGCTGCCCCACCGCGGCGGGGTGCAGTCCTTCGCGGAGGGCACCGGCTGGCTCGCCCAGATCGGGCTGTTCGTGCTGCTGGGGCTGTACGCGACGCCGTCGCGCCTGCTCGACGCCCTCGTCCCCGCCCTGATCGCCGGGCTCGTGCTGCTGGTGGCGGCGCGTCCGCTGTCGGTGCTGGCGGCCGCCACCCCGTTCCGGGTCCCGTGGCGGGAGCAGGCGTTCCTGTCGTGGTCGGGGCTGCGCGGGGCGGTGCCGATCGTGCTCGCCCTCATCGCGCTGACGGAGGGCGCCCCGGGCGCGGGGAGGCTCGTCGACGTCGTGTTCGTGCTGGTGGTGGTGCTGACGCTGCTGCAGGGCACCACGCTGCCCGTCGTCGCCCGGCTGCTCGGCGTCACCCAGACCGTCGAGACGCAGGACATCGAGGTCGACGCCGCCCCGCTCGACCAGCTGGGCGCCGATCTCATCCAGGTCCGCGTGCCGGTCGGGTCGCGGCTGCGCGGGGTCTACCTGAGCGAGCTGCGGCTGCCGACGGGGGCCACCGTCAGCCTCGTCGTGCGCGACGAGGAGGCCTTCACCCCGAACGGCGAGACCCGGCTGCGCGAGCGCGACCAGCTGCTCGTCGTCGCCACCTCGGGGGCCCGGCACGCGGCCGAGGAGCGCATCCGGGCCGTCGACGCCGGCGGGCGCCTGGCCCGCTGGCGCGGCAGCACCCCGCGTTGAGGGATGATGGCCGGTGTGAGTGACCCCGCAACCGCCCCCCGAGTCCGGCTGCTCGCCCTGATCGCGGTCCTGATCCTGGCCGCCGACATCGCCACCAAGGTGGTCGGCGTGGCGCTGCTGGAGGGCCGCGAGCCCGTCGAGCTGCTCGGCGGTCTGATCAACCTGCAGCTCGTGCGCAACCCGGGCGCCGCGTTCTCGCTGGCCACCGGCTACACGTGGGTGCTGTCGCTGATCGCGCTCGGGGTCGTCGTCGTGATCATCCGGGTGGCGCGCAAGCTGCGCTCCACGGGCTGGGCCGTCGCGCTCGGGCTGATCCTGGGCGGCGCGCTCGGCAACCTCGTCGACCGGATCTTCCGGGCCCCCGGGCCGCTGCAGGGCCACGTCGTCGACCTCGTGTCGCCGTTCGCCCCCGACGGCCGCGTCTTCCCGGTGTTCAACCTCGCCGACTCCTCGATCGTCTGCGGCGGTGCGCTGCTCGTCGTGCTCGCGCTGCTGGGCCGGGAGCTCGACGGCACCCGCACGCCGTCGAAGAAGCAGGAGAACGCGGGTGAGTGACCTCCGCAGCCTCCCCGTCCCCGACGGCCTCGACGGGATGCGCGTCGACGCCGGGCTCGCGCGCCTGCTCGGGATGTCGCGCACCGTCGTCGCCGGGTTGGCCGAGGACGGCCGGGTCGAGGTCGACGGGCGGGCCGCGGGCAAGTCCGACCGGCTGATCGCCGGGTCCTGGCTGCAGGTCACGCTGCCCGAGCCCGAGGCGCCCACGACGATCTCCGCGCCGCCCGAGGTCGTCAACGGGCTGACGGTGCTGCACGCCGACGACGAGATCGTCGTGGTCGACAAGCCGGTCGGCGTCGCCGCGCACCCCAGCCCGGGCTGGACCGGGCCGACCGTGGTCGGCGGGCTGGCCGCGCTCGGCTACCGCGTCTCGACGTCGGGGTCGGAGGAGCGGCAGGGGATCGTGCACCGCCTCGACGTCGGCACCACCGGCGTGATGGTCGTCGCCACCTCGGAGCACGCGTACACCGTGATGAAGCGGGCGTTCAAGGAGCGCACGGTGTCCAAGCGCTACCACGCCGTCGCGCAGGGGCACCCGGATCCGAGCAGCGGCACCATCGACGCCCCGATCGACCGCCACCCCAAGCACGACTACCGGTTCGCCGTCGTCGCCGGGGGCAAGCCGAGCGTCACGCACTACGACACCATCGAGGCGTTCCGCGCCGCGTCGCTGCTCGACGTGCGCCTGGAGACCGGGCGCACCCACCAGATCCGCGTGCACCTGTCCGCGCTGCGCCACCCCTGCGTCGGCGACCTCGCCTACGGGGCCGACCCCACGCTCGCCAAGCGGCTGCAGCTGGAGCGGCAGTGGCTGCACGCGCACGCGCTGGGCTTCGAGCACCCCGGCGACGGGCGGTGGGTCGAGTACGTCAGCCCGTACCCGGCCGACCTCGCCCGCGCCCTGGACCTGCTGCGCGAGTGAACCGCCGCCTCGCCGTCCTGGCCGGGTGCGTGGTCGTCGCGCTGCTGACGGCCTGGTACGCGGGATCGCGGTTCGAGCCCGCGACGCCCGGCCCGACGCCGGGGTCGGTGCGGCTGGGTCCCGAGGCGGGGGAGCCGGTCGCCGACTACCTCGCGCGGCTGCCCGCCGCGCTGCCTCCCCCGGGGGCGCCCGCGTACGCGCTGGTGCAGTTCCGGACCGAGCAGACCGGCCCGGCCGCCCTGGCCGCCGTCGACGGGACGGGCCCGGTGTCGGCGGTGTTCCGCGTCCCCGTCGAGCGCGTGCAGACGGCGCTGCGCTTCGAGGGCCTGGGCACGATCGACCTGGCCCGGTCCCGGGCCGCCGCCGCCGCGGCGGACGAGGCCGCGCGCCTCACCGGCCGCCCCGCCGCGATCGCGGCAGCCGAGGCCCGCGCGCTGGCCGATCCGGGGTGCGCGTGCGTGGTGGCGCTGCTCGTGCGGGGGGACCGGGCGGCGCTGGACGCGCTGGCGGCCCGCGAGCAGGTGCGGGCGGTGGACGCGGCCCCGGCCGACGCGCAGCCGGTGGAGCTGGCCCTGTCCCCGCTGCTGCCCGCCCAGACCGACGCGGCCGACCCGCCCCCCGACGACGGCGACCCCCCGCCTCCCTGACGCGCGCGTCAGGGGCGGCGCTGCGTCGCGACGCGCTCCAGCAGGTCCAGCAGGGTGCGCGCGCTCGCGGCCCAGCTGTAGTGCTCCGCCCGCCGCAGCGCCGCCTCGCCCCGGGCCGCGCGGACCGCCGGGTCGTCGAGCGCCCGGACCGCCGCGACGAAGCCGTCGACGTCGTCGGGGTCGACGTAGGCCCCCGCGTCCGCCCCGACCTCGCGGAACACCGGGATGTCGCTCACCACCACCGGCGTGCCCACCCCCATCGCCTCGACGAGCGGGATGCCGAACCCCTCGTCGCGCGAGGCCGAGACCAGCGCGGTCGCGCCCCGCAGCGCCGCGGCGTACTCGGCGTCGGACGCGCCGTCGTGGAACACCAGCCGCGCCGACGGGGCCAGCGCCTCCAGCCGCGCCCGCTCCGCCGGGGCGACCCGGCTCATCAGGTGCAGCTCGTGGCCGGGCAGCGCGGCGGCCGCCCGGACCAGCACGTCGACGTTCTTGTACGGCATGAACGAGCCCATGTAGACCAGCCGCCTGCCGGGTGCGGCGGGCGTCGCGGGCAGCGGGTCCGCGGCGTTCGGCACCACCGTCACCGGGCGCCGGGTGAGCCGGTGGTCGGCGATGAGCCCCGCCGTCGTCCCCGACACCGTGACGACGGCGTCGGCCCGGTCCAGCAGCACCCGCTGCGGCCACCACGCCAGGTGGTAGAGCCGCCAGAGCAGCCGGATCGGGGCCGGGAGGTCGCGCGGGGGAGTGGCGTGCCGGTAGTAGATGAGGTCGTGCAGCGTGAGCACCAGGCCGTAGCGGCGGCCCCAGGTGCCCATGGTCTGCATCGGGCTGAACACGACGTCCGGGGCGAGGCGGTTGACCTGCCGGGCCACCAGCGGCTCCCGGACGCTCGTGGGTCCGCTCACCCGGAACGACGGCAGGTCCGGGAGCATCCCGAGCTGCCGCGGGTCGCTGATGATCATCGTGACGGGGTGCAGCCCGGCCAGGGCCGCCACCAGCCCCGCGGTGTAGCGGCTGATCCCGTCGTGGTGGTCGACGCGCACGTAGCGGCAGTCGACGGCGATCCTCACGCGGGGCCCTCGCCCGAGAGGAAGGCGGTGATCAGGGCGGCGACGGCGTCGGGACGCTCGTAGTGCACGAGGTGCCCGGTCCCGTCGAGCACCTCCAGCCGGGCGTCCGGGAACACCGCGGCCAGGCGCCGCTGCTCGGCGGGGGCGGTGATGTCGTCGAGCTCGGTGCCGATGAGCAGCGTCGGTATCAGGATCCGGGCGGCCGACTCGTCCACCCCGTGCGACACCGACGCCCCGAACGCCTCCATCAGCACCCGGCGGTCGGCGAACCCGCCGAAGTACCGGTCGTGCTCGGCGTGGATCCAGCGCCGCAGCTCCCGGTCGGGGGTCTTCACCATCGCGACGCTCGCGACGCGCGTGAACAGCCGGCTGCGCAGCACCGCCGAGCCGAGGCGCTCGGGCAGCGCGGCGCACAGCCGGTGCACGAGCACGGTGGCCTTCGTCATGACCTGGCGGGGCCCGGCGAGCGCGGACCCGGCGACCGGGGTGACCAGCACCAGCCTCGGGACCGCCAGCCCGTCGGCGACGGCGGCCGCGGCCACGATGGAGCCGAACGAGTGCCCCAGCAGGGCCGCGCCAGGTGCCACCGTGCGGACGAACCTGCTGGTCCAGGCGGCGTAACCGGCCAGATCGTGGGTGCCGGACGTCAGCGGCGGGGCCTCGCCGAACCCCGGCAGGTCGGGCACCACGACGTGGAAGCCGGACAGGTGCGCGACGATCGGTTCGAGGCCGTGGTGGTCGCCCCGGAGGCCGTGCAGCATGACCAGGGGAGGGGCGGTGACGTCGCCGTACGTCCGGTACGGAACCATTCCCGTCGGGAGGTCGACCTCGTGACGACGGCCCGGCAGACGCTCCGAGCGCGATGCGGAGGGGAGGCTGGCCACCGCGCGGAGTGTAGGTGGCCTCCTGGTCACGCAGGCACCCGGTCGCGAAGGATACGGTCGGGTCACGGTACGGCGTCGGCGGGGCCACGAGTCGGAGAACACTGCCGTGACGTGCGCGTTTCGGGGTAACCCCCGATACCACTCGGTAGTGATCCTGATGTACGTCTCAGCTTCGGGATGCCACGGTGGGATCATGACGACGATCGGTAGGTCCGCGACGCGGACCGCATGGGCGGGGGACTCGGTGGTCCTCGGCGCGCTGGTCGTCGCCCCGCAGCCGGGCCCCGTGGTGCTCGCCCGGGCCGCCACCCACGTGCCGGCGCCGCTGGGCGACCGGGCCGACTGCGGGGAGACCGCGTGACCACCCCGACCCTCCTGGCGTCCACGCCGGCCATCGCGCTGGCGGTGGTCGCGGCGGGCTGCTTCGCGGTGGCCGCCACCCTGCAGCACGACGCGGTCGACGACGTCTCCACCGACGGCAGGCGGCTGGGCCTGCGCGCCTTCCGCGCGCTGGTCAGCCGCCCCGGGTGGCTGCTCGGTCTCGCCGCGGCCGGCGCGGGCTCCGGCCTGCACGCCGTCGCGCTGGTGCTGAGCCCGCTCTCGGTCGTGCAGCCGATCGGGGTGCTGGCCGTGCCGATCGCGGTGCTGCTCACCGCCCGGCGCACCCACGAGAGCCCCGGCCGCGGGGTGCTGCTCGGGGTCGCGCTGAGCGTGGCGGGCGTCGCGGCGTTCGTCACGATCGCCGCGAACTCCACGTCGGCCACCCGCGTCCCCGACTTCGCCACGCTGATCGCCGGCGGCATCAGCACCGCGCTGATCCTGGTGCTGGTCGGGATCGCCTCGTTCACCCGCGGCTGGCGCCGCTGCGTCGCCTACGTCACCGCGGGCGCCGTCGCCTTCGGCCTGGTGTCCGCCCTGGTGCGGGCGCTGTCGCTGCAGATCACCACCGGCCTCGTCGCGTGGAACGACCCGCGCCTGCTCGGCACCGCCGCCGGCATCGGGGTCGCCCTGCTCGTCGGCGGCTGGCTGATCCAACAGGGGTTCGCCTCCGGCCCGCCCGAGGTGGTCATCGCCTGCCTCACCGTCGTCGACCCCATCGTCGCGGTGCTGCTGGGCATCGTCCTGCTCGGCGAGGGCCCCGCGACGTCCGGGGTCGAGGCCGTCGTACTCCTCGCCTGCGCCGCCGCCGCGGCCGCCGGGGTCGTCTCGCTGGCCCGCTACCACCCCGACGCCCGACGTGCGCGCGCCGCCGCCCGCGCGGCCGGTTCCGCGTCCCCCAACGGTCCCGCCCCCTCCGACGAACCCGCCGCGGCGCCGCGGCACGCTCCCCGCCCGTGACCAGCGTCGGCCCCGGCCGACCGCATCCGAAAGGATCACTCCCCGTGAAGCCGCTACGCATCGTCATCGGCGCAGACACCTACGCGCCCGACGTCAACGGACTGTCGCGCTTCTCCTCGCGGCTCGCCGCTGGCCTGGCCGAGCGCGGCCACGAGGTGCACGTGGTGGCGCCGTCGCACGACGGGCCGCCGGAGGTCCGCGTCGAGGACGGCGTCACCGTGCACACGCTGAAGTCGCACCGCTGGTTCAGCCACCCCGACTTCCGCGTGGCGTGGCCGTGGACCACGCGCCCGCGCACGGCCCGGCTGTTCGCCGAGATCGCCCCCGACGTCCTGCACGTCCAGGGGCACTTCCCGGTCGGCCGCGGCCTCGTGCACGCCGCCCGCGCCGCCGGCACGCCGATCGTCGCCACCAACCACTTCATGCCGGAGAACCTGGTCGGGCACGCGCGCGTGCCGAAGCCCCTGCAGAAGCCGGTCACCAGGCTCGGCTGGTGGGACATGCACCTGATCTACCGCCACGCCGACGTCGTCACCGCGCCCACCCCGCGCGCCGTCGAGCTGCTGGAGAAGGCCACCGGGATGACCGGCTCGCTCGCCGTGTCCTGCGGCATCGACGTCGCGAAGTACCGGGGGTCCGAGCCCGACCCGTCCGCCCCGCTGCGCGTGCTGTTCGTCGGCCGGATGGACCAGGAGAAGCGGGTCGACGAGCTGCTGCGCGCGTTCGCCGCGCTGCCCGCCGGCACCCGCGCCGAGCTGGAGATCATCGGCGAGGGCGTCATGCGGGAGGAGTGGACGGGGCTCGCCGCGGAGCTCGGCATCGGCACCCGCACCCACTTCCGCGGCTTCGTCGACGAGGACGAGCTCGTGGCCGCCTACCAGCGGGCGTCGGTGTTCTGCATGCCCGGCATCGCGGAGCTGCAGAGCCTCGTGACGCTGGAGGCGATGGCCGCGGGCACCCCGGTGGTCGCCGCCAACGCGATGGCCCTGCCGCACCTGGTCCGCCCGGGCCGCAACGGCTGGCTCTACACCCCCGGCGACGTGCCGGAGCTCACCACGCGACTGGCCACGCTCGTCGGCGACGCCGACATGCGGCGGCGGATGGGCGCGGCGAGCCGCGAGCTGGTGGCCTCCCACGAGCTCGGGGCGACCCTGAGCACGTTCGAGGGGATCTACGAGCGCCTGCTGGGTCGCCGCGAGGCGGGGGCGGTCCGCGCCGCCTGAGCCCCTCCCGCGGCCCGGTCCGGTGGTCGACACGCCGCCGGGCGGGGTGAGCAGCGCGTTCGGCGCCGGGCGGTACCGGAGCGCCGGAACTGTCGGGGGTCGGGGTTAACCTGAGCCATCCCCGCGGCCCGTCGGCCGGGCCGCACCACGGTGCCGGCCCGACCGAGGAACGTCCTGCCGCCGGGACGCGACGATCGCGCGGCCCGGGCGGGCCGTGCCAGGAGGGAGCTCCCCACCCCGATGGCCAGCTCAGGTGCCGACTCCTCCGGCGACAGCTTCGTCCACCTGCACACCCACACCGAGTTCTCCATGCTCGACGGGGCCGCGCGCCTGGACGACCTGTTCAAGGAGGCCGCGCGGATGGAGATGCCCGCGCTGGCCATGACCGACCACGGCAACGTGTTCGGGGCCTACGAGTTCTGGCGCAAGGCGAAGGCCGCGGGCGTCAAGCCGATCATCGGCATGGAGGGCTACCTCGCGCCGGGGAGCCGCCACGAGCGCAAGCGCGCCGTGCTGGCCCGGGGCGCGTCGGGGGCGGACGACACCGACAACCCCGGTGAGATGTACACCCACATGACGCTGCTCGCCGAGAACAACGAGGGGATGCACAACCTCTTCCGGCTCTCCTCGCTCGCGTCGCTGGAGGGGTACTACTACAAGCCCCGCATGGACCGCGAGCTGCTGGAGACCTACGGCAAGGGGATCATCGCCACCACCGGCTGCCCCTCCGGCGAGGTCCAGCGGCTGCTCCAGCAGGACAAGTACGACGCCGCCGTGCAGGCCGCGAGCGACTACCGCGACATCTTCGGCAAGGACAACTTCTTCTGCGAGCTGATGGACCACGGCATCGAGATCGAGCGCCGGGTCCGCGACGACCTGCACCGGCTCAAGAAGCAGCTCGAGCTGCCCGGCCTGGCCACCAACGACCTGCACTACACCTACGCCGAGGACGCCAAGCCGCACGAGGTGCTGCTGTGCGTGCAGACCGGCAAGACCCTCGCCGACCCCAACCGGTTCCGGTTCGACGCGCAGGACTTCTACCTCAAGTCCCCGGCCGAGATGCGGGCCCAGTGGGACGACGCCTTCCCCGAGGCCTGCGACAACACGCTCGCGATCGCCGAGCGGGTCGACGTCAACTTCGTCGAGGGCCAGGACCTCATGCCCCGGGCCCCCGTGCCCGAGGGCGAGTCCGAGGAGAGCTGGCTCGTCAAGGAGGTCGAGCGGGGGATGCACCAGCGCTTCCCGAACGGCTTCACCGAGCAGTACCGCAAGCAGGTCGACTACGAGGTCGGCGTCATCATCCAGATGGGCTTCCCCGGCTACTTCCTGGTCACGGCCGACCTGATCCAGCACGCGAAGAAGGTCGGCATCCGGTGCGGGCCCGGTCGCGGGTCGGCGGCCGGCTCGCTCGTCGCCTACGCGCTGGGCATCACCGACCTCGACCCGATCCACCACAAGCTGCTCTTCGAGCGGTTCCTCAACCCCGAGCGCATCTCGATGCCCGACATCGACATGGACTTCGACGAGCGCAGGCGTGGCGAGATGATCCGCTACACCACGGAGAAGTACGGCGAGGACCGGATCGCCCAGATCATCACCTACTCCACGATCAAGGCGAAGGCCGCGATCAAGGACTCCGCGCGGGTGCTGTTCGGACAGCCCGGCTACGCGGTGGCCGACCGGATCACCAAGGCGATGCCGCCGGCGATCATGGGCAAGGACATCCCGCTGTCCGGGGTGTTCGACCCCACGCACAAGCGGTACTCCGAGGCCACCGAGGTCCGCGCGCTCTACGACGTCGACCCGCAGGTCAAGGAGATCATCGACACCGCGCGCGGCCTGGAGGGCCTCAAGCGGCAGTGGGGCGTGCACGCCGCGGGCGTGATCATGTCGAGCAAGCCGCTGATCGACGTCATCCCGATCCAGCGCCGCGAGGCCGACGGCGCGATCATCACGCAGTTCGACATGGGCGCCTGCGAGACGCTCGGGCTGCTCAAGATGGACTTCCTGGGCCTGCGCAACCTCACGATCATCGACGACGCGCTGGAGAACATCGAGCTCAACGGCAAGCCGAAGCTCGTCATCGAGGACGTCGGGCTCGACGACCAGAACACCTACGACCTGCTCGCCCGCGGCGAGACGCTCGGGGTGTTCCAGCTCGACGGCGGCCCGATGCGCGACCTGCTGCGGCGCATGGCCCCCACCGAGTTCGACGACATCTCCGCGGTCGGCGCGCTCTACCGGCCGGGCCCGATGGGTGCCAACGCCCACAACGACTACGCCGACCGCAAGAACGGGCGGCAGCCGGTCACCCCGATCCACCCCGAGCTGGAGGAGCCGCTCAAGGAGGTGCTCGGCGAGACCTACGGCCTGATCGTCTACCAGGAACAGGTCATGGCGATCGCGCAGGTGCTGGCCGGCTACACGCTCGGCAAGGCCGACCTGCTGCGCCGCGCGATGGGCAAGAAGAAGAAGGAGATCCTCGACAAGGAGTACGCCGGCTTCGCGCAGGGCATGAAGGACAACGGCTACTCCGCGGCCGCGGTCAAGACGCTCTGGGACATCCTGCTCCCGTTCTCCGACTACGCGTTCAACCGCGCCCACTCCGCCGCGTACGGCGTGGTGTCGTACTGGACGGCGTACCTCAAGGCCAACTACCCGGCCGAGTACATGTCCGGCGTGCTCACCTCGGTGCGCGACGACAAGGACAAGGCCGCGGTCTACCTGGCCGAGTGCCGCCGCATGGGCATCACCGTGCTCGCGCCCGACGTCAACGAGTCGGTGCGCAACTTCGCGCCGGTCGGCACCGACATCCGGTTCGGGCTCGGCGGCATCCGCAACGTCGGCGTCAACGTGGTCGACGCGATCGTCAAGGCCCGCAAGGACAAGGGCGACTTCACCGACTTCTCCGACTTCCTGCGCAAGGTCGACGCGGTGGTCTGCAACAAGAAGGTCATCGAGTCGCTGATCAAGGCCGGGGCGTTCGACTCGCTCGGCCACACCCGCAAGGGCCTGCTCCTCGTGCACGCCGACGCGATCGACGCGGTGATGAGCACGAAGAAGGCTGCGTCGATGGGCCAGTTCGACCTGTTCGGCTCGATGGACGGGTCCGGCCCGTCCGAGCTCGACTCGGTGTTCGACGTCAAGGTCTCCGACGACGAGTGGGAGACCAAGCACAAGCTCGCCGTGGAGCGGGAGATGCTCGGGCTCTACGTCTCCGGGCACCCGCTGCACGGCGTGGAGCAGGTGCTGGCGGCCAAGACCGACACCCCGATCTCCGCGATCGTCGGCGGCGACGTGCCCGACGGGCACCAGGTCACCATCGGCGGCATCCTCGCCGGGGTGAACCGGCGGGTGAACAAGAACGGCGAGCCCTGGGCGTCGGCGCAGCTGGAGGACCTGGCGGGCGGGCTCGAGGTGCTGTTCTTCCCCCGCTGCTACCAGGTGGTCGGCGTCGACGTCGCCGAGGACGCGATCGTGCTGCTCAAGGGCCGGGTCAACCGCCGCGACGACCGCGTCTCGCTGATCGTCAACGACCTCGCCCTGCCCGACCTCACCGTCGCGGGCGGCGGTCCCGGCGCCCCGGTCAAGGTGAGCATGCGCACCGAGCTGGTCACCCCGCAGCGGGTCTCGCGGCTCAAGGAGGTGCTCAGCCACCACCCGGGCACGTCCGAGGTGCACCTGGCGCTCGTGGGCGGGAGCGGCACGAAGGTCTGGAAGCTCGACGACGGGCTGAAGGTCACCCAGTCCTCCGCACTGATGGGCGACCTGAAGGCCCTGCTCGGTCCGGGCTGCCTGGGCTGAGCGCCCCGGTACCGGTGCGGGGCGGTCAGGCCGGGAGGGTCAGGCGGAAGCTCGCGCCCGTCGGACCCGGTACGAGGGTCAGGTCGCCGCCGTGGGCCCTCGCCAGGCCGCGGGCGATCGCGAGGCCCAGGCCGGCCCCGCCGGACTCGCGGTCGCGGGCGTCGTCGAGGCGCACCAGGCGCTCGAAGATCCGCTCCCGCTCCCCGGGCGGCACGCCGGGGCCGGTGTCGGTGACCGTCACGGCGTGGCCGGTCAGGTCGAGGGTGATCTCCCCGCCGGGCGGGGTGTGGCGCCGGGCGTTGTCGCCGAGGTTGGCGAGCACCTGTGCGATCCGGCCCGCGTCGACGTGCACCGGCACGGGCCCGCGGGCGCCGGTCCGGGTCACGGTGAGGCCGGGGGCGAGCGTGCGCAGCCGCTCGGTCTCGGCGTCGACGATCGCGGCGAGGTCGGCGTCGGCGGGGCGCAGGGGCAGGCCGCTGTCGATGCGGGCGAGCTCCAGCATGTCGGTGACCAGGCGCGACGTGCGCGCGGTCTCGCGCATCAGCAGCGTGACGCGGCGGTGGTTCGGGTCGTCGGGGCCGGGGGAGCGGTTGAGCATCTGCTCGGCCACCGCCTGCATCCCGGCGAGCGGGGTGCGCAGCTCGTGCGCGGCGTCGGAGAGGAACCGGCGGGTCTGCGCCTCGGCCCGGCGGGCGTCGGTGGCGGCGCCCTGCGCGCGGGCCTCGGCGGACTCCAGGGCGTCGAGCATCCCGTCGAAGGCGGCGCCCGCACGACCGAGGTCGGTGCCGGCGCGGTCGGGGCGCAGCCGCTGCCCGCGGTCGCCCGCGGTGGTCCGGCCGGCCAGCGCGGTGAGCTCGTCGAGGGGGCGCAGGGCGCGCGCGACGACCGTCAGCAGGGCGACGCCGGCGAGCCCGAGCGTCGCCAGGCCCGCGACCAGCATGATCGCCCGCAGCTGGGTGCGGACCCCCTCGATCTGGGTGGTGTCGGCGACGAGCAGCACGCGGGTGTCGTCGGACAGCACGACCGTGCGCGAGGTGCTCGACACCGCGGGCGGCTCCGGCGGCGGGCCGCCACCGGGACCGCGCGGGGGACCGGGCGGCGCCGGCTCGGCCGTCAGCGTCGCCGCGGCCGCGGGGGCGTCGGGGGCGGCCGGGACGACGCCGGGGTCGCCGTAGGTCCGCCCGTCCGGGGTGGTGACGCGGACGCGGATGTCCTGCCCGCCGAGCAGGTCGGGCAGCGCGCTCGCCGGGAACCCGGCCTCGGTGAACGCCTCCGCGCGCTCCGCGCGGTCGGCCAGGCGCGTGTCGAGCTCGGTGCGCAGCTGGGCGCCCAGCGCGATGTCGATGACCACCCCGACGACGACGAGCAGCAGCGCGAACAGCCCGAGCACCGCCACCGTCGCCCGGCGCCGCAGCGACGGGGTGGGCGTGCTCACGACCCGGCCCGCAGGACGTAGCCCAGCCCGCGCACGGTGTGCAGGATCCGCGGCTCGCCCATCTTGCGGCGCAGCGCGGAGATGTAGACCTCCACCAGGTTCGGGTCGTAGGCGTCGTAGCCCCACACGCTGGCCAGGATCTGGTCCTTGCCGACGGTCCGGCCGCGCTGCTGCGCGAGGTAGGTGAGCAGGCGCAGCTCGGTGGCGGTGAGGTCGAGGACGGTGCCCGCGCGGCTCGCGGTGCCGGCGTCCGGGTCGAGCACGAGGTCGCCGAGCTGGATCGCCGAGGCCACGACGCCGCGCCGGCGCAGCACCGCCCCGACCCGCGAGACGAGCTCGGCGAGCTGGAACGGCTTGACGACGTAGTCGTCGGCGCCGCCGTCGAGGCCGCGGACCCGGTCGTCGAGGGCGTCGCGGGCGGTCAGCATGACGATCCCGGCGTCGCCCCAGCCGCGGACGACGTCGACGAGGGCGAACCCGTCGCGGCCGGGGAGCATGACGTCGAGCAGGACGAGGTCGGGGCGGAACGCGTCGAGGACGTCCTCGAGCCCGCCGCCGTCGGCCCGGCCGCCCGTCACGTAGCCGGCGTCGGCGAGGGCCTCGACGACCATCTCCCGGATGGTCTCGGCGTCCTCGACGACGAGCACGCGCGGCGCCCCGCTGATGTTGCCCATGACCCATCCTGGCCCGCCGCACCTGAGCCGGAGCTGAGCGAACCGCCGTCGGGGCCCGGTCCTCAGCCCCGATTCAGCAACGGTCGCCAGCGTCGGTCGGGACAGTCCCCAACCGAGAGGTCCGAGATGACCCGCACGACACTCCTCGCGGCGGGCGGCGCCGCGCTCACCGCCGCCACCCTGCTGCTGGTGGCCCCCGCCGCGCTCGCCGACACCGGCCCGGCCGATTCCGGCACCCCGTCGCAGACGGCGCCCGCGGACGGGCCGGGGTCCGGCCCCTGCCTGCCGCCGCCCGTCCCGCCCGCCCCGGACGGGGCGACGGCCGACGGCGGCGTCCCGGCGGCTCCGGCCGCCCCGCCCGCGCCGGCCGCCCCGCCCGCTCCGGCCGAGGGCGGCACCCCGCCCGCCCCGGCCGGGGGCGAGACCCCGCCCAGCCCGCCGGTGCCGGGTGAGGCCCCGCCCGCTCCGGTCGAGGGCGCCGTCCCGGCGGCGCCGTCCGACGGCGGCACCCCGGCTGCGCCGGGTGAGGCCCAGCCCGCGCCGTCCGACGGCACGGTTCCGGCAGCCCCTGCGGCCCCGCCCGCCCCGGCCGAGAGCACGGTTCCGGCGGCCCCGGCCGCCCCGCCCGCCCCGGCCGACGGTGCACTCCCGGCGGCGCCGGACGACGGCAGCACCCCGCCCGCGTCCGACGCCGGCCCCACCCCGCCCGCGCCGTCCGACGGCGGCTCTCCGCCCGCGCCGGGGGCGGTGCCGGCCCCGCCCGCACCGGGTGCGGCCCCGCCGGCCCCGGCCGACGGAACGGCCCCGTCCGACGGCGCCACCCCGCCCGCCCCGTCCGACGGGATCGCACCGCCCGCCCCCGGTGCGGGGCCGGGGCGCGGGCCGGGCTGCGGGCCCGCGGCGATCGCCGAGACCCCGACGACCGTCGAGAGCACCGTCGCCTCCTACCGCACCGGCCCGGCGGGCGACACCGACGGACTGGTGCTGGCCGACGGCACGGTCGTGCTGCTCCCGCCGCACGGCGACGTGACGGCGGAGCGGTTCGCCGTGGGCACGGCGCTGCGGGTCGAGGGCGGGCGGCACACCGGGCCCGGCGAGGAGACCCACCTGCACGCGTCGACGATCACCGACACCGTGACCGGCGAGGTCGTGACGGTCGGGCGCTGACCGGGACTGCTCAGGGCCGCCCGGCGAGACCCTGCCAGTACTGCTGGGCCGGGCGGTCCCACCGGGCGTGCAGGTGGGCGAACCGCTCGGCCGCCCGGGTGCCCGCCCAGTGCGCGGGCAGCAGCTCCGAGGGGAGGCGGGGGTCGAGGAAGGGGAAGCGCCGCCAGGCGTGCACGAGGTGGATCTGGTGGGCGAGCACCTCGGCCGGGGCGGTGGGCTCGGCGCCGGAGAACTCGTCGAGGAACTCCTCGTAGGCCTGCTCGACCTCGGCGAGGTCCCAGGCCTGGGCGACGACGTCGCCCTGGGCGCCGATCCCCCCGAACGGCCCGACGAACGAGCTGCTGACCGCGGCGAGCCCGAGGTCGGCGAGGACGTCGGCGACCTCGGGCTGCTTGCCCGGGTCGGGCGAGACCCACACGCCCGGCGCGGGCGACCCGAGACCGGCCCAGGCCAGCCGGGTGCGCAGCCGGTGGCGCAGCTGGCGGCGGGCCTCCGGGACGCTGACCAGCAGCACCAGCCACCGCCCGTCCCACGGCTTCGCCGCCGTCCCGAACCCGTAGATGCGCTCGGCGCCGTCGGTGAGCAGCCGCCGGCCCGAGGGGGTGAGCGACCAGCGCACCCGCCGCCCGGCCCGGTCGGACTCCAGGAGCCCCTCCGCCGCCGTGCGGGCGAGCGCCTGCCGCGCCGACTTGGGCTCGACGTCGAGCGCGCCGAGGACGTCGAGCAGCACCTGCGTCCACACCGGCTCGTCGCGCGGGAGCACGAACTCGCCCAGCACCGTGAGCAGCAGGGAGCGGGCGCTCGTCGCGCCCAGCTCGCGGCGCCGCGACAGCGCGGGGTGCTCGTTGCCCGGGAGGACGGGGAGTGACTCGGCAGCGGACATGACCGGCCCAGCGTAGTCACTACTGTCTGCCCACGTGGACATCGAGCGCCTCGTGGCGGACGACCGGCAGCACGTGTGGCACCCCTACGCCCCGATGCCGGCGACGTCGACGCCCCTGCCGGTCACCTCGGCCGCGGGGGTGCGCCTGCACCTGGCCGACGGTCGCGAGCTCGTCGACGGCATGTCGTCGTGGTGGGCGGCCATCCACGGCTACGCGCACCCGGTCCTCGACGCCGCGGTGCGCGACCAGCTCGGCGCCATGAGCCACGTGATGTTCGGCGGGCTGACGCACTCGCCCGCCGTCGACCTCGCCCGGCTGCTCGTCGACGTGACCCCGGCCGGGCTCGAGCACGTGTTCCTGGCCGACTCGGGCTCGGTGTCGGTCGAGGTCGCGATCAAGATGTGCCTGCAGTACCAGCGCTCGCGCGGCCGGCCGGAGAAGCACCGGCTGATGACCTGGCGCGGCGGGTACCACGGCGACACGTTCGGCGCGATGAGCGTCTGCGACCCCGACGGCGGCATGCACGCGCTGTGGACCGACGTGCTCCCGCAGCAGGTGTTCGCGTCCGCGCCGCCGCGGGAGTTCGAGACGGCCTACGTCGCGGAGCTGGCGGAGCTGATCGAGACCCACGCCCACGAGCTGGCCGCGGTCGTCGTCGAGCCGGTCGTGCAGGGGGCCGGGGGGATGCGCTTCCACGACCCGCGCTACCTGCACGTCCTGCGCGAGCTGTGCCTCACCCACGACGTCCTGCTCGTGTTCGACGAGATCGCCACCGGGTTCGGGCGCACCGGCGAGATGTTCGCGGCCGACCACGCGGGCATCGCCCCGGACGTCCTGTGCGTCGGCAAGGCCCTCACCGGCGGCTACCTGACGATGGCGGCCGCCCTGTGCACGTCGGAGGTCGCCCGCGGGATCTCCGACGGCGCCGCGGGCGTCCTCATGCACGGCCCGACGTTCATGGGCAACCCGCTCGCCGCGGCCGTGGCGGGGGCGTCGGTGCGGCTGCTGGGGGAGCGCGACTGGCGCGGCGAGGTCGCCGGCATCGCCCGGGCGCTCACCGCGGGGCTCGCCCCGGCCCGCGCGCTGCCCGGCGTCGTCGACGTGCGGGTGCTGGGCGCGATCGGGGTCGTGCAGCTCGACCACGGGGTCGACATGGCGGCGGCCTCGGCGGCGGCGATCGACGCCGGGGTGTGGCTGCGCCCGTTCCGCGACCTCGTCTACACGATGCCGCCCTACGTCTGCACCCCGGACGACCTGGCGTCGATCTCCGCGGCGGTGTGCGCGGCGGCCGCCGCGGGATAGAGGTGATCATGGACACCCATGATCACCCGGAGGGTGTCGCCGGACCGGGTGACGGTCGCGGCGGTGCCGCGGGCCGGGCTCCGGCGCCGCGTCCCGCCGACCTGCGCGGACCCCCCCGCGCAGATGAACATGACCACCACGTGAACGCCGGACAAGGCGGACAGACGGCGCGGAACGGACACCGGTGATGTGCCGTTCGATGGGTCGCGGTGCACCGAGGCGCCCGCCCTGACCGACCGACCTCCGGAGTTCTCGATGACCGCGTCCGACGTCCGCCCAGCCCAGCACGCCCCGCCGCCCCCCGCGCCGCCCGGCCGCCTGGCCGCCCTGCGCGCCGACGTCGGCGCCTCGCTCGTGGTGTTCCTCGTCGCCGTCCCGCTGTCGCTGGGCATCGCGCTCGCCTCCGGCGCGCCGATCATGGCCGGGATCATCGCCGCGGTCGTCGGGGGTGTGGTGGCCGGCCTGCTGGGCGGCTCTCCGCTGCAGGTCAGCGGGCCCGCGGCGGGTCTCACCGTCGTCGTCGCCGAGCTGGTCGCGCGGTTCGGCTGGCAGGTCACCTGCCTGATCACGGTCGGCGCAGGGCTGCTGCAGATCGTGTTCGGGCTGCTGCGGGTCGCCCGCTTCAGCCAGGCCATCCCGCCTGCCGTCGTGCACGGGATGCTCGCCGGGATCGGGCTGACGATCGTGCTCGGCCAGCTGCACGTCGTCCTGGGCGGGACCCCGCCCTCCGGTGCCGTGGAGAGCCTGCTCGGCCTGCCCGCCCGGCTGCTCGCCGCCGACCCGGCCGCCGCGGCCGTCGGCGGCGTGACGATCACGATGCTGCTGGCCTGGCCGCTGGTGCCGAAGGCGGTGCGGGCGGTGCCCGGGCCGCTCGTGGCGGTCGTCGCGGCCACCGCGGTCGCCGTGATCTGGCCCGCCGTCCCGCGGGTCGACCTGCCCGGCGGGCTGCTGGAGTCGATCGCGCTGCCGTCGGTCCTGCCGACGGGGGACTGGGCCGGGATCGCCGGCGGCATCCTCACCGTCGCGCTGATCGCGAGCGTGGAGAGCCTGCTCTCGGCCGTCGCGGTCGACCGCATGCGCCGCCCGGACGGCAGCCAGGGCCCGCGCACCCGGCCCGACCGCGAGCTGATCGGCCAGGGCGCCGCCAACGGCGTGTCGGGGCTGCTCGGCGGCCTGCCTGTCACCGGCGTCATCGTGCGCAGCTCGGCGAACGTCCGCGCCGGGGCGCGCACGCGGGCGTCGACCGTGCTGCACGGCGTCTGGATCGCGGTGTTCGCGATCGCCCTGATCGGCATCATCGAGCTGGTGCCGCTGGCCGCGCTGGCCGGGTTGCTGATCATGGTCGGGCTGCAGCTGGTGAAGCCCGTCGACGTGACGCAGGCCCGCCGCCACGGCGACCTCGCCGTCTACCTCGCCACGATCGCCGGCGTGCTGGCGCTCAACCTGCTGGAGGGCGTCGGCGTCGGGCTGGCCGTCGCCGGGTTCCTCATGCTGCGCCGCGCGCTCTCGGCGAACCTGCAGCACGAGCCGCCCGCGGCCGAGGGCGAGCCGCACCGCGTCGTCGTCGGGGGGACGCTGAGCTTCCTGTCCGTCCCGGCGCTCGCGCGGACGCTGGGCGCGGTGCCCCCGGGCGCGCCGGTGCAGGTCGACCTCGTCGTCGACTACCTCGACCACGCCGCCTACGACCACCTCGACACCTGGACCACCCGGCACCGCGCGAGCGGCGCCCCGACCGAGGTGACGGAGCCGCCGGGGGCCGGGGGCGCGCGCCGCGGCCGGTACGCGACCTGGTCGCAGTGGCAGGGGTCCGAGGCGAACCCGCTGCTCGCGGGCGTGGCGGCGTTCCACGAGGAGTCGGCCGCGCTGCGGCCGACGCTGCGCTCGCTCGGCTCCGGGCAGGCGCCCGCGGGCCTGCTGCTGACCTGCGCCGACTCCCGCGTCGTGCCCAGCGTGATCACCCGCAGCGGCCCGGGCGACCTGTTCACCGTGCAGAACGTCGGCAACCTCGTCGCGGGCACCTCGGCGCGGGCGGCCGTCCAGTACGCGACGACGGTCCTGCGGGTCCCCACGCTCGCGGTGTGCGGGCACTCCGGCTGCGGCGCGATGCGCGGGCTGCTCGACGGCACCGCCGAGGGCGCGCTGGGGGACTGGCTGCGGGCGGCGACCCCCAGCCTGGAGGCGTTCCGCTCGGGGCACCCGGTCGGCGCCGCGGCCCTGCGCGACGGCTTCGGCGAGGCGGAGGCGCTGGCGATGGTCAACGTCGCGGTGCAGCTCGACGCGCTGGAGCACACCGGGGCCGACCTCGTCGGGCTGTTCTTCGACATCCCCACCGCCCGGGTGCTCACCCTGGACCGGGAGGCCCGGGAGTTCCGGCACTAGGGTCGGGTGGTGGCCGACCACCCCCTCGCCTGGCTCGACGCCCACGCCGACGCCCGCCGCGCCGCCGGACTGCGCCGGGAGCTGCGGCCGCGCCCGGCCGGTGAACCCGGGATCGACCTGGCCGGCAACGACTACCTCGGGTTGTCCACCGACCCGCGGGTGGTCGCCGGCGGGATCGAGGCCCTCCGGACGTGGGGGGCGGGGTCGACGGGGTCGCGCCTGGTCACCGGCACCACCGCGCTGCACGCGGAGCTGGAGCGCGAGGTCGCCGCGTTCTGCGGGGCGGAGTCGGCCCTGGTGTTCTCCTCCGGGTACGCGGCGAACCTCGGCGCGCTGACCGCGCTGTCCGGGCCGGGGGCGCTGATCGTCTCCGACGTCGCCAACCACGCGTCGCTCGTCGACGCCTGCCGCCTGTCCCGGGCCCGGATCGTGGTGGCCGACGGCCCCGCTGCCGTCGACGCCGCGCTGGCCGCGCGCACCGAGTCCCGCGCCCTCGTCGTCACCGACAGCGTGAACAGCGTCGACGGCGGGCTGGCCCCGCTGCGCGCGCTGCACGCCGTCACCCGGGAGCGGGGCGCGCTGCTCGTCGTCGACGAGGCGCACGGGCTGGGGGTCTGCGGCCCGGGCGGGCGCGGGCTGCTGGCCGCCGTCGGGCTGGCCGGGGCGGACGACGTGGTCGCCACCGTGACGCTGTCGAAGGCGCTGGGCAGCCAGGGCGGGGCGGTGCTCGGGCCGGCGGCGGTCACCGCGCACCTCGTCGACACCGCGCGCTCCTTCATCTTCGACACCGGCCTCGCCCCGGCCTGCGTCGGCTCCGCACTGGCCGCGCTGCGCGTGCTCGCGGCCGAGCCGGCGCTGCCCGCCGCGGTGCTGCGCGCGGCCGCCGACCTCGCCGACGCCGCCGGGGTGCCGGTTCCGGAGTCCTCGGTGGTGTCGGTGGTGCTCGGCGAGCCGGAGCGGGCGCTGGCCGCGGCGCGGCGGTGCGCGGAGCTGGGCGTGCGGGTCGGGTGCTTCCGGCCGCCGTCGGTGCCGGTGGGCACGAGCCGGCTGCGGCTGACCGCGCGCGCGACGCTCACCGCCGACGAGCTCGACCGCGTCCGCGCGGTGCTCGCCGAGGTGCTGGCCCCGGCGGCGGCCCGGTGAGCGGGCGGGTCCTCGTCGTCACCGGCACCGGGACGGGCGTCGGCAAGACCGTCGTCACCGCGGCGGTGGCGGCACTGGCGACGGGCCGCGTCGCCGTGCTCAAGCCCGCCCAGACCGGGGTGGGGCCCGACGAGCCCGGTGACCTCGCCGACGTCGGTCGCCTCGTCCCCGGCGTCACCGGCCGCGAGCTCGGCCGCTACCCCGACCCGCTCGCCCCCGGCACCGCCGCCCGCCGCGCGGGCGTGCCGCCGGTCACCCCGGCCGCGGCGGCCGCGGCGGCCCGGGAGCTGGCCGCCGACCACGACCTCGTGCTCGTCGAGGGGGCGGGCGGGCTGCTCGTCCGGTTCGACGACGACGGGACGCTCGCCGACGTCGCCGCGGCCCTCGACGCGCCGGTGCTCGTCGTCGCCGCCGCCGGTCTGGGCACGCTCAACCACACCGCGCTGACCACCGAGGCGCTGGCGGCGCGCGGGCTGGGCTGCGCCGGGGTCGTGATCGGGTCGTGGCCGCGCGACCCCGATCTCGCGGCCCGCTGCAACCTCGCCGACCTGCCCGCCGTCACCGGGGCGCCGCTGCTCGGCGCGGTCGCCGAGGGGGCGGGGACGCTGCCCCCGGAGGAGTTCGCGGCCGTCGCCCGTCACAGTCTTTCGCCCGAACTGGGCGGGAAATGGCATAGTCCCGGATCGTGACGACCACCGAAGCCGCCGCCATCCTGTCCACCGCCCGCGCCCAGGTGCTGGAGGAGGGAGTCGGCCTCGACGAGGCCCAGGTGCTCGAGGTGCTGCGCCTGCCCGACGACGCGCTCGACGACCTGCTCCAGCTCGCCCACGACGTGCGGATGCGCTGGTGCGGGCCGGAGGTCGAGGTCGAGGGGATCATCTCGCTCAAGACCGGCGGGTGTCCCGAGGACTGCCACTTCTGCTCGCAGTCCGGCCTGTTCGCCTCACCGGTGCGCTCGGCGTGGCTCGACGTCCCGGCGCTGGTCGAGGCGGCGAAGCAGACCGCGAAGACCGGGGCGACGGAGTTCTGCATCGTCGCGGCGGTGCGGGGTCCGGACGCCCGGCTGATGGCGCAGGTCGCGGCGGGCATCGCGGCGATCAAGGACGAGATCGACATCAACATCGCGTGCTCGCTGGGGATGCTGGACCAGGAGCAGGTCGACCAGCTCGCCGCGATGGGCGTGCACCGCTACAACCACAACCTGGAGACGGCCCGGTCGCACTTCCCGAACGTGGTCACCACGCACACCTGGGAGGAGCGGGCGGAGACGCTGCGGCTGGTGCGCGAGGCCGGCATGGAGGTGTGCTGCGGCGGGATCCTGGGGATGGGGGAGACCCTGGAGCAGCGCGCGGAGTTCGCGGCGCAGCTGGCCGCGCTCACCCCGGACGAGGTGCCGCTGAACTTCCTCAACCCGCGCCCGGGCACGCCGTTCGGGGACCAGGAGCCGATGGCGGGCGCCGACGCGCTGCGCGCGGTGGCCGCGTTCCGGCTCGCGCTGCCGCGCACGGTGCTCCGCTTCGCGGGCGGCCGGGAGATCACGCTGGGCGACCTGGGTGCGCGCAAGGGCCTGCTGGGCGGGATCAACGCCGTCATCGTCGGCAACTACCTGACGACGCTGGGCCGGGCCGCGGAGTCCGACATCGACCTGCTCGGCGAGCTGCAGATGCCGATCAAGGCGCTGAACGACACCCTCTGATGGCCTCCCCCGACCACGTCTTCTGCGACCAGTGCGGGCAGCCCGCCGGGGACCACCCGCGCTGCGCGGCCCGGCGCGACCTGGAGCCGCCGCGCTACTGCCCCGACTGCGCGCGGCGGATGGTCGTGCAGGTCAACCCGGTGGGCTGGACGGCCCGCTGCAGCAGGCACGGCGAGCTCCGGAGCGCGTAGCGGCCGGTCCCGCGACCCGGGCGGAGGGCGCGCGCACGGCCGACCGGGAGGTCGGCCATGCTGGGCGCATGGCGAACTGGGGAAACCTGCTGCGGCAGGCGGCCAAGATCGGGATGGACCTGCTGTCGCGGTCCTCGCAGCAGCCGACCGGCAGGCCCCCCTCGGGCGGCCCGGCGGCCCCGCGGCCGCGGACGCAGGCCCGCAGCGCGCCCACCGGCGACTCCCCGCGCACCATCGCCTACGCCCCCGACCTCGACGGGTCCGCCGACCCGGGCGAGATCGTCTGGGCCTGGGTGCCGTTCGAGGAGAACGACGGGCGCGGCAAGGACCGCCCGCTGCTCGTCGTCGGGCGGCAGGAGGGCGACCTCGTCGGGCTGATGCTGTCGAGCCAGCACGACCGGGCCGACGACCGCGACTGGGTCTCGATCGGGTCCGGGGCGTGGGACCGCGAGGGGCGCGAGTCGTTCGTGCGGCTCGACCGGGTCCTGGAGGTCGGGGAGCACGACATCCGCCGCGAGGGCGCGGTGCTCGACCGCGACCGGTTCGAGCGCGTCGCCGGTGAGCTGCGCGGGCGCTTCGGCTGGAGCTGACGCGCGGGCGCCTCAGTTGGCGCTGTGCTCCACCGAGAACGTCGTGATCGGGGCGGGGACCGCCCGCAGCTGGGTGAGCAGCCCGGTCTCCCGGGCGAGCAGCATCCGGACCATCCGCAGCCGTTCGGTGGGGGAGACCTCCTCCAGCAGGGACTGCTTGTCGGTCAGCGGGAGCAGGCAGTCGGCGGCGAGGGCGCCCGGCAGCTCCGCGGGCGGGATGTCGGCGTCCGGCTCGGACCAGTCGTCGGTCTTCCACGCGGTGCCGCAGTAGCGGCGGTGGGCGTCGCGGGCGGCGGTGGTGAGCATCGAGGTGAGGTCGTCGCCGCCCTCGAACGCGCTGTCGGGCAGGAACTCCACCGACCCCATGAGGTACGGCTTGGACTCCGCGTCGAGGTCGAGCAGGCGGAAGCGCCGGGCGCCACGGGTGACGATGTCGAAGCGCCCGTCGGGCAGCCGGCGGACGTCGCGCAGGGAGGCGGTGCAGCCGACGGCGTGCAGCCCGGCGACGCCGTCGTCGTCGGGGGTCCAGCCCTCGCGCACCGCGACGACCCCGAACTCCTTGTCGGGGACGGCCCCGGCGACCAGGTCGATCGTGAGCTGCCGGTAGCGCGGTTCGAAGATGTGCAGCGGCAGCAGGGCCCCCGGCATGAGCACGGTTCCCAGGGGGAACACGGGGACGGTCTCGGCCACGCGCCTACGGTACGGCGCCCCGTCCGTGCTCGCCCGGCGGCTTAAGCACGGCGAAGGCGTCGGTGACGCGCAGGGTCCGGTCGGTGAACCGGAACAGGGCCGCGGGCCGCCCGCCGGAGGGTCCGGGAGGGGCGACGGCGCCGGTCGGTTCGAGCAGCGCGCGGCGGGTCAGGACGCGCTGCAGGTTGGTGGCGGAGACCGGGTGGCCGAGCGCGGTGACGTAGAGGTCGCGCAGGGCGGAGATGGTGAACTCGCGCGGGGCGAGGGCGAACCCGAGGTTGGTGTAGGACAGCTTCGCCCGGAGCCGGTCGCGCGCGGCGGCGACGATCGTGCCGTGGTCGAACGCGGCGCCGGCCAGCGCGGGGGTGCGGACCGGGGTGGGCAGGGCGTCCGGGGCGGGGGCGCCGTCGGCGGGCGGCGGGCTGACGGTGCGCCAGGCCGTGTCGTCCGGGACCGCCGGGTCGACGTCGGACGGGACGAGGCCGAGGAACGCCGTCGCGATGAGGCGGGTCCCCGGCACCCGGCCGGGGTCGCTGAACACCCCGAGCTGCTCGACGTGCGCGACCTCGCGGACGTCGACCTTCTCCGCGAGCTGGCGCAGCACCGACGCCTCGACGTCCTCGTCGTCGCCCAGCCGCCCGCCCGGCAGGGCCCACCGGCCCTTGTCCGGCTCGCGGGCCCGCTCCCAGGCGAGGACCTGCACGCCCCCGGTGTCCCCGACGCGCAGCACCGCCGCGAGCACCTCGTGTCCGGTCGCGCTCACAGCGTGATCGTAGGGGAGCGGGTGAACGGCGGATGTCCGTCAGGTGAGGCGCAGGTCACGCGGTGCGTGCCTCCCGGAGGCTCCACTGCTAGCATCGTGCCTAGTTTACGACTACTAGTCGAAAACACGAGGAGGGGTCATGACGACGACCGAAGCCCCGGCGGTGGACGCCGGATGGGCCGAGGAGGTCCGGGCGCTCGCCCAGGCCCAGGACGCCGTGGTGCTGGCGCACAACTACCAGCTCCCCGAGATCCAGGACGTCGCGCACTTCACCGGTGACTCGCTGGCCCTGTCCCGGATCGCGGCGGAGTCGACCGCGTCGACGATCGTGTTCTGCGGCGTCCACTTCATGGCGGAGACCGCGAAGATCCTCTCACCCGAGAAGACGGTGCTGATCCCGGACGCGGGGGCGGGCTGCTCGCTGGCCGACTCGATCACCGCCGACCAGCTGCGGTCCTGGAAGGCCGAGCACCCCGGCGCGGTGGTCGTCAGCTACGTCAACACGACGGCGGCGGTGAAGGCGGAGACCGACGTCTGCTGCACGTCGTCGAACGCCGTCGAGGTCGTGGAGTCGATCCCGGCCGACCGCGAGGTGCTGTTCCTGCCCGACCAGTTCCTCGGCGCGCACGTCCGCCGGATCACCGGCCGGCAGAACATGCACGTGTGGGCGGGGGAGTGCCACGTGCACGCGGGCATCAGCGGCCCGGCGCTCACCGCGCAGTCCGAGGCCCACCCCGAGGCCGACCTCTACGTGCACCCCGAGTGCGGGTGCGCCACCTCGGCGCTCTACCTCGCCGGGGCCGGCGCGGTGCCCGCCGAGCACGTCAAGATCCTCTCGACGGGCGGCATGCTCGACGCCGCCCGCGAGGCGAAGCCCGGCGGCACGGTGCTGGTCGCGACCGAGGTCGGGATGCTGCACCAGCTGCGGCGGGCGGCGCCGGAGGTCGACTTCCGCGCGGTCAACGACCGGGCGTCGTGCCACTACATGAAGATGATCACCCCGGCGAAGCTCCTGCGGGCGCTGCGCGAGGGCCGCGACGAGGTGCACGTCGACCCCGAGCTCGCCGAGCGCGGGCGCGCCGCGGTGCAGCGGATGATCGCGATCGGGCAGCCCGGAGGCGGGGAGTGAGCGCGTGGGAGGCCGAGGCGGACCTCGTCGTCGTCGGCAGCGGGGTCGCGGGGCTGACCGCCGCCCTCGACGCCGCCGCGGCGGGCCTGCGGGTCGTCGTCGTCACCAAGGACGCGGTCGACGCCGGGTCGACGCGCTGGGCGCAGGGCGGGGTCGCCGTCGTCGTCGGTGACGTCCCCGGCGACAGCGTGCAGGCCCACGTCGCCGACACCCTCGAGGCCGGCGGCGGCCTGTGCGACGCCGCGGCGGTGGCGTCGATCATCGCCGACGGTCCCGCGGCCGTGGCCCGGCTGCGGGAGCGGGGAGCGCGCTTCGACCGGGCGGATCCGGATGCGGGCCCCGACGGACGGCTCGCCCGGACCCGCGAGGGCGGGCACTCCGCGTTCCGTGTGGTGCACGCCGGCGGCGACGCCACCGGGGCCGAGGTCGAGCGGGCCCTCGTGCACGCCGCGGACGGGTTGCCGCTGCTGATCGGGCACGTCGCGGTCGACGTCCTGCGCACCCCCGACGGGCGGGCCGCCGGCCTGGCCGTGCTCGACGACGAGGGCCGCCCCGGCGTGCTGCGCGCCGCCGCCGTGCTCCTCGCGACCGGCGGCTACGGCCAGCTCTACTCCTCCACGACCAACCCGGAGACCGCCACCGGCGACGGCGTCGCGCTCGCGCTGCGGGCCGGGGCGTCGGCGGCCGATCTCGAGTTCGTGCAGTTCCACCCGACCGTCCTCTACACCGGGCCGGCCGTCGGGCGCCGCCCGCTGGTCACCGAGGCCGTCCGTGGCGAGGGCGCGGTGCTGCTCGACCGCGCCGGGCGCCGCTTCATGACCGGCGTGCACCCGCTCGCCGACCTGGCCCCGCGCGACGTCGTGGCCGCCGCGATCACCCGCCGCCTCGCCGAGACCGGCACGGCCTGCGTCTACCTCGACGCCCGCGCCCTCGACGGCTTCGCCACGCGCTTCCCGACGGTGTACGCGGCGTGCCGCGCCGCGGGGATCGACCCGGTGCGCGAGCCCATCCCGGTGACGCCCGCGGCGCACTACTCGTGCGGCGGGGTCGTCACCGACCTGCACACCCGCACCGCCGTCCCCGGCCTGTACGCCGCGGGGGAGGTGGCCCGCACCGGCCTGCACGGGGCGAACCGGCTGGCCTCGAACAGCCTGCTGGAGGGGCTCGTCATGGGGGCGAGGGCGGCGTCGGCGGTGGTGGCGGAGTTGCAGCACGGCCACCATGCCGCCGCCTCGTGGCGGGACGGTGGCCTTCCTGCCGTCCCGGCCCCCGCCGTCCCCCTCGCCGACCGCGGCGTCGTGCAACGGGCCATGTCGGGCGCGGCGGGCGTCGGGCGGGACGGGGCCGGCCTCGCCGCCGCCTCCGACGCCGTCGACGCGGCCACCGCCCTCGCGGTCCCGATCGACCGGGCGGGCGTCGAGGACGCCGCGCTCACCCTGCTCGCCCGCGCGGTGCTCGCCGCCGCGGGCACCCGCACCGAGAGCCGGGGCTGCCACGTGCGCACCGACTTCCCCGCCCGCGACGACGTGTGGCAGCGCGCGAGCCTGGAGGTCGCGCTCGACGGGTCGGGCGGCCCGGTCGTCCGCACGGTCAAGGCGGTGTCGGTGTGAACGGCCCCGATCCCGACGATCTCCGCCGCGTCGTCGCCACCGCGCTGGAGGAGGACCTGCGCTACGGCCCCGATGCCACCACCGAGGCCACGGTTCCGGCCGACGCGATCGCCGTCGGCGCCTTCGCCGCGCGCCGCCCCGGCGTGCTGGCCGGCGTCCCGGCCGCGCTCGCCGTGCTCGACGCCGTGGTCGGCGACTACGAGGTGCTCTCCGCGGCCTCCGACGGCGACCGGCTGGAGGCGGGCGACCCGGCGCTCACCGTCCGCGCGCCCGTCCGCACCTTCCTCACCGCCGAGCGCACCGCGCTCAACCTGCTCTGCCACCTCTCCGGCGTCGCGACGGCCACCGCGGCCTGGGTCGACGCCGTCGCGGGCACCGGGGCGCGCATCCGCGACACCCGCAAGACCCTGCCCGGCCTGCGGCTGCTGGAGAAGTACGCGGTGCGCTGCGGCGGGGGCGTCAACCACCGCCTCGGGCTCGGCGACGCCGTGCTCATCAAGGACAACCACGTCGCGGCGGCCGGGTCGGTCGGGGCGGCGCTGCGGGCCGCGCGCGAGCGGGCGCCGCACCTGCCGTGCGAGGTGGAGGTCGACTCGCTGGAGCAGTTGCGGGAGGTGCTCGACCTGGGCGCCGAGCTCGTGCTGCTCGACAACTTCTCCGTCGAGCGCACCCGTGAGGCCGTCGCGCTGCGGGGGAGCGCCCCGACCCGGCTGGAGTCCTCGGGCGGGCTGGCGCTGGAGAACGCGCGGGCCTACGCCGAGACCGGGGTCGACTTCCTCGCCGTCGGTGCGCTCACCCACTCCGTCACCGCGCTGGACCTGGGCCTGGACCTCCTGCCGGGCTGACGGGGAGCGTGGGCGACGCCACGTCCGCAGGATTCGGTCGTTCCACGCCCGGCGGGGGACAATCGTGATGGGTACGCGTCAACGACGACCTCCACCACACCCTCCCTGCAGGCTCCCGGTCTGGAGTGTCATGACGATGATCTGCGAACGCTGCTACGCCCCCATCGGCGAGGGGGAGTCGCTGGTGCGCCTGGCGCACATCGACCACGCCCACCCCGACGGCAGCGTCACCTGGATGTACGCCTACGTCCACCTCACGGTCTGCGCCACGCCCCGGCCCGCGCCGCACGAGCGCCCGGACACCGGGTCGTGGGACACCGCACGGGGCATCGGCGGCTACCGCGCCTGAGCGCCGGGGGCGGCGGCCGTAGGCTGGGGACCATGCTCCGCCGGACCGACCTGCGCCCCCAGAAGCTCCCCACCACCGCCGCGCTGCGGGCCCTGCTGCCGCGCGCGGAGGTCGACGTCGACACGGTCCTGCACCAGGTCCGGCCGCTGGTCGAGGCCGTGCGCGACCGCGGCACGGAGGCGGCGCTGGAGTTCGGCGAGCGCTTCGACGGCGTGCGGTCGGCGTCCGTGCGCGTCCCGGCGGCGACGATCACCGCGGCCCTCGACGCGCTGGACCCGCAGGTGCGCGCCGCGCTCGAGGTGTCGATCGAGCGGGCCCGGAAGGTCCACTCCGAGCAGCGCCGCACCGACATCGTCACCCACGTCGTCCCCGGCGGCACCGTCACCGAGCGGTTCGTGCCGGTCCGCCGCGTCGGGCTCTACGCGCCGGGCGGTCGCGCGGTGTACCCGTCGAGCGTCGTCATGAACGTCGTCCCGGCGCAGGAGGCGGGGGTCGAGTCGCTGGTCGTCGCGTCGCCGCCGCAGGCCGAGCACGGCGGGCTGCCGCACCCCACGATCCTCGCCGCGGCCGCGCTGCTGGGCGTCGACGAGGTGTGGGCGGTCGGGGGAGCGCAGGCCGTCGCGCTGCTGGCGTACGGCGGCACCGACACCGACGGCGGCGAGCTGGAGCCCGTCGACATGGTCACCGGCCCCGGCAACATCTACGTCACCGCGGCCAAGCGGCTGCTGCGCGGCCTGATCGGCATCGACGCGGAGGCCGGCACCACCGAGATCGCCGTGCTGGCCGACGACACGGCCGACCCGGTGCACGTCGCCGCCGACCTCATCTCCCAGGCCGAGCACGACCCCGCCGCGGCGTCGGTGCTGGTCACGACGTCGCCCGCGCTCGCCGACGCCGTCGACGCCGAACTGGCCGTGCAGGTCCCCGCCACCAAGCACGACGAGCGGATCCGCGAGGCGCTCACCGGGCCGCAGTCCGGCACGGTGCTCGTCTCCGACCTCGACGACGGGGTCGCCGTGGTCGACGCCTACGCCGCGGAGCACCTGGAGATCCAGACCGCCGACGCCCGCGCGGTCGCCCTGCGCGTCCGCAACGCCGGCGCGATCTTCGTCGGGCCGTGGGCGCCGGTCAGCCTCGGCGACTACTGCGCGGGCTCCAACCACGTCCTGCCCACCGGCGGCTGCGCGCGGCACTCCGCGGGCCTGTCGGTGCAGACGTTCCTGCGCGGCGTGCACGTCGTCGACTACTCGCAGGACGCGCTGCGCGAGGTCGCCGACTCGGTGGTCACGCTGGCCGGGGCCGAGGACCTGCCCGCGCACGGCCAGGCCGTCACGGCGCGGTTCCGCGCATGAAGGAGATCACGCTCGACGACCTCCCCCTGCGCGACGACCTGCGCGGGAAGTCCCCCTACGGCGCCCCGCAGCTCGACGTCGCGGTGCGGCTCAACACCAACGAGAACCCGTACCCGCCGCCGCCGGAGCTGGTCGCCGACGTCACCGCGGCCGCCGCGGAGGCCGCGGCCGACCTGCACCGCTACCCGGACCGCGACGCGACGGCGCTGCGCACCGACCTCGCCGCCTACCTGACGGCCGCCACCGGCGTGCCGCTGGGCCCGGAGCACGTCTGGGCCGCCAACGGGTCCAACGAGGTGCTGCAGCAGATCATGCAGTGCTTCGGCGGGCCCGGCCGCACGGCCGTCGGGTTCGAGCCCAGCTACTCGATGCACCCGATCATCGCCGCGGGCACGCGCACCGAGTGGCTGCCCGCCCCGCGGAAGGCCGACTTCGCGATCGACGTCGACGCCGCCGCCGCGCTCCTGCGCTCGGCAGGACCGGACATCACGTTCCTGACCAGCCCGAACAACCCCACCGGCCAGTCACTGCAGCCCGCCGAGCTGGCCGTCCTGGTCGACGCGGCCCCGGGGATCGTGGTGGTCGACGAGGCCTACGCGGAGTTCTCCGACCGGCCCAGCGCCGTCACGCTGCTGGAGACGCACGGGCACAAGCTCATCGTGAGCCGCACGATGAGCAAGGCGTTCGCGTTCGCCGGCGGGCGGCTGGGCTACCTCGCGGCCGCGCCCGCCGTCGTCGACGCGCTGCAGCTCGTCCGGCTGCCCTACCACCTCTCGGCGCTCACCCAGGCCGCCGCGCGCGCCTCGCTGCGCCACGCCGGGGCCACCCTCGGCTCGGTCGCGCTGCTGCGCCACGAGCGCGACCGCGTCGTCGACGAGCTGCGCAGCGCGGGCTACGACGTCGTGCCCAGCGACGCCAACTTCGCCCTGTTCGGCGCGTTCGCCGAGGCGCCCCGCGCCTGGCAGGCCTTCCTGGACCGCGGCGTGCTGATCCGCGACGTCGGGATCGCGGGGCGGCTGCGGGTCACCGTCGGGACACCCGAGGAGAACGACGCGTTCCTGGCCGTGGCCGTCGACCTCGCAACGAAGGAGCTCGCATGAGCAGGATCGGCCGCGTCGAGCGGATCACCAAGGAGTCCACGGTCCTCGTCGAGATCGACCTCGACGGCACCGGGAGGACCGAGATCGCCACCGGCGTCCCGTTCTTCGACCACATGCTCGACGCCTTCGGCAAGCACGGGGCGTTCGACCTCACCGTGCGCGCCACCGGCGACGTCGACCTCGACGCGCACCACACCGTCGAGGACACCTCGATCGTGCTCGGCCAGGCGATCCTCCAGGCGCTCGGCGACAAGAAGGGCATCCGCCGCTTCGGCGACGCCTGGATCCCGATGGACGAGGCGCTGGCGCAGGCCGTCGTCGACGTCTCCGGGCGCCCGTACACCGTGCACACCGGCGAGCCCGACGTCATGACGGGGTTCGTCGTCGGCGGGCACTACCCGACGGTGCTCAACCGGCACGTGTTCGAGTCGCTGGCCTTCCACGGCCACCTCGCCCTGCACGTCCGCGTGCTCGACGGCCGCGACCCGCACCACATCACCGAGGCCGAGTTCAAGGCCGTCGCCCGGGCCCTGCGCGCCGCGGTGGAGCCGGACGACCGGATCACCGGGATCGCGTCCACGAAGGGCACGCTCTGATGCCGAGGATCGTCGTGCTCGACTACGGGTCGGGCAACCTGCGTTCCGCGGAACGCGCGCTGAGCCGGGTCGGGGCCGACGTCACCGTGACCTCCGACGCCGACGAGGCCGCCGAGGCCGACGGTCTCGTCGTCCCCGGGGTCGGGGCGTTCGCGGCGTGCATGGCCGGGCTGCAGTCCATCGGCGGGCCGCGGATCATCGACCGCCGCCTGGCCGGGGGCCGCCCGGTGCTCGGGATCTGCGTCGGCATGCAGGTGCTGTTCGACCTGGGTGTCGAGTGGGGCGAGCGCACCGTCGGCTGCGGGCAGTGGCCGGGCACCGTCGAGCAGATCAAGGCCGACGTGCTCCCGCACATGGGCTGGAACACCGTCACGGCGCCGGCCGGGTCGGCGCTGTTCCACGGCCTCGACGCCGACACCCGCTTCTACTTCGTGCACTCCTTCGGCGTGCGGCGCTGGGAGCTGGAGCCCTCCGAGGTGCTGCGCCCGCCGCTGGTCACCTGGGCCCACCACGGCGAGGACTTCGTGGCGGCGGTGGAGAACGGCGCGCTCGCGGCCACCCAGTTCCACCCGGAGAAGTCCGGCGACGCCGGGGCCGCGGTGCTGCAGAACTGGCTGCGGGACGTCGTCGGCTAGTGCCCGGCGAAGGCCCGCTCCTTGAGGTCGTAGCGCAGCTCGCGACGCCCGTCGCGGATGCCGTCGACGACCAGCTCCACCAGCTCCTCCACCGTCGCCCCTGCCGTCATCGACGGGGCCTCGCCCTCGATCGCGCGGTCGGCGAGGCCGGTCTCGATGTGCGGCGGCCGGACGTCGAAGACGGTGACGCCCTGGCGGCGCTGCTCCTGGCGCACCGCCGTGAGCCAGGCGGAGAGCCCGGCCTTGCTGGCGGTGTAGGCGGCCATGCCGGCGGTGGGGTGGTCGGCGAGGATCGCGCTGAGCACCACGGCCGTCCCGTCGCCATCGAACCGCGGCACGGCGGCCCGGACCATCGCCATCGGCGCCATCGTGTTGACGGTCAGCAGGTGCTCGGTGATCACGTCGCCCGCCTGCTCCGCGGGCCCGAACGCGGCGACGCCGAACGCGACCACGAGCACGTCGAGGCCGCCCAGCAGCTCCGCGGCCTCGTCGACGACGGCGGCGCAGCGCTCCAGGTCGAGCGCGTCGAAGGTGAGCACGGGGGCGTCGACGCCGACCGCCGCGAGCCGGTCGGCGTCGCGCCCGGCCAGCACCAGCCGGGCACCCCGGCCGTGCAGCGAGCGGGCGATCGCCGCACCCAGCACACCGCTCGCGCCTGCGACCACCACACGTGCCCCGTCGAGATCCATACTGCGCACGCTAGGTCCGAAACCTCGACCGCGCGCGGCGACTCCATCGGAACGAGCAGAGGGAGTGATCGTCATGGAGCAGTTCGGGCCGTACCGGCTGGAGGAGCTGGTCGGGCGCGGCGGCATGGGCGAGGTCTACCGGGCCTACGACACGCGCCGGGACCGCATCGTCGCCCTCAAGCGCCTGCCCGCGCACCTGGCCGCCGACCCGGACTTCCGCGCCCGCTTCCGCAAGGAGGCCGCCGTCGCGTCCCGGCTGACCGAGCCGCACATCGTGCCCATCCACGACTTCGGCGAGATCGACGGGCGCCTGTTCCTCGACATGCGCCTGGTCACCGGCCGCGACCTGGCCGACGTGCTCGCCGAGGGCGGCCCGCTGGCGCCCGCGCGGGCCGTGCCGATCGTGGCCCAGGTGGCCAGCGCCCTGGACGCCGCCCACGCGAGCGGGCTGCTGCACCGCGACGTCAAGCCGGCCAACGTGCTGCTCACCGGCGACTTCGCCTACCTGGCCGACTTCGGCGTCGCCCGCGCCGTCGACGGGTCCCGCGACTCGGCCCTCACCGCGACCGGCGCCACCGTCGGCACGCTGGGGTACATGGCGCCCGAGCGGTTCCTCGGCGACGCCGTCGACCACCGCGTCGACGTCTACGCGCTGGCCTGCGTGCTGTTCGAGCTGCTCACCGGGCGCACCCCGTTCGCCGGGGTCACCGGCCCGGCGCTGATGCACGCGCACCTGTCGACCGAGCCGCCCGCGCCGAGCCGGCTGGTGGGCGGCATCCCGACCGCCCTGGACGCCGTCGTGGCCCGGGGCATGGCGAAGGACCCGGCGCACCGCTTCGCCAGCGCGGGCGAGCTGGCCGCGGCCGCGACCCGGGCGCTCGGGGGTGCGCCGATGACGCAGGCCCACCCGGGCGGCCCGAGCTGGACGGCGACCACCCCGGCGTGGCCGGGGGGCCCGTCGGGCACCCGCGTCGGGCCGCCGGCGGGGACCGGGTTCGCCGGCGGCCGGCCGGGCGGGTACCCGGCGCCGGCCGGCCCGACGAACGCCCACGGCGCGTCCGGGTACGGCCCGGCCGGGTACAGCCCGGCTGGGTACGGACCCGCTGGGCACGGACCTGCTGCGCACGGCCCGGCCGCGTACGGACCCGCCGGGCACGGCCCGGCCGCGTGCGGGCCCCCGCAGGGTCCCGGGTCGCCGGGGTCGCAGGCGTCGCGGCCGTCCGGTGCACCGGACGCCGGCGGGCGTCGGCGCCTGCCGCTGATCGCGGCGGCGGCCGCACTCGTCGCCATGGTCGTCGCCGGGGTGCTGCTGTGGCCGCGCGGGTCCGCCACCCCGGACCCGACCGCCGCGGGCGGGGGCACCGGGACCGCCGCGACCGGCGGGGGCCCGGCCGCCGCGGACCTCCTCGCCGAGCTCGACCCCGACGGCTTCTTCGCCGAGACCTGCGTGGACGCCCCGACCACCGACGGCGCCACCGAGCAGATCCGGTGCACCACCGGGGACGCGTCGGTGACCGAGGTGGAGTTCCGCCGGTTCGCCGACGTCGCGACCTACGGCGCCGCGCTCACCGCGGTCGACGCGGCCACGAACGGCGACGACGAGGACTGCGCCATCGGCGGCGACACGTTCGTCGAGTACGCGGGCTACGACCTGGTCTGCGGCACGCGGGTGCTCGGCGACGGCACCAGCGCCTACGTGATGGCCTGGGGGACGCGGACGTCGCGGATCCAGGGCTACGTCGCGGGCTCCGACCCCGGCGAGGTCTACACCTGGTGGATCTCGCACACGCCGTTCTGAACCGGATGGGTACGCTGCGCGCCGTGACTTTCGTGTTGCTGCCCGCGGTCGACGTCGCCGACGGCCAGGCCGTCCGCCTGGTCCAGGGCGAGGCCGGCACCGAGACCGGCTACGGCGCTCCCCGGGACGCCGCGCTGCAGTGGCAGAACGACGGCGCGGAGTGGGTCCACCTCGTCGACCTCGACGCCGCGTTCGGCCGCGGTTCCAACGCGGAGCTGCTGGCCTCGGTCGTCGGGGAGCTGGACGTGCAGGTGGAGCTGTCCGGCGGCATCCGCGACGACGCGTCGCTGGAGCGGGCGCTGTCCACCGGCTGCGCGCGGGTCAACCTGGGCACCGCGGCGCTGGAGGACCCGCGGTGGTGCGCGCGGGCGATCGCGGCGCACGGGGAGCGGATCGCGGTCGGCCTCGACGTCCGGGTCTCCGAGGGCCCCGACGGATCGACGCGGCACCGGCTCGCCGCCCGCGGCTGGACCACCGACGGCGGCGACCTGTGGGAGACGCTGGCCCGCCTCGACCGCGACGGGTGCGCCCGCTACGTCGTCACCGACGTCAGCAAGGACGGGATGCTCAAGGGTCCCAACACCGACCTCATGCGCGAGGTCGCGAACGCCACCTCGGCCCCGTTGATCGTCTCCGGGGGGATCTCGCAGATCTCCGACCTGGAGGCGCTGGCCGAGGTCGCCGCCGAGGGCGTCAACCTGGAGGGCTCGATCGTCGGCAAGGCGCTCTACGCCGGCCGGTTCACGCTGCCCGAGGCGCTGGAGGCCATGCGCGCGGTCGCCGCGCGCGGGGGCGCCGCGCAGCAGGCGGGCTGACCCCGGCGCTCGTTCCCCGGTTCGCCGGACCCCCGTGGGCCGAACCTCCTTTGCTCTGCTTACCGGTACGCACCACCCGGGGCCGGACCGGTGCGTATCGGTGAGCAGAGCAAAGCCGAGTCCCGACGGGACCCGAGGACCGTCCGCGGCGGGGGCGGGAACCGTCCGTCAGTAGGCTGCCCGGCGTGAGTGTGGCCGTGCGCGTGATCCCGTGTCTCGACGTCTCCTCCGACAACCAGGGGCGCGGGCGGGTCGTCAAGGGCGTCAACTTCGTCGACCTCCGCGACGCGGGCGACCCGGTCGAGATGGCCCGCGTCTACGACGCCGAGGGGGCCGACGAGCTGACGTTCCTCGACGTCACCGCGTCCTCCGGCGAGCGCGCCACCATGCTCGACGTCGTGCGGCGCACCGCCGAGCAGGTCTTCATCCCGCTGACGGTCGGCGGCGGCATCCGGGCCACCGACGACATCGACGTGCTCCTGCGCAACGGCGCCGACAAGGTGTCGATCAACACCGCGGCCATCGCCCGGCCGGAGCTGCTGCACGAGGCCAGCCGCCGGTTCGGGTCGCAGTGCATCGTGCTGTCGGTCGACGCGCGGACCGTGCCCGACGGGGCCGAGCCGACGCCGTCGGGCTGGGAGGTCACCACCCACGGCGGGCGTCGCGGAACCGGTATCGACGCCGTCGAGTGGGCGGCGCGGGGCCAGGAGCTCGGCGTCGGGGAGATCCTGCTCAACTCGATGGACGCCGACGGCACGCGCGCCGGGTTCGACCTGCGGATGATCGCCGCGGTCCGGGCCCGCGTGGACGTGCCGGTGATCGCCAGCGGGGGAGCGGGGGAGGTCGACCACTTCGTGCCCGCGGTCCGGGCCGGCGCCGACGCGGTGCTCGCGGCCACGGTGTTCCACTTCGGGCACTTCCGGATCGGCGACGTCAAGCAGGCGCTCAAGGAGGCTGCGGTGGAGGTCCGATGACCCGGGTCCTGGACTCCGCGCTGGACCCGGCGATCGCGGCCCGGCTCAAGCGCGACGCGGACGGGCTCGTGTGCGCCGTCGCCCAGCAGCGCGGCACCGGCGAGGTGCTGATGGTGGCCTGGATGGACGACGAGGCGCTGCACCGCACCCTCACCACCCGCCGGGCGACGTACTGGTCGCGCTCGCGCGAGGAGTACTGGGTCAAGGGCGAGAGCTCGGGCCACGCCCAGGCCGTGCACGAGGTGCGGCTGGACTGCGACGGCGACGCGCTGGTCGTGGTGGTCGACCAGACCGGTCCGGCCTGCCACACCGGCACCCGCACCTGCTTCGACACCGACGTCCTGCTGCCGCCGGCCTGACCCCCACCACCCCGCCCTCGGCCGGAGGCTCAGCGACCCACGGGCGTGGGGACGGCGGCTCGCGGGGGTGTGCGGGTCGGGGCGGCGTCCGGCGTCACCGCCAGCAGGGCCGCCACCGCCAGGGCGAAGCCGCCGAGCAGACCGGTCAGGTGGGCGGCGCCCGCGACCGCGTCGGGGGTGACCAGCGGGGCGGCCGTCGCGACCAGCGCCGTCGTCCAGAGGCCCCAGGCGAACAGCGCGGCGCTGCCGGTCAGGCCGCGACCACGGCGGCGACCCGGTGCGCGGACCCCCGGACCAGTCCCAGCACCCCGGCCGCCCCGAGGAGCGCGAGCAGCGCACTCACGGTCTCCTGCACCGCCGCGGCGGGCACGCCGGTCCGCACCGCGAGGACGACGTGCAGCACCCCGGAGAGCATCGCCAGCACGATCCCGCCCGTGGCGGTGACCGGGAGCAGGGGCGAGGTCCCGCGGGCGGGTGACCACCGCGCCCGGGCGTGCAGCGCGAACGCGGCCAGCAGGAACACCGCCTGCCAGGCGAACCCGCCGTAGACCAGCGGCCGCACCCAGGACTCCAGGAAGTCCGGCGGGGTGGACGGGTCGGCGCTCGCCAGCAGCGTCGCAGGCAGGACGCCCACCGCCACCGGCACCAGCAGGCCGCTACCGACCCACATCGGCAGCAGCACGAGCCACGCGGGCAGCCGTCGCCCGACCGGGTGGGTCAGGGCCAGCGCCAGCGCGATCACCACGAGGTCGAGCACGGCGGTGACCCCGTTGAGCACGACCATCGCCGGGCTGTGCACCAGCGCGGGATCGGTCGTGCCGACGTCGCTGCCGGTGAGCCACAGGGCCTTGAGGGTCAGGTACGGCAGGGTTCCGGTGGCGGCGGCCCAGCCGAGGGCGCGGTGCGCGAGAGGTGTCATGGGGGGAGCCTGTCCGCGCGGCGGCCCCCGCACCTCCCTCGCGCGGGCGGACGGCCTCCCCCGCGCGAGGGAGGTCGCGGACCGCCGGGGCTGCGACGATCGACCCATGGCTCTGATCACCCGCCGGATCGTCCACCTGCTGCTGGGAGCGGTCCTGCTGCTGCCCTACGTGGCGCTGGGCTGGCTGTTCGCGTCCTCGGCCGCCGGGCTGGGACGGGCCGAGCTGCTGGTCCTGCTGGCACCGGCGGTCGCGATCGGGATCGGGGTGGCGTTCGTCCCCGGGGTGCGGGTGCTGGAGATCGCGGCCGCCCGGACGCTGCTCGGCGTCGACCTGCCCGACCCGGACACCGACACCTGGTCGGCCCGGCGCCGCGCCGCGGCCTGGCTGGTGCTCAACGCGCTGCTCGGCGGGGCGGTGGCGCTGCTCGTGCTCGTCGCGGTGCCGGCGGCGGCGGCGTTCGTCCTGGCCCCGTGGTCGTCGTTCCCGCCCCTGCCCACCGGGGCCGCCGCGTTCTGGACGCCCCCGGTCGGCCTGCTGCTCGTCGCGGCGCTCGTCGCGGCGCTCGCCCTCGTCGGGGCCGGGGTGGCCCGGTTCGCCCCGGTGCTCCTCGGCCCGTCGGCGGCCGAGCGGATGGCCGCCGAGCTGGCCCGGTCCCGGCAGGCGGAGCGGGCGCTGGCGCAGCGCAACCGCCTCGCCCGCGAGCTGCACGACTCCGTCGGCCACGCGCTGACCGTCACCACGCTGCAGGCGGGTGCCGCGGCCCGGGTCCTGGACTCCGATCCCGCGTTCGTCGCCCGCGCCCTCGACGCCATCGCCGACGCCGGGCGCACCGCGCTCGACGAGCTCGACCACGTCCTCGGCCTGCTCCGCGACGGCGCCGACGACGCCCCCGACCGAGTCCCGCAGCCCGACCTGCGCGACCTCGACGCGCTCCTGCACTCCACGCGCGCCGCGGGCGTGGAGATCACCGCCGACGTCGGCGGCGCCCCGGACGTCGTGCCGCCCGCGGTGTCGCGGGAGGCGTACCGGATCGTGCAGGAGGGACTCACGAACGCCGCGCGCCACGCGGGGTCGGCGCCGGTGCGGCTGCGCGTGGCCGTCGACGGGGACGCCGTGGTCCTGGAGCTGGCCAACCCCCTCGGCGCCGCCGGGCGGGCGGGCGGCGGGCGCGGGATCACCGGCATGCGCGAGCGGATCGCGGTGCTGGGCGGCGAGCTGACGGCGGGACCCGGGTCGGGCGAGTGGCGGGTGCACGCGCGGCTCCCGCTGGCAGGATCGACGGCGTGATCGGTCTGGTGCTCGTCGACGACGAGGAGCTCGTCCGCGCCGGCCTGCGGGCCATCCTCGACGCGGAACCCGACATCGAGGTGCGCGGCGAGGGCGCCGACGGGTCCGAGGTGCCGGGGCTGGTCCGGCGCCACCGGCCCGACGTCGTGCTGATGGACGTCCGCATGCCCGACGTCGACGGCATCGCCGCCACGCGCCACCTCGTCTCGACGATGGACCACCCGCCGCGGGTGCTCGTGCTCACCACGTTCGGCAACGACGGTCACGTCTACGACGCCCTCGCCGCGGGCGCGACCGGCTTCCTGCTCAAGCGCGCCCGGCCGGTGGAGATCGTGCAGGCGGTGCGCACGGTCGCGGCGGGGGAGTCGCTGCTGTTCCCCGTCGCCGTCCGCGACCTGGTGGCGACCCGCGGGCGCTGTCAGCCGGGGCCGGGCGGCGGCGACGCCCTGCGCGGCGCGGGCCTCACCGAGCGCGAGGGGGAGGTGCTGCGGTGGGTCGCGCGCGGGCTGTCGAACGCGGAGATCGCGCGCGAGCTGGTCCTCGGCGTCGAGACGGTGAAGACGCACGTCGGCAACGTCCTGGCCAAGCTGGACGCCCGGGACCGGACGCAGGCCGTGGTGCGCGCCTACGAGTCGGGCTTCATCGACCCGTTCCGGCCCGCCGACTGATCAGGTGAGCGGGCCGGTGAGGTAGCGCTGGATGGTCGGCGCGACCGCGGCCGCGACCGTCGCGTGGTCGGCGGAGGCGAGCGGCTCCAGCTTCACGACGTAGCGGGCCATCCCCAGCCCGATCAGCTGCGAGCCGACCAGCGACGCCCGCAGGTCGGCCTGGTCGGGCCCCAGCGTCGCGACGACCCGCGCGAGGATCACCCGCGTGACGAACTCCCGCAGCATCCGCGCGGCCGCGTCGTGCGCGGCGACGCTGCGGATCAGCGACGCCATCGGGCCGCCGCCGGTGGCGTCCCAGATCGTGAGGAACCGCGTGACCAGTCGCTCGCCCAGCTGGTCAGGGTCGCCGCGCAGCACCTCGGGGAAGACGACGGCGGGGTCGAGCGGGATGTCGAGCGACGCGGTGAACAGGGCGTCCTTGGAGCCGAACCAGTGGTTGACCATCGCGGGGTCGACGCCGGCCCGCTCGGCGATGTGCCGGATCGTCGCGCCGTCGTAGCCGCGCTCGGCGAACGCCGACCGCGCGGCGGAGAGCAGGGCGGTGCGGGTCTCCTCGCCGGCCCGGCGGCGGCCCCGGCGACGGGTGGCGGGCGGGTCGTGGGGGGCGGACACCCCGACATCATCCACCCCGCTCCTGCGAGGATGGCCCCATGACCGCACTGTTCTCGGCCCCCACCCTGGGCGCGGTCACCCCCAGCCGTGAGGAGTTCCGCGCGCTGGCGGCGGGGCACCGGGTCATCCCGGTCTCCCGCCGCCTGCTCGCCGACGACGAGACCCCCGTCGGGGTCTTCCGCAAGCTGGCCGGTGACCGTCCCGGCACGTTCCTGTTCGAGTCCGCGGAGAACGGGCGGTCCTGGTCGCGCTGGTCGTTCGTGGGTGCGCGGTCCGCGGCGGCGCTGACCGTCGTCGACGGGGAGCTGACCTGGACCGGCGACGTGCCGGCCGGGCTCCCCACCGAGGGCGACCCGATCGCGGCGCTGCGCACCGTCGTCGAGGAGCTGCACAGCGAGCCGCTGCCCGGGCTGCCGCCGCTGACCGGGGGGATGGTCGGGTACCTCGGCTACGACGTCGTGCGCCGGCTGGAGCGGCTCCCGTCGCTCGCCGAGGACGACCTGGGCATCCCCGAGCTGGTGATGCTGCTGGCCACCGACCTGGCCGCGGTCGACCACCACGAGGGCACGATCACGCTGATCGCCAACGCGATCAACTGGGACGCCTCCGACGAGCGCGTCGACGAGGCCTACGACGACGCCGTCGCCCGGCTGGACCGGATGACCGGGGAACTGGCCGCCCCCGCCCCGTCGACGGTCGCGGTGTACGCGCCGGCCGAACCCGACTTCGTCCGCCGCCGCACCCCCGCGCAGCACCACGCCGCCGTCGAGGTCGCCAAGGAGCAGATCCGGGCCGGGGAGGCGTTCCAGGTCGTCGTGTCGCAGCGCTTCGAGACCGCGTGCGACGCCGACCCGCTCGACGTCTACCGCGTCCTACGCGCCACCAACCCCAGCCCGTACATGTACCTGCTCAACCTGGAGGCCGCCGACGCGAGCCGCTTCCACATCGTCGGGTCCTCCCCGGAGGCGCTGGTCACGGTCGTGGACGGGGTCGCCACCACGCACCCCATCGCGGGCACGCGCTGGCGCGGGGCCACCGAGGAGGAGGACCTCCAGCTCGAGAAGGACCTGCGCACCGACGAGAAGGAGCGCGCCGAGCACGTCATGCTCGTCGACCTCGGGCGCAACGACCTCGGGCGCGTCTGCGATCCCGGCACGGTCAAGGTGCACTCGTTCTTCTCGGTGGAGCGCTACAGCCACGTCATGCACCTGGTGTCGACGGTGACCGGGCGCCTGCGCCGCGACCGCAACGCCTTCGACGCCGTGACGGCCTGCTTCCCCGCCGGCACGCTGTCCGGGGCGCCGAAGCCGCGCGCGATGGCGATCATCGAGGAGCTGGAGCCGACCCGGCGCGGGCTCTACGGCGGGATCGTCGGCTACCTCGACTTCGCCGGCAACGCCGACACCGCGATCGCCATCCGCACCGCGCTCGTCCGCGACGGGGTGGCGTACGTGCAGGCCGGGGGCGGGATCGTGGCCGACTCCGACCCGGTCGCCGAGGACACCGAGTGCCTGAACAAGGCCCGCGCGGTGCTGTCGGCGGTGGCGACGGCGGCCACGCTGCGACCGGCGTGACCGCGACCGGAGCGGCCGGGGAGCCCCGGTCCCCGCGCACCCTCGGCCTGGTCTGCGCCGGGCTGGTCGCCGCGGCGGCCGCGCTCTGGGGCGCCTCGCAGGCCGTCTGGTACCGCGTCACGACCGCGGTGGCGGGCGGCGGGCGGCAGGTCGCCGACGTCACCGGCGCCGACGCCCTTCCCGCGCTCGGCGGGGTCGCGCTGCTGGCACTGGCGGGGGTGGCGGGCGTCGTCGCGACCGGAGGGCTGGTGCGCCGCGCCGTCGGGGTGCTGCTGGTGCTGGCCGGGGCCGCGGTCGCCGTGGGGGCGGTGACGTCCGCCGTGCCCCCCGGCGACGTCCCGACGTCGACCACGCCCGCGTGGTGGCTCGCCGTCCTCGGCGGCGCGCTGCCGGTCGTCGTCGGGGCCGTCGTGCTGGTCCGCGAGCGCCGCCTGCCGCGCCTCGGGGCCCGCTACGCCGCCCCCGGGGCCCGCCCGGCGCCGACCGATCCCGACCGCGCCGCCTGGCAGGACCTCGACGCCGGTCGGGACCCGACGGCGGGGCCTGACTAGCATGACCGGCGGGATCCAGACCGGTAGGTGCGATCCGGAAGGGGGGCGATACCGCGTGGACCACAGCTCTGCAGGCGGAAGTGTCCTCGAGTCCATCGTGGACGGGGCACGCGCCGATCTCGCGGTGCGGGAGGCCGCCGTCGACTTCGCCGAGATCAAGCGGCGCGCCGCCGCGGCCGCCCCGGCCCGCGACGTCATGGCCGCGCTGCGCGCCCCGGGCATCGGCGTGATCGCGGAGGTCAAGCGGGCCAGCCCGTCGAAGGGGTCGCTGGCCTCCATCGCCGACCCGGCCGAGCTCGCGGCGTCCTACGCCGAGGGCGGTGCGCGGGTCATCAGCGTGCTCACCGAGGAGCGGCGCTTCGGCGGCTCGCTCGCCGACCTCGTGGCCGTGCGCGCCGCCGTCGACGTGCCGGTGCTGCGCAAGGACTTCATCGTCAGCCCGTACCAGGTGCACGAGGCGCGGGCCTACGGCGCCGACCTGGTGCTGCTGATCGTCGCCGCGCTGGAGCAGAACGCGCTCGACTCCCTGCTCGACCGCGTCGAGTCCCTCGGGATGACCGCGCTCGTCGAGGTGCACACCGAGGAGGAGGCCGACCGCGCGCTGGAGGCGGGGGCCAAGGTCATCGGCGTCAACGCGCGCAACCTGCACACCCTCGAGGTCGACCGCACGGTGTTCGGGCAGATCGCGCCCGGCCTGCCCAGCGACGTCATGCGGATCGCCGAGTCCGGCGTGCGCGGCCCGGGCGACCTGCTCACCTACGCCGGATGGGGCGCCGACGCGGTGCTCGTCGGCGAGGGGCTGGTCACCAGCGGCGACCCGCTCGCCGCGGTGCGCGGCCTGGTGGCGGCCGGCTTTCATCCCTCGTGCAGCCGGATGGTCCGCTGACCTAGGGTTCCGGTGTGAGCACCACAGCGCAGGCCAGCGAGGGCATCGAGACGCCCTCGGGACACGAGCCCGACGACCGCGGGCACTTCGGGCGCTACGGCGGCCGATTCGTCCCCGAGGCACTGGTCGCGGCGCTCGACGAGCTCGAGGTGGCCTACGAGAAGGCCCGCGGCGACCGGGAGTTCCTCGACGAGCTCGACCGCCTGCACCGCGACTACTCCGGCCGGCCCTCGCCGCTCACCGACGCCACCCGGCTCTCCGGGCACGCGGGGGGCGCCCGGATCCTGCTCAAGCGCGAGGACCTCAACCACACCGGCTCCCACAAGATCAACAACGTGCTGGGTCAGGCGCTGCTGACCAAGCGGATGGGCAAGACCCGCGTCATCGCCGAGACCGGGGCGGGCCAGCACGGCGTCGCCACGGCCACCGCGTGCGCGCTGATGGGCCTGGAGTGCGTCGTCTACATGGGCGAGGTCGACACCGAGCGCCAGGCGCTCAACGTCGCCCGGATGCGGCTGCTCGGCGCCACCGTGGTCCCGGTGAAGACCGGGTCGCGCACGCTCAAGGACGCGATCAACGAGGCCCTGCGCGACTGGGTCACCAACGTCGACGAGACGCACTACCTGCTCGGCACGGTCGCCGGGCCGCACCCGTTCCCGATGATGGTGCGCGACTTCCACCGGATCATCGGGCTGGAGGCGCGCGAGCAGGTGCTCGCCCGCACCGGCCGGCTGCCCGACGCGATCGCCGCCTGCGTCGGCGGAGGGTCCAACGCCATCGGGATCTTCCACGCCTTCCTAGACGACGCCGACGTGCGGCTGGTCGGCTTCGAGCCGGGCGGTGACGGCGTGGAGACGGGGCGGCACGGGGCCACGCTCACCGAGGGGTCGCCGGGCGCGCTGCACGGGGCGATGAGCTACCTGCTGCAGGACGAGGACGGGCAGACCAGCGAGTCGTACTCGATCTCCGCGGGGCTCGACTACCCCGGCGTCGGCCCGGAGCACGCGCTGCTCAAGGACATCGGCCGCGCCACCTACGAGCCGGTCACCGACGCCGAGGCGATGGACGCGTTCGCGCTGCTGTGCCGCACCGAGGGGATCATCCCGGCGATCGAGTCGGCGCACGCCATCGCCGGTGCGCTGCGCCTGGGCCGCGAGCTCGGCCCCGAGGGGGTCGTGCTGGTGAACCTGTCCGGGCGCGGCGACAAGGACGTCGACACCGCGGCGAAGTGGTTCGGCATGATCGCCGAGGGGCAGAGCGCGGCCGACGCGAGCGGCACGGCGATCGCGGAGGGCGCGACGGCCGACCGCACGCTGGCCGACGAGCCGTCGCCCGCGGGTTCGGACACGGGGGGCGTGCAGTCGTGAGCGGTGTCGGAGCGGTCTTCACCTCGTGCCGGGACCAGGGACGGGCGGCGCTGATCGGGTACCTGCCCGCGGGCTACCCGACCCTCGACGGGTCCGTCGAGCTGCTCGACGCCATGGTCGAGGGAGGGTGCGACCTGCTGGAGATCGGCGTGCCCTACTCCGACCCCGTGATGGACGGACCGACGATCCAGGCCGCCGCCGAGACCGCGCTGCGCGCCGGGTTCCGGCTGCGGGACGTCCTGACGGTCGTCGAGCGCGTCACCGCGGCCGGGGGCCGGGCCGTCGTCATGACCTACTTCAACCCGGTCCTGCGCTACGGCGTCGACGCGTTCGCCCGCGACCTCGCCTCCGCCGGTGGGCTCGGCCTGATCACCCCGGACCTCATCCCCGACGAGGCCGACGAGTGGCTGGCCGCCTCCGACGAGCACGGCCTGGACCGGATCTTCCTGGTCGCGCCGTCGTCGACGGAGGAGCGGGTCGCGTCCACCACGGCGGCGTCGCGCGGGTTCGTCTACGCCACCTCGGTCATGGGCGTCACCGGCGCCCGGGACGCGGTGGGCGGGGCGGCACCGGGCGTCGTCGCCCGCTGCCGCGCGCACACCGCGCTGCCGATCGGTGTCGGGCTCGGGGTGCGGTCGGGGGAGCAGGCGGCGGAGGTCGCGGGGTTCGCCGACGGCGTCATCGTCGGGTCGGCGTTCGTCACCGCGGCGGAGACCGGCGGCGTCGACGGGGTGCGGGCGCTGGCGCAGGAGCTGGCGGCCGGGATCGCGAGCGCGGGCGACCGGGCCCCGACCCCGGCCTGACCGCGGCCCGCCGGGTCCGCGCACCGGCCCGGTCCCGGGCGCGGCACCCGCGCGGTGTGTGCGGGCGCGGTCGCCGTCGGGCGGGGCGCTAGCGTGGGTGCCGTGAGCCCTGTCGTCACCGCCGTGCTGGCCGCCATCCCGAGCCCCGACCGCGGGGTGTGGATGCTCGGTCCGATCCCGATCCGGGCCTACGCGCTGTGCATCATCGCCGGCATCGTCGTGGCGGTCACCTGGAGCGAGCGGCGGTTCGTCGCGCGCGGGGGAGAGGCCGGGGTCGTCACCGACGTGGCGGTGTTCGCGGTGCCGTTCGGCCTGGTCGGCGGGCGGCTCTACCACGTCGCCACCGACTGGCAGACCTACTTCGGCCCCGGCCGCAACCCGATCGAGGCCCTCTACATCTGGCAGGGCGGCCTGGGGATCTGGGGCGCGGTGGCGCTCGGGGCGGTCGGGGCGTGGATCGGGTGCCGCCGCCGCGGCGTGCCGCTGCCGTTCTTCGCCGACGTCGTGGCGCCGGGCATCGTCGTGGCGCAGGCCATCGGCCGGCTCGGCAACTGGTTCAACCAGGAGCTCTACGGCGGCCCGACGACGCTGCCGTGGGGCCTGGAGATCTACGAGCGCGTCGACCCGGCCACCGGTGCCCCCGACCCGCTCAACGGCGTCGCGCTCGACACCACCCCGATCGGCGTCTTCCACCCCACGTTCCTCTACGAGCTGCTGTGGAACCTCGCCGTCGCCGCACTCGTCGTGTGGGCCGACCGGCGCTTCCGGCTCGGGCACGGGCGGGCGTTCGCGCTCTACGTCGCGGCGTACTGCGTGGGCCGGTTCTGGATCGAGCTCATGCGCACCGACCCCGCCACCGAGGTGTTCGGCGGGATCCGGATCAACAACGTCGTCTCGGTGGTCGTGTTCCTCGCCGCGACGGCGTACTTCGTGCTGGCCCCGCGCGGCCGGGAGGTGCTGCCCCCGGCCCGGGCGGACGACGACCCCGACGCGGAGCCGGACGCCGCGGCGGAGCCGGCGGTCGACCTCGACAAGCGGGACCCCGTCGATCCCGAGCCCGACCCCGCGCCGTCCGAGCGCACGTCCTGACCGTGGCGTTCTCCGGGTTCGGCGAGTACTCCGTCGAGTTCTACGACGGCCTGCTCGCCGACAACTCGAAGGCCTACTGGACCGACCGCCGCGAGGTCTACGAGCGCGACGTCCGCGGCCCGATGCTCGAGCTGCTCGCCGCGTGCGAGCCGGAGTTCGGCACGGGCAAGGTCTTCCGTCCGTACCGCGACGTGCGGTTCTCCGCGGACAAGACGCCGTACAAGACGCACTGCGGGGCCACGGCGGGCGAGTTCTACGTCCAGGTCGGCAGCGACGGGCTGCTGGCCGCGGGCGGCTACTACTGGATGGCGCCGGACCAGGTGGCGCGCTTCCGCACCGCCGTCGACGACGAGCGCCGCGGCACCGACCTGCAGGCCCGCCTCGCGGCGCTGGAGGGCGCCGGCATCACCATCGCGGGGGAGAAGCTCAAGACCCGCCCGCGCGGGGTCGACCCCACGCACCCGCGCCTGGACCTGCTGCGGCACAAGGGCCTCTACGGGTGGCGCGAGTGGCCGCCGGACGACGTCCTGCACGAGCCGGGGGCGCTCGACCGCGTCGTCACGACGTGGCGGGCGCTGGGCCCGCTGACCGAGTGGCTGACCGACCACGTGGGCCCCAGCGACCAGCCGCGCCGCTGACCGAAGAGTTCACGCAGGGCCTTCCTGATCGTTCCAGAGAACGGTCTAGACTCCGAGCCTGTGACCCGTCGCACCAAAATCGTCTGCACCATCGGTCCCGCCACCGCGACCCCGGACCGCATCCGGGAACTCGTGCAGGCGGGGATGGACGTCGCCCGGCTGAACTTCAGCCACGGCAACCGGGACGACCACAAGCGCGTCTACGAGATGGTCCGCGAGGCGGCCGACGCCGAGGGCCGGGCCGTCGGCATCCTCGCCGACCTCCAGGGCCCCAAGATCCGCCTCGGCCGCTTCGCCGCGGGCCCCACCGAGTGGCGCACCGGCGAGGAGGTGCGGATCACCGTCGAGGACGTCGCCGGCACCCACGACCGCGTCTCCACCACCTACAAGGGCCTCGCCGCCGACGCCCGCCCCGACGACCGCCTGCTCGTCGACGACGGCAAGGTCGGCCTGCGGGTCACCGCCGTCGAGGGCCTCGACGTGGTCTGCCGCGTCACCGAGGGCGGTCCGGTCAGCGACAACAAGGGCATCTCGCTGCCCGGCATGAACGTCTCCGTGCCCGCGATGAGCGAGAAGGACATCGCCGACCTGGAGTTCGCGCTCGACCTGCGCGTCGACGTCGTCGCGCTGTCGTTCGTGCGCAGCCCGGCCGACATCGACCTCGTCCACAAGATCATGGACGCGCGCGGCGCGCGGCTGCCGGTCGTCGCGAAGCTGGAGAAGCCCGAGGCCGTCGACAACCTCGAGGCCATCGTCCTGGCCTTCGACGCGGTGATGGTCGCCCGCGGTGACCTCGGCGTCGAGCTCCCGCTGGAGCACGTGCCGCTGGTGCAGAAGCGCGCCATCCAGATCGCGCGGGAGAACGCGAAGCCGGTGATCGTGGCGACCCAGATGCTGGAGTCGATGATCACCAACTCGCGCCCGACCCGCGCCGAGGCCTCCGACGTCGCCAACGCCGTGCTCGACGGCGCCGACGCGGTGATGCTCTCCGGCGAGACCGGCGTGGGCCGCTACCCGATCAAGACGGTCCGCACGATGGCGCAGATCATCGAGGCCGTCGAGGACGGGCCGGTGACCGTCCCGCCGCTCAACCACGTGCCCCGCACCAAGCGCGGCGTCCTGTCCTACGCCGCGCGCGACATCGGCGAGCGGCTCTCCGCCCGCGCGATCGTCGCGTTCACGCAGTCCGGCGACACCGTGCGGCGCCTGTCGCGGCTGCACACCCGGCTCCCGCTGCTGGCCTTCACCCCGACGCCCGAGGTGCGCAGCCAGCTCGCGATGAGCTGGGGCGTCGAGACGTTCCTGGTCGACTTCGTGCAGTCCACCGACGCGATGGTGCGCCAGGTCGACCACGCGATGCTGTCCATCGAGCGCTTCCAGCCCGGCGACCTGGTGGTCATCGTCGCCGGCTCGCCGCCCGGCACCGCGGGCTCCACGAACCTCATCCGGGTGCACCGCCTGGGCGAGGAGGACATGGGCTAGCCGGCCAGCGGGGCGCCCGTCTCCAGCAGCGACTCGAGGTCGCTGAGGACCCAGGCGTGGCCCCCGCCGCCCGGGCAGTCGACCGTCCCGGTGACGACGGCGGCGAGCTTCGGCGAGCCCTCCAGCTCGTGGGTGATCCGGGATGCCGGTTCGGCCGCGGTGCCCGGGTCCATGAGCATCCGGAACGTCGTCACGAGCCGCCGCGGCGGGTCGGCCTGAACTTGCCGATCCACCGGTCGTGGACCAGCCGGATCGGCACGGGGTTGAGGAAGTGCAGCTTCTCCCGCCCCGACTTCCTGCTGACGACGAGACCCGCGTCCTCCAGCACCTCGAGGGGCTTCATGACGCCGAACCTCGACATCTCCAGGTCGGACTCGAGCTCGGTGGGCGTGCGGCCGTCACGCGCGAAGAGCCGGTCGAGCAGGTGGCGACGGGTCGGGTCGGCGAGTGCCTGGAAGACCCGGTCGTCGTCGTCCACGGGACGAGATAGGTGACCGAAAGGTCACGTGTCAAGGTCGGGCCGGTGTCCTGAGAGGATGCCCGTCGTGACCACCACCCAGCCCGAACCCGAGCTCGCCGCCGACGGCATGCCGCGCGGCCAGGCCGTCCTCGACGCGCTGGTCGAGCTGCTCGACCTCGAGACGCTCGAGACCAACCTGTTCCGCGGCGTCAGCCCGCCGCAGAGCCCCACGCGGGTGTTCGGCGGGCAGGTCGCCGCGCAGGCGCTGGTGGCGGCCGGGCGGACGGTGCCCGACGACCGCGAGGTCCACTCCCTGCACGCCTACTTCATCCGCCCCGGCGACCCGCGCATCCCGATCGTCTACGAGGCCGAGCGGGTCCGCGACGGGCGCTCGTTCACCACGCGCCGCGTCCTCGCGATCCAGCGCGGCGAGGCGATCTTCTCGCTGTCGGCGTCGTTCCAGCTGCCGCAGGAGGGGCTGGAGCACAGCACCCCCGCCCCGGTCGACGTGCCCGCCCCGCTCACCCTGCCCGACCTCGGCCAGCGCGTCGCCGAGGGCCGCGGCGCCGGCTGGATGAGCCAGATCCCGCGGCCGCTGGACATGCGGTTCGTCGACGACCCGGTGTGGTCCGACCAGCGCGTCTCCGCCTCCGAGGAGCCGAACCGGGTGTGGATGCGCGCCGACGGCCGCCTGCCCGACGACCGCCTGCTGCACGTCTGCCTGCTCACCTACGCCAGCGACCTCACGCTGCTGGGCTCCGTCCTCGCCCGCCACGACCGGCCCGAGCAGCCCGCGCAGATGGCGAGCCTGGACCACGCGATGTGGTTCCACCGGCCCTTCCGCGCCGACGAGTGGCTGCTCTACACCACCTTCTCGCCCGCGGCCTCCGGCGCCCGCGGCCTCGCGACCGGCCGCTTCACCACCGAGGACGGCACCCTCATCGCCACGACGGTGCAGGAGGGGCTGGTGCGGGTCCCGCGCTGAGCCCGCCCCGCCCGCCCGCGCTCACCACCCGGCCCGGGAGCACCGCGCAGGCCGGGAAGCGCGGCGCAGACCGCCGGCGGTCTGCGCGGTGACCACGGGGTCTGCGCGGTCGGAACGACCGCCCGGACCGACCCCCTCGCGCTACCGTTCCCGCGTGCGACGGGTGGCGGTGGTGCTGGTCGGGGTGCTGCTGTGCGGTGCACTGGCCGGGTGCGTGCGGGAGACGGTGGGTGCCGGAGCGTCGCCGGCTCCCGAGTCCCCGGCCACCGAGGTCCCGCTGCCGCCGAGGCCCCGGGACATCGACATCCGCGGCGTCGACCCGTGCGCGCTGCTGACCGAGGAGCAGCGGGCGGAGCTGGGGCTGGACGGCGAGCCGACGTACGACGTCCAGCGCTCGCCTCTGTTCGACGGACCGGAACCGGCCTGCACGATCAGCGGGTACGAACCGGCCTTGGCGGTGGGGGTGGCGCTCCCCTACGACGGCCTGGGTGTAGATGCGTTCGCGCCGGCGCGGGTGAGGGGGACAGTTGCTGCGTTGGAGGTGCAGGGATTCCCGGCTGTCCAGGCTGATCCGGTAGGCGCGCTGAAGTCCTGCACGGTGGTCGTCGATGTCGGTCCCGGTGCGGCACTGAATGTGCAGTACCGCGACGGAAGCGGGCAACCTCCCATCCCGACCGAGGAGCTGTGTCCCGGAGCCCGCGCCGCGGCCGATTCGGCGATGCGGACGCTCCTGTCCCTCGTCTGATCGTCAGCCGTTCGCAGGTGCACACGGCTGCACAGAACGGCTCCGCACGCCGAAGCCGACGATCTAGCCTGCGCGGGCTCGCCGACAGCCAGGGAGGTCCGATGCCTGACTATCCGCCGATGACCCTGCGGGTCGAACCGCGTGCGTTCCTGAGGATGCGGTCCGCGTACGAGGCCGCGCTGGACGACCTTCGGGCGGAGCTGCGCCGACTCGATGACGTGGGTCGACTCAGGGGCCCCTGGCTGGGCGACCCGGTCAGCCAGAAGACCCTCGAGTTCTACAACCGGCGGGTGATGGAGGCCCCGGACGGGCCCTACCACGCTCTGCTGGCCTACGAGGCGGAGCTCGTCCGGGTGCGCGACCAGCTCGCGGCGATGGAGGCCGAGTACCGCCGCACCGAGGGCGAGAACGCCGAGCTGCTGGGGCGGTTGTGACCGGACCGCTGACCTGGCAGGGGCTCGACCACACCGCTCTCCACGAGGCCGTCGTGAACGGCGGGCTGGGGCCGGCGGTGTCGATGGACGCCGAGCAGCAGTGGCGGCGGATGGGGAAGCTGATCACCGAGATCGAGGGTCGGCTCAGTGCGGCGGTGCGGGAGAGCGAGTCGGAGTGGACGGGCGCCGCGGCCGACGCGGCCCGCACCGGGATCAGCCCGCTGGGCCGGTGGGCCGTGGACGCCGCGCAGGATGCGGCGAACACGGCGGAGGCCGTCACCGCCCACGCGTACGGGGCCGCGACCCTGCGCCGCCAGCTGCGCGACAACCCGCCCGTGCCACCCGAGACGATCATGCAGGCGCTCGAGCGCAACGCCACCTACGGCCCGCAGGGGGCGACACCGGCGGACCTGGCGGTGGTGCAGGCCGAGCAGGCCCGCCGCGACGAGGCCGCGGCGAAGGCCGTCGCCGACGCCCGCGTCTACGAGAACATCGGCTTCGAGTCCCGGCGCACGCTGGACTTCTGGTCCGTGCCCCCGACCGTCACGGTCGAGCCGGCGGCGGGCCCGGGCGGTGGGCCGTCGGGTGCGGGCGGGCCGGTCGGCCCCACCGTCGGGGCGCCGGCCGAGGTGCCGGTCGCCGCGACCGGTCGGGCCGGGGACGCACCCGGTGTCGGCGGGGCGGGAGGCGCCGGGAACGTGTCGAGCGGTGGAGCCCTCCTGGGCGGCGGGGCGGGACCGGGCGGCGAAGCGGGGCAGGGCGGCGGAACGGGGCGGGCCGGCGGGAACGGGCCGGGCGGTGGCGCGGGGCCGATCGCCGGCACGGGGCCGGGCGGGCGGGCGCCGGGGGACGCGGCCGGACGGCCGGGAACGCCCGGCCCGGGGAGTCTCGGACGGGGGCCGGGCACGGCCGGTGCGGCCGCCGGGCGAGCCCCGGCCGCAGCGCCGACCGGGCGCCCCCCGCGGGCGGCGGGGCGGGGAGCGGGATCCGGGCGGGAGCGCCGTCGCCCGGCGGTGGCGCCGGCCTGCTGCCGAGCCCGGTCGGCAGGCCCGCCCCGTCACCCGGCGGCCGCGGTACCGGCCCGGGTCCGTGGAGCCGCGCGGCCGAGCCGCGGGCGGGCGGGCCGGTCGCCCCGGGAGCACCGCAGCGCCCGGCGTCACCGGGCTGGCGCAGCGTGCTGCTCCCCGCCGAGCCGCCGCCGCGGGCGGCCGGGGAGACCGCCGGGCGCCCGGGGTCCGGGGGAGCGGCCGCCGGGGCGCGGACCGCGCCGTCGCACGGGGTGTACCCCCCGACGGCCGGTGCAGGGGGCGGCGGGCAGGGATCGGAGCGGCGGCGCCCGGCCTACCTCGTCGACGACTCCGACGCGTTCGTCGACCGGCGCTGGGTCCAGCCCGCCGTGATCGCGCCCGGTGACCTCGTCCGCGACGAGCACGGGCGGCTCGCAGGGCAAGATGGACGGCATGAGTGATCGGAGTTGGGGTTTCCGCACGCGCGCCGTGCACGCCGGCCACGTGCCCGACGGCACGACCGGGGCGAGGGCGGTGCCGATCTACCAGTCCACGAGCTTCGTGTTCGAGAACACCGCCGACGCGGCGAGCCTGTTCGCGCTGCAGAAGTACGGGCTGATCTACAGCCGGATCGCCAACCCGACCGTCGCGGTGCTGGAGGAGCGGCTCGCCAGCCTCGAGGGCGGGATCGGGGCCGTCGCGACCGCGTCGGGCCAGGCCGCGGAGTTCCTCACCTTCGCCGCGCTCGCCGGCGCGGGCGACCACATCGTCGCCGCGGCCGGCCTCTACGGCGGCACGATCACCCAGCTCGACGTGACGCTGCGCCGCTTCGGCGTCGACACCACGTTCGTGCCCGGGGGCGACCCGGCCGACTTCGCCGCCGCGATCCGCCCGGAGACCAAGCTCGTGTTCGCCGAGGTCGTCTCCAACCCCGGGGGCGAGGTGGCCGACCTCGCCGGGCTCGCCGACGTCGCGCACGCCGCGGGGCTGCCGCTCGTCGTCGACGCCACGATGGCCACCCCGTACCTGTGCCGCCCCATCGAGCACGGCGCCGACATCGTGATCCACAGCGCCACCAAGTTCCTCGGCGGACACGGCACGACCCTGGGCGGGGTCGTGATCGAGTCCGGCCGCTTCGACTGGGGCAACGGCAACTTCCCGATGATGACCGAGCCGATCCCGTCCTACGGCGGGCTCAACTGGTGGGGCAACTTCCAGGAGTTCGGCTTCCTCACCAAGCTCCGCGCCGAGCAGCTCCGCGACGTCGGGGCCACCCTCGCCGCGCACAGCGCGTTCCTGCTGCTCCAGGGCGTGGAGACGCTGCCGCAGCGGATGGAGGCGCACGTCGCGAACGCGCGGGCCGTCGCCGAGTGGCTGCACGCCGACCCCCGCGTCTCCTACGTGAAGTGGGCCGGGCTGCCCGACCACCCGCACCACGACCGCGCCGCGCGCTACCTGCCGCTGGGCCCGGGCGCGGTGTTCTCCTTCGGCGTGGCCGGCGGCCGCGAGGCGGGGCAGCGGTTCATCGAGTCGGTGCAGCTGTGCAGCCACCTCGCCAACATCGGCGACGCCCGCACGCTCGTCATCCACCCCGGCTCCACCACCCACCAGCAGCTCACCGACGACCAGCTGCGCGACGCGGGTGTGCCACCGGACCTGGTGCGGATCAGCGTGGGCTTGGAGGACGTCGACGACATCCTGTGGGACCTCGACCAGGCGCTCGCCGCGGCCGCGAAGGTGGCCTCATGAGCTGGGAGAACCCGACCGCGACCCGTCGCCAGCAGGTCCTGCGCGAGACGCGGTCCGTCGCGGTCGTCGGGGCGTCGCCGAACCCGGCGCGGGCCAGCAACTTCGTGGCCACCTACCTGCTGGCCAGCACCGACTACGACGTGCACTTCGTCAACCCGAACGCCACGGAGATCCTCGGGCGGCCGGTGCACAAGGCGCTGGCCGACCTCCCCGTCGTGCCCGACCTCGTCGACGTCTTCCGGCGGCCGGCGGACCTGCCCGGCGTCCTCGACGAGGTGCTCGCCCTGCCCGACGGCGTCCGCACGTTCTGGCTCCAGTTCGGCTTGTTCGACGAGGCCGTGGCCACCCGGGCCGAGGCGGCCGGGCTGGAGGTCGTGATGGACCGCTGCCTCAAGGTCGAGCACGCGCGCTTCCACGGCGGCCTGCACATCGCCGGGTTCGACACCGGCGTGATCAGCTCGCGGCGCCGCCCACCGCGGTGAGCAGGCGTACCACGACGAAGAACGGGAGCGCGACCAGCACGACGACCCAGAACGCGCTGGCCCGCCTGCGCAGCACCAGCCAGGTGCCGAGCGCGGCGAGCAGCGCCGCGACGAGCAGGCCGCCGACGACGCGGCCCAGCGCCTCCGCCGACGGCGCCGGCCCGTCGACGACGAGCACCAGCACGAGGTTCACCGCGGCCCACACGGCCGCCGCGCCGAGCGCGCGGAGGTAGCGGGTGCGGCCGCGCCCCCCGACCGGGGGCAGCGGCTCCTCGACGTGCGGCGGGTACGGCGGCGCGCCGGGCATGGGGGCGTGCGGGGCGAGGTTCGGCGGCGGCGGGGAGTAGCCGGGCGCGCCCATCCAGGACGGGCGCCCGTCGTCGGGACGTGTCATGGCCGGGACGCTACCGCCGCGCGCCGTAGACGAGCCGCTGCAGCAGCGTCTCGGCCGGCCCGCGGAGGCCGGCCCGCTCCGACGCCACCGCGACGAGCAGCACCACCAGCCAGACCCCGACGGCGACCAGCGCGGCCTCCGCGACGCCGATCCGGGCGCCGAGGCCGAGCGTCCACGCGGGCAGCAGCGCGACGAACGCGACCGACTGCGCGAGGTAGCACGACAGCGACCGCCGACCGCACGCCACCAGCGCCGCCGACACCGGCCCGGACCCGCGCAGCGTCAGCAGCCCGAACGCCGCGGCGAGCCCGGCCCCGCCCGCGAACCCGCCGACGGTGTGCAGCCCGGCCCCCGCGACCTGCAGCCCGACGCCCTGCTCGGGCCCGAGCCCGGACGCGGCGAGGGCGAAGGGCAGGCCCAGCAGCACGGCGAGCGCGACGCCGGCGACCGCGACGCGCGTCAGGAGGACGCGGTGCGCGGCCGGGTCGTCGAGCAGCCGGCGCCGGCCCGCCCAGGCCCCGAGCGCGACCATCCCGACGACGGCGACCGCCTGGACCAGCAGCCCGTTCAGCACCCACTCGATCCCGCGGAAGGCCAGGGCCCCGAGCACGTCCGGCACCGCGACCGACCGGGCGTCGGCCACCTCCTCGGGGATCGGCAGCCCGCTGAGCAGCGACAGCAGCCCGCCCACCACGATCCCGGCTCCGGTGGTCACGAGCAGCGTGCGGTCCGAGCCCGTCACCAGCGCGGTGGCCAGCGCGACCGCGACCAGGCCGTACGCACCGACGATGTCGCCGGAGAACAGCAGCACCCCGTGCGCGAACCCGATGCCGATCATGACCAGCCCGCGGCGGCGCACCAGCCCGATGACGGCCTGCGCCGGCAGCCCGAGGGCGGCCCGGCGCCACGCGAGCTGCGTGACGCCGTAGCCGAACAGCAGCGCGAACAGGGGGTACGCCCGCCCGTCGACGAGCAGCATCTGGACCAGCACGACGACCCGGTCCGGCCCGTCGAGGTCACCGGGGTAGGACCGGACGCCCGCCCCCTGCGCGTACAGGTAGGTGTGGACGTTGGCCAGCGCGATGAGCAGCAGCATCCCGCCGCGGGCCAGGTCGGGGGCGGGTGCCCGCTCCGTCGTGGGGGTCGCGCCGGGGTCGGCCGCGGTCGTCATGGGGACCACCTTCCCAGGTGTGTCGCTGCGCACTCCGGGGCGCCGGTGTGCCGCCCGTCGCGGCGCCCGCGGACGTCGAGGGCTAGATTCCCTGCCGTGTCTGCGCCTACCGCACCCGTCAACGTCGTCGTCACCGGAGCCGCCGGACAGATCGGCTACGCGCTGCTCTTCCGCATCGCGTCCGGCCAGCTGCTCGGACCGGACACTTCGGTCCGCCTGAGCCTGCTCGAGATCCCGCAGGGGGTGAAGGCCGCCGAGGGCGTCGCGCTCGAGCTCGAGGACTGCGCGTTCCCGCTGCTCGCGGGCGTCGACATCACCGACGACGCCACGAAGGCGTTCGACGGCGCCAACGTCGGCCTGCTCGTCGGCGCCCGGCCCCGCACCAAGGGCATGGAGCGCGGCGACCTGCTGGAGGCCAACGGCGGCATCTTCGCCCCGCAGGGGCGGGCGATCAACGCCGGCGCCGCCGACGACATCCGCATCCTGGTGGTCGGCAACCCGGCCAACACCAACGCGCTCATCGCCTCCGCCGCCGCACCCGACGTGCCGGCCGAGCGCTTCACCGCGATGACCCGGCTCGACCACAACCGCGCTCTCGCGCAGCTGTCCAACAAGCTCTCGGTGCCGCTGACCGACATCAAGAAGCTGACGATCTGGGGCAACCACTCGGCCACCCAGTACCCCGACCTCTACAACGCCGAGGTCAACGGCAAGTCCGCCGCCGAGCAGGTCGACGAGGCCTGGCTGCGCGACGAGTTCATCCCGCGCGTCGCCAAGCGCGGCGCCGAGATCATCGAGGTCCGCGGATCGTCGTCCGCCGCGTCGGCCGCCAACGCGGCCATCGACCACGTCCACGACTGGGTCAACGGCACCCCCGAGGGCGACTGGGTCTCCGCGGCCATCCCGTCCGACGGCTCGTACGGCGTGCCCGAGGGCATCATCTCCAGCTTCCCGGTCACCTCCGAGAACGGGGCCTGGAAGATCGTCCAGGGCCTCGACGTCAACGACTTCTCCCGCGAGCGCATCGACGCCAGCGCGCAGGAGCTCGTCGAGGAGCGCGACGCCGTGAAGGCACTCGGCCTGCTGTAGGGCGCGCCGCCCCGCCGCCCCGACCGGCCCCCGACCTCTCGACAGGTCGGGGGCCGTCCGGTAGGAAGGCCCCCGTGGCCGCCTCGCAGATCCTCGTGCGCCGGCGCCACATCGACTTCCCGCTGGTCAGCAGCTGCGCGTGTCCGGGTCCCCGCTGACCCCCGCACCCGCCCGACCACCAGGAGCGATCCCGTGTCCGTGCAGCCCCCGGCGTCCGCCACCGAGCGCGACCGGACCCTGAGCACGATCCTCGACGCCACGGGAGCCACGCTCGCCGACGACCCCGACCGGGCCGCGGTCCGGTTCCGGGCCTCCGGCACCGGCGGTGACGGCGTCCGGGCCGAGATCCGCATCGGCCGCCACAGCGTCGTCGTCGACGAGCCGCCCGCCCTCGGCGGTGCAGGCGACGCCCCCAACCCGGTGGAGAACGCCCTGGCCGGGCTGCTGTCCTGCCAGGTCGTCACCTACCGGTTCTGGGCGGTGAAGCTCGGCATCCCGCTCGAGGACATCGCCGTCGACGTCGAGGGCGACCTCGACGTCCGCGGCTTCTTCGGGCTCGACGACGCCGTGCGCCCCGGTTTCGGCGAGGTGCGCGTGACGGTCACGCTGTCCGGCCCGGCGACGCCCGAGCAGTACCGGACGCTCGCCGCCGCCGTCGACGAGCACTGCCCGGTGCTCGACCTGTTCCGCAACACCACGCCGGTGACCACGCAGCTCGTGACGAGCTAGCCCACCTGCACGATCGCGAACGACTCCGGGCGCAGGGTCAGGGCGCCGTCCTGACCCTGCACCGGCTCGCTGGCCAGCAGGATCCGGCGGACCGGGGCGTTCAGGGCGAGGGTCACGGGGTCGGGCCCGAGGTTGCAGGCCACCCGCAGCCTGCCGCGGTGCAGGACGACGGTGCGGGCGGACTCGTCGATGTCGACCTCCACCTCGTCGAGCCACGGGTCCGACAGCTCGGCCCACTCCCGGCGCAGCGCGATCAGCTGGCGGTGCACCTGGAGCAGGGTGCCGTGCGGCTCGGCGAGCTGCTCGTCCCAGTCGAGCTTCGAGTCGGTGAAGGTGCTCTCGGCGTTGGGGTCCGGCACCTCGACCTCGCCCCAGCCGTGCTCGGCGAACTCCGCGGTGCGCCCCTTCCGGACGGCCTCGCGCAGCGCGGGGTCGGGGAAGTGGGAGAAGAACTGCCACGGCGTGCGCGCGCCCCACTCCTCGCCCATGAACAGCATCGGGGTGAACGGGGAGCCGAACAGCAGCGCGGCCCCGCAGGCCAGCAGCCCGGGGGACAGCGTCTCGGTGAGCCGGTCGCCGGTGGCGCGGTTGCCGATCTGGTCGTGGTTCTGCAGGTAGGCCAGGAACCGGTGGCCGGGGACGCGGCGGGTGTCGACCGGCGCGCCGTGCAGCCGCTGCCGGAAGCTCGACCACGTGCCCTCGTGCAGGAACGCGCGGGTGAACACGTGCGCGAGGCCGGTCAGGCCCGCGGTCGCGAAGTCGGCGTAGTAGCCCTGGCCCTCGCCGGTGAGCGCGGAGTGCAGCGAGTGGTGGATGTCGTCGCACCACTGCGCGTGCAGGCCGTAGCCGCCGCCCTCGCGGGCCGTCACCAGCTTCGCGTCGTTGAGGTCGGACTCCGCGATCAGCGAGAGCGGGCGTCCGACGTGCGTCGACAGGGCCTCGACCTCGATCGCGAGCTGCTCGAGCACGTGCGTGGCGCGCTCGTCGTGCAGGGCGTGCACCGCGTCGAGGCGCAGTCCGTCGACGTGGAAGTCGCGCAGCCACATCAGCGCGTTCTCGACGACGAAGCGGCGGACGGGCTCGGAGTGCGCCTTGTCGAGGTTGACCGACGGGCCCCAGATGTTGCTGCCGGAGAAGTACGGCGCGAACCGGTCGAGGTAGGCGCCCGACGGGCCGAGGTGGTTGTAGACGACGTCGAGCACGACGCCCATCCCGCGGACGTGGCAGGCGTCGACGAACCGCTTGAACGCGTCCGGGCCCCCGTAGTTCTCGGTGACCGCGTACCAGCCGACGCCGTCGTAGCCCCAGTTGCGCGGCCCGTCGACGGCGTTGACCGGCAGCACCTCGACCATGTCGATGCCCAGGGCGACGAGGTGGTCGAGCTTGCCGATCGCCGCGTCGAACGTGCCGTCGGGGGTGAACGTGCCGATGTGCAGCTCGTAGAGGACGCTGCCCGGCAGCGCGCGGCCGGTCCACATGCGGTCCTGCCAGCGGTGCCCGGCCTCGTCGTAGACGCGGGACGCCCCGTGCACCCCGGTCGGCTGCCAGCGCGAGCGGGGGTCGGGCAGCGGCGTCTCGTCGTCGTCGAGGAGGAACGCGTACGCCGTGCCGGGGCCGGCCGAGTCGACGGCGGCGCGCCACCAGCCCGCCCCGTCCCGGGTCATCGGGTGGGGCGCCCCGTCGACGAGCACGCGTACCTGGTTGCGGTGCGGGGCCCACACCTCGAAGTCGGTCACGGGGCTGAATCCTTCCAGGCGACCTCCGGCGACGCACGGCCTGCCGCGAGCGTCACTCCGCGTACGCCACCAGCCCGTCCGCGGTGCGGACCAGCACGCCGCCGGGCAGCGGCGCCGCGCCGGAGACCGGCCCCGTCGTGATCCGCCGGCGGAAGGCCGTGATCGACACGCCGGGGACGGTAATGACCGGTGACGCAGCGACACCTCCGGAGAACTACGGGTGAGCACCACCGGACGCCCGTCATCCGGGAGTCGGTCACGGGCCTCCTGATGTTCACCCATACGATGCCCGGTAGAGCGCACCGGGAGGACGCATGGCGGGACACCGACGCGGGCAGGACGGCGAGCCCCGCCCGGACGGCGGGTGGCGCGCCCTGGCACCCCGACTGCCCCGCGCGTTGGTGATCACGGCGTTCGTGCTCGGCGCGCTCAGCATCGGCCTGCCCAACATCGCCCCGGGTGTCGACGTCATGGCCGCCCCCGGCTCCCCGGTGCGGTTGTTCTTCGGCGTCTCCGAGGAGATGAACCTCCCGACGTTCTTCAGCGTCATGACGTTCCTCGCCGCGGCCGGAGCCCTCGCGCTGGCCGGTGTGCTGGTCGGGGGACGGCTGCGCGCACCGTTCCTGGTGACGGCCGGGTTGTTGGCGCTGCTCGCGTTCGACGACTTCGCGGCGCTGCACGAGCGCCTCAAGGCGCTGGGCGAGCTGATGGCCGACCGGGACCTCGGCGTGTTCGAGTACGCCTGGGTGCTGCCGGGTGCCGTCATCGGCGCCGGGGTGGTGTGGGCGTTCTGGCGCCTGGCCACCCGGCTGGGCGGTGCCCCCCGGCGCGACCTGCTGGTCGGGATCGCGGTGTTCTTCGTCGCGGCGCTGGGGCTGGAGACCGTCAACGGGTTCCTCGACCGCCCCGGCACCGACGGGATGCCGCTGCAGATCGGCACGCACGTCGAGGAGATCACCGAGAACCTCGGGATGATCCTCGTGCTGCGCGGTGCGCTGTCGCTGCTGGAGGTCCGGCGGTCGCGCGGCGGGGTCGCCCTGCGGGTGGCCGACCGGTCCCTGGTGGCCGGCGACCCGCCCGGGGACGAGGCGCAGGCCCCCGCTCCGGTGCCGCCGGTCGTGGCCGACGACGCGGCCGTCACCGACCGGCTGCCCGTGGTGTCGGCCCGTCGCTGACCGTCCCCGGCGCCGTCCCTCCGCCGCGGGACGGCGCCGGAGGGCTCAGGCCGGGCGCACCAGCAGCGCCACCGGGTAGCGCGCGAGCAGCGTCGCCAGCGCCGGTGCGGAGCCCTCGACCGCGGTGCCGGTGACGACGTCGACCCAGTCGCCCGCGGCGTCGGGGAGCGGGAGCACGGTGTCGCCCCAGCCGCCGCGCGCGGCGAGCCCGACCGGCAGCCGCGTCGCGACCGCCACCAGCGACGACGAGCGGGCGAACGCGACCGCGTGGGCGGCGGCGGGGCCCTGGGCGGGCACCGCGCGGTAGCCGTCGAACACCTCGGGGCGGTCGCGGCGCAGCCGCAGGGCCCGTGCGGTGACCAGCAGCTTCGCCGCCCCGTCGGCGTCGACGTCGGGGAGCGCGCCCCCGTCGAGCCCGGCGAGCAGGTCGCGCCGGACGGCCCAGTCGACCGGGCGGCGGTTGTCCGGGTCGACCAGCGAGTACTCGAACAGCTCGGTGCCCTGGTAGACGTCGGGCACGCCGGGCCCGGCGATCTGCAGCAGCTTCTGACCCAGCGAGTTCGACCGGCCCGGCCCGGAGACGCGCGCGACGAACTCCTCGATCTCGGCGACCAGCGCGGCGTCACCGAGCACGGCGGCTGGCCACGCGGCGACGGCCTCGTCGACCTCGGCCACCGCCTCGACGTGGCTGGTGACGAGCTTGGCCTCCTTGGAGGCCTTGCCCAGGTAGGACGCCAGCCGCTCCTCCGAGATGGGCCAGGCGCCGACCAGGTTCTGCCAGGCCAGCAGGTCGAGCGAGGGGTCGGGCAGCGGGTGCGCGGCCGACCAGCGGCGGAACCGGTCGGCCCACTCGCCGGGGATCTCGGCGAGCACGGCGAGCCGGGCGCGGACGTCCTCGGAGCGCTTCGCGTCGTGCGTCGACAGCGTGGTCATCGTGGCGGGCCAGGACGCCTCGCGGACGGCGAGGGCGGTGTGCAGCTCGCCGGGGGAGACCCCGAACCGCGACGGGTCGCCGCCGACCTCGTTGAGGGCGACGAACCGGTTCCAGCGGTAGAACGCCGTGTCCTCGACGCCCTTCGCCATGACCATCCCGGACGTCTGCTGCACGCGGGTGGCGAGCTCGCCCGCGGGCTCGGCGAGCATCGTCGCGCGGATCGCGTCGAGGACGTCGGCGAGGTCGGGGCGGTGGGTGCGGGCGACGGAGACGGCGACGTCGAGGGAGTCGCGGCCCTCCGGCAGGTAGGAGCGGTAGACCGGGAACCCGCACAGCAGCTCGGCGACGGCGTCACGGGTGCGGTCGGTGTCGCCGGGCACGAGCCCGGCGATCCGGCGCACCTCGGCGGCCAGGATCGTGCCCGCCACCTCGCGGCGGGCGTCGTGCTCCGCGCCGTGCAGGCTCTGCCGCCCTCCGGTGTGCTCGGCGGCGAGCTGGGTGAGCAGGCCGGCGCCGTCGGGGTCGACGAACACGCCCTGCACCTCGCGCAGCGCCTCGTAGCCCGACGTCCCGTCGACCGGCCACGACGGCGGCAGGTCCTCGCCGACGCCGAGGATCTTCTCGACGAGCAGCCAGCGGTCCGGCCCGATGGCCGCGCGCAGGCGGCGCATGTAGGCGCCGGGGTCGGACAGGCCGTCGGGGTGGTCGACGCGGATCCCGTCGACGTCACCGGCGTCGACCCAGCGCAGCACCTCGCGGTGGGTCTTCTCGAAGATCTCCGGGATCTCGACGCGCACCGCGGCGAGCGTGGAGACGTCGAAGAAGCGGCGGTAGGTCAGCTCGGCGGCGCCGCGCTTCCAGTTCACGAGCCGGTAGTGCTGCCGCTCGTGCACCTCCTGCGGGGTGCCCCCGCCCGTGCCGGGGGCGATCGGGAAGGCGTGCTCGTAGTAGCGCAGCTCGTCGCCCTCGACCGCCAGGTCGTCGAGCGAGTCGTCGCCCAGGACGGGGAGCAGGATCGGCCCGGCGTCCCAGTCGACGTCGAACGTGGCCGCGTGCTCGGAGTCGCGGCCCAGCCGCAGCACGTCCCACCACCACGGGTTGGCCTTCGGCACGTCCACGCCGACGTGGTTGGGCACGATGTCCAGCACGAACCCGAGCCCTGCCGCGCGCACGGCGTCGACGAGCCGGCGCCGGCCCTCCTCGCCGCCGCGCTCGGCCGAGACGCGCGTGGGGTCGACGACGTCGTAGCCGTGGTTGGAGCCCGCCCCGGACTCCAGCAGCGGCGACGCGTAGAGCGCGCCGATCCCGAGGGCGTCGAGGTAGGGGAGCAGGCCGACCGCGTCGTCGAAGGTGGTGTCCTTCGAGAACTGCAGCCGGTAGGTGGACGACGGGGCCGCTGTTCTCCGAGCATCTGGCACGCGCAGGAACCTAGCCGACGACCCCCTCCCCGGCCGGGCGAGCGGGCCCTACTGTCGGCGGACGTGAGCCCCGCCACGCGGTCGGTGCTCGGCCGGGGCCTGGCCGTGCTCGGCACGTTCACCCCGGACCGCCCCGAGCAGACGCTGCGCGCGATCGCGCAGGCGTCCGGGCTGCCGTCGGCCACGGCGTACCGGCTGGTGGCGGAGCTGGTCGGGTGGGGTGCGCTGGAGCGGGTGGCCCGCGGCCGGTACCGGGTCGGGATGCGGCTGTGGGAGATCGGGTCGCTCGCGCCGGTCGCCCGCGGCCTGCGCGACGCCGCGCTCCCCGTCCTGCAGGACCTGTGCGCGGTCACCGGGTACCCGGTGCACCTGGTCGTCCTCGACGGCACCCACGCCCTGTTCCTGGAGCGGCTGGCCGGGCACACCCGGCTGGAGCTGCGCTCGCAGGTGGGCAAGCGCCTGCCGCTGCACGCCAGCGGGCCGGGGAAGGTCCTGCTCGCCCACGCGCCGCCCGACGTCCTGGACGCGGTCCTGGCCGGCGGGCTGCCGCGCGTCGCGTCGGGCACCATCACCGACCCGGGCCGCCTCACCGCCGCGCTGGCGGAGATCCGGCGCACCGGGCACTGCCTCTCGCGCGAGGAGATGACCGACGGGGCGGCGTCGGTCGCCGCGCCGGTCGTGGGGCCGGCGGGGGAGGTGCTGGCCGGGATCTCGGTGGTGGTGCCGAGCGACACCGAGAACCTGGCGCTGCTGGTCCCGGCCGTGCGGATGGCGGCGACGGCGGTGTCGCGCTCGCTCTTCACTGAGTGGGAACGCCCCCTGACGCCGGACCGCGGCGGGGGTCACACTCCCGGACCATGACGACGGAGTCGGCGGCGCGTACGCAGGTGGGAGCGGGGTGGGTGCGGCCCCTGTGCTGGGCGGCGGTGGCCCTGGAGGGCTACGACATTGTCGTGCTGGGGGTGGTGCTGCCGTCCCTGCTGAGGAGCGACTGGGGCCTCGACCCGAACTCGGGCGCCCTGATCTCGGTGGTCGGGCTGCTCGGGATCATGGTCGGCGCGCTGGCGATCGGTCCGGTCGCCGACCTCATCGGGCGGCGGCGCACCATGCTGCTCACCGTCGTCGGGTTCTCGGTGCTGACGCTGGCGTGCGCCTTCGCCCCCGGCCCCGAGGTCTTCGGGCTGCTGCGGTTCCTGGCCGGGCTCGGACTCGGCGGGGTGCTGCCGGTGGCGCTCGCGATGGTCAACGAGTACGCGCCGCCCGGCGGCTCCGGCAGTGCCACCACCGTCCTGATGACCGGGTACCACGTCGGTGCCGTCGCGACCGCGCTGCTCGGGATCGCGGTGATCCCGGTCTGGGGCTGGGAGGCGATGTTCGTGCTCGGCGCCCTGCCCGCGATCGTGCTGGTGCCCCTGCTGTGGCGGTTCCTGCCCGAGTCCGTCGACTTCCTGCGCGCCCGCGGGGCGGGGGCCTCCGCGGCCGTCGAGGCCCCGGCGCCGGCCAACCCGGTGCGCGCCCTGTTCCGCGACGGCTACCTGCGCGCCACGGTCGCGTTCTGGGTGACCTCGATCATGGGCCTGCTGCTCGTCTACGGGCTCAACACCTGGCTGCCGCAGATCATGATCTCCGCGGGCTACGAGCTGGACGCCTCGCTGGCCCTGCTGCTCACGCTCAACGCGGGCGCCGTGATCGGCCTGCTCGTGGCGGGCCGGGTCGCCGACCGCATCGGCACCCGCCTCGCGACGGTCACCTGGTTCGCCCTCGGCGCCCTGTTCCTGGCCCTGTTGAGCGTCCGGCTGCCCGGCATCGGGGTGTACGTCAGCGTGCTGCTGGCCGGGATCTTCGTGTTCAGCGCGCAGGTGCTCTGCTACGCCTTCGTCGGGCAGCACTACCCGGCGGCGGTGCGCGGCACGGCGCTGGGCAGCGTCAGCGGGGTGGGCCGGATCGGCGCGATCGCCGGTCCGCTGATCGGCGGCGCGCTGCTCACCGCCGGGATCGCCTACCCCTGGGGCTTCTACATCTTCGCGGGCGTGGCGGCGGTCGGGGCCGTCTCCGTCGCCGCCGTCGTCGGCGGGGGGCGGAAGGCGTGACCCGCACCGTCCGCGACGCGACCTTCGACGTCCTGCGCCGCCACGGGCTGACCACGGTCTTCGCCAACCCCGGGTCGACCGAGATCACCCTGCTCACCGGCCTCCCGCCGGACCTGGAGTTCGTGCTCGCCCTGCACGAGGGCTCGGTGGTGGGCATCGCCACCGGCTGGGCCACCGCGCACGACCGGCCCGCGCTGGCCGTGCTGCACACCACGGCCGGGCTGGGCAACGCGGTCGGCGCGCTGGCCACCGCCCGGGTCAACCGGGTGCCGCTGGTGGTCCTCGTCGGCCAGCAGGACCGTCGCCATCTCGCGTACCGACCGTTCCTCGCGGGCGACCTCGACGGGCTCGCCGGGAGCCACCCCGTGTGGGTCGGGCGGCCCGAGCGCCCCCAGGACGTGCCGGGGATGGTCGCGCGGGCCCGGCACGAGGCGGTGACCGGCCGCGGGCCGGCCCTGGTGATCGTGCCGAGCGACGACTGGGCCGCCCCCGCCGACGACGAGGAGCACCCGGCGCCGACGGTGCTGCGGCACGCCGGCGCCGCGGACCCGGACGCGGTGGCCGAGCTGGCCGCGCTCGTCGACGACGCGGACGCCCCGGCGCTGGTGGTGGGGGCGGACGCCGACCACCCCGCCACCTGGGCGGCGCTGGTCGCGCTGGCGGAGCGGCTGGGCTGCCCGGTGTGGCAGGAGCCGTTCGCGGCGCGCGCCGGCTTCCCGCAGGACCACCCGCGCTTCGCCGGGCACCTCCCCGCCGGCCGCGCCCGGTTGCGGGCGGCGCTGGCCGGACACGACCTCGTGCTCGCCGTGGGCGCGCCGGTGCTGCGCCAGTACCCGTTCGAGCCGGGGCCGCTCGTCGGGCCCGGCACCCGGGTCGCGCTGGTCACCGACGACGCGGAGGACGCCCACCACAGCGTCGCCGACCTCGCCCTGCTGGCCCCGCCCGCCGCGGTGTGCCGGGCGCTCGCGACGGCCGTGCGGGCCCGGGCGGCCACGCCGGTGGCGGGCCCGGACCGCACGGCGCCCGCACCGCCCGGACCGGGGGAGGAGCTGCGCGCCGGGCACGTGCTCGCCGCGCTGGCCGCGCGCCTGCCCGCGGAGTCGGTGGTGGTGGAGGAGACCCCGTCGAGCCGCCCCGACCTGCACCGGCTGCTGCCCGCCCGCCGGCCGCTGGGCTTCCTCAGCGCCGCGATGGGCGGGCTCGGGTTCGCGCTGCCCGCCGCGGTCGGCGTGCGGATGGCCCGGCCGGGGACTCCGGTCGTCGCCGTCGTGGGGGACGGGTCCTCGCTGTACGCGATCCAGGCCCTGTGGACCGCGGCCCACTACGGGGTGGGGGTGCTGGTCGTCGTGCTCGCCAACGGCCGCTACGCGGTGATGGACCGGCTCGCCGAGCAGCACGGCGGTCGCGCCCCCTGGCCGGCCTTCACCGAGGTCAGCGTGTCCGGGCTGGCCACGGCGCTGGGCTGCCCGGCCCGGCGCGTCGAGGACCACGACGACCTGCTCGCGGTCCTCGACGCCGAGGTGCCCGGCCTCGGCACCCGGCGCACCCCGCTCGTGCTGGAGGTGGCCGTGGTGCCCGACGCGGGTTTCGCGCCCTAGCTCACGGGCCCTCGGTGCGCTGGAACACCACCAGCGAGCGGGCCGTGACCCGGTAGGTGGCCCCGGCCGCGACCGTCTGCGGCTCGGACGGGGGCATCCCGGGAGCCGTGGCGAGCGTCGTGACCAGCCCGGAGGTCGTGTCGACCACCACGGCCCACTGCGAGCCGTAGTCGGTGCCGGGCAGCACGACGTCGATGTCCTCGTAGTGGGCGTTGAGGGCGATGACGAAGGAGTCGTCGACGACCCGCTCGCCGCGCGCGTCGACGTCGAAGATGGCGTCGCCGTTGAGGAACACCGTGACGCACTTGCCGAAGCCGGAGTCCCAGTCGCCCTCGGTCATCTCCTCGCCGGTGGGGGTGAACCAGGCGATGTCGGGCAGCGCGGCCGCCGGGTCGGAGCGCCGCCGGGGCGCGATCGGCCGGCCGGCGAAGAACCGGCGCCGCCGGAACACCGGGTGCGCGTGCCGCAGCGCGACCATGCCCGCGGTGAACCCGATCAGCGGCGCGTTCTTCGTGGCCAGCGACCAGTCGACCCAGGCGATCTCGCTGTCCTGGCAGTAGACGTTGTTGTTGCCGTTCTGGGTGCGGCCCAGCTCGTCGCCGTGCAGCAGCATCGGCACGCCCTGGCTGATCAGCATCGTGGCGATGATGTTGCGCTGCTGCCGCGCGCGCAGCTCCAGCACGCCCGCGTCGTCGGTGGGGCCCTCGACGCCGCAGTTCCACGACCGGTTGTGGCTCTCGCCGTCGTTGTTGTCCTCGCCGTTGGCCTCGTTGTGCTTCTCGTTGTAGGAGACCAGGTCGTTGAGGGTGAACCCGTCGTGCGCGGTGACGAAGTTGATCGAGGCGAACGGGCGGCGGCCGTCGTTCTGGTAGAGGTCGGAGCTGCCGGTGAGGCGCTGGGCGAACTCGCCGAGCGTGCCGGGCTCGCCGCGCCAGAAGTCGCGGACGGTGTCGCGGTACTTGCCGTTCCACTCGGTCCACAGGGGCGGGAAGTTGCCGACCTGGTACCCGCCGGGGCCGACGTCCCACGGCTCCGCGATGAGCTTGGCCTGGCTGATCACCGGGTCCTGCTGCACGAGGTCGAAGAACACGCTCAGCCGGTCGACGTCGTAGAACTCGCGGGCCAGGGTGGACGCCAGGTCGAACCGGAACCCGTCGACGTGCATCTCGGTGACCCAGTAGCGCAGCGAGTCCATGATCAGCTGCAGGGTGTGCGGGTTGCGGACGTTGAGCGAGTTGCCGGTGCCCGTGTAGTCCATGTAGTAGCGCGGGTCGTCCTCGACGACGCGGTAGTACGCGTGATTGTCGATGCCGCGCATGGACAGCGTGGGGCCCCGGTCGTTGCCCTCCGCGGTGTGGTTGTAGACCACGTCGAGGATCACCTCGATGCCCGCGTCGTGCAGGTCGCGGACCATGGCCTTGAACTCCTGCACCTGGTTGCCGGGGCGGTTGTTGCCCATGGCGTAGGCGTGGTGCGGGGCCAGGAAGGCGACGGTGTTGTAGCCCCAGTAGTTGGACAGCCCCTTCTCCTGGAGGTGGTGGTCGTTGAGGAACTCGTGCACCGGCATGAGCTCGACGGCCGTGACGCCCAGGTTCTTCAGGTGCTCGATCATCGCCGGGTGCGCGAGGCCGGTGTAGGTGCCGCGCAGCGCCTCGGGGATGTCGGGGTGGGCGATCGTCAGCCCGCGGACGTGCGCCTCGTAGATGACCGACTCGTTGTACGGGATCTTCGGCGGCCGGTCGGAGCCCCAGTCGAAGAACGGGTTGACCACGACGGACTTGGGCACGAACGGCGCGGAGTCGGCGTCGTTGCGCGCGTCCGGGTCGTCGAACGGGTAGCCGAACACGGCCTCGTCCCACTTCACCGGGCCGTCGAGGGCCTTGGCGTAGGGGTCGATGAGCAGCTTGTTCGGGTTGCAGCGCAGGCCCTGGTTCGGGTCGTGCGGGCCGTGCACCCGGAACCCGTAGCGCTGCCCGGGCTCCACGGTGGGGAGGTAGCCGTGCCAGACGAAGCCGTCGACCTCGGTGAGCGGCACCTTCTCCTCGGTGCCCGCCTCGTCGAACAGGCAGAGCTCGACCCGCTCGGCGACCTCGGAGAACAGGGCGAAGTTCGTGCCCGCGCCGTCGTAGGTGGCACCCAGGGGATAGGCGTGACCCGGCCACGGCCGCATGTGGTTCTCGCAATCGATTCGGTGGGGGACGACGGCGCGAGGTTACCGGGACGGGCCGACGCCCTGCCTCACGCGAGCCGCGCGGGGAACCCTCCGGTGGCGATCGGGCTCCACCGGGTCGGGGTGATCCGGATCAGCGCCTTGCCCTGGTCGACCATCGCCCGCCGGTACTCGTCCCAGTCGGAGTGCTCGCCGGAGATCGAGCGGAAGTAGTCGACGAGCGGCTCCACCGCGTCGGGCAGCTCGATCAGCTCGGCGTCGCCGTCCACCTGCACCCACGCCCCGTCGAACTCCTCGGACAGCACGACGACCGAGGCCTTCCCGTGCCGGGCGACGTTGCGCGACTTGGCGCGCTCCGGGTAGGTCGCGATGACGATCCGGCCCTCGGGGTCGACACCGGAGGTGACCGGGGAGCCCTGCCAGGACCCGTCGTTGCGGGGTGTCATGAGGATCACGTGGTGGCGGGGGCGGAGGAACTCCGTGAGCTCCGCGCGGTCGACGGTCGTGTTCGTCGCGATGGTTCTGGCCATGATCCCCACGTTAGTGTGTGCCTCCTATGACCACCGTGTTCACGAAGATCATCGACGGCGACCTCCCCGGGCGCTTCGTCTGGGCCGACGACCTCGCCGTCGGCTTCCTCTCGATCAACCCGCTCGCCCCCGGGCACACGCTCGTCGTGCCGCGGGCCGAGGTCGACCACTGGGTCGACGCCGACCCCGCGCTCCTCGCGCACCTCACGTCGGTCGCGCACGCGATCGGCGAGGCCGTGCGCACCGTGTACTCCCCGCCGCGCGTCGGGCTGCTCGTCGCCGGGTTCGAGGTCCCGCACCTGCACCTGCACGTGTTCCCGGCCGGCGACATGGCCGCGTTCGACTTCGCGAACGCCGCCGCCACCGTCGACGCCGCCGAGCAGGACGGCCACCGCGACGCGCTGCGGGCCGCGCTGCGCGACGCGGGCCACTCCGCGCACGTCCCGGCCTGACGGTGCAGCTGGTACTGGTCCGCCACGCCCTGCCCGAGCGCGTCGACGGCGCCGCCGGCGGGGTCGCCGACCCGCCGCTCACCCCGCTGGGGCTGGAGCAGGCGCACCGCGTCGTCGACGCCGTCGGCCCCGAGGTGGAGGCGCTCTACTCCAGCCCGATGGCCCGGGCCCGCGCCACCGCCGCGCCGCTCGCGGCCGCGCTGGGCGTCGAGCCGGTGCTCGTCGACGACCTGCGCGAGTACGACGCCGACGCCGCGCACTACGTGCCGGTGCACGAGATGCCGGTCGTCGACCCGGCGGGCTGGCAGCGGATCGTCGACGGGCTGCTGCCCGAGGGCGTCGACGTCGCGGAGTTCACCGGCCGGGTCGCCGCCGCGCTGGAGCGGATCATCGCCGACCACCCGGGCCGCGGCACCGTCGTGGTCGTCGCGCACGCGGGCGTCGTCAACTGCTGGCTCGCGCACCTGCTCGGCATCGACCGCCCGCTCGCGTTCCCGCTGGACTACACCGGGATCAGCCGTGTGCTCGCCGTGCGCGACGGGCGCAGGCTGGTGCGCACGGTCAACGAGATCGCGCACGTCGCCGACCTGCTGACCCGGACGGCGGGCAGCGACTGAGCCGCGTCCGACATGACGCGGGGCGTACGGGTGCCTACGCTCGGTCCGGGGGTACCGATGACGGACAGGACGCTGCGGCAGGTCTTCGCGGTGCGGGAGTACCGCACGGTGTGGCTGGCCGATCTGCTCTCCGTCGCGGGCGACCAGCTCGCGCGGGTGGCGCTGGCCGTGCTCGTCTACGGGCGCACCGGGTCGGCGGCCTGGGCGGCGGCCACCTACGCGCTGACGTTCCTGCCCGCGATCGTCGGCGGCGTGCTCCTGTCCGGGGTCGCCGACCGCTTCCCGCGCCGCGAGGTCCTCGTCGTCACCGACGTCGCGCGGGCCGCGCTGGTCGGGGTGATGGCGGTCCCGCAGGTGCCGCTGCCGGTGCTGTGCGGGCTGCTCGTGCTCGTCGTGCTGCTCGGCGCCCCGCACACCGCGGCCCGGGGGGCGCTGCTGCCCGACCTGCTGCCCGGCGACCTCTACGAGCGCGGCCTCGCCGTCGCGCAGATCACCGGCCAGACCGCCCAGGTCGTGGGGTTCGCCGCCGGGGGCCTGCTCGTCGCGGCGGTCAGCCCGTCCGCGGCGCTCGCGCTGAACGCGGTGACGTTCCTCGTCGCGGGCGCGCTGTTCCGGTTCGGGCTCGCGCGGCGGCCCCGGGCCGACGGGACGCCGCGGACCGGGGCCCGCGACCTGCTCGCCGGGATCACCGACGTCGTCGCCGACCCGCGGCGGCGCGCACTCGTCCTGCTCGTCTGGATGGTCGGCCTCTACGTGGTGCCCGAGGCGCTGGCCGCGCCGTACGCCGCCCAGATCGGGGCCGGCCCGGCCGTCGTCGGGCTGCTGATGGCCGCCGACCCGCTGGGCAGCGTGCTCGGCGCGTGGCTGTTCGTGCGGTTCGTGTCGCCGGCGCGGCGAGCGCGCCTGATCGGCGTGCTCGCCGTCGCCGCCGGCGTCCCTCTGCTGTTCACCGTCCTGGTCCCGGGGGTCCCGGTCGCGCTCCTGCTGTTCGGCGTGTCCGGCATGGCGTCGACGGCGTACGTCATGCAGGCCCAGGCGTCGTTCGTCCGGGCCACCCCCACCGCGATCCGCGGCCGGGCCATCGGCGTCGCCGCCTCCGGCATCGTCGCGGGTCAGGGTGTCGCCGTGCTGGCCGGTGGCCTGCTCGCCGATCTCTGGACCCCTTCGACGGCGATCGCCGTCTGCGGGGCCGCGGGTGTGGCGATCGCGCTCGGCGGGGCGCTCGCGTGGCGGTCCGCCTCGGCGGACGACCACGTCGGGCGGCCCCTGCCGGCCGCCGCCTGACCGTCTCAGTTCCAGTCCTTGCCCATGGGGGGTCCTTTCGGGTTGTGGGGTGTGGGGTGGTGGGGGTCAGTTCCAGTCCTTGCCCATGAGGCGGTCCTTTCGGGTTGTGGGGTGTGGGGTGGTGGGGGTCAGTTCCAGTCCTTGCCCATGAGGCGGTCCTTTCGGGTTGTGGGGTGTGGGGTGGTGGGGGTCAGTTCCAGTCCTTGCCCATGAGGCGGTCCTTTCCGGTTGTGGGGTGCGGGGTCGTCGGCTCAGTTCCAGTCCTTGCCCATTTCCCCTCCTTTCCCGTGCTCGACGTCGATCGCGGGTGCAGGGGTTCAGTTCCAGTCCTTGCCGGTCACGGGCGTCTCCTTCCTGGTCGGGGCCGTCGGGGTCGTCGCTCCCGGCTCCGGTCGCGCCGTCCGCGGATGGTCGGACGCGCCCGGTTCCGCCGGACGGCATCAGGGTCGCCGACCGGACGGCGCGTGCGACTCCGTCCGGCCGCATGGACTGCATCTGGACGACGTTGTTAGGCCGTTCGGGTCAGTGTCCGAATGATCGCTCTGGGATGAACGGAACCGGTCGGCGCAGCGTCGCGGTCAGGGATGACGTCACTCCCGCACTGGGCTAGCGTCGACGTGGCACGCCGAGACGATCTAGGAGACCGATGAGTCCTGGCCTCAGCACCGGGCGCCCCGCGCCCGGCCGGAGGCTGCCGGCGATCGTCGCGGGATGGCCCATCTGGAATCTGCCCGTGCGATTGTCGGCGGCGATCCTGACGGTCGAGTTCACGGCACTCGCACTGGTCGTCGTATTCGCGATGGGCAGTTCCGCACCCGACGGGCGCACCGTGCGCGATGTGCTCCTGATCGTCGGACTCGGCCTCCTGCACACCGAGATCGCGCGGGGCGTGGAGCAGATCCGGCGCCGCGTGAACGGCGAGGTGCACGTCAACCTGGGCTCGGTGTGGTTCTTCGCGGCCATCGTGCTGCTCCCGCCGATCTACGCGGTGCTCTGCACGTTCGTGATCCACCTGCACCTGTGGCTGAGGTCGGCCCGGCCGCGCAACCCCGTCTTCAAGCACCTGTTCAGCTCGGCCACGATGGTGCTCACCTGCCTCGCCACCTCCGGGGTGATCGAGGCGGTCACCGCGGAGGGCGCCGGCGGCCGCTGGGACCTGCACGTCCTGGCCCTCGGCGTGCTCGTCTTCCTCACCGTCAACACGGCGCTGGTGGCCGGCGTGATCGCGGTCAACTCCCCGCAGGCCGACGTCGCCTCGATCGTGGGGGAGTGGGACGAGAACCTGCTCGAGATCGCCACGCTGTGCCTCGGTGCGCTCACCGCGGCCGCGCTGGCGGTCAACCCGTGGCTGGTCGTGTTCGTGTTCCCGCCGCTGCTGGTGCTGCACCGGGCGGTGCTGGTGCGCCACCTCGAGGTCGCGGCCAGCACCGACGGCAAGACCGGCCTGCTCAACGCCGCGGCCTGGCACACCCAGGCCGAGCGCGAGCTGCGCCGGGCCGAGCGCCGGTCGGGGCCGCGGGCGGTCCTCGTCATCGACCTCGACCACTTCAAGGACGTCAACGACACCCACGGCCACCTCGCGGGCGACCGCGTCCTCGCCGCGGTCGCCGACACCCTGCGGGCCGAGGTCCGCGACCGCGACCTCGTCGGCCGCTTCGGCGGCGAGGAGTTCGTCGTGCTGCTCGGTGCCCTCGGGGAGCCCGGCGCGGGCACCGGGGAGATGCAGGTCGTGGCCGAGCGGATCCGGGCGCGCATCGCCGAGCTGCGCGTCGAGATGCCCACCGCCGACGGGCCGCTCACCGTGGCCGGGCTCAGCGCGTCGGTCGGCTGCTCGCTCTACCCTGACGACGGCCGTGAGCTGCGCGAACTGCTGCAGGTGGCGGACACCGCGCTGTACGCGGCCAAGCGCGCCGGCCGCAACGTCGTGCGCATGGGCGTCCAGCCGACGGCCCCGCAGCCCCGCGCGGCGGAGAACTCGACGCCCGGTCGCCGCTACGGAGTGTGAGCCCGGGGGTGACGGTTCCACCCCGTCGTGCGACTCCAGCCACCCTGACACGGGGGGGCCCGCTCACTAGCCTTCGGGGCGTGGACGAGCCGTCACCCGCACCGGGAGCGCGGACCCTGTGGGGTCTGGGCCCGGGGCTCGTGGCGGTCGCGCTGTCGGTGGAGCTCGCCGCGCTCGTCGTCGCCGTCGCCGGGATCGCGGCCCTGCCGCCGGGCGGTGGGCCGCTGCTGCTGGCGCTGGGGCTGACGGCGCTGAGCGTCGTGCACACCGAGCTCGCCACCGGGATCGAGCGGGTCCGGCGCCGGGCGTCGGAGAACTCCTACTTCGACCTGTCCTCGGTCTGGACCTTCGCCGCCGCGCTGCTGCTCCCGCCCGGGCTCGCCGTCGCCGTCGTCGTGCTGGTCTACCTGCACCTGTGGCACCGCGTGTGGGCCCCGGCCGGCATCCCGCTCTACCGCCACCTCTACACGACCGCGACCGTGCTGCTCGCCGTCCGCGCCGCCCACGAGGTCGTCGCCCTCGCCGGGGGGCTGCCCGCCGACCCCGCCCGGCCCGCCGTGGTGATCGCGGTCGGTCTGGCCGTCGTCGCGTACGTGCTGGTCAACACCGTCCTGGTCGGGGCCGCGATCGCGCTGACCGAGCCGCGCGTCGCGCTGCGCGACCTCCTCGGGCGCTGGGACGACAACGCGCTGGAGGTCGCCACCCTGTGCATGGGCGCGCTGGCCGCCGTGGCGCTCGCCTCGACGCCCGGCCTGGTCGCGCTCGTCCTCCCGCCGATCCTCGTGCTGCACCGCGCCGTGCTCGTCCGGCAGTTGGAGCAGGACGCGAGCACCGACGCCAAGACGGGCCTGCTCAACGTGGCCGCCTGGCGCGCGGAGGCCCTGCGCACGGTCCGGCGGGCGCACCGCGCGGGCACAGGGGCCGGGATCCTGATCCTCGACCTCGACCACTTCAAGATCGTCAACGACACCCACGGCCACCTCGCCGGCGACGACGTCCTCGCCGCGGTGGCCGCGGAGCTGCGCGCCGGCGTGCGGCCGCAGGACCTCGTCGGCCGGTTCGGCGGCGAGGAGTTCGTGGTGCTGCTGCCCGACCTGCGGCCCGGCGGCACCGAGCTGTGGGACGTCGCCGAGCGGCTGCGCCACCGGGTGGCCCGGCTCGACGTGGGGGTCGCCACATCCGGGGGCGTCTGCACCGTCACCGGGCTGTCCGTCTCGGTCGGCGGCGCGACCGTCCCCACCGACGGCACCACGCTGGACCAGGTGCTCAGGGCGGCCGACAGCTCGCTCTACGCGGCCAAGGAGGCCGGCCGCAACCTGGTGCGCATCGCCGCGGACGGCCACGTCCCGTCCCCGCGCCGCCCCACGGCGTGACGGCGCCCGCGGGTCACCGTCCGTAGACTGGGCCGGTGACCGTGCTCCGAACGATCAGTGGTCCCGCCGACCTCCGACGCCTCGGGCCCGACCGGCTGCCCGAGCTCGCGGCCGAGATCCGCCGCTTCCTCGTGGAGTGCGTCTCGCGCACCGGCGGGCACCTCGGGCCCAACCTGGGCGTCGTGGAGCTGACGATCGCGCTGCACCGCGTCTTCGACTCCCCGCGCGACACGGTCGTCTGGGACACCGGCCACCAGGCCTACGTGCACAAGCTGCTCACCGGCCGCCACGACGGCTGGGACCGGCTGAAGAAGACCGGCGGCCTGTCCGGGTACCCGAGCCGGGCCGAGAGCGAGCACGACGTCGTCGAGTCCAGCCACGCGTCGTCGTCGCTGTCCTGGGCCGACGGCATCGCCCGCGCCTACGCCCTCACCGGCCAGCAGCGCCACGTCGTCGCGGTGATCGGCGACGGCGCGCTGACCGGCGGCATGGCCTGGGAGGCGCTCAACAACATCGCGGCGGCCGACCGCAACGTCGTCATCGTCGTCAACGACAACGGCCGCTCCTACTCCCCGACGATCGGCGGGCTGGCCGACCGGCTCGCCTCGCTGCGGCTGCAGCCCGGCTACGAGCGCGTGCTCGACGCGGGCAAGGCCGCACTCGCGCGCACGCCCGTCGTCGGCGGCACCCTCTACGCGGGCCTGCACGCGATGAAGGCCGGCCTCAAGGACGCGCTGAGCCCGCAGGAGCTGTTCTCCGACCTGGGGATCAAGTACTTCGGCCCGGTCGACGGGCACGACGTCGCCGCGATGGAGTCGGCGCTGAGCCGGGCCAAGCGGTTCGGCGGGCCGGTGATCGTGCACGCCGTCACCCGCAAGGGCAACGGCTACCTCCCCGCGGAGAACGACGAGCTGGAGCAGATGCACAGCCCGGCCGCCTTCGACCCCGAGACGGGCCTGCCCACCGGGGCGCCGTCGGTCGGGTGGACGAGCGTGTTCGCCGAGGAGATGGTCGAGCTCGGGAAGCGGCGCACCGACGTCGTCGCGATCACCGCGGCCATGCTCGGCCCCACCGGGCTCGCCCCGTTCGCGCACGCCCACCCGGACCGCTGGATCGACGTCGGGATCGCCGAGCAGCACGCGCTGACCTGCGCGGCCGGGCTGAGCGCCGGCGGGCTGCACCCGGTCGTCGCGCTCTACTCCACGTTCCTCAACCGCGGCTTCGACCAGCTGCTCATGGACGTCGCGCTGCACCGGCAGGCCGTCACGCTGGTGCTCGACCGCGCGGGCGTCACCGGCAGCGACGGGCCGTCGCACAACGGCATGTGGGACCTCTCGCTGCTCGGCATCGTCCCCGGCATGCGGGTCGCCGCCCCGCGCGACGCGGCCACGCTGCGCGAGGAGCTGGCCGAGGCGGTCGCCGTCGACGACGGGCCGACCGCGCTGCGCTTCCCCAAGGGGTCGGTGATCGAGTCGGTGCCCGCCGTGCGCCGGGTCGACGGCGTCGACGTGCTGCACGAGGGCCCCGACGCCGCCGTGCTGCTGGTCTGCGCGGGCGCGTTCGGGCAGCTGGGGGTGGCGGCGGCGGAGCGGCTGTCGGCGCAGGGCGTCGCGGTCACGGTCGTCGACCCGAGGTGGGTGCTCCCGGTGCCCGACGCGGTCGTCGACCTGGCGCGGGCGCACCGGCTGGTCGTCACCGTCAGCGACAGCGGCCGCCACGGCGGCTTCGGGTCCGTCGTCTCGGCCGCGCTGCGCGACGCGGAGTGCGACGTGCCGCTGCGCGACGTCGCGATCCCGCAGCGCTTCCTCGACCACGGCAGCCGCGACGACGTGCTCGCCGCCACCGGGCTCACCGCGCAGGACGTGGCCCGGCGGGTCACCGAGTGGGCGTCGGCGCTGCCGTCGTTCACGACGCCGGGCCCGTCGGACCTGGCCGCCCGCGACATCCGGGCGGACTCCTGATGCGCGTGCTGGTCGTCGAGGACGAGCACCCGCTGGCCGACGCGATCGCGCGCGGCCTGCGGCGCGAGGGCATGGCCGTCGACGTCGCCTACGACGGCGACTCGGGCCACGAGAAGTCCACCGTCACCCGCTACGACGTGGTGGTGCTCGACCGCGACCTGCCGGGCATGTCCGGCGACGTCCTGTGCGGGGAGATCGTGGCCTCCGGGGCCACCACGCGGGTGCTGATGCTCACCGCGAGCGGCACGCTGGCCGACAAGGTCGACGGGCTGTCCCGCGGCGCCGACGACTACCTCGCCAAGCCGTTCGACTTCCCCGAGCTCGTCGCCCGCCTGCGCGCACTCGGCCGGCGGGCCACCCCGGCCGCCCCGCCGATGCTCGTCGCGGGCGACGTCGCGCTCGACCCGGCCCGGCGCACGGTGCTGCGCTCGGAGCGGCCGGTGGAGCTCACGCGCAAGGAGTTCGGCGTCCTGGAGGTGCTCATCTCCGCGGGCGGCAGCGTCGTGAGCAGCGAGGAGCTGCTGGAGCGCGTGTGGGACGAGAACGCCGACCCGTTCACCACCACCGTGCGGGTCACGGTGATGACCCTGCGCAAGAAGCTCGGCGAGCCCGGCGTGATCGAGACGGTGGTGGGCGCGGGGTACCGCGTACCGGCCGCGGGGTGAGCCCGTGGGTCTGCGACCGCGGCTGACGGCCCTCGCCACGGGGCTGGTGGCGCTGGTCAGCGCGCTGCTGCTGTGGCTGGGCTGGCTGCTGGTCGGCGACGTGGCGCAGGCCGTGCCGACGCTGCCGCCGGGCAGCACCGTGCGCGTCGACGGCATCACGGTCCCGGCCGACGGCCTCGGCGACGCCGTCGGGCGGGCCGCTCAGGACGAGGTGCTGCGCGCGGGCCTCGTCGCGTTCCCGCTGGTGGTGCTGGCCGCGGCGCTGGTGTCGTGGGTGCTGGTCGGGCGGGTGCTGGGGCCCCTGCACGCCGTCACGGCGGCCGCGCGGCGGCTCACCGTGGAGACCCTCGACACCCGCCTGGGGCTGGCCTCGGCGCGCGGGGAGGTCGCGGAGCTGGCGGCCGGGTTCGACGCGATGCTCGACCGCCTGCAGGCCGCGTTCGACGCCCAGCGCCGCTTCGTGGCCAACGCCAGCCACGAGCTGCGCACCCCGCTCGCCGTGCTGCGGACCGAGGTCGACGTGACGCTGTCCGACCCGGCCGCCGACGAGGCCGAGCTGCGGCGGATGGGAGCGGTGGTGCGCGACGCCACCCGTCGCGCCGACGACCTCGTCGCCGGCCTGCTGCTGCTCGCGCGCACCGAGGGCGCCGATCTCGCCGACGTCCGCCCGGTCGATCTGGCCGCGGTCGTGGTGCCCGCGCTGGCGGCGGTGCGCGTCGAGGCCGGGCACCGCGGGCTGCGCGTGCAGGTCCGCACCGCGCACGCCCCCGTCGCCGGGGACGCGGTGCTGCTGGAGCGCGTGGCGGGCAACCTGCTGGAGAACGCGGTGCGCCACAACGTCACCGGCGGCTGGATCGAGGTCGTCACCGGGGTCCGCGACGGGGGCGCGGAGCTGTGCGTGGCGTCGTCGGGGCGCCCGGTCGACCGGGTCGAGGAGCTGTTCGAGCCGTTCCGCCGCGGTCCCGTCGAGCGCACGGGCGACACCCCCGGCTCCGGGCTGGGCCTGTCGATCGTGCGGGCGGTGGTGCGGGCCCACGGCGGCTCGGTGTCGGCCGAGCCGGTGCCCGGCGGCGGGCTGACGGTGACGGTCCGCCTCCCCGGCTGACCGGGGGCGTCAGGCGCGGGCGGCCAGTGCCGTGACGAGGCCGGGGGACAGCAGCTCGATCTGCCACTCCCTGGCCCCGCCCTTGCGCAGGAAGCCGGCGACGTCGCCGTCCTCGGGCGGGGTCCAGCACAGGCGGCGCAGCAGGTCGGGCTGCAGCAGGTTCTCCACCGGCACCGTGCGCTCGGTGCCGATCGCGGCGACGGCGGCGCGGGCGGCGGCGAGGCGGGCGGCGGCGTCGGGGTCGCGGTCGGCCCAGCGGGCGACCGGCGGCGGCCCCTCGGCGGGGGCCGTCGGGCGGGGGAGGTCGGCCGCGTCGAGGCGCTCGGCCGCGGCCAGCGCCGACCACCAGTACGCGGTCAGCCGCCGCTGCGACCGGCCCCGGAACACCGGCAGCCCGCCCAGCGCGCCCGCCGTCTCCGGTGCGGTGACGGCGGCGTCGACGATCGCGGCGTCGGGCAGGACGCGACCGGGCGCGATGTCGCGCTCGGCGGCGAGCCTGTCGCGGGCCTCCCACAGCGCGCGCACGGCGGCGAGCTGGCGGGGCTTGCGCAGCTTGTGGATGCCCGAGGTGCGCCGCCACGGCTCGGCCCGCGGGGTGGGCGGGCCCGCGGTGCGGACCGCCTCGAACTCCTGGTGGGCCCAGTCGAGCTTGCCCTGCTCGTCGAGCAGCGCGGTGAGGACGTCGCGCAGCTCCACCAGCACCTCGACGTCGAGTGCGGCGTAGACCAGCCAGTCCTGGGGGAGCGGGCGGCGCGACCAGTCGGCGGCGCCGTGACCCTTCTCCAGGGCCAGCCCGAGCAGGTTCTCGACCATCGGGCCGAGCCCGACGCGGGGGAGCCCGGCCAGGCGCCCGGCCAGCTCGGTGTCGAACAGCCGGCTCGGCGCGAGACCCGTCTCCGCGAGGCAGGCGAGGTCCTGGGAGGCCGCGTGCAGGACCCACTCCGGCCCGGTCAGCGCCGGGGCGAGGTCGGAGAGGTCGCTGCCCATGGGGATGGGGTCGACCAGGGCGGTGCCCGCGCCCGCCCGGCGCAGCTGCACCAGGTAGGCGCGCTGCGAGTACTTGAACCCGGAGGCCCGCTCGGCGTCGACGGCGATGGGGCCGGTCCCGGCGGCGAAGGCCGCCGCGGTGGCGCGCAGGGCGTCGCGGTCGGCGACGACGGGGGGGAGCCCGTCGGCCGGCGCCAGCAGGGGGGTGGGTGCCGGTCCCTCCGGCGTCCCCTCCTCCGCCGCTGAACCGTCGGTGCTCGACCGATCTGGGCCCTCTGGAATCAGCGGATGACCCCGGCCCGCATCGCCAGCGCGACCATCTGCGCGCGGTCACCCGTGCCGAGCTTGCGCCCGATGCGCGACAGGTGGCTCTTCACGGTGAGCGCGGAGAGGCTCAGCGCCTCGCCGATCTCCTTGTTGGACTGCCCGTCGGCGACGAGCTGCAGGACCTCGACCTCGCGCGCCGACAGCTCGCGCGGGGTGTTGTCGGTGCCGGGCACGCGGGTGCCCGTCGCGAGCAGCGGGGCGACCGTCGGGTCGGCGTACACGCCGCCGTCGAGGACGCGCTTCACACCGTCGGTGACGATGGCCGCCGACGCGGACTTCAGCAGGTAGGCCTGCGCCCCGGCCTGGAAGGCCGAGCGCACCGCGTACGGGTCGTCCGAGGACGCCAGCACCACGAGCCGGTTCCAGCCCAGCGAGCGCAGCTCGGTGACGAGGTCGAGCCCGCTGCCGTCCGGCAGGCCGAGGTCGAGGATCGCGAGGTCGCACGGCCCGTTGGCGTGCGCACGTGCCCGCGCCTCGGCCACCGAGGCGGCCTCGTACACGGTGCCGGCCCCCATCGACCGCAGCCGGGCGGCGATGGCCTCCCGCAGCAGCGGGTGGTCGTCGACCACGAGGACCGAGAAGAGCTCTTCCCGCGGGTGCGGGACCATTGCGGGCGACAGCACAGCACCGGGTGCGGTGCGAACTGGTGCGCCCTGGCCAACTACGGCCACGGTGTTACCTCCCTGGAGTCGGTCGTTGCCCCCGACCGGCACCAGACCTCGGCCGGCGAAGAGACCGCCCGAGGAGGTGTCGTGGAGGAAGCGTAGCCCCCCAAGCGGTCTAACGTCGTGTATCGGATCGAACTTAGCGGGGTGAAAGTTACAGCCTTGTCGCTCCCCGTCCACACGATCGGGTGACGGTCCCGATCACCGCGGGCGGTGTAACCGCAGGTGGGCACGCGGTTCAAGAACTTCGATGAGCGAGAGGAACTGCGCCGACCGGCGGTAGCCCTGCGGCCGACGCGACGAAGGCGCAGAACGCCTCGCCGTGCCGGGACAGGTCCGTGCCGTTCGGCGTCCACGACGCGCGGAGCTCCACGTCGTCGTCGCGGCGGGGCCCGGCGATGTCGCCGAAGCGCACCGAGGAGGTCTGCGTGACGGTGCCGCCCAGCGCCACGTGGTCGGCGCCGTGGTCCTCGAGGGCCTCGGTCAGCCACGACCATCCGACGACCGGCAGCATCTCGTCGCCGAGCTGCTCGGGCTCCAGGCGGGCCTGGACGAAGCAGACGAGCCGGAAGGTGCCCTCCCAGGCGTCCTGCCCGGCCGGGTCGTGCAGCAGGATCAGCCGCCCCGAGGTGTCGGACTCGTCGACGCCGTCCTCGGCGGCCGCGCGGCCCAGCGTGGAGTCGGCGACCTCCACCGACAGCGCCCACGTCCACGGCGCGAGCCGCGGCGGGGCGTCCAGCGCGGTGACGATCAGCTCCGGGCGCGGCCGGAGGGTGCCGAGCGAGGCGACCGCGCGGCGGAACTCGGGTGGTGGGGAGGCGGTCGCATCAGGCACGAGCCGGGACTCTAGGTCGCGCGACACGCCTGGTCGGCGAGGCGCGCCGGGCCCCCACGTTCCGGTGGCGCCCTCACCCGGCGGGGCGGTTCACCGGCGTGGGAAGATGGCGGGGCCATGGTCGCGCACACAGCTCCCGCCCCCACCGGTGCCCGACGCGATCTCGCGTCCGCCCCGTTCCTCGTCGCCGCCCGCGGGGGGCGACCCGCGCGCCTGCCGGTGTGGTTCATGCGCCAGGCCGGCCGGTCGCTGCCGGAGTACCGGGCGCTGCGCAAGGACAGCGGGATGCTGCAGGCCTGCCTGACGCCCGACCTCACGTGCGAGATCACGCTGCAGCCGGTGCGCCGCCACGGCGTCGACGCCGCGATCCTGTTCAGCGACATCGTCGTCCCGCTGTACGTGGCGGGCGTCGGCGTCGACATCGTCGCCGGCACCGGCCCGGTCGTGGCGCACCCCGTGCGGACCGCCGCCGACGTCGACCGGCTCCCGGTCCTGGACGACGAGCAGATCACCCCGGTCACCGACGCGATCGCGCTGCTGCTGGCCGAGCTGGGCGACACCCCGCTGATCGGCTTCGCGGGGGCCCCGTTCACGCTCGCCTCCTACCTCATCGAGGGCGGGCCGAGCCGCAACCACGAGCGCACCAAGGCGCTGATGCGCAGCGCCCCCGACGTCTGGCACGCGCTGCTCGGGCGCCTCGCCGACATGACCTCGACGTTCCTGCGCGCCCAGATCGCCGCGGGCGTCGACGCGGTGCAGCTGTTCGACTCCTGGGCCGGGGCCCTGTCCGAGCGCGACTACCGCGAGTACGTCCTGCCGCACTCCGCCCGGGTGCTCGGCGGCCTGGTCGACGCGGGCGTGCCGCGCATCCACTTCGGCGTCGGCACCGGCGAGCTGCTCGGGGCGATGGCGGAGGCCGGGGCCGACGTCGTCGGCGTCGACTGGCGCATCCCGCTCGACGACGCGGCCCGCCGCGCCGGCGGCACCCACCCGGTGCAGGGCAACCTCGACCCGGCTGTGCTGTTCGCCGACCGGGCGTCGATCACCGGCGAGGTCGAGCGGATCGCCGCGGAGGGCCGCCGGGCGCCGGGGCACGTGTTCAACCTCGGCCACGGCGTGCTGCCCGACACCGACCCCGACGTGATCACCCGCGTGGTCGACCTGGTGCACCGCCAGCCGGTGTGATGCGGGTCGCCGTCGTCGGCGGCGGGATCTCCGGCCTCGCCGCCGCCCACCGGTTGCGCACCCTGCTCGGGCCGGACGCCCGGATCACGGTGCTGGAGCAGCGTGACCGCGTCGGCGGGGTGCTGCGCACCGTCGACCTGGCCGGGATGGCGTTCGACGTCGGCGCCGAGGCGTTCCTCGCGCGTCGCCCGGAGGTCCCGGCCCTGCTCGCCGAGCTGGGGCTCGACCCCGCGGTGCACCCGACGGCCGCGTCGGCCACGGTCCGGGCCGGTGGGCGCACCGCGCCGCTGCCCGGCGGCACCCTGCTCGGGGTGCCGACCGGCGCCGCCCGGCTCGACGCGCTGCTGTCCCCGGCCGGTCTCGCCGCGGTCGCCGCCGAGCCGTCCCGGCCGCTGTCGTGGGAGCCGGGGGCCGACGTCGCGCTCGGGGCGCTGCTGCGCGGGCGCTTCGGCGACGAGACCGCCGACCGCCTCGCCGACCCCCTCCTCGGCGGGGTCTACGCCGGCCGCGTCGACGCGCTCGGGCTGCGCGCCACGATCCCGGCCCTGGCCAGGGCGCTGGACGCGGGAGCCCCGTCGGTGACGGCGGCGGCGGACCGGGCGACGGCCCCGCCCGCGGGTCGCGCGACCCCCGCCCGCGGGGCGCCGGACCCGGCCCTCGCGACCGGTGGCCCGGTGTTCGGGGCCGTCCGCGGCGGCTACCGCGTCCTGCTCGACGCGCTGCTCGCGGCCGCCCGCCCGGAGCTGCGGCTCGGCGTGACGGTCCGGGCGCTGGAGCGCCGCGAGGCCGGCTGGCGGCTGGTCCTCGGCCCGACGACGGCCCCCGAACCCCTCGACGTCGACGCCGTCGTGCTCGCCGTGCCCGCCCCCGCTGCGGCGAAGCTGCTCGCGCCGGTCGCGCCCGGCCCGGCCCGGGCGGCGGGGGAGATCGAGCTGGCCTCGTCCGCCGTGGTGGCGCTGGCCTACCCGGGCGGCGTCGGCCTCCCCGCGACGTCGGGCACCCTGGTCGCCGCGGGGGAACCGCTGGGGGTCAAGGGGGTCACGCACTCGTCGACGAAGTGGGCCCACCTCGGCGATGACGGCCTGGTCCGCCTCCGGGCGTCGCTCGGCCGGTTCGGGGAGGCGGCCACCCTCCAGGTCGACGACGCGGAGCTGGTCGCCCGGGTCCGCGCCGACCTCGCGGTGCTCACCGGCGTCACGGCCGAGCCCGTCGCGGCGGTCGTCCAGCGCTGGGGCGGGGGCCTGCCGCAGTACGGCGTCGGGCACCTCGACCGCGTCGCCGCGGTCGAGGGCGGGCTCCCGGCCGGGATCGCGGTGGCCGGCGCCGCCCTGCACGGCGTGGGCGTGCCGGCGTGCGTGGCGACGGCCCGGGCGGCGGCGGAGCGGATCGCCGCCGGCACGACCGCGGCCACCTGACCACGGCGGCCACCCGACCACCGCGGCCACCCGACCACCGCCGTCCCGCGGACGCCGCGGGTGGCACGATGGGGCCATGGCCCGCCTCGACTACGCCGAGCTCAACAGCACCATCCGCTACACGATGTGGTCGGTGTTCCGCGCCGAACCCGGCCGCCTCGGCGACGACCGCACGGAGCCGGCCGCCCAGGCGGCGGAGTTCCTCGACGGTCTGGAGGGCAAGGGCGTCACCGTCCGCGGCGTCTACGACCTCGCCGGCATGCGCGCCGACGCCGACTACATGGTCTGGTGGCACGCCGACAACGTCGAGGCCCTGCAGGGCGCCTACGCCGACCTGCGCCGCAGCACCGCGCTCGGCCGCGCGAGCACGCCGGTCTGGAGCCAGGTCGCGCTGCACCGGCCCGCGGAGTTCAACAAGAGCCACATCCCCGCGTTCGTGGCGGGGGAGGAGCCCAAGGGGTACGTCTGCGTCTACCCGTTCGTCCGGTCCATCGACTGGTACCTGCTCCCCGACGACGAGCGCCGCACGATGCTGGCCGACCACGGCAAGGCCGCCCGCGGGTACGCCGACGTGCGCGCCAACACCGTCCCCGCGTTCGCCCTCGGCGACTACGAGTGGATCCTCGCGTTCGAGTGCGACGCGCTGGACCGGATCGTCGACCTCATGCGCGACCTGCGCGCCACCGAGGCCCGCCGGCACGTCCGGGAGGAGATCCCGTTCTACACCGGCCCGCGGGTGCGGGTGGAGGCGCTGGTGAACGCGCTCCCGTAGCGCTCAGCGGCCCGCGGGGACCGCGCGCCGCTCCGGGTGGGCCGTGCGCTGCCGCGGGACGACCAGCTCGGGGACGGGTGCGCGCCGACGCTGCGGCAGGTCGAGCAGCAGCGGCACGATCGCCATCACGGCGAGCACCGCCACACCACCCGCGGGACCCAGGACGGCGAGGAGATCGGTCATGGCTCCAGCGTGCGCGCGGAAGCCGTGAGGAACCTCGGCCGGAGGTACTGATCACCTGAGAGCCCCTCGGCCGGAAGTGCGGTGGCACGCTGGGCTCGGTGACCTCGTCGTTCCCGCCCCCCGCCCCACTCGCCGCCTCCGCGAACGTCCGCGCCGACGTCTACGCCGAGGCGGCCGCCGACCCCGACGCGTTCTGGCTGCGGCAGGCCCGGCGCCTGGAGTGGGGGCGCGAGCCCCGCCACGGCTACGACGGCAGCGCGTTCCCCGCCGTCACCTGGTTCGCCGACGGCACCCTCAACGTGGCCCGCAACTGCGTCGACCGGCACGTGGAGGCGGGGCTGGGGGACAAGGTCGCGCTGCTGTGGGAGGGCGAGCCGGGCGACGAGCGGCGCGTCACCTACGCGGAGCTGGCGGCCGAGGTCGCCCGCTGCGCGCACGCGCTCACCGCGCTCGGGGTGGGACCGGGCGACGTGGTGGTCGTCTACCTGCCGGTGCTGGTGGAGACGGTCGTGGTGATGCTGGCGTGCGCCCGGATCGGCGCCGTGCACTCGATGGTCTTCGGCGGCTTCTCCGCCGCGGCGCTGCGCTTCCGGGTCACCGACGGGGCGGCGAAGCTGCTGGTCACCACGGACGGCCAGTACCGCAGGGGCAGGGCGGTGCCGGTGAAGCGGAACGCCGACGCCGCGGTCGAGGGCGTGGGCTCGGTCGAGCACGTGCTCGTCGTCCGCCGCACCGGCGGCGAGGTCGACTGGACCGACGGCCGCGACGTCTGGTGGCACGACGTCGTCGACCCGCAGCCGGGCACGCACGAGGCCGCCGCGTTCCCCGCCGAGTCCCCGCTCATGCTGGTCTACACCTCGGGCACGACCGGCACGCCGAAGGGCCTGCTGCACACCATGGGCGGCTACCTCACCCAGGCGTCCTGGACGGCGTGGGCCTGCTTCGACCACCGGCCCGACGACGTCTACTGGTGCACCGCCGATCTCGCGTGGGTCACCGCGCACACCTACGAGGTGTACGGGCCGCTGTCCAACGGCGTGACGCAGGTGCTCTACGAGGGCACCCCGGACACCCCCGAGCCGGGCCGGCACTTCGCGATCATCGCCAAGCACGGCGTCACCGTGTACTACACGGCCCCCACGCTGGTCCGGACGTACATGAAGTGGGGCGAGCAGGTCCCCGCCGCGCACGACCTGTCGTCGCTGCGGCTGCTCGGGTCGGTCGGCGAGGCGATCAACCCCGAGGCGTGGCGCTGGTTCCACCGGGTGATCGGCGGCGGGCGCTGCCCGGTCGTCGACACGTGGTGGCAGTCGGAGACCGGGGCCGCCGTCGTGGCGCCGCTGCCCGGCGTGACCGTCCTCAAGCCCGGCTCGGCGACCCGCGCGCTGCCGGGGATGTCGGTGCGGGTCGTCGACGAGGCGGGCCGCACCTGCGACCCGGACGAGGGCGGCCTGCTGGTGATCGACCGCGCCGGCCCGGGGATGGCCCGCACGGTGTGGGGCGACCCCGAGCGGTTCGTGGTGTCCTACTACGCGCGGTTCGGGGACCGGGGCTGGTACCTCGCCGGCGACGGCGCCCGGGTCGACGCCGACGGCTACGTCTGGCTGCAGGGCCGCGTCGACGACGTGATGAACGTGTCCGGGCACCGGCTCAGCTCGATCGAGCTGGAGTCGGCGCTGGTCAGCCACCCGCGCGTCGCCGAGGCGGGGGTCGTCGGGGCACCGGACGGCACCACCGGGCAGGCCGTGGTCGCGTTCGTCGTCACCGCGGGGGAGGCCGCGCCGGGGGAGGACCTCGACGCCGACCTGCGCGCCCACGTCGGCCGCGAGCTCGGGCCGGTCGCGCGGCCGCGGGAGGTGATCGTCGTCGACGAGCTGCCCAAGACCCGCTCCGGCAAGATCATGCGCCGGCTGCTGCTCGACGTCACCGCCGGGCGGGAGCCGGGCGACACGACGTCACTGGTCGATCCCGACGCGTTCGCGACCCTCGCCGCGGACTTCCGGCGACGCTGAGCGCCGCCGCCCGACCGTCACCCGTCCCAGGTGGCCCAGCCCGACGTACATCCCGACGAGCGCGATGCCCAGGCCGATCACGGCCTGCGGCGTCAGCGCCTCGCCCAGGATCGGCACGGCCCCCAGCGCGACGGTGGCGGGCACGAGGTTGAGCAGGGCGCTGACGTGCACGGTGGAGACCCTCCGCAGCAGCACGAACATCGCTGCGAACGCGAGCGCGGAGTTGAACACGCCCAGCCAGACCGCCGCGGCCCACGCACCGGGCGTCGGGGGCAGCCAGGCCGCCCCGGTGAACGGCATGACGACCAGCAGCACGGCGAGCGAGGTCAGCATCTGGACCGAGACGCTCATGCTGATCGCCGTCCCCGCGCCGAACCGCTTCTGGTAGAGCGTGCCCGCGGCCAGGGCCAGCATGCCCAGCACCGGCAGCAGCACGGCCGCGCCGAGCCGCGCGTCGCCCAGCTCGTCGCTGAGCACCACGTAGACCCCGGCCGCGCCGATCAGCAGCCCGAGCACCGGGGCCGGGCCGAGCCGGTCGCCCAGCAGCAGCGGCGTCAGCAGGCCGACGAGCAGCGGCGCCATCCCGAGCACCAGGCTCGACAGGCCGGCCGACACCCCGAGCGAGAGCCCGGTGTAGACCGCGGAGAACTGCCCGACCTGCAGCAGCAGGGCGGTGACGGCCAGGTGCAGCCACGCCCGGCCGCGCGGCAGGGCGGGCCGGGTGACGGCCATGACCGCGCCCAGCACGACGGCGGCGACGACGAACCGCCACAGCAGGGTGGTGGCCACGTCCATCCGCTGGGTCGCGAGCTTGCCCGCGATGAACCCGGAGGCCCACAGCGGCACGAAGGCCACGCTGAGGGCGGGTACGGCGAGACGATCGAGGCGGGACACCACCCCACTGTTCGTAGTGCTAACGATCGTGTCAAAGCGGGGTGGGACGGGTCACCGACGGTCGTCAGGTCGGGCAGGGATCGAACAGGCGGCGCGTGTCGGCCTCCGACGGCTCCGGCGCGATCCGGTACGCCTCCGGATCGGAGAACCGGCAGCCGTACGCGGGATCGGCGACGGCGGCGGCGTCGAGCACGTCGTCGCCGTCCGGCCGGAGGCCGTCGGTCACCCAGGTGACGAGGTCGTCCCACGCGGCACCGGCCTCGGCGTCGGAGAACTCGCAGTGCCCGGCGTTGCGGATCGCCCGCTGCACCAGGTCGGCCGACCGCCCCGACGCGGCCACCTCGGTGGCGTAGACCTGCTCCATCGAGAACGGCGCGTACAGGTCGCCCAGCGCGTGCAGGCTGAGGACCGGGACGGCCGGGCGGCCGGCGATCGGCGCCACCGCGGTCAGCGCGGTGGACGCGCGGGTCGCCGGATCGGCGGGCGCCACGCGCCGCACGGCCGCGTTCAGGTCGACGGGCGTGCCCGGCTGCACGTCGGCGCCGACGTTGGTGGCCACGACCTCGGGGTCGGCGGCCACGCCCCCCACGGGCCCGGCCGGCTCCCGCACGCCCAGCTCGAGCAGCACGTCCTTCCAGAAGCCGAACGCCGCGTCGGTGCCGGGGCGCGCGCCACCGGAGCCGAGGACGACCGCCGCGCGCAGCTGCTGCGCGGCGGGGGAGGTCACCGCGGGGTCGCCGGGGGTCAGCCCGAGCGCGGCGTGGAGGCGGGGGAGCACGGTGTCGGCGAACGCGGGGCCCGGCGGGTAGTACCGCACCCCGGCCAGCGCCTCGGTGACGAGCTGGACGCCGAGGAAGTAGTCGAAGATCGCGACGTCGCCGAGCGCCCCGCACAGCGGCAGCGCGCCGGCGTAGCGGTCGGGGTACTCCTCGACCGACCGCGCCGCGACGTGCCCACCCATCGAGATCCCCGCGAGGTAGGTGCGGGTCGGGGCGGTCGGGGTGCCCGCGAGCCCGGCGAACGCGTCGGCCAGCTCGCGCGTCGAGCGCACGCCCGAGGCGACGTCGTAGCCGTTGCGGTCGTACGACGACGCCGCCCACGCGTAGCCCTGCTCGACGAACCGCTGCCGCAGCCCGTAGTAGGGCGCGTCGACGACGAGCGCGTCGGAGTTGCCGAGGTAGCCGTGCGTCCACACGACCAGGTCGCCGTTCCACTCCGGGGGGACCTCGACGAGGTACCCGGCGCTGCCGAGCACGCCCGAGAGCACCTGGGTGGGGCCGGCGGGGGTGTCGAGCGGCTCGAGGTCCGGCAGGTCGAGCGTGTAGCCGGGCAGCGGGGCGGAGCCCGGGTCGTCGGCCGAGCCGCACGCGGCGAGGGCGAGCAGGACGGTGGCGGCCAGCAGGGCGCCCGCGCGGCGGATCACGCGAAGATCCTTCCACGCGGGCCGGCCGCCCGCCCCCGGCTACTTCTCCTGCAGGCGCAGGGAGATGGAGTTGATGCAGTAGCGCAGGTCGGTGGGGGTGCCGTAGCCCTCGCCCTCGAACACGTGCCCGAGGTGGCTCTTGCAGGCGGCGCAGACCACCTCGACGCGCTTCATGCCCATCGAGTAGTCGGTGCGCTCGATGACGGCCTCGCCCGCGAGGGGGGTGTAGAACGACGGCCAGCCGCAGTGCGACTCGAACTTGGTGTCGCTGCGGAACAGCTCGGCGTCGCACGCGCGGCAGGAGTAGACGCCCTCGGTCTTCGTGTCGGTGTACTCGCCGACGAACGGGCGCTCGGTGCCGGCCTGGCGCAGGACCTGGTACTCGGCGGGCGTGAGCTGCGCGCGCCACTCGGCGTCGGACTTCACGACCGTGGCCTCGGGCTCGGTGTCGGGGGTGGCGGGATCCATGCGTCCCAGGCTACGTCGGAACCACGACCTCACGCCCACGTCGTCACGCCCACGTCGTCACGCCCACGTCATCACGCCCACGTCATCACGCCCACGTCATCACAGCCACGTCATCACAGCCACGTCATCACCACGAACACGAAGGCCTCCCAGACCAGGAACGCCGCGACGGCGAGGAGCAGGACGACGACGGCCACGGCGCTCCACCGGCGGCCGCCCTCGGCCCGGTTGGCGGAGTCGGCGAACGCGCTGACGCCGTCGAGGTAGCCCTCCACCGTGAACGCGGGGCGCTGGTGCTCCATCCGGTCGAGATGCTCTGCGAAGGCCTGGGCCTCGGGATCGGTGGGGTCGAGCCCGAGGAGCTCGTTGTCGAAACGGGCACCGCCGGGCCCGTGGAGTTCGGGCACGCGGTCAGGGTAGCGGAGTAGCGTGCCGATCCGTGGCGTCCAAGGCACCGGTCGAGCTCCTGTCCGTCGGCGGCCGCGAGGTGCGCCTGACCAGCGGCGACAAGGTGTACTTCCCCGAGCCGGGGATCACCAAGCGCGAGGTGGTGCACTACTACCTCGCCGTGGCCGAGCCGCTGCTGCGCGTGCTGTTCGAGCGGCCCACCAACCTCAAGCGGTACCCCGACGGCGTCGACGGCGAGCCGTTCTACGGCAAGCGCCTGCCCAAGGGTGCGCCCGACTACGCGGAGACGGCCCGGGTCACGTTCCCCAGCGGCCGCACCGCGGAGTCGCTGTGCCCCACCGAGGCCGCGGTGCTGCTGTGGGCGGCCAACATGGGCACCTTCGACTTCCACCCGTGGCCGGTCCGCCGCGCCGACCCCGACCGGCCCGACGAGCTGCGCATCGACCTCGATCCCCAGCCCGGCACCGACTTCGCCGACGCCCGCGCCGTCGCCGCCGCGCTGCACGAGGTGCTCGACGAGGCCGGCCTCGTGGGCTGGCCCAAGACCTCCGGCGGGCGCGGCGTGCACGTGTTCGCGCGGATCCGCCCGGAGTGGGACTTCGTCGACGTGCGGCACGCCGTCATCGCGATCGCGCGCCGGGTGTGCGACCGGCTGCCCGAGCAGGCCACCGTGGCGTGGTGGAAGGAGGAGCGCGGCGAGCGGGTGTTCCTCGACTACAACCAGGCCGCGCGCGACCGCACCGTCGCGTCGGCGTGGTCGGTCCGCGGGCGGCCCCGGGCCACGGTGTCGATGCCGGTGACGTGGGAGCAGCTGCCCGACGTCGAGCCGGAGGACTTCGACGTGCGCACCGTGCCGGGCCTGCTCGCCGAGCGCGGCGACCCCCACGAGGACATGGACGCGGCCGTCGGGGGGATCGAGACCGCACTCGACTGGTACGCCGCTGACCAGCGGGATCGTGGCCTGGGCGAGCTCCCGTACCCCCCGGAGTACCCCAAGATGCCGGGCGAGCCGACGCGGGTGCAACCCAGTCGGGCGAAGGCCCCGGCGGAGGATGTTGCGCCGTCGTAACCTCGGGCGTGCCCCCCACCCCACATGCGCACCAGCTCACCCTTGAGCACTCACGCCTACTGCGATCGGTGACGACACGCCGAGCGGCGTACACCCGGATGGACGCATTCGCGATACCTCCGCAACACACGGTCGTTGAACCCAGTGACGACAGGCCGCTGGGGCCGGATCGAACGGGGGGTGCACGATGTCGAGTACTCCGATGACGGAGATCGGTGGCGGTCGAGGAGCCGGGGAGTTCGGCCCGGGGCACGACCTCCTCACGCCCGGCGAGTTCTCCCCGCCGGACGCCGCACTGCGCCGCCGGGCTGCCGAGGCCAACGCCCGGGCCGCCGAGGCCGCCGCCGCGGCCGCCGCCGCCGACGCGAAGGCCGCCATCGAGCTGGCCGCCCGCGCCGCCGCCGCCGCGGACGCCGCCGCCCAGGCCGCCGTGCAGGCCGACGCCGCCGTCCGGGCCGCCGCCGCGGCCGAGGCACTGCCGTTCGCCCCGCAGCCCGACGGCCGCCCGCCGTTCCCCGGGCTGCACGGTCGTCCCGACCCCGCGGGCCCCCGGCACGGGTCCGGCGACGGCCCGCGCCACGCCGACCCGTCGGGCCCGGCCTTCCCCCCGCCTGCCGGCTTCGCCGCGGCGCCCGGGTCGAACGCGGTGTCGGAGACCGACGTGCTGCGCCGGGTCCCCTCGCCCCGCCCTGGCCCGGCCCCGCGCCCGGAGCACGACGCCCCCGAGGGCGGCCGGGCCGCCCGCCGCCGCGCCGCGGCCGCCGAGACCACGGTCTTCGACGTGCCCGCGTTCGACGGTCCCGCCCACGACGGACCGCGCCACGACGGACCGCGCCACGACGGACCGCGCCACGACGGGCCGCGTCACGACGGGCCGCGTCACGACGGCGCCTACGACGACGCGGGCTACGACCCCGCCTACGACGCCGGATACGACGACGCGGCGTACGACACGGGCTACGACGCCGCGTACGACGACGCGCACTACGACGAGCAGGGCTACGACGCCGAGTACGACGACGCTGCGTACGACGACGCTGCGTACGACGATGCCGCGTACGACGATGCTGCGTACGACGCCTCCGCGCGCTCCGACGAGCCGGTGACCGAGCTGGTCGGCACCGCGCCCGTCGACGCGGGGTCCACGGGCGAGCAGCCCACCGCGCTCGTCGCGGCCGGCGGCCGCCGCCACGCCCGTCCCGCCGACGACGAGGTCGTCGACAGCGGGGTCGACATCCTCCCCGGGGCCGGGGAGGACGCGGTCTCCGCGACCGGGGGCCGCGCCGCCCGCCGGGCCGCCGGGAAGCGCCGCGGCCTGTTCCGCCGCCGCGGCCCGCTGCTGGCCGCCGGGGCCGTCATCGGGGCGCTCGGCCTGACCGGTGTCGTCCTGCTCAACAACGGCGACGCCGCCCCGCAGCCGACGGCCGTGGTCGAGACCGCCCCCGTCGTGCCGCAGCTGCCGACCGCGACCGACGGCTCGGCGACCGACGAGGACGACACGGCCGCGCTGAGCCAGGGCGACCCGCTCTCCGACCGCGGCAGCACGTTCCTCAGCGCGCTGCGCGAGGCCGGGGTGCCCACCAGCCGGGGCGGCGCTGCGGAGGTCGAGGCCGCCGAGCTCGTCTGCCAGGAGCTCGGCGACGGCGTCGACGAGGCCCGGATCGCCCGCGCCCTGCCGGCGTCGCTGCCGACGGTGACCCGCGCGCAGGCCGCCGACCTGGTGGAGATCGCCAAGGAGAACTACTGCACCGGCTGACCGGTCACGGCGGGCAGAGCGTGCCCGACGCGGGGGGCAGGCCGTCCACGAGCAGGGTGTCGACCGCGGCCCGGACGCACGGCGTCCGCGGGTAGGCGCCGGTGCCGGCCCCCTGCCAGCTGAGGAACGCGCCGGTCGGGTACTGCTCGGCGACCCGCCGGGCGCCCTCGGCCGGGTGCCGCGGGTCGGCCGCGGTGCCCACCACCAGCACCGGCGGCAGGGTCCCTGCGGGGTCGGGGGCGGACCGCGCCGTCCCGGCCGGCCACGGCGCGCAGGCCAGCAGCCCGATGGCGAGCGTGCCGCCGACGAGCGGGTGGTCGGTGCGCAGGGTCGTGGCGAGCGCGCTCACCTCCGGCGGGGACAGCCGCGCCGGGTCGTCGTTGCAGGCCGTGGCGAGCATCCCGTCGAAGCCCCCGGCCGGGCCGGTCACCGGGTCCAGCAGGCCGAGCAGGCCGGTGGGGTCGCCCGCGGCGGCCGCGGCGAGCGCCCCGGCCAGTGCGGGCCAGTCGTCGGGCCGGGGGAGCACCGTGAGCACGGTGAGCAGCGCGGCGCCCGCGGTGAGCCGACGCCCGTCGGTCGCGGCCAGCGGACGGGTGCGCAGGGCGTCGGCGAGCGCGGTGACGGCGGCCCGCGGATCGGCTCCGAGCGGGCAGGTGCCACCGCCGGTGCAGGCCAGCGCGAACGCGTCGAACGCGGCGTCGGCGGAGGCCGCGCGGGCGGTGCTGCGGTCCGGTTCGGTGACGGTGGTGTCGGGCGGACCGTCGAGGACGAGGCGGCCGACCCCGCCCGGCGCGGTGCGGGCCCAGGTGTCGAGCGCGCCCGCGCCGTCACCCGTGCCGACCGCGGAGAGCCGGGCCACGCCGAGCCGGACCCGCAGCTGCTCGACGTCGGCGGCGGTCGCGGAGCTGCGGAACCCGGCCAGTGCGGAGGGCACGGCGAGGTTGCAGTCCTGCACCACCGACCGCGCCCGCTCCAGCAGCCCGGCGAGGTCGGTCTCCGAGGTGGCGGCGGGGTCGGCGTCGACGAGTGCCGCACGCGCGGCGGGGTCGGCGCAGTCGATGCGGTCGGCCCCCGCCCCGCGCCGGTCCAGCCCGATCACCGTGTAGGTGCCGAGGACGGCGGGTGCGACGCGCGCGGCGACGGCGAGGGCGTGGCCCGCGGTCGGGTCGGTGGCGCTGTCGCCGACGGCGAGCAGCGGCGGCCCGTCGAGCGGGGCGCCCGCGGAACCGACCCGCACGACGCCGAGCAGCACGCTGCCCTGCTCGGGGCGGTCCGGGTCGGCCGGGACGGGCAACTCCCCGCACTCGACGCGCAGCGTGCGGTCGGCGGGCACGGCGACCCCGTACGCGGCGAACGCACCCGCGGTGCAGTCGGCGAACGGGATCGAGGTGTCCTGGGCCTGCAGCGGCGGCACGGCGGGGACCGACGGCCCGGGGGGCGCCACGGGTGCGGCGGGGAGCCCGTCCGGCCCGCGCACCGCCACCGGGGGCCGCTCCGACGGGCCGACCGCGCACCCGGCCAGCAGGGCGGACAGGCACAACAGCCCTGCGACGACGCGGCGTGGGTTCCCGATCATGACCGGGGCAGCGTGTCGCAGGGCCGGTGTGGCAGCGGTGAAGGTGTCGCGGTGGAGGCGTGCGGCGGTGTCAGGAGACCCGCGGGCCGCTGGTGGCCTGGTCGAGCTCCAGGCGGACGGCCACCGGGAGGGCGGCGATCCCGAGCGAGGAGCGGGCCGAGGTCAGGACCTGGCCGTGCAGCCTCTCCAGCACGTCGCGGACGTCGGCGTCGTCGGAGAGCCACACCCACACGCGCAGCGCCGGGGCGTCCTCGGTGCCGACCATGCGGGCCTTGGCCCGGCCGACGCCGGGCAGGTCGGCGGCCTGCGCGGCGAGCGCGTCGGCCGCCGCGGAGGAGCTGACGGTGATGGCCGTCGTCGGGCCGCGGTCGATGACCAGGTCCGGCTTGCGCTCCGGGCGCAGCGAGCGGGCGGCCCAGGTCAGGCCGAGCACCAGCAGCAGGAGCCCGACGGCGATCGCGACGATCCGCGCGATCAGCGGCTGGGCCCGCAGGACGTCGACGACGACCGGGTCGAGCAGCGGCCGCCCGGCGCGGTCGGCCCCGAACACGCCGTAGCCCAGCAGGGCGACCAGCACGCCGGCGGCGAGCACGACGAGGCCGAGCAGCACCAGCACCGAGCGGTCGCCACCGGCGGACCGCGCGACGGCCGACCTCGAGCGGCGCTTGAGCGCACCCGAGTGCGGGGCGGGCGGCGGATCGGCCGGCTTCTCCATCGAGACGGTCATCGGGGGCCCTTCCTCTCCTGCACGGTGACGGCGACGCGCGGGCGGCGGGCCAGCGGCAGCTCGTCGAGCAGGGTGTCGACGGTGGAGGAGACGCTGCTGCGGAGTTCGGACCCAGCGTCGGTCCAGGCCTGGGCGCCGACGGAGACCTTGCGGGCGGTCGCGGTGACCGACGCGGCGGCCACCCCGTCGGCGGCGCGGACCCGGCGCCCGACGAGCCGGGCGAGCACCCGCGGGGAGGTCGTGACGGCGACCTCGGGGGCGGGGGAGGTCAGCGCGATGTCGTGGCGACGAGCGAGCAGGCCGATCAGCAGCAGGATCAGGCCGAGGACCGCGACGCCGATCGCGATGGCGGGAACCGGCGCGTCCGCCCAGGTCAGCGCCTCCAGGGAGGCCCGCCAGTCGGGCCACGGGACGAGCAGGCCGGTGGTGGCGGGGGTCCGCACCCACGCGGCGACGACCTCGATGACGGTCAGGACGCCGACCGCGGCCAGCGCGAGGCCGAGCAGCGGGGCGAGGACCCTGAGCAGGACACGCATGGTCATCTCCTACTGGACTCGGGAGCCGGAGCCGGTGGAGCCGTCGTCGGGTCCACGGAGGCCGGACACGGTGACGGCGAGGTTGCGGATGCGGCGGCCGGTGATGCGGGTGAGCTCGTCGCCCACCCGGCCGCGGACCGCGTCGACCGTCCGGCGGACGGGCGCGGGGTACTGGAGCGTCAGCTCCAGCGCGACGTCGACGGCGCCGTCGGGGCCGTCGCTGATCTTCGCGGTGGAGCCGGCCTGCCCGACGCCGACCCCGGCGAGGCGACGCTCGTGGCGCAGCGTGCCGGGGGTGCCGTCGGCGGCGTGCTCGACGATCTTGCGCAGCACCGTCGGGTGGATGTCGAGCCGGCCGCGCTCCTCGGGGGAGGCGGCGGCGTCGGACCCGCTCACCGGTCCCGACCCCGGCCCAGCACCGCGTTCAGGTCGAGCTCGCCGTCGAGCACGCGGCCGACGACGAGTCCGACGATGCCGATGACGAGGGCGACGAGGAACGCGCCGAAGCCGCCGATCGCGCCGGTGGCGCCGAGGATGAGACCGGCCAGCAGGCCGGTGTGGGTGGCGTTCATGGGTTCTCCTGTGGTGAGGGGCGGTGCGGCCGGACGGCGGTCGACTAGTCGACGCGGCGTTCGCGGTTGCGGCGCACGGTGCGGATGAGGGCCACCACCACCCGGACGGGCAGTGGCAGCGGGCTGACGATCTCGATCGGGGCGTCGTACCGGCGGTCGTCCGGGGGCGGCGCCGCCCGGCCGGCCCGGAGCCGGGCGAGCCCGGCCACGAAGAACTCCGGGTCGCCGCCGCGGTCGGGATGGTGGTCGCGGACGAACGCGCGGTACTCCGCGCGCTGCTCCGGCGTCATCCGTCCGGACGGATCGTCCGCCGTCATCGCGCCGGGCCGGTCAGGCCGTGGCCGGCGGGCCGACCACGGCCGCGGGGACCGCCAGGTCCGCCACCGTGATGTTCACGGCGGTGCCGCCGCACAGGGCCGAGACCTCGCGCCGCAGCTCGCGGGCGACGTCCGGGATGCGGGCGCTCAGGTGCAGCACCACGCCGAGCTCGACCGGCTCCGTGCCCTGCCCGATCCGCACGCCGACGAGGCGGCGGCCGGGCAGGTAGGTCGCGACGGACCCGAACAAGCCGCCGTCGAGCCGGGCGACCGCGGGGTGCGCGGTCACCGCGGCGGCGACGAGCTCCGCGAGCGCGTCGGTGTCGGCGGTCCGGGCACCGCCGACCGGGGCTCCGGTGGGTCCAGCCATGGTGTCGGACTCCGTCACTCGACCCGCGACGGCTGCGCGACGACGACGTCCTCGGAGGCACCGTCGTCCTCGGACGGCAGGTGGATGTCGTTGACGGCGATGTTGACCTCGATGACCTCGAGGCCCGTCATGCGCTCGACGGCGGTGATGACGTTGCGGCGCACCGCGCGGGCGAGGTCCACGATGGACGCGCCATACTCGACGACGATGTCGAGGTCGACCGCGGCCTGCTTCTCGCCGACCTCGACCTGGACGCCCGCGATGTTCGAGGCGCCGGTGCCGCCGCCGGGGATGCGCTCGCGCAGGGCGCCGAAGGCGCGGGACACGCCGCCACCCATCGAGTGCACGCCGGAGATCTCACGCGCGGCGATGCCGGCGATCTTCTGCACGACCGACGCGGCGATGGTGGTCTTGCCCTGCGTGGTGTCGTCGGCGAGGCGGGCGGGGCTGGCGCCGGTGGTGGGGCTGGGGGTGGGCGTGGGGGTGGTCATTAGCGCTCCTCAGGTCGTTCACGTCCGTTGCGTACGGACTTAGGACGCAGGTACCCGGTGCAACCTCCCACTAACTCACCCGATCGGACTAGTCACGGTCCTGAACATCGCCGGACCGGCGGTAGCGGAGCAGGAGCGCCCCCTCCTCGTGCAGGGCCCCGACCAGCGCCATCGGGCGGGGCGCGCCCCCCGTCCCCCCGACGGCGATGCGGCCGGCGTCGCCCGCGGCGAGCAGCGGCGAGAGGGTGAGGCACAGCTCGTCGACGGCGTCGTGGTCCACCAGCGCCCCGTGCAGCGACGGCCCGCCCTCGCACAGGACCCGGTTCAGGCGGCGCCGGCCCAGCTCGGCGAGCAGGGCGGCGGGGGAGAGGTCGTCGAGGACGGCGACGTCGGCCCCGGCGGCGGCGAGCCGGTCGCGGTGCGCGCGGGGGGCCCCGGCCGTGGTGAGGACGATCGTCGGGACCTGCGTGTCGGTGAACAGCCCGGCCTCCGGGTCGAGATCGGCTGACCCGGTGACGACGGCGACCGGCGGCGGGGTGTCGGTGCCGATCGTCGGCCTGCGCGCACCGCGGTAGCCCTCGGCGCGGGCGGTCCCGGCCCCGACGAGCACCACCTGCGCCAGCTGCCGGAGCACGCCGAACACGCGCTTGTCGGCGTCGGTGCCCAGGCCGCCGGAGAGCCCGTCGACGGAGACGGCCCCGTCCAGGCTGGAGACGAAGTTGACGCGGACGTAGGGGGCGTCGACGTCGGGATAGGCGTAGTGGTCGACGAGCGCGGGGTCGTCGACGGCGGGGAGTGGCCAGATGCGGTCCATGCCCGGATCCCAGCACGGGACGGGCGCCGGCACATTCGGTGACCCGACGGGGTAGGTCACAAGGCGAGGCTCACCTATGGTGAGCACAGCACAGGATTCGGCCCCCGAGGAGACCCCATTGAGCACGGTCACCCCCGTGCCCGGCCCGACCACCGGGCCGCCCCGTGCGCCGCGCCGGTCCCTGCGCGGGCGCCGGATCGTCGGGCTGGTGCTGCTGCTGGCGGCGCTCGTCGCGGGGGCGCTGCTCAGCGTGGCCGTCGGGGCGAAGCCGATCCCGCCGGGCGTCGTCTGGGACGCGCTGGTCCGCCCCGACCTCAGCCTGGAGGACCACATCGTGGTGCGCTCGCTGCGCATCCCGCGCACGGTCCTCGGCCTCGTCGCCGGTGCGGCGCTCGGGCTGTCCGGGGCGCTCATCCAGGGCCACACCCGCAACCCGCTGGCCGATCCCGGGCTGCTCGGCGTCAACGCCGGTGCCGCGTTCCTGGTCGTCATCGGGATCTACCTGTTCGGCGTCACCGACCCGCTCGGCTACGTCTGGTTCGCCTTCGCCGGCGCCGCCGCGGCGAGCGTGGCGGTGTTCGTGCTGGGGTCGGTCGGGCGCGGTGGGGCCACGCCGGTGACGCTCGCGCTGGCCGGGTCGGCGATCAGCGCCCTGCTGGGCGCGCTGACGTCCGCGGTGATCCTCGTCGACGTCGCCACGCTCGACGCGTACCGGTTCTGGGCCGTCGGCTCCTTGGCCGGCCGCGACGGCGAGGTGCTGACGAACGTCGTCTGGTTCCTCGGCGCGGGGGCCCTGATGGCGCTGGCCTCGGCACCGGCCCTGAACGCGCTGTCCCTCGGCGACGACGTCGCGCGCTCGCTGGGCCACTCCGTGCGGCGCACCCGGGTGCTCGGGATCGTCGCGATCACCCTGCTCGCGGGCGGGGCCACCGCGGCGTGCGGGCCGATCGCGTTCGTCGGGCTGGTGGTGCCGCACATCGTGCGCACCTTCACCGGGCCCGACTACCGCTGGCTGCTGCCGGCCTCCGCGCTGTCCGGGGCGGTGCTGCTGCTCGTCGGCGACGTGCTCGGCCGCGTGCTGGTGCGCCCCGGCGAGCTGCAGGTCGGGATCGTGCTGGCCCTGGTCGGTGCGCCGTTCTTCATCCACCTCGTGCGCCGCCGCAAGATGGTGAACATCTGATGGCGGTCGTGACGAAGGGCCCGGCCGGGCCCCCCGCGAAGGTCCCCGGCCGCCCCGCCCTTCGCCGCGGCCGGTTCTCCGTGGTCTGGCGCCCGCGCACCGTGCTGGTCCTCGCCGTCACCGCACTCGTGCTGCTGCTGGCCCTGGTCGTCAACATCGGCCGGGGCGACTTCCCGATCAGCATCGGCGAGGTCGTGGCCGTGCTCCTCGGCGGCGGCGACCGCGGGCAGCGGTTCATCGTGCTGGACCTGCGCCTGCCCCAGTCGCTCACCGGCGCGCTGGTCGGCGGCGCGCTGGCCGTGTCGGGCGCGATCACCCAGGCCGTCGCCCGCAACCCCCTGGCCAGCCCCGACATCATCGGCATCACGATGGGCGCCAGCGCCACCGCGGTGTTCGTCATCGTGCTCGGCGGCGGGTTCGGCGTCGTCGGCGGCGCCCTCGCCGCGGCCGGACTGCCGATCGCGGCGCTGATCGGCGGGCTGCTGACCGCGGCCGTCATCTACGGGCTGTCCTGGCGGCGGGGGATCCAGGGCTTCCGGCTCGTCCTCGTCGGCATCGGGATCAACGCGATGCTGCTCGCGCTCGTGCAGTGGCTGCTGGTCGTCGCCGAGATCTACGAGGCCGCGCGCGCCACCGTCTGGCTGACCGGCAGCCTCAACGCCCGGGGCTGGGAGCACGTGGTCCCCGTCGGGCTCGCGCTGGTGGTGCTGGTGCCCGCCGCGCTGGTCCTCGCCCACGCGCTCGGCGCGCTCCAGTTCGGCGACGACACCGCCCGCGGCCTGGGCCTGCGCGTCGACCGCGCGCGCACGTGGCTGCTCGTCGTCGCCGTCGGGCTGGCCGCCGTGGCCACCGCGTCGGCGGGGCCGATCGCGTTCGTCGCGCTGGTCGCCCCGCAGATCGCGCAGCGCCTGGTCGGGGCCGCCCGGCCGCCGATCGCCGCGTCGATGCTGGTGGGCGCCGCGCTCACGGTCCTGTCCGACGTCATCGCCCGCACCGCGCTGCCCTCGCCCCTGCCGGTCGGGATCGTCACCGCCGTCGTCGGCGCCCCCTACCTGCTCTACCTGCTCGCCCGACACGGCCGGGAGGCCCGCACATGACCGAACTGCTGACGTCCGTCGACGCGCCCGTGCGACTGCGCGCGGAGGAGGTCCGGCTCGGCTACGGCGACCGGGTCGTCGTCGACGGGCTGGACCTCGACGTCGTCGCCGGCACGGTCACCGCCGTCATCGGGCCCAACGGCTGCGGGAAGTCGACGCTGCTGCGCGCGCTGGGCCGGCTGCTCAGGCCCAGCTCGGGCCGGGTCCTGCTGGACGGCGAGCGGATCGACCGGATGGCCACCCGGGAGGTCGCGACGATCCTCGGGGTGCTGCCGCAGGCCCCGACCGCGCCCGAGGGGCTGACGGTCGCCGACCTCGTCGCCCGCGGCAGGCACCCGCACCAGGCCTGGTACCGGCAGTGGTCCTCCGACGACGAGGACGCGGTGCACCAGGCCCTGGAGTGGACCGGGATCCTCGACCTCGCCGAGCGCCCCGTCGACGAGCTCTCCGGAGGGCAGCGCCAGCGCGCCTGGATCTCGATGGCGCTGGCCCAGGGCACCGACCTGCTGCTGCTCGACGAGCCCACCACGTTCCTCGACCTCGCCCACCAGGTCGACGTGCTGGAGCTGGTGCGGCGGCTGCACTCCGAGGCGGGGCGCACCGTCGTCATGGTCCTGCACGACCTCAACCTCGCCGCCCGCTACGCCGACCGGCTCGTGGCGATGCGCGGCGGGCGGATCGTCGCCGCGGGCACCCCCCACGAGGTGATCACCGAGGACCTCCTGCGCGAGGTGTTCGGCCTCGACGCCCGCGTGATCGCCGATCCGGTGGCCGGGACGCCGCTGGTGGTGCCGGTCGGGGCCCGACCGGTCGGCTGACACCGCGGCCCGCCGGTCGCGCGTCGTGACCGGGTCCGACGCGCGATCCGGCGGCCTGTGCCACGATGGCGCGGCGCCGCGACGTGCGCCGATCGTCCGGAGGAGGGGGATCCCCACGATGCTCGACCAGGACGGGCCGTGGACCGAGGAGGCCTACCTCGCGCTGCCCCGCGACCGGCGGATCGAGCTGGTCGACGGGAGCCTGCTGGTCGCGCCGACCACCGACGACCGGCACGCCGCCGCCGTCGCGGCCGTCCGGGCGGCGGTGGAGAAGGCGCTGCCGGAGGGGCTGGAGGTCACCGGGCCCGTCGCGCTGCGGCTGTGCCCCGGCCGGATCCTGGTGCCCGACCTGGTGGTCGCCGCCCGCTCCGAGGACGGGTCCGACGTCCGTGACGGGTCGGCCGCCCTCGTGGTGATCGACGTCGTCGGCTCCGGGAACGGGGTCGCCGACCGCTGGTTCAAGCCGCAGCTCTACGCGGGCAGCCGCATCCCCTACGCCGTGCTCGTCGACCACGACGAGCCCTTCGCCGTCGCCACCATGCTGATCGGCGGGCGCTTCCACGAGTACGCCCACGCGGCCGCGGGGGAGACCTTCGTCCTGGAGGAGCCGTTCCGGCTCGAACTGGACCTCTCCGGCCTGGCCGCCCCCGGCGGGGACCGGCCGGCCGCGGACGACGGGGTCCCCGAGCCGGCGGCCGACGGCGCGGGGTCCGACGGCGCGGGGCCCGACGACACGGGGCCCGACGAGGGCACCGACGGCGACCACCTCCTGCGCGCCTGACCCGCCCGCCGCCACCGTCGGCGCCCGCGCCGGGAGCTGCCTCTAGGGTGGGGATCATGGTCAGCACCGCGCGCTCGACGTTCCGGGCGCCCGCCGAGCTCGACCTCGCGGAGATCGACCCGCGGGGCAGGCCGGTCGGCCCGAAGGACAAGTCGGCGGCCGCCGAGGCGATGGCCGACCTGGCCACCGTGCTCGACGGCCGGCAGGAGGCGCTCTACGCCGAGGCCGTCGGCGGGGGCACCCGGTCCGTGCTGCTCGTGCTGCAGGGCATGGACACCTCCGGCAAGGGCGGGGTGATCCGGCACGTCGCCGGGCTGGTCAACCCGCAGGGCCTGACGATCTCCTCGTTCAAGAAGCCCACCGCCGAGGAACGGGCCCACCACTTCCTCTGGCGGGTGCGCCCGAAGGTGCCCGCGCCGGGGCAGATCGGGGTGTTCGACCGGTCGCACTACGAGGACGTCCTCATCGCCCGGGTCGACTCGCTGGTCCCCGAGGACGTCTGGCGCGGTCGCTACGCCGAGATCACCGCGTTCGAGTCCGAGCTCGCCGCGCAGGGCGTCGCGATCGTCAAGTGCATGCTGCACATCTCGCCGGAGGAGCAGGCGGAGCGGCTCCTCGCCCGGCTCGACGACCCGGCGAAGGTGTGGAAGTACAACACCGCCGACCTCGACTCACGCGCGAAGTGGCCCGCCTACCAGCAGGCCTACACCGACGCCGTGCGCGAGACCGACTCCGGGACCGCGCCGTGGTACGTCGTGCCGTCGGACCGCAAGTGGTACCGGAACTGGGCGATCGCGTCGATCCTCGCGGAGACCCTCACCGAAATCGACCCCCGCTTCCCGCCCGCCACGGTCGACGTGGAGACCGAGCGCGCCCGGATCCGTGCGAGCGTGGTGGCATGAAGCGCCCCGCCATCGCCCTCGTCACGACCCTCGCCGCCCTGAGCGTGCTCGCCGGCTGCAGCACCGCCGCCCCCGCCCCCGAGGCGCCCGCTCCCGCGAGCGCCGCGCCGGGTCCCTCGGGCGCCGTCGCCGCGACGCCCGAGGACGTCGTCTGCGAGGACTACACCGACTCCCAGTCGGTGGTGCGCCAGGCCGCCGACGCGATGACCCGGATGCCGGTGCTGCCGGCCGGGGTCGCGGTGCTGCTGCTCGGCGCGCGTCAGGTGGCCACCACCGGGGGCGTCACCGACCCGGAGATCGTCGCCGCCCAGGCCGAGCTCGTCGCCGCCATCGACGACCTCGACGCCCAGGGGCGGGAGCAGCTGGGCCCGGACGGCAACGCCGCCCGGGACGCCGTGCAGCTCGACGCGCAGCGGATCCTGGCCGCCGTCACCGAGATCGAGCGCGTCTGCGCCGGCCGCTGAGGCGCGCCTAGCCGATCAGGGACCGGCCGATGATCTCCTTCATGATCTCGTTCGTGCCGCCGTAGATCGACTGCACGCGCGAGTCGACGAACGCCTTCGCGATCGGGTACTCGAGCATGTAGCCGTAGCCGCCGTGCAGCTGCACGCAGCGGTCGACCACGCGCTTGAGCACGTCGGAGGCCCACCACTTGGCCTTCGCGGCGTCGGAGATCGACAGCTCGCCCTCGACGTGCTGCCGGATGCACCGGTCGACGAACACCTGGGTCACCGTGACCTCGGTGTCCATCTCGGCCAGCTCGAAGCGGGTGTTCTGGAACGCCGCGACGGGCTTGCCGAACGCCTTGCGCTCCTTGACGTAGTCGAGCGTGAGCTCCAGGGCCTGCGCGGCGCCCGCGATCGAGCCGACGGCGATCGACAGGCGCTCCTGCGCGAGGTTCTGCATGAGGTAGATGAACCCCTGCCCCTCCTCGCCGAGCAGGTTCTCGGCGGGCACGCGCACGTCGGTGAAGGACAGCTCCGCGGTGTCCTGGGCCTTCATGCCGACCTTCTGGAGGTTGCGGCCGCGCTCGAAGCCCTCCATCCCGCGCTCGACGACGAGCAGGCTGAACCCGCGGGCCCCGGCCTCGGGGTCGGTCTTCGCCACGACGATCACCAGGTCGGACAGGATGCCGTTGGTGATGAACGTCTTGGCGCCGTTGAGCAGCCAGCTGCCGTCGTCCTGCTTCTTCGCGGTGGTCGCGATGCCCTGCAGGTCGCTGCCGGTGCCCGGCTCCGTCATCGCGATCGCGGTGATGATCTCGCCCGAGCAGAAGCCGGGGAGCCAGCGCTTCTTCTGCTCGTCGGTGGCGAGGCGGAGCAGGTAGGGCGCGATCACGTCGTTCTGCAGCGGGAAGCCCAGGCCCGAGGTGCCGGCGCGGGAGATCTCCTCGGTGACGATGCAGTTGTAGCGGAAGTCCTCGACGCCGCCGCCGCCGAACTCCTCGGGCACGTCGGTGCCCAGCAGGCCGGAGGCGCCCGCGGCCTTCCACACCGCGCGGTCGACGTGGCCGTCGGCCTCCCACTGGTCGTGGTGGGGGAGCACCTCCTTGGCGAGGAAGGTCCGCACGGTGTCGCGGAACGCGTCGTGGTCGGCGTCGAAGAGGTCGCGCTGCATGGCCGCCAGTCTCACATACCGGCCGGTAACCGGGAACGGCTCGCCGGTGCCGACGACGGCCCGCGCGGGCCGCGGCCGGGGACGCGGACGACTAGGGTCGTCGGGGTGAGCCTGGTCGACCGGATCCCCGCCGCAGCGGTCAACGCCGTCGACAAGGCGGTGCGCGGGGGTGTCGCCGACCTGCGGCGCATGCCGCGCGACGCCATCACCGGCTCGCCGGCGGCCACGCTGTACCGCTACCGCCCGCTGGCCGGCGTGCCGGTGCTCGACGCCCCGCCGGTGCTGCTGGTGCCGCCGCTGGGGGCCCCCGACTTCGCCTACGACCTGCGCCGCGGCTGCTCGCTCGTGCAGCACCTGCTGGCCACCGGGCGCACCGTGTTCCTCGTCGACTACGGCCCGATCCGCTTCGCCGACCGCGCGCTGGGCATGGAGCACTGGGTCGACGACGTGGTGCCGCGCGCGGTCCGCGACACCTGCGCGGACACCGGCGCCGACGGCGTCGACCTGCTGGGGTGGTCGCTGGGCGGGATCTTCTGCCTGCTCGCCACCGCGGCCGACGTGACGCTGCCCATCCACACGCTGTCGGTGATCGGCAGCCCGATCGACATCGCCGCGGTGCCGCTGGTGGCCCCGCTGCGCCCGCTCGCGGCCGTCACCGGCGGGCTCGGGCTCTCGGCGGTCTACCAGGCCATCGGCAGCTTCCCGGCGCCGCTGGTGAGCTGGGCGTTCCAGCTGACGGCGGTCGACCGGCTCGTCACCAAGCCGCTGACGGTCCTCTCGCGGCTCGACGACCGCGACTGCCTGGCCCAGATCGAGGCCGTCGACCACATGATGACCCACATGCACGGCTACCCCGGCCGCGTGTTCGGGCAGATCTACCACCTGCTGCTGCGCAGCAACGACCTCGCCGACGGCACCCTCGACCTCGCCGGGCGCACCATCGCGCTCAAGGAGATCGACGTGCCCGTGCTGGTCGTCGGGGGGCGGAACGACGTGATCGCGCCGCTGGCCGCGGTCGAGCGCGTGGCGGAGCTGCTCACCGGCTCACCGGACGTCCGGTTCGAGAGCGCTCCGGGCGGTCACCTCGGGGTGCTGACCGGTCGTCGCGCCCGCACGTCGACCTGGGTGTTCCTCGACGAGTTCCTGACCGAGCACACCTGATCCGGGTACAACGGGGGCATGCGCCATCTCGACATCGCCACCGCCAAGCCCTACTCCGTCATCGGCCTGGGCACGTGGCAGTTCGGGTCCCGTGAGTGGGGCTACGGCACCGACTACGCCGACGGGGAGGCCGCGCGGATCGTCGCGCGGGCCCGGGAGCTGGGGATCACGGTGTTCGACACCGCCGAGGTCTACGGCTTCGGGCGCAGCGAGCGGATCCTCGGGAAGGCGCTGAAGGACTCCGGCGGCACCGACGACGTCGTCGTGGCGTCGAAGGTCTTCCCGGTGATGCCGACGGCCGCGATCGTGCAGCAGCGGGGCGTGGCGAGCGCGCAGCGGCTCGGCGTCCGCCAGATCGACCTCTACCAGGTGCACCAGCCCAACCCGGTCGTCGGCGACGCCACGACGATGCGCGGGATGCAGGCGCTGCGCGACGTCGGCGTGATCGACGAGGTGGGGGTCTCCAACTACTCCCTCAAGCGCTGGCAGCGGGCGGAGGGCGCCAGGGGAGGGCAGCGGATCCTGTCCAACCAGGTGCAGTTCAGCCTGGTCTCGCGCGACCCGATGGCCGAGATGCTGCCGTGGGCGCAGCGCACCGGGCACATCGTGATGGCCTACAGCCCGCTGGCCCAGGGCCTGCTGTCCGGGCGCTACGGGGCCGACCACCGCCCGAGCGGGGGTGTGCGGGCGACCAACGCGATGTTCCTGCCGGAGAACATGGCCGCCGCCGCCCCGCTGCTCGACCTGCTGCGCGACGTCGCCTCGGCCCACGACGCCACGCCCGCCCAGATCGCACTGGCCTGGCTGGTGCACTTCCCGAACGTCGTCGCGATCCCGGGGGCGTCGAGCGTCGCCCAGGTGGAGCGCAACGCCGCGGCCGCCGACATCGTGCTGACGGGGTCCGAGCACGGGGCCCTCACCGCCGCGGCCGAGGCGTTCCACCCGACGACCGGCCTGTCCGCCCTCCCGGGCCTGGTGCGCGCCCGCCGCTGACCCGGACCCGCCCCCGGCGTCCACAGGGGAGCGGCCGCGTGGCCCGATGACCCTGCCGTCACTCCGATGTGACGAATCAGCCCTGTCCAACGGGGTGGGCAGTGCGGCACCGGAGTACTAGCGTCCCTCGACATGAGCGCCGGGCTGCACGTCACCTCCCCGCCCACCGTCCCCCGCGCCGTGCACGACGCCGCCGTCGCCGAGCTCGTGCGGCAGTACCGGGCCGTGCCGCCGGGGGAGCGGGTGCGGCTGGGCAAGCGCACCTCCAACCTGTTCCGGTTCGGCACCGGCGGCGCCGACGACCGCAGGCTCGACACGTCGGCGTTCACCGGCGTGATCGAGGTCGACCCGGTCGCGCGCACCGCGCAGGTGCAGGGCATGACCACCTACGAGCACCTCGTCGACGTCACGCTCGCGCACGGCCTGATGCCGCTCGTCGTGCCGCAGCTCAAGACCATCACCCTCGGCGGGGCCGTCACGGGCCTGGGGATCGAGTCGACGTCGTTCCGGCACGGCCTGCCGCACGAGTCGGTGCGCGAGATGGACGTGCTGCTGCCGAACGGGGAGCTGGTCACCGCCCGGCCCGACGGCGAGCACGCCGACCTGTTCGCCGGGTTCGCGAACTCCTACGCCACGCTCGGGTACGCCCTGCGGCTGGAGATCGACCTGCTGCCGGTCACGCCGTACGTGCGGCTGGAGCACCGGCGCGTCGCGACGGGGGACCTGGTCGAGGCGATCCGCGAGGCGTGCGCGTCCGACGCCGACTTCGTCGACGGCGTCGTGTTCACCCGCGACGAGCAGTACCTGACGCTGGCGCACCTGACCGACGACCCCGGCCCCGGCGTCAGCGACTACACCGGACAGCAGGTGTTCTACAGGTCCGTGCGCGAGCGCAGGACCGACCACCTGACCATCCACGACTACCTGTGGCGCTGGGACACCGACTGGTTCTGGTGCTCCGCGGCACTCGGCGCCCAGCACCCGCTGGTCCGCCGCGTGTGGCCGGGCCGCTACCGGCGGTCCGACGTGTACCGCCGGATCGTGGCGCTCGACCGCCGCACGAGGTTCTCCTCGCGGATCCGCAGCCTGCTGCGGCAGCCGCAGGAGGAGCCGGTGATCCAGGACGTCGAGATCCCGGTGGAGCGGCTCCCGGAGTTCCTCGACGCGTTCCAGCGCGACGTCGGCATCGAGCCGGTCTGGCTGTGCCCGCTGACGCTGCGCGGCGAGCGCACCTGGCCGCTGTACCCGATGAAGCCCCACGAGCTCTACGTCAACGTGGGGTTCTGGTCGACCGTGCCCGAGGTCCCGGGGGACCCGGAGGGCCACAACAGACGCGTGGAGGACCTTGTCGCCGAGCTCGGGGGCCACAAGTCGCTGTACTCCACGGTGCACTACGACGAGCCTGAGTTCTGGCAGCACTACAACGGGCCCGCCTACCGGACGCTCAAGGATCGCTACGACCCGGACGGCAGGCTGCCCGACCTCTACACCAAGGTCACGGGGAGGCCATGATGCAGGTCGCAGAGATCATCTCGAGTGTCCTCGGTGCCGACGTTCCGGTGCGGATCATCGGCTACGACGGCAGCAAGGCGGGGCCCGACAGCGCCGAGGCGGCGATCCGGATCACCTCACCGCGGGCGATGGCCCGGCTGGTGACGGCGCCGGGCACGCTCGGGCTCGCGCGGGGGTACGTCACGGGGGAGATCGAGGTCGAGGGCGAGCTCTACGGGATCCTCGCCGCGATGCCGGACGTGATCCTGCACGACATCCCGCGCGCGCAGCGGATCAGGTTGGCGCGCCAGCTCGTGCCGGTGTGGCTCAAGCACCGGATGCCGCCGCCGGAGTTCGAGTTCGTCCCGCCGGGCCGGCTGCACTCGAAGGCGCGCGACCGCAAGGTCATCTCCCACCACTACGACGTGTCCAACGCCTTCTACGAGTGGGTCCTCGGGCCGTCGATGGCCTACACCTGCGCGGTGTACCCGACGGCCACGGCCACGCTGGAGGAGGCGCAGGCCGAGAAGCACGAGCTGGTGTCGCAGAAGCTGGCGCTGGAGCCGGGCATGCGCCTGCTCGACGTCGGCTGCGGCTGGGGCGGCATGGTCATGCACGCGGCCGCGGAGCACGGCGTCAAGGCGCTGGGGGTGACGCTCTCGGCCAACCAGGCGGCCTGGGCGCAGGCCGAGATCACCCGCCGCGGCCTCGACGGGCTCGCCGAGGTGCGCCACGTCGACTACCGCGACGCCCCGGAGACCGAGTTCGACGCGATCAGCTCGATCGGGCTGACCGAGCACATCGGACGCGCGCAGCTGCCGCGCTACTTCGCCTCGCTGCACGCGCGGCTGCGGCCCGGCGGGCGCCTGCTCAACCACTGCATCACCGAGTCGCGCACGCCCGCGCGCCGGCTCGACCCGTTCATCGGCCGCTACATCTTCCCCGACGGCGAGCTGCACACCGTCGGCCACGTGATCTCGACGATGAACGACGCCGGGTTCGAGATCCGCCACGAGGAGAACTTCCGCGAGCACTACGCGCGGACCCTGCACGGGTGGGGCGACAACCTCGAGGCGCACTGGGACGAGGCGGTGGCGGAGGTCGGCGTCGGCAAGGCGAAGGTGTGGCGGCTCTACATGGCCGCATGCCGGCTCGGGTTCGAGCGCGACAACATCCAGCTGCACCAGGTGCTCGGTGAGCGGGTGCACGGCGACGGCCGTTCCGGCTTCCCGCTGCGGGGGTGGTGACGGCCGGAGTGGTAGGACTCCACCGTGCCCGACCGCCTCTCGCCGCTCGACGCCTCGTTCCTGTACGCCGAGCACGACACGGCGGCGATGCACGTCGGCGGGGTGATGACGTTCGAGCCCCGTGAGGGGTTCGACGTCGACGCGCTCGTCGCGCTGATCGGACAGCGGCTCGGGCTGGTGCCGCGCTACCGGCAGAAGGTGCGCGAGGTGCCGGGCCGGCTCGGGCTGCCGGTGTGGGTGGACGACCCCGAGTTCGACCTGGCCTACCACGTGCGGCGCTCCGCGCTCGCCGCGCCGGGCACCGAGGAGGTCCTGCACGAGCTGGTCGGGCGGCTGCTGTCGCGGCAGCTCGACCGCTCCCGCCCGCTGTGGGAGATCTACCTGGTGGAGGGCCTGGCCGACGGGCGGCTCGCGGTGGTCACCAAGACCCACCACGCGATGGTCGACGGGCTCGCGTCCGTCGACATCGGGGCGGTGCTGCTCGACCTCACCCCCGAACCCCGCGCGACCCCCGACGACGACTGGCGGCCCGCGCGCGAGCCGTGGGGGCTGGAGCTGGCGGCGTCGGCGGTGATCGACACGCTGCGCCGCCCGCAGCTGGCCCTCGACGTGACCGGCCGGATCCTCGGGGACGTCCGCTACGCGGCGACCGCGATCGGGCGCACGGTCGAGGCCGCGCTCGACACCGGCCGCACCGCCGCCCGCACCCGTCCGGTGCACCCGCTCAACGCCGTCACCGGCTCGCAGCGCCGCTACGGGACCGCGCGCACCCCGCTCGCCGACCACCGCGCCGTCCGCAGGGCGCACGGCGGCACCGTCAACGACGTGGTGCTGGCCGTCGTCGCCGGGGCGCTGCGCAGCTGGATGATCAGCCGCGGCGAGCCGCTGACGCACGGCACGACCGTCCGCGCGCTGGTGCCCGTCTCGGTCCGGGCCCGGTCCGGGACGGCGGGCACGGGCTCGGCGGGCAACAGCATCTCCGCGTACTTCGTCGACCTTCCGGTGGCCGAGGAGGACCCGGTGGCCCGGCTGTCGGCGGTGCGCGGGGCGATGGAGGCGCACAAGCGCGGCGGACGGGCGGTCGGGGCGGCCCGGCTGATCGGGCTCGTCGGGCTCGCGCCGCCGGTCGTGCACAGCCTGGCCGCGCGGCTGACCAGCCAGTACTCCAGCCAGCTGTACAACGTGCTGATCACCAACGTGCCCGGCCCGCCCCGCCCGCTCTACGCGCTCGGCGCGCGGATGATCGACATGTTCCCGGTGGTGCCGCTGGCCGGCGGGCAGGCCGTCGCGATCGGGGTGACCTCCTACGACGGCGCCATGCACTACGGGCTCACCGCCGACCGCGACGCGATGCCCGACGTCGCCGTGCTGGCCGGTGCGCTGCGCGACGCGCTGGCCGAGCTGGTGGCGACCGTCCCCTGAGGCCGCCTCAGCGGTTCTCGCGCACCCAGTCGAGGATGCCGGGGGTCGCGGCGCGGATCATGGCCAGCACCTCGGCGAACCCGTCGGCCTCGCCGTAGTAGGGGTCGGGGACCTCCGCGCCCTCGGGGGCGTCGGGGTCGAACGAGCGCAGCAGGCGGACGCGGTCGGGCTCGGGGACCATCCGCTGCAGGGCCCGCAGGTGCGACCGGTCCAGTGCGACGAGCAGGTCGGCACCCAGCTGCTCGGCGTCGACCTGGCGGGCCGCGTGCTCGTCGGGGTAGCCCTCGGCGCGGAGCAGGGCGGCGGCCCGGTCGTCGGCGGGGGAGCCGACGTGCCAGCCGCCGGTGCCCGCGCTGGAGACGGTCACGCCGTCGGCGAGGCCGGCCCGCTCCAGCTCCGCGGCGACGACCTTCTCGGCGAGGGGGGAGCGGCAGATGTTGCCGGTACAGACGAATACAACATGCAGGCACCCATCGAGTCCAGCCATCCCTCGACCGTACTCAGTTGCTCTCCGTGACCGCATCTCCGACACCGGGAGGCCGGTCACAGTGAGCGACAACGACGGGCGCGCTGCTCCGCGAACGCTACTCCAAGATCATGTCGGCGAGCCTGGCGGACGTAACAATGTCTTGAAACAGCCTGTCGTATCGCGTTCGTGAATCGACCCGAATGCCGGAACGGTTTCTGCGTCCACTGATGGATCGGTCGAAGACTTAAACGTAACCTGCGACCTGACAGACATCAGATCAAACCCGGAGGCCACTATCGCTACCCGGAAGAAGGGCGCAAGCCCTGGAGTAGTTACCTGGGCAGGGCTTGCTGTTGTGGCTGGTGCAGCTGCAATCCTCACCTTTACTACCCTTCGAGACCTCGCAATCGCATGCGGAATCTCGGACACGTTCCTAGGCGTTCCGCTTGCCTGGCTTTTGCCAATCACCGTCGACGCAGCTGGTGCCGTAGCGATTCGAGTTTGGTTGACACAGCGAGCCTCTCCGGCCGCTTCCCGTCTCGCCCGGAGACTGAGCTGGTTCTGCATCATCCTGTCAATTCTTGGCAACGCCGGTCAGCACGGCATGGCCGCATACGGAATCGTCCCTCCATGGTGGGTGATCGTCCTGGTCTCGGCAGTGCCCCCGGCCATGTTCGGCGCGGTAACTCACCTCGCGGTGCTGCTGAATCGCGAGGATGAAGGCGCTTGGATCTGGGGACCTGACCCTCAGCCGAACGAAGACATCCCCTCCCCGCCGGTGAAGGAAGGCGAAGACGAGTCGGCCCCTGAGGAGCCCGCTGTCGAACCGGATGACGAACCGGAGGCGGAGAGCCGTGCACCCGGAGATGGGGCCAAGCTCGACCAGCTGAGGGCCTGGATGGCGGACCACGGCGGCGAGGTGCCGAGCAAGCGCAAGGTCATCGAACTCTGCGGGGTCGGACACCCCAAAGCAGGCAAGCTCATCGAGGCTCTGGAGCCCCCGAAGACGAACGGGGTCAAGGTGCTGTGACGCTCATGATCAAGCCGCCCGATAAGGCGGTGCTGCTGGCCCGCAAGGTCGCACCTGTCGCGGTGTACCCGGTGAGCGCGAGTGGGCGCGGGACGGCTCGCGTCCTGCGGGGCTACCGGGACTGGATGCTCTGCAAGAAGCGCGAAGACTCAGCCGCTCGCGCAGACGTCTACTACAAGGAAGCTGACGCGATCCGAGCTCATCAGCACGCTCGGATCAAGGGGACGTTGATCGGCCTCGTAGTCCTCGTAGCCGGCCTCGTGTTGATCTGGGTGCTGACACCGCCGTGGGTGCAGTTCTCCGTGGTGCTCGCGATCTGGTCGATGCTCGTGCTCGCGGGACGACAAGCACCCGGCAAGGTCGCTCCTCGCTCGCACGGTGACCTGCTCTGGGCTGGCATCGAACAGCTCAACGCCGCGTTCCTAGCCTCGGGGCTGATCAAGAAGGATCAGACGGTCACGATGGTCGAGCGTCCCCACGCGGACGGCAAGGGCTCCACGGTCACCATCGACCTCCCGCCCGGCATCACCGCTGCTGCCGCCATTGCCTCGAAGGAGCGGCTCGCTTCTGCGCTCGCGCTCGACGAGAACGGCCTGGTGCTTGCGCGCGTTCGAAGCGACGGCGGGCACGCTGGTCGGCTCTCGATCTGGGCAACCAAGGGTGACCCCTTCGCTGCTGGCTCGGGCCACCACCCGTTGCTCGGGGAGCAGAGCTGGAACGCCTGGCGGGGTGCTCCCTTCGGGCTCGATGCTCGCGGCCGAGAGATCAAGCTCCGGCTGGTCGGCTCCAACATGCTCATCGGTGCTGCTCCCAACGCGGGCAAGACCTTCGCAGGTCGAAGCGCTGCTGCTCCCTTCGTGCTCGACCCGGGTGCAGTGCTGCTCATCGCCAACGGCAAGGGCGATGACGCCTGGGCTGCTGCTGAACAGACTGCTGCTGCTTACGTGCGCGGCTACGACGACAACGCCGCTGCTCGCGTCAACGCGATGCTCGATCGGGTCATCGCGGAGATGGATGCTCGCAACGCCCGGCGTACAGGAAGCAAGCTCACCGAGGGCCGCTCACGCGATGCTGACGACCCCATGCCGCTGATGCTGGTGCTCATCGACGAGCTGCAGAACTTCACCGGCAACACCACGCCGGACCCGGGCTCCGACGAACGCAAGCCGCCGACGCTCGGGCAACTGATCTCGCGCAAGCTAACGCACCTTGCGAAAAACGCCCGCTCCTCCGGCATCATCCTGCTGCTGCTTACACAGCGCCCTGATGACGACTCACTTCCCAAGGGGCTACGGGCGGTGCTCATGACCCGCTTCGCGCTGCGCACTCGGGATCGCTGGAACAGCGACATGATCCTCGGCCCCGACTTCAGCGCTCGCGGCTACAGCACCGCGCAGGATGACTGGCTCAAGGGCGTCGGGATCCTCGTACCCGACGACGATGACAACGAGTCGGCCGTCGCCAGCTACCCGACGCTGCGGACCTTCGAGGTACCCGACGAGGAGTGGGAAGCCCTCTGCCGCCGAGGAGCCGCGCTGCGACGGGACCAGGGCCACGGTGACGGCTGGAACCCGGGTGGCGGGGGAGAGGGGCCGGTGAACCCGATCGAGCCCGCACAGCCCGACGTAGAAGCCGACGAGCTGCCGGAGAACCTGATCGCGCTCCGCGAGTACCTGCTCCGCCCGGGCAACGAGTTCCGGGCCAGCTTCGAACTTCAGCGTGAGCTGGGCATCAACAGCCGCGAGCTGACGCAGCTGATGTCTTCCCTTGGGCTGTCGGCTGACCGGGACTACATCCTCGACGCCGTCGCGGGTACGAAGCGCCGCGTCTGGGGCTACCGCGTCTCGCAGGCACTGGCTGCGATCGAGGATGCCGAGGCGGATGCGGCATGACCGGGACGCGGCTGCATACGTCCACGGATGCGACCGCGAAGCAGTGACCAGCGGGGATGCTGGATATGGCCCAAACCTCTATTTCTGAAACAGCCCGTCCTCGGCGGCATCAGCGAGCCTCTTCATCTGATCCGCGTGCATGTCCAGCTTCCCCGTCAAATCCTTCATCGCCTGGGTGTGCTCTTTCAGAGCCGTGACCAGCTCGGTGCTGACCACGTCGGTGAGCTGAAGGATTGGGCCGGAACCGGCAGCGTCGCCACTCATGTCGATGATGCTTCCAGGCTCGTCAACTGCAGGTGTAGATCGGCGCCGTCGGGTCCTCGTTGGTGCGCGCACAACTGAGGTCGCCGCCGAGCGGGCCCGCCCCCTGCAGAACCAGCGTGGTCGCGGGGTTGCCGTCGGCTCCCGCAGGTCCAGCGGGTCCAGCCGGCCCTGCTGGAAGCGGCCCGATGTCCTGGATCTCGCCGTCCGTGTACGCGACGGTCAGACGCCCATCGACTTGATCAACAGAAGCAACTCCTCGACCGTCGCTGCCATCAGCACCGGGATCTCCATCGACACCTGCAACGCCCGACTCTCCAGCTGGACCAACAACCTGGCCGACGTCGCGGGTGGTGCCATCCGAGAAGGTCAGAATCAGACGTCCCGACTCGATGGTCGACCCGGTGATGCCCACTCCGGTGGGCCCCTGCGATCCGCTAACACCGTCGGTTCCGACCACTCGACCGACGTTGTCCCGAGAACCGTCGCTGTAGTTGATGATCAGCGCACCGTCGACGAGCGACGTCGAAACGATCCCCCGGCCCTCCGCTCCCCGCTCGCCGTCAGCCCCGGCAGGTCCAGGCGTCGGAATCTCAGGGTTGTCTACAGCCCGTTGTGCCAGACCACAGGCGGCGTCACCGACCCGCACCCGGATCGCTGGATCCGTGCGGCAGAGCTCGGCCAGAGGATCCGACACTGTCCCCAGAGCTTCCTGGGTGGCGTTGGTCTGCTGCTCGGCGACAAGCGTGTCCCGGTCCGCGAGCACCACGCTCAGCGCCAGGAAGACAGCAGCCGCAACGGCGAGAGCGATGAGCACCCACGGTCGGCGCCAGAACGGCCCCTGTCTGCGCGCGACGGCGCGAGGCAGGACCGAGGTGCCAGCGGGAGCCTCTCGCCCGCTGAGGAGCTTTCGCAGGCTCATGACTGGCCTTCCAATCGATGACGCGGGTAGCTGTCCCGTAGAGCCTTGGCCGCTACGTCCTCGGCCTCACGTCGAGCTTTGCGTTCGACGTCGATGGTGATGTTCAGTGCGTCTACCTGTGCGCGCAGTTCTTTGATCTCTTTGCGCAGCTCTTCCAGTTCAGCGTCGTGGTCGCCGTTGATCCGAACGATTTCTTCCTTGTGCCGGAGAGCCGCCGCCGAGAGCGTCTCTCGAAAGTCGACCCGGTCAGCCGACGCAGTTCTGATCACCAGGATCAAGATGGTCAGCAGAATGCCTGCCACGCCAAGCTGCGGCGCAGCTCCCAGCGCGGCAGTGAACAGCTCGTCCAAGCCCACTGGTCACTCTCTTCCCCCATTGCATCGTCCTGCGATTCGCAGCTTCACTACAAGTTGATGAGCTTCTTGACCAAGAATGTGTAGGGCCCATTGCCCATCAATACATAGTCGCTCTTCTTGGGTTCAACATCCAACCTCGGCACGTCACGACGAACCGCCTTGACCAGCCACGACACTTCGAACAGCGGTGGGCAGCTTCCCTGAGCGACCACCCGGAAAGACCCGGCCTTCGGGTAGGTCGATGCAACGTTGGGGATGAGCTGCATCGGAATCTTGGGAGAGCCCTCAACGGGGACTGCCCACTCCGGCAACGGGCAGTCTGGATCGTTAGCAATCGGCGTCAGAAGTACCGCCCGACCAGTCTCCGCTGTCAGTGGCTCGAAGTAGTCGGGGAGCTTCACCGTGGCTTCGCCGTTCCGAACGGTCGCAGTGCCCCAGTACTCGACGCCGTTGTGCGGCGATTCGGTGGTGGCGTGAACGAGGTACCGCTGACTGTCAATCGGGTGATCGATCACGAACGTCTTGGTGACCGTGTTGTTGTCACAGTTGACGAACTGGATGTTGGACCCGGACCAGTAGAGCCGGTAGTACGGACCGTTGTTGTCTAGACCGAACCAGGGGGATGAGTGATCGCTCTGCCCATTGATCGCACCCGAAGCAGCGGCGCTATACATGGTTCCATTGAGGTCGAAGTTGCCGTTCATCGTTCGACCGGTGATCGTTGTAGGCAGTCGCGAGTTCGAGATCGTGCCTGAGGTGATGTCTGTCCCGGAGTGAGCGTGCAAGAGAGCGGCCTTCGCCGCTAGAAGCGTGTTCATCTCCGCTTCGGTGTAGTACAGGTCCCCGTGAGTGTGAGAACCCAGCCGAGACAATGCCGTGGCGGCGAGATCATCGAGAGCCCGACGGTCGTCTCGAACTACCTTCTCCAAGGAATCGAATCTGCGTACGTCCGTCATACAAACTCCAAGCCGAGTCTCTGCTTGCCGTCTTGTCCGGCGCTAACAGTTACCTTCGAGATGCGAAACACCCCGGTCTGCAGGCCGAGCCCGGCGTCGAAGGCGTAGCTGACGACGTCGCCTGGGTGCAGGTCGTTGATCTCGCAGCCTTTGCGCGGCACGACGGTGACGCCCGGCTGAAACAGTTGGGCTGCCCGAGCCGCCAGGTAGGCGTCACCGTGCCCGTCGAGCGTTGCCTGAACGGACACGCCGTCGAAGTTCGCAGAACCCCAGGATCGGCCGTAAGACGTGCGGACCGCTGTCGAAGCACGAGCTGAGTAGAGGGACGATCCCGTGCCGGAGGCAGACTGCGACGAGCCGGTGAAGCCGCCATCGGAGACGAGATCGCTGGGCGCTACCGAGATCGCGATCGACGCAGAGTCGATGTTGCGGTCGTCCAGGAAGACCGACCCGGAGAGATCGAGCCCACGGAACGGGTACTGCAGCATCAGCTCTCGGGTGGATGCAGACACCCAGGTGTCGAAACCGTTCTCGACAGCGCCAAGCTCGGACAGCCGGGTGCCCACGTTGTGCAACTCGGAGCGCAGGTACGTCCGGTCTCGGTTCTCTCCCGACAGGCCGATAGCAGTCGTGTCGATTCCATAGTTTCCGTACGGTTGGCCCTGCCAGTGATTAACGAGGCCCTTAGCGATCGAGAACTGGTCGACGGTTGTGTAAACGAGATCAGACGTCACGCCCATGCGAAACGTGTAGCCGAGCAAGCCCACGCAGCTAAGGCTGACCGTCTGGTCAGATACGCCGAGAGTCTGGATCTCGCCAGCCCAGACCCGCTCGGACCCGTAGTAGATCCACACCTCAGACGGGAACGTGGCGAGATCGCTCAAGCGTGTCTTCACTGCGAATGACATCGCCCGCAACGGGCACGTGAGGGCGGACGTCCCTGGTCGATTGAGTTCCTCGGTGTAGCTGACCGAGTCGACGACCAGCCGGTCCACCTCGGTCAGCAGAGGGAAGCCCGAGGACTGCGGCACCCGGGCGGCGAGGGCTACTTCGAACTTCTCCATCAGAAGAAGAACCCCGATGCAGCAATCGATGGAATGGCAACTGTCGCCGCGACGGCATCGCAGCGAACCGCTTGTGACGAGCTGGAGTACCCATACGCGGCGGGGTCCAGAGAGCTGGCTGCGAAACTACGCTCCGCTCCTGCGAGTGAGTACCTCAAGGACTGTCCGAAGCCATCGAGTTGCGATGCAACTACAAGTTCTCCGAACCCGGATGGAGCACCAATCAACGAGCGGTCGGACTGCTCAGGAAAGCCGGTAGCGCCAAAGGTCAACCACAGAAAGTTCCTGGCCCCAGAACCAGGAGTCAGGGCCGGGGGATCGAGTAGTCCTGACTTGACCTCGCGTGTCGTTCCGACGGGGACGCCGCCCCCCGCAATACGGTACGTGATGAACTGCGACTTCACCGGAGAGTTGCTGTTGTCGATTGTCAAGGTGTCAGACCCGGTTGCCACACGATAGAACAATGCGAAGGAAGCGCCGCACAAGGAAGGCGCAGGGTCGTACGCCACGACTCTCTCCAGCAACTTGATCCAGTTTGCCGCACTCCAACTCATCTCGAAGTTGCCCAAGTCGCCGGAAACGGCGGAAACCAGAAGGTCACCGGGCGTCACGCCAGCTGGAAGTGTCACGCCACGGGAGTTCGACGCCGCAGCTGTGCCCGAGCTGCGTGCCTGAACTTCGGGAAAAGCCACGACTCAGAACCCCTTCGCGTAAGCGACTACAAGCCACCGCTGCAACGGCGCGTTGTAGATGGCTCGGAGAAGGTCCCGCTTGCCCGATGCCGTCTGCGAAATTGATGTGATGTCCGAGCCAAGCATGAACGCGCCCGGAGCACCTACTGCGAGACTGACAGTTCGGGCCGCACCGGAAGCAAAGATCTCCCAGGTAATTGACTGACCATCTGTAGGGTTTGTCGGCGCCATTAGAGTTCGATTGCCCGATGCAGCCAGACGAAAATATGATCCAATGTACGCGTCAGTTGCCACAGTTGGGCCGTCGATGAGGTCGACGGGATTGGCGGCGCCACCAACTGCGCCCGGACCGCCCTTGGCGCGGAGGTCAGTGATGTTCGCGCTTGTGATAGAGGTGGTTGCAGCAGCGACCGCAACACGAGCGAGCAGTGCGGACGCCTTCCAGGCGCTGTCAGGACCGGGGCTGGCTCCACCTACATCGCCTCGTCGGTACCCAATCTGCGGGAGCGCCCGGGCTGAAGCGTCGTACACGCTGTCGCGGACGACCAGGTAGATCTCATCCACCCGGGCCTGCGAAGCATCTGCCGCAGCGATTGTCACGTTCTGGGACGCGACGTCGAGACGAACGACGTAGTTGCCCTGGCCAGCAGCCTCTCCGGCGACGACGTAGTAGTCGGCCTTCGAGGTCCCCGATCCAACCTTCACCGTCATATCTGGGGACGACTGAGCGGTCACGCGGAACGCCGTCGTCGGGGTCAGATACCCCTCGCCGTACGTCGCTGACATGAAGCGAACTTCTTCGGCCGTGTAGTCAGTAGTTGCTACGCCGGCGTCAGTTGTGCGGGAACCGATCGCGTTGACCGAGACCGCCGGACTCACGTAAGTAGTGGTTGGCATTAGCTCATCCGTCCCAAGTGTCTCGCCAGGTCACGTTGCAGATCGCATTCGTCGACGTCCCGGTGACCTCGAAGCGCAGGTTGTTGGAGCCCGGAGCGAGGAAGAACGGAGCCCGAGGCAACTCCCAATCGCCGTAGCGCGAGCTGCCGTCGAGGGAGACCACAAGCTGGTCCGCGCCTGTGACGGCTGCTTCCATGTCGGCGGTGAGGATCTGTCCGGAGCTGATCGTTGCGCTCACTTCAAAGACCTGACCGGTAGTGCTATTCGTCAGCTTGACGCCGGTGACGGTTCCTGAGACGGGTCCGTAGAAGCGCAGCAGCGGGAATGCGTTGGCCTCCCCGTCGTTCTGCACCACCAGCTCGGTCTGTGAACCAGCACCGAACTCGGTGGGCAGTTCGGCGGGGAGCTCGACTCCGCCGCTAACGACCGTGTAGACGGTTGCGTTAGCGCTCTTGATCTCGGTCGAGTAGATCCGAGGATCCACTGCTCGCAGAACGACCGGCGGGAACCCGTACCTGTTAAAACTCAGGTACTTCTCGGACCGCATGAGCTGGATCGGGCGGCACCGGATCATGCGCTCCGGCATGCCCGGCCGCTTGAAGGCCAGCTCGAAGTCGTCCGCCCGGGAGATCTGGAAAGCCGAACGCACCTTGCGCCACAGCTCCTCGTAGATGGAGCCGTCGAAGTCAATCTTCTCGATGATGGACAGCTCGAAGGACACGAGGCGCGAGGCCATGTAGTCGAGGCCACGGATCCCGCCATCACCACGGGGCTGCTCGGAGTCAGCGGTCCGCGCTTCGAAGCCCTCCAGGCCCTCCCAGCTGTTGACCATGACGTCACAGCCCTCGCCGAACACGAGCCCCCGGTAGCTGAACTGCTCGTCCAGAATCGACATCAGCCGACGCTCCTCAATGCGAGTGCAACGAACCGGCCTGTCTCGGCAGGGGACCCGGACACCTGCGTGACGTGGACATGCAGCTCGCGGTCGGTCGGGCGAGCGGCCTGGCTCTGGATCGCCGCACGGGCGGTGCTCCACTGCTCGTTGGTCAGAACGGCCTCAGGACGCCGTGTGCCGTTGAACACCGAGGACTGGCCCGTCGGGAGCCAGCCACCCGCGTCGTAGCCGCCAGGGCGGTTGTAGGCCGAAGGCAGCGAGCCGTAGCGCCCGAGGGCGTAGCGCATCGAGGCGAGGATGTTGGACAGCGGGTTGACCGAGGTGCCGTAGGAGTAAGGACCCGTGTCGAACGAGGGATGGCGGTTGGCCCGGTACGTCGGGCCGATCACCTGCATCAGGCCCACCGACGGGGTGCCCTTGATCCAGTTGCTGTCCCAGCGGTTGACGACCGTCGGGTTGCCGCCGGACTCCTGATTCATCCGTCGCAGCACGGTTGGCACCAGGCCCGGGTTCTGGCCCATGATTCCCAGCGCCTGCGACGTGACCCCGGCCCAGCGCTGTACGCCGGAGCCGCCGTCGCCTCCACCGCCGAACGAGAGCATGTCGGTGACAAAGGTCTTGGCCTTCGCGATGACAGCGTCGATGACCTTGCCGGGCAGCTTGACGAGCGCGTCGCGCCACATGCCCTGGCCCGGCGTCTTGTCGGCATCACCGGTGACGCCCGCGAATAGGCTCTTGACCGCGTCGACCGGTCCGGACAGCAGGTTGCCGAAGAACCCGGCGATGCCGCCGTCGGCGAAGTGCTGCCGCCCTGTTGCACCGCTCGGCGTCGATCCAGCACGGCGTCCGGAGGCCGCCTTGTTTAGAGCCAGCACGTTGCCCGCTCCGACCATGCGGACGGCCTCAGGAGTCAGGACGCCCTCGCCGGGGGAGAGCATCGCCGGGATCGTGTCGCGTCCCGGGCTGTATCCGGGCAGAACGCCTCCGCCCGCGAAGCGGACCTCGCCGAGCTGGGCCATGCCGAACGTCTGCGCGATGCCGTTCCACACCCGGCGAATGCCGTTGTTGTAGACGACGTCGACGACCCACTGCACAGGACGTCGAGCGGCCTCCTGGATCGAGGCCCACGACCGCGCGATCCACTGCGAGACGCTCTCGAACGCCCGGCCAACTGCGTCGGTAGCGCTGCGGAGTCCACCGAAGATCGGGCCGACGATCGAGTCGACGACCTGACGGATCCGGTCCCCAGCGAACATCCACGCCGCGCTGATCGCGTCCCGGACCACTACGAACTTGTCGGCCACGAACTGGGCAGCGGCCTTCACCGCATTGAGGGCCGGGTCGATGACGGACTCCCGGACCGCCCGGATCCGATCTCCGACGAACGACCATGCCGCGTTGATGTCATTGCGGGTCCTGTTGAACCCGTCGACCAGAGAGCGCAGCCCATCGCCGAGCTTGTTGAGGACCGGGATGATGATCGTGTTCACGACCCAGGCGATGTCGTCCACGAGGTGCTGACCGACCGCGACGATGATCGGCATGAGGAACGTCAGCAGGTCGATCAGCGGAGGCAGAGCGATCTCGATGAGCCGCATCAGGGGCGGCAGCAGCGGAAGCAACGCCTTGTTGATGAGCTGCACGAACAGGTTGAGGAGCTGAGGCAGGAACGGCGCCAGCTCCTCGATCAGCTGGGTCGCGAACTTCAGGAAGACCGTCGCGACCGGGATGACAGCGGCGAGGATGTCGCCCAGGGCGCTGACGATGATGGGGAGCAGCGGGGCGACCGCGTTGAGCGCCGCCACCAGAAGGTCCCCGAACTGCGTTGCCATCTGCCGGATCACCGGTGTCAGCTCGACCAACACATCGGCGAGTGCGACGAAGATGGGCTGCAGGGCGACCAGCGCTGCGCGCAAAACCGTGGCGATGACGTTCGCCAGGATCGTGACGATCGGTCCCAGGGCCTGCAGGATCGGCGTCAGCCCGGTTACGAGGCCGCCGATGATCTCGGTGATCAGCGGCATGAGGATGGCGAAGGCGGGCGCGAGCGCGTTCGCCAGGACCGAGATCAGAGTCCCGAGCATCGGCAGCAGAGAACCGACGGCGCCCAGGGTCGTATCGAGGATGACCCCGAAGGCGTCCATGCCGGGCGTCAGGTTGTCGAACAGACCACCGAGCCCGGCGAAGACAGAGTCGAGCCCGGAGGACAGTCCAGCGATTGCCGGCCCTGATGCCGCACCGAGTGCATTCCAGCGGTCGGTGAGCAACAGCAGACCATCGCCGAACGCCTGGATCAGCGGCAGGCTGTTCGTCAGGGTGGCCTGCATGTTGGCCTTGAACTCGTCTGACTTGAACAGCGCACCGAAGTCACGGGCCGTCTGACCCATGATCTCGCCGCTCTGCTGCAGGAACCCGTTGAAGATCGGGAACAGGCCCTCGGAGTCCTTGAGCATCTGCGTCAGGCCCGGCAGGAACGCGGCGGCCGAGGTGTCGGAGAGCTCGCGCACCAGCGGGCGCATCGAGTTGAGCTGCTCGACCAAGGCCCGGGCGGGCGGGGACAGGTCCGCCATCGCCGTGGCGTAGGCCGAGGCGGCGCCGGTGGCGGCAGCCATCGACTCGGCCTGGGACGCCTGGACATCGGCGAGGTTCTGCAGGGCGTCCGCTACGCCCTGTGCGGCCTCCGACTCGGCCTGTGCGGCAGCCTGGCGGGTCTCGGCGACCTTGGCCGCCGCCTCGGCGTTCGCCTCCGCAGCGGAGCGCTGAGCCTCGGACACCTTCTTGGCGGCGTCGACGTTGGCCTGCGCTGCTTCACGCTGGGTCTTGGCGAGGTTGGCCTGGGCCGACTCGGTGCCACGGTGGGCGTCTGCGAGCTTTTCCTGGGCGGACCGGACGTTGTCGGCGCCATCGACACCCTTGGCTTCCGCCTCGGTCAGCTCGCCCTGCGCTTCGGCCTGCTCGCGAGTCAGGTCCGAGACCCGCTCCTGCGCGACGGCGAGGTCGTAGGCCGCCTTGCGCCGATCCAGCGCGGTGGCGGTGGCGTCGGCGTTGACCGCCGCCAGCTCCTGCTCGGCCTCGATGACCCGGATCGCGGCGCCCTCTTGGCTCAGCCCGAAGTCGTCGACCTTCTCCCGCAGGTCATCGAGGGCGCGCGCCGCGTCTTCACGGGCATCTGTCAGGTTCTCCTGGGCGCGCGCCTCGCTGCGGAGGGCGTCCTCCACCCGGGCAGACGCGGACGCGATGGCGTCGGCACCGTTGCGGGCGACCTCTGCCTGGTTCTCCTGGGCTCGGGAGATGGCCTCAGCACCGCGCCGAGCCGTCGAGACCTGGTCCTGCACCGCCGCGTTGATCTTGGCCGTCGACTCCTGCGCGACCTGGGCGGCGTTCTTGTTGGCATCCGAGATCGCCCGCTTGGCGTCGCGGATCTGCCGTGCGTTCGCCGCCTCCTGGGCAGCCGACTTCGTCGACGCCGACGTGGCCGCCTTCTGATCGGCTGTGTAGCCCTTCAACGCCTCGCCGACGCCCCGGAAGGATCCGGCCAGGACACCGCCGATGCCGCCCGCAGCGGCACCCAGAGCGGGCAGCGCGGCGAGCGCGCCTCCGGCCAGCCCGGCAGCGCCTCCGAGTGCGGCGAGAGCGGATACGGCCTTGGTGGTGTCGGCGGTGACCTTGAGGACACCGGTAGCGATGGTGAAAGCCACGACTTAGCCCTTCACCTTCGTTACCTCGAACAGCTCCGGATTGCCGAGCAGTAGCCCGCCGAACGGCTGCTGCTTCACCGACTCCTTCTTCTTTGCCGGTGCCTGAGGAGCTGGTGTCTGATCCGGCTGCTGACTCCGCTTCTGGTCCTCGGCCATCCAGCGCATCTTCACCATCCCCTCATAAGCGGTAATCCGATAAGCCCACTGAAAAAAGCGCGGCCCGTCCAAGCTGTAGATGTCGTCAACCCGGTGGAATACGGAGAAGTCGCTCTCCAGATCCGCCAGGTTGTCGATCACCCAGCCGACTTCTGCGAGCCGCTGCCAGAATTTCCCGCCGCGTCCTCAAGGGACCCGAGGACGAGGCGCTGCGACTCCTCGATGACCTGCTTCAACATGTCGTTGGTCAGGCCCTCGAAGTTCGCCAGAGCGTCGTATGCCTCGCGGCCGAGCATCTTCTCGATCAGCATCAGGCCGCCGACCTCATCGCCGTGATCACGACGAAGGGTCAGGAGCTGCAGGCCGAGATTGGCCTTGGGCTTTGCGGGAATCTGGTACACGACTCCGTCGATGCTGAAAAGGTCTGCCATCTCGACCTCGTCAGCGCTGACATCCTCGGACTTGAACTCAATCATTTGTTGACCCCTGGGTTCCGTGCAGTCTGAATCAGGCAGCCTCGTCGACGATCTTGAATGGCTTAACCGAAGGTGAGACGTAGTGCGCAGAGAAGGTCACCGAGAAAACGGTCTGCTCGTCCTTCTTGTAGGCGAACTCCACGTTGTTCGTGGAGAGCCCCTTGCGGACAATCACCCGGCGACGGAGGCCACCGGCGGCGAATCCGTCCATGAGGAGGGCGCAGTAGTTGGGCTGCGTGGCCGAGGTGTCGGCGGAAGGCTCGTAGGACTTAAAGCCCGAGCCAGAGGTAACGAGGCCTGCGTTCAGCGTGAGAGCGAGGTTGTCGAGCGTCGGCTCGGCGAGGTTGGTAACCAGGCTCATGTCGCGCTTGGTCAATCGACGGCCCGGGACGTCGACGATCTGGTCGACCTCCAGCTCGGAGTACTCCTGAGCAATGGTGAGGCTGATGCCGTCGCGGGTACCGCCCACATCGGTCCAGACGGCGTCGTCCGGGGCGTCGCCGATCGCGGTGTCGAGCGGCTCAACAGCGCCGACAGCACCGTGGTAGAGCGTGCCCGGCCCCTGAGTCAGATTGGTTGCGGAGACAGCCATTGATCTCTCTTCTCATGGCGGCCTCCGGGGCTCTTGGGTGTTCGTCAGTGACCGGACGGTCAGCTGTTCTTGGCGACCTGTGCGGCCTCGACCTGCTTCAGGGCGGCGCGCTGGACGCCCTCAACCGTCGTCGCCTGGGACTTAAGAACCAGGCCCTGGCGCTCCAGGTCGAGAAGCTCCGCGTCCGAGACCGTGATCTCGTTGGCCGGCTGCATAGTGGTGCGAATCTTGTGCGTGCTCATCGGAACTCACTCCTGTTCAGCGGCCAGCGGACTGCGGCCATCGACGGGTGCTGCGCGATCGGCAGCGTCTGCTCGTTCGGGATGTCCCGGGGGAGCTCGCAAACCTGCGCCCCGACGGGGACGAGGAACTCCAACTCGGCAGCGTTGTGATGCGTGAGCACCCGGCCGCCGTACGTCAGGAAGTCACGGCTGCGATTGCCGAGCAGGCCGTAGCGCTTCACCGGACCACCGTCCAAGCGAGGGCGATCTCCAGCGTGTAGCGAGCGAACCCAGCCTCATCGCCGGTCATCTTGCGAGGCTCCGAGATCGGATAGACCGACAAGATGCGCGCGGTCTCAAAGTCCCCCGGGAGTACCGGCTCGAAGCGCCGATCGAACTCGACTGCCGCGAGGTAGACGGCCTCGGCCAACGCACCGGCCTTTCCCCACGGCGCCTTCTGCGAGTTGGGTGTTGCAGCCCAGCAGTCGATCTGCACGATCGGGCTCTGCAGCGGCACGTGGACGCCCGGAGTCCCGCCCACGGACATGGCCTGTACGAAGCCTGTGTTGGCCCAGGAAGCGACATCTCCCGGGAGAGAGGTGGCGATAGCCAGAGGCGGCAAGGAAGACAGTGTCTTGAGCCAAGCCACCGTGACGACGTCGGTGTTGGGCAGGTGAGCCATCAGCGCACCGCCCGGGTGCGGAACAGCGCTGGGCGCATGAACGGCTGCGCGCGCATGTTCTTGGTGCCGTACTCGACGTACTGCCAGTGGTCCGTCCCGACGGAGACCTGACCCGTCGACTGGTCCGCCCGGATGGACGTGACCAGCGCACCGGAATCGACCGGAGCAAGAGCGCGTGCGTCGTCGGCAATGTCCTCGACAAGCCGTCCGACCGCGCGGTTGACCTCGACCTGGAAGCGCGCCATGCCCGACGCATCCGGGGAGATCTTGAACTCGCTCATGCTCCAGCCTTCTCAACGTCGGCAGGTAGGGGAGGAACTGTCAGCCGTTTACGGGCCGTGAGACAGCGCCTACTCGGATTGCTGTGACTCGGACATCAGCCGCTCCAACCACGCTCTGCGGGTTGTAGACGCTGATGACCTGGTAGACGAGGCCCTGCCGCTCGTCGAGCACGCGGTCCTGTTCCTCTACATGAACATTCGGTCGGAACCGCAGCGTGAAGGTCTCGACAACACCGCCGCGTGCCTCTGACGGGACGAAGCTGCGCTGATCACCGAGTCCGCGTGACTGCGTAACCGCACACGGGAGGCCGGACGCAACGACCGTGTTGCCGTCGACTGCGTCGCCGAACTCGTCGGTGGTCTCACCGCGCTTGAGCGTCACCGTCGTGGTGGGGATGAACCAGCTCATGCCGACCACTCGTCGTAGGGATCAGAGGACTCCAGCAGGAAGTTTCGGTAAGCCCGGCGCGGGCGCTGGTTGACGACCCGAGTGCGCTTCCAGCTCAAGTTCTTGAGAGCCCGGGCGGCCAGGGGGGCGAGCACCATCTGCCACTCGCGGCTGAAGGTCGCCTTGATTCCGTCCTGATCGAGCGACGCAACCGAGGAGCGCTCCTCGAAGCTCACCTGCCCGGCCTGCCACGTGGCCTGCCACGCGGTGGCCTGCTTCAGCCAGTACAGGTCCCGCCTGCTCATGCGCTCGGCGGAGTCGGCGGTGCGACCGCAGTAGAGGGTGACGACGCCGGACGCCTGGGCGAGCTGCAGCGACGTCACGGACACGCCCGTGATGTCCGCGACCTCGGAGGTCGTTGCCCAGCAAGTCATCGCACTCTCCCGTGGAGGTGTGGCCCGGGCACGGGGGAGCGACAGCACCCGGGCCACACGGTCTTTAGTTCGCCTGGGCGTCCTGAATCGTCGAGCCGCCCATCTCGTTCACGGCTACTCGAGGCGTGTAAGTGCCTGCCGGCTCCTCGTCCTGGTACGCCAGGACGACATCAACCGAGTAGGTCAGTCGAACCGACCCGTCAGCGGTCTCCTCGTCGCCGTCGAACCGCGCGCCACCCTGCGGGTGCATGCCCCGATTCAGGGCCTCCTGCAGCGTCGCCACCTGGTTCGCCCGGTGCATGCCGTCCAGCGGACCGTCGACGTGGAAGTCGCGACCGGAAATGACAAACACCTTCACGAACCGGTTGCCCGGCTCCTCGGTGTCGGCGGAACGAGCGGCGATCTCGGCGTGCGTATCGAGCTGTGCGACGGAGGCAGGGGCGTGAACCGCAGGGCCCACCGTGGGGCCCGCAGGAGGGCTGTCAGCCCCAGCAACAGGCTTCGTTGCCGGGCGAGCTGTGGGAGCGTCGACGAACTGCACGTTCTTCTCGGCCATGATCTTTCCCTTCAATGTCATCGTCGAAGCTGGTCCGGGCAAGACGGGGGTCAGCGCCTCACCCGGACCAACATCTCGGGGAGGAGTCAGGCCCCGGCCGTGATCTCCATCAGGGCCATGCCCTTCTCGTGGCCGACGGCGAACCCGCGACGCATGGCCGCCTTCATCAGGGCCTCGTCGGTCAGGAAGCCCTGGCCGTTGCTAGCGCGCTGCAGGGCGAAGCCGGGGTTCGGGGTCACGATCTCCGGGGACAACCGCGCCATTCCCTTGATCAGGAGGTTGCGGTTCGCGATGACCATGACCGGGTTGCCGGACGGCGACTGGGTGTTGGTGGCCGAGGTGCGCGCACCGTGGCTCCAGACGACCGGGTGGCCGAACAGCTGCGAGGGGACATCGCCCGAGCCGCCGTAGAAGATCGGCCGACCCTGCGAGTCCACGACGTCACGAAGCGACGCGAGGAACGCGTAGGAGGCGATGACGACCGAGTTGCCCGGGTCCGCCCACTCCGACTGCTCGTACTTGGCAAGCAGCCCGGAGAGCTTCGCGTAGGTAACCGCGCCCGCCGAGGCGATGTAGTTCTCGTCAGCGGTGTAGCCGGCTGCCGAGTTAGTCGTGCGCAGTGCCTTGTACACCGACGTGTAGAGAATCGTCGTGCCGTTGGCCGCGCCGGTGGTCGCCAGCGTGGCGTTGTCGAAGAACTTCGCCAGGCCGCGAGCCGCATCAGCACGCTTGGTGGCGAGGATGTCGACCGAGCTGTCGAGCAGATCCTCCTCGGCGATGCGGGCAACTCCACCGGCCTTACGGGCGATCAGCTCGACGTAGTCGTTGGTGCCAGCGGTCTCACCGTAGGCAGCGCCCTTAGCAACAGCCGCGATGGCGAAGTCGCCTGTGCGAGGAACCTGCTTGGTGTCGGAGTTCATGACCTCGGGGCGAGCAACCTGCTCAACGGCGGAGGTCTGAACAAGTGCCTGGAGAGCCTCAGAGCCGGTCTCGACCGGCGTCCAGTTCTCGAATGTCTCCCGTGCCACGGGAACACTTCCTCTCGAATGATGAGGGTTAACGGAAATGCACTACCGTCGACCCTCATCACGAGAGGTCGAGCTATTCATATGTCGGGGGAGGCATCACGCTCTCACCCGGACGAACGAGGCAGCGCATCACGCGCGGTCCTCGTCAGTCTTCGTCACACCAGATGCGGTTACCGGTACCCGGCCATCTTGAGCATGCGCTCGGTGGTCATATCGCGAGACGGCCCATCCGAATTCCCGCCACGATCAGCGGTGGTCGGACGGCGAGTGCTGGCAGCGGACGGCTTCTTCTCCGAGAACAACTGCGGGAACTCGGACTTCAACTCCTCGATCTCGTCCTCGAAGTCAAAATCGCCCATGTCGTCCGGCTCGGTGGCGGCCAGGTCGAGCAACCGGGTCAGGCGACGTGCCTGCTTCGCCGACCCGGAGAACCCGGCACCCTGCAGGGCGGTGGCTGCGGACGCACGCGCTGCGGTCTCTCGCCACTTCGCTGCCTCGTCGGGCTTCTCTTCCTCGACGTCCTTCTTCTTCAGCGAGGCCAGCTCGCGGCGGGCGTCGTCCCGCTCCTTCTTGCGGACCTTGGCGGCGTTCGCCAGCCTGGTCCACTCGTCCCTGGACGGGGGAGTGAAGTCTTCCTCGGAGCCCTCAGACTCCTCGCCCGGCTCGACGCTCTCCTCGGTCTCCTCGACTGCGATGTTGTTCTCCTGCTCCGGCATATCGACCCCTTCTGAGCCAACTTTTATAGCAACCTTCGGTCGGCTATGCGCCGAGGTAGCAGATGTTGATTCGGGTACCCGAAGCAATGGAGTCGGCGCTGACCGAGGACACCTGCGGAGTCAGGACTTCACCAGACGAGAATCGCCTGGTGAGGCTCGCTGTCATGCTTACGGCAGCTGTAGTAGCTGCAGCGTTAGCAGTCTGCGGCGCTTCAAACGTGCTTGCCGTAGCGATATGGCAAGACTTCATCCCCGTAGTTGACGTTGCCCAGAACGCCGTGAAAGTGACTGACCAGATTCCAGCTCGAAGTAGAGTAAACGCGTGACCTGCTCCGCTTGTTGCCTTCGTAACGAGCCCGGTTGTTGTTGCGTCGAGGTTGAAACTCACCGTGACGCGGGTGTTCCATCCGGCGGCAACAGGCTGGGTCCCTGCGCGGCTGCCGCTGTACTGGCCATCGTCGGGGGCTCCGGTGACGCCCGACTTAACGATCACCCAGTAGCCGCTGCTGCCCAGCACCTGGTACTCGATCACGGCGACCAGAATCTGGCCGTTGGGAACTGCATAGGCCATAGGTGCGCCGGTGAGAGGAATGAAACCGGTCCCGAATGTCACCGTTCGATCAGCGCCTGACGCCAGCATGTGATAGCGCATCTGCTGGTGATTGGTCGGGTTGATGGGTGGATTCACCGTTACGTTTCCGGTGATGGTCAGATCGACCATATTGCCGGTCGTGGCGGCAGCGTCAGATGTCAGGCTCGCCGACACAGTGCCGGTGCGAACAGGATTCTCCACAAACGGCATCTGTGAAGACGGCACCTTGGAAACTGAGTCGAGCGATGCGTACCCAGAAGCTGCTCCTTTGCGAGATACCTTCTCACCAAGAGCATCGAGACCGTCGACATACTGCTTAGTGGCAGCGTGCAATGCGACGGAAGGGTCTGCAGGCAACTCAACAGGTGTCGTGAACCGACGTGCGAGGGGAGGCACCGGCGATCACCCGACGATAGTGATCTTGTAGTTGCCTGTGGCCGGAGCTGACGGCAACATGATCACGATGTTGTTGGCGTCCGATGCCTGGTTGTCGACCTCGACCAGCTGGCCCTCGGATCCCGACAGCAACGGCGTGGCGCCGTACCGCACGACGACGGCCGGGCAGGCGTTGTTGAGGCCGTGGTTCACAGTCACCACGGCCCCCGAGATCGAGAAGATGCCCGACGACGAAGCCGGGATCAGGCCCGTGATCTTCCGGCCGACGACGGCGGGGTCCACCGCCACGGAGTCCGCAGCCACCGAGATGCCGTTGCCCGCGCCGACGTTGAAGTCGTTGCCGGTCAGCGTCAGTCCGTTCCCGGCGGTGTAGGTCGACCCGGCCAGACCACGGAACACGAACGTCAGGGCAGTCGTGCCCAGCGTGATCGCGCTGTCGTTGGTCAGCAGCGCGAACGTGTCGGCGTTCGTGCCCTCACGCACGATCCAGTACGAGCCCAGGACCGCCTCCGGGGAGCTGTCCCAGTTGGTGGCCCGGGTCAGCGCGGCGCCCGCCGAGGTGAAGACGTAGGGGCCGTTCTGCGAACCCGTGCTCTGCCCGGTCAGCAGGACGACGTCGGAGGCCGCCAGCGTCACGCCGTCGACGGAAGACGGTGCGGACGCGATGTTGACGTTCGTCGTGGCGGCGACGCGCACAGCGCCCTTGAGTACCTGCCCGGAGGCGAGGCCCGCGAGCGCGGTGTCGACGTAGTTCTTCGTTGCGCTGTCCTGCGCACCGGTCGGGTCGGCCTGGTTGGTGATCCGCTGACCACCCAGGCTCACCGGAGAGGTGGGCGCAGCGAACTCGTCGAGGCGGTACGCCTTCACCGTGGCCGCGAGGTCCGAGATCGTCGTGGCTAGCTGGGAGCCGGAGTGGTTCGCCCGGGCCAGGGCGTCGATCGCCGCCGTGCCATTCCAGTACATGAACTTGCTGGTCGTGGTGTTGAACCACACTCGGCCCGCGTCGCCCGTCGAGAGACCGGCGGGGTCCGACGACACCGGGTCCATCTTGGCGCGAATCAGCGAGAACAGACCCAGCAGATCGATGTCTGTGTTGAACCTACGGACTGGCATTGGTCTTGGCCCTTCTTAACTCAGGCGAACAGTGCCCGAGAACGGGACACCGAAAGTCAGCTCGACGACGCCGACCTGGGGATAAGTAATGGTTCCGAACTCGACAACGTCGCCCTGGCTGTCAATGCAGATGACACCGGCGGGCTGGAACACCAGGCCGTGCAGGATCTGCACGGTCAGGACTGGAACGACCTGTGGGTGGACGAACGCGAGCGTGGCCTCGGAGTCGCCCGGAGGACCCGGAGGCCCTGCGGGACCGGGAGGTCCGAGGCGGCCCTGGTCGAGAATGACCTGCGGTCCGGCCTCGACTACCAGCACGTTCTGGCCGTTGTCGCTGACCTCGACGTAGTTGGTGCTCTGCTCGACAACCACGTGAGCGCTCACGGCAGGCTCACCTCGCCGCGAACCTCGACGATCCCGAACACGAGCCTCTCCGCCTCGCCCTGCTGGTTCGAGACGAACAGGTCGAAGTAGTACTCACCCGGCGCAATGTCACTCGTCGACGCTGCAGACAGGAACAGCGTTGCCTGATTCGTGTCAGGGCCGAAGCTGACGAGGCCATCTGCGTCCCCAGCGGAGTCGAGACGAACCACGAGGGAGGCACTGCGTTCGGGACGGGTGCGCACGTCCATCCAACCTGGGGACTGGATGGGGATGGCGACACCGGCCGCGTCAGTGAACCGGATGTTGGTGCGCCATACCGATCCGCGATCGATCACCGGGTTGGGAGTCCACTTGCCTGCAGCCACGGCTACTTGTCCTCCAGACCGGCGGCGTCCGCCTCGGGAACCCGCAACGTGACCGGGACAGCGCCGGTGAACGTCAGCCCGGCCAGACCGACCCGGGCCGCAGCAGACTCGGGGTCAGCGCCCGAGCGGATCAGCACACCAAGCGCCTCGGCTCGTGCCTTGATCAAGTCGAGTTGTGTCGTGATGCCCGAGCTGTCATCGCCGTCGTCGGCCCACTGCAGGATCGTCTCCGAGGGGTAGCCCGCCTCGATCAGCGTCTGATCAACCGGAACGCCTGCCGCCTGCTTCGCCGCCACGACCTCCCAGTCCGACGCTCCCGAGGCGCTGGCGACCGGCGCCCACCGGACGTCGATGCGGGCAGGAGAGAGGCCCACAAGCCGCAGTACGAACGACCACGTCTCCATGACCGGGCCACGGAGCATGACCTGGCGGTTCTGCACCTTCTTCACCAGCGGCGCCTCGGCGACCTTGAGGGACTCACCCGACGGCGTGCCGCCCGAGGGGTCGAAGTAGTGCAGCGGCGTGGTGGTCAGCTGCGCCATCAGCCGGATGTAGAGCTCGGCGGGCTCCAGGAAGACGGACGGGTCTGCTGCCGGGAACTGACCGACGGCCTTCTTGCCGACGAAGTCCATGAGCGACCCGGGCTCCGCGCGCTGGGGCTGGTCGCTGTCAACGATGGAACCCGGCTCCGGGCTGTCCCAGACCTGAGTGTCGGGGGAGTCGTCGACGACCGCGCCCGCGTCGGTGAGCGCGTAGCGCTGCGGCCAGCCGTGCGAGTCGGTGGTGGTGAGCTGCGTAATCAGCATCTTGTTGACCGCGTCTTGGCAGCCGTAGCCGGCCTTGTGTTCTGGTGCGCCGTACGGGAGACCGGTCCGGTAGTGGAAGAACGGGATCTCGCCGTACGGGTTGTCCATCAGCCAGTCGTCCGGACCGTCCTCGTCTTCGAGGTACGGCACCCACGCCTCGCGAAGATCGGGCGACGACCCGGGCTTCGTGGCCCAGCGCTCGATCGCGTCGGCGTAGTACAGGTCCACGCGCCAGACGTCCTGCCCGGCTGCCCGGGTGCACCAGCGCTTGATGGCGAACGCCTTACGCCGGGCGTTCTCGACGTCGTAGACGACCCGGCAGTTCTTGGGGTTGTGCACCGTGAGCTCAACCCCGGCGATGAACAGCTCGCCGTCCGCTTCCTCGTCGGCCTCCAAGACCGGCCACGCCTGCAGGTATGCATCGCCGTAGGTGAACGCCTTGAGGAAAAGGTCCGGGTAGTGGACGTCGAGATCGTTGGCGTCCCAGACCTGCTCGATGACGGCGGAGGACTGGTTGTCGTCAGGCGCGGTAACCGAGGACAGCTCGACCCGGTCAGCCATCACGTGCACCGGGGTCTTGGCGAGGTTAAAGCGGTACCGGTCCCCGGTCGCCGCGACGGCCTGGCGGATTCGAGGCGAGGCGAAGAACTCCGCGACCTCGCCGGAGAAGTAGCGCTCAGCCTCTGCATAGTCGGGAGCCGCGTCCTGAAGCTCTGCCCAGCCGTGCAGCAGGTCGTCAATCACAGAGACACTCCTCGGATGGTTTCGTAGAAGTGATTCGTCACGGCGGTCACAGGTATGACTGGACCCGGACGCTGGACTTGACCTTCTTGACCGGTGCGAGGAAGTAGGAGACGCCAGCCACCGCTGCGTCGATGAGGTCGTCCTTCGTCACCCGGGGGTACGCCGCCGCCTGCTCCTCGAACGCCGGAAGGGGCTTCGCGTGGAAGACCCGGCCGCGCTGCCAGAAGTTCTGAGCGGCGTTCGCGATCCGCACTTCCTTCTTCTCCGTGGCCGAGTGCAGCAGCACCTTGACGTCCGGCATGTGGTGGAAGACGTCGAGCCACAACTCGCCGCCCTGGTTCTTCTCCACGAGCAGCACCCGGATCTCCGGGAAGCGCACGAGCAGCTGCAGCACCCGATCTCGTAGCGCCGTGCCGGTCAGCTTCACGCCTTCGACATGCTTGACCACGCACTTGTTCTCGATCTCCGACCAGCCGACGACGGCCAGACCGGTCTCGTCCTGAGTGGAGCGCCGATTGCTGATGCTGGGATCGATGGCCAGCAGGGTGCGGACGACGCCTTCAGGCTCGCCGTAGCGGAAGTCCGCCTCGGTCCAGTACGCGCCCTCGCCGCCGACCGGCTGGTTCATCATGTGCATCTTGAAATCGGCGGTGTGTCGGTCGTAGGACAAGTCCTCGAAGGACATGTACTCCGGCCACCACGAGTCCTCTTCGCCCGTCTCCGGGTCGGTGATAATTGCGGGGTAGTAGTGCACCCGGATCTTCTGGTGAATCGGCCACGTTTCCGGCGGCTCGGGCTCGGTGACCATCCGCACGAGGTCGTGGATGATCGATCCGTGCATCGTCACGGTGCCCGTGATGACGACCCGGGCCGTGATGCGCAGCCGAAAGACCGAGCCGATCAGCGCCTTAAGCCGCTTGGCCTTCTGCTCGATCGAGTACTGGCCCTCCTTGGGCTCGATGTCGTCGAGCAGGATCATGTCCGGGCGGGCGTCGCCGCGCTTCATGCCCAGGATCGACGACGTGATGCCACGGGCCTCGAAGATGAACCCGGACCGGGCCATGACCACAGACTGCGAGTCGGCCAGGGACACACCCGACTGCCGACGGGCGGGGGAGCAGAGGTCGGGAAAGTCGTTGCGGAGCAGCTTGTTCTCGTCCAGCTCCATCTTGAACGACATAAGGTGGCTCTCTGCCTGCGTTGCGGAGTCGGCGAACGCGGCGAGGTAACGAACCCAGCCGTGCGCCGCCGCCCACATCGGCAGCAGCAGGAACGCAAGCGTCGACTTACCCGCGTTACGGGGAGCGACGTAGCAGTCCCGGGACTCGCGCGGGCCACCCAGCGGCTTCATCCACTGCTTCGCCTGCTCGAACAGATCCAGGTGGAACTGCGAGAAGCTGATCGTGAATCCGGTGTCCTCGCTGCGGATGTGGTGCGGCAGGTACACGAGCGCGAACATCATCGGGTCCGCGCGAGTGACCGCCCGGCGGTAGTCGGCGGACGCGACCAGCGCATCGGCGTCGTAGCGGCCCAGCTTGGCGGCCACGTCGAAGCGTGTGCCACCGGGACTTTCTACTGCAGGGGCTGACACCCGAGACGCCTCCGCAACGGCAGGGGAGGCGTCAGACGCTCAACGATGTTGTCACTCAGCAAACTGAGACGGGCACGTGCACGGCCTTAGACGATGTCTCGCAGACGCCGCACGCGCACGATCAGCGCGGGGTTCACGAGGAGGTCGTCATCGATCTGGATCCACTGCCGACCCGGCTCCATCGAGGCAATCAGCCGAGCCCACTGCACGTCCTCGTGCACCAGGAGCTCGTCGCCGTTGAGGAACGTCACGCACCAGGTGACGTCTGCAGTTGCCGGCCCCACGTGATCAGTCACAGTAGTAGGCCTCGACGTCTGGCAACGGCTCGTGCGGAATGCGCCCGTCGCAGAACAGCGTCCCGGACGCGGCACGCCAGGCAGAGATCCCGTGAGCAGGAACGAGATCGGCGTAGCAGCCCTGGCACCTCACTGCATCGGACCACTCGGGTGCCTCGTCACTAGGCACTGGACACCTCGACGATCTCCCGGTGCCGGGCAACGAACTCCCGGAGCGCGACCAGCTCCTCGCACGAGGCATCGGGCGGCGTCCAGCCGTTGAGGATCAGGTAGATGCGGATGACCGGCGTGACCCGGAGAGGCTCGGGCTCCTGCGCCCGCAGCCACCCGGCGAACTGCGCTCGGACCCGACCGTTGGACTCCATCACCGCTGTCACTCCTCGTGGCGCTGGGGCTTGAACTGAATAGAGCTGTCGGTGATCCAGCTCGTGAAGTCTCTTACCGGCTCTAGATTGTTCGGCACCCGAACCACGAAACCCTCGGGGAAGGCAGCAAAGAGGAGCTGGGCGTCATCGCAGACCAACACGTCTCCTGCCTCGGTGAACAGCTCCACATCTGTAGATCCGTCCTGACCTGGTACTGCGACTGCGAACAAGTCACTCACGGTGATCCTTCAGGTAGCCAATCATTGAATTGAGGCGATCAACATCGTCTCCGGCGGCCCCGAGCGCGATGTTGCACGAAACGCATATGAGCGCCCGGACGCAGGAATTGCAAGACCGATCACCCGGGCAGCAGCTGTGGTCGTGGTCGACGACGAGGGTGATGCCTCGCCGGTTCGGAACCGGGACGCAACGGCAGATGGCACATTGCTCGCCTTGCTCGGCGAGCATCTCGTCGTAGCGGGCAGGGCTGATGCCGTACTTGCGCTGGATCGTGTACGCCCGGCTGCACTTCCGGCAGTTGCTCGTCAGGCCATCACCGGCCTTCTGGCTCAGTCGGTACTCGCCGACCTCGCACCACTGCCTGCAGGTGGCGCACTCCTTGCGGCCCTCGGCGTCGCGGGCGTGAATATCCCGGTTCACCCGGACCGGAGTCAGCTCCCTACCGGCCATGGCCTGCTTCAGGTGGGCCGAGCAGAGGCCGTGTGCGGCCACGTGCCGACCGCAGCCGCACGGTGCGGTGCACAGTGCCCGGGGACGACGCATGCCCAGCGGACGAAGCTCCTGGCCCCGCCACCGCTGGATGTAGTGGGGCTGACACAGGCCCTTGGCGAAGTGGGGTCGAGTGCAGCCTAAGAGCTCGGAACACTCGGTCGCCACGGTGCCAGGACGCTAGCCCGGAACACCGACTGATCACGCGGCCCCGTCGCGGATCCGCTGCTCCTCCAGAGCTGCAGCGGCCTGCGCGTCCCGCACCAGCTCGGCAATGGCCAGGTCTTCCTGCGTGATCTCGTGGACCGTGGCCTCGATGCGCTCCGGCTGGTCCATGCCGAGAAGCTTCGCCCGGCGCTCGGACAGACGGAGGAGCACCTCGGTGTTCCGCGCGACCTGCTTGCCCTCCTCGGCCTGTGCCTCCAGGCGCGACTGCCAGAGGTCGAGACGCTCCAGCTCGTAGGCGAGCAGCTCCTCCTGCGACTCCTGCACGCGAGCAGCCGTCAGCTTCTTGCACCAGCTGACCACCGTGGACAGCGGGATGTTCGTCGCGGCGGAGATCGCCCGGTAGCTCAGGCCACGCACGCGGTGCTCGTAGACGGCTGCGCGCTGCTCGGCGAACTGAGCCTCAGTTCTACGAGCCATGTGCATCTCCTTGTGTTCCGACAACTGGTGTTGTGAGTTCCTCGACTGCGTCCTCGTATCCGTGTGCCCGGCCTAGGCCGTAGCCCGCGAGGAACGCCACGAGCGGGGAGGCCGTGTGGGTCGAGGTGCGTACCCCGGTCCAGAAGGTGCGCAGGGCGGCGTACTGCGCCTCGGGAGAGCGGGAGGCGGGGTCGTAGGTGCTCACCGGGTTGCCGATTCCATGTCTTCCGCCGGCTCAGGAGACGGAACGGGCGAGGTAGCCGTCGGTGCCGATCCGGCGGGGGAGTGGGCGACGGGACCGCACGCCACGATGAGTAGCGCAAGGAGGACCCCGGCCGAGGTCTGCAACAGGAACCGGCGCATCACGACGCACGCTCGATGACGGTCTCCAGAAGACGCCCGGAGAGGACCGAGTAGCGGTGCAGCACGTGCTGCACGTCGGGCTGCTCGACCCGGATGGACTTGCGGCAGTCCTGGCAGGACGCCTCGACGTATCCGGGGCCGAGCTTGGCGAACAGGCGTCTTGTGCGGTTGGGGCAACGGAGGTCTAGGTCGTAGCTCACGCGGCCACCTGCCCGTCGCTGATCTGGATCACCTTCACACGTGAAGGCTTCGAGACGACCCGTGCGGGGAAGTTGTCCGCGCCATGGCGCCAGGCGTTCAGGGCGACCCAGAACCACGGGTCCTGCGCGGTGATGGGCCGGTGGCCGCTCGCGACCATGCCCCGACGGCTGTTCTCCTTCGTGGTGACTGGCTGCAGGTGCCCGGGGTTCGTGCACCGGCCGACCCGGCACATGTGATCGAACGGGAGGCTCTTGCCGTGCTCGTCGACCGGCAGGTCGCCGTGCTGCAGCAGCCACGCAGCGCGGTGCGCCTGTGTTGCCTGGCTGCCCTCCAGCGTGAACGAGCCACGGCCGCTGTACTTGTCGATCGAGCCGACCCACACCCGGCATCCGGCGGCATCAGGTGCGGCCTGGTAGTCGGCGAAGCGCTCAGCAACGGGGCGACCGACCGGGCGGACGACGTCCAGGTGACCCGATCGACGAGCGGCCTCGTAGTGGTCGGAGCAGAGGCCCTGAGCGTGGAACGGCTTGGCGCACCCGGGACGGGTACACGAGCGCGAGCGGGGCGCATGGGACTTGTAATGCGAGTGACACCAGTCGCCAGCGTGGACAGCGCGGGGGCAGTCCCCGACGACGCAGATCCGGCCAGCCCGGGGGCGATTGCGGAGCGGGGCACCAGTGGCAGCCGAGAGGCCCGCAGCCTTCTGGGCGGCACGGTGGCTGCGGTTGAAGCAGCCGACGCACATGCCGCGCGCACGGTGCTTGCCGTCGCAGCCCTCGGTGTTGCAGATCCGCATGCCCTCGGCGTTGCGGGTAACCGGAACATCAGATGTAGCCATGGTGGACCTCGTGGGGGTCTCGTAGCGAGACGCACCGGTTGAGGCTCCTGGCCTTCGTGCGTTCAGTTATAGCTTCGGATCGGCCGTCTGTCAGATGAGGGCGACGCCCACGCTCTGCAAGAACGTCGCGACCGAAACGAGGAACAGAGCCTGCAAGGCGAGGTACTGCTTCCGTGTCAGCTGCATATGACGAGATTAGCATCGGAATACGATCAGACTGTTCAGCCGAATGGGTCACTCTGACGGCATGACGATTCCCAGCTCGGACCGCATGAGATTGCGGACTTTCTCACGCTCAGTCTTTGCATCTTCGTGTCGCCGCGCGGCTGACCGAGGTTGCCAAGACTGGATGCTGAGAATCGCGTACTCCATGAGTGCGTGCATCAGCTTGTAGGCGCTGGCCCTCACCGGGTCGCCCGCGGTAAGTTCTAGATTGCCGAGAGTCTTGTTGTATTCCAGCATTGCTGCATCAACCGCGGTATCAAACCCTCGGTCGACCACCAGCCGGTTGTGTATCGCGGCAAAGTCGGCGTCGATGGGAGAGTGCTCAGCCTCGGCCTCCATCGCTGGCTCGAGGATGCGGCGCTGTCCCGTCACCAAGTCGTCGAACGACGTCGTCGCCGCGAGGAAGTTCGCGTAGATCGCCCGGCGCTCTTCGGTGAAGCGATGGCGATCCTCATGTGCCCGGGCCAACTCGTCACGGCGATCTTGCGCTGCCAACTGCTCGCGAGTCGTCCGTCGTTGCATCCACTGGCCAAGGAACACGCCGCCCAGCGCTGCAGAGGGGGTCAGGACGAGCGACGCGATGCTGATCAAGACGGTGATGTCCACGGCGGGAGGCTACAAGTGCAACCTTGCTCGTCATGTGGCTGGTTTCCGATCACTGTCACATCTCGGTTAGACTTTCGTCGCGCGACGTCCGCCGCGTAGCTCGACCCCACGTGCGCACGCTCATAAATGCAGCGCGCTGAGCAGAGGACAGCAGGATGTCTGTATCGGTGTGGACTACCGCCAAGCCGGAAGACCCGGACGTGTATCCCGACTCGGACACGGTCCAGGAGTACGGGGGCGGCAACATTCGAGTATGGGATCCCGACGGGCGCAAGGTTATCGCCCACTACGCACCCGGGACCTGGACGAAGACCCTGTGCGAGGAGTGGCCCCGCAGGGACCCGCATCAGGCGTGCTGCCACACAAAGTGGGGTGAGCGCGCTGACGACGGTGTGACGCCGTTGCCGATCGAGCTGCCCAGCCACCGCGATCCCTGCACCGACCGGCTACGCGCCAGCTGACCCGGAGAGAGTCCAGGCTCGGCTCCAAGCCCTTCTGCGGCCCCCAGCTGACACCGGCTGGGGGCTGTCGGCATGTTCAGACGGGTGACGGCAAGTACTACTGCGCCTCCGACGTCGGCGGTGCGAGGTCTTCCCGCATGAAGATCCTCAGGTTGTTCAACATCTCGTTCAGTGCGGCAATATCGATATCGATCACGTCCGTGTTCTCGTGTGCCGGCATGGCGTTCGCGTCGGCAAAGATGGCCGTCGATAGCTGACTTGCAGGCACCGAGATTGTTCGCGGCGAGACCAAGTCGATCTTGCCGCTCAGAACATTGAGTGGATGCCACTCGAACGGATGCACCATCTTGGTTCTCCCGCCGCTGCTGCTAAGCCCTGAGATGACGATTCGATGCTCACGGGAGAAAAGAGGGCCGTGGTCCTCCAAGTTGTCGATCAGCGCTTCCGCAGTGGCGAGGAAGTCTGCGTAGAGGTCGCGGCGGTCCTCGGTGAAGCGGTGCTGATCTTCCCGGGCCCACGCGAGTTGGTCCCGGCGCTCCTGCGCCTTCACCTGCAGCTCGGCTGTCGTGCGGGCCATGCGCTGCCCGAAGTAGACGCCAACGATGGCAATGGCCGGTGCGATGAAGGCGACCAGCGCGGTGAACCAGAGGGGGGTCGTGGCCGTCAACGCTGGAATTCCACGCGGCCAAGCGTCCATCCGCTCACCCGGGCCAGAGCGATCTGCAGCGTCGGTATCAGCATCTGCGCCCCTCCAACACTAAAGATCGTGACGTCGATGAGGTTCACGGTGTTGATCGTCGTCGAACTCAGCGGCTCGCTGTCCACGTCTGCTGCGCCGCGCAAGAGCGTGCGGATGCCATCTGCTGTCGGGTCGTCGTCGGGGGAAGGCACTCCGGCCACCGCTTCGAGCCACTCGGTGCGAGGGACAGCCCGGCCGGTCACGACCGCCCCGTCGACGAACAAGGTCACCGACAAGCTGGTGTCGCTCTCTCCCAGCACGGCCAGGAGCGACCGCAGCACCGCGAAGCGTCCGTTGTCGTCCAGGTTGCTGCTGGTGCTCGGCGTGTCTGACTCGATGCTCTCTGTCACAGGGCGAAGCGTATCGACGAAGTCCGACAAAACAGCCCCTGGCCCACTGCCGGGTGTGTGCGGTGGTGTCCGTTGAGCGCCCATGGTCACCCCGTGTAGCCTGGCCGTGGGCATGTCGAGACGCCCCGGCCGAGATTCATTCTGGCGAGCCGGGCATCCGAGCGAGGTGTCCACCGACAATGCACTGCAGGAACAGGAAGCTGTACGCGGGGTAGCCGATGTGTAGGTATCGGCGCGCCTTACCTCGTTGGCTGTGAAGTGGTTGGCAGAGCCGGACTAGTTCCAACGGGCTCTGTTCCCGGGCGCGGGGCAGCAGGCCCGGCTGGAGCTATCCGTGGACCTCGCCACTGCCCTTGTCGTCTCGCCCGTGATCACCGCGAGCTGCTGGCTCCTCTACCGGCTCATGCGCTTCGTCTTCATCTGGCTGGTCTACCGGCGAGGTGGAGCGAAGGACGCGGTCGCGATCCTCAAGGCGATGGGCCCGGACAACCCGACCATCGCTAGCGCGGTGAGGGGCCGTGCGGGCAACGTGTTGGAGCGTGCCGCGCCGTCGACGCAGGATCAGCCCCGAGCTAGCCCGGGAGGTAGCGGCGCTGATGACGGCGATCCTGGCGGCGGCGGGTAGCGAGGCCGAGCCGGCGATCGAGTCTTCCTCGGAAACTGACAGGGGCATACGGTCGGACGATGCACCCGGAGCTGACGAGGATCGGTGACTCGCTCGGCGTGGACCCCGAAGACCTGGTGGTGCTCGTCGAGCAGATGATCGGCCAGCCCGGGGACGAGATCCCCGACGACGTCCTCGCCGAGCTGCGCAACATCCTCGACCCGGCCGGGGAGCGCACCGCCGCGCGACGAGGAGCTACGTCTTCTTGACGTAGATCGTCGCCCTCGGAATCACCAAGCCGTGCCACCACACTCCCTCCACCGTCCAGGTGCCGTCGTACCCGACGGGCAGGCCGGTCTTCTTGTCGGTCAGCAGACCTGGGTCGATCTGCTCTCCGATCCGGGGCATCACCGGCACGTAGCCCTCGAACAGCACGCGGTCGTCGGTGCTGTCGTCGATGATCATGAGCTGAACCCGCTGTTCCATCGGCACCCGGGCATCCTCGCGGCCGAGCTGGGCGCCGTCGAGCAGCCCGTCGCGCACGGCGTCGATGGCTCAGGCGGGCCCGGCCATCAGGTCACGCTCGCCGCAACGTCCTGACGCTTGAGCCGGTGTCCAGCTCGGCGAGCAACTTCAGGAAGTCGGCGTCCGCCGGTGCCGAGGCCTTGACCTTCGCGTTGCGGAGATCGACGGCCTTCGCCAACTCGAGAATCTCCTCCGCCGTCAACAACGGCCGCGCGGCAACCCGCTCCGCCTCTGCGGTAGCTGCCGCAGCGTCCCGCTGGGCCTTCCGCTCGTGGTGGAACCAGGCCCAGACCTTGAGCAGGAAGCGCGCCTGCTGGGTGGCCCAGTTGCGCTCGTCGCCCGACGCCCGGGCACGCAGCACCTTCTCGGCCTCGCCCGCCTCGGCGCCGTGCACGCCGGTGGAGAACACGACGAGGAAGCGCTCGTACTCGCCCAGCAGCCGCCCGCACAGGCCCTCGTTGCAGCAGGGCACCCGGACGCCGCCGCCCTCGGTCTCGCCGTCGAACCACGACCACTCGCGGCCCTTGAGGACATGTCGCGGGTCGACCGCGCAGTAGTCGGTGCCGCACCCGGAGCAGTGCGCCCACGCGCTCGGCATCCCGTCGACGGACACACCCACGTCGACCCGGAGCGCCCGGCTGCAGCGCTTGCAGAAACGATTGAACGGCTTATCGGGCAAACCAACAAAATCCAGCAGATCAGACACAGGTGATCCTGATGCTCGTAGGGGAAAGGGACGAAACCGCGTGGACGTCCTAGCTGGTGGGACCTTCCCGGGTGTCCTGCCGGTAGCTACTCCGGTGGTTTCACCCGGGATTCGGTTTGTCCCACGTCCCTACGACGCGATTCCACGTTACCTCTGCGCGGCGATTCCGCCGATAACAGAATGGTGTCCGGCTGAGCGGGCCCGTGTGTCCGGAACGACGGCCCTCGGGTAAAGGCACCCGGACACGCAGAACGCCGCCCTCCGGGATCAGGAGAGCGGCGTGTGCGGCCGAGTCGGGGGAGATGCTCAGGCAGCCTGGAAGATCATCTCGATCGCCCGGTCCACCTCGGCGGGGTCGAGCCGCTCGACTAGGTGGTCGAGGAACTCCTCGCGCGCCCTGGCCTGGGCGAACTCGAAGTAGATGTCGTCGACGAGACCGTCAGTCACGTGCTGCAGAACCTGCTGCTGGCGCTGTGTCAGGTCGCCGTCGGAGGTGGGCATCGTGGTCCTCCCGGAGTCGCTGCGGTACGGAGAAGTCCTACCCGCCCTCGCGCGGTAACAGCTCTTGGTGTTTGTGTGAACGGAAACCTGGTGTTCTAAGAACATGGTTCGTGCCATGACCACCATAAAGGGTTTTTCCTTGATCTTCAAGGCCTGGCACTCGGGTACCGGAATGCTGAAACGAAACCGTGACCTTTACTTTGCTTGCCTGACTGGTGTTTCTGATTGGTGTTTCGGCGAACGGGTGCCCGGGTCCGGGAAAGACGGTGGTGCGGTCCGGAGCGCCGGTCGTTGCTAACGCTAACGGCCGAAACCGTGAGTTTGAAGAATGACTTCGATTCGGGTGAGCTGCTCGGGTGTCAGCTCGGGTCGATCGGAGACGGCGTCGGCCACCCGGGCGATGAAGCGCTCGGCGAGCCAGGCCCGGCGCAAGGAGTCGGCGCTCCGCGCCAGCTTCCCCGCCCGGGCACCGGCCGCTGCTGCCTGCTCCCGTGTCGCCGTCCCGTCGAGGAACCGGGCCTTGTAGTCCTCCGCGATTACCCGGGCCCGCTCCGCCTCGCGGTCGGCTGTCGCCATCGCGGCCTGCGCCGCCCGGGATTCCGGCGATGAGGTGCGCAGTCGAGCCATCCGGGTCTCCCGAAGAATCTGGTACCTGACAGGTATCAGGTTACCGTGATCATTCGGATTCGGTCTCTGAGCTGCGGAGACCCGGGCGACGGTCGGCCGGTCCGGCTAGCCGAGTAGGCGGTGGGCGAGCTTGTCGATCTCGGCCGGGTCGAGGTGGCTGAACCCGATCTCGATGGAGATGAGGTTCTTCAGGTGTGCCCGGACTTCGTGTTGCACGCGAAGCCACAGGTGGTCGAGTACGTTGTCGAACATCTCAATCAGGTCGTTGTCATCCACGTGATCGTCGCCCAGTTTCGGTTTGAGTTTGCGGTCCCAGGTGTCCTACCCGGGAGATCGCGCCGTGAGCCCGGGCCTCAGTCCCACGGAGGCTGAAGGAGCCCGGGTGGCCACGTGTGCTTGGCGAGCAGCGCGTCCACCCGGGCGTTCTGGTCCTCCGACATGGCGGGTCGGGGTGGCAGTGAGGTCACGTAGCCGATGTAGGTCTCCGCGATCACGGTCAGGTTTGCCTGACGGGTGATCCAGTGATCGTGTCCGAATGCCTCGTACGCCCACTCACGGAGAGCCCGGGCCTCCTCCAACCCCGGTGTGTCCATCACGGCGCGGCGTCCACGAATCGGACCTCGGGGTTCCACCCAAGCGTGATGTGGGTCTTGGACGCCCGGGCGAAGATCACGATCCTGTCGTCGACCCGGCCGGGGTTGACCGTGATGGTGACCAGCCCTCGGATGATCTCCCGGCGTCGATGCAGCTCCAGGTCGTCGAAGCGCTCCAGCACGTCCTTCGCCTCCCGGTCACGCTCCACGTCTGACAGCTCCAGCAGCTCGCGCTCCCGGGAGGCGAACTCCGCTGGCGCGAACCGGTCGCTGATCTCCCGCAGCGACAACTCGGCCTCGGTCTTCTTCACCTGCAACGCGGCGTCGGCCGCCTTCCACGCCGCCCGGCTCATCTCGCCCGCGCCGTAGTCGGCCGCCATCCCGGCCTCCCGAGCAGCCAGCTCCGCGAGCTGCGCCCGGAGCCACACCAGCCGCGCCCGGTCCTCGGCTGAGTCGGCGAGCACGGTCAGGTCAGCGGACAGCAGCTCGGCGAGGACCACCTCGATCACCGCCTCGTCGAGCGAGGCCCGGCGGATGGTGACGCACCCGCGAGGGGAGCAGCGGTAGGTGCCTACCCGGTTCGGGTTGAACTGACTGATCTCGTGCGTCGACGCCCGGAGCGGTGCGCCGCAGTGGCCGCAGTCGGCGAGGCTCCCCAGCAGGGCGGACTGCGCCACCCGGCCACCGTTCGTGCGACGTCGGCGGTCGTCGAGGTGGTGCAGCAACTCCTCCAGCTCGTCGCGGGTGACGGCCGGCTCGCAGAGCTGGGGTGCGTCGAACAACGGTTGTCCGCGATGGACCCGGATACCTGCGTTCCGCCACCTCGTCAGCGCGTTCCGGGTCGAGGTGATGCTCGGCGTCCACAGCTTGGCCGTGCCCGTCGGCGGCAACCCGGCCGCGTCCCACGCCTTCGCCACCGAACGGATGCTGGCTCCACGGGTGACGGCGAGGATGCCGTCGCGGAGGGCCGAGAACTCGGGCTCCCGGGGAGTGCCGTCGAGGTTCCACCCGAAGGGCCGGTACCCGCCGTGGTTGCCTCCTCGCTCGGCCCGCTGCCGCGCTGCTCGGGTCACGCGCTCGGCCGTCCGCTCGGCCTCCGCCGCATCGACGCTGGCCTTGATGTGGGCGACCATGCGGCCGTCGGCGGTGTCGAGGTCGTCGTCGCCGGAGACGATGGTGCAGATGCGAACGCCCGTGTCCTTGTAGAGGTCGATCAGGTCGTCGAGCTCTCGGGTCCGTCGAGTCAAGCGACTGTTGCTGTAGGCGAGGATCACCGAGAACTCCCCGCGCCGTGCTGCGGCGAGCATGCTGGCGTACCCGGGGCGCGGCTTCTTGGAGTGGGTGCTCGCGCCCACGTCGTTGTCCGAGTAGACGTGGGCGGTGTCCCAGCCCTCGATGCTCGCCCGGCGGAGGCAGTCCTCGCGCTGGCGGTCGACTCCTTCTTCCAGCCCTCGGCGGTCGTCGCTGATCCGGAGGTAGATCGCCACGCGGGTCACGCCTTGTCCTCCGCGCACGCGGGCGAACAGGCCACCCGGCACGAGGGCGGGGGAGGAGAGCACCAGGCGATGAACCTGCCGTGCTCGGTGCAGGTGATCGAGACGAAGCCCTGAGGCTGGTGGTCCGGATCGGTGAAGCGAGTCTTGCTTTTACCCTGTGTCATCCGCAGCTGCTGTGACTTCAAGTTTACTCCGCGGTGCCGTCATGTGGGGCTCGACCAGACGAAAACCACATGCACCGCTCCACCGTAGGGTGCGGGACATGGATCACGCCCCGCAGCATGATGGGCTGCGTCACCACGGCGACGTCGACGCCGAGCCGGGGCTGCTGGACTTCGCGGTGAACGTGCAGGGCACCGGGCCGCCGCGCTGGCTGCGCGACCGCATCGCCGCCGTGCTCGACGACCTGGGCCGCTACCCGAGCGCCGCGCACGACCGAGCGGCCCGCGAGGCCGTCGCCGCCCGCCACGGCAGGCGGCCGGACGAGGTGCTGGTCCTCGCGGGCAGTGCAGAGGGCTTCGCGCTGCTCCCGACGCTGCGCCCGCGGCTCGCGGCCGTGCTGCACCCCGGTTTCACCGAGCCCGAGGCCGCGCTGCGCGCCGCCGGCGTGCCGGTCTCCCGCGTGCTCACCGACGCCGCCGACGGCCACCGCCTGCACCCCGCCGCCGTGCCGGCCGGGGCCGACCTGGTCGTCGTCGGCAACCCGACGAACCCGACCGGTGTCCTGCACCCCGCCGACGACGTGCGCGCGCTCGCCGCGCCCGGACGCGTCGTGCTGGTGGACGAGGCGTTCGCCGACGCCGTGCCCGGGGAGACCGAGTCGCTGGCCGGGGAGCCGGGGCCGCTGGTGTTCCGCAGCCTCACCAAGACCTGGGCGCTCGCGGGCCTGCGGGCCGGGTATGCCCTCGGCTCGCCCGAGCTGCTGGCCCGGCTGGCGCGGACCCGCCCGCCGTGGCCGGTGTCGACGCCCGCGCTGGAGGCCGTGATCGCCTGCTGCGAGCCCGCCGCCGTCGCGCAGGCGCAGGAGGCCGCGGCCACGCTCGCGCTGCTGCGCGCGGAGCAGGCCGCCGCGCTGTCGGCCGTCGACGGCGTCACCGTGCTGCCCGGCCGCGCCCCCTACCTGCTGCTGCGCCTGCCCGACGGGCACGGCGAGCGGGTCCGGGCCGAGCTGCGGGAGGCGGGGATCGCGGTGCGCCGCGGCGACACGTTCCCGGGCCTGGGTCCCGACCACCTCCGGGTCGCGGTCCGTCCGGCCGCGGCGGTGGCGGAGCTGGCGGCGGCACTGGCGGCGGCACTGGCGGCGCCCCTGGACCGCAGCATGGCCACCTTCACGCAACCAGACGGCGTGGAGGTGGCCATGCTGCCATCGGGAGGGGCCCGGTGACCGGCACGGACGCCGTGACCACCGTCGCCGACGTCGTCGCCGCCCTGGAGGCCGCCTACCCGCCCCGCCTCGCCGCCGACTGGGACGCCGTGGGCCTGGTCTGCGGCGACCCGTCCGAACCCGTCACCCGGGTGCTGTTCGCGGTCGACCCGGTGCCCGAGACGGTCGCCGAGGCCGCGGAGATCGGCGCGCAGCTCCTCGTCACCCACCATCCGCTGCTGCTCAAGGGAGTGCACGGGGTGGGGGCCGACACCCCCAAGGGCGCGCTGGTGCACCGGCTGGTCCGCGGCGGCACCGCGCTGTTCACCGCGCACACCAACGCCGACTCCGCCGACCCCGGTGTCTCCGACGCCCTCGCCGCCGCACTCGGCCTGACCGTCGAGGGGCCGCTGGTCGGGGCCCCGCTGCCGCCGCTCGACAAGATCGTCACGTTCATCCCGGTCGGCCCGGCCATCACCGCGGTGCACGACGCGCTGTCGGCCGCGGGCGCGGGCAACATCGGCGACTACAGCCACTGCTCGTTCGCCTCGGCGGGCACCGGCCAGTTCAAGCCGCTCGACGGGGCCCAGCCCGCGATCGGACAGGTCGGGCGGCTGGAGCGGGTCGCGGAGACCCGCCTGGAGATGGTGCTGCCCCGGGGGAGGCGGGCCGCGGTCGTCGCGGCGCTGCGGGCCGCCCACCCCTACGAGGAGCCGGCGTTCGACCTGCTGGAGCTCGCCGAGATCCCGTCCGCGCTCGGGCTGGGCCGGGTCGGCCGCCTGGCGGAGCCGGAACCGCTGCGCGCGTTCACGCAGCGGGTCGCCGACGCCCTGCCGCCGACCGCGTGGGGCGTGCGCGCCGCGGGCGACCCGGACCGGGTGATCGAGCGCGTCGCGGTGTGCGGCGGGGCCGGCGACTCGGCGCTCGGGGCGGCCGTCGGGGCGGGCGTCGACGCCTACGTCACCGCCGACCTGCGCCACCACCCGGCCTCCGAGCACCTGCTCGCGGGCACCGGTCCCGCGGGGCCGACCCCGGCGCTCGTCGACGTGGCGCACTGGGCGTCGGAGTGGCCGTGGTGCGCGCAGGCCGCGGCCGTGGTGCGCGCGGCCACGGGCGGTAGCGTCGAGGTCCACGTCTCGGACCGGCGCACCGATCCGTGGACCGTCGCCTCTGGAAGGACCTCCCCATGAAAGCCGAACCCGCCGTCCAGCGGCGGTTGCTCGACCTCGCCGGCGTCGACACCGAGCTCAACCGCCTCCAGCACCGCCGCACGTCGCTGCCCGAGCACGCCGAGCTGACGGCCGCCGAGGCCGCGGTGCGCACGGCGAAGGACGCGGTCGTGGAGGCCGAGACCAACGCGAGCGACCTCGACCGCGACATCCGCCGCATCGAGCGCGACGTCGACGGCGTCCGCTCGCGCACCGCCCGCGACAACGAGCTCCTCGCCGGTGCCGGGATCGGCGCCAAGCAGGCCTCCGAGCTGCAGCACGAGCTGGAGACCCTCGCCCGGCGCCAGTCGGTGCTCGAGGACGAGCAGCTGGAGATCATGGAGCAGCGCGAGGCGCTGGAGGCCCACCTCGGGCACGCGCGCGCCGCGCTGGACGCCGCGGAGAAGGAGATCGCGACGATCACCGAGCGCCGCGACACCGCCCTCGCCGACATCGACGCGGGCGAGACCGGCCGCCGACGGGCCCGCGACGAGGTCGTCGCCACCCTGCCCGAGGACCTCCTCGCCGCCTACGAGCGCCGCCGCGCCCAGCAGGGCACCGGGGCGGCGCTGCTGCTGGCCCGCCGCTGCCAGGCCTGCCGGCTCGACCTCGACCGCACCGCGATCTCCGCGCTCAAGGCCGCCGCACCCGACGAGATCGTGCACTGCGAGGAGTGCGGCGTGATCCTGGTGCGCACCCCGGAGTCCGGCCTGTGACGGCGTCGGGCTCCTGGACCGGGCAGAAGGGCGACCCGACCCGGCTGCTGCTGCTGCGCCACGGGCAGACCGAGCTGTCGGTCGACCGGCGCTACTCCGGCCACGGCGACCCCGAGCTCACCGCGCTCGGGCACGCCCAGGCCGCGGGCGCGGCGGTCCGGCTGGGCCGCATCGCGCACGAGATCGGGGTGATCGTCAGCTCGCCGCTGCGCCGGGCCCGCCAGACGGCCGCCACCGTCGCCGAGGCGACGAACGCGCCCCTGGAGGTGCGCGAGGGCCTGATCGAGACCGACTTCGGCGCCTGGGAGGGCCTCACGTTCGGCGAGGCCAAGCTGCGCGACCCCGAGCTGCACGCGCTGTGGCTGGGCAACCAGGACGTGTCCCCGCCCGGCGGGGAGAGCTTCGCGGAGGTCGCGGCGCGCATCGCGGCCGAGCGCGACGCGATCCTCGCGGCGTACGCGGGCACCACGGTCGTCGTCGTCAGCCACGTCACCCCGATCAAGATGCTGCTGCGCGACGCGCTGGGGGCCGGCCCGGAGATCCTCTACCGGATGCACCTGGACCTCGCGGGGCTGTCCGAGGTCGCCTACTACCCCGACGGCGGCACCAGCGTGCGGCTGGTCAACGACACGAGCCACCACCCGGCGGGATGATCGTCGGGGTGGTGCACGGCACGCCGGGGAGACCGCGGCGTCCCCCTCGGCCTATCGTCTCGTGAACCGCGGAGCGAAAGGGGTACCGACCATGGCGATCGAGGAGCTGCTGGCGCGCTACGAGGCGGGCGGCGGCAGCCTGGCCGCGTCGAACGCGGAGGGTCTGCCGGTGCCGCCCGCGCTGCACACCGCGCTGCTGACCTGCATGGACTCCCGCATCGACGTCTTCGCCCTGTTCGGCATGAACCTCGGCGAGGTGCACGTCCTGCGGAACGCGGGCGGCGTCGTCACCGACGACGTCATCCGCTCGCTGACGATCAGCCAGCGCAAGCTGCAGACCCGCGAGATCCTGCTCGTGCAGCACGCGGGCTGCGGTCTCACCACGTTCGCCGACGACGACTTCGCCGAGGAGCTCGCCGAGGAGACGGGGATGCGGCCGCCGTGGCGCACGCACGCGTTCCGGGACCCGGTGGTCAGCGTGCGGCGGGACATGGCGCTGCTGCGGCGCGACCCGTTCCTGCTGCCCGGTACGCCGATCCGCGGGTTCGTGCTCGACCTGGAGGACTTCCACCTGCTGGAGGTCCACGAGGAGGGCGAGGACCGGGACGACGCCGTTGCCTGACCGGCGGTGACCGGCGGCGTCGCCGCCGTCGTCCTGCTCGGGGTGGTGCTGGCGTTCGCGGTCGCGAAACCGCGCGGGCTGCCCGAGGCGCTGGTCGCGGTCCCGGCCGCCGGGCTGGTGCTGCTGCTCGGGCTGACGACGCCGGCCGCGGCGCTGGAGGAGATCGTCGAGCTCGGCCCGACGATCGCCTTCCTGGCCGCGATCCTGCTGCTCGGGTACCTGGCCGAGGTCGAGAGCGTCTTCTCCTGGCTCGGTGCGCGGATGGCCGCGGCCGGCCGGGGGAGCCCGCAGCGGCTGCTCGGGCTGACGTTCGTCGCCGCCTCGGCCACCACCGCGGTCCTGAGCCTGGACGCGACCGTCGTCCTGCTGACGCCGGTCGTGCTCGCGACCGCCCGGCTGCTCGCCGTCCGCGCCCGCCCGCACGTCTACGCCTGCACGCACCTCGCGAACTCCGCGTCGCTGGTGCTGCCGGTGTCGAACCTGACGAACCTGCTCGCGTTCGCCGCGTCCGGGCTGACCTTCCTCGGGTTCGCCGCGCTGATGGCGGTGCCGTGGCTGGTGGTGATCGCCGTGGAGTACGCCGCGTTCCGGTGGTGGTTCCGCGGCGACCTGCGCGCGGCCCCGGCGGCCCCGGCGCCCGCCCCGGACGTCGCGACGCCGGGGTTCGCGCTGGCGGTGCTCGCCGCGACGCTCGTCGGGTTCGGGGTGTCGTCGCTGTTCGGGATCGAGCCGGTGTGGGTGGCCGCGGCCGGCGCCGTCGTGCTCGGGGTCCGGGTCCTGCTCGCGCGGCGGGCCCGCCCGGTGGCGCTGCTGCGCGCGGCCGACCCGCTGTTCTGCCTGTTCGTCCTGGCGCTGGGGGTCGTCGTCGGGGCGGTGACGGAGAACGGGCTGGGAGCGGCCCTGGCGGCCGTCGTGCCGTCGGCGGTGACGCTGCCCGGCCTGCTCGGGCTCGCCGTGCTGGCCGCGGTGCTCGCCAACGTCGTCAACAACATCCCGGCCACGCTCGTGCTCCTCGCCGTCCTCGGCGACGCCCCGGCCCCCGGCCTGGTGCTCGCGGTGCTGATCGGCGTCAACGTCGGGCCGAACCTGACCTACGTCGGGTCGCTGGCCACGCTGCTGTGGCGGCGCGTGCTGTCCGGGACGGAGGCGGCGCCGTCGGTGCGGGAGTTCACGGGGCTCGGCCTGCTCACGGTCCCGCTGGGGCTGGTCGCGGCGGTCCTCGCGCTGTGGGTGGGCCTGCGGCTCACGTGAGGAACAGGTAGACCGCGACCCCGACGCCGAGCACCACCACGGCCCAGCGCAGCACGTTCTCCGGCAGCCGGCGGGCCAGCTTCGCGCCGAGGTACCCGCCGATCAGGGTGGTGGGGGCGAGCAGGGCGACGGCGAGCCAGTCGACGGGGGCGCCGAACGCGAACACCGCGACGGTGACGGTGGCGATGACCAGCGACAGCAGGCCCTTGAGGGCGTTGACGCGGCGCAGCTCGTCCCCGACGCACAGCGAGAGCGTGGCGACGAGGATGACGCCGAGCGCGCCGCCGAAGTAGCCGCCGTAGACCGACGCGAGGAAGACCGACGTCAGCAGCGCGGGATTGCGGTCCGGCGCCCCGGCGTCCGGGGTGCCGATGCGCTTCTTGATCCACGGGCCGAGCGCCATCACCACGCTGGCCAGCAGGACCAGCACCGGCACGACCGTGTCGAACACCTCGCCGGGCAGCACGAGCAGCAGGACGCAGCCGATCGCCGCGCCGACCGCGGCCACCGCTGAGGTGAGCAGGATCCGCCGGCCCTGCCCGCGCAGCTCCCTTCGGGCGCCCGCGACGATCCCCAGGTAGCCGGGCCACTGCGCCACCGAGTTGGTGACGTTGGCGGCCAGCGGCGGGAACCCGACGGCGAGCAGCGCGGGGAAGACCAGCAGGGACCCCCCGCCCGCCACCGCGTTGACGCTCCCGGCCAGCAGCCCGGCCACGAGCAGGAACACCAGCGCACCCGGCGACGACACGTCGATCACGGGTGCGACCGTATGCGCCCCGCGCTAGCGTCGCCCGGTGGCCCTGACCCTGCTCTTCGACGCCGACGACACGCTCTGGGAGAACAACGTCCTGTTCGAGCGGGTGAGCGAGGACTTCTTCGCCTGGCTCGCCCACCCGGACGCCGCGCACGCCCGCGCCGTGCGCGAGGAGATCGAGACCGCCAACATCGCCGCCCACGGCTACGGCAGCGCGGTGTTCCTGCGCTCGCTGCACGACTGCGTCACCCGGCTGCGCGGCCGACCCGTCACCGACGCCGAGCGCGCCGAGATCGCCGCGCTCGCGGCCGCGCTGCGCCACCACGAGGTGGAGCTGCTGCCCGGCGTCGAGGACGTGCTCGCCGAGCTCGGCACCCGCCACGAGCTGCGGCTGATGACCAAGGGCGACCCCGTCGAGCAGCAGCGCAAGGTCGAGATCTCCGGCCTGGCCGGGCACTTCCGCAGCGTGCACGTGGTGGCGCGCAAGGACGTCACCACCTACCGCGCGCTGGCCGGGGACCTCGCCCTCGACCCGTCGGCGACGTGGATGATCGGCAACTCGCCGCGCTCGGACATCCTCCCCGCCCGGGCCGCCGGCCTGAACGCCGTGTTCGTCCCGCACCCGCACACCTGGGCGCACGAGGAGGCCGAGGTCGACGACCCGGCGGTGCTCACCGTCGGTTCCCTGCGCGAGCTGCCGCGGCACTTCTGATGGACGCCGACGACGAGCACACCGGCGACGGCGGCGATCCCGTCTGCTGGCTCGACCGGCTCTGCCCGGAGTGCGGGGCGATGCCGTCACCGGATCAGGGGGACGCGTGCTGGCGGTGCGGGACGCCCGGACCCGGACGGGCGCGGGCCTGATCAGCCGACCGTCCACTCCGCGGCGTCGGCGGCGACCGCCTCGACGACCACGTTGTCGCGGTAGTGGCCCACCGCCCGGTCGAACGAGCCGCCGCAGGTGACCAGGCGCAGCTCCGGGCCCGGGGTGGGGCCGTAGACCTGCTCGGTCGGGAACGTGGCCTTCGGGGTGTCGGTCCGGGAGGTCACGGTGAACGCCGCGGTGCTGCCGTCGGTGCGCAGCACCTCGATCCGGTCGCCCGCCGCGAGCTCGCCCAGGCGGAAGAACACGCCGGGCCCGGCCCGGGAGTCGACGTGGCCCGCCACGAGAGCCGGGCCGTCGGCGCCGGGAGCGGGCCCGGCGGCGAACCACCCGACCACGTCGGTCGACTCCGGGGCGGCGAGCGCACCGTCGGGGTCGAGGCCGAGGTCGACGAAGGAGGAGTCGACGCCGATGGCGGGGATGCGCAGGCGCTCGGGGGCCGGGTCCCCGGTCGTCGCGGGGGTCCCGGTCGTCGTGGGGGGCCCGGTCGTCACGGGGGTCGGGGCCGCCGCCGGAACCGCGGGTGGCGGGGGCGGGGACCCGCACGCGGCCAGCGTGAGCACCAGCGCCAGCGCCGCCAGGAGCCGCGTCACCGCAGGCGCGCCCGCCGGCGCGACACCGCGACCCCGGCGGCGGCCGCACCGGCCAGGAGCGCCACGGCGACGGCCGGGGTCACGCCGGGCGCGGCGGTGCCGCCGAGACCGGTGTCGATCCCGCCGGCCGGAGCCACGTCCGGTCCGAGGGCGTCGGTCCGGAGCTGTCCGGTGAGCTCCCCGTCCTGCTGCACGACGATCACGCTGTAGACGCCGCCCGCCGCGAGCTCGACGTCGACCGCGGCCGGGTCGCCGGTGGCCCGCTGCACGTCGAACGACCCCGGTCCGGCCGGCACCGTGACGTACTCGGTGGCGCTGCCGAACGCCGCCTCCAGCACGGGGGTGCCGTTCCAGCGGATCGCGACGTCACCCGCCTCCGCCGCCCCCTGCACCACCCGCACCCGGGCCTGTCCGGCGGGCGGCGGGGTCAGGTCGTCGACGAGGACGTTCACGGCGAGCTGCGCGTTGGGTCCGAGCCCGGCGGCGGTGTAGGCGCGGCCGGGCTCCGCCTCCAGCGTGCCCGTGACGATCGGCACGGCGTCCGGTTCGCCCGCCGGGCGCATCTGCACGGTGTAGGCGCCCGGCTCGATCCGCTTGTAGGACGACACGTCGCCGTAGGCCACGCCGTCGAGCTCGGACGTCGCGCCGCTGAAGGAGGTGACGACGACGTCGACCGGTGGGGTGTCGGGGGACAGGTGGGCCAGGCGCAGGTACGTGCCGGTGGCCGCGGCGGCCGGCTGGACCGCCAGGGCCGAGAGAGCGGCGACCAGCAGGGCGACGAGCCCGGCGGCCAGCAGGCGGTGCGGTCGAGCGGTCATGGCGGGGTCTCCCTCGTGGGGTGGCGGTTCATCGGCCGAACACCGCGGACGGTGCCGGGAGGGTCCAGGTGAGGACGAGTGCGTCGGGCGTCCCGGTGATCAGGGGCGCGAACGGGGCCTGCTGGGCACGCAGCACGTCGACGGCAGCCGGGTCGGCGCCGCCGAGGACGACCTGGTGGCGCGGGCGGGCCGGGTCCTCGCCCGCGACGACGGGCAGGGCCGTGACGGTGACGTCGGTGCGCCCGGCCAACCCGCCCAGCACCAGGAGGGCGCGGGCGTCCACGCCGCCCGTGCGGATCACGGCGCGGACGTCGTCCGGGGCGTCGAAGCGGGGGTTGGCGTCGAGCTGGGCGCCCGCCCTCGCCCGGGCCGCTCCCTCGGGCACCGCCGTGACCGGCGTCGCGGGGGAGACGGTCAGCTGCGTCGACCCGTTGCTGAACCGCGCGAGCCGGTCCTGCGCCGTCGAGGTCCCCTCGACCACGACCAGCGTCCCGGCCGGTCCGAGCCGCCGGGCCGGCACCCCGTCGCGGACCAGGTCCGACCACACCCCCGGCGGCACGGTGAGCACCGCGCCCGGCTCGGTCGCCGTGCCGATCCACGTCGCCAGCGCGCGGTGCGGCCGGTCCGGGCCCGGACCGCTCCACGCGGCGGGGAGCACCACCGCGGCCAGCCCGGTCCCGGCGGCCGCGGCCAGCGGCACCACGCCGCCGGGCACGCGGAGGTCGTCGACGACCTGCGTGCCGACCACCAGCAGCGTCGCCACGAGCAGCGGCAGCGCGACGTCCCCGGGCAGCGCGACGACGAGCAGCCCCACTCCCACCAGTGCCGCGGCGGCCCGTCGTCGACCCCGGACGATCCCGACGACGGCGAGCGCGGCCGCGGCGACGAGCAGCGGGACGTGGACCCGTCCCTCCGTCGCGGGCCCGACGAGCAGCAGCGTGCCGCCCAGCACGGCCGCGACGGACGCGACGGCCAGCGCCGCTGTCGGCAGGTCCCGGGCCGCGACGACGGCGAGAGCGAGCACGACGGCGACGATCAGCGGGGGAGCGGTCAGGACCCCGGCGACGACGGCGACGGCCCCCGCGACGCGCACCGGCGTCGCCCGCTGCACCAGCAGGGCCGCCCCCACCGCGAGCCACGTCGCGCCGAGCAGGCCCGGACCGAGGGTCGCCACGGCGACGACCGCGGGCTCGGCGAGGACGAACAGCGCCAGGAGCGCCGCGAAGGCCCCGGGGCGGGCCGCGGCCCCGGCGACCACGGCGACCGCGACGAGGAGCACCACGAACGCGACCACCGCGAGCTCGCGGGCGCCGCCGAGCACGTCGGGGTAGCGGCCGAACGCCCCGGTCAGGGCGGCGTGGGCGGTGAGCTGCAGCCGGGCCGCGACCTCACCCGGCCCGTCGGCCGGGACCGGCAGCCCGGCGATCGTCGCGAAGGCGCCGTCGACGATGCGGGACTCGGCCGGCAGCGGCGGCAGCCGCACGGCCGCGACCACCACGCGCAGGACGGCGAGCAGACCGAGCACCAGGCACACCACGGTGCCGACCCGGCTGCGCGCCGGCGGAGGTGGCGCGGGGGCCGGGACCGGCTCGTCCTCCACGACGGCGCCGGGCCGGAACAGCAGTCCGGCGGCGGCGTCCCGGGAAGATGTCACACGGCCGGGTGACCAGGCCGGTCGACGGGCAAACATCCCCGACCCCCGCCTCGGGTGAGGTGGTCCCTACACTGGGCGCGCGGACGAGCTGGCCGGGCGGCCGCGTCGACGGTCTCCGGACCGTCGCCGAGGAAAGTCCGGACTCCGCAGGGCAGGGTGGTTGTCAACGGCAACCCGGGGTGACCCGCGGGACAGTGCCACAGAGAACAGACCGCCTCCGGGGCAACCCGGGGGTAAGGGTGAAACGGTGGTGTAAGAGACCACCAGCACCCCGGGTGACCGGGGTGGCTCGGTAAACCCCACCCGGAGCAAGACCAAGAGGGCCCCGCTCCGGCGGGGCCTGCGCAGGCGTTCGAGGGCGGCCCGTCCGAGTCTGCGGGTAGGTCGCACGAGCCTGCCGGCGACGGCAGGCCTAGATGGATGGTCGCCGGGCGGTGCGCCGCAAGGCGCTCCGCTCACAGGATCCGGCTTACAGGCCAGCTCGTCCCACTCCATCGATCTGAACTGCGGAAACGCGGTTCATGATCGCTCGCATGGCACACACATGGCTCAAGAATAGAAGATCTTGGTCGAGCAAGATCGATCTCGCCGGACTCCCATCCACTGTGGACGATCCGGCGCATGATCCGTCGAGCGGGATCGGACGGGACAGTTCGAGGACCGCGGCCGCGCCGTCGTGCGGCCCGTCCCAGCGCGATCGCGAGCCCGCCGACTGCTCGGCCTCCTGCGTCGGCGCCCGCGGGCTATCGCGATGTGGGTAGCGTCGGTACGGGGTCACCCGAGGGCCGAGCCACCGTGGCTTCGGTGTCGTCCAGCGGTGGTCCGTGGCGTGGTCGCCGGTCGGGGGTGGTCCGCTGAGGCGGTGGGCGGAGGACGGCGTCGATCGCGGCGCGGGTGCGGTCCTCGGGAGAGCGACCGCCTGGAGAAGGTCGGGCGGCTGCAGCGGGAGCACGATGAGCGGACCCGACCCGCGCTCGACGAGGCCGCTCGGCACAACGCCGAGGTGGATCGCATGCGCGACGGGCTGCCGGCCCGGGACAAGGCCGCGGTCGGATCGTTCCTGCGGCACGTCCTCCTCGGACTGCTGCTGCCGGAGGGTTTCCCCCACGAGGTCGACGTCGTGTTCAGTCCCAGCGCGGTACAGGCGTTGGTGCAGCTGACGCTTCGGTCGCGGGACGTGGTGCCCACGGTGAAGTCGCGAACCTACGTCGAGCGGTCGGACTCGGAGCGGGTGGCTGCGCGAGCCCGACGGGAGGTCGCCGAGGTGTATCGCAGCGTGGTCGCCCAGGTCGTGGTCCTGGCACTGCGACACGTCCTCGGCTCGGACAAGGCGCTGGTGCGGGTGGGTGTGAACGCACATGTCCACGCTATCGACCCGGCGACGGGGGAGTGGGAGTACCCCTGCCTGGTGAGCGTCGACGTGGCGCGTGAGGACTTCCCGCGTGAGGACGCGTTGCGGAACGTCGATGCGGTGCAGTGCCTCCACCGGCTCAAGGCGATCGTCTCTCACCACCCGTACGCCCTGGAGCCGATCGAACCGGTCCTGGTCTTCGACCTCACCGAGTACGCCTTCGTGGAAGGACTGGACGCCGTGGCGACCCTCGACTCCCGGCCGAACCTGTTGGACATGAGTCCGACGAACTTCGAGCATCTCGTGCGGCAACTGTTCGAGGCCCAGGGCGCGGAGGGGTGGACCACGACGCAGAGCAACGACGACGGAGTTGACGCGGTGATCGTGAATCGCAGCAACCTCATCGGCGGCCTCGCCGTCGTGCAGGCCAAGCGCTGCAAGCCCGAGAACGTGCTCGGGCCCAGCCACTACCGCAAGCTGGCCGGGACGATGGAGGAGAAGAGGGCCGGCTGGGGAGTGCTGGTCACGACATCCCGATTCACCGTCGGATGCGAGCAGCAGGCCCGTGATCACGGCCGGATGCAACTGATCGATGGCAACCGTCTGATCTGGCTGATCGAGGAGTACCTCGGCAAGGAGGTCCTCATCGGCTGATCATGATCAGGCCCTCCGCCGCGTGGTGGCGGCGTGGTCGTCAGACAGAGACCACAGGCAGCGAGATGTGCCAGAAGGGACTCTTCTGACGTGGCCTGAGCGTGGTCGGCGCGAGCGGGGGCGTTCCGTGAGAAGTCGTGCGAGGGGCTACCTGCCGGACCGATCGGCGTGGGGCCTCGTGAGGTGCCGGATCCGGAGCGAGCACGGGCACGATCCTGTGGAGGGGCGTCGCCCGTTCGAGGACCACGTCGTGGGGCGGGTCTTCGAGCACCACTGGGGACGCCACGGGATCACGTCCTGACCCTCTCGCTCGCCATCGGTCTGGCGACCCAGGACACCACCGGCCGGGCGGTCCGCGAGATCGGCCTGGACGACGTCGCGTTCCCCGTCCCCGTCCGGCACGGAGCATCCGGGCGTCGACGGAACGCTGGGGGTGGCCGGCCAGCCGCTGAAGTTCTCCCGCACCCCGGCGCGGCCGGACCGGCGCGCGCCCCTGCTCGACGAGCACGGCGACGACGTCCGTGACGGGCTCGCCCACCAGCGGTCCGCCTTCGGCACCGACCGGGTCGCCTCGTGACCGCCGGCACCGCGCGGGAGCCGCGGGAGGCCGCCGGAACCCCCGACGACGAGCTCGTCCGGGTCGAGGACCGCGGCGACTGGGCCGTGATCACGCTGAACCGGCCGGAGAAGCGCAACGCCATGAACCGGGCCGCGCAGGACGGGCTCCGCGCGGCGCTGGCCGCGGTGCACGAGAAGAAGGCCGTGGTCGTCACCGGCGTCGGCACGAGCTTCTGCTCCGGCATCGACCTCACCGAGGAGCTGCCGCCGACGGAGCCGGTCCGCCGCGCCAGCTCATCGATCGGGAACTGGGCCGAGGTCAACGAGGAGATCCGCAACCACCCGGCCGTCTTCATCGCCGCCGTCAACGGCTACGCGCTCGGCGGGGGATCGACGCTCGTCCACAACAGCGAGCTGGCGATCGCGGCCGAGTCCGCCTCGATCGGCACCCCGGAGATGGCGTTCGGTGCGTGGGCCGCGCTGTCCGGGCCGTCCCTGGTCAACCGGGTGCTGCCCAAGCACGCGGCGCAACTGATCTTCCTCGCGCAGCGGGTGGACGCCGGGACGGCCCTGCGCATGGGCATCGTCAACGAGGTCGTCCCCGACGACCGGCTCCTGCCCCGGGCGTTCGAGATCGCCGAGCGCATCGGGTCGTTCGACGCGATCACCCTGGACTGGGGCAAGCGCGCCTTCCGCTCGATGGTGAACACCTCCTGGGAGGAGGCGATGGAGCTGAGCCGCCGCACGGGTTCCTCCATCGCGGCGGCGCGCACCCACGAACCGAGCCCCCTGGACTGACGAGCGGCATCCGCCGCCCGGACCGCCACGAAGCCGACCGACGACGAAGAGGAACCATGGAGATCAACGAAGATCGCCTCCGCGACGCGCTCAACGCCGACCCGGAGTTCCGGCTCCAGGCGCGCTACTGGAACACCCAGTTCCGGATCGTCACGGAGTCGCAGAACCTGCTCGTGAGACTCGCCGACGGCGAGGTGACCGCCGTCGACGCGGGCGCCACCCCCTTCGACACCTGGGACTTCCAGCTCGCGGGGACCGCCGAGCACTGGGCGAACCTGCTGGCCCCCGTGCCACCGCCGTTCTTCCAGGACTACTACGCCGCGATGCTCTACCACGGCTTCCGGATCGAGGGGAACATGAAGACGATCATGGCGTACTACCCGGCGATCCGTCGGACGCGCGAGGTGCTGGCCCAGGTCGTGGCGCGTCAGGAGGTCGCGGCATGAGCCGGTTCGCCGACGTGGCGGGACGCTACGTCTACCTCACGGTGCAGGGCGTCGAGTACCGCGTCTACTTCGAGGAGGCGGGCTCCGGGACCCCGGTGGTCCTGCAGCACACCGCCGGGTGCGACAACCGGCAGTGGCGGCACCTGCTGGAGGACCCGGACGTCACCGCCGACTTCCGGCTGATCGCGGTGGACCTGCCCTACCACGGCAAGTCCCTGCCGCCGACCTCCGAGCGGTGGTGGACGACCGAGTACACGCTCACCGAGGAGTTCCTCCTGGCGTTCCACGTCGCGTTCGTCGAGGCGCTCGAGCTCGACCGGCCCGTCTACATGGGCTGCTCGATGGGTGGCCACCTCGCCGCGGACCTCGCACTGAGGCACCCCGGGAGCTACCGCGCCGTGGTGGGGATCGAGGCGACCCTGCACTCGCACGGGATGGAGCGGATCCTGCCCTGGCTCTACCACCCCGAGATCGGCAACGACACCAAGCCCGCCCTCATGCACACCCTCTGTGCTCCCGACAGCCCGGAGGAGTTCGTCCGGGAGACCGTCTGGGTCTACAGCCAGGGCGCACCGCCGGTGTTCAAGGGAGACCTCGAGTACTACATGGTCGGGCACGACCTCACCGAGTCGGCGCGGGAGATCGACACCGACCGGGTCGGCGTCTGGGTCCTCAGCGCCGAGTACGACTGGGCGGCGCCGCCTGCGGCCTGCGCAGCGCTCGCCGCCGAGGTCCGGGGCTCGCACTTCGTGCCGATGACCGGGATCGGCCACTTCCCGATGTCGGAGAACCCGGCGCGGTTCAAGCAGATCGTCCTGCCCGTCCTGCGCGAGGCCGCCCTGTCGGGTCAGGTGGCCGCGGTCCGCGCATGACCCCCACCGTCTCCGGTCCCCGTGTCCGCGGACGCGGGGACCGGAGACCTCCACCTGCCCAGGAGCCGTTCGTGACCACCCAGACCTCCGGCCGACCGGAGCGCAGGCTCGTCGGCGTCGACGACCTCCGCCCGGACGGCACCCCCGTCCTCACGATCTCCGTGTGCGCGCGCTGCGCGGGCCGGTGGTTCCCTCCGCGCGAGGTCTGCTCGGCCTGCGCCCACGACGCCCTCGACCCGGTCGAGGCCGGGCCGGAGGGCGTCGCCTACGCCTCGACCGTCGTCCGGATCGGCGCGCCCGGGTTCCCGACGCCGTACGTCCTCACCTACGTCGACGTCGACGGCGTCCGGCTGCTCGCGCACACCGACACGGCGCACACCGACAGCACGGACCCGTCCGACCCCGCGCCGCTGGCGCCCGGGACGCCGGTGGTCCTCACCGCGGGACCCACCGGCACCGTGGGCGGGGTCGAGCTGTGGTCCTACCGGGTCCGTCCCGTCACGACCCCGGAGGGGGACCGATGAGGCCCGTCTACGTCTCCGCGGCCGCGGTCGTCCCGTTCGGCAAGCAGCCCGGCCGCCCCGCCGCCGAGCTCGGCGCCGCGGCCGCGGCGGAGCTGCTGCGCGGGGCCGGGCTGTCCCCCGACGCGGTCGAGGCGGGTTTCGTCGGCGCGGTCTACGGCGGGTCGCTCATCGCCCAGCGGGTGCTGCAGCGGGTCGGCGTCTCGGGCCCGCCGGTGTTCTCCGTCGAGAACGCCTGCGCCAGCAGCGGGGCGGCGGCGCACCTGGCGTGGCAGGCGATCGCCGCCGGTGTGTACGACTGCGTGCTGGTGGCCGGGGTGGAGAACCTGACCGCGTTCGGCAGTGGGGCGCTGCCGCTGACCAGCGCGGACATCGAGGTCGAGCAGGGCCAGGTCATGCCCGCGGCGTACGCGATGCGGGCGCAGCGGTACCTGCACGAGACCACCGCGACCGTCGCCGACCTCACCGCCGTCACGGTGAAGAACCGCGGCAACGGCGCGCTGAACCCTCGTGCGCACTTCCGGAAGGAGGTGACCGCCGCGGAGGTCGACGCGTCCCGCCCGGTGGCCGATCCGCTGCAGCTCATGCACTGCTGCCCCAACACCGACGGTGCCGCCGCCGTCCTGCTCACCAGCGACGGGTTCGCCCGCGAGCTGGGGACGCCGCGCACCCGCATCCGGGCCAGCGTGATCCGGTCCGGGCGGTTCCACACCTCGTTCCGGGACATGACCTGGCCGGACATCACCGAGCGCTCCGCCAGGGCGGCCTACGGGATGGCCGGGCTGGGCCCGGCCGATCTGGACCTCGTCGAGCTGCACGACGCCTTCGCCATCGCCGAGCTCCTGCACGCCGAGGCTCTCGGCCTCGCCGACCGGGGCACGGCCCACAAGGCTGTCGCCGGCGGCGAGTTCCACCGCGACGGGCGGGTCGCCGTCAGCCCCAGCGGTGGGCTCCTCTCCCGTGGCCACCCGGTGGGTGCCACCGGTGCCAGCCAGCTCGCGGAGTGCCACTGGCAGCTGACCGGGGCTGCGGGCGCGCTGCAGGTTCCGGGTGCGGAGGTGGCACTGGCCCACACCACCGGGGGCGGCATCTACGGCGTCGACAACGGCGCCTGCTCGATCCACATCCTCACCGCGGAGGACTGAGCACCGCCGAGCACCCGGCCTCCGCCGGGGGCGTGCGCCGCCACCAGCAGCGCCTCGGGCGGGGGCCGGGCCACCGGGTCGCGCAGCCCAGCGGCCGCGCCCCCTCCGAGCTGCGGACGCACCGCGGGGTCACGATCGATCGGCCCGCGTCAGTCCCGCGTGACCCGCACCGCCGTCCGCCCGTCGAAGACCGCCTCGACGGTGCCGCCGACGCGCAGCGGCACCGCGGCGGTGAGGCCTCCGGTGATCACCAGCTGACCGGCCGCCAGCCCGCGCCCGGCCTGCGCCAGCCGGGCGCAGAGCCACGCGACCCCGGCGAGCGGGTGGCCGCCGGCCGCCGCCCCGGTGGCCGTGGCCACCTCGACGCCGTCGTGCAGCAGCCGGACCGACGTGCGGTGGCACCCGAGCGGGTCGACGTCCAGCGGCGGGCCGAGGACGACGCCGGCGGCCGACGACCCGTCGGCGGTGTTCTGCTCGACGGTGAAGCGGTAGTCGGCCCACACCGAGTCGACGACCTCCAGGCTGGGGCGCACCTCGGCGACCGCCGCGGCGACCTGATCGAGGTCCAGGTCGTCGCCGTGCAGGTCCCGACCCAGCACCACCCCGATCTCCGGTTCGACGCGGGGCTGGACGAACCCGGTGGCCACCCCGGGGAGCAGCATGTCGTCGAACAGGGGGCCGTGGTTCGGCTCGGCCACGCCCATCTGCTCGCGCATCGCCGCGGAGGTGTACCCGAGCTTGTGGCCGACCAGGCGCCGGCCGTCGGCCAGCCGCAGGTCGGTCAGCCGGTCCTGCACGGCGTAGGCCTCGGCCATGGTGGCGGCGACGTCGTGGGCCGCCGCGTCGAGCACCTCGCCCGCGCGGTGCGCCCGGTGCAGCCGTTGCGCGTGCCGGTGCGCGAGATCGGGATCCATCCCGGCAGTGTCCCGCCCCGCCCCGCCCGCGGGAACCGGGGCGGACCGCGCGGCGGCCCGTTCGCGGGCGCCGCGTCGCGGGGAGGACGGGGACGCGCAGGCCGACGACGGTCGGCGGACGCCCGCTCGGGTCCCGGCACCGGCCCGGGCCGACCGGTTCGGGCCGGACGTCCGTCGACCGCCGGATCCCTTCCTAGCGGGGCGGCGGTCCTCCCGGGGCCGGGCGTCGTGAACCGTCAGGGCATTGCAAGACGGCCGCGTCGCGAACCTTGCGATGACCTGACGAAGCCGGGGCAGCCCGGATCCGGCGGGTAGCGTCGGCGACCGATCAGGGGCCGGATGCGGTACCCCGTGCCGCCTCGGTGGACTCCCGGGCCACCGGTCCGGACCGCTCCACGGGGTCCGCCCGGCCTGCGACGGACGTAGGAGGATGGGGTAGCCGATGACCGTGTTCGAAGACCTGGAGTCCGAGGTCCGCAGCTACTGCCGGAACTGGCCGGTCGTGTTCGACACCGCGGTCGGTTCGCGCCTCACCGATGTCGACGGGAACACCTATCTGGACTTCTTCGCCGGGGCGGGGGCGTTGAACTACGGGCACAACCCGCCGGCGTTGAAGAAGCCGTTGTTGGAGTACCTGGCCCGGGACGGGATCACCCACGGGCTGGACATGTACACCACGGCCAAGGGTGAGTTCCTGCACGCGTTCGAGGACGGGATCCTCAAGCCGCGTGGGTTGGACTACAAGGTGCAGTTCCCCGGTCCGACGGGTGCGAACACGGTGGAGTCGGCGTTGAAGCTGGCGCGGAAGATCAGCGGCAAAGAGGCCATGATCAATTTCACGAACGCGTTCCACGGGATGACGCTGGGTGCGTTGTCGGTGACGGGTAACTCGATGAAGCGCGGCGGGGCCGGCATTCCGCTGGTGCATGCCACGCCGATGCCGTTCGACAACTACTTCGACGGTACGCAGCCGGACTTCCTGTGGATGGAGAAGCTGCTGCAGGACTCCGGTTCGGGGTTGAACGAGCCGGCTGCGGTGATCGTGGAGACGGTGCAGGGCGAGGGCGGGATCAACCCGGCGCGGGTGGAGTGGTTGCAGGGCCTGGACGCGTTGTGCAAGCGCAACGGCATCCTGCTGATCGTCGACGACGTGCAGATGGGCATCGGCCGCACCGGCCCGTTCTTCTCCTTCGAGATCGCGGGTATCCAGCCCGACATCGTGTGCATCTCCAAGTCGATCAGCGGTTACGGGTTGCCGATGGCGCTGACGCTGATCAAGCCGGAGCACGACGTGTGGGGTCCCGGCGAGCACAACGGCACCTTCCGCGGCAACAACCCCGCGTTCGTCACCGCGACGGCGGCGATCAAGGAGTTCTGGTCCGACGACGCGCTGGAGCGGTCGACGATCGCGAAGGGGGAGCGGGTGCACGAGGCGTTCTCCGAGATCGCGGCGCGTTCGCAGACCGTGGAGCTGACCCCGAAGGGTCGTGGGTTGGCGCGCGGTCTGCAGTTCGGGCAGCCGGAGCTCGCGGCGAAGGCGTGTGCCGCGGCGTTCGAACGGGGACTGCTCATGGAGACCTCGGGCCCGTCCGACGAGGTCATGAAGATCCTCCCGGCCCTGACCATCACCGATGCCGAGCTCGACGAGGGTCTCGCCATCGTCGCGGAGTCCGTGGCCGCCGTCACCGAAGGGATGTCCCAGTAGATGATCGTCCGCACGCTCGACGAGATCACCGACACCGAACGCGACGTCAAGACCGAGAACTGGCGCAGCAAGCGCATCGTCCTCGGCGGCGACCGCGTCGGGTTCTCGGTGCACGAGACGGTGCTCAAGGCCGGCACCGTCAACGACTTCTGGTACGCGAACCACATCGAGGCCGTCTTCATCACCGAGGGTGAGGGCGAGCTGTACGACAAGGACAACGACACGACCTACGCGCTCGCGCCCGGGTCGATCTACGTCCTGAACGGAAACGAGCGCCACCAGCTGCGTCCGCGCACGCAGATGCGGACGGTGTGCGTGTTCAACCCTCCCGTCACCGGTCGCGAGGTGCACGACGAGAACGGCGTGTACCCGCTGATCACGGTGGACGAGGAGGAGAAGGAGGCTTCGTAGGGCATGGCAGTCACGGACCGACGGACGGCACGCCACGGCGACCGCTACCCCACGCGGGTGGCGGACCGCCCGGTGATCATCGACCGGGCGGAACCCGCGGTGTGGAGCACGGCACCGGGGTTGCTCTCGGCCGAGGAGCTCGCGGCGCACGAACGCGACGGCTTCGTATCGGTCCCGGGACTGCTCACCCCCGAGGAGGTGGTCGGGTTCTCCGCGGAGCTCGACCGCCTCGCCACCGACCCCGCGGTGCACGCCGACGAGCGCACGATCACCGAGAAGTCCTCCGGGCAGGTGCGCTCGGTCTTCGAGGTGCACGCGCTGAGCCGCACGATCGCCGACCTCATCGCCGACGAGCGCGTGGCCGGCCGGGCCCGGCAGATCCTCGGCTCCGAGGTCTACGTCCACCAGAGCCGGATCAACTACAAGCCCGGCTTCGGCGGCGGCGGGTTCTACTGGCACTCCGACTTCGAGACCTGGCACGCCGAGGACGGCATGCCCTCCCCGCGCGCGGTGAGCATCTCGATCTCGCTGACCGACAACTACGCGCACAACGGCTGCCTGATGATCATGCCGGGGTCGCACAAGGAGTTCGTCGCCTGCGTGGGGGAGACCCCCGCCGACCACTACAAGGACTCGCTCAAGGAGCAGGAGGTCGGCACCCCCGACCAGGAGAGCCTCACCGCTCTTGCCGACCGGCACGGGATCGCGATGATCACCGGTGCGGCCGGGTCGGCCACGCTGTTCGACTCCAACTGCATGCACGGCTCCGGCGGGAACATCACCCCGTACCCGCGGTCGAACATCTTCGTGGTGTTCAACAGCGTGGAGAACCGGTTGGAGGAGCCGTTCGCGGCCCCGGCCCCGCGGCCGTCACACGTCGCGGCCCGGCGGTTCAGCCCGGTGGCCTGAGCCGGCGGAACGGGCGCCTCCGGCGGATCGCGCGGTGGCGCAGGCGGCGACCACGTCGCGGTGGTCCACCCAGCCGATCGGGTCCCGGCCCCCGGGTCCGACGACGGGCAGGCCGGTCGTCGCGTGTTCGTGCAGCACCGGCACGGCGTCGTGCAACGGCGTCCCGGCGTGCAACGGCGGCAGGGTGCGCGCCAGGTCGGCGGCCGTGACACCCGGACCGGCGGGGGCCAGCGCGTCCGCCGCGACGACCGTGCCGAGGTGGTCACCACCGACCCGGACCGGCGCGGCGCCGTAGCGGGCCGACTCGAGTCGGGCGACGATCTCGGGCACGCGGCAGCTCCCCTCCAGCGGCTCGGGCACGGGGCCCATCGCCTGCCCGACGGTCAGGCTGCGCAGCAGGTCCGGGGCCGGCTCGGCGGTGATGTCCAGGCCCCGGCGGAGCAGCTTCAGCGTGTAGATCGTCTCGCGGGAGACCAGGTGGCTGATCCCGGTGGCGAGCGCGACCGCGGCCATCAGCGGGAGGATGATCGAGTACTGCCCGGTCAGCTCGAAGACGATGACGAGCGCCGCGATCGGGGCGTGGCTCGCTCCGGCGAACACCGCGGCCATCCCGATCAGACCGTAGGCGCCGGGGGAGATGTCCAGACCGGGGAACGCGGCCTGGGCGACGAGCCCGAACGCCGTGCCACCCATGGCGCCGATGAACAGCGACGGCGCGAAGACCCCGCCCGAGCCGCCGATCCCGATGGTCAGGCTCGTGGCGAGCATCTTGCCGGCGAGCAGGACGAGCAGGAAGCCGAGCGCGTACCCGCCGTCGATCCCGTTCTGCAGGACCGGGTAGCCGACCCCGTACATCTGCGGCAGGACGAGCAGCACCCCGCCCAGCAGCAGGCCGCCCACGGCCGGGCGCAGCCACTCGGGGCCGCGCCACACCCGGTCGCAGGCGTCCTCGACGCGGTAGAGGAACCGGGCGAACGCCCAGCCCAGCAGGCCGGCGAGCAGCCCGAGCGCCGCGTAGAGCAGGTACTCGACCGGCGAGCCGACGCTGAACGGGGGCAGGACCAGGAACGGTTCGTCCCCCATCACGGCGCGCCCGACGACCGAGGCGGTCACCGAGGCGATCACGACGACCCCGAACGCCTCCGCGGTGAACGACCGGAGGATGAGCTCGAGGGCGAAGAAGACGCCGGCGACGGGGGCGTTGAAGGTCGCGGAGATGCCACCGGCGGCGCCGCAGGCGACGAGCAGGCCGAGCCGGTGCGGGGGCACCCTCAGCCACTGCCCCATCGACGAGCCCAGCGCGGCGCCGATCTGGACGATGGGGCCCTCGCGGCCCACCGACCCGCCCGAGCCGATGCACAGGGCCGAGGCCAGGGACTTGACCACGGCCACCCGGGGTGGGATCCGGCCGCCGTTGCGGGCGACGGCGAGCATGACCTCGGGCACGCCGTGGCCGCGTGCCTCGCGGGCGAAGCGGTGCACCAGCGGTCCGTACAGCAGGCCGCCCAGCACCGGGGCCAGCACCACGAACCACGCGCCCGCCCAGGGGAACGCCGGGTGGGCCGTGCCGCCGGTCGCGCTGTAGTCGGTGGTGCCCGTGAACAGCTCGGTGAACACCGTGATCAACCAGCGGAACACCACCGCCCCCAGGCCCGCACCCGCCCCGACCAGCAGCGCGAGCCCGACCAGGCCGGGTGCGGAGCCGCGCAGCAGGTCGTGCACGACACGGACACGCCGGTGCAGCAGAGAAGCATGCATCGACATATCTTTGCATAGAGCAACGAGTGCGGAGCGGCAGTTGTGGCCGCCCCCACCGTCCCGGCCGTCGGGCATGACAGGCTGCAGCGGTGAGCGATGCGACGCCGCGGCCGGGGGTGCCGTCCACCCCTGGATCCGACGGCCGCGAGCTCGTCGATGCCGTGATGACGGCGAGCCGGGCGCTCGTCGCGATCGCGGCGCGGTCGCTGGCCGCCGCGGGCGAGGTCACGCTGCCGCAGTACCGCGCGCTGGTGGTCCTGGCCACCCGCGGGCCGCAGCGGCCGGTCGACCTCGCGACCGCGCTCGGGGTCAACCCGTCCTCGGCCACCCGGCTGCTGGACCGGCTCGCCGTGGCCGGTCTGATCCGTCGGACCCGGTTGCGGGCCGACCGCCGGTCGCTGCGGGTGGCGCTCTCCCCGGCCGGGCGGGACCTCGTCGCGGAGGTGACGCGGCGGCGCCGGGCGGAGGTCGAGCGGCTGTTCGCGGCGCTGCCCGCGGACCAGCACGCGTTGGTGATCACGGCACTGCAGGCGATCTCCGAGGCCGCGGGCGAGACCCCCGAGGGTGACCTCGACGCCGGTCTCGGCTGGTACTGAGCCGGTACCGCGCCGGGGCATCCGACCGGGGCGCAGCCGTGCGCGGTCCGAGCGGCCGGCGGACCCCCGCTGACTCCCCGCCGGTCACCGAGTGCACGGACTCCGGTCCGCGAGGTGCTCCCCAGCTCTCGCGCACGTCCGCCGCCCCGGTACCGGGTCACGCCGCCGGGTCCGCCGGCCGCTGCACCAGTTGTAGCCGGGCGGTCCGGGTGCCGACCAGAGCGCGGACGACATCGTCAGCCGTTCGTCAGGCGGCCGCCGGACGGTGCCCGGCACCGGGCGCTGTCCACGGATCGCGGGCGGGCGGCGCACTGCACGATGCGCCCCGAGCAGGCCGACCGCAAGGATGTCGTCAGGCGCGATCACCGCCCGATGCCGCAGTCTGGACCCGTCCACCGGGCACGAGCCGGGGAGGGGTTGTGCGCGACAGGATCCGCGAGGCGCGCCGGCTCGCGGCGATCGCGCGGCAGCTGGCCGCGGACGATCCGCAGTTGGCCGAGGCGTTCCACCTATGGAACGAGCGGTGCGGTGGGGCGCCCGCCGCCCGGGCGGCGATGGGGCCGGCCGCGACGGTGCTCGGCGCGCTGCGCGGGGTGCTCGGTCGGCTGCTGCGCCGGTGAGGGCACGATCGCCGGAGAGTCCGCGACCGCGCGGCTCACCACCTCCGCGGTGGGGTGTCGGGGGGTCGTTGCCGCGCCGCCTCGTCCGCCGCCATGACCACGAGCCAGCCGAGGACGGCGACGAACGCGGTCACCACGACCGCCGCCACCGCTCCGCTCAGCACCGCCAGCCCCAGCACGATCGACAGTGCCTCCCAGGCCGACACCGGGGTCTCGTCGGTCGCCCCGTCGCCGGGTCCGACCGGGGACGCGGCCCCGTCGCCCCCGGTGTGCGGGCGCCGCGGTGCCGCCTCACCCGGGAGGTCGGCTCGTTCGCCGTGCATCCACGACCACCGGCCCGCTCCGTACGGGAACCACATCCGGACCACCTCCTCGCCACAGGGTCCCCACCGCGGACACCGACCGACACGGGCCCGGGCACACCGTCAGGTGACCGCAAGGCAGGCGGGGTGAGGAGAGGGCACGGGCGGGGTAGTCCAGCGCGGACCGGCGACGCCGGTCCGCCCCGCCATGACCCTGGAGGACCGACCACCGTGCACGAGCGCCCGTCCCTGCCCACGCCGATCCGTCGGATCGCCGTCCGTGCCGTGACGGCCGCGGTACTCCTGCTGGTCGTGGCCGGTTGCGGGGCGGGCCAGGAGGCGGCGACGAGCACGCAGGCCACCCACGCCTCGGGCGCCGTGGGGCAGGTCGGTCCGATCTCGGTGCTCGACGTGGAGTTCCGCTTCAGCCCGCCGGTCGCGGGCGACGAGGTGTACGGCGTCGGGGACACGGCACCGCTGTCGGTGACCATCGTGAACAACGGCCCGACCGCGGACCGGCTGGTCCGGCTGTCCAGCCCGGCCGCGGACGCCGGCGTCGTCGTGGCCGACGGCCTCGTCGTCCCGGGTGGAGCCACGCTGACCGCCGGGCAGACCGGGCTGTCGTCGATCGAGGTGCCCGCCGAGGACGACGCGCGACTGCTGGCGCTGACGGGTCTGCGGGTGCCGATCCGGTCGGGGCTGACCTACCCGGTCGTCCTGGGCTTCGAGCGCGCCGGTGAACTGGTCGTCGACGTCCCGGTCGCGACCCCCGACGTGCCGCGCGAGCCCGCCGCCGACGGTCGATGAGCCGCGCCGTCGTCGCGGCCCGGTCGTGGTCGACGGCACTGGCCGTCGCGCTGTGCGTGCTCGTCGGCGTCCCGCTTGTCGTCTGGCTCAACCCGGACCAGCAGGTGCGCATCGCCGGCCAGTCGGTCGGCGTCGGCGCCCGCGACCCGCAGCTCACCGCGGTCGGACCGGCGCAGCTGGTGCAGATCGGCAACACCGAGCTCGACCTGACGGGCGTGCAGGTCTACGGCCCGCTGCGGCCGCGGCTGTCGCTGGGCCCCGTGCAGCGCAACGCCGACGCGATGCAGGTGTTCGACCCCGCCCGCACCGCGGAGGTCGCCTCCGGCGCGTCGCGCACCCTCGTCGAGGCGTTCGCCCGGTGGTACCTCTGGGGCGCGCTGGGTGCCGTGGTGGTCGCCCTCGCGGTGAGCGCGCTGACCGGATGCCTCCGGATGCTCGCCGTGCTGCGCCGGGAGGGCCGTCGCCGGGGGAGCGACGCGGTGCCGGTCGCCGACCTGTGGCACGCGTGCTCCGCATCGGTCCGCCGGACGACCGCGATCACGATCACCGCCTCGGTCCTCGCGTGGGGTGCCTGCGGCGCACTCGCCTACGCCGGGACCGTGCACGGGCTGTCCGGCGTCACCTCGCTGGCCGACCTCGCCGGCTCCACCCGCGTGACGCCGTCCCCGGTCGGCCCGGTCGTGACGGGGTACTCGGGCGCGGTCATCGGTGACTCGCGGGTCGCGCGGCTCGGTGGCCCGCCGCCCGCGGACGCGACGGGGGAGGACCTCGGGTGCCGGCGCAGTGCCGACTCGCTCGCGGTGGAGCTGACCGGGCTGCTCGCTGCGCCGGTGCTGAACCTGGCCTGCTCCGGGGCGAGCATCGACCAGGGTCTGCGCGGTGGCCAGCAGCTCCCCGGCGCCGTGGCACCCCCGCAGGTCGGCCGCCTCAAGCAGGTGCAGGGGCTGGACTTCGTCGTCGTCGCCATCGGGCCCAACGACCTGCACTGGTCGGACTTCCTCCTGTACTGCTACGGCCTCGCCACCTGTGACGACAGGTTGACCAGCGGCGAGTTCGACTACCGCCTGGGCGCGTTCGACCAGGACTACGCCGCGCTCCTGCAGGACCTCAACGACCTGCCGGGCGCACCCCAGGTCATCGTCATGACCTCCTACGACGCGTTCGCGCCGGGTGCCGACGAGCAGTGCCCCGACGTGCGCGGCCCCGACGGCGTCCCCGGGCTCGACGCACAGAAGATCGCGCTGCTGGCCGTGCGCAACGCACGGCTCAACTCGGTGCTGGAGGCCGGCGCGAAGCAGTACGGGTTCACGGTCGCCCGGCCGCGGATCACGTCGCTGTGCGGCGGGGCCACCGACGGGCTCGGACGCGATCTCCAGGGCCTCGCCGACCCCGAGCCGTTCCATCCGACCGGGATCGGGTCGCTGCGGCTGGCCGCCTCGGTCGCCCGGCTCGTCGACCGGGTCCCCACCACGCGGCTCGTCGACGCCGGACCGTGACGGCCGGCGGCCCGGGAGTCGTCGAGCTGACGATCTGCTTGCGGAAGCGGCCGCATGCGTCCCGCGGCGCCCCGACGGGCGCGTCGTGCGCCACTATCGGGTCGGACGGAGGGAGTGAGCGATGACTGCCCGGATCGAGGAGCACGGCGACGTCGACCGGGTGGCCGGTCTGCTCGGCGAGGAGTTCGCCGGTGCGCTGCCGCGGACCGTCGTCCGGCACGAGGTCGGCGTGGCGCGGCGGGAGCTGAGCGGTCAGGTGCCGGCTGGCGCGTTCGAGGAGCTGATGCACCGGCTGGCCGCGCAGCGTCTGCGGCAGCGCCGCGACGGCGGGCCGTCGTGAGCACCGGCTCCGGGCGGGCCGACGGCCCGCCCGGCAGTATGAGCACGATGGATGCGCGACTGCTGATGGTCGAGGACGACGAACGCATCCGCCAGGCGTTGGGCCTGGCCCTCGCCGACGAGGGCTGCGAGGTCGTGGAGGCCGGGTCGGGCGAGGAGGCCCTGCGGCTGATCGGCACCACGGACGTCGACGTCGTGCTGCTCGACCTCATGCTCCCCGGCATCGACGGGTTGGAGGTCTGCCGGCTGCTGCGGTCCCGCGGCGATCTGCCGATCATCATCGTCTCGGCGCGGACCGACACCGCCGACGTGATCGCCGGTCTCGAGGCGGGAGCCGACGACTACGTGACCAAGCCGCTGGTGGCGAGTGAGCTGGCCGCCCGCATCCGCTCCCTGCTCCGCAGGCGCCAGCCGGGGCCGGAGGGTCCGCGGACGCTCCGCGTCGGCGACGTCGAGATCTCCCCCGAGGAGGAGGTCGCCCGGCGGTGCGGCGAGGAGGTGCACCTGACCCGCACCGAGTTCGGGCTCCTGCTCGAGCTCGCCGGGGCCGGGGGCCGGGTCGTGACCCGCGAGGAGCTGCTGCGGCGGGTGTGGGGCTACGACTACTTCGGGGACACCCGCCTGCTCGACGTGCACATCCGCCGGCTGCGCCGCAAGATCGAGCGGGACCCCGACGCCCCGACGTGCGTGCTGACCGTCCGCGGCCGGGGGTACAAGGTGGGACCGGCGGGGTGACCCGCCTGTCGTTGCGGTGGCGGGTGGCCCTGGCCTTCGGTCTGGGCGCCCTGCTGTTCACCGGTGTGTTCGCCACCGCCACGTGGAACCTCGCGTCCGGCTACATGCTGCGCCAGCGCGAGACCAGCGCGTCCCTGCAGGCCGAGCTCAACGTGCGCCTGGTGGAGGCGTCGCTGCGGTCGGGTTCGGAGGGACTGGACGACCTGCTGACCGGGCTGAGCACCGACTCGGAGTCGACGGTGCTGCTGCGCCGCCCGGAGGGGTGGATCACCAGCGGTCGCCAGGTGGACCCCGAGCGGCTCCCGACCGCGCTGCGCGAGCTCGCCCGCCGGGGGACGCCGGCGCTGCAGCGGCTCATGGTCGACCGGGTGCCCGTGCTCGCCGTCACCCATCCCGTCACCTCGGCCGGCACCGCGTACGTCGAGCTGTTCCCGCTCTCGCAGCTCGACCGCACGTTCCGGTTCATCAGCACGGTGCTGGCCGCGGGCGTCGCACTGAGCGCGCTGCTCGGGGTGGCCCTGGGGTCCTGGGCCAGCCGGCGGGCGCTGCGGCCGCTGACCGAGCTGACCGCCGCGGCGTCGCGGGTCGCGGGCGGTGACGTGCGCGCCCGCCTGCCCGAGCAGGGCGACCCGGACCTCGCCCCACTCGCCGTCACGTTCAACCGCACCGCCGAGGCGCTGGAGAACCGGGTGCGCCGCGACGCCCGCTTCGCCGCGGACGTCAGCCACGAGCTGCGCTCGCCGCTGACCACGATGGCCAACGCGGCCGAGGTGCTCGTGCGCCGCCGCGGCGAGATCTCCGGCGTCGCGGGCCGGGCCCTCGACCTGCTGCTCGGGGAGACCGGACGGTTCCAGCGCATGGTCGTGGACCTGCTGGAGATCTCGGGTGACCGGGACGACGGCCCCAGCGAGTCGGTCGACCTCGTCGACCTCGTCGACCTCGTCGACCACGTCGTCGGGGTCCGGGCGTCCGCTCGGCCCGTCGTCGAGTCCGCCGATCCGGCCCCGATCGTGCAGGGCGACCGGCGGCGACTCGACCGGGTGGTGGCCAACCTGCTCGACAACGCGGACCGGTACGGGGGAGGGCCGGTGCGCGTGGCGGTGCTGCGCCGCGGCGGGCAGGCACGCGTCGAGGTGGACGACGCCGGTCCGGGGGTGGCCGAGCAGTACCGTGAGGTGGTGTTCGAGCGGTTCGCCCGCGGTGCGGAGGCGGGTCGCCGGGGCGGGGACGGGGGCAGCGGCCTGGGGCTGGCGCTGGTCGCCCAGCACGTGCGGTACCACGGCGGCGCGGTCTGGGTCGAGGACCGTCCCGGTGGGGGAGCCCGCTTCGTCGTCGAGCTGCCGGAGGCCCCGCGATGATCCGCTGTCGGTCCGTCCTGGTCGCGGTGGCCCTCTTGGCCGTCGGCTCGGGGTGCGGTGTCGGCGTCGACGCCGAGCCCCGGCCGCTGGAACCGATCTCCGTCGGCCCCCTCCAGCCCGCACCGACCGTGGTCGAGCGCCCGGACGACCGGTCCGCCGTGTGCCTGCCCCGGTCGCGCCCGGCGACCCCGACCCCGACCCCGACCCCTTCTGCGGAGGAACGGCCGTCCACCGCCCCGCCGACGACGGAGGCGTGCTGACGCCGGGGAGCCCGGCCCACGCCGACCTGACGACGACCTGACGATCTGCGGCGCGGCGCGCAAGCGGCGCACCCCGTCCCTAGGGTGACCACGTGGATACGGGTGACCAGGTCCCGCGGTTGCTCCGGGCGACCGCCTACTCGGGCGGCGGCCGGCGGATCGGGCCGATCGCCGCAGTCTACGTCGACGAGACCGACCGCCCGGCGTGGGTCTCGATCCTCGTCGATCCGGCGGACGGGGAACGGCTCGTCCCGCTCGCCCGGTCCTGGCTCTACCCGGATCGTCGGCTGGTGGTGGCGGTGATCCGGCGGGCGGTCGAGGAGGCGCCGGTCGCCCCGTCCGGCCATCTCGGTGCCGAGGAGGAGGACCTGCTGTTCCGCTACTACGCGCACGTCATCACCCCGGCGAGCGGCCGCGTCCTGCCCGCGGCCGTCGTCGGCGCGCGGTTGCCGCGCGCGACGGACCCGGCGGCGGTACGACTGCGCCGGGTGACGGCGGCCGCCGTGACCGCCCACTCCGAGGGGAGCGGAGCGCTCGGCTGACCGAGGACGGCCGATCGTCAGCCGATGTCGCGCCGGGAGTGGCTCCACGTCCCGACGAGCGCGAACGCCGCGGCGACGCCGAGCATCGCGATGGCCGCGGGCAGGTCGGGCGGCTCGACGGGTACCGCGGCGAGGTGGTCGAACGGGGACGGCGAGCGGACCCACGCCGGGGCGTCGACGCTGTCGGCGACGACGTCGAGCACGAACCCGCCCGCCGTCGGGAGCATCCCGACAGGGACGACGAGGGTCGGTGCGCGGCCGAGGGCGAGGAGCGCCGCGCCGAGGCCCAGCGCGGTGACCGGCAGCGTGTTCAGCGCCCCGGCCAGTGCGGCGCCGACGGCGAGGGGCGCCCCGGCGACGGTGGTGCCGATCCAGGTCGCGAGTCCGGCGGTGACGGTCAGCGCGACGGCGCCGGCCGCGGTGGCGGCGGTCTCGGCACCGAGCAGGTGGCGGCGGGTGCGTGGGGCGGCGAGCAGGAGGTCGAGGTGCCGGGCCGACTCGGCACGGGCGAGGCCGGCGATGCGGGCGCAGGCGAACCCGCCGAGGGGGATCGCGAGCAGCGCGAACAGGGTGGCCGCGTAGCCCTCGACCGAGCCGAGCTCGGCCAGACCGGCCTGGGCGGCGAGCTCGGCGAACAGCGGGTTGTCGGTGAGGAACGTGGTCATCGACTCCGCGATCAGGCCGATGAGCAGGAAGAACGCGGCGATGCCCACGGTCCAGCCGACGAGCGGGCGGAGCAGCCTGCGGACCGCGAAGGCCGGCAGGGACCCGAGCAGCCGCGTCCGCGGAGGTCGGGGACCGCCCGTGCCGAGCGGCGCGTCGTGCAGGTCGCGGCGGCTCGCGAGCGCGGTGGCGGCGGCGAGCAGCGCGGCCACGGCCGCTGCGAGGACCAGCAGCGGCAGGACGCGGTCGCCGCCGTACGGGCGGGCGAGGGCGGCGAGGCCGAACGGGGACACCCAGTGCAGCCACTCCAGCGCCGGCACCCCGTCGGCGACCATCCGGGCGAGCAGCCCGGACACGAGCAGCGCTACCGCCGCGGCGGCGGCCCGGCCGCGATCGGGCAGGACCTGCGAGGTGACGGCGCCGGTCCCGACGGCCGCGGCACCGATCAGGGCGAGGGACGCTCCGTGGACGGCGGCGCCGCCCGGTGCGGTGCCGGTAGCGATCAGGGCGAGGGTGACGGCGGCGCCGATCGCGGTGACGGCGCCGAGGAGCACGGCGAGATGTGTCGCGACGACCGTGCGGACCGGGACCCGTCCGGCGAGCAGCAGGTCCCACCGGCCCGCGTCCTCCTCGCCGCGCAGGATCCGGGTGGCCGAGAGCGCGGCCCAGACCACGACGAGCACGGCGAGGACGGTGCCGGTGCGCCAGACGGTGAAGCCGCCGGGGTCGTCGAGCGCGACGGGTTCGCCGAACAGGGTGCGGATGGCCGGGTTGCCGGCGAGCGCGGCCAGGGACCCCGCGCCGCCGGGCGCCGAGGCGATCACCTCGGCGTAGGTGGCGGCGACCAGCGCGGACATGCCGGCCGCGACGGCGAGCACGACGCCGGCACCACGGGCGACGAGGCGGGTGGCGAGTGCGGCGACCGGCCGGGCGGTCACCGGCGCGACCGCGGTCACCGTCCGGTCCCGCCGTAGTAGCCGAGGAAGATCTCCTCCAGGGTGGGTTCGCGCATCCGCAGCGAGGTGACGTCGGCGGCGGCGAGGGCACGCAGCGCCGGGGCCGGGGGCCCGACCAGGTCGAAGCGCACCCGTCCGCCGTCGACGGACACCCCGGACACGCCGGGGACCCCGGCCAGGGCCGGTACCGGTCCGCGGACGACGGCGACGACCTCGGTGCGGTGCAGCCCGCGCAGGTCGGCGACGTCGGCGGTCTCGACCAGGCGCCCGGCGCGCAGGATGGCGACCCGGTCGCACACGGCGTCGACCTCGGCGAGCTGGTGGGAGCTGAGGAACACCGTCCGGCCGCGGTCGCGGGCCTGTGCGACGGCGAGCCGGAACTGCTGCTCCATCAGCGGGTCCAGCCCGCTGGTCGGCTCGTCCAGCACGAGGACGGGGGCGCGGGTGGCGAACGCCGCGACCAGGGCGACCTTCTGCCGGTTGCCGGTCGAGTACGTCCGGCCGGGCTTCGACGGGTCGAGCTCGAACCGGTCGACCAGCTCGTCGCGCAGCGCCGGGTCGGTGCCCGGGCCGATCCGGGCGAGCAGCTCCAGGGTCTCGGCCCCGGTCAGGGTGGGCCACAGCGCGACGTCGGCGGGGACGTGCGCGAGGTGCGCGTGCGCGGCCGCGACGTCGGACGCCGGGGTGCCCAGCACCCAGGCCCGGCCGGCGGTGGGCCGGGCCAGCCCGAGCAGCAGCCGGATGGTGGTGGACTTGCCCGCGCCGTTGGGGCCGAGGAACCCGAACACCTCGCCCGGCGCCACCTCGAGGTCGAGCGCGTCGAGGGCGAGGACGCGGCCGTAGCGCTTGGTGAGCCGCTCGGTGCGGAGTGCGGGGACAGCGGGCACGACGGCCTCCGGAGGGCGCTGGTCATCGACGTGCCGACCAGGCTTCCCGGCTCTCCTACGCGGTGACGGTACGCCTCCCCGGCGCTGCCGACCAGGGCGTTCGGTCCGGCGGGTCCGGATCAGCGAGTCCGGTTCAGCCGAGCCGGGCGAAGTCGATGATCGAGGCGGAGTCGACACCGCGCAGGGTGCCGTAGCCCGGCCCCCACCCGGTCCCGAGCCGCGAGGCGACGAACGCGTCGGCGACGGCCGTGGGCGCGTGCTCGACGAGCAGGGCGGCCTGCACGGCCAGCGCGATCTTCGTGACCAGGTAGCGGGTGACCTGGTCGGGGGCCGTGACCAGCTCCTCGATCTCGTCGAGCGCAGCCGCCAGGAGCGGGTGCTCGGCGGCGGCGGGCCGGATCTCGTCGAGGACCGGTTCGATCGCCTTGGGCTCGCGGGTCAGCACCCGGCCGACGTCCATCACCATCATGTTGGACGTGCCCTCCCAGATCGCGTTGAGCGGCGCCTCCCGGTAGTAGCGGGGGCACGGGTGCTCCTCGATGTAGGCGTTGCCCCCGATCGACTGGATGACCTCCTCCGTCACGCCCGCCACCCGTCGGCAGTTCCAGAACTTCGCCACCGGCGTCAGCAGCCGGCTGACCAGGCGCTCGGACACGTCGCCCGGGAGATCCTCGGCGCGGGCGACCCGGAACCCGAGGTGCGCGGCACCCGCCCACTCCAGGGCGATGTCGGCGAGCACGGGGGCCTGGATCGGCAGCTGCGACAGCGGTGCGCCGAACGCGTCGCGGTGGTCGTTGTAGTGCAGCGCCTGCGACAGCGCCGCCCGCATCAGACCGGCCGAACCGACCGCGAAGTCCAGCCGCGTGTACTCGGCCGAGGACAGGATCGTGCGGATCCCCCTGCCCTCCTCACCGACGAGGAGCGCCTCGGCGTCGTGGTACTCGATCTCGGAGGAGGCGTTGGCGCGGTTGCCCAGCTTGTCCTTGAGGCGGTTGATCCTGATCCGGTTCAGGTCCCCGTCGGGCAGCCGGCGCGGGACGAACAGGCAGGACACCCCGCCCTCGGTGTGCGCGACGGTCAGGTAGCCGTCGGCCATGGGCACCGAGGCGAACCACTTGTGCCCGTTGACCAGGTACCGCTCGCCGGGCCCGCGCCTGCCGACGGGGCGCGCGACGGTGACGTTCGCACGGAGGTCCGAGCCGCCGTGCTTCTCGGTCATGAAGTAGCCGATCGTGCCGGCGGTCTTCCGCCCGATCGGCAGGTCGGCCGGGTCGTAGCCCTCCGTCTCGATCGCCCGGGCGAAGTCCGCGAGCTCGGGCTGGTCGCGCAGCACCGGGATCGAGGCGTAGGCCATGCCGATCGGGCACGCGGTCGACCCGTCGATCTGGTTCCACAGGTAGGACAGCACCGCCCGGGCCGAGTGCCCGCCGGGCTCGGTCGCGGTCCAGGCCAGCGAGTGCGTCCCCGAGCCGAAGCCCAGCGCCATCAGCTCGTGGTAGGCGGGGTGGAAGTCGACGTCGTGGACCTCGCGGCCGATGCGGTCGAGCGTCCGCAGCTCGGGGGTGAAGCGCTGGGCGTCGCGGGCGGCCTTGAGCACCTGCGGGTCCCACACCCTCGACCCGAGCTCCTCGGCGCGTCCCCACGCCCACGGGGCGTGCGTCCGCACGATCCCCGCGGCGACCGCGTCCGTGGTGAACGCGTTCACGCCGTTCAGGTCCGGGACCAGGTTGTCGGGGATCGGGCGCTGCGTGGTGAAGTCGGGGTTCGTGCCGGTGATCGTCATGCTCGGTCCTGTCCGGTCGGTGGGGGTGGGCCCGCGACCGCCGCCTGGCAGAAGCGGGCGATCTCGCCGCTGATCGCGTCCCGGTCGGCGGGCCGTACGGCGCGCTCGGCCAGGGGGGCGACCACGCCCTCGAGGAAGGCCCCGACGATCGCCGCCCCACGGATGCGCGCGTCCTGCTCGGCGAACTCGCCGGAGTCGACGCCCTCCTGGATCAGCCCGGCGAAGGCCTGCGCCAGCCCCGCCCGGGCCTCGAGGCGCACCTGGTCCACGGCGGGGTCCATCGGCTCGGCGATCACGGCGTAGGCCAGCCCGTCGCCGCGCAGCGCCCGGTCCACGAACGTCGCGACGGCGTCGCCGATCCGGTCGGTCGCGCTCCGCCCGTGCTCGGCCGCGACGGCGTGCACGACCTCGAGCTCGCGCACGCAGACGACCCGCAGCACCTCCGAGAACAGCGACGCCTTGGACGGGAAGTGGCGGTAGATCGTCCCGGTCGCCACCTCGGCCACGGAGGCGACCACGGCGACCTGCGCGGCGGCGAAGCCCTGCTCGGCCACCACGACCCGGGCCGCCTCCAGGATCCGACGCCGGGCGTCGGCCTGGCGGGCGGCCACCCGGGGGCTCCGGCCGGGGGCCACGGGCGCCGGCCCGGCGGGTGCGACCACGTGCGCTCCTCGGGCCGGCCTCTCGCGGGATGACTGAACGGCGATTCACGACTGAACCACGGTTCAGTCGGGCGGTCAACGGGGCCGGCGGTGAGACCGGCTCCCCGCTGACGGCCGGCGACTCGGCTCTGGTCCCCCTCAGTCGGTGAGCCCGAGCTCCTGGGCGTGCGGGAACTCGTCGGCGACGAGGACGACGTCGAAGCCGGCGCGGTCGAGCAGGCTCGCGCCGATGGAGGCGCGGTAGGCGCTCTGGCAGTGCACCCACAGGCGGCGGTCGGGGAGCTCGTGGAGGCGGTCGGCCAGCTCCGGCAGCGGGATGTGCAGTGCGCCGCGGATGTGCGCGACGGCGTACTCGTCGTCGCGTCGGACGTCGACGATGACGGGGTCCTCGCCGCGCGCCGTGCGGAGCTCGTCGAAGGTGGCGGTGGGGTAGCTGCGGGTGGGGCGGCCGTCGGCGAGGGCGTCGATGGTGCCGGTGGCCCGTCCCCGGGGGCGGTCGATGCCGATCCGGACGAGCTGGCGCTGGGCGTCGGCGACCTGCTCGGCGCTCTCGCCGATCAGGGTGAGGGGGGTGTCCCAGGGGATGACCCAGCCGAGCCAGGTGGCGAACTGCGGGCCCAGCCCGATGCCGACGCTGCCGGTGAGGTGCTGCGCGGCGTAGGCGGTGCGGTCGCGCAGGTCCACCACCCACTCGCCGGCGTCGATCCGCGCAGCGAGCTCGGCGGGATCGAGCACCGGCAGCGGTGAGAGGTCGACGGGCGCGGGCCCGCGCAGGTTCACCGGCGCCATGTGGGCGTAGTAGGCGGGGTAGGCGGTGAGTCCGGCGACGAGGCGGGCCACGAAGGCGTCCTCGTCGGGTTCGAGGACGGCGTCGTTGCGCGCCCGCTCGTCGGCGATGGTCCCGCTCGGGCCGCCGGTCGTCGGGGCGGCCGAGCAGAAGCTGCCGAAGCCGTGGGTCGGGTACACCGCGGTCTCGCCGGGCAGGCTCTCGGCGAGGTGCCGGACCGAGTGGTACTGGGCGCGGGTGAGCTCGTCGGTGCGGGCCGGGTCGACCAGGTCGGTGCGCCCGACGCTGCCGTACAGCAGGGACCCCCCGGTGAACACCGCGGGCGCGGCGGCGGGGTCGCCGTCGCTGATCACGTACGAGAGGTGGGTGAAGGTGTGGCCGGGGGTCGCGACGACCCGGACCGTCATCGCCCCGACGGCGATCTCGTCGCCCGCCCGGACCGGGACCCGGTCGAAGGCGACCGGGTCCTCGGCGTTGACCACGTAGCGCGCGCCGGTCCGGGTGGCGAGCTGCCGGCCACCGGTGACGTAGTCGTTGTGGATGTGGGTCTCGACCACCAGCTCCAGGGTCAGTCCGAGAGCGGAGAGCAGGGCCTCGACGCGGTCGATGTCGCGCTGCGGGTCGACGGCCACCGCGACGGAGCCGTCGTGCGCCAGGTAGCTGCGGTCGCCCAGCTCCTCGGTGGCGATCACCTCGACGTTCACCATGCGGAATCCCCGTTCAAATGTACGTACATCTGACGGTGACGGTAGGGCTGCCCGGGTCTCCGGTCAAGGCGGATCGGGCGTCGACGGGGGAGGGGCTCCCCGGCGTCGAACGCCGTGACGCGGCCGGCTCGCGGATCGACCGCGTACCGGGTCACGTGTCGGGACGACTGCTCCCGTGCGTCGACGCCGTCGATCCCGCCGACCGACGCCGCCCCGGAGCGGTGGGACGTGGGGTCGCCCCGAGCGGTGCGGCGGGCGTGCCCGCGTCGGCGGTGGACGCCGCCCGGCGTCGCGTGGTCGTCGTCGGACCGGTGTGGCCGGACGGATCAGAACGGCACCGACGCCGCGTGCGCAGCACGCACGGCGTCGGCGATACGACCCAGGACGGGCCGCCGCGGTGCGTCGACGGACTCACGGCCGTCGACGTGCTCCTCGCGGGCCACCGGGTCGGGAGACCGGTCCGCGGGGTGGGGGGAACGGGCGTCTGTCGTGCTCATCGGGCGAACGCTTCCGCTGGTCGGGGGGTGACCGGGTCCCGGCGCGTGCCGGACCGTCGGATCACCGGGACTCGAGGCCCGCCCGACAGCGACGATCGTCGACCGACAGCTGGTCCGTCGCGAGCAGGCACACGCAGAACGTGTGGCGCGTCGAGGACTTCACCGTGGTCACGGCCCATTCGACCACCCCGCCGACCCGCTGGGCAACGCATCGGCCCAGGTGGTGGGAGCCGTGCGCGCCGGTCCTTGCTGCCCCGGATAAATGAACGTACATTTGCCGCGTCAGTCCACGATGTGGCAGGGGAGAGCCGATGGCCGCCGTTGACCCGATCGCCGAGGTCGATCCGATGACCGCGCACGAGATGGCGGCGCGCGGTGCCCTGCTCCTGGACGTCCGCGAGCCCGAGGAGTGGCGCATCGGGCACATCGCCGATGCCGTCCACCTGCCGCTGGGCGACCTGCAGCCGGCGTCGGTCCCGCGCAGCCGGACCGTGATCGCGGTGTGCCGCTCGGGCAACCGGTCGGGCAGGGCGGCCGTCGCGCTCGCCGCCGCCGGGGTGGACGTCCGCAACATGGCAGGTGGCATGAAGGCCTGGGCCGACGCCGGGCTCCCGATCACCACCGACGACGGCGCACCGGGCGCGGTCGGCTGATGACGGTCCTCGCGGCGGCGCTCGGCCTGGTCATGGGCCTGGTCGTCGGCGCGCTCGGCGGGGGCGGCGGGGTCCTGACCGTCCCGCTGCTGGTCTACCTCCTCGGGTTCACCGCGCAGAGCGCGACGACCAGCAGCATCGTCATCGTCGGCATCACCGCGCTCGCCGGCACCCTGGCCCGCCTCCGCGGGGACCGCATCGACTGGCGCACCGGGTTGACCTTCGGGGCGCTGGGTGTCCCCGCCGCGTTCCTGGGCACGCTGCTCAACCGGCACGTCGACCAGCGCGTGCTGCTCCTGGCCTTCGCCGCGGTCACCGCGCTCGCCGCCGCCGCCATGCTGGTCGACGGCCGCCCCGGTCGCCCGACGACCACGGGGCCGGCCGGCGAACCCTCGTCGGCGCCGCCCGGTGGCGCCGTGTCGACCGCCGTGCGCATGGCGGTGCCGGTGCCCACCCGACGCCGCCGGCTCGGCACCGCGGCCAAGATCGTTCTGAGCGGCCTCGTCGTCGGCTTCATGACCGGGTTCCTGGGTGTCGGCGGCGGGTTCCTCGTCGTCCCGGCCCTGGTGATCGTCCTGCGCATGCCGGTGTCGCAGGCCGTCGGCACCTCGTTGCTGATCATCAGCCTCAACGCGGTGTCGTCGATGGCATCGCGGCTGGGTGCCCCGCTGGACCTGGACTGGCGGATCGTCGTCCCCTTCACCCTGCTCGCCGTCGTGGGCAGCGTCCTGGGCAAGCGGGTCGCGGAGCGGCTCTCCGGCAACGCCCTGACCAGGAGCTTCGCCCTCATGCTGCTGCTCGTCGGGGGTGTCGTCGCGGTACGGGCCCTCGGCATCCTCTGACCGACCGCCACTCCGCGGACCGTCAGGGTCGTCCTTGACCGTGCCGCTGCGGCACGGTGTGGGGTGGGGGCCATGTCCTGGAGCACCCGTGAGATCGCCGACCTGGCCGGGACCAGCCTGCGGGCGGTCCGGCACTACCACGACGTGGGCCTGCTGCCCGAGCCCGAGCGACGCTCCAACGGCTACAAGCAGTACGGCGTCGCCCATCTCGTCCGGCTGCTGCGGATCAAGCGTCTGGTCGATCTCGGCTTCTCGTTGAGCCGGATCGCGGAGCTCGGCGAGGACGACCACCATCCCGCCGAGGCGCTGCGGGCCCTGGACGCCGAACTGGCCGCGACGATCGAGCGGCTGCAGCGGGCCCGGACGGAGCTCGGGCTGATCCTGCGCCACCACGTCCCGGCCGACTGGCCCGCCGACGTCGCCCCGCCGGACGCGGCGGTGCGGATGTCGGAGGCCGACCGGTCGCTGGTGGCGGTCATGAGCCGCGTCCTCGGCCCGCAGCGGCTGGAGGCTTACGCGGAGTTGCTGCGCGCCGCGCCGCGCGACCCCACCGACGGCGAGTTCGACGCGCTGCCCGCCGACGCCGACGAGGCGACCCGGCAGGACCTCGCCGAGCGCATGGCCCCGCACCTGCGCAGGATCCAGGAAGACCACCCGGGGCTGGCGGACCCGCACACCGACGCCCCGCGCGGCGCGCGGTTCGTCTCGGACGTGGCCGCGGCCGCGATGCGGGAGCTCTACAACCCGGCCCAGCTCGACGTCTTCCGCCGGGCCCGGGACGTGCTGCGGGCCGAGCGGGAGGGCTGAACCCGCCCGGTCACCGGTCGTCGTCGTCCGGCGCCCGGCGCCCGCCCAGGTGCTCGGCGAAGTGCCGCTCGACGGCCCGGTAGAGGCGGGCCCGGTTCTCCGGGTTCTCGAAGCCGTGGCCCTCGTCCGGCGCGAGCAGGTACTCGACCGGGACACCGCGCTCGCGCAGCGACGCGACGATGTTGTCGGACTCCGCCTGCACGACCCGGACGTCGTTGGCGCCCTGGGCGACGAGCAGCGGGGTCCGGATGCGGTCGACCATCGTGATCGGGGAGCGGGCCAGCATGTCGGCCCGCTGCTCCGGGTCGTCGGGATCTCCGACGTAGGCGATCCAGTTGTTGGTCAGGGCCGCCCGGGCGAACGGGGGCAGGGTCGCCAGGAAGTTCACGAGATCCGAGACGCCGACGTAGTCGACGGCGGCGGCGAAGTAGTCCGGGGTCACGGTGACGCCGACGAGCGCGGCGTACCCGCCGTAGGAGCCGCCGTAGATGCCGATGCGGCCGGGGTCGGCGTAGCCCTGCGCCACGGCCCAGTCGGCGGCGTCGATGAGGTCGTCGTGCATGGCGCGGGCGAACTCGCCGACCGCGGCGGTGACGTGGCGGCGGCCGTGGCCCAGCGAGCCGCGGAAGTTGACCTGGAGCACCGCGTACCCGCGGTTGGCCAGGAACTGCGCGTCCGGGCTGAAGCCCCACGAGTCGTGGTACCAGGGCCCGCCGTGGACCAGGAGCACCAGCGGCAGGCCCTGCGGCGCCACCCCGACGGGGAGCGTGAGGAGGGCGTGCAGCGGCAGGCCGTCGCGGGCCGGGAACCGGACCGGCGTCATCGGGGCCAGCGTCTCGGGGCCGAGGGACCGCCTGCGGCGGAACAGCAGGCGGGCCTCGCCGGTCGAGTGGTCGTAGAACCAGGTGACCCCCGGGTCGCGGTCGTGGACGAACGTGGCGACCCAGCGCTGCTCCGCGTCGTCGCAGGACAGCGTGCCCAGCACCCCGTCCGAGAGCTTCTCCAGTGCGGCGTACACCTCGGCGAACGCCGGGTCGACCACCTCGACGTGCGGCCGGTCGCCGACGAAGCGGGCGGCCAGGACCTCCCCGTTCCGGCGGGTGTACACCGTCGGCGGGAGCACGCCGGGCAGCATCGTGCCGGTGACGTCGAGGTCGAGGCCCTCGACGGCGGCGACGACGGTCTCCTCGCCGGTCGTGCGGTCGATGCGGACCAGCCGCAGGTCGTCGGAGTCCTGGTAGGACCCGACGAGCAGGCCCTGGCCGTCGGCGGTGACCAGCTGCGGATGGACGCCCATCGGGTGCTCCACGCCGCCCGTGGTCCGCAGCGGCCGCGCCGCCCCGGTCACGGGGTCGACGGCGGAGAACTCGATGGTCCCGTCCGGTGCCTGCGCCGTGCGGAAGGCCGGCCGGCCGTCGCGGTCGAGCAGGACGCTGGTGGTCGGGTCGTCCTGCTCGAGGTGCACGACGGTCTCGCCGGTGGCGACGTCGACCCGGAAGACGTCGAAGACGAGTGGCCGCCGGTTCATCCAGACCAGGACGGTTCCCGGGACGGGCGGGTGCGGCGCGACGCCGACCACGCGCGATCCCGGGTCCATCGGCGTCAGGTCGACGGCCGGCTCGTCCGGATGCCCGAGATCGGCCCGGAACAGGTGCCAGTCCTCGTTCCCGTCGGTGTCCTGCAGGTACAGCAGGAAGCGCGGGTCGTCGGTCCAGTGGTAGGTCGTGATCCCGCGCCGGGCGTCCTGGGTGACGGGGACGGCCTCGTCGTGGGTCTGCCCGATCCCGCGGACCCACACGTTGCGCCGCCCCCGGTGCGGGGCGAGGTAGGCGATCCGCGTGCCGTCGGGGGAGATCGACGCGACGGCGAACTCGGGGTCGCCGAAGAACTCGTCGATGTCGAGGAGATCGGGCAGCGGTGCGGTGGTCATCGGTTCTCCCGTGCTGGTGCGGCTCGTGGCGGGATCCACGCAACACCGTGCCGCCACGGCAGGGTCAAGTCCGGCCGCCGGGCTTGACCCTGCCGCAACGGCACGGTGTCCGATGGTGCCGTGACCGACGAACAGAGCAGTGTGCAGACCCGGCCCGCGCCGATCGACGTCGAGACGCTGTTCGCGGACCCGCCGTTCTCGCACGCGTCGATCTCGCCGGACGGGACACGGATCGCCTACCTCGCCCCGCACCGCGGGCGCCGCAACGTCTGGGTCCGCGGCATCGACCGGACCCATGACGACGCCGTCGCCGTCACCCACGACACCCGCCGCGGGATCACCACCTACCACTGGACCGACGATCCCCGCTGGCTGGTCTACCTGCAGGACACCGACGGCGACGAGGACTGGCACCTGCACCGGGTCGACCTGGACGCCCCGGACGTCCCGGCCGTCGACCTCACCCCGATGGAACCGGGATCGCGGGTGTTCGCCGTCGACACCGAGACCACGGTGCCCGGCACCGCGATCGTCTGGATGAACCCCCGCCCGCTCTTCGTCGACGTGTTCCGCCTCGACCTGGCCACCGGCCGGACCACCCCGCTCGTCGAGCGCGACGACCCGAGCGAGTTCTTCCTGCTCGACCGCGACGGGCAGGCGACCTGGTTCGTGTCGAAGGACGAGGACGGCACCCACGAGGTCCACGCGGTCGACCGCGCGACCGGCGTGCGCCGCCTGCTGCACCGGCTCGACGGTCCGTCGCACCCGGTGGGCTTCTTCCTCCTCCCGCTGCCCGACGGCAGCGGTGCCCTGCTCGGCGACCACCACGACTCCGACGACCTGCGCCTGGTCCGCCTGGACCGCGACACCGGCGAGCTCACCGTCGTCGCCGCCGTGGACGGGCACAGCCTGGACACCCTCAGCTCCGCCTCCGACACCCTGCCGCCGACGGTGTTCGCCAGCCGCCGCACCGGGGAGGTCCTCGCCGCCCGCTTCACCGGCGACCGGCCGCAGGTCGTGGCGATCGACCCGCACTTCGCGCAGGTCCAGGCCGCGCTGGAGGGGCTCACCGACGGCGTGCTGGGCTGGGTGAGCTCCGACCTGGGCGAGCAGCGCTGGGTCGCGACCTTCGTCCACGACCGCGAACCCCCGACGACGTGGTTCTACGACCACTCCACCGGGCGGGGCCGCCTGCTGTTCCGCGACGAGCGCCTGGACCCGGCCGCCCTCGCCCCGACGACGGCGGTCCGGTTCCCGGCCCGCGACGGGCTGCCGCTGCACGGGTTCCTCACCCTGCCGGTGGGCGTCGAGCCGCGTGACCTGCCGCTGGTGCTGCTCGTGCACGGCGGACCGTGGATGCACGACACCTGGGGGTACAACGCGGCCGTGCAGTTCCTGGCCGACCGCGGCCATGCCGTGCTGCGGGTCAACTTCCGCGGGTCGACCGGGTACGGGCGCCGGCACCTGACCGCCGCGATCGGCGAGTTCGCCGGGGCGATGCACGACGACCTCATCGACGCCGTCGACTGGGCGGTCGCGCAGGGATACGCCGACCCGGAGCGCCTGGCGATCGTGGGCGGGTCCTACGGCGGGTACGCCGCGCTCGTCGGGATCACCGTCACACCGGAGAAGTTCGCGGCGGCCGTCGACTACGTCGGCATCTCCGACCTCGCGAACTTCCTGTCGACCCTGCCCCCGTTCGTCCGGGCCAACATGACCAACAACTGGATCGCCTACGTCGGCGACCCCGACGACCCCGACGCGCTCGCCGACATGCGCCGCCGCTCGCCCGTGACGATGGTCGACCGCATCCGCACGCCGCTGCTCGTCGCCCAGGGCGCCAACGACGTTCGGGTCGTGCAGGCCGAGTCCGACAACATCGTCGCCCCGCTGCGGGAGCGCGGGGTCCCCGTCGAGTACCTCGTCGCCGAGGACGAGGGACACGGCTTCGACAACCCGGAGAACCAGGTCATGCTGTTCCGCGCCATCGAGGAGCACCTCGCCACCCACCTCGGCGGCCGGGGATGAGCGCCCCGGAACCGGGATCGGCGGCGCCGCTGCTGGCCGAGGACGTCGTGCTGCTGCTGTTCGACCCGTCGTCCGGGACGATCGCGGGGGAGGGGACGCTGTTCTACCTCCTCGGCGGCGCGCTGCTCGCCGAGCTCGCCCTGCTCGGGCTGGCCCGGACCGAGGACGCCGGCTTCCGCGGCACCCTCGTCCACCCGGCCGGGGACGGCCCTCCCGCGGACGCGCTCCTGCGCTCCGCGCGGGACCACGTGGCCGAGAAGCCGCGCGACGTGCAGACCGTGCTCGCGGCCATCGGCCCGCCGCTGCGCGGGCCCGTGCTCGACCGGCTCGTCGGGCGCGGGGACCTGACCCGGTCGACCCGCCGGACCCTCGGCCTGTTCACCTCGACGCGGCTGGGGCTGGGGGACACCGGCCGCCGGGCGGCCCTCGTGCAGCGCGTGCGCGCCGTGCTCGTCGACGGTGTGGAGCCCGACCCGCGCACCGCGGCGTCGGCGGCGCTGCTGTCGGCGAGCGGCGCGCTGCCGACGCTGCACCGCGAGATCCCCTGGACCCGCCCCGTCATCGCGCGGGCCGCGGCGCTCCAACAGGGCGACTGGGGCGCCGCCGCCGCGGGGGCAGCGGTCGCCCGCACCGTGACCGCGGTCGTGACCAACGCCCTCTCCGTCGCCGCCGTCCTCCCGCGCGGCTGACGCCGCGACCCACCCGCCGAGGAGATCCCCCGTGCCCCACCGAACGCCGGCCCCACCGAACCCCGGCCCCCGTCGACCGGCGATGAGCCCGGCCGCCGCCCGGTGCACGCTGTGAGCCCGCCCCGCGGCACGATCGGACCCGTGCCCGATCTGCAGCGCAACAAGGACACCGTCCTCGCCTTCTACGACCTGATGTTCAACCGGTGCCGCCCGGCGGAGGCGCTCGAGCGCTACGCCGGGGACACCTACACCCAGCACAACGTGCACGTCGCCGACGGCAAGGAGGCCTTCGTCGCGTACTTCGAGCGGATGGCCGAGGACTTCCCCGGCAAGCACGTGCGGTTCGTCCGGGTGATCGCCGAGGGCGACCTGGTCGTCCTGCACTGCCACCAGACCTGGCCCGGCAGCGACGACTACGCCGGCATCGACATCTTCCGCCTGGACGACGGGGGCCGGATCGTCGAGCACTGGGACGTCCTGCAGGTCGTCCCCGCCACCTCGGCCAACGACAACGGCATGTTCTGACCGGCCGCCTCCCGGCACCTGCGACGATGGCGGCATGGCGGACAGGATCGCGGTGCTCGGGGCCGGGGCCGTGGGCGGGATGCTCGCGGTGCTGCTCGCGGAGGCCGGACACGAGGTGACCGTGCTGGCGTCGGAGCGCACCGGCACCGCGATCAACGTCGGCGGCCTGACGCTGCGCAGCGGCCGGTACGGCGAGATCGCCGCACGGGTGCCCGCGCGGCCGTGGCTGACCGCGCCCGTCGACGTGCTGTTCGTCGCGGTCAAGGCGCCCGACCTGCTCGCCGCGCTCTCCCGGGTGCCGGCCGGCCTGGTCGACGGGGCTGCGGTGGTGCCGCTGCTCAACGGCGTCGACCACGTGCCGCTGCTGCGCGCGGCGTACCCGCGGGCCGACGTCGTGCCGATGACGGTCGCGGTCGAGGCGACGCGGGTGGCGCCCGGGGTGGTCGAGCACCTGTCCCCGTTCGCCGACTACGCGATCACCGCGGGGGACCGGGACGTCGACCCCGGCGGGCTGCTGCGCGACGCGGGCCTCGACGTCGACACCTCGGCGCCGGACGAGGCCACCCTGCTGTGGCGCAAGCTGTGCTTCCTCGGCCCGTTCGCGCTGCTCACCACGCGCGCGATGGAGCCGATCGGGCCCGCCCGCGAGGCCGGGTCGACGCGGTTGGACGCCCTCGTGGAGGAGGCCGTGGCCGCCGCGACGGCGTCCGGGGCGACCCCCGACGGGGCCGCCGTCCGCGCCCGGCTGGGCGGGATGCCGGCGACGATGCGCTCGTCGATGCTCAAGGACGCCGAGGCCGGGGCCGTGCTGGAGCTCGACGCCATCGCCGGCCCGATCCTGCGGGCCGCCCCCGACGGCGCCCCGGTCACCCGCGGGATCGTCGCGGAGATCGCGGCGGCGGGTCGCTGAGCGGCCTCACGCCGGGACCGCTGCGCAGCCCGGCGATGACGAGCGCCACCATCCGCCGCGCGTCGTAGCGGGGGTCGTCCTCCGCGCCGGCGCAGAGGTTGCCGACGCCGCGGAGCAGCTCGTAGGGGTCCTGGCCGGGGGCGATCTCCCCGGCCGCGGCGGCGGCGGACAGCAGGTCGGCGCACACCGGCACGAGCCGGTCGAGGAAGTGCGCGTGCAGGGTCGCGAAGGCGGCGTCGTCGGACTGCAGCGCGGCGGCCAGGCCATGCTTGGTGACCAGGAAATCGACGAACAGGTCGATCCAGCGGGCCAGCGCGGCGTGCGGGCCCGCGCCTCCCGCCAACAGGGCGGGCCCCGCCTCGGCGCACGCCTGCACCTGGTGCCGGTAGACGGCGACGATGAGGTCGGCCCGCGTCGGGAAGTGGCGGTAGATCGTGCCGACGCCGACGCCCGCGGCCGCGGCGACGTCGCGGACCGGGACGCCCACGCCGGAGTTCACGAAGGCGGCGGCCGCCGCGTCGAGCAGCGACGCCTCGTTGCGCTGTGCGTCGGCCCGCTTCCTCGGCATCTCGCCCCTCCTCGCGATACGGAACACGGTTCCGTATCGTGTGAACGGAACGTTGTTCCACTTGTTGTGAGCGTGCCAGAGAGGCCCCACCATGTCGCACCCCACCCGGTTCGGGATCATGACCGCCCCCTCCCAGGTCGCCTACCCCGACCTCCTCCGGGTCTGGCGCGAGGCCGACGCGCTCCCGGAGATCGAGCACGCGTGGCTGTTCGACCACCTCATGCCGATCTTCGGCGACCCGGCCGGACCGACGTTCGAGGGCTGGACGCTGCTCTCGGCACTGGCCGCGCACACCGAGCGGCTGCGCCTCGGCGTCCTCGTCACCAGCAACCGGTTCCGCCCGCCCGCGGTGCTGGCCAAGATCGCCACGACCGTCGACGTCGTCTCCGGCGGCCGGCTCGACTTCGGCATCGGCGTGGGGTCCCGGCCCGGTCACCCGCTGGCGCGCCGGGAGTACGACGCGCACGGGCTGCCCTTCCACGACGCCGCCGACGCCGTCGCCGGGCTCGCGGAGGCGCTCACGGTGATCCGGCGGCTCTGGACCTCCGACGAGCCGTTCGACGCCCACGGCGCGCACGTGCGCCTCACCGGCGCCTTCGCCAGCCCCAAGCCGGTCCAGCGCCCGCACCCGCCGATCATGATCGGCGGCCGGGCCGCGTCGACGCTGCGGGTGGTCGCCGAGCACGCCGACCTGTGGAACATCCCGGGCGGCGACCTCGCCGACGCCGTTGCCCGCAGCGCGCTCCTGGATCGCTACTGCGCCGACATCGGCCGCGACCCGGCCTCGATCACCCGCTCGATCCACCTGCCGGTCTCCTACGACGACCCCGCCGCCACCCGGGACGCGATCCGGGAGGCGGTCGGTGCGGGCTTCTCCCACGTCGTACTGGGGCTGCCGGCGCCCTATCCGGCGTGCGTCGCGCGGTGGGTCGTCGACGAGCTCGTGGCCCGCTAGGCCCGACCGGCCCGGCGGGCGGGGACCTTCGCCGGTACCGGCGCCCGCGCCACCCGGGTCACGGTGGGGCCGTGCTGCACACCCCCGCGCCGACCCCGACCTGCACCACCGCCGAGCTGGAGCTGATCGACGCCTGGTGGCGGGCCGCCAACTACCTGTCCGTCGGCCAGATCTACCTGCTGGACAACCCGCTGCTGCGCGAGCCGCTCGCCGCCGCGCACGTCAAGCCGCGGCTGCTGGGGCACTGGGGCACGACACCCGGGCTGAACCTGCTCTACGCGCACATGAACCGGGCGATCCGGGACCGCGACCTCGACGCCCTCTACGTCACCGGTCCCGGCCACGGCGGGCCCGGGCTCGTCGCCAACGCCTACCTCGAGGGCACCTACAGCGAGGTGTACCCGTCGATCGGCACCGACGAGAACGGCATGCGCGCGCTGTTCCGCCAGTTCTCCTTCCCCGGCGGCATCCCCAGCCACGTCGCGCCCGAGACGCCCGGCTCGATCCACGAGGGCGGCGAGCTGGGCTACGCGCTGGTGCACGCGTTCGGCGCGGTGTTCGACAACCCCGACCTGGTCGCGCTGTGCGTCGTGGGCGACGGAGAGGCCGAGACCGGCCCGCTCGCGGCGAGCTGGCACTCGAACACCTTCCTCAACCCGGTCACCGACGGGGCGGTGCTCCCGGTGCTGCACCTCAACGGCTACAAGATCGCCAACCCGACGGTGCTGGCCCGCATCCCGGAGTCCGAGCTGCTCGACCTGATGCGCGGCTACGGCTACGCGCCGCACGTCGTCTCCGGTGACGACCCCATGACGGTCCACGCCCGGCTCGCGGCGACCCTCGACGCGGTGCTCGACGAGATCGCCGCGATCCAGCGCGCGGCCCGCAGCGGCGGCGCGGTGACGCGTCCGGCGTGGCCGATGATCGTCCTGCGCACCCCGAAGGGCTGGACGGGCCCGAAGGAGGTCGACGGGCTCCCCGTCGAGGGCACCTTCCGGGCCCACCAGGTTCCGGTCGCGCAGACCCGGACGGACCCGGCCCACCGCGCGCTGCTCGAGGAGTGGATGCGCAGCTACCGCCCCGAGGAGCTGTTCGACGCGACCGGTGCGCTCCTGCCGGAGCTGCGGGCCCTGGCCCCGCGCGGGTCCCGCCGGATGAGCGCCAACCCGCACACCAACGGCGGGCTGCTGCTGCGCGACCTGGTGATGCCGGACTTCCGCGCCCACGCCGTGCCCGTCGAGCGGCCGGGGACCGGGTCGAGCAGCGCCACCGGCGTGCTGGGCGGCCTGCTGCGCGACGTGATCGTCGCCAACCCGGACCGGTTCCGGCTCATGGGCCCGGACGAGACGGCGTCGAACCGGCTGCAGGCGGTGTTCGAGGTGACCGACCGCGCCTGGGTCGCGCAGACCGTCCCCGGCGACGACCACCTCGCCCCGGACGGACGGGTGATGGAGGTGCTGTCCGAGCACCTGTGCCAGGGCTGGCTGGAGGGCTACCTGCTGACCGGGCGGCACGGCATGTTCACCTGCTACGAGGCGTTCGTGCACATCGTCGACTCGATGGTCAACCAGCACGCGAAGTGGCTCAAGACCACGAACCACATCCCGTGGCGGGCCCCGATCGCGTCGCTGAACTACCTGCTGACCAGCCACGTCTGGCGCCAGGACCACAACGGCCTGTCCCACCAGGACCCGGGCTTCATCGACCACGTGGTCAACAAGAAGGCCGCGGTCGTCCGCGTCTACCTGCCGCCGGACGCCAACACGCTGCTCTCCGTGGCCGACCACTGCCTGCGCAGCCGGCAGTACGTCAACGTGATCGTCGCGGGCAAGCAGCCGGCGCTGAACTACCTGACGATGGACGAGGCGGTCGCGCACTGCACCCGCGGACTGGGGATCTGGCCGTGGGCCGGGACCGCCGACGCCCCGGGAACGGAGACCGGCCCCGACGTCGTCCTCGCCTGCGCGGGCGACACCCCGACCCTGGAGGCCGTGGCCGCGGCCGACCTGCTGTGCACGCACCTGCCGCAGCTGAGCGTGCGGCTGGTCAACGTCGTGGACCTGATGCGCCTCGAACCCGCCACCGAGCACCCGCACGGGCTGCCCGACCGCGACTTCGACGCCCTGTTCACCACCGACAAGCCGGTGATCTTCGCCTACCACGGCTACCCGTCGCTGATCCACCGGTTGACCTACCGGCGCACCAACCACCGCAACATCCACGTGCGCGGCTACACGGAGGAGGGCACGACCACGACGCCGTTCGACATGGTGATGATGAACGACCTCGACCGGTTCCGGCTGGTCATGGACGTCATCGACCGCGTACCGGGGCTCGGCGCCGCCGGGGCGACGGTGCGGCAGCGGATGGTCGACGCCCGGATCGCCGCCCGCGCCCACACCCGCGAGCACGGCGAGGACGACCCCGCCATCGCCGACTGGGTGTGGCCGGACCGGTCCTGACGTGCGGGTGCTGGTCGTCAACGCCGGGTCGTCGAGCATGAAGCTGCGCCTGCTCGACGCCCGCGACGCCGTCGAGCGGAGCGCGGACCTGCCCGGGGGCGTCGGCCCCGCGGAGGTCACCGACGCGCTGCGCGGCTGGCCGGGGCCCGACGCCGTCGGGCACCGCGTCGTGCACGGGGGGACGTCGTTCACCGGGCCGGTGCGGGTCGACGCCGCGGTCCGCGCGCGCCTGGCGGACCTGACCGACCTGGCCCCGCTGCACCAGCCCCCGGCGCTCGCCGCGCTCGACGCCGTGACCGCGCTGCTGCCGGACGTGCCCGCGGTGGCCTGCCTGGACACCGCCTTCCACGCGACGCTGCCGCCCGCGGCCGCGACCTACCCGGTGCCCCGCGGGTGGCGCGAGCACCTCGGGGTGCGCCGCTACGGCTTCCACGGGCTGTCCCACGCCTCCTGCACCACCCGGGTCGGGGAGCTCCTCGGCGGGCCGGTCCACCGGCTCGTCACCTGCCACCTGGGGGCGGGGGCGTCGCTGGCCGCGGTCCTCGACGGCCGCAGCGTCGACACGACGATGGGCTTCACCCCGCTCGACGGGCTGGTCATGGCCACCCGGTCCGGCAGCGTCGATCCCGGCCTGGTCCTGTGGCTGTGCGGGCGGCTGCCGGTCGACGAGGTCTCCGCCGCGCTGGAGCACCGCTCCGGGCTCGCCGCGTTCGGCGGGTCCGGGGACCTGAGGGTGATCGAGGCGGCCGCGGACCGCGGCGACGCGGACGCCCGGCTCGCCCTCGACGTCCACGCGCACCGCCTGGTGGCCGGCGTGGCCGCGATGGCCGCCGCGCTCGGCGGGCTGGACGCGCTCGCGTTCACCGGCGGGGTGGGGGAGAACTCGGCGGCGGTGCGCGGGCGGGTGGCGCGCGGGCTGGGGTTCCTCGGGGTGGGGATCGACGGCCCCCTCAACGCGGCCGCCCGCGGCGACGCCGAGGTGAGCGCGCCGGGCGCGCGCGTCCGCACCCTGGTGGTGACCGCGCGGGAGGACCGGCAGATCGCGCGCGAGACCCGCCGCGTGCTCGGCGGGTGAGCCTCAGCCGGTGCGCAGGACGTGGTCGAGCGCGCGCCGGGGGGTGGACACCAGCGCCGCGGAGTCGGGATGGGCCCAGCCGACGCGCAGCACGATCTGCGGGAAGCGCTGGGGCCCGACGACGTTGCGGCCGATCGCGGTCCGCGTGCCGGCGACCTCCAGCGGCTGGCTCAACGGGGTGGTGGCCAGGCCGAGGTCGGTCGCGGCCAGCAGCACCGCGCTCGTCGCCTCGCCCGCGCGCAGCGTGCCGAGTGCGTCGCCGGTGGCCGCCGAGAGCACCGTCAGCACCGACGCGTCGACGTGCTCGACGCTGTGCGGCGGCTGCACCAGCCCGGCGCGCGGGAACGGCCGCATCGGGACGTCGTCCGGCCGTCCGCCGCCGACCGCGGCGACGACGTCGGGGCGGACGCCGTCGCGGGAGCCGGAGTGCCGGCCGGTCCAGATCGCGAGCTCGGCGGCGTACCCGGCCTGCTGGCGCTGCAGGGTCGCGGAGCGGGTGAGGATCTCCAGCAGCCTCCGGCGCGCGTCGCCGGGGCCGACGACGTGCAGGTGGGCGCCCCATCCGGCGGCCGTGCGGACCAGCGCGTCGAGGAGGGCCGCCTCGACGTGGCGCGCGGCGAACCGCCTGCGGTCGGTGTGCCGCCGCGGGATCGCCCCGGCCAGCCGCACCGCGCCGGGGGAGGGGACGTCGTCGGTCGGCCGGACGTGGGCCAGGTGCCCGGAGTCCTCGGGGTCGGGGAAGCGGGTGACCCGCGCGGAGAACCCGAGACCGGCGAGCGCGACGAGCAGGTGGTGCAGGGCGGCGCCGCAGCTGAGCAGCAGGTCCCGGCCGTCGGGGTCGGTCGCGGGCAGCCGCCGGTCGGGGTCGGCGAACAGGTCCACGCCGTCCGGGCCGATCCGCCACCGCCACGGCTGGGCGTTGTGGACCGACGGCGCGTGGATCGCGTACTCCACGGCCCGGCGCAGCACCGCCGCGTCGGGCAGGACGGTCGACACGGCGCAGCCTCCGATTCCGGCGACCCGCCCGCCGGCCCCGGGCCGTCGGCCCCGGGTCGTCGGGCTGCCGGTGACCGGACGCTACGCCCCGGACCCGCAGCCCGGTGCGCCGGACGGCCGGGAATCCGGACCTCTCCGGGTTGCGCGGCGGCGCAGCGGGTACGTCCACCCCATGAAGCAGCCCAAGCGCCGGACCACGGACTACGACGAGTCGGACCTGCGCGTGACCCACCCGGAGCACTGGGCGGCGGGGGTGCCCGGTGTCGCGGTGTCGCTCAAGCGGTCGTTCGAGCGGATGGGGGCCTCCCGCACCGCCCGCACGCTGACGAAGCTCAACCAGGCCGAGGGCTTCGACTGCATGAGCTGCGCGTGGCCGGACCCGGACCCGGGGCACCGCTCGTTCGCCGAGTTCTGCGAGAACGGCGCCAAGGCCGTGGCCGAGGAGGCGACGACCGACCGCGCGACCCCCGAGTTCTTCGCGCGGCACAGCATCGCCGAGCTCGACGAGCGCTCCGAGTACTGGCTGGGGCAGCAGGGCCGCATCACGAACCCGATGGTCAAGCAGCCGGGTGACACCCACTACCGGCCCATCGACTGGGAGGGCGCGTTCGCGCTGATCGGGCGCGAGCTCCGCGCGCTGGACAGCCCCGACGAGGCCACGTTCTACACCTCGGGCCGGGCGTCGAACGAGGCCGCGTTCGCCTACCAGCTGCTCGCGCGGGCCTTCGGCACGAACAACCTGCCGGACTGCTCGAACATGTGCCACGAGTCGACGTCGATCGCGCTGCAGGAGTCGATCGGGATCGGCAAGGCCAGCGTCGTGATGAGCGACCTGGAGACCGCCGACCTGATCATCATCGCCGGGCAGAACCCCGGCACCAACCACCCGCGCATGCTCACGCACCTGGAGATGGCCAAGGAGCGCGGCGCGAAGATCCTGACGATCAACCCGCTCCGCGAGGCCGGGCTGACCCGGTTCAAGAACCCGCAGCGCCCCAGCGGCGTCGTCGGTCACGGCACGGCGCTGTCGGACCTGCACCTGCCGATCCGGATCAACGGCGACCTCGCGCTGTTCCAGGCCATCGGGTCGCTGCTCGTCGAGTGGGACGCCCTCGACCACGACTTCATCGAGCGCCACACCACCGGCTTCGACGCCTGGAAGAAGCACGTCGAGGCGCTGGACTGGGACGCGGTGCTGGCCTCCACCGGGCTGACCCGCGAGGAGATCACGCGCGCCGCGGAGATGCTGCGCGACTCCCGGGGCACCGTGTTCTGCTGGGCGATGGGCGTCACCCAGCACCGCAACGGCGTCGCGACGATCAAGGAGATCACCAACGTCGCCCTGGCCCAGGGCAACATCGGGCGCGACGGGGCCGGGCTGTTCCCCGTCCGCGGGCACTCCAACGTGCAGGGCGACCGCACGATGGGCATCTGGGAGCGGGTGCCGGACGCCTTCCTCGACTCGCTGCAGGCGGAGTTCGGGTTCGACCCGCCGCGCGAGCACGGGCTCGACACCGTCGACTCGGTGCGGGCGATGCGCGACGGGAAGGTCAAGGTCTTCGTCGGGCTCGGCGGCAACTTCGCGCAGGCCACCCCGGACACGGACGTCACGGCGACGGCCCTGCGCAGGACGCGGCTGACCGTCCAGATCTCGACGAAGGTCAACCGCAGCCACCTCGTGTGCGGCGAGATCGCCCTGATCCTGCCGACGCTGGGACGCACGGAGAAGGACGTCCAGGCCACCGGCCCGCAGTGGATCTCCGTCGAGGACTCGACGTGCTCGGTGCACTCCAGCCGTGGCCCGCTGCCGCCCGCCGGCCCGCTGCTGCGCTCGGAGGTCGCGATCATCACCGGGATCGCCGAGGCGGCGCTGGGTGACCGCTACGGCATCGACTGGTCCCCGATGCGCCAGGACTACCGCCGCATCCGCGAGCACATCGCGCGCGTCGTGCCGGGCTGCGAGAGCTACGAGGTCAACGCGCGGCGCCCCGGCGGGTTCGTCATGCCGCACCCGCCGCGCGACTCCCGGACGTTCCCGACGGAGTCCGGGGCGGCCGAGTTCGTCGTGTCGCCCGTGGAGGTGCTGCACGTGCCCGACGGGCACCTGCTGCTGCAGACGATGCGCAGCCACGACCAGTTCAACACCACGATCTACGGGCTCTCCGACCGCTACCGCGGGATCGAGGGCGGGCGCCGCGTGGTGTTCCTGCACCGCGACGACATCGCCGCACTCGGCTTCGACGACGGCGACCACGTCGACCTGTCGACCCGCTGGGACGACGACGACATCGAGCGCACCGCCCGCGACTTCCGGATCGTGGAGTACGACACCCCGCGCGGCACGGCGGCGGCGTACTACCCGGAGACCAACCCGCTGGTGCCGCTGGACCACGTCGCGGAGGGCAGCCACCAGCCCGCGTCCAAGTCGGTGATCGTCTCGCTGTCCCGGGCGGACTCGACGTCCTCGTCGGGCGTCACGTCGGGCCAGAACGGGGTCGACTCCGAGGAGGGGGAGAAGGAGCACCCGCGGCCCAAGCACCTCTCGTAGGGCCGGGCACCTCCCGTAGGGGGCATCCTCGGGGGATGAACGCCATCGACGTCCTCGCCGACGCCTTGACCCGGGTCCGCGGCGGCGCGCACGCCGCCGTCGCGGACCTCACCCCCGAGCAGCTGGCGTGGCGCGCCGACCCGTCGGCCAACACCGTCGCCTGGCTGGTCTGGCACCTCGCCCGCGTGCAGGACGACCACGTGGCCGGCGTCGCGGGGAGCGAGCAGGTGTGGACCCGGCAGGGCTGGGCGGCGCGTTTCGCGCTCCCGTTCGACGACGCCGAGATCGGCTACGGCCAGGACGCCGACGACGTCGCCGCGGTCCGTCCCGACGGGCCCGACCTGCTCACCGGCTACCTCGACGCCGTCCTCGACCGGACCGGGGAGTACCTGGCGACGCTGACCGCCACCGACCTCGACCGGGTCGTCGACGAGGAGTGGGATCCGCCCGTCACGCTCGGGGTTCGGCTGGTCAGCGTCGTGAACGACGACCTGCAGCACGTCGGGCAGGCCGCGCTGCTGCGGGGGATGGTGCTGCGCGGCCCGGTGGGGCGGGACACGGTGGGAGGGCGGGCCTGACGCCGCGGTGGCAGGCTGGACGCCATGCCTCCCACCCCCGAGCAGGTCGTCCTCGTCGACGACGACGGGCGCCCGGTCGGCGTCGCCGACAAGGCCACCGTCCACGGCCCCAGCACGCCGCGGCACCTGGCGTTCTCCTGCTACGGGTTCGACGCCGCCGGCCGCCTGCTGGTGACGCAGCGGGCGCGGGACAAGCGCGCGTTCCCGCTGGTCTGGACGGGGACGTGCTGCGGGCACCCGGCGCCGGGGGAGGACCTGGCCGACGCGGTGCACCGGCGGCTCGACCACGAGCTCGGCGTGCGCGCGCACGACCTGCGCCTGGTCCTGCCCGACTTCGGCTACCGGGCGTCCGACGCGGGCGGGATCGAGGAGCACGAGTTCTGCCCCGTCTTCGTCTGCACCCTCGACGCCGACCCCCGCCCGCGACCGGGCGAGGTCGAGGCGTGGGAGTGGTGGGGCTGGGAGCGGTTCCTCGACGCCGCCGCGGCGGGGGAGCTGTCGCCCTGGGCCGCGCTGCAGGCCCCGCTGCTCGCCGACCTGGGCGGCGACCCCCGCACGCGGCGCACGGGCTGACCGCTCACCCGGTGTACGGAGGGGCCTCGCCCCAGCCCCAGCGCGGGGCGGGCAGGTCCGGCGGCGGCGCCGCGTCCGGCGCGGAGTTCGCCCGCGCGATCCGGGTGCCCCACTCGACGTAGGCGACCAGGGCCGACCGGAACTCCGGGTCGTCGGGCAGCCCGGCCTCGTCGGCGCTGCCCGCGATGAGCGCCGCCCAGCGCGACCGCTGCTCCTCGGTGACGGCCAGCCCGATGTGGTGGGCGAGCATCGCGGGGTAGCCGCCGAGGTGGTCGGTGTAGTCGGGCGGGCCGCCGAAGACCTCTCCGAGCCAGCGGGCGACGTGCTCGCGGTGGTCGGGGCTCATGTGGCGGAACACCGGTTCGAGGACGGGGTCGGTGAGCACCTCCGTGAGGCGGAGCAGGGCGGCGTGGCCACCGCACCAGTCGTAGACCGTAGCGACATCGGGCGTCACGGGGAGGGGGTTCGCTCGTTGACCACACCGAGCGCCCTGGACGCCCGCCGGTCGCGACGAACGGCGTTCCTGAGAACGCTCTCGGCGTACGGCGCACCGCGCTGAGCCGATCGGGTCATCCGGGCCGTCGGTCGTCGCGCCACGACGGCATCTGGCCGTGCGGACGCAACCTCCGTTCTCAGATTCGGCCACGGTCCCGCGCCCGTTCGTACGGTCGGTTCCCAGCCCTCGGACGCTCCCCGCGACGAATCCTTCCCGAGGGTGGAAGGAGACCAGCCATGGGCCGTCACCGGCTCCGTCCCGTCCCCCGCCCCGGCCGACCGCGGCACGCCGCGCCCCGGGCGTCCCTCGGGCTCGCCCCGGCGGCCCCGATGGCGCTCGCGGCGGCCCTGCTCGTCGCGGGCCCCGGTGTGGCCCTCGCCGACGACGACCCGCCGCCGCCCGCGCCCGTCGACGACGCCGGCACGCTGCTCGGCTCGGCGCTGGGCACCGGCCCGGACCCCTCCGACGCGGCCGACGACACGGCCGAGGACACCGACGCGTCCACCGACTCCGACCCGGACGCGGACTCCGCCCCCGTCACCGGGGCCGACGTCGTCGAGGACAGCGGTGCGGTCGCCACGGAGGAGGCGGAGCAGGAGCAGTCCGCCGCCGCACTCCCCGCGGCCGAGGCCGGCTCCACCGACGTGACCCTGCTGGAGAAGAACGGGTCCGGCGTCACCGGCAGCGCCACGATCGACGCCGAGCGCGTCGTCGCGACGGCCACGGGCCTGGACCCGGACTCGCGCTACGTCAGCTTCTTCTACGGCGCGACGAGCAGCGCGACGAACAACAACCCCTGCATCCTCGACGGCACCAACCCGCTGCCCTCGGACCAGACCATCGGGGAGTGGGACGTCGACGAGGACGGCAACGGCACGCTCTCGGCGGCCAACCCGCTCGGGGCCCGCTACACGCTGCAGGCCGGGACGATCTCGATCCGCGAGGTCCAGCACGACTTCTCCACCGCGACGGCGCTGCCCGTCAACCCGGTGAGCTACACGCTCGTGGCGTGCGGCGAGGTGGAGCGCCTCGAGGTGCTCGACCCGGTCACGGATCTGGTCCCGAAGCTGCCGAAGTTCCCCAGTATTCCGCCGCTGTCCTGACCGGGGCGGACCGATCGGGGCCGGAAATGCACGACGCACCGTCAATTCGACCCGTCAACCCCCTCTTCGGGCCCCCTTCGACCCGGGTGACGGGTGATCCCCGTTCGGGGGGTGCAACACGGTGCGTAGTTCCGGGATTCGATGTTCGGACGATCGGGTGATGCGCAGGTGCGGAGAGTGACGGTAACGCGGTGACCCGGGGGTATTCCGGGAGCGGGAGCCTCCCGGAATAGACGAGTATCCTCACGTCGAGTATTTGTCTTCATCCGATGGTGGTAGTTGATAGTGGTGCCGCGGGTGAATCCGGATAGCTTTCTTCCTGTCAGCGAGGCTCCCCCTCACAGGCTGGCATTCGGATCACTCGACAGGAGAAGTACTGTGCTGAAGAAGGCTGGCATCCTCGTTGCCGCAACCGCCGCTGGTCTGCTCGCGGTGAGCCCGCTCGCCTTCGCCGGGGACAAGGGCGGCTGGGACGGCGACCGTGACGGCAACAACGACCGTCAGGTCAACCGCGTCGACAACGACCGCGACAGCTCGCAGGTGGGCCTCGTCAACGTCGGCGACGTCAACGCCCTCAACGACGTCAACGTCTGCCCGGCGATCCCCGTCGCCGCGGGCATCGGCAACATCCTGGGCATCCTGGGCACCGGTGCTGCCGACGCCGACGCCGACGGCTCCGCCGCCTGCGTCAACGACGACAGCGTGAACCAGGCGAACTTCGAGGACTGAGAGTCCTCCAGTTCGAGGAGTCGTGCCGGGGACGCCTGACGTCCCCGTAGTCCGACCGGGGAACTCGCGCCGGGCCGCACACGCGGCCCGGCGTGTTCTCGTTGCGGGCCGGTGACCGGATGCACCGGTGACGGGGAGGAGACCGTCCGCCGCCCACCCGCGAGATGGGCGGCGGAACGGTTCTCGTGTCCGCTTCGGGCGGGACACCGGCACAGTGTCGTGCACGATCCGCGGACGAGGTGTCTCAGAAACGAGACGGCTCAGGGCAGGGTCACCGCACCCGCGGCCCCGTCCACGGTGACCACCTCGCCCGTGGTCAGCCGCAGCGTCGCGTCCGGCACCCCGACGACGGCGGGGATGCCGTACTCCCGCGCGACCACCGCGCCGTGGGAGTTGGAGCCGCCCATCTCCATGACCAGTCCGCCCGCGGTGAGGAACAGCGGCGTCCAGCCGGGATCGGTGGACGGCACGACGAGGATCTCGCCGGGCTCCAGGTGCGCCCCGACCGGATCCAGCACCACCCGCACCGGGGCCGTGACCACGCCGGCCGACGCGGGCGTCCCGACCAGCGCCCCGTCCGGTGGCCGGGCGGCCAGGGCCTCGGGCTCGGTGCCGTCGGAGCGCAGGACCCGCGGCACGCGCCTGCGGCGCAGCTCCCCGGCGTACTCGGCGCGGCGGTCGCGGACCGCGGACCGGTGGTCGGCGCCGCCCAGCGCGCTCCGCACCTGCGGCAGGTCCAGGAGGAAGACGTCGTCGGCCGCGTCGAGCAGGCCGCGCGCGGCGAGCTCCGCGCCGAGGACGGCGAGCTGGGCGCGGGCGTGCGCGAGGAGCCGGACCAGGAGGTCCTTGTGCGTCTCGCGCATCCCGGTGAGCCGGCGCGTCCGGCCCAGCGCGAACGCCACCACCGCGGCGCGCACCCGCGACCGCCGCCGCACCGCCGCGACGACCCCGGCCACGGCCTCGTCCGCCGCGCGGGCCCCGCGGGCGAACACGGCGTCCGGGGCGCGGTCGGGGTCGTCGAGCCGCAGGTAGTTGGCGAGCACGCCGAGGACGTGGGCGGGGTCGTCGGACCACCGCGGCATCCCCACGTCGATCTCGGCGACGGCCCGGTGCCCGTGCCGCCGCAGGAACCCGTCGACCTCGCGGGCGAGGACCGGCGGCCAGGGCCGCGGGAGCCCGCGGCGCAGGGCGTCGGCCGACGCCGCGTCGGCCCGGATCCGGGTGGCCGCGGCCCACAGCTCCAGGTCCATCTCCGTGGTGACGTTGTGCGGCAGCGAGCGCAGCACCTCGTGCGTGCGGCGGTCGTCGAGGTCGGGCCCGGCCAGCCTCCGGGCGAGCGCGAGCATCAGGAACCCGGCCGCGGCGACCGGCGCGGTCGACGGCAGCACCGGGAAGACCCCCGTCAGCACCCGTTCGACGTGGTCGAGCCGCTGCACGGGGGACGCGCCGGGGTCGACCGCGGTGAGGGTCCCGAGCCGCGCGCCGACCCGGTCGACGTGCCGCCGTCCCGCCGCGGGCGACGCCAGCGAGCGCAGCACCAGCGGTGGCACCCGGAACCGGGTGAGCACCCCGGCGACCGCGCGGACGACCGGCAGCACCGACCCGCGCCGCACCGCGAGGTCCGGGTCGTCGAACAGCCCGCGCAGCACCACCGCCGACCGCGCCTCCATCACGTCGAGCGCGCGCGGCACCAGCGCCCGCCCCGCCCGGCTGCGCAGCACGGCGGTGACGTCGACGAACGCCCGTGCCCCGATCGTCGCGAACGCGGGCGGCCCGGCGGTGGGGTCGGCGACGGGCACGCGGAACGCCCCGGCCGCGATCGCCGAGCCGATCACCCGGAACGCGGACAGGCCCATCGGGGTGATCGGCCGGGTCAGCCCCTGCGCGAGGCTGACGCAGAAGAACACCCGCCCGCGGCCGGGGGGCTGCGGGTACAGGGTGGTGATCGGCCGGGCCTGGGTGAGCCAGACGGTGCCGGCCGCGTCGATCGCGAACTCGAGGTCCTGCGGCGCCCCGAACCGGGCCTCGACCCGTCGGCCCAGCGCCACCAGGGCGTGGACCTGCGCGTCGGTCAGGCAGGGGGCGTCCGGATCGGCGGCCGGCACGCGCTCGGTGCCGCCGCCGGACACCCCGCGGACCGCCACGGCCTTCCGGCCGGTGCGCCGCTCGGTCACCACCCCGCCCTCGACGACGACGTGGTCGGGGTCGACCGCCCCGGACACGACCGACTCCCCGAGTCCCGGCGCGGCGTCGAGGACGCTGCGGGTGCGGCGCCCGCTGACCGGGTCGGCGGTGAACAGCACCCCGGCGACCCGCGCGTCGACCATCCGCTGCACCACGACGGCGAGGCGGACGTCGTCGCCCCCGTCCCGATCGGCCGCGGCACGGTAGTGCACGGCCCGGTCGTTCCACAGCGACGCCCAGCAGCGACGCACGGCGTCGAGCACCGCGTCCGGGCCCACGACGTGCAGGAACGTGTCCTGCTGCCCGGCGGAGCTGGCGTCGGCGAGGTCCTCCGCGGTCGCCGACGAGCGCACGGCGACGGGGACGTCCGGGCCGAGCGCGGCGTAGGCGGCCGTGATCTCCGCGGCGACGTCCGCGGGCACGGCGGCGGCCAGCAGCGCGGCGCGCTCGCCCCCGGGCGGGAGGTCGCGGGCCACCCGCGCGTAGGCGTCGGTGGTGACGCAGAACCCGTCGGGCACGGCGAACCCGGCGGCGGTCAGGGCGCGCAGGTTCGCCGCCTTCCCGCCGACGAGGGCGGGGTCGTCCGCCTGGTCGAGACCGAGAACGGTGGCCATGGGCCACGGTAGCGCCGCACGGGCTGCAGTTCAACGGTTGATGAATTACTCGTGGCGCCGGAAGTTGGTTAGGGTCGGGTCATGAGTGCGCCACCCGGACCCGTGTCGCCCGCGGTCATGCGGGACGTGCTCGGGCACTTCGTGTCCGGCATCGTCGTGATCACCGCCGTGGGGCCCGACGGCCCGCTGGGCTTCACCTGCCAGTCCTTCTCGTCGCTGTCGCTGGAGCCGCCGCTGGTGAGCTTCGCGCCGTCGCGCACGTCCACGACGTGGCCGCGGATCCGCGAGGTCGGGGCGTTCTGCGTCAACGTCCTGGCCGCCGACCACCAGGAGCTGTCCTCGGGCTTCGCGCGGTCGGGCGTCGACAAGTTCGCCGGCGTGTCGTGGCGGCCCGCCCCGTCCGGGGCGCCGGTGCTCGACGGCGTCAGCGCGTGGATCGACTGCGCGCTGCGCGACGAGTTCGACGGCGGCGACCACACGATCGTCGTCGGTCAGGTGCAGGACCTCGGGGCCGACGCGGCCCGCCTGCCGCTGCTGTTCTACCGCGGGCGCTACGCGGTCACCTCGGGGGAGGGCCGATGAGGGTCGTGGGGATCGCCGGTGGACCGGACGCGGGCGGGCGCACCAGCACCGCGATCGCGGCGGTGCTGGCGGGGGCCGCGGGGGCCGGGGCGGCGACCGACCTGATCGAGCTCGGGGGAGCGGAGCTCGCCGACGTCGTGGCCGCGATCGACGCCGCCGACGCCGTCGTGTTCGGCAGCCCGGTCTACCGCGCCACGTACTCGGCGCTGCTCAAGACGCTGCTGGAGGGCACGGAGCGCGGGCGGTGGGGGGAGCGGACGCAGCCCCTGCAGGGCAAGGTCGCCGCCACCGTGATCACCGGGGCGAGCGGGCACCACTTCCTCGCCAGCAACGACCTGCGCAACGTCCTCGCGGGGTTCTTCGCGGTGCAGGTGCTCAGCCCCGGGCTCTACTTCGACCACGGCGGCTACGTCGACCGCACCACCCTCACCGACGACAGTGCCGCACTCGCGGCGAGCCACGGTGCGGCACTGGTCGACCTCGCCACCGCGGTGCGCGGCTCGGCCGCGCTGTCCGCGCTGGTCCCCCAGGTCTGACGACCACGTTGGAGTGAACTCCATTTGGCATGGGCGCGGCGGCTCGCGCCGGGTGGCGGCGGGGGAGTAGACAACGTCCCGAGCCGGCGCCACCCGCGCTCAGGGGAGCCCAGCGGGTGGCGCCGGTTCAGAGGACGGTCAGCTGGCGTAGGCCCGCAGCCGGTCGGCGCGCTCGCCGATCCGCAGCTTGGCCATGACCTCGCGCTCGATCTGGCGGACCCGCTCGCGGGACAGACCGAAGCGCTTGCCGATCTGGTCGAGCGTGCGCGGCTGGCCGTCGTCGAGGCCGAAGCGCATGCGGATCACGTGCTGCTCGCGGTCCTCCAGGGTGGACAGGACGCGCCGCAGGTCGTCGTGCAGCAGGTGCGAGATCACCGTGGTCTCGGCGTCGGTGGCCTCGCCGTCCTCGATGAAGTCGCCCAGCGGCGCCTCCTCCTCGGACCCCACCGGCATGTCCAGGCTCACCGGGTCGCGGGCGTGGTCGAGCAGGTCGGCGATCTTCCCCTCGGGGATGCCGGACTCCTCGGCCAGCTCCTCGTGGGTGGCGTCGCGGCCGAGCTTCTGGTGCAGGTCGCGCTTGATCCGCGCGAGCTTGTTGACCTGCTCCACCAGGTGCACGGGCAGCCGGATCGTGCGGGCCTGGTCGGCCATGCCGCGCGTGATCGCCTGCCGGATCCACCAGGTGGCGTAGGTGGAGAACTTGAAGCCCTTGGCGTAGTCGAACTTCTCGACCGCGCGGATCAGGCCCAGGTTGCCCTCCTGGATGAGGTCGAGCAACGGCATGCCGCGGCCGGTGTAGCGCTTGGCCAGCGACACGACGAGCCGGAGGTTGGCCTCCAGCAGGTGGTTGCGGGCCCGGCGGCCGTCGCGGACGATCCAGCGCAGGTCGGCCGCGTACTGCTTCTCCAGCTCGGTGCCCTCGGCGGCCGCGCTGTCGAGCACGTGCTGGGCGAACACCCCGGCCTCGATGCGCCGGGCCAGGTCGACCTCCTGCGCGGCGGTGAGCAGCGCGGTCTTGCCGATGCCGTTGAGGTAGACGCGCACGAGGTCGGCCGCGGGGCTCTGCGCGTCGAGGTCCTCCGCGCTCATCTCGGGACGCTCACCGGGGGCGGCGTTCGCGAACACCGAGCTCACCACCGGCTCGGCGGAGTCGGCGGCGGGCCCGGAGCCGGTACGCTGGCTCGGGACGGTCTTCACGGCGGCCGCACGGGCCTTCGTGGAACGGGTCGTCTTCTTCGGCGCTGCGGTCGTGGGCGCGGCCTTGGTGGGCGCTGTCATGGTGTCTTCCTCCCCTGCGCGACCCGGGCGTCGGACGGATGCGGTGGTCCGTCGTCGCCGGGGCTCTCATGGGGTGAACGCGCCCGTCCCGGGAATCGTTCCCGGGAGCGGACGCGCTCTCAGCGCACCCTCAGTCGATCACCGGACCCGCGTCACGGGGCCGGCAGGCGGGGCGTGTCCCCGGGGTCGGCGACGGCGGCCGCACGCTCCGGGCGCGACGCGGACGCGCTCGACAGCGCGTACACGGCCTCCATCAGCGGGGGCCAGTCGTCGCGCAGCGCGTCGCGGCCCATGAACAGCCCGAGGTGCCCGCCCTGTGCGGTGCGCCGCGTGATCTGCGCGGCCGGGGTGCCCACGGCGTCGGCCGCGGCGAACAGCTGCGCGGGCGGCGTGATGTGGTCGGTGGACCCGGCGAGCAGGAACAGCGGGCAGGTGATGTTCGCGAGGTCGGCGCGGCGGCCGTCGACCACCAGGTCGCCGGAGATCAGCTCGTTGCCGTGGAACAGGTGCTCCACGAGCCACAGGTAGAACGCGCCGGGGATGTCCTGCGTGTGCTTGAACCAGTCCTCGAACACGCGGTAGCGCTCGACGTGCGCCTCGTCGTCGATGTTCTCCAAGAGCTGGAGCTGCCGCGACACCTCCGACTGCGGCTGGATCGCGATGAAGTTGGCCAGCACGGCGCGGCCGGGCATGTTGCCGCCGCCGACCTTGACCAGCGCCTTGTACGGCGCGAGGCCGAGTGCGCCGGTCATGGCGCGGGTCGAGGAGGCGATCACGGACTCGCCGGCGTGGAAGTCGATCGGCGCGCCGGCGAGGGTCAGGGTGTGCACGCGGTCCGGGTGCAGCGCGGCGTAGATCGCGGCCAGCCACCCGCCCTGGCAGTCGCCGACGAGGTTGGCGCGCCCGCCCATGCGCCGGATGGACCGGTCGATGAGGTCGAGGTAGTCGGTGATGGACACGTCGCGGGTCGCGGTGGTGGCCGGGCGCCACTCCAGCGCGTAGAGCTTCGTCAGGCCCGCCGCGGCGAGCACGGCGAGCTGGCTCTGCCGGGGGGAGAAGTCGATGACGTGGCTGGAGTGCCCGGCCTGCGGCGGCAGCACCAGCGTCGGCACCACGTCGTGGTCGGCGTCGGCGGGGGCGGTGAAGTCGCGCAGGTGGGCGAACGGCGTCGACAGCGTGATCGTGCTGGCGCGGTGCCAGCGCGGCTCGCGCCGGTCGAGCATCGTGCTCCACCACAGCGCACCGCGGGCCGCGTTCGCCAGCGGGGTGCGGGGTCGGGTGACGGCGTCGAGCCAGAGATGGCCCGCGGAGCGCGTCAGCTCGACGGTGGTGCGGGCCGCCGCGGTGGCGTTGTAGGCCGCGAGGTGGCGCAGAGCGCCACCGATTCCGGTCGTGGGTGCGGTCATCGTGGTTGCTCCCGAGGCTCGGACGGCTGCGTCGCCGTCGTCACCCCGACGGTAGGTGGCGATCGGCATGTGTAGCAACAGGTGGGCTACTCGGAAGTAACGCTAGGGATACCAAGCGCAAAGGTGACCACGCTCGCACGTGACCTGTGACCAGCACTTATGCCTACCCGTGGGTAAGGCGTCACCATCGGGTACTCCCCGAGTGCCACGAGCACCGCCACCGACGACGAAGGAGTTGCCGTGACCCCCTCGAGCGACCCGACCACCACGATCCGGAAGACCGCGACGGACGTGGTGAACGGCGTCAAGGACCTGCTGGACCCCGGGGCGCTGGCCGCCCGGATCGATCCGGTGGCGTTCGGCGGGGCGCTCGGTGAGGTGGCCAAGGGCCTGCTGTCGCGGCCCCTCCCGGTCGCCCGCCGCACCGCCGGGCTCGCCGCGGGCACCGGCCGGGCCACCGTGGCGGCGCTCGCGCGCAGCGTCGGCGGCCACGGCGCCGGACCGGCCGCGCTGCCGGAGAAGGACCGCCGCTACGCCGACCCGGCGTGGGAGGGCAACGCCTACTACTACCTCCTGCGCCAGCAGCACGCGCTGTTCGCCGAGTACCTCGAGGCCGTCGCGAACGGCGTCGAGCTCAGCCCGGTGGCCCGCCGCAAGATCGACTTCCTGGTGCGGCAGACCGTCGACGCCACCTCGCCGGTCAACTGGCCCTGGTCGAACCCGACGATGGTCAAGAAGGCGTTCGAGACCGGCGGGCAGAGCCTGTTCCGCGGCACCCGCAACCTGCTGCGCGACTCCGTCGGCTCGGGCGGGATGCCCCGGCAGACCACGCCGGGCGAGTTCGAGGTGGGCAAGGACCTGGCGGCGACGCCGGGCGTCGTCGTGCACCGCAACCGGCTGATGGAGCTCATCCAGTACAAGCCGCAGACCGAGCAGGTGCACGAGATCCCGCTGCTGCTCTCGCCGCCGTGGATCAACAAGTACTACATCATGGATCTCGCGCCGCAGAAGAGTCTCGTCGAGTGGGCGGTGCAGCACGGGCACACCGTGTTCGTCATCTCCTACCGCAACCCCGACGAGAGCATGCGCGACGTCGTGATGGCCGACTACATGCAGGACGGCCCGCTCGCCGCGCTCGACGTCATCGGGGACATCACCGGCGCCGAGAAGGTCAACGTCGCCGCGCTGTGCCTGGGCGGCACGCTCGCCGCGGCCACCGCCGCGTGGCTCGCCGCGCGGGGCGACCAGCGGATCAACTCGATCACGCTGATGAACACGCTGCTCGACTTCAGCGAGCCCGGCCAGCTCGGCGTCTTCACCGACGAGAAGACCGTCGACCGCCTCGAGCGCACCATGCGCCGCACCGGCTACCTGCCCGCGAGCAGCATGAAGTCGACGTTCGACCTGCTGCGCGCCACCGACCTGGTGTGGAACTACGTGATCAACGACTGGCTGCTCGGCGAGGAGCCCGCCGCGTTCGACATGCTCGCCTGGAACGCCGACTCCACGCGCATGCCGGCCGCGATGCAGACCGAGTACCTGCGCAACCTCTACCTCGACAACCAGCTCGTCGAGGGCAAGCTGGAGCTCGCGGGGGAGCGGCTCGACCTCGGCGCCGTCACCCAGGACGCCTACGTCGTCAGCGCGGAGGCCGACCACATCGCCCCGTGGCGTTCGGTCTACAAGGGACTGCGCCACCTCGGCGGCACGGTCCGGTTCGTGCTCTCGAACTCGGGACACATCGCCGGTGTCGTCAACCCGCCGTCGCCGAAGTCGAAGCACTGGTTCGGTGAGGGCGCCGACCTCCCCGCGAGCGCCGACGACTGGCGCGACGACGCGGGCGAGCACCGCGCGAGCTGGTGGGAGGACTGGTCGCCGTGGATCGGCGAGCGTGCCGGTGAGATGACCGACCCGCCGCGCCTGGGCAGCGACGCCCACCCGGTCCTCATGGCCGCGCCCGGCAGCTACGTGTTGGGCACCTGAGCCCCGGAACCGTCATGATGCGGGCATGAGTGCGGCAGAACAGCCCGACGACCAGCCCGGCTCGTGGTCGATCAACGCCCTGGGCGGGTTCATCCGCGCGCAGCGGCAGCTGGCCAAGCTGTCGCTGCGCGAGATGGCGGCGCTGACCAGCGTGTCGAACGCCTACCTCAGCCAGGTCGAGCGCGGCCTGCACCAGCCGTCGCTCAAGGTGCTGCACTCGATCGCCGACGCCCTCCAGCTCTCCACCGAGCAGCTGCTCACCCAGGCCGGATGGCGCGATGCGCGGCCCGCCCCCGACCCGGAGACCACCGAGGACGTGATCGCGCGCGACCCGCGGCTCAGCCCCGCTCAGCGCTCCGCTCTGCTGTCGGTCTACCGCAGCTTCGTCGACGACCCGTCGTGAGAGAGGGTCGCGTCAGCGCGGCTCGACCGACCCGACGCCGCTGACGTCGCGCGTCACCTGCGGGTCGCCGACGTACTCGACGGACCCGGCGCCGCCGACCGTCGCGTCGAGCCGGTCGCTCGCGTTCACCACCGCGTCGCCCGCGCCGTCGACGGTGATCTCCACGGTGGCGCTGAGCAGGTCCCCGGCGTCGTAGTCGCCCGCGCCGCCGAGCGTGACCACCTGGGTGTCCGCGGTGCCGGACAGCGTGACGTCACCGGCCCCGTCGACGTCGACGACGAGCCGGTCGGTGTCCAGGTTCGTCGCGGTCGCGTCGCCCGCCCCGGAGACCGACAGGGAGTCCAGGGCGGCGACCGTGAGCCGGTAGACGATCGGCTCGCGGGTGGCGACCTCCTCGCCCGGTGCGACGCCCAGCCGCAGCACGCCGCCGGACACCTCGCTGGTCAGCAGCGGGAGGACGGCGGGCTCGGCCTCGATCGTCAGGGACTCGGTGCCCGTCCGGTCGATCAGCAGGGTGCCGACGGTGCTCAGCTCCACCCCGGTGAACCCGCCGACCTCGCGGGTCTCACCGGTGCCGGCGGTCCCGACCGGGGCGTCGGCGGGGGCATCGGCCGGGGACGCGGAGGGGGCCGCCCCGGTGCCGCAGGCGGTGAGGGCGGCGGCGAGCACCGCCACGAGGAGCGGGAGGCGGCGGCGCATCGCGGCAGGGTAGACCTCGGCGGCGACGGCCGCGAGCGGCCGATCAGGTGTCGACGATCAGGGTGAACGGGCCGTCGTTGACCGACTCCACGGCCATGTCCGCCCCGAAGACCCCGGTCTCGACGGTCGTCCCGCGGTCCCGCAGCGCCGCCACGACCGCGTCGACCAACGGGGCGGCGACCGACGGCGGCGCCGCCGCCGACCAGGACGGGCGGCGACCCCTGCGCGTGTCGGCGTAGAGGGTGAACTGGCTGACCACCAGCACCGGGGCGCCGGTCTCGGCGGCCGACCGCTCGCCGTCGAGGATCCGCAGCTCCGCGAGCTTGCGCGCCATCACCGGGACCGCCGCGGCGGTGTCGTCGCGGTGCACCCCGAGCAGGACGAGCAGCCCGGGGCCGATCGAGCCGACGACGGCGCCGTCGACCGTCACCGACGCCCGGGCGACCCGGGCGACGACCGCCCTCACGCCGGCACCGCCCTCACGCCGGCACCAGCAGGCCGTGCCGCACCAGCTCCCGCACGGCGGGCAGGGTCGCGGCCACCAGCTCGCCGACCGGGCGGTCGTGCGCGAACGACAGCAGCTCGAGCAGCTCCTCGAGCGGCAGCGCCCCCCGGCAGCCGGCCAGCAGGGCCGCGGCGGGCCCGTCGACCTCGTGGCGCCAGCGCGGCCCGTCCAGCCGCGCGACGGCCGACCCGGCGTCGGCCCAGCCCTCGTCGCCGGGCGTCGCGAACGTCTCCAGCACCACCTGCGGCGCGACGGCGAGCCGGGCGCCGAGGAGGTCGGCGTCGGCGGCGTGGGCGCGCAGCCAGTCGACCCGGTCGAGCCAGCCGGCGACCTCCGGGCCCAGCGGGTCGGCCACCTCGGTGAGCAGGTCCTCCACGACCACCTCGGGAGCGCCGTCGGTGCGGCGCAGCACCAGGTACCCGAACCCGACCGCCTCGACGGACGCGGAGTCCATCCAGTCCAGCCAGGCCCCGGCCTGCGCGCGTGCCTGCGGCGAGGTGAGGTCGAGCCCGGCGTCGCGCTGCCAGGTGCCGACGTGCAGCGCCGGGTCGGCCACCTCGCGCTGCACGACCCAGGCGTCGACGCCGTCGGGGAGCCACGAGCGCACCCGGTCCGGCCAGTCCTCGCCCCGCACGTGCAGCCACGACCCCAGCAGCTGCGCGACCCCGCCGTCGGCCAGGTGGGCGGGCAGGTCGGCCACCAGTGCGGCGAGCGCGTCGTCGCCGGCCCGGCCGGAGTCGCGGTAGACGTAGTCGACGCGCGCGGGCCCCGGCACGAACGGCGGGTTGGACACGATCCGGTCGAAGCGGCGTCCGGCCACCGGCGCGAGCCACGGCCCGTCGAGCAGCTCGACGTCGAGCCCGTTGAGGGCGAACGTGGCCGCGGCGAGCGCGAGGGCGCGTGGGGCCACGTCGGTGGCGGTGACCGCCCCGGCGTGCCGGGTGGCGTGCAGGGCCTGCACCCCGCAGCCGGTGCCGAGGTCGAGCAGCGTGCCGACCGGGCGGCGGTCGGTGGCCGAGGCCAGCGTGAGCGACGCGCCGCCGACGCCGGTGACGTGGTCGCGCTCCTGGCGACGGGCGTCGAGGTCGGACAGCACCCACCACTCGGCGGGGTCGTCCGGGTCGTCGATCCCGTAGGGCCGCAGGTCCAGCGCGGCCGCCCACCCGCCGTCGGCGGCGCGCAGCAGGCCCGCCGCGGCGGCGTCGGCGGGGGACAGGGGCGCGAGTGCGGCGGCCACGGCGGCGTCCGGCTCGACGGCCCCGAGCAGCAGCAGCCGGACCAGCACGCCCAGCTCCCCGCCGTCGCGGGCGGCCCGGTGCGCGGGCTCGACCTCGCCCCGGCCGAGCGCCGCGTGGGCGCCCGTCCCGAGCAGTTCCCGCACGGCGTCGGTGGTGTAGCGGTGGCGGGTCAGCGCGGCGCGCAGGGCGTCGGCGGCGGCGGGGGAGAGTGCGGGTTCCACCTCGCGATCCAAGCAGCCACCGGTCCGGCCCCGTCAGCCGACGGTGCCCCGCAGCAGCCCGTCGCCGGAGTGCGCGGGCACGCCGTCGAACCGCTCCGCCGAGACCTCCAGCGTCGGGAACCGGTCCATCGGCAGGTCGGCGGGCACGGTGAACGTGCCCTCGTACCCGCCGCCGTCGCGGGCCAGCGCGCCCAGCGACAGCATCCCGGTGCCGCCGCCGTCGACCAGCCACGCCTCGAGGTAGTCGGTGCCGGGCGGGGCGATGAGGCCCTCGACGCGGATGACGATCTCGCGGACCCCGTCGCGGTCGGCGAGCGCCACGGTGCCCGTCGCCCCCGACCCCCCGACGGCGGCGAGCGTGCCCAGCGGCTGCTCGGCGGGGGACGCGCGGCCCAGCAGCCAGCCCGCGCCGGTCCCGAGCAGCAGCGCGACCAGCGCGGCCGCGACGGGCGCCACCCACCGACGCCGGCGCGGCCCCAGCTCCCCGGTGATCGCGGTCCAGACGCGGTCCGGCGGCGGCTCGTCCTCGGGACCCGCCCGGCCGGAGACGGCGAGGTCGACGCTTCGCCGCAGCAGGTCCACGTGCGCGTGGCACGGCGGGCACGTCTCCAGGTGCCGGTCGACGCGCTCGTCCCGGGGCGTCGAGGTCAGCGCGGCGCGGGAGAGCAGGTCGGCATCGGGATGCCACATCGTCGACCTCCGCTCCTCGTCGGCATCGCGGCGGTCGCCCGACCGCCCCCTGCACGGTTCGTTGGCGCCGGGCACCCGGTTCGACCGATCGGCCCGCGGAGTTGCGCCGTCCACCCGATCGGGAGCAGCCGCGCCCGGTCCCGCCGCTACTCTCGTGGGGTGCCGCTGCAGCTGAGCCAGGACCCCGATTCCGACGCGCTGCTCGACCGCGACCCGCTCGCCCTGCTGATCGGGATGCTGCTCGACCAGCAGATCCCGATGGAGCACGCGTTCTGGGCGCCCGCCGAGCTCGCCCGCCGCCTGGGCCGCGACCGGCTCGACGCGCGCGAGATCGCCGCGTACGACCCCGACGCGCTCGTCGCGATCTTCGCGACGCCCCGGGCCCTGCACCGCTACCCGAAGTCGATGGCGGGCCGGGTGCAGGCGCTGTGCGCGGCGCTGGTCGAGACCTACGACGGCGACGTCACGCTGGTCTGGGCCGACGTCCCCGACGGCGCCGAGCTCGTGTCCCGGCTGATCGCGCTGCCCGGGTTCGGCAAGCAGAAGGCGCAGATCTTCACCGCGCTGCTGGGCAAGCAGCGGGGGGTCACCCCGGCGGGCTGGCGGGAGGCCGCCGGGTCCTACGGCGACGAGGGCGCGCACCGTTCGGTCGCCGACGTCGTCGACCCGGGGTCGCTGCTGAAGGTCCGCGAGTTCAAGCAGGCGGCGAAGGCCGCGGCCAAGGCCGCGAAGGGATAGGCGTGCACAAGGTCTCCGACGAGCGCCGGGACGTCCGGGTCATCGACCCCGACCAGGTATGTGACGCCACCGCGGTGCTCGCCGACACCGAGCAGGTCCAGCAGGCCGCCGCGGTGCTCGACGCGCTGGGCGACGTCAACCGGCTCTCGATCCTGCTGGCGCTGCACCACGCGGGCGACCTGTGCGTGTCCGACCTGGCGTTCGCCGTCGGCATGAGCGACAGCGCGGTCTCGCACGCCCTGCGCCTGCTCCGCGCGCACGGCATGGTGCTCGCCCACCGGGAGGGCAGGCTGGTCCGCTACCGCGTGACCGGCGCCCTGACCGAGCGGCTGCTCGACGTGGTGTCCGACGGGGTGGTGGGGGAAGTGGCCCTGCACGCGCACGGTGACCCCGCGGTCGGCTGACCGGTCGACCGGCGACGTCACATGAACGTCAACAGATGAAGACGTGTTCAGTCTTGCAGCTCCCGGGGTCACCGTCCTAGGGTCGACCGATCCGCCGACGCCACGACCCCTGGAGCCGTCATGCACATCGCCGAGGGGTACCTCCCGCCGCTGCACGCGGCCGCCTGGACGGTGGTCGCCGCCCCGTTCGTCGTGCACGGGGCGCGCGCGGTCGTCCGGCAGGTCCGCGAGGACCCCGACACCAAGCTGCTGCTCGGGGCGGCGGGCGCGTTCACGTTCGTGCTGTCCGCGCTGAAGATCCCGTCGGTCACGGGGTCGAGCTCGCACCCCACCGGGACCGGGCTGGGGGCCATCCTGTTCCGGCCGCCGGTGATGGCCCTGCTGGGGACGATCGTCCTGCTGTTCCAGGCGCTGCTGATCGCGCACGGCGGGATCACGACGCTCGGCGCCAACGCCTTCTCGATGGCGATCGTCGGCCCCTGGGTCGCCTACGGGGTGTACCGCCTGGCCGGGCGGCTCGGCGGAGGGCTCTCCGTCGGGGTCTTCCTCGCCGCGTCGCTGGCCGACCTCGCCACCTACTCGACGACGTCGGTGCAGCTCGCGCTCGCCTACCCGGACGCCACGTCCGGCGTGCTCGGGTCCGTCGTCAAGTTCGGCGCGATCTTCTCGATCACCCAGATCCCGCTCGCGGTCTGCGAGGGGCTGCTGACGGTGCTGATCGTGCGGCTGCTGATCAAGGTCAGCCCCGACGAGCTGCGCCGCCTCGGCGTGCTGCGCACCCCCGCCCCCGCCCAGCAGGAGGTCTGACCGTGTCGCGCTCCACCCTGATCAACTGGCTGCTCGTGCTGGCCGTGCTCGTCATCGCCGTCGTCCCGCTGGTGTTCATCGGCAGCGAGACCGAGTTCGGCGGCGCCGACGGGGTGGCCGTCGAGCAGATCGAGGCCGACAACCCCGGCTACGAGCCGTGGTTCACGCCGCTGTTCGAGCCGGAGGCGGAGACCGCGTCCACGCTGTTCGCGCTGCAGGCGGCGATCGGGGCGGGCTTCCTCGGCTACCTGTTCGGCACCCTGAACACGCGGCGCCGCCTCGCGACCCCGCGGCCCGCGCCCCAGCCCGACGACCCCACCTGATGCCCGGGCTCGACGCCTTGGCGCACACCACCCCGTGGCGGCTGCGGCACCCGGGGGAGAAGGCGCTGCTGGCCCTCGGGCTCGTCGGGGCCGCGGTCGCGCTGCCGCCGTGGCCCGGTGCGCCGATCGTCGGGGCGGTCGCGCTCGCGATCCTGCTCGGCCCGCTGCGGCTGCGGCCCGGCCAGGTGCTCCGGGCGGTGCGGGCGCCGATGGCGTTCGTCGTGGTCGGGTCGGTGCCGCTGCTCGTCGCGGTCGGGGGCGACCCGCTGGTCCGCTGGGCCCCGGAGGGGCTGGGCCAGGCGGCCGCGCTCGCCGGCCGGGGCACGGCCGCGCTGCTGTGCCTGATCCTGTTCGCGGCCAGCACCCCGCTGGCCGACGCCCTGCCGCGGCTGGAGCGCCTCGGCGTGCCCGCCGCGGTGACCGAGGTCGCGGCGCTGGTCTACCGGCTGCTGTTCCTGCTGCTGGAGACGGCGTGCACGGTCCGGGAGGCGCAGGCGGGCCGTCTCGGGTTCCGCAGCTGGCGCACCACCTACCGCTGCGTCGCGAGCCAGGCCGCCGCGATCTTCGTCGGGTCCTTCGACCGCGCCCGGCGCCTGGAGCAGGGCCTTGCGCTGCGGGGCTACACCGGTTCGCTGCGGGTGCAGGTGCAGGAGCGGCCGCTGTCGGTGCCGTTCGTCGTCGCCTCGGCGGCGCTCGTCGCCGCGGTCGTCGCCACCACCCTGGTGCTCGCGTGACGCCGGTGCTGGAGGCGCACGGCCTCCGCTTCTCCTACGAGCCCGGCAGGCCCGTCCTCGACGGCGCCGACCTCGCCCTGCACGCCGGGCGCCGGGTCGCCGTCCTCGGGGCCAACGGCGGCGGCAAGACGACCCTGTTCCGGCTGCTGGCCGGGGCGCTCGCGCCCTCGGCGGGGGAGGTGCTGCTCGACGGCGCGCCGGTCGTCCGCAGCCGCCGCGGCCTCACCGCGCTGCGCACCCAGGTGCAGCTCGTCCTGCAGGACCCCGACGACCAGCTGTTCTCCGCGAGCGTCGGCCAGGACGTGTCGTTCGGGCCGGTCAACCTCGGGCTCGCCCCCGACGAGGTCCGGGCCCGGGTCGAGGGGGCGCTCGCGGCACTGGGCATCGGCGGGCTCGCCGACCGCCCGACGCACCTGCTGTCGTTCGGGCAGAAGAAGCGCGTCGCGATCGCCGGGGCCGTCGCGATGGCGCCGCGGCTGCTCGTCCTCGACGAGCCGACCGCGGGGCTGGACCCGGCGGGCGTCGAGGAGCTGCTCGTCACCCTCGCCGGGCTGCACGCGGCCGGCACGACCCCCGTGCTGTCCACGCACGACGTCGACCTCGCGCAGCGCTGGGCCGACGAGGTCGCGGTCGTCGTCGACGGGCGGGTCGTCACCGGTCCGGCCGCGGACGTGCTGGCGGACGCAGCCCTGCTGCGCACCGCCCGCCTCGGCCCGGCGTGGGCCCCCGCGGTGCACCGGCTGCTGGCCGCGGCGGGGTCCGACGCCCGCCCGCGCACCGCGGCCGAGCTGCACGCGCTCCTGGCCGGCGTGGCGCAGGACACCGGCGTCCGGTCCGGGTCGGCGGGCGGTGGTGGAGGTCGGGTGGCACCATGACGGGTGGCGGTCGAGTGGCCCGGTTCCCGTGGTCACCGCTGGTCCCCAGCGCCGCCGGTGAGGCAAGTGAAGGAGTCACCGTGGCCGACCCGCAGCATGCGGCGAACCCGGTCCTGATCACGGACGCGGCGATGTCCTACGAGGAGGAGCTCGCCGCCCGCAAGCACCGGTACAAGATCATGATGGGCATGCGGATCCCGCTGATGATCCTCGCGGCGGTCTTCTACTCCATCCCGTGGCTCGCGGTCTCGTTGCTGGTCCTGTCGATCCCGCTGCCGTGGATGGCGGTCCTGATCGCGAACGACCGGCTGCCGAAGAAGCGCGAGGACGTCAACCGCTACGACGCCGACCGCACGCAGATCGAGAACCGCGAGCACCGCATCATCGAGCAGGACTGACGGTCAGGCCGCGGCGCCGAACCGGGTCCACATCGACTGCAGGCCCGCGATCGGTGCCACGAGGTCGTGCACGCCCCGGTCGAACAGGACACCGGCGATGCCGCCTGCGGCCAGGGTGCCCGCGAGCCCGGTGAGGTCGGCCGGGGTGATCGTCATGGCGGCGGTGGCGCCCGCGGCGTCGGCCCCCGGGCGCGCCCCGGCGAACGCCGCCACGTGGTGCCGGCCGGTGAAGGCGAGCAGGAACCGCTGCTCCCCGACGACGCCGACGAGCGGACGCGGGTCCTCGGCGGTGCCGGTCGGCACCAGCCACCAGTGCTCCAGCCCGTAGACCGCCTCCCACAGCCGGACCAGGTTCGGTCCGGACGGGTCGCTGCGGACGGACGTCGCGAGCTCGTCGACGACGGGTGGCGGGGTCATGCCGGGAGCATAATGCTTCCGAACGGAAGTTTTCTAGATCTCGCCCGCCTCGGCCCGGGCCCGCCGGGACGGCGTGAACGCGCACAGGTCGAGCAGTCCGGGTGGATCGTCGACGCCGGGCCCGCCCGCCTGCACCCACTCGACGACCTCGTCCACGGTCTCCGGGTGCAGCACGTTGGCCAGCCAGACCGGCCGGGCCCCCGCGGCCCGCCCGGCCGGGGACGGCCCGACGACCACGACGTTGGACCGCTCGCACGCGTCGAGGCAGTCGGTGACGCGCACCCGGCCGGCCCCCGCGACCCCGTCGACGAGCGCCGCGACCTGGCCCGCGTGGTCGACGCCGGGGTGCTTGCGGTCGGTGCCGCAGCAGCACCCGCGGCACACGGTCACGGTGCATCCGGCGGGGGATGAGGGGGAGGAGCGGCGACGCGGCACGGTGTCCACCTTATGCATGCGCAGCTGCGCAGATACCACTCGAACGGCCCAGCAGCCGTCAACACCACGGTAATACGCTGCTCCCAGACTGGTGCGGCCCCCGGCCCCGGGGGCAGCCGGGGAGGTCCCCAATGGTCGTCGACGCACTCGACGTGGCGTTCGTCGTGCCGAGCAGCGGGCCGTCCGGGATCTACGGTCCGTCGTGCTGGGCGAGCGGCCGGCTGGCGGTGTCGGAGATCAACGACGACGGCGGCATCCTCGGCCGCGAGGTCCGGCTGTGCGCGGTCGACGGCGGGCGCGCACCGCAGGCGGTGGCCGCCGAGGTCGGGTCGCTCGTGGCGAGCGGCGCCGTCGGCGCCGTCGCGGGATGGCACACCTCGGCCGTCCGCCAGGCCGTCGCGCCGCGCCTGGAGGGGCGGGTCGCCTACGTCTACACCGCCCTCTACGAGGGCGGCGAGTGCACACCGGGGGTGTTCCTGACGGGGGAGACCCCGGCCGGGCAGCTGCTGCCCGCCCTCGGCTGGATGGCGCGCGAGCTGGGCGTCCGGAGCTGGTGCATCGTCGGCAACGACTACGTCTGGCCGCGCGCGTCGGCCCGCGTCGCCCGCACCTTCGCAGCGTCGGTGGGCGCGGAGGTCTGCGACGAGATCTACGTGGGCCTGGGCACCGAGGAGTTCGGCCCGACGCTGCGCCGGGTGGAGCGCTCGCGCGCGCAGGGCGTGCTCATGTTCCTGCTCGGCTCCGACGCCGTGCGCTTCAACCGCGCGTTCACCGAGATGCGGCTGCACGACCAGCGCGTGCGGCTGAGCCCGCTGATGGACGAGAACATGCTCCTGGCCACGGGCGCCGCGAACACCCACGATCTGTACTCGGCCGCGGGCTTCTTCGAGGCCCTCGGCACGCCGCACGGGCTCGATTTCGAGCGCCGCTACCTCGACCGGCTGGGCCCCACCGCCCCGGCGATCACCTCGCCGGGCGAGTCCTGCTTCGAGGGCATGACCCTGCTGGCGCACCTCGCCGCGGCGGCGCGGAGCACCGAGGTGGCCCCCATCAGCGCGGCCGCCGAGTCGGTGTCCTACGAGGGCCCGCGGGGTGCGGTGCGCGTGCACGACCGGCACCTGATGCAGCGGATCTACCTGGCCCGGGCCGACGGGCTGGAGTTCGACGTGCTCGCCGAGATCAGCGGCGGGCTCTGAGGCGCGCGCCGGTCAGTCGTCGGCGGCGAGCCGGTCGAGCAGGTCCAGCAGCACCGGCGCGTCCGGCCCGAGGACGCCGAGCAGGTCGGCCTCCACGTCGTGCACGGCCGGGGACAGGCGGGTGTGCACGGCCCGGCCGTCGTCGGAGAGGAAGACCAGGACGCGCCTGCGGTCGCGGGCGTCGGCGAGGCGGTAGACCCGTGCGGTGTCGACGAGCCGGTCGACGATCTTGGTGAGCGTCGGGCCCGGGACCCCGACGGAGGAGGCGATGCCGGTCATCGTGTGACCCTCGCCGTCGGCGAGCAGGTCGAGCACCCGCCAGTGGTCGACGGTCAGTCCCTCGGAGGCCGCCGCCGCCTCGACGCGCCGCGCGACCCGGTACTCGGCGCGACCGAGGAGCCGGTCGAGCGGGGTGCGTCGCGCCGAGTCCCGACCTGTCGCCGTCACGCCGCCCCCTGGTATCGCGTGGTCCGGACCGTCGGTCGGGACCGTCGTCATCGTAGAGCAACGGACATCGCACAAGTACTTCCGAACGACACTATTTCCGTACACTGTACCCGTGCAGCGGACCCGAGCGGCGTCATGACCCCGGACCAGGGCCTGCGCTACGAGCTGGCCGGCGTGATCGGCGGAGCCGACGCGCTCGCCGCACTGGCCGCGGTCCTCGGGGCCGCCGCCGTGCCGCTGGACGCGGCGGGCCTCGCGCTGCTGCCGGTCACTCCGGAGCTCTCGGCCCGGGCCACGCCCGCCGCGCTGTGCGGACTCGGGTCGGCGTCCCTCCCCGGCGGCGCTCCGCTCGACGCGCAGCGCCGGGAGAGCCTGCTGACGGGCCCGGAGTCGGGGTTCGGCGTCCTCACGCCCGGCCTGGCCGTGCTCGTCGAGGCCGCGTCGGTGCGCGGGCCCCTGGTCTACGTCGAGGCCGACTACCTGGGCCGGGACGGGCGTCAGACGGCGGCCGTGTGGCGCGCCGGTGCCCTGGTCGCGGGCCCGCTGCTGCTGGGGAGCCGGGAGGAGTTCGTGTCGGCCACCGCGCCCGTGTCGGTCGCCCTGCGTGCGCTCGGGGTCGTCGCCACCGGCCGGCGCGACGAGTTCGTCGTCGCCGGTCTCGGCCGGCACCGGCGCACCGTCGACTGGCTGCGGAGCGACGGACCTCCGGGGGATTGACATCTACTTCCGTCAGACATAGTTTGATTTGACAGTAATTGACCGCGTGAGGAGGGCCCGTGCCGACCTACCGACACCACTGCGTGCAGTGCGGGGCCTTCGACGTGATCCGTCCGATGCGTGAGTCCGGAGCGGACGCCACGTGCCCCACCTGCACCGCACCGTCCCGCCGGGTGTTCGGGGCACCGGCACTCCGCGCACTGCCCGCCGGCCTGCGCGGTGCGCTCGACGCCCAGCACCGCAGTGCCGACGCCCCGCAGGTCGTCACGACACCGCCGGGACGGTCCGGGCGCACCCAGCGTCGCGCGACCGACCCCCGGCAGCTGCGCCTCCCGCGCCCCTAGACCCGCGGCGTCCGTCCTTCCCCTGCCCGAAGCGGCTCTACCAGGAGGTCCGTCGTGCCCGACGTCGTCTTCAGTGTCGATCAGGCCAAGTCGATGCGTGACCAGGTCGTCCCCGGTCACAACCGCTGGCACCCCGACATCCCGCCCGCCGCCACGGTGCGGCCGGGCTCGTCGATCCGCATCGAGTGCCGGGAGTGGACCGACTCGCAGATCGGCAACAACGACTCGGCCAACGACGTCCGCGACGTGGAGCTCGACGGCTGCCACATGCTGTCGGGCCCGATCGCGATCGAGGGCGCCGAGCCGGGTGACCTGCTCGTCGTCGACATCCTCGACCTCGGCCCGGTGCCCCAGGAGATCGGCGACGCCCCCGGCCAGGGCTGGGGCTACACCGGCATCTTCGCCACGGGCAACGGCGGCGGCTTCCTCACCGAGGAGTACCCCGACGCCTACAAGGCGATCTGGGACTTCAGCGGCCAGAAGGCCACCTCGCGGCACATCCCCGGCGTCAGCTACACCGGCATCACGCACCCCGGCCTGTTCGGCACCGCACCGTCGCCGGAGCTGCTGGCGAAGTGGAACGAGCGCGAGCGGGCGCTGATCGCCACCGATCCCGACCGCGTGCCCCCGCTGGCCCTGCCCCCGCTGGAGGCGCTGGTGCTGGGGGGCACCGCCTCCGGCGACGTGCTGGCGGGGATCGCCCGGGACGGGGCCCGCACCGTGCCGCCGCGGGAGAACGGCGGCAACCACGACATCAAGAACTTCACCCGCGGGTCGCGCGTGTTCTACCCGGTCCACCACCCCGGGGCCCTGTTCTCCGGCGGCGACCTGCACTTCAGCCAGGGCGACGGCGAGATCACCTTCTGCGGCGCCATCGAGATGGGCGGGTTCATCGACTTCCACGTCGACCTGATCAAGGGCGGCATGGAGACCTACGGCGTCACCACCAACCCGATCCTCATGCCCGGGAACGTGGAGCCCCGCTACAGCGAGTTCGTGACGTTCATCGGCATCTCGGTCGACCACGAGACGAACACCAACCGCTACAACGACGCCACGCTCGCCTACAAGAACGCCTGCCTCAACGCGGTGGAGTACCTGAAGAAGTTCGGCTACTCCGGCCCGCAGGCCTACCTGCTGCTCGGCTCGGCGCCGATCGAGGGGCGGGTCAGCGGCGTCGTCGACATCCCGAACGCCTGCTGCTCGCTCTACCTGCCCACCGCGATCTTCGACTTCGACATCACCCCCTCCGCGGCCGGCCCGGTCCGGGCCGACCGCGGGGCGTGCGCGGTCTCCTCGTGACGGGCGTCGCGGTGCTCAGCCACACCGTGCCCGCCCCGCGCACCCGCGCGGACGTCCGGCGCAACTACCTGCAGATCGCCGACCTCGTGGTCGGCATGAAGCGGGGGGAGCGCGGCCTCGACCTGATCGTGTTCCCGGAGTACGGCACCCACGGTTTCGGGGCGTGCGGTCCCGACCACCTGACGATGCCCGGCGAGGACGTCGAGGTGTTCGCCGCCGCCTGCCGCGCCGCCCGGGTCTGGGGCGTGTTCTCCGTGACCGGAGGGTGCTGCCGGCCCGATCCGGACAACACCGTCGTGCTCATCGACGACCGCGGCGCGGTCGTGCAGCGGCACAGCCGGGCCGCGGGCCGCCGGGGCGGGGACCCGCCGGAGGTCGTGACGGGTCCCGGCGGTCTGCGCACCGGCATCAGCATCTGCCGCGGCGACGGTGCGTTCGCGCCGGACTGCCAGATCCGCGGTGCGGAGCTGCTGATCCGGTTCCAGGCCGAGCCCGACGTCCCCGCCGCCGCGCAGGTGCAGGCCGCGCGGGCGGCGGCCTGGATGGGCACCTGCTACGTCGTGGCGCCGAACGCCGCCGGCCGGGCCGGTCCGCGCCGCTGGTCGGGCCACTCCGCGATCGTCGGCTTCGACGGCGTGACCCTCGGCGAGTGCGGCGACGAGGAGCACGAGTTCCAGTACGCCGAGCTCTCGGTCGGCGCGCTGCGCCGGGCCCGGGCCGGACGGTCGCAGCTGGAACGCACGCTGCGGACGCGCGCGCTCGCGCGCGCCTGCTGACCCCAGACACCACCAGTCGAGGAGCTTGCAGATCATGTCGGACGACCACGGACACGGGCACGGACACGACGAGCCGCACGACACGACGTTGGCCCGCATCGAGGCGCTGAGCAAGGAGAACGTCCACCACGCGGGCGACCACGAGGGCCCGTTCTCGCTGCACGTCCTCGGCCTGGGCGCCCCCGGTGCGGCGGTCGTCGCGCAGATCCTGGAGGACGCCCCGGAGGGCTTCACGGCCCTGGCGGTGAACATCGGCGACGAGCCGCTGGCCGCCGTCCGCGCCGCGGCGGGGGAGACGCCCGGGATCGTCACGGTGGACCTGCCGATCCCGAGCCGGGCCGGGCTGTCGGCGTCGCTGAACCGGTACCGCGAGTTCCTGAAGATGGAGTACCCGCGCTACTACTGGAACCCGAACTACGAGCCCTGGCTGCCCGGGGACCTGGCCCTGCCCGGCCCGGGCGAGGTCGTGCCGCGGGCGATCGCCAAGGCGATCTACAACTGCGAGTACTACCAGGACCAGGAGATCACGGCGGCGCTGGACGCCTTCGCCGCCGGTGTCCTGGCCAGCGACAGGACCCCCGTCGTCGTGGTCGCGTTCTCGCTCGGCGACAGCGTCGGCAGCGGTCTGGTCGTCGACATCGCCCGCCACCTGTCGTCGATCAAGCTGGGCCGCCGCCCGTGGGTGGTCGGGGTCGGCATCACCCCGACCACGCCGTCCGCCGAGTTCTTCCCGGTGATCAACGAGCTCGACTGCATGATCGACACCCCGAAGAACCAGGGTGTCATGGCGGTGTGGGGCGACCTCTACAAGAACCCGTTCACCGGCGGCTTCTTCTCCGTGCCCGAGGCGCCGGGTGCCGACGTCGCCCCCGGCGTCGCGAAGTTCCTCGCGGCCGGCGGCGGCACGGACCTCTACGAGTCGCTCAAGGCGCTCAACTGGCTCGCCGTGCCCGGCGACCAGTGGCACCCGGCCATCCGCGGCGAGCAGAGCGACAAGTGGATCAACGTCCTGGCCGTCAGGACCCTGGAGGACGCCGGCTCGCTCGGCGAGCTCGGCCTGGCCAAGGGCTTCTCGACCGACTACGCCGAGGCCCGGGTGTTCGGCTCGGGCGCGGCGGCCTCGGCCGCGGCGGAGGCCGTGGTGGGGGCGATCGGCGAGGTCGCCACCACCCGCGTCGCCCCCGTCGTCAAGACCGCGCCGGGCGCCGACTTCGTCAGCGTGGTCCTGCCGCGCGCCACCAAGCTCGACCTGGAGGCGTTCGTCCCGTCGCGCGAGCTCTACGACCCGCTGGAGTGGGAGGACAAGCTGCTCCTGCACTCGTGGATCCTCGACCTCGGGGTGATGCTCTGCGAGCCCTCCATCCGGTTCGACGGCATGGGCGGCGAGTGCATCTGGGGCTGCGCGTGCTGGGTGGTCGTCCCGCACGCCGCGATCCGCGGGGAGGAGATCGCCTCCCCGGTGACCGACGCGGAGGTCACGGCCATCGCCACCTCCGGTGCCGGCGTGGCGGCGTCCGGCTGATGGCCACCGACTGGGCCGACGTCGTGACGCGCTACCGGGACGGGGCCGAGCTCCCGTCGATGCCCGGAGCCCGCACCCTGAAGGTCACCGGCGCCGACGACGGCTACATCTACGTGTCGCACCGGCTCTGGCAGGACAAGATCACCCGCGCCCACCTCGAGAAGGCGATGACGCTGCTCGACGAGGGGAAGATGACCCGCAACTACGGCGACGTCATCGACCACTACCGCACCTACATCGCCGACGAACGGCCGACGACGGCCGCCACGATCCTCAAGGACCTCGGCTACCTCGACTGACGACCGTCCGCACCTCAGGGGACGTACCGCGCTGCCGCATGCCCGAAACAGGAGGAAACGCAATGGGACTGTCCATGTACCACAGTGCGACCGGCGCGCAGTCGCCGCACTGCATCCACGCGATCGGCATCGGCAAGATGGGTGCCTACATGGTGGAGGCGCTGCTGCGCACCGGGGAGATCGAGGACATGCTGGAGGACCCGCGCGCCCGGTTCACCGGCCTCTCGATCGACATCGGCGACCAGGACCAGCACGAGCTCAAGGAGTACGTGAGCGGCTTCGACCAGCGCCTCGCCGAGCGCGGCATCCCCACCGAGCGCGCCCAGGTCCGCACCGTCTCCCTGGACGTGCCGGCGAAGAAGGACCTCATGACCAGCCTCAACCGCTGGCGCGAGTACCTGAAGATGGAGTACCCCCGGTACTACTGGAACCCCAACTACGAGCCGTGGCTGCCGAGCGACACCGAGATGCCGAAGGCCGGGGACTCCATCCCCCGCGCCATCGCCAAGGCGATCTACGGGCACTACTACTACGGCGAGGACAAGTCGCTGGAGAAGGAGCTCGACGACTTCGTCGGGAGCATCAACCAGACCAAGCTCCCGTCGCTCGTGCTCGTGTTCTTCTCGCTGTCCGGCGGCACCGGGTCGGGCATGGTCGTCGACCTCGCGCGGCACCTGTCCAACGTCAAGCTCGGGCGCCGCATCCCGGTGGTCGGCGTGGCGGCCATGCCGTTCTCCGGAGACGAGGCGCACGTCGGCGGCGACGCCGCGCTGTACCCGACCATGAACGAGATCGACTGCATGCTCGACGACGCCAAGAACCAGGGCGTCATGGCGGTGTGGGGCGACCTCTACAAGAACCCGTTCACCGGCGGCTTCTTCGCGCTGCCGCAGGAGCACTCCTGGCAGCGGCTGGGCTCGTACACGAAGACCGGGAAGCCGGCGATCCGCGACGCGCTCCGCAAGGGCGTCACGCGCAAGTTCGTCAACGACTCGTTCATGCGCTTCGTGGTGCAGGACTACGGCCGCCTGCTGTTCAAGATGCTGCGCCCGATGGGCTTCACCGGGGCCCCGCACGAGCGCAACATCTCCGGCGACCGCACCTGGACGGTCTTCGACGTCGCCAAGTACACCCACCCGGGCGTGGAGGTGCTGCCCGGCGAGCCGCGCAGCAAGTGGCGCGCGGTCGTCAGCAAGTGGATCGGCTACATCCCGCAGTGGTCGGGCCTCAAGGAGGGTTTCAAGACCGACTACGTTGAGGCCCACACCGTGGCCCCGCGCGAGCTGTGGAACGAGACGCTGGAGACCAAGCTCAAGGAGACGCTGCAGGGCTTCGTCCTCGACGGCGACGACGGCACGGTCAACACCTCGGTCGGCGAGTTCTTCGACGAGCTCACGGCGTACTCCAACATCATCATCCCGGGCGTCGCGAAGACCGACTTCACGGCGTTCTACGCCGCGCGCGACGCCTACGACGCGATCGAGTCGTGGGACGAGAAGCTGATGATGCACTCCTGGCTGCTCGACCTCGGCGTGATCCTGTCCGAGCAGTCGATCCGCTTCGACGGCATGGCGGGCGAGTGCATCTGGGGCTGCGCCTGCTGGGTCGTCATCCCGCACGAGGCGATCCGCGGCGATGCTCCCATCTCGAAGGACGTCACCATCGTGCAGGCCGAGCACATCGCGATGATGGTCAAGACGGTCGTCCCGACCCCCTGACCGGACCCCGGGGGCGGCCGTCGGCGCGGCCGGTCGCCCCTCCTGCACCGCCACCGACCTGGAGACAGCCATGCCCGCCATCGGAGACAGGGTCCCCGACGCCACCGTCATGATCACCCCGGCCGACGGCCCCGGGCCCGCCAGCTCCGCGGAGCTGCTGGGCAGCGGCACCGTCGTGCTGATCGGGGTCCCCGGCGCCTTCACCCCCGTCTGCAGCGACTTCCACCTGCCCGGCTTCGTCCTCGCGGCCGAGCAGCTGAAGGCCGAGGGGGTGGACCGGATCGCGGTCGTCTCCGTCGACGACGCCTTCGTGATGGGCGCGTGGGGGCGCTCGGAGGAGGCGGGGGAGGAGTTCCTCATGATCGCCGACCCGGACGCCGCGTTCGCGACGGCGATGGGCCTGGACACCGACGCGAGCTCGTTCGGCCTCGGCACCCGCTCGGAGCGCTACGCGGCGATCATCCGGGACGGTGTGATCACCTCGCTGGAGGTCGAGGAGCGGTTCGTCGACCACGAGGTCAGCACCGCCGAGGCCGTGCTGGCGAGGCTCTGACGCCGTGACCGAGCCACCCGTGTCCGAGCCGCCGCCCGAGCGCAGGTCGCCGCCCGAGTTCGACGAGTGGCTCGACCGCGTCCGCGCGCTGTTCGAGGCGGTGCGGTTCACCTGCACCCACCGGCTCGCCGACCCGTCGCTCGCGGAGCAGGTGAGCGTGCAGGTCGTGGCGGGGATGGTGGCGCGGCCGTCGGTGTTCCGCTACTTCGGGCTCCCGTTCTCCGGCCGGATCGCGAAGCTGGCCGAGGGGCTGATCGCGGCGGCGGACGCGGGTGAGCTGGCCGTCGTGTGCGGGTGGCCCGAGCTGCGCGACCGGATCGCCGGGCTCCCGTCCGAGCACCGGGAGCCGTTCGTGGTGACCTGCCTGCGCGGCGGTGACGTCGAGGAGCTGGCCGCGGCGCTGGGCTGCGATCCGGCCGCGGCCGAGCTCCGGAACGAGGCGATGCTCACGTGCGTGGGCGAGCTGGCCCGGCCCGGCACGGCGCCGGTCGGCATCGAGAGGGGTTGACGGTGGCGCTGGACTGGGCGTGGGTCGAGGACCGCTACGGCGACGGGACGCGGATCCCGACGGTCGCCGGCGGGAAGACGCTGGAGATCACCGGGGCCGACGCGGCCGGCGTGCACATCCGCCACTCGCTGTGGCGCGACACCCTGGCCCGCGAGCACCTGGAGAAGGCGGTCGACCTCATCGAGACCGACCGGATGAGTAGGCACGCCGGGCTGTTCGTCGAGGAGTACCGGGCGCTGGTGGCCGACGTGCGGGCGACGTCGGCGGCGCACGTGCTCAAGGACCTGGGGTTCCTGGAATGACCGCCCTCGACTGGGCCGCCGTCCGCTCCCGGTACGACGGGGGCCGGGCGGTCCGCCCGCTCGTCGGGAGCTCGACCCTGCAGGTGGAGGTCGCCGGCGACGCACTGGCCGTCACCCAGCGCCTGTGGCGCTCCGAGGTGACGCGCTCGGAGCTGCAGGTGGCGCTGGACCTGCTGGGCCACCGCGAGGTGGGCGCCGTCGCGTTCTCGGAGGAGCTGCGCCGGTACTACTCGGGCGGGCCGCAGGTGCAGCCGACCTGCTCGCGCACCCCGAACCTGTGCGCGGTGGTGCTGGTCGACCTGGGGCTGCTGGGCTGAGCCGACGGGTCCCGCGCGGGGCCCGGCTCAGCGCGCGGACCCCCGCCCGCGCCGACGCCGCGGGGGGCGGGCGCCCGGGTGCTGGACCGCCGCAGCCCCCGCCGCGCACCCGGCCCGCAGCGCGTCCTCCGGCGCCGCCCCGCCCAGCCACGCCCGCAGCAGGCCGGCGTCGAAGGCGTCGCCGGCACCGGTGGGGTCGCACACCGGCACGGCGGGGGCGGGCACGCTCCAGGTGCCCCGCGCGTCGGTCCAGGTCGCGCCGCGCGCCCCGGCGGTCGCGGCCACCGCGCCGACCTCCGGCACGTGCCCCAGCGCGGCCCGCTCGTCGGCGTTGGGGAGCAGCAGGTCGGCCCCGCGCACCCACTCCCGGAACTCCGGGGTCAGTGCCGGGGCCGACTGCGGGTCGACCGACGTGCTCAGGCCCGCGGCGCGGGCGGCGGCCAGCGCGGCCAGCCCGGCGGCCCGCGACGACGGGTCGAGCAGGACGTAGCCCGACAGGTGCAGGTGGTCGGCGCCGTCGAGCGGGGGCAGGTCGGCGGGGGACAGCCGGGCGGCGGCTCCGCGGTCCGACAGCATCGTGCGGTCGCCGTCGAGGAGCACCACCACGGTCGCGGTCGGCTCGTCGGGGTCGACGGCCAGCGCCAGGTCCACACCCGGCAGGTCGGCTGCGGCCGCGCGCCCCGCGGCGTCGTCGCCGACCCGGGCGACCAGGGTGACGGCCGCCCCGAGGTGGGCGAGCCACGCGGCGGTGTTGGCCCCGGCCCCGCCGGCGACCGTGCGGATCCGGGCCCGGACGTCGGCACCGGGCACCGGCGGCGCGACGGGGGTGACCAGCACGTCGACGGCGAGGTCGCCGACCACGACGATCATCGTGCGACGGCCACGGCCACCCGCGCCGCCAGCCCCGCGTTCGCGAGCACCAGCGCGAGGTTGGTGCGCAGGCTCGCGCCGTCGCTGCCGGCGTGGAAGTGCTCCAGCAGGGCCGGGGTGACGTCCTTGCCGGTGATCCCGCGCTCGGCCAGCAGCGCGAGGCCCTCGGTCAGCAGGCGGTCGTGCAGGGCCGCGTCGAGCTCGTCGTCGACGGGGACGGGCTGGGCCAGCACCGCACCGACGCCCGGGGACAGGTCGCGGTGCGCGCGCCACACCGCGGCGACCTGCTCCGGCGAGTCGACGCGCCACGGCACCGGGTGGCCGGAGTCGCGCCGGTAGAAGCCGGGGAAGGCGTCGGTGCCGTAGCCGAGCACCGGCACCGACTCGGTCTCCAGCACCTCCAGCGTCGCGGCGACGTCGAGGATCGACTTCACCCCGGAACAGACGACGAGCACACCGGTGCGGGCCAGCGCGGCGAGGTCGGCGGAGACGTCCCAGGACTCCCTGGCGCCGCGGTGCACCCCGCCCAGCCCGCCGGTCGCGAACAGCGCCACCCCGGCCGCGGCGGCCAGTGCGGCGGTCGCGGCCACCGTCGTCGCCCCGTCCCGGCCCAGCCCGACGGCGACGCCGAGGTCGCGCACCGAGAGTTTGTCCAGGTCACCGCCGCAGACGCGGTCGAGCTCGGCGGCCGACAGCCCGACGCGGGGCACGCCGTCGAGCACCGCGACCGTGGCCGGGACGGCGCCGTGCGCCCGCACCGCGGCCTCCAGCTCGTCGGCGGCGGCCCGGTTCTGCGGTGCGGGCAGGCCGTGGGCGAGGATCGTGCTCTCCAGCGCGACGACGGCGCCGCCGGTCGCGAGTGCGTCACAGACCTCGGGGGACGGGACGGGCGGGAAGACGGAACGGGACACGTGGGGCATCATGGACGACATGGCGACCCAGGTTCTGCCCGACGTCGAGACGCGGCCCGAGGGCACCGACAGCACGGGCACCGACGAGCCCAAGATGTTCCACTACGTGAAGAAGAACCGGATCGCCGAGAGCGCGGTGCTGGGCAACCTCGTCCAGGCGCTGTGCGGCGAGACCTTCCCGGTCACGCGTTCTCCCAAGCCGGGATCGCCGGTCTGCCCGGACTGCAAGAAGATCTTCGAGGGGCTCCGCCCCGGTGGGGACGACTGATCCCGACATGCCCACACGTGGCGCCGTGCGCGGCTGGTTGTACGACCGTGCGATCACGGGTCTGACGGCCGGCTGGTACCGCGCCGTGTTCGACCGGCTGCCCGACGGCGCCCGGATCCTCGACGTCGGGATCGGCACCGGCACGGCGCTGGCCCGCGGCGGCGACCGCGTCCGCGCGAAGGACCTGCACGTCACCGGGCTCGACATCGACCGCGACTACCTGCGGCGCTGCGTCGAGGAGATGACGCGCGCGGGCCTGTCCGGCCGGGTCACGCCGCTGCTGGAGTCGGTCTACGACCACCAGGGCGGCCCCTACGACGCCGCGTACTTCAGCGCCAGCCTGATGCTGCTGCCCGACCCGGTGGCCGCGCTGCGGCACGTCGCGGGGCTCCTGGAGCCCGACGGGCAGCTGTTCTTCACCCAGACCTTCCACCACCGGCGCTCGCCGCTGCGGGAGAAGCTCAAGCCGCTGGTGCGGCACGTCACCACGATCGACTTCGGCACCGTCACCTACGAGGACGACTTCCGGCGCGTGCTGGCCGATGCCGACCTGGAGGTGCTGGAGCTGGTCACGCTCGGCACCACGCGGGCGTCGTCGTACCGCCTCGCCGTGGCCGTCCCCGACGGGGACGACCGCAGCGCGGCCGCCTGAGCGGCTACTCCGCCAGGAACGCGTCGATCACCGGGGCGAGCTCCTTCGCCTCGGTGAGCAGCGCGAGGTGCCCGCCGGAGTAGACGTGCAGCCGCGAGTTCGGGATGCCCTTGTGCATGATGTGGGCGTTGACGATCGGGATGATCGGGTCGTCGTCGCCGGCGACGATCAGCGTGGGCTGCCGGATCAGGGGCAGGCCGGGCAGGCTGCTCCAGCCCGCCCCGGCGAGCAGCTGGTAGTAGTAGCCGCGCTTGGGGCCCTTGCGGGTGTAGGTGTGCAGCACCTCCGAGGCCCGCTCCGGGTGCGTGCGCATGGTGCCGCCGTAGATCTCCCCGGCGATGGTGCGCGCGTACTCGGGGTCGCGGTGGCGCCGCGGCGTGAGCATCTTCGCCAGCACGTTGGGCCTGGCCGGCACCATCAGCGAGCCGGTGCCCGTGGCGGCCAGCACGAGCTTGCGGCACCGGCGCCGGTTCACCGCGGCGAACTGCTGCGCGAGGCCGCCGCCCCACGAGAAGCCCATGACGTCGAGCTGGGAGTACCCCAGCCGCTTGGTCAGCGAGCCGACCAGCGGCGCGAACGTCGACATGTGGTACGGCAGCAGGGGCATCGGGGAGCCGCCGATGCCGGGCACGTCGAAGCGGATGACCTCCAGCTCGGGCGGCAGCTCGTCGACGAAGGGCTGCAGCAGCTCCAGGCTCGCGCCGATGCCGTTCATCAGGAGCAGCGGCGTGCGGGTGGCGGCCCCGGTGGCCCGGCGCACGGACACCCGCAGGCGCCGGCCCCGGACGTCGATCTCGAAGATCTCGTCGGTCATCGCGGTGTTCATCGCACCCGAACGTAGTCGCCCGGCGCGGGGACGACAGCGTGGAGCCCCCGCCCGCCGAGCTCCGCGGGGGCGTCGACCTCGTCGCCGCTGCGCTCCCCGAGCCACTCGGCGTGGTCGGGCCACCAGGAGCCCTGGACGGTCTCGGCGACGGCCAGCCACGCCTCGGCCGTGGTCGGGGTGGGCGTGCGCGACTCCGGCGGCGCGACCCGGAAGCTCGCCTTCTTGTTGCCCGGCGGGTTGACCAGCGAGGCGATGTGGCCGCTGGTGGAGAGCACGAACCGGCTCTCCCCGCCGAGGAGCCGGGTGGTGCGGAAGCAGGACTGCCAGGCGCAGAGGTGGTCGGCGATCCCGGCGATGACGTAGGCGTCGCGGTCGACCTTCGACAGGTCCACCGGCGTGCCCAGCATCGTCGTGCCGCCCGGGGTGATCAGCGCGTTCGACACCGCGATGTCGATGAAGTCGCGGTGCAGCCCGGCCGTCATCCGGGTGGTGTCGGCGTTCCAGAACAGGATGTCGAACGGCTTCGGTGCCCGGCCGCGCAGGTAGTTGTTGACCCAGTAGTTCCAGATGAGGTCGTTGGGCCGCAGCCAGGCGAACACCTCGGCCAGCGTGCGGCCGTCGAGGTAGCCCTTCTTCTGCGACGCCTCCACGGACTGGCGCGCGGTCTCCGGGTCGAGCAGCGCGCCGGTCGTGCCGGCCTTGGCCTGGTCCAGCACGGTGACCGCGAAGGTGACCGACGCCACGCGCTCCTGGGCGCCGGTGGCGGCGAGGTGGCCCAGCAGCATCGAGGTGATCATCCCGCCGGAGCAGAACGCCATGAGCGCGGTGCTGGACCGGCGGCTGATCCGCTCGCACGCCGTCATCGCGTCGAGGATCGCCGCGCCGTAGGTGTCGAGGTCCCAGGCCGCGTGCTCGGCGTCGGGGTTGCGCCAGGACATGAGGAACACCTGCTGGCCGCTGCGGACCAGGTTCTCGACGATGCTGCGGCCGGGTGCCAGGTCGGCGACGTAGTACTTGTTGATCGTCGGGGGGACCAGCAGCAGCGGGATCTCGCGGACGGTGGCGGTCTGCGGCAGGTACTGGATCAGCTCGAACACCGGCGTGCGCAGCACGACGGCCCCGGGGGTGCAGGCCAGGTCCTCGCCGACGGTGAACGCGTCGGGCTCCACCATCGACGGCACCCGCGGCGCCGCCGCGAGGTCGCCGACGAGGTGCTTCACGCCGCTGACGATGCTCGCGCCGCGCGTCTCCCTGGCCGCCTGCCACAGCGCCGGGTTCACCAGGCTGTTGCTGGGTGCGAGCGCGTCGACGACGTTGCCGACGGCGAACTGCAGGCGCTCGTGGTCGGCCCAGTCCAGGTCGGCGTCCTCGACGAGCTCGGTGGCGGTGCCGCCCGCGGCGATGTGGGCCTGCACGAGGCGGCGCAGCACCGGGTTCTCGGTCCAGGCCGGGTCGGCGTAGCGCCTGTCCTTGGGGTTCGGCGCGACCTCCGAGGCCCCGACGCCGATCTTCGCCAGCTCGGCGGCGAGGCCCGCGCCGCGCCGGGTGAGGGTCACCGGCTTCGCCGCGAGCGAGGCGGCCAGCCTGAGCCCGGCCGCGGCCGGGAGCATCCGCCGCAGCGGGCCCAGCGCCCCGTCCGAGAGCAGCATGTCCAGACCGGTCGCGACGTCGGCGTCGGTGGGGTCCTGCTCCTCGGTCATCGGGGCTCCTTCGCGGCGTCGGTGGCGGGGGTGTCGACGGGGGTGCCGACGGTCCCCGCAGCATGGGCGGCGGGCCCGGTCGCGGGCAAGTCGGAGCCGGTCCGGGCGGCCGGCACCTCCGGCGCGGTGGTCATCGCGCGCAGGCGGTCCATCCGGCGCGGCGCCGGTTCCGGGCGGGCTGGCCAGGCCTCCTCGACGGCGTTGTTGAGGTGCGCGCCGAGCACGATCGACAGGCCGAGCAGGAAGCCGAACAGCAGGAACGCGATCGGGGTGGCCAGCGCGCCGTAGGTGTAGCCGGTGCTGGTCAGGACGGCGATGTAGACGCGCAGACCGGTGGCGCTGGCGATGAACACCACCATCGCGAGCAGCGCGCCGGGCAGCAGCCGCAGCCACGGCAGGGTGTGCGGCAGCGCGAGGCGGTACATCGCGGTGAGCACCAGGACCGTGAGCAGCGCCGCACCCGGGTAGTAGAACGCGCTGACCAGCGACGTCGCCGGGCCCTGCCAGGACGGCGGGAGCACCTGGGGGAGCAGGTCGGGCCCCAGGACGATGACCGGCAGCCCGAACACCGCCACCACCAGGGCGAGCAGGTAGACCAGCAGCGAGAAGATCCGCTGCCAGACCGGGTGGCGCACGAGCTTCTGCCCGTGCGCCTCGGTGATCGAGTCCACGAGCGAGGCGATGGCCGAGGACCCGGCCCACAGCGCGATGACGAAGCCGACCGACACGACGTCGGCCCGTCCGATCGTGAGGATGCTCGACGCGGTCGGCGCGATGATCTCGTCGACGACGTCGGGGGTGAACACCTGCCGCGCGAGGTCGACGATCGCCTCCTCGACGACCCCCACCGTGTCGGTCCCGAACCACTCCCCGACGTAGCCGAGGGAGCCGAGCAGGGCCAGCAGCAGCGGGGGCAGCGAGAGCGCCTGCCAGAACGCGGCCTGGGCCGAGTGGGAGAAGATGTCCTGGTCCCAGGCGTTGCCGAGCGTGCGGCCGATCACCCGCCGGACGGTCGGGGCGGGGTCCTTGCTGGTCGGCGCATCGCTCATGGTGGGCCCAGGATGGACCACGAGGGTCCCCCGCGCCGGGCACGGCGGGTCTCGGCGCGCCGGGCGATACCGCCCCGTTACCCTGGTCCCGGTCTCGTCCGCGACAGCGCAGCGCGGTCCTCCAGCAGCCGTTGACGTCAGGGAGTCGTGTGTCCCAGGCCCACCAGATCGCGGCCGATCAGATCGACCCGGCCCGGATCTCCCCGTCGGCCCGTCCGATGCGCGCCTGGCAGCGCAAGGCGCTGAGCCGCTACCTCGCCGCGGGCCCGCGGGACTTCCTCGCGGTCGCCACCCCCGGGGCCGGGAAGACCGCGTTCGCGCTGCGGGTGGCCGCGGAGCTGCTGGCCGACAAGACGATCACCCACGTCACGGTCGTGGCGCCCACCGAGCACCTGAAGTACCAGTGGGCCCAGGCCGCGGCCGCCGTCGGGATCGCGCTGGACCCGGAGTTCCGCAACTCGACGGGCGGCACGTCGTCGGACTACACCGGCATCGCCGTCACCTACGCGGGCGTGGCGGCGCACCCGGCGCTGCACCGGATGCGCACGGAGAACCGCCGCACGCTGGTCGTCCTCGACGAGGTGCACCACGCGGGCGACGCCCGGTCCTGGGGCGACGCGGTCAAGGAGGCGTTCGACCCCGCCACGCGCCGCCTCACGCTCACCGGGACGCCCTTCCGCAGCGACGACAACCCGATCCCGTTCGTCGACTACCTGCCCGACGCCGACGGGGCCCTGCGCAGCCGCTCGGACCACTCCTACGGCTACGCGGAGGCGCTCGCCGACGGTGTGGTGCGCCCCGTCGTCTTCCTGGCCTACTCGGGCGTCTCCAGCTGGCGCACGAGCGCGGGGGAGGAGATCACGGCACGGCTGGGCGAGCCGCTGACGGCCGAGCAGACCGCGCGGGCCTGGCGCACCGCGCTCGACCCGGGCGGCGAGTGGATCCCGGCGGTGCTCGCGGCGGCCGACCGGAGGCTGTCCGGGCACCGCGCGGGCGGCATGCCCGACGCGGGCGGGCTCGTCATCGCCACCGACCAGACCACCGCCCGCGCGTACGCGGCGATCCTCACCGACGTGACGGGGACCCCGCCCGTGCTGGTCCTCTCCGACGAGGCCGGGTCCTCCGAGCGGATCGCGCGGTTCAGCGCGTCGACCGACCGGTGGATGGTCGCGGTGCGCATGGTCTCCGAGGGCGTCGACGTGCCGCGGCTCGCGGTCGGCGTCTACGCCACGAGCGCGTCGACCCCGCTGTTCTTCGCGCAGGCGATCGGGCGCTTCGTGCGGTCGCGGCGGCCGGGGGAGACGGCGTCGGTGTTCGTCCCCAGCGTGCCGGTCCTGCTGGGCCTGGCGAGCGAGCTGGAGGCCCAGCGCGACCACGTGCTGGGCAAGCCGCACCGCGCCGAGGAGCAGTGGAACGACGAGGAGCTCGCGGCCGCCAACCGGCAGGAGGACGAGCCGGGGGAGGACGAGCCGTCGTTCACCGCCCTGGGCGCCAACGCCGAGCTCGACCAGCTCATCTACGAGGGCACCTCGTTCTCCGCCGACGAGGAGGACTACCTCGGCCTGCCCGGGCTGCTCGAGCCCGAGCAGGTGCGCACCCTGCTCAACCAGCGCCAGACCGAGTGGCTGTCGCGCTCGGGCCGCGCGGCGCCCGCCGTGGTGCCCCCGCCGGCCCCGGCCGAGCGCCCCCAGCAGTCGGTGCGCGAGCGGATCGCGGCGCTGCGCAAGGAGCTCAACACGCTCGTCGCGCTGCACCACCACCGCACCAACAAGCCGCACGGGAAGATCCACAGCGAGCTGCGGACGAGCTGCGGCGGCCCGCCCACGGCGATGGCCAACATGGAGCAGCTGGAGGAGCGCATCGCGACCCTCCGCAGCTGGCGCTGACCCACCCCGCCGGATGTGCCGCCACACCCCCGGCGAGTGTGCCGCTCAGGCACGGCGAGTTGGCCGCCCGGCCTCGGCGAATTTGCCGCCCAGGCACGGCGAGTTGGCTGCCCATGCACGGCGAGTTGGCCGCCCTGCCCCGGCGAGTGTGCCGCTCGGCCTCGGCGAGTGCGCCGGTCACGCTCGGCCAGCCTGTCGCTGCGGGCGGTGAGGCTGCCCTGCGGCCCGGTCGTGGTGGCCGCCGCTGCGCCCCTGCGTGGTCGTGCCGCGCCGTGCGCTGCGTGAGTGGCAACGTTCCGGAGCCCGACCGGACAACTCGCGGGGTGGGGTCGGCAAACTCGCCGGACGTGATCGGCAAACTCGCGCGCTGGGGTCGGCAGACTCGCGGGGTGGGGTCGGCAAACTCGCCGCGTGGGGGGTGGACGGCGACGGGGCGGGGACCGTGTGGTCCCCGCCCCGTCGTGTCGAAGTAGGTGGGTGGTGTGCCGGCGTCGGGCCGGCTCCGCTCAGCTGCCGGTCTCGACGCTCGCCTCGAGCTCGCGGAGCTTGTCGGCGTGTGCCCGGCCGTGGTGCCCGCAGAACAGCAGTTCTCCACCGGACGGCAGTACGGCACGGACCTTCGCAGCCGCGCCGCAACGGTCGCAGCGGTCGGCAAGGGTCAACTCGGGCCGGGTCAGGGTTCCTGGCTGCATGGCGGTCTCCCTCCGTCTCGGCTCCGGGGACCCGGAGCCGCGTTCCTGGACGACCGCTTGCGCGGTGTGTCCACTCTCCCAGACGTTGCACACCCCCGCACGTGTTCCCGAGGCGAGTCGCGACGACCATCACGTTTGACGGTGAGTGATCGGGGCGATGGAGCCGCGGTGGCGAATGCGGGACCTTCGTTGACTACGAGTGAATGATGCGTGCCCTGCAGTGACACCGCAAGGTGGCGCGGGGGAAGACTTCCCGCGCGCTTGTTACGTTCTGGAGTCATGACCACGGCGACGCGCGAGCGGATCCCCGCCCCCGTGCTGTTCGTCGTGGGCGGCGTGTCGATGTACGTCGGCGCGGCGCTGGCCGTGGGCCTGTTCGACGTCCTGCCGCCCAGCGCGGTGGCCGTCCTGCGCCTGCTCGGGGCCGCCGCGGTGCTGCTGGCGTGGCGCCGTCCGGGCCGCGCGGCGTGGCGCGGATCACGTCTGGCGCGAGCCGTCGCGTTCGGGCTGGCGACCGCCCTGATGAACCTCGCGTTCTACGAGGCGATCGCGCGGCTGCCGCTGGGCACCGCGGTGGCGATCGAGTTCGTCGGCCCGGTCGCGGTCGCGGCGGTGGCGTCCCGCCGCCCGCGCGACGTCGCCGCCGTGGTCCTGGCCGCCTTCGGCGTGGCGCTCATCGCCGATGTGCGCTGGTCAGGCAGCCCGTCGGGGGTGCTGTGGGCGCTCGCGGCCGCCGGGATGTGGGCCGCGTACATCCTCCTCGGCAAGCGCGTCGCCTCCGCGGGGAACGGGCTCGACGACATGGCGGTCGGGTTCGCGGTGGCGGCCGTCGTGCTGTCGCCAGTGCTCCTGCTCGGCGGTCCCGGCTCCCTCGACGCGCTCGGCGACCCGGTCGTCCTGCTGCTCGCCGTCGGGGTGGGGGTGCTGTCCAGCGTCGTGCCCTACGTGCTCGACCAGCTCGTCCTGCGCCGCGTCGGCCAGGCCCGGTTCGCGGTGCTGCTCGCCCTGCTCCCGGCCACCGCGACGGTCGTCGGGCTGGTCGGGCTGGCCCAGGTGCCGGGCCTGCTCGAGGGGCTCGGCATCCTGGCCGTCATCGCCGCGGTGGCGCTGCGGTCGCGCGACGGCGACCTCGGCGCACCGCCACCGGCGGACCATCGATAACCCGTTCACGGACTGTAGTCCACTCTGATGTGACGTTGAGTGACGAGAATCGACCCGTTGGACGGACCGCCGGATTCCCAGGATGCGGGAGGATCCGGCCTAGGGCTGCGGTGGGCGGCGCGGTCGTCCGGACAGCGCGGGGAAGTGCCCGGGCCGCTCGCCGAACTCGAACACCTCCGCGGCCGGCCCGACGATCAGCCGGTCCGGCTCGACGGCGACGTCGAGGTCCTTGCCGGGGTAGTCGAACAGGCGCAGCACGTGGCGCATCGCCTCGAGCCGGGCCCGCTTCTTGTCGTTGCTCTTGATCACCGTCCAGGGCGCGTCGGCGGTGTCGGTGTAGAAGAACATCGCCTCCTTCGCCTCGGTGTAGGACTCCCACTTGTCGAGCGACGCGAGGTCCATCGGGCTGAGCTTCCACTGCCGGACGGGGTCGACCTGGCGGATCGTGAAGCGCGTGCGCTGCTCGTTCTGCGACACCGAGAACCACAGCTTGACCAGGTGGATCCCGCTGCGGACGAACATCCGCTCCAGCTCGGGGGCCTCGCGCATGAACTCCATGTAGTCGCGCGCCTCGGCGAAGCCCATGACCCGCTCGACGCCGGCGCGGTTGTACCAGCTCCGGTCGAACAGCACGATCTCCCCGGCCGCCGGGAGGTGGGCGATGTAGCGCTGGAAGTACCACTGCGACGACTCGCGCTCGGTCGGCTTCTCCAGCGCGACGACCCGGGCCCCGCGCGGGTTGAGGTGCTCCATGAAGCGCTTGATCGTGCCGCCCTTGCCCGCGGCGTCGCGGCCCTCGAACAGGATGACGAGCCGCTGCCCGGTCTCCTTGACCCAGTTCTGCAGCTTCAGCAGCTCGATCTGGAGCAGTCGCTTGTGCTGCTCGTACTCCTCGCGGGAGAGGCGCTCGTCGTAGGGATAGCCCTCGCGCCAGGTGTCGACGCGGGCGCCGTCGGGCCCGAGGAGGACGGGGTCGTCGTCGTCGGTGTCGTCGACGCGCAGCGCGGAGAGGTCGGGGAGGTCCACGTGGGCACTCTCGCGGGTGGGGATGGCCGTCAGGTGAACGGCGGTGGTCCGGGGCCGGGCGTCGCAGCACCTCGGCGAACGGAGTAATCAGGACGCCCGGACGGTGGGCGTCACAACAAACTCGGACCTACGTCATCGAAACGTGACCGAAACGCGATGACTTGAACGGTTCAGTGTGCTTGGCACCACTCCAAGTGGGGGCATACGTTGCCGGTCACAACATTCCCCTCCCCCCGACGATGTGGAAGGACCAGCATGCGCACCAGGAGAACCGCCCAGCTCGCTCTCGGGCTGGGAGTCGCCCTCACGCTCGCCGCGTGCGGGCAGAACGCGGCGGCCCCGAGCGCCGCCCCCGGCGCCGAGGTGGCCGCCGACGCGCCGCGCGTCGGCGTGATCCTCCCGGAGACCGAGAGCTCGGCCCGCTGGGAGGGCTTCGACCGCCCGCTGCTGGAGCAGGCGATGGCCGAGGCCGGCCTCGACGCCGACATCCAGAACGCGCAGGGCGACGAGCAGACCTTCACGACGCTGGCCGACGGCTTCATCGCCAGCGGCGTCGACGTGCTCGTCATCGCCGCCATCACCAGCGAGTCCGGTGCCGCGGTGGCCGCCAAGGCCAAGGCCCAGGGCATCCCGACCATCGACTACGACCGCCTGAGCCTCGGCGGCTCCAGCGACTACTACGTCTCCTTCGACAACGAGGGCGTCGGCGCGCTGCAGGGCCAGGGCCTCGCCGACGCGCTGTCCGGCCAGCAGGGCGCCCAGGTCATCGAGATCCGCGGTGCCCCAACCGACAACAACGCCACGCTGTTCTACAACGGCGCGCTGACGGTGCTCGACCCGCTGTACGCCTCCGGTGCCCTGGTCCGCACGGCCAGCCAGCCGATCGAGGACTGGGACAACCAGATCGGCGGCACCACCTTCGAGCAGCTGCTCACCAGCAACGGCGGCCAGGTCGGCGGCGTGCTCGCGGCCAACGACGGCCTCGCCGGCGCGATCATCACCGTGCTGCAGAAGTACGGCCTGAACGGCTCCGTGCCCGTCACCGGCCAGGACGCCACCCCGGACGGTCTCCAGGCCATCCTGCGCGGCGACCAGTACATGACGGTCTACAAGCCGATCCAGCAGGAGGCCCAGGCCACCGCGGAGCTCGCCGCCGCACTGGCCGCCGACGACACCGCCGCCGCCGACGCCATCGCGACCGGCACCGTCGACGACCCGGAGGGCAACCGCCAGGTCAAGTCGGTCCTGCTCACCCCGCAGCTGATCACCCGTGACAACGTCAAGACCGTGATCGACGACGGTGCCGTCCCGGCGTCCGAGGTCTGCGTCGCCGACGTGGCCGCGGCCTGCACCGAGCTCGGCATCAGCTGACCCGACTACCCCTCGTGCGCGGAAACGGCGGCCCTGGCCGCCGTTTCCGCGCACAGGCACCGGAGGTGCCGAGTGAGTGACCCGATCCTGCAGCTGCGCGGGGTGAACAAGAGCTTCGGCGCCGTCCAGGTGCTGCACGACGTCGACTTCACGGTCCGGGCCGGTGAGGTCACCGCGCTCGTCGGCGACAACGGCGCGGGGAAGTCCACGCTGGTCAAGTGCGTGGCCGGCATCCACCCGATCGACGGCGGCGAGGTGCTGTTCGACGGCGAGCCGGTGACCGTGGCGGCCCCCGCGGACGCCGCGAAGCTCGGCATCGAGGTCGTCTACCAGGACCTCGCGCTGGCCGACAACCTCGACATCGTCCAGAACATGTTCCTCGGGCGGGAGCGCGGCAAGCCGTGGCTGCTCGACGAGGCCGACATGGAGCAGGCCGCGCGCGACACCCTCGCGTCGCTGTCGGTCCGCACGGTCACCTCCGTGCGCATGCCGGTCGCGGCCCTGTCCGGCGGGCAGCGGCAGACCGTCGCGATCGCCAAGGCCGTGCTCTGGGACTCCAAGGTCGTGCTCCTCGACGAGCCGACCGCCGCGCTGGGCGTCGCCCAGACCCGCCAGGTCCTCGACCTGGTGCGCCGCCTCGCCGAGCAGGGTCTCGGCGTGGTGCTGATCAGTCACAACATGGCCGACGTGTTCGAGGTCTCCGACCGCATCGCCTGCCTCTACCTCGGACGGATGGTGGCCCAGGTGCCGACGAAGGACGTCAGCCACGGCCAGGTCGTGGAGCTGATCACGGCCGGCCGCTCCGGCGACCTGGGCCTGCAGCGCCCCGAGGCGGTGACGGTGTGAGCGCGCCGGAGAAGCCCGACCTCGAGAAGAAGTCCGCAGCCGAGCGGGCGGCACCGGCGTCGAGCCGCGCCGCCGACTTCGGCATCGACACCACCGCCCGGACGACGGGCCAGGCCGTCGCGGGCTACCTGCGCGGCCTGCGGACCGGCGAGCTCGGGGCCCTGCCGGCCCTGCTCGGCCTGCTGGCCCTGCTCATCCTGTTCAGCGCGCTGGACTCGACGGGGACCTTCCCCAGCCTGCTCAACATCGCCAACCTGCTCCAGCAGGGCGCCGGTCGCACGATCATCGCGATGGGCCTGGTGTTCGTCCTGCTCACCGGCGAGATCGACCTCGCGGCGGGCACGGCGTCCGGCCTCGCGGCCGCGGTGATGGCGCTGCACCTGGTCAGCGGCGGCAACCTGCTCGGCGGCATGGGCACCACGGTGTTCGTGCTGTTCATGCTGGTCATCGTGCTGGCGATCGTGCTGGCGCTGCTGCTGCGGATCTGGGCGGGGGCGGCGCTCAGCGCGGTCGCGCTCGGGCTCATGGTGATCGGCTTCCCGCCGAACCCGTGGCTGCAGATGCTGCTGGCCGTGTGCGTCGGCGTCGTCATCGGCTGCATCACCGGGTTCCTCGTGGCGAAGATCGGCATGCCGTCGTTCGTCGTGACGCTGGCGCTGTTCATCGCCTGGCAGGGCATCATCCTGGCGCTGATCGGCGACGGCGGCACGCTCGGCCTGCGCGACCCCGTGATCAACGCGGTCGCCAACGGCAACCTGTCGACGGTCGGCAGCTGGGTGCTGTTCGTCGTCGCGGCGGGCGGGTACGCCGCGGTGCTGCTCAACCGCCAGGTCTCGCGCCGCAGGCTCGGCCTGGTGGCCCAGCCGACCGGGCTGGTGCTCATCAAGGTCGGGGCCGTGGTCCTGCTCGGGGCGATCGCCACGTTCCTGCTCACGCTCGACCGGTCGCCGGGCGACCTGCCGATCATGGGCGTGCCCTACGTCGTCCCGATCGTGCTCGCGCTGCTGGTCGTCGGCACGTTCGTGCTCGACCGCACCCGCTTCGGCCGGCACGTCTACGCCGTCGGCGGGAACCGGGAGGCCGCGCGCCGGGCCGGCATCGACGTCGTGCGCATCCGCGCGTCGGTGTTCGTGATCGCCTCGGCGTTCGCGGCGATCGGCGCGATCGTCTACTCGTCGAAGGTCGGGTCGGTCAGCCCCGGCGCGGGTGGCGGCAACACGCTGCTGTTCGCGGTGGGCGCGGCCGTCATCGGCGGCACGTCGCTGTTCGGCGGGCGCGGGCGGATCAGCAACGCCGTGATCGGTGGCGCTGTGCTCGCGACCGTCGAGAACGGGCTGGGCCTGCTGCGCCAGCCCGCGGCCGTCGTGTTCGTCGTCACGGGCCTGGTGCTGCTGCTCGCCGCGTCGGTCGACGTACTCTCCCGTCGTCGCTCGGCGGTCGCCGGCAGGTGAAGCGGAACCGCACGGAGGCGTGGTGAACCGGGCGTGGGCGGGGGAGAACGGTGGCGCCTCCTCGGGGGCGCGTCCCGACGAGGCGCGCCGCCACAACCGGGCCGCCCTGCTCCGCCGCCTGCACGTCGACGGCCCCTGCACGCGGGCCGTCCTGGCCGCGGAGCTGGGGCTCAACCGGAGCACGATCAAGGCCGTCGTCGACGGGCTCGCGGAGTCCGGCGTCGTCAGCGAGGCCGTCCCGGCCCGCCGGACCGGGGCCGGGCGGCCGTCGCTGATGGTGCTGCCGCAGGCGGAGTCGGCCGTGGTGCTGGCCGTCGACGTCCGCGTCGAGCAGGTCGCGATGTCGATGGTCGGACTCGGCGGGCAGGTGATCGGGCGGCACAGCTGGAACCTGCGCCGCGCCACCCGCACGCCGGGGGAGGTGATCACGCACGTCGCGGAGTCGGCGCAGCTGCTCGCCGAGGAGCTGGCGGTGACCCCGGCCGGCGCGGGCATCTCGGTGCCCGGCGTCGTCCGCCGCGACGACGGCTGGGTGCACGAGGCGCCCAACCTCGAGTGGCGCGACATCGCACTCGGCACGCGGCTCGCCGCGGTGCTCAAGGTGCCCGTGCAGGTGGCCAACGACGCCGAGATGGGTGCGCTGGCCGAGCACGTGCGGGGGATCGCGCGCGAGGTCGCCGACCTCGTCTACATCTCGGCGGACAAGGGCGTCGGCGGCGGCGTGATCTCGGCGGGCCGCCCGCTGCGCGGCACGCGCGGGTACGTCGGCGAGCTCGGGCACCTCGTGGTGCGTCCGGGCGGCCGGCACTGCTACTGCGGCTCGCGGGGCTGCTGGGAGACCGAGGTGGGGGAGCGGGCGCTGTGCCGGGCCCTCGGGATGCCCGAGGAGACCCCGCGCGGCGTGGTCGTCGCCGAGCTGCGGTCGCTGGCGACGGCCCCGGTGCCGGGCCCGCTCGACGAGTTCGCGGAGTGGCTGGCCACGGGGCTCGTCACCGTCGTCAACATGATGGCGCCGGAGCTGGTGGTGCTCGGTGACCTGTTCACCGCGCTGCCGCCCGGCGTCGTCGACCACGTCCGCGGCCTGGTCCACGAACGCAGCCTGGTGAGCCGAGCCGTCGGCGGGACGCGGATCGAGACCAGCCCGCTCGGGCGCGACGCGAAGCTCGTCGGGGCGGCCGAGCTGGCCTTCGAGCCGGTGCTCGGGGCCGTCTGAGGGCCGGGGCGGCGGTCAGGCCCGCTCGACGTGCAGGCCGATGTCGCGACCTGCGATCGAGTCGACGCGCACGACCAGGCCGCCGACCTCCGCGCTCTCGCCGGGCGTGAGGTCGGCGGAGTCGCCGCGCGCGGACACGGTGACGGACTCCGGCGTGATGGGGGCGACGCGCAGGTCGCGCTCGAACGACCCGATCTCGATCTCGACGGTCTGCTCGCCGCTCAGCGAGACGGTGCACACACCGTTGACGCAGCTGCTGCTGCGTGAGGTGGCGGTGCAGGCGGACAGGGCGACTGCGGTGAGCAGGGCGACGGCGAGCAGGACGACGGCGGGGATGCGGGCGCGCACGGGAGGCTCCGGGGTGGTCGGGTCGGGGTCGTCAGTCTCACCGACGGCGGCGGGAGGGGTCCCGGTCGCGTAGAGTCCGGTCCGACCCGCGGGAGCCCACGATCCGAGGCTGAGAGGGCGGCAGGCCGGCCGTCGACCGTTCGAACCTGACCCGGTTAGCACCGGCGTAGGGAGGACCGTCATGGCCCGTACACGTCTGTTCGCCGTGCTGTTCGCCGCACTGAGCCTCGTCCTGGCCGGCTGCTCCGGCGGATCCGGTGACCGCACGATCCGGATCGCGCTGGACTGGACGCCCAACACCAACCACACCGGCCTCTACGTCGCGCAGGTGCAGGGGTGGTTCGCCGACGCCGGCCTCGACGTCGAGTTCCTGCCCTACAACTCGACCTCGCCCGACACGCTGGTGTCCTCCGGCGCCGCGGAGTTCGGCATCTCCTTCCAGGACTCCTTCACCTTCTCCAAGGCCGCCGGAGCCGACATCACCTCGGTGATGGCGGTGCTGCAGCACTGGGGCACCGAGATCGCGGTGCGCGCCGACCGCGCCGACATCGTCAGCCCGGCCGACCTCGACGGCGCGGTCTACGGCGGGTTCGGCGGGCCCGGCGAGGTGCCGAAGATGCAGGCCGTCATCCGCGACGCGGGCGGTGCGGGCGACTTCGAGACCGTCGTGCTCGGCACGTCGGCGTACGAGGCCCTGTACTCCGGCGACGTCGACTTCACCGAGCCGTTCGTCGCGTGGGAGGGCATCGAGGCCGATCTGCGGGGCGAGCCGCTCAAGACGTTCGCCTACACCGACTACGGCTTCCCGGACGCCTACAGCGTCGTGCTGATCGGCAACTCGCCGTGGCTCGCGGCGAACCCCGACGACGCCCGCTCCTTCGTCCAGGCGGCCCAGCGCGGCTACCGGCTCGCCGCCGACGACCCCGCCCGCGGTGCGCAGCTGCTCATGGACGCGAACCCGGGCTTCTTCACCGAGCCGGAGCTGGTGACGCGCAGCCAGGACCTGCTGGCGGCGGAGTACCTGCGCGACGAGTCCGGTGACGTGGGGCCGCAGACGCTGGAGCGCTGGAGCGGCTACTCCGGGTTCGTCGTCGACTCCGGGGTGCTGACGGGGCCGGACGGCTCCCCGCTCACCGAGCGCCCGGACTTCGCCACGTGGTTCACCAACGACTACCTGGCGCCGTGACGACCCGGCTCGCGCGCGACGCGACCCCGGCCCGCGCGCGGCGGGACCCCGGCCCGCGGGGGGTGGGCAGGACGGGACCGGCGCTGCTCGTCGTCGCCGGGCTGCTCGTCGCCTGGCAGGTCGGGGTCGAGGTGTCCGGGGTGCGGCCCCAGGTGCTGCCCTCGCCGCTGCGGGTGCTCGAGCAGGGCTGGGCCTACCGCGAGCAGCTGTGGGCCAACACGGTCCCCACGCTGCAGGCCACCGCCGTCGGGTTCACCGTGTCACTGGCGCTGGCCTGGGCGCTCGCGGTGGCCGTCGACTTCTCGCCGTGGCTGCGCCGCGCGCTGACCCCGCTGCTGGTGGCCTCGCAGACTCTGCCGATCATCGCGATCGCCCCGCTGCTGATCATCTGGCTCGGGTTCGGGCTCGCCCCGAAGGTCGTCGTGATCGCGCTGGTCACCTTCTTCCCCATGACGGTCGGCCTGATCGAGGGGTTCGCGTCGACCCCGCGGCAGGCCACCAGCCTGCTGCGGAGCATGGGGGCGTCGCGCTGGGCGCAGTTCCGGTACGTCCGGCTGCCCGGCGCGATGCCCCGGTTCTTCACGTCCCTGCGCATCGGCATCACCTACGCGGTGACCGGCGCGATCTTCGCCGAGTACGTCGGCGCGACGGCCGGGCTCGGGATCTTCATGAGCGTGCAGAAGAACTCCTTCCGTACCGACCTCGTGCTCGCCGCCGTCGTGGTGACGGCGCTGCTGAGCGTCGCGCTGTTCGCGCTGACGTTCCTGGTGCAGCGCGCACTCGCCCCCTGGAGCCGGGATGGGTGAGGTCAAGCTGGTCGTCGACGACGTCCACCTCGCCTTCGGTGCGCTCGACGTCCTGGACGGCGTCAGCTTCGACGTCGCGCCGGGGGAGTTCGTGTCGCTGATCGGGCCCAGCGGCTGCGGCAAGTCGACGCTGTTCGACGTGATCGCCGGCCTGCACCGGCCGGACGCCGGGCGCGTCGTCGTCGACGGGGAGGACGCCACCGGCCGCGTCGACCCGTTCGCCTACATGCCCCAGCAGGACCTGCTGTTCCCCTGGCGAACGGTGCTCGACAACACCGCGCTCGGCCTGGAGGTGGCGGGCGTGCCGCGCCGCGAGGCCCGGCGCCGGGCCGGGGAGCTGTTCGGCCCGTTCGGGCTGGCCGGGTTCGAGCAGGCGCGGCCCGCCGAGCTGTCCGGCGGGATGCGGCAGCGCGCGGCGCTGCTGCGCACGGTCGTGCAGGACCGCGCGGTCCTGCTGCTCGACGAGCCGTTCGGCGCGCTCGACTCGCTCACCCGTGCCGACCTGCAGACCTGGCTCGACGACGTGCGCGCCGGCTTCGGCTGGACCGTCCTGCTCATCACCCACGACATCCGCGAGGCGGTGCGGCTGTCGGACCGGGTGGTGGTGCTGGGGCCGCGGCCGACCCGCGTGCGGCGCGAGGTCGCGGTGGACCTGCCGCGGCCGCGCGCCGTCACCTCGCCCGCGTTCGTCGGGCTGGAGGCGGAGCTGCTGGCGGCCCTGCGGGAGTGATCAGGGCCCTGCGGGGGTGGTCAGGCGCTGAGGCCGAGGCGCTGCGGGGTGTGCACGTCGGCGAGGTCGGCGGCGACGGCCCGGGTGTCGGGGTGGTCGGGACCGAGCAGCTCGGTGCAGTCGGCGAGCGCCCGCTCCAGCTCCGCGACGGCCTCGGGCACGCGCCCGAGCACCGCGTGGCAGGTGGCGAGCGTGGCCCGGACGGTGATCGTGTGCAGGTTCCGCGAGCCCAGGGCGAAGTCGGCGTCGCGCAGGGCCGACTCCAGCACCGTGACGGCGGCGGTGGTGTGCCCGCCCGCCGCCTGCGCGAGGGCCAGCCCCGTGCGGGAGGCGAGGGTCCGGGCGTCGGCGGGGCCGAGGTCGCGGCGCCGGACGTCGGCGACGAGCGCGGCCAGGTCGACGGCCTCCGCGTGCCGCCCGGCCAGCCGGTACGCCGTGGCCAGGGCGTCGCGCGCGTCGACGGTGCGGGGGTCGTCGGGACCGAGCAGGCGGGTGCGGACGTCCACCGCGGTGCGCATCAGGTCGACGGCGTCGCGGGGCCGGTCGGCGGCCGCGGTGGCGACGGCCAGGTTGCCCTCCACGACGAGCGTGTCGGGGTGGTCCTCGCCCAGCAGCGCGCGGCAGGACACCACGGTGGTGGTCAGCAGGCGCACGGCGTCGTCGGGATCGCCGTCGGCGAGGCGGTCGACCGCCTCGGCGTTGCGGGCGGCGAGCGCCTCGACCCGCTCGGCGCGGGTGCCGTGCCGGGGCGCCGAGCTGCCGCGGTCGTCCTTGCGGTTCCACCAGGCCATGTCACGGAACGTATCGAGTGGCCCGGTCGATCGTCCACTGGTGTGACCGCGATGTGGGACATTCGGCGGAACTCTTACCTCCGGTGAGGTTCCGTGCACCCGTGGTGGCCGCCGTAGGATCGGCCACGTGCGACTGACGCGCAGCGCCCGCAAGCACGGCTTCACCGCCGACGACGTGCGCCGGGTGCTCGACGCCCCGCTCCGGTCGGTCCCGCAGCCCTCGCCGGACGGCGGGGTCGTGCTGCACATCGGGCTCACCGCCGACCGCGACCTGGTCGAGGTCGTCGTCGCCGACGGGGACCCGCCCGTCGTGCTGCACGCCATGCGCCTGCGCCCGGCGAACTACCGGCACCTCACGGGCTGACCCGCACGCGCGCCCGGCGCCGGACGGCCGCGGTCACCCCGGCGACGAGCGCGGTCGCCAGCAGCGTCCCGACCAGCACGACGAGCGCCCCGACCGGCCACAGCCCGCTGGTGTCGTAGGTCGACGCGGTGAGCGACCACGCCGCGGCGAAGGCCACCGGCACGACCGGGACGACGGTCCACCACGGCAGCCGCCCGGTCGCCAGCACCACCAGCACCACCAGGGACACCCCGCAGCCGATCACCTGCCAGGCCTCGTACGGTCCGCTCGCGACGCCGGTGGCCGGGTCGACGCGGTAGGTGCGGTCCCAGGCCAGCCAGCCGAACCAGCAGGCGGCGGAGGCGAGGGCGAGGACGGCCGCGCCGAGGACGCGGGTCACGACGGCACCGGCAGCGTCAGCCGCGCCCCGCCGACGGTGTGCACGCTCGGCACCATCCGCGAGGACTCCGCGGCCGGCTCCCCGGTGCCGAGGTTGCGGGCGAACCGGGGGTGCGACCCGCCCGCCACCAGCAGCCGCAGCCGGTGCCCGGCGGCGAAGCGGTGCGCGCACGCGTCGAGGGTCAGGCGGACCGGGCCCGGCGCGCGGTCGGGATCCAGGCGCAGCAGCACGTCGGTGACGTTGCGGGAGCGGCCGCGGGCGTCGACGTCGCAGAGGCGGACGAAGACGTCGGCGTGCGGGTTGTCGGTGGTGTGGTGCAGCTCCACGGTCGGCTCGCCGACGACCTCGAGGTCGGCGGCCAGCGGCGCCCCGGTGAACGCGACGACGTCCGGCCGGGCCTCCAGCGCCGCGTTGTCGCGCACGCCGGCGCCCGCGGTGAGGAGGCGGCCACCGACCGTCGGGGTCGGGTCGGCGGGGTCGTAGCGGAAGCGGGTGGCGGGCGCCGGGACCTCCGGCCCGTCGGGGAGCAGCGCGCCGCCCGCGGCGGCGTGCCACACCCGCCCGGTCGTCGGCGGCGGCCACTCCGGCAGGTCCCGCCACTCGCGGGCGCCCGTGACGTGGATGCGCACGGGGGAGGGGCGGGCACCCACGCCGGCGAGGTGCTGGTCGAGCCAGCCGAGCGTCTCCTGCGCCACCTCGCGCGAGACCCCGACCTGCAGGTGCGTCCACGGCCCGACGGTGAGCGCGACCTCGGCGCCGCGGTCGTGCAGCGCGGCGTACTGGTGCAGCGTCTGGTCGAGGAACAGGTCCTGCCATCCGCCGATGAGCAGCACCGGTGCGGCGGCTTTCTCCAGCGCGTCGGTGACGCGGCGCGGCTCCCAGAACGGGTCGGTGCGGTCGGGGTGCGAGGCCCAGCCCCGGTACCAGCCCGCGCCGCCGCGCAGGACCGGTTCGGCGGCGTCGACCAGCGGGAGCCCGGCATAGGCCCGGGTCATCGCCCGGCGCCCGGCGAGGCTGCGGACGGTGCGGCGCACCAGCCCGCCGTCCTCCTGCGTCGTCATCATCGCGCTCCAGCCCAGGAAGTCGTTGAGCGTGAACGCGCCCCGCCCGTGGGTGACCTCGGCGAAGTCGTGCGGCCCGACCACCACGACCGACGCCTTCAGCTCCGGCGGCGGGTCGGTCATCAGCGCCCACTGGGTCCAGCCCAGGTAGGACAGGCCCATGGTGGCGAGGCGGCCGTCGAACCAGTCCCGGGTGCGCAGCCACGCGACGGTGTCGAGCCCGTCGGCGGCCTCGTCCACCATCGGTTCGAACACCCCGCCCGACCCGAACGTGCCCCGGCAGCTCTGCACGAGCACGTGGTAGCCGCGGGCGGCGAGCGTGCGCGCCGACACGACGTCGAGCGGGGAGTCGCGGCCGTAGGGGGTGCGCACCAGCACCGTGCCGAGCGGGTACGCGGTGTCGGGCGCGAAGTGGGTGGCCAGCAGGACGACGCCGTCGCGGACGGGGACCCGCTCGGTGCGCACGGTGTAGCCCGTGCGGGCGCCGGGCAGGCCCAGCGCGCGCGAGGCGACGCGGTCGACGGTGCGGGCGACGGGACCGGGGGCGTTCATGGGGTCGATCCTGCCCCGGATGCCCTACCGTCGGGGCGTGGACCTGCCGCTCACCGGCCTGCGCGAGGTCACGGTCGCCCTCGGCGACGGGCCCCCGGTGCTGCGCGACGTCACGCTGCTGGCCGGGCCCGGCGAGGTGCTGGCGGTGCTGGGGCCGTCGGGGTCGGGGAAGACGACGGTGCTGCGCGCCGTCGCCGGTCTGGAACGGGTGCGGCGGGGCCGGGTGCTGGTGGCCGGGCGCGACGTCACCGCGGTCCCGACGGCGCAGCGCCGGATCGCGATGGTCTTCCAGGAGACGGCGCTGCTGCCCGTCCTCGACGTCGCCGCCCACCTGGGCCGGTCCGCGCCGGGCGGCGAGCGCCACGAGCAGGTGGGCCGCCTCGGGCTGCGCGGGCTGCTGCCCCGGATGGCCCGCACGCTCTCCCCGGGCGAGGGCGGCCGCGTCGGTGTGGGCCGGGCGCTGGTCCGCGACCCCGACGCGTTCCTGTTCGACGAACCGCTCGCCCACCTCGACCCCGTCGAGCGCACCCGGATCCGGCGCGTGATCGCCGCGGCGGTGGCGCGGGCCGGGGTGGCGGCGCTCTACGTCACCCACGACCGGACCGAGGCGATGGCGGTGGCCGACCGGCTCGCGGTGCTGCGCGACGGCGAGGTCGTGCAGACCGACACCCCCACCCGCGTCTACGACCGGCCCGTCGACGTGTTCGTGGCCGACGTCGTCGCCGAGTCGGGGATCGGGCTGCTGCCCGCGCGGGTCGTCGTGGCCGACGAGCGCGCCGGGTTCGCCGTCGGGGCGCGCACCCTGCCGCTGTGGGCGCCGCCGTCGGCCGGGCTCGTCCCGGGGAGGCGGGTCGTGCTCGGGCTGCGGGCGGAGGTGGTCGGCGTCGCCGGGCCGGGCGCCGACCCCGGATCGGTGCGCCTGCCCGTCACGGTGGGGCGCGTCGAGCACACCGGGCACCGGGCCACCGTCGTCGGGGAGGTGGCGGTCCCCGGCGACGCCGACGGGGCGCGGCTGGTCGCCCGTACCGCCGAGCCGCCGCGGACGGGGGAGCGGGTCGAGTTCGTCGTCGACGCCCGGCGCGCGCACGTGTTCGACGCCGTCACCGGTCGCGCCCTGCTCCATCCCGGCGTTACACGGGGGACCGGACCTCACCAGAAGTGATGACTCCTGCTAATGGCGGAGTCCGCTGCGGCGATGAGCAGGCATGACCGTGATCGCACCCGCCCCCGCCACGTCCTCCCGTGCCGTCGCCCCGGGCCCGCACCTGATGGCCGTCCCCGCCGTCGACCGCGTCGTCGGCGTCCTGTTCACCCTCACCGTCGCGCTGTTCCTGGTCGGGCTCGTCGTCCTCGGCCTCTGAGTACCCTGCGCGGGTGACTCGCGCCCCCGGACACACCGTCCTCGCCGACGCCGACGGCACCGCCTACGCCTCGCTGCGCCAGCGACCCGTGGAGCGCGCCGAGCGCCACGCGATGGGCAAGGCGCTGCGCAAGCGCGTGCCCCGGTCCTCGCTCGCCGACTGGGCGCCCGGCCCCGAGCGCCCGGACCCGGTCGCGCAGATCGTCGAGTCGCACGTCGGGCGCGTGGAGTCCCTGGTCCCGATCCGGGTCGGCCGGATGGTCGCGTCGCCGTACGGGTTCCTGCGCGGCACCGCCGTCGTGATGGCCACCGACGTCGCCGCGCTGCCGCGCACCGGCATCACCCCCGTCGTCTGCGGGGACGCCCACCTGGGCAACTTCGGCTTCTACGCCTCGCCCGAGCGCGACCTCGTGATCGACCTCAACGACTTCGACGAGGCCCACCCCGGCGCGTGGGAGTGGGACCTGCGCCGGCTCGTCGCGAGCATGTGGGTGGCCGGACGGCACGGGTCGGCGTCGGAGGAGCAGTGCGCCGACGCCGTGCGCACCTGCGTCTCGGCCTACCGCGACGAGGTGCGGTTCCTCGCCGAGATGCCGCTGCTGTCGCGGTCCTACGAGCGCCTCGACGTCGACCGGCTGGCCGAGGAGAGCCCGCGCGCGCTGCGCGCCGAGGTCGTCCGGGCCGCCCGGCGGGCGCGGCGGCGGACCGGGGACCGGGCGCTGCCGCGGTTCACCGAGGAGGTCGAGGACACGCGCCGGCTCGTCGAGGAGCCGCCGCTGATCACCCGGCTGCCCGGCGCGGAGGCCGATCTCGTCGCGGCCGCGCTCGACGACTACCTGCAGACCCTCGCCCCGCACTGGCGCCGGGTGCTCGGCGGCTACACGCTGCTCGACGTCGGGCACAAGGTCGTCGGCGTCGGCAGCGTCGGCCTGCGCGCCTACGTCGCGCTGCTGGAGGGGTCCGCACCCGACGACGTCGTGTTCCTGCAGCTCAAGCAGGCACGGCGGTCCGTGCTGGCCCGGCACGTGCACGGCGACTCGGCGCAGCACGCGCACCAGGGCCAGCGGGTCGTGGAGTACCAGCAGGCGCTGCAGACCGTCAGCGACCCGCTGCTGGGCTGGACCAGCGTCGGCGACATGCAGTTCTACGTCCGCCAGTTCCGCGACATGAAGGGCTCGATCGACCTCGAGGGCATCCGCCCCGCCGCGCTCGTCGACTACGCCGGCGTCGTGGGGCACCTGCTGGCCAAGGGACACGCCCGCACCAGCGGCGCGTCGATGATCTCCGGGTACGTGGGGCGCGGCGACAACCTCGACCGCGCGCTGAGCACGTTCGCCCGCCGCTACGCCGACCAGACCGAGGCCGACCACGCCGCGCTCGTGTCGGCCGTCGAGCGCGGGAAGGTGGCCTGCGAGCCCGGGTACTGACCCGGTCACGTCGCGGCGTCCAGTGGGTGGCGAGCGCGCAGGCGACGGCTCCGTCCGGGGTGCCGGGTGCGGCGCGCACGGACCGGGCGGGGGATCCGGAGCAGGCCCCGCGCAGCGCCTCCACCCGCCGGTCGTGGTGGTCGTCGGGTGCGGCGGCGGCCGCGATCTCGGCGGTGGTCCTGGATCCGGCCGGTGCAGGTGGCGGTCAGGCGTTCCACCGTCAGTCCGGTCGGCGTCCGGCTCCGGCGGAACCGCTCCCGAGCCTCGGTCGTCTCCAGCACCCTCATCCGGCCTCCGGGCGGCCGCGGTACTGATACCGGTGATCGTCAGACCGGGAGCGGTCTGCGGCGGGGAGACCCGGTCGGGTCGATCCATCGTGGTGGGACGAACTCGGGTAGTCCGTCGCGGATCCGGACGGTCCAGTCCGAGTGGTGGATCTGGCGGTGGTGGGCCTTGCACAGCATGACCAGGTTGTTGAGCTCCGTCGGTCCCTCACGTCCCCAGTGATCCACATGGTGGACGTCGCACCACGACGGTGGCCGGTCGCAGCCGGGATGCGCGCAGCCGCGGTCTCTGACGGTAATGGCCTTGCGGAGCCCGTCGGGAATGGTCCGCTTCTCCCGGCCGACGTCGAGGGGTTGGCTGTCGCCGTTCATGACGATGGGGACGACTCCGGCGTCGCAGGCCAGGGTGCGCAGGGTGGCGGGGGTGATGGTGCCGCCGAACTCCAACATCGCGCCTCTGGCTCGAGCCTCGAGGTCTTCCAGTCGGATGATCACGGTGAGGTGGGGGCGGCGACCGCCGGTCTCGGGCAGGTCGTCGCCGTGGTCGAGGACGTACCCGCACACGTCGGCGAGTGCTTCGGCCTGTCGCTGGGCCGCGGTTCGGTCGTCGTCGGCGGTCAGCGGTTTGGCCTTGGCATCGATGACCGCGGCGATGGCGTCGTAGAGGGCGGGGTCTTCGAACCGGCCCTTGATCGACCCGCCTGCGCCGCCGCGGTGGCGGGTCAGGCGCAGCTCGTTCACCGGTGGCGGGGTGTCGTCGGGTTCGGGCCCGTCCTGGTCGAGCCGGTCGATCAGCAAGGTGCCGAAGCTGAGGAGCTGTCCGGGCTTGGCCTGCAGGGCGTAGTCGGCGAGCTGCGCCTCTGCGCCGGTCCACGCTGACGTGGTGAGCCGTTCGGCGGCCCGGGTGCCCAGGACGCGGTGGATGACCTCGACGTGCCGCCACCCGATCGTTCCCTCGCCGAACGCGGCGGCGGTGGCGGGCATCCGGGCCGGGAGCTGTTCCCCGCTCAGGGTGGTGCGGCCGTGGACGTCGGTGGCCGCGGAGGTGAAGGACCGGGCCTGGCGCTGGTCCCAGGACAGCAGGTCCGACACCGCGGCAGCGGTGCTCGGATAACCACGCGACAGGAACGTGCCTCGGTCATCCAGGACGGCGACTGCTGCGCTGGAGATCGCCTCGACCCGCCGGGTGACGCCCTCGCAGAGGGTCAGCAGCGAGATCAGGTCGTTCTCGGAGGCGTGGGTGGTGGCGGCGGCGAGCTCGTCGAGTGCGGCAGCGAGGTGCTGGTGCGCGTCTCGGAGGGTGTCGCCGGCCATGCCCTGATTCTACTAGAACATGCGTTCGAGCGTGAGTGGATTGTCGCAGCTCAGGGACCGTTCGGCGCATGGCTGGGCGCTTTGGATGATGGGCTGCCCGGCCTTCTTCGGCGTGGTGCGCTGGTTCCGGTCGGGTGCGGGTCGTCTGAGGTGAACTACCGGATGACGTGGCGGGGTGGGCGGCCGTCCCCGACCGACGTGCCCGACCCGGGCTCGGAGGCTCGGCCGGGTCGGGCGAGACGTCCGGTGGTCCCGAACCGCGACCCCACCGCCCGGATCACCCCGTGCATGACCGGTTGGCGTCCCGGCCTCGGTAGGCCAGACCACGACACGACCGGCAGACGGTCACATGACGCACCCGACCAGGCGACTCTTCCGGTATCCGGCCGGGGAGCGGGATCCGTGGCCGAGCCGACACCGCAGCCCACCTACGTCCGCCACCGACGGCCGTCGCGCAGTCGGCGCCGGTGCAGCAGACCCGGAAGGTCACGACGGTCGACTCAGACACCGGCGGTCGGAGGCTCTGTCGGCAGACCGGCCGTGTCCCGCTGGCTAAGGCGGGTGGCGCATCGTCGCGAGCTACCCCGACACGGTCGGGCAACTCGTCGGTGCGCCGCCGGCCGACTCGCCGCGCGCCGTCGGCGAACTCGCCGGGGGTAGTCGGCCAACTCGCCGGGCAGCACCAGCAAACTCTCCGGTGGAGAGCGGCCAACTCGCCGGGTGGCAGCGGCCAACCCGCCGGGCGGCAGCGGCCAACCCGCCGGGCGGCAGCGGCCAACCCGCCGGGCAGCAGCGGCGAACTCGCCGGGCGCCGTTGGCAAACTCGCCGTCCGGGGCGGTGCCGCCTCCCTGCACCGGCCAGGGGCGGGGGGACCGGCGGGCCGGGCGGCTGCCTAGGGTGGCCGCATGACCGACGAGCGTGGAGCCCGGGAGATCGCGCAGGCCGCCGAGGCGATCGGGGACCTGCTCTACCGCGCGGTGGAGGCGACCCTGGAGGAGCCCGCCCCCGAACCGGCCCGCCAGGCCGCGGCGCAGCTCTACGACGTCGACTCCCGCACGGTCCCCGAGAGCGACAGCGGCCCCGCGCAGCTGATGGGCACGCTGACCCTGATCCGGCTGCTGAGCCTGGTCCGCGAGTCCGCAGCCGACCGCCCGGAGCGCGTCGACGAGGTGCTCGCGTGGATCACCGCGTCGATGGGGAAGCGGTACGCGGCGCGGGCGCGGTACGTCACCGGCGTGCTGGAGAGCGAGGCCGCCACCGCCGACGTCCCCGCGGTGCGGCAGGTGCTCATGACGGAGTTCGTGCCGTCGCTGGTGTGGCTGCTGGCCGGGTCGGTGGCCGTGTTCGGCGACGGAGACCTCGACTGGCTGCGCGGCCTCGAGTCCGGCACCCCGACGACGGCCAGCTTCCTCACCGGGAGCTGACCGCCGCCGGGCGACCGCTCAGGCGACGCGGTTCAGCGTGGTGATCACCAGCTCGCCGTCGAGCAGCTCGGGGATCTTCGGCAGGGCGGCCTGCAGGTGCGGGGTGCCCAGATGGGCGTCGAGTGCGGCCTGGTCGGTCCAGTGCTCGATGAAGATGAAGACCGCCGGGTCCTGCGAACCCCGGTGCAGCGCGTAGGTGGTGCAGTCGGCCTCGGCGCGGGTGGGCTCGATGAGGCCCTCGAGCAGGGCCTGGAGCTCCTCCTCCTTGCCCGGCTGGGCGCGCATCGTGGCGACCACGGTGAGCAGGCTGCGGTCTTCGTCGGTGGGGATCGACACGGGGGACTCCTCGGGTTCGGCGGTGAACAGCGATCACCGTAGTGCGCGAACCGATAGCCTCCCCCCAGCGAAGGTGTGGTGGGCGCCACAGGGACACGAGGGAGCGGGAATGGTCAGCGAGACCGGGTTCGACAGCCACGGCACGCGGTGCGCCGCGTGGTACCTGGAGGCCACCTCCGACGCCCTCACCGGCTCCCGCGGCCGCCCGTGCGTGGTGATGGGGCACGGGTTCGGGGCCACGAGGGACGCCGGGCTGCTGCCGTTCGCGGAGCGCTTCGCCGCCGCCGGGGCCGACGTCCTCGTCTTCGACTACCGCGGCTACGGCACCTCCGACGGCACCCCGCGCCAGAACGTCTGGCACGTGCGGCACCGCGAGGACTACCACGCGGCCATCGCCCACGCCCGGGGCCTCGCCGGCGTCGACGCCGACCGCATCGTGCTCTGGGGCAGCTCCTACTCCGGCGGGCACGTGGTGCCGGTGGCGGCCAAGGACGGCCAGGTGGCGGCCGTGATCTCGCAGGGTGCGGCGATGGACGGCCTCGCCGCGCTGCTGGAGATCGGCCGGTACGCGGGCGTCGGGCAGCTGCTCAAGCTGACCGGGCACGCGCTGCGCGACATCGTCGGATCCCTGCTGGGGCGCGAGCCGCACCTCATCCCGGTCGTCGGCCCGCCCGGCTCGCTCGCCGCCATCACCGCCGACGGCGCCGAGACCGGGTACCGCTCGATCATGGGCCCGACGTTCCGCAACGAGATGTGCGCCCGCGGCGCGCTGCTCATCCCGCTCAACCGCCCGGTCACGGCGGCGTCGAAGCTGCGGGCGCCGATCTTCCTGGTGGTGGCGGCCGACGACAACATCGCGCCGCCGTCGGCCGTGCGCGCGGTGGCCGCGAAGGCCGGGGCGGGCTCGGAGATCCTGGAGCTGCCCTCGGGCCACTTCGACATCTACTCAGGCGAGATGTTCCAGCGTTCCGTGGACGCTCAGGTCGCATTCCTGCAGCGCACACTGCGTGTGGAGGCGGTGGCGGGCTGACCGGAGCACCGGCTCGGCACTCACTCGCTGACGATCCGCGACCACGAGCTCTCCATCACCCAGTTCTGCGAGTGGCTGCGGGCCTCGGTCGGCCGGGCTCAGCCGGCCGACATGACCCGCGAGAACCTCAAGCGGTGGGTGGCCTCGACCACGAACGCTGCAGGTCCCGCTGATGGACGAGACGGTCACCCGCATCGTGCTCGACGGGGCCGGCCCGGCGTTCTGCGCGGGCGGCGACCTCGACGAGTTCGGCACCACGCCGGATCCGGTCACCGCGCACCTGGTGCGCACCCGGGGCGGGCCTGCCCGCCCGCTGCACCTCCTCGCAGCCCGGACGGAGGCCTGGGTGCACGGCGCCTGCGTCGGGGCGGGGATCGAGCTGCCGGCGTTCGCCGGCCGGATCGTCGCCCGGCCGGACGCCACGTTCCGTCTCCCGGAAGTGGGGATGGGGCTGATTCCCGGCGCCGGCGGAACGGTGAGCATCCCGCGCCGGATCGGGCGCTGGCGGACCCTTCACCTGGCTCTGCGCGGTACGACGGTCGACGCGCAGACGGCTCTGCGCCTGGGACTCGTGGACGAGGTGCGGGAGCCCGACGGGCCCAGGCGCTGATCCGCCGACAGGGGAGAGCCTCGGACACTGCGTCGGCGCCGCTGCGCCGACGGTCCTGCGGCCCTCGCCACCCGTATCCTCGATCGCCGTGAGTGAGCTCGCGCAGGTCAACCTCGCGCGGTTGCGCGCGCTACTCGACGATCCGTCGATGAGGGGCTTCGTCGACGCGCTCGACGGGATCCACCGGCTCGCCGAGGCCGGTCTCGGGTTCGTGTGGCGGCTGGGCACCGGCGCCGACCACGGCCTGGTCGTCGTCACCGTTGACGGGGGGCCGGCGTTCCTCAACCTCTCGCTCTGGGAGGACTACGCGGCGCGGCACGGGTTCGTCTACCGCAGCGGGCACGGCGGGTTCGTGCGGAACCGCTCCCGGTGGTTCACCACGACCCGGCAGCCCTCGACGGCTCTGTGGTGGGTCCCGGCCGGGACGCGTCCCACCGCGGGTGATGCCGCGCGCCGGCTCCAGCACCTCCGGACCCACCGCCCGTCGCCGCGGGCGTTGACCGCTGCAGGCGTTCCGAACTAGTTTGCGCTGCTCAGCGACCTGTCGGGGTCCGTCGCCCTCCATTGATCACCGGGCACGTGCGGGTCGATCGTCCCTCTATCGGGCCCTCAGATGTCGATCTCCGCCGCTGTTCATCCCTCGGGGTGTCGAGGCGGATTCGGTCGTGGTCGACCCGTGGTCGTTCTGTTGTCAGGTGTCATTCCTCGTGCTCGCGGATGACGTCCACGGTGCCGACGATGTGGTGCTCCATCTCCTTGCGTGCGGCGGCCTGGTCGCCGTCGTGCAGCGCTGCGCGGATGCGTTCGTGGTCGTCGTGTCGTCCGTCGAGTGCGGCGCTGAGCGGGTTGGAGGTGCCCGTGGTGTTGATCAGGAAGTCGGAGAGGTCCCACATGCGGCTGCTGGTCTGGGCCATGACGCGGGAGTGGGCCATGAGGTGGATGGCCTCGTGGAAGCGGCGGTTGAGCAGTCGATAGCCCCGCGCGCGGGTGGCGGGGTCGTCCTCGGAGCGGAGCTGGTCGATCTGGCGGGAGATCGCGTCCATGTCGGCGAGCTGCTCGGGGGTGCGGCGGGTGGCCGCGATGCCAGCGATGGTGCCTTCGAAGCCACCGAACATGACGAAGAAGTCCCCGACCTCCTGCGGCGGGTAGATCGCGACCCGGGATCCGACCTGCGGGTAGATGTCGATCAGCCCGTCGCCGGAGAGGCGCCGCATGGCCTCCATCACCGGCTGCTTGCTGACGCCGAACTCAAGGCGTAGCCGCTCGGTCGAGAGCTGTTCGCCTGCCGCGTAGACGCCGTCGAGCAGGCGTTCCTTGAGCTGGTCGTAGACGGCGTGGTTGAGCCGGCTCGTGGCCCGGTCGAGGCGAACGGGCTGGGGGCGGGTCACCAACCGAGGGTAGCCGTGGCCGCTCACCGCGTCAGACGACACCGGATCCACGAGAACCGTCCCTTGCGATGTTGTGACCCACGACCTACTGTGCTGCCAGCACGCTAGCATGTCAGCTACGGACAGTAGTAGAACGAGACGGAGAGCCACTGATGGCGTTGGCCGTGTGCACGTTGTCGCACTCGCCCCTGATGGGGGAGAACGACCCCGCTCCCGAGGTCGCCGCCGCGGTCGACGCGGCGTTCGCGCAAGCGCGGGCGTTCATCGCGGAGTTCGCCCCAGAGCTGGTGCTGCTGCTGGGGCCGGACCACTACAACGGCTTCTTCTACGACATGATGCCCCCGTTCTGCCTGGGCACCGGCGCGACCTCGGTGGGGGACTACCGCACCGCGGAGGGTCCGCTGTCGGTGGACCGGGACGCGGCGTACGCGCTGGTCCGGCATGTGCTGGCCGAGGGGCTGGACCTGGCGTACTCGGAGCGGATGTTCGTCGACCACGGTCTGGCGCAGCCGCTGGAGATCCTGTTCGGCGGCCTGGACGCGGTGCCGGTGGTGCCGGTGTTCATCAACTCGGTCGCCGAACCGCTGGGTCCGGTATCGCGGGTCCGGCAGCTCGGCGAGGCGCTCGGCCGGGCGGCCGCGGCCCTGGATCGCCGTGTCCTGGTCGTCGGGTCGGGTGGGTTGTCGCATGACCCGCCGGTGCCACAGCTGGAGAGCGCCTCGCCGCAGGTGGCCGAGAGGCTGATCGCCGGGCGCCACCCGACCGCGGCGCAGCGGGCCGAGCACGAGCAGCGGGTCTACGCGGCCGGACGCGCGTTCGCCGCCGGCACGGCCACGATCGCGCCGCTCAACCCGGCCTGGGACCAGCGCCTGATGGCGCTGCTCGCCGCCGGGGACTTCGCCCAGATCGACCGCTGGACGAACGCGGAGTTCGTCGAGCAGGGCGGTCACTCCAGCCACGAGGTTCGCACCTGGATCGCTGCCTACGCCGCGCTGTCCACCGCGGGTCCCTACGAGGTCCGGTCCTCCTTCTACCGCCCCATCCCGGAGTGGATCGCCGGCTTCGGCGTCACCACCGCACGCACCGTCTGACCCACCTCTCAGGAACCCATCAGGGAGCAGTCATGGAGTTCTGCATCGGCAGTTGCGCGAAGATCGACAAGGTCGGCTGGGCGAAGCAGGCCGAGGACGTCGGCGCGAGCCACTTCGGTGTGGGGGAGGGGCCGCTGCTGTTCAGCGACCCCTACCAGTACCTGGCGCTGGCGGCCCGCGAGACCTCGACGATCCAGCTGGGGACGTGGGTGACGAACCCGCTGACCCGGATCCCGCCGGTCACGGCGAACTCGATCGCCACCCTCAACTCGCTCGCCCCCGGCCGCACGTTCCTGGGGATCGGGACGGCGAACAACGCGCTGCGCTCCATGGGCAGTCGCCCCGCGAAGGTCGCCGAGCTCGACACCGCCCTCGACGTCACCCGCGGCCTGCTCGCCGGGGAGCGGGTCACCCAGAACTGGCTCGGCCAGCAGCGGGAGATCGAGTTCCTGGACAAGGGCGGGCTCTGGTACAACCTCGACGACCCGATCGACGTGTGGATGTCCGCCGGCGGGCCGAAGGGGTTCGCGGTCGCGGCCAAGCACGCCGACTACATGACCTACTGCCTCGGGCCGAACCCCGAGATGATCGGCGTGGTCCGCCGCGAGCTGGACAAGGCCGTCGCCGAGGCGGGACGCCCGCCCGGCGCGGTCAAGCTCGTCGCCCTGTCGTGGTTCTACCAGCTCCGCAACGGCGAGACCTGGGAGGACGGGATCGACAACGGGTTCGGCTCGGGCCCGATCAGCTCGTGCCTGACCAACGCCGGGTTCATGAACGGCCACGTCGACGAGCTCGGCGAGGGCATCGTGAAGGCCTCCACCGACGCCGCGATGGCGTACCTCGGTGACCCCACCGCCGCGGACGCCCCGCACTACCTGGACGTCTGGGCGAAGTACCTGCGCGGCCTGGACCCGGTGCACCGCCCGCTGATCACCAAGGAGCTCGTCGACTACTGGTGCCTCTACGGCAGCCCCGACGACCTGCTGGAGAAGACCCAGCTCATGCGCGAGGCCGGCTGCGACATGGTCAGCGTCTTCCTGTCCAACCCCTTCACCGCCGATCGCGACATCGCCGACATCGGCTCGTCCATCCTCGCCCGCGCCTGATCCGGAGGTCCTCCCATGAGCTTCGACCCCGCCCGCACCGCCGTCGTCGCGGTGCACTTCCAGAACGACATCGTCGGCCCGGCCGGCGCCTTCGCCGGGTTCTTCCGCGCCGAGGTCGAGCGCACCGGCGTCCTGGACACCGCGACGCGGCTGCTCGACGGCGCCCGCGCCGCCGGCGCCACCGTCGTCCACACCCGCGTGGCGTTCCAGCCCGGCCACGGCGACCTGAACCCGAACTCCCCGCTGCTGGGGATGGTGGCCCAGGCGAAGTGCCTGGAGGACGGCACCCCGGGCGCCGACATCACCGCCGAGGTGGCTCCCCGCGACGGGGACCACGTCGTCACCCACACCCGCGTCGGCGGCTTCCAGGGCAGCGACCTGGACGCCACCCTGCGCCGCGCCGGAATCGACACCGTCGTGTTCATCGGGGTCGCCACCAACGCCTCGGTCGAGGGCACCGCCCGCGCCGCATCGGACCTGGGCTACCGCACCGTCGTTGTCTCCGACGCCTGCTCGGCCGGCTCCCCCGAGGCGCACGAGGCGTCGCTGGGCTCGCTGGGGCTGCTCGCCGAGATCGTCACCACGGACGACCTGCTCGCCGGGCTCGCCGCGCCCGCGGAGGCCAACGCATGAGCGGTGCACAGACCGATCCGGGGTCCGTCATCCAGCGCGAGGACACCCCGGTGTGGGTCGCCCTCGGCGCGGTCGAGCACCGCGTCCACTACGTCGAGGTCGGGACTCAAGCGGGAACGACGTGGCGCACCCGGGTCCTCGAAGCCGGACGCGGTGATCCGCTGGTCCTGATGCCGGGCACGGGTGGGCATCTGGAGGCCTACGCCCACAACGTCGCCGCGCTGGCCGAGCACTTCCACGTGATCGCCTACGACTACCCCGGCCACGGCTACACCACCCACGCCACGGCGGACCTGGAACTCGACACCTACGTCGAGCACCTCACCGGCCTGCTCGACGCGTTCGGGATCGAGAAGGCGCACCTCAACGGGGAGTCCCTCGGCGGGTGGGTCGCGATCAAGTTCGCCGCCGCCCACCCGGAACGCACCGGGAAGCTGATCCTCAACACCCCCGGCGGCACGATGGCCAGCCCAGAGGTCATGGACAGGATCCGCGGGCTGTCCCAGGCCGCCGCCGACGATCCCTCCGACGCGCGGATCCGTGCCCGACTGCAGTGGCTCATGGCCGACCCGGCGACCGTCACCGACGAGCTCGTCGCCATTCGGCAGGCGATCTACTCCCGGCCCGGGTTTGCCGACTCGATGCGCCACATCCTGTGCCTGCAGGACGCGGATGTCCGGCGCAGGAACATGGTCACCGACGCCGACCTGGCCGCCGTGCCCGGCCCGGCGCTGGTGATCTGGACCAGCGACGACCCGTCCGGCCCGGCAGGAGCCGGCCTGGAGATGGCCGAGAAGATCACCGACGGGCGGTTCGAGCTGATCACCGGGGCCGGGCACTGGCCCCAGTGGGAGCAGCGCGAGAAGTTCAACGCCCTCGCGCTGGAGTTCCTCAGGGAGCAGTCGTGAACCCACCGGAGGTCGCGCCCAGCCCGACATCGGACTCCACCTCCGGGCCGGGAACCGGGTTCGACACCGACGTCCTCATCATCGGCACCGGACCGACCGGAGGCGCCGCCGCGCTCGCCCTGGCCACCTACGGCGTTCGCGCGCACGCGGTGACTCGCTGGAACTGGTTGGCCAACACCCCCCGCGCGCACATCACCAACCAGCGCACCGTCGAGGTCCTGCGCGACCTCGGCGTCGAAGCCGAGGCCACCAAGCACGCCACCCCGTGGGAGCAGATGGGCGACACCCTGTTCACCACCAGCCTCGCCGGCGACGAGATCGCACGGCTACGTACCTGGGGAACCGGGGACGACCGCATCGGTGACTACATCAAGGGCAGCCCCTGCCCGCTGCTGGACATCCCGCAGCCCTACCTGGAACCGGTCCTGGTCAGCAACGCCGCCGCGCGCGGGGCGACGTTCGGGTTCAACACCGAGTACCTGGGCCACACCCAGGACGACGCCGGCGTCACCGCCCGCCTCAAGGACCTGGTGACCGGCCGCGAGCACACCGTGCGCGCTCGCTACATGATCGGCGCGGACGGCGCGAAGTCCCAGGTCGTCGACGAGCTGGAGCTGCCGCTGGAGGGCGAGCTCGCCCGCGCCGCCACCGCCTACGTGCTCTTCCGTGCCGACCTGAGCCGGTTCGTCGAGCACCGCCCGTCGATCCTGCACTGGCTGATGACTCCCAGCGCGAACTTCGGCGAGATCGGGATGGGTCTGCTGCGCGCGATCCGGCCGTGGCACACCTGGATCGCCGGTTGGGGCTACGACCTGTCCGGCCCGGCCCCGGACTTCGACCCGGAGTCGGTCAGAGCCCGGATCCGCGGCTACGTCGGCGACCCGGACCTGGAGATCGAGATCGAGTCCTGCTCGAGCTGGTTCGTCAACCAGGCCCATGCCACGAAGTACTCGAAGGGTCGCGTGTTCTGCGGCGGCGACGCCGTGCACCGCCACCCTCCGTCGTCCGGGTTGGGCTCCAACACCTCCATCCAGGACGCGTTCAACCTCGCCTGGAAACTCGCCTTCGTCATCCACGGCCACGCCGGCCCCCAGCTGCTGGAGACCTACTCCGACGAGCGCATGCCCGTCGGCAAGCAGGTCGTCGCCAGGGCCAACCAGTCCCGCGTCGACTACGCCCCGCTCAACGAGTGCTTCCGCACCACCGGCGAGGCCGACCCCGTCGCCGCCGGCCTGGCCAAGCTCCGCGACCCCGGCCCGGACGGCGTCGCCGTGCGCGAGGCGCTGACCGCGGCGCTCGAACTCAAGAACTACGAGTTCAACGCCCAGGGCGTCGAGCTCAACCAGCGCTACACCTCCACCGCCGTGCTCCCCGACGAATCCGTGGGGGAGGAGGAGTTCGTCCGCGACCCCCAGCTCCACCTCCAGGCCACCACCCGTCCAGGGGCCAAGCTGCCCCACGCGTGGCTCCTCGGCGCAGAAGGACAACGCGTCTCCACCCTCGACGTCACCGGCAAGGGCAGGCTGTCACTGGTCACCGGCCTGGCCGGCGGTTCCTGGGTTCGTGCCGCGATGAAGCTCGACCTCCCGTTCCTGCGCACCGTCGTCATCGGGGAGAAGGGCGCAGAGGACGTCTACCGCGACTGGGCCCGGATCCGCGAGATCCACGAAGCCGGCGCACTGCTCGTCCGTCCCGACGGCTACATCGCCTGGCGCCAACCCGCGGCCACCTGGAACGACGACGATGCCCTCACTCAGCTCCGATCCGTCGTGTCCGAGGTGTTGTCAGCCGACATCTGACTGCAGCCCTCCCCGTGTCACGCATTCCGCGGGCCATGCACCTCACCCACCCCGCAGCCCAGAGCCTCAGAGGATCCGTCGGCGTCCACCACCAGGCGTCCTGATCTCGGGCGATAGTCAGCCGGTTGTGGATCACTTCCCCCGACGGACTCGATGGCGGCGACCCGTGGAGCCGGACCGGTCCCGACGGATGTCACATCCCCTGACCGCTCGCTCTCGTCGTCCAGCTCGTGGAACCCCATGGTCCGGGTCGCGGCCATCAGCGCGACCTCGTCACCGAATCGGGCCGCCGCCTGCGTCGGAACCCCGCCGGGCCCGTACACGGCACCCTCCTTCGTCGTGCCCCGAGTGCAGCGGCACCCACCTCCGACGGCGTTGTCCGGCCGAGACAAGCCACCCGACCACTTCTATCCGAACGGCCCATCGGTCGGTCAAGGAGCTGGGCATCGTGCGCCTGCTGCTGGGCTCCGGTGACGACCCGGACCTGCAGACCTTCATCGAGGAGGCCACCGGGCCGCTGCTCGCCTATGACCGCGACAACGACGGGTCGCTGATCCGCACGCTGCGCGCCTTCTTCGACGCCGACTGCTCCCAGCGCGTGGCCGCCGAGCGGCTGTTCGTCCACCACAAGACGCTGCGCTACCGGCTGGAGCAGATCAAGCAGCTGACCGGGCTCGACCTCAGCCGGCACGAGGACCGGATGCGCGCCGACTTCGCGCTGCGCCTGCTGCAGGTGAGCGGTGTGGACGAGCCGGATGCCGACGCCGACGCCACCGACCTGCCGGGGCGCTCGGTCAGGTCGGTGTGATGGCGGCGCCGATCACCGTCTCGGTCTCTCCGTGTGGCCGGGGGATGACCCGGGCGACGTAGAGCTCCCCGACCGCGGCCGCGGCGGCCGAGCCGGCGTCGACGGCTGCCTGCACGGCGCCGACGTCGCCCCGGACCAGGATCGAGACCTGCCCGTTGCGCAGTGTGCGGTAGCCCTCGATCTCGACGTTCGCGGACTTGACCATTGCGTCGGCCGCCTCGAGCGCCCCGACGAGTCCCTTGGTCTCGATCATGCCGAGAGCCCCACCCGGACCGGACATCGCGACTCCCTCGTGGCACGGTGACAGGGCCCCAGGCTAGGTCGGGGACGCGCCCGGACCGTTGTCCCCGTCGGACAACGAGCGGTCACGCACTTGTCCAGGGGGACCGACACGGGGCGTTCGCCGCTCGCCCGCCTGCTGATCGCGCCGGCGGGTGCGGAACGGGGGCGTTCCTCGACGTCGGCCAGCACGCCACGCACGGCGACCTGACCGGGGCCCGGTTCAGACCGGCGGCTTCCAGCCCAGGAGCGGTCCGAGCGAGGTCGCCGTGTCGGTCAGGATCTGGACGTAGTCGGCGTGCTCGAAGCTGAACGGCAACGCGAACACGACCTCGCGGACCTCGCGGAACGCGGCGTCGGCGTACAGCCTCTCGGCGATCTCCTGCGACGTCCCGAGGATGTCGGGCGCGGCGAGCAGGCCCGGGCCGGGCGGGCCCATCGGTGCGCTGGTCCGGGGCGTGCGCGCGTCGACGTAGGCCCGGTACTTGGCCTTCTGCTCGCTGGTCGCGGTGTCGGTGGGGATCACGACGAGGCCCTGCGAGACCCGGGCGGCGTCACCGAGGGGGTGGTGCTGCTTGAACAGCCGGATCTGGCGCTGCTGGATGGCGGCGAAGTCCCAGCGGCCGTCGGCCTCGAGATCGGACGGCTCGGGCTTGGTGATGTTGCTGGTCAGCAGGTTGAGCCCCTGTTCGGCGGCCCATCGGGTGGAGCGACCGCTTCCCGAGCCGTACCAGACGCGGTCGGCGAGACCGGGGGAGTGCGGTTCCACGCGTGCGGAGAACTGCTCGAAGCCCGCGGTGCCGGAGAAGGTGCTGACGGCCTCACCCCTGATCATGCGCAGCAGCCGCGCGACCCGTTCGAAGGAGAGGTCCTCGGCGTCGGCGGTGTCGGGGTAGAGCGCCTGCTTGACGTCGTCCCAGTGGGTCGGCGGGCCGACGGAGAAGCCGGGTTCCACCCGCCCGCCCGACAGGATGTCGACGGTGGCGAGGTCCTCGGCCGTGCGCAGCGGGTTCTCCCATCCCAGCGGGGTCACCGCCGTGCCCATCGCGATGCGGTGGGTGCGTTGCGAGGCCGCCGCCATGATCGCGACGGGCGAGGAGATGCCGGTCTGGAAGTGCCGGTGGCGGAGGTAGACGCTGTCGAACCCGAGCTGCTCGCCGAGCTCGATGACCTGCAGCACGTTCTCGTGCCCCGGCGCCGGGTCGGCGCCGTCGAACAGCCCGATGGTCAGGAAGCCGAGCTTCTCCAGCGGGACGTCGGGGGTCGGCATGCGGCTCTCCTTCGCTGCGACGACCCGATGGGTCGTGACGACCTCCCGACCAACGGGGCCTCCGCGCCCGTTGTTCCACCCCGTTGCGCCGCGGACGTGCGTGCGGGACGGATCGCTGCCCGCCCGCGTCAGGGGTGCGGCGACGCCGTCCCCGGCTGCGGGGCGGACGAGGGCTCGGCCGGAGCGAACCGCCCGGTCGCGACGAGGACCGCGACGAGGGCGAACGGCACGATCCACCCGCTCCAGCCGAGGATCGTGGCCTGCGTGGTGTCGACGGGCTCGCCTGCGGCGGCGAAGAGCAGGGAGCTCCCGGCCGCCCCGTTGATCGAGGCGTGGGCGAGGGCGGCGGGCCACACCGAACCCGACCGGAGCCGGAGCCAGCCGAAGACCGCTCCGAGCAGGATGCAGGTGCCGACCATCGCGGTCACGCCGAGCCAGCCCGGCGCGGTCGGGTAGTTGTACCCGAGGAGGACGAGCGGGGCGTGCCACACGCCCCACAGCACGCCGGAGACCAGGATCGCCGGCACCGGGCCGAGCGGCATCAGCTTCGGGAGCAACCAGCCCCGCCAGCCCAGCTCCTCCCCGAGGGCCGGTACGAGGTTGATGACGGCCGCCACCGGGAGTACGGCGAGCTGGAGGGCGACGAGCGCACCGGTCGAGATCGGGAGCCCGCCCGCACCTGCGGCGGCCGCCTGCTCGTCGCGGAGCTGCTGGAACGCGGAGAAGCCGACGACGTCGGCCGGGTAGACGCCGAGCAGTGCACCGATCGGGAGCGCCACCAGGACGAGCGCGATGGGCACGACGATCCCCAGTGCGGCGAAGCCGAGCAGCCTCCGGACCGGCGTCAACGGCCACAGCCCGAGCGTCCTCGCCCGGTGCCGCGGCCGTTCCACGACGAACACGACGACGAGAGCGGCGACGGCGGGGGTCGCCATGACGGAGACGGACACCAGCGGGAACCACGGGGAGGCGAGCCCCTCGCCGAACCAGAGCGGCAGCGCGAGCAGCCAGGAGAGCGCGAACGCGACGGCGGTGAACACCCCGATGGATCGCAGGTCGCGGCCGCTCACGCCGGTCCCGCCCCGCGTCGTGGAGGTGGTCGACCCCGCCGGGGTGCGGGTGGTCACGACGCCGGCCCGTCGAGGAGGTGCGGGCCGGCGAGGGTCCGGGCCGGTGCGGCTGCGTCGGGTGGTGGGGTGCTCATCGGTTCTCCTCGCTCGTCGGGTGGGCGGTGGTGGCGTCGGGCCGGAGGTGGGCCTGCGCCGGGAGGGTCAGTAGGCGCCGTCGCCGCGGAGCACGGCCCCGACGGTCTTCCACAGGATCAGCGCGTCCAGCGCCAGCGACCAGTTCTCCACGTAGCGCAGGTCGAGCCGGATCGACTCGTCCCACGACAGGTCGCTGCGCCCGCTGACCTGCCACAGCCCGGTCAGCCCCGGACGCACGTGCAGGCGCCGGTGGGTCTCGGTGGAGTAGCCCTCGACCTCCGCCGGCAGCGGCGGGCGCGGCCCGACCAGCGACATCGACCCGCCGAGCACGTTGAACAGCTGCGGGAGCTCGTCGAGGGAGTAGCGGCGCAGCCACTGCCCCACCGCGGTGACCCGCGGGTCGCGGCGCATCGTGAACAGCGGCCCCGCGCCCTCGTTCATGGTGACCAGGTCGGCGCGCAGCTTCTCCGCGTCCACGACCATCGACCGGAACTTGACCATCCGGAACGTCTCGCCGTGGCGCCCGACGCGGATCTGGCGGAAGAACACCGGCCCGCCGTCGAGCTTGACCGCGACGGCCACCCCGAGCAGCAGCGGCAGGAGCAGGACCAGCAGTAGGGCCGCGGACGACCGGTCGAACCAGCGCTTCACAGCGCGTGCGGCCCGACCGGCGCGGGGTCCGGTACAGGGCGACCGGGCCGGGCCGGCGACGGTCTCCGCGCTCGTGCCGGTGGTCATCGTGGCTCCAGGTGGGTCAGGGCTCCGGAGGGCGGGACGTCGAGCCGGTGCTCAGCTCATGGCCTGGACCAGCACGGGAACCAGGTAGCTGAGCGTGAACGCCTCGTAGACCGCGCCGACGACGAACAGGACCAGGGCGGGCAGGCTCAGCCGGCCGATCTGCCGCAGCCCGCTGACGTAGCCCGCCCGGCGGTTCGGGGCGCCGACGGACGCGGGGCGGAGCCAGGACCTCCCGAGGAGGTAGGCGCCGAGGACGAGGAGGACGTAGGCCTGGAACTCGATGAGGTAGGTCAGGGAGTGCGGGACGAGGACGACCCAGCCGGTCCGGTCGGCGGGGGCGAGCGTCAGGCCGATGTCGACGGCCCGGTAGGCGAACACGGCGATGCCGGCGAAGGGCACGATCATCGACGGCAGCAGGATCGACAGCGCACCGACCGTCACCGTGTTGACCCCCAGGATGACCAGGGCGAACAACCACACGTTGCCGAGCAGCGACAGGACCAGGTCGGCGGTCCCGTCGGCCTGCAGGGACGCCACCTGCGCGGCGTTGAGCTCGGGGAAGACCAGTGCCGTGACGAACCCGGCGATCGACAGGCCGTACATCACGGCGTTGACGACGAGGTAGGCGCCGAGGTTGTCGCGGACGGTCCGGAGCGCCCTGCCGAACGGCCCGGGCCGCGTTCCGCGGTCGGGGTGGGCGGCGGGCAGGTCGGTGGTCACGGTGTCTCCTCGGGAGCCGGTCGGTGTGGGCACCACCGTGGGCTGTGCCGCCGCGGCATGCTCCAGCGGAGGCGACGCAGGTCACAGCGACGGTCGGTGCGCGGACCGGACCCACCGGGCGGCGCACCGCGTCAGCGGTGCCGCGGGCGCCCGGGGCCGGGCCCCCCGCCGACGGCCGCCACCGAGATCAGCGGTACGCCGAGGTCCCGGAGCACGGCGAGCAGCCCGTGCAGCGCCGCCTGGTCCGGGACCTCCCCGCCGAGGGTCGTCGTCCCGTCCTGCTCGCGCACCAGGTCGAGGCCGCCGAGCCGGGTGGACCAGTGGTCGTCGAGGTGCCCGTCGACCCGGATCCGGTAGCCGGTCGGCCGGGTCACGGCGCGGGGGCCGGGTCGAGCCGCGGGGCGGGGGCCGGCAGGGCAGCGACGCGTGGCGACCGCCACAGCGAGATCCCGAGTCCGATCAGCGCGACGGCGACGGGCACGGCGAACAGGCGTTGGTTGACCCCGGGGAACAGCGGGATCGTGGCGGTGGCGAGTGCGCCGGCGGAGAGGAGCGCGGCGGCCCACCGGGCGAGGACGTCCGCGCGGAACAGGGCGATGCCGAAGAGGGTGCCGCCACCGATGTAGGTGAGGCCGGAGACGAGGCTCAGCGTCGCGAACAGGCCGATGTCCCCGGCCGGGGTGCCGCCCGTCGCCGCGGCGAGGACGTCGTCGACCCAACCGGGTGCGCTCGACGCGACCGACGGCAGGACGCACAGCCCGATGAGCTCGACGCCCAGCATCGCCAGGTACCCGGCGGCGAACACCAGGTAGGCGAGGAGGCCGAACAGCCCGGCCCGGCGCACCTGGGTCAGGTGCATGCCGGTGATGCCGGCGAGCGCGAGGACCGCCATGAGCACCTTCGCGCTCTGCCGGACCGCCCACTCGGTCGTGGTGACGAGGGCGGCGTCCACCGGCGGGTGGGCGATCTGGACGGCGATGAACAGCAGGCCGGCCGCGACGGCGCAGAGGCCGGCCGCCCGGGTCAGCTTCGTGGTGGTGACGGTCATGTACGGCTCCCGGTGTCGGGTGCCCGGGCGGGGTGCCGCGGGCTGTCCCGAACGGTAGGAACGGCGGGGGTGCGGGCGCGTCACACGACGATGTGACCCACGGGGCTACAGGACGCCGCGCTCCCGGGCCCGCGCGACGGCCGCCCGGCGGGTGGTGACGTCGAGCTTGGTGAAGATGTGCTTGGTGTGGGTGCGCAGCGTGTTGTGCGTGACGTACAGCGCCCGGGCGATCTGCGGCCCGGTCAGCTCGCCGTCGAGCAGCCGAAGCACCTGGATCTCCCGTCCGGTCAGCGCGACGTCCGGGGACGGGCCGAGCAGCAGGCGCGCCTGCTCGCTCGCGGTGCCGTGGCGCTCGACGTCGCGCAGGAGATCGGTCACGGGGGTGCCCTCGTCGAGGAACAGCCGCACGTGGCCCGCCGTCTCGGGGGCCCCGGTCAGCGCCCGGTCGAGCGTCTCGCGGGCCCGTGGCCGGTCGCCCCGCGCGTCGAGGGCGAGGGCCTGCAGCATGCCGATCTCCAGGACGCTGCGGGCGCGGCCCGCGCTCTGCGCCGCGTCGAGCAGCCGCTCCAGCAGGCCGGTGGCCCGGTCGGGACGCCGCCGGGCGAGGAGCAGGCGCACCAGCGTCAGGTGGTCGTACTCGCGCAGGGGGTCGGCCCGGTCGTCGGGGGTCACGCCCCGGCCGCGGACCAGGTCGGCGGCCTCGAGCGGCCGCTGCCGCCGCAGGAGGATGCGGGCGCGGATCGCGGGGACCGGGTGAAGGTCCGGTAGGAAGCCCGGCAGGTGGTCCTGCTCGGCCCGGTCCAGGAGCACGTCCGCGGCGTCGGGGTCGCCCTCGGCGGCGGCGAGCAGGGCCGCGGCCACGTGCCGGCGGTGGCGGCCCTCGACCACCGACCCGCGGTCGTCGAGCGCGTCGGCGGTTCCGAGGTGCTCGCGGGCCCGGCCGAGGTCACCGGCCTCGCGGTGCAGCCCGCTCAGCGCGACGTGCAGGCTCGCCGCCGCGGCGGGCGGTGCGCCGCCGTCCCGCCGCAGCGCGCGCTCGCAGACCCGGCGGGCGGTCAGCGGCCGGCCGGCCGCGAGCCACATGTCGGCGAGCACGGCGGTGGAGGTGAGCTCGTCGACGACGTTGCCGCCCGCCCGGAGGCTGGTGACGGCCCGGCCGAAGGTCCGCAGCGCCGACGCGACGTCCCCCTCCGCCCAGGAGGCGAGCCCCAGCAGGCCCGACGCGCTGCCGAGCGAGAGGTGGTCGCCGGGCCGGGCGAGGTCGAGGGCGCGCCGCGCGTGCGCCGCCGTGCCGGCCACGTCGCCCCGGGCCTGCGCGATCGAGGCGCGGTACACGGCGATGGTCGCCGGGAGCGTGTGCAGCTCCTCGGTGTCGGCCCAGGGCGGCTCCGACCCGGGCGGCACGGCGGCCAGCGCGCGTTCGGCGTCGTCCAGGCGGGCCGCGAACCCCTCGAGGTCGCCGGCGACCATGAGCGACCACCCGCGGAAGACGCCGAGGACCGGGCTGCGCCGCAGGACCTCGTCGGGCAGCCGGGCGAGCCACCCACGGAACGTCGTGTCGTGGCGGGAGCGCCGGATCGCCGGCACGGCCCGCTCCATCAGCCGCGCCGCCCGGTCGACGTCACCGGCGGCCAGCGCGTGCTCGACGGACTCCTCGACGAGGTCGTGACGCTCGAACCAGTCCGCCGCGCGGCGGTGCAGCAGCGGGAGCCGCCCGGCGGGGATGCGCGCGCGCAGCACGTCGGCGAACAGGTGGTGGTAGCGGTACCACTCGCGGTGGTCGTCCAGCGGGACGAGGAACAGGTTGGCCCGCTCCAGCGCCGGCAGTGTCCGGGCGCCGTCGTCGCGGCCGGTGACGGCGTCGCAGAGCGGGGCGGTGAAGCGGTCGAGCACCGCCGTCCGCAGCAGGAAGTCACCGACGTCGGGGGACAGGTGGCGCAGGACCTCCTCCACGAGGTAGTCGACGACGTACCGGTCGTCACCGGCGAAGCGGGCGATGAACCCGCCGACGTCCGCGCGCCCCCGCAGCGAGAGTGCGGCGAGCTGCAGCGCGGCGATCCAGCCCTCCGTCCGCTCCTCCAGCGCGACGACGTCGGCGGGGGCGAGGCCCGGCCCGGCTGCGTCGGCGAGGTACGCGGCGACCTCGTCGGGGGTGAAGCGCAGTTCGGCGGCCCGGACCTCGACGAGCTCGCCGCGGGCGCGCATCCGGGCCAGCGGGAACGGGGGGTCGGCCCGGCAGGCGACCACCAGGTGGAGCGCCGGGGGGAGGTGCTCCAGCAGGAGGGCGAGCCCGTCGCGGATCTCCCGGGCGTCGACGACGTGGAGGTCGTCGAGGACCAGGACGACGTCGTCGCGCAGCGCGGCCAGGTCGTCGAGCAGGGCGGTGACGACCGCCTCCGTCGACGGGCGGGGCGCGGTCAGCAGTGCGAGCGCGGCGTCGCCGAAGCCGGCCGGGGACCCGGGGGCGGTGCGCAGCGCGGTGACCAGGTAGGTCCAGAAGCGGACGGGGTCGCCGTCGCGCTCGTCGAGCGAGAGCCAGGCCGCGGACGTCCGGCCGGTGCAGGCCAGCCAGTCGGCGAGCAGCGTCGTCTTGCCGAACCCCGCGGGGGCCGACAGGAGCGTCAGCGGGCCCGCCACCCCCCGGTCGAGCGGTCCGTCGAGCCGGTCGCGGCGCACCGACCCGCCCCGGACGACCGGGACACGCATCTTCGACGCGATCAACGACCCGGCCATGGCCCTCCCCGTCCCGCTCGGCGAGCACTCCGTGGGGCGGCCGCGACACTAGGCGCGGCCCCGCCCGCTCCGCAACGAGCCCGGCCCGAACCCGTCCGACCGACCGGATCGCCCGGGGAGGCGCATGATGGGCACGTCCTCCGCCTCGGACCTCGGCGGTCATCGATCCACGAACGCCGGTCGTACGGGCTCCGCCGACCGGCGGGAGCGGCGGCACCGCATGAGCACCGACCACGGACGACCCGACCCGACCCGACCCCGCCGTCCGTCCCGACGCCCCGGGACCGGCGGCCGAGACCGTGACGATCGTCCCCGGTGACGCGGGACCGCACGCCGTTCCGTCGCGCCCCGTCCCGTCACCCGCGGCGGACACGCCCGCCGGGTCGGCCGCCCGCCACCCCAGCGCCGTCGGCGGCCGTCTCGACACCTACCTCGACGGCGTCGTCGCGGCGCTCCACGACCGGGGCGTCCGCACCGGGGCCCCGGAACGCACCGACGCCGCGGACCGGCTGGTCGGCTCCGTCGTCCTGGACTGCAGCGCCGTCCGCACCGCCGGGCCGCGGGTGCCGCCCGTCGGCGGGGCGGTCGGTCCCGGGCAGCCGACGCCCGTGGCCGCGGTGTGGGACGAGCAGGAGGGCTGGAGCGTCCGGCTCGACGACGGTTCCGGTCCCCGCCACCTCCGTCCCGACCTGCTCCCGGACGCCGGGGTCGTCGCCGACTTCGTGGTCGGGCTGGCCCTGGGCCGGTGCCGCGGGGCCGACCACCCCGTCGGCCCGCCCGTGCCCGGACGCCCGCACCTGCGCCTCGTGCGATGACCCCGCTGCGGACGAGGCGCCCGGTCCACCGGGGGCCAGCCCCCGGGCCGGCACCGAGCTCGCGATGGTCGGCGCGCCGGTCGCCACCGGCCCCGGCGGGTGGGCCGCGGGGGGCTCAGACGGCGCAGCTGCCGTCGGCGCAGGTCTCGCCCGCCCCGCCGGCCGGCGTGAGGACCTGGATCGGGTGGGCGTCGGCCCAGGCCGTCTCCAGGACGTGGAGCAGCGCGTCGGCGGGCTGCGCGCCGGACACGCCGTACTTCGCGTCCACCACGAAGAACGGCACCCCGCTGATGCCGTAGGCCTGCGCCTGGCGCTGGTCGGCGCGGACGGCGGAGAGGAAGCGGTCGCCCGCGAGCACGTCGCGGACCTCCGCCTCGTCGAGCCCGGCCTCCACGGCGAGGCGGGTCAGCGTCGCGTGGTCGCCGATCGGCTCGCGCTCGGCGACGTACGCGCGGAGCAGCCGCTCCTTGACCGCGTCCTGGACGCCGTGCTCGGCGCCGAGGTGGATGAGCCGGTGCGCGTCGACGGTGTTGCCGCCGCGGGCGTGCTCGAGGTCGAACTCCCAGCCGTCGGCCGCCGCGGTGTCCGACATCTGCCGGATCATGGTCTGCGCCTGGTCGGGCGCGGTGCCGTACTTCTCGGCGAGGTGCTCCACGAGCGTGCCCTCGCGCTCCTGCGGCGCGGTGGGGTCGAGCTCGAAGCTGCGCCAGCGCACCGTCACCTCGTCACGGTGCTCGAACTCGGCCAGTGCGGCCTCGAACCGGCGCTTGCCGATCGCGCACCAGGGACAGACGACGTCGGACCAGATCTCCACCTGCATGTGCGTGGTCAACCACCGGCGGCCGGATCGTGTTCCAGGTCCGTCCGGTCGGCCAGCGCCACCACCCGCCCGTCGACGAGGACCAGCACCGGCCCGTCGGGCACCCTGGCGTGCGCCGCGGCGGCCTCCTCGCCGTCCCCGACGGCCGGCGGCGGGCCGCCGACGTGCGCGGACACGTCGTCGCCCGGCGGGAGGGCCGCGTCCAGCGCGACCACGCCCAGCACCTCCGGCGCCGACCGCGTGGGCCGGTCGGACTGCCGCGGCGTGACCACCGCGACCGGCCCCGCGCCGTGCACCGCGAGCGCCTCGGCGACGGTCGTCCCGGCCGGGGCCACCGCGACCCCGCGCGCGGGCACCCGGTCGCGCACGCGCGGCCCGGTGGGGGAGTCCAGGAAGCCGAGCCGGGTCATCCAGCCGTCGTCGAAGTACTTGGACAGGTAGTTGCGGCCGGAGTCCGGCGCGATCACGACGACGACGTCGTCCGGGCCGAGCCCGGCCGCCACCCGCAGCGCCGCGGCGACGGCGGTCCCGGCCGAGCCGCCCACCAGCAGGCCCTCCTCGCGGGCCAGGCGCCGGGCCACCTCCAGGGACTCGCGGTCCGGGATCCGCTCGAACCGGTCGACGACGCCCCGGTCGTAGGACTGCGGCCACAGGTCGTCGACGGTGCCGGGGTGCAGGTAGTGCCCGACGCTCTCGACGTAGTACGGGCTGCCGTCCCCGCCGCCGTAGCGCGAGCTCTCCGGGTCGGCCGCGACGACCGTGACCGGCCCGCGCGACTTGAGGTAGCGGCCGGTGCCGCTGATCGTGCCGCCGGTGCCCACCCCGGCGACGAGGTGCGTCACCCGCCCGCCGGTCTGCTCCCAGATCTCGGGACCGGTGGTCAGCTCGTGGACGCGCGGGTTGGCCGGGTTGTCGTACTGGTTCGCGTGCCAGCCGCCGGGGGTCTCGGCGGCGATCCGCCGCGCCAGGTTGTTGACGTGCTCGGGATGCTCGAGGGGCACCTTGGGCTCGGTCGGCACCACCTGCGCGCCGTACGCCTTCAGCAGCGCGATCTTCTCCGCCGCGATGCTGTCGGGCACCACCACGACGGCCCGGTGCCCGTGCTGCGCGGCCACCATCGCCAGGCCCACCCCGGTGTTGCCGGACGACCCCTCGACGATCACCCCGCCGCCGCCCGCCGGCAGGTCGCCGCAGGCCTCGGCGGCCCGCACCATCGACAGCGCGGCCCGGTCCTTCACCGACCCGCCCGGGTTGAGGAACTCCAGCTTCACGTACACGGCGGGGCCCGGCCCGGCCGTCACGCGGCGCAGGCGGAGCAGGGGCGTCGCGCCGACGGCGTCGAGCAGTGACTGATGGACGTCCACGACCCGATCGTGCCTTACCCCCTCGCAACACCCCCGAAATGGAGTGGGCCCTACCGTGTCGCCATGCAGCAGGAGACCGGTGTGGTCCCGCCCCCCGACCCGGCCGGGGGGATCGGGGTGATCGTCCCGTTCGACTTCGCCCTCGACCGCGAGCTGTGGCGCTGGGTGCCGGAGCCCGTGGAGCTCCACCTGACGCGCACGCCGTTCGTCCCGTCGCCGGTCACGGCCGAGATGGCCCGGGCGATCAGCGACCCCGAACCGGTCCGCGGCGCCACCCGCGACCTGCTCCAGCCGGGCACCCGGATCGTCGCCTACGCGTGCACCTCGGGCAGCTTCGTCGACGGCGTCGCGGGCGAGCGGGCGCTGATCGACGTCATGCACGAGGCGGGCGCGCGGCATGCCCTCACCACCGCCGGGGCGCTGGTCTCCGCGCTCGGCGCGGTCGGCGCGAGCCGGGTCGCGATCGTGACGCCGTACGTCGACACGCTGACCGAGCTGCTCGGCGCGTTCCTCGCCGCCCACGGCATCACCTCGACGTCGGCGGTCGGGCTCGGCCTGCTCGGCCAGATCTGGCGCGTGTCCTACGACGAGGTGGTCGCCGCCGCCCGCGCGGCCGACCACCCCGACGCCGAGGCCGTGTTCATCTCCTGCACCAACCTCGCCACCTACGACGTCATCGCGCCGCTGGAGCGCGAGCTCGGCAAGCCCGTGCTCACCGCGAACCAGGTGACGATGTGGGCCGCGCTACAGGCCATCGGCGTGCGCGCGCTCGGTCCCGGCCAGCGCCTGATCGCCAGCGACGCCGCCCGCGGCCCGCACCTGCGCGCCGTCCCCGACCCGTCACCGCTGCTGGCGCGCCCCGCCGGGACGGCCGCGCTGCACCGGGTCCGCGTCCGGGTGCCCGACGAGGCCGGTGCGCTCGCCCGCCTCGCCGAGGCCGTCGCGTCCGCCGGGGGCAACATCGTGGCGTTCTCGGTGCACGGGCAGGACTCGGAGTCCGTCGTCGACGAGCTGGTGGTCAGCGGGGCCACCGACCGCGACCTGCTCGCCGGCTCGGTGCGCGCGACCGTCGGGAGGGCGGCGGGGGCGGTCCTGGTCACCGAGGCCGACCCGCACGACCTCGTCGACGGCCAGACCCGCGCCCTCGACCTCGCCGCGCAGGCCGTGCAGAACGGTGACCCGGGCGCCGCGCTGGCCGCCCTGCTGCACGCCGACTCCGTGCAGACCGTCGACGCCGAACCCGACACCGACCCGCACGAGCTCGCCGTGCCGGCGCCGGGGGAGGGCTGGCTGGTGGCGCGCCGGGAGTGGGCCCCGTTCACCGTCACCGAGTCGGCGCGGGCGGAGGCGTTCGTCCGCGCGCTGACGGCCCTCAGCCCGGCGCCCCCGGCGGAGGTGGCCCCGTGACGCTGCCCCCCGACTGGTCGCAGTGGCGCGACCAGGTCGACCTCGACGGCTACGACGAGCGCTGGGCCCGGATCGAGGCCGAGGGCGGCAACCCGCACGGCGAGGCCGACCTCGTGCGCTCCTTCGGCCCGCGCTCGGTCCTCGACGGCGGCTGCGGGACCGGCCGCGTCGGCATCGAGCTGGCCCGCCACGGCATCGCGGTGCTCGGCGTCGACCCCGACCCGGACATGGTCGCCGCGGCCAGGCAGAAGGCGCCCGGCGTCGAGTGGCTGGAGCTGGACCTCGCCGACCTCGACCGCCCCGAGCGGTTCGACGTCGCGGTGCTGGCCGGCAACGTGATCCCGTACGCCACGCGCCGGGCCGAGGTGGTGACCGGGTGCGCCCGGCACCTCGTCGCGGGCGGGCGGCTGGTCGCGGGCTTCCAGCTCCAGGACGGCTGGCCGACCCTGGCCGAGTACGACGGCTGGTGCGCCGCGGCCGGGCTGAGCCCGCACGCCCGCTGGTCCACCTGGGACCGGCTGCCCTACGAGGGCGGCGACTACGTGGTCGCCGTGCACGTGCGCGCCGGGGTCGCGGCGGCCGACGTCAGCGCCTGCGGATCCGGATCGGCCCCTTCGCCGTCGACGGGTCCACCACCCGGCCGCCCTGGGTGATCTCCACCTCGCCCGCCTCCACGAGCCGTCGCGCGGCGCGCCGGGCCGGCTCCATGAGCTCGCGCCAGCCGTCGGGGGCGACCCGGCGGGCGGCGTCGGACGGGCAGATGGTGCCCGACCGCGCGCCGAGCAGGTCGGTGATCGCCTTCTCCAGGTCCCGGTCGACGTCGGAGACCCCGCGGCGGCGGCACCCGGCGGAGCAGTAGCGCACCTCGTCCCAGTCGCGCTCCCACTTCTTGCGCCAGGTGATCCGCCGCCCGCAGGCGACGCACGCCTTGGGCTCAGGAGGCACGGGCGGCCACCGCGTCGTCCAGTGCGGCGCGCATGGCGTCGACCGGTCCGGGGTGGCCGGTCATCAGCTGCACCTGCGCGACCGCCTGGTGCAGCAGCATCTCCAGCCCGCTGACGACCCGCGCCCCCGCCGCCTGCGCCGCCGCCGCGAACGCGGTGGGCCACGGCGCGTAGACGACGTCGAGCACGACGCCCGCGGCGCCGCGCAGGTCGTCGGCGGCGCCCGCCGGCAGCGTCGAGACGACGACGTCGGCGCGGTCCAGCACGGCGCTCGCCCGGGCCGGGTCGGCCAGTGCGTCGTCGACGAGCGGGTCGACGCCGAGCCGCTTCGCCGCCGCCCGCAGGTCCTCGGCCCGGGCGGCGGAGCGGACGAGCACGGTGACGTCGTCGATCCCCAGCCCGCGCAGCGCGGCCAGCGCGGCCTGCGCCGTGCCGCCCGCCCCGAGGACGACGGCCCGCCCCGACACCGGGCCCAGCGCGGCGACGATGCCCGCGACGTCGGTGTTGTCGGCGAACCGCCGCCCGTCGCGCAGGACGAGGGTGTTGGCCGCGCCGGTGGCGACGGCCAGCTCGGACGCGCCGTGGGCCAGGTCCAGCGCCGCCCGCTTCAGCGGCATCGTCAGCGACAGCCCCGCCCACTCCGGCCCCAGACCGTCGAGGAAGGACGCCAGCCCGTCCTCGGTGCACTCGCGGTGGTCGTAGCGCCAGTCGTCCAGCCCCAGCGCCGCGTACGCCGCGGTGTGCAGGACGGGGGACAGGGAGTGGGCGACGGGGGAGCCGAGTACGGCGGCCCGCCTCACGTCCGGAACCGCTCGACCCGCACGGCGCCGTCGGCGAGGCCGGCGGCCGCCAGCTCGGCCTGCACCGCCTCGACCTGCGCCACCGCGACCGGGGCCATCGAGCACCCCATGCCGTACTTCGCGCGCACCCGCACCTCGGCGACGCCCATCGCCGTGCGGACGCGGTCGACGAAGTCGGCGAGCGGGTACTCGCGGCCCGCCTCCAGGTACTCCTGCACGATCAGGGACGGCGAGTAGAACGTCTGCAGCGCCCCGTCGGGCCACCGCACCTCGAACAGCATCTCCGGCACCCCGACACGCTAGGGCATGCTCGCGCCATGGGAACGGTGCTGGTGCTCGGCGGTCGCAGCGAGATCGGGCTGGAGGTCGCGCGCCGGCTCGCGCCCGGGTCCACGGTGGTCCTCGCGGCGCGTCGCCCGCACGACCTCGACGACGAGGAGGCGGCCCTGACCGACGCGGGCGCCGCCGCCGTCGACCGGGTGGGGTTCGACGCCGACGACGTGGCGGGCCAGCGCGCCGTCCTCGACTCCGTGGTGGCCGCGCACGGCGCGCTCGACACGGTCGTCGTCGCGTTCGGGATACTCGGCGAGCAGGCGCGCGCCGAGCGCGACGTCGAGCACGCGCTGGCCGTCGTGCACACCGACTACGTCGCGCACGTCTCCGTGCTCACCCACCTCGCGCAGATCCTGCGGGGGCAGGGCCGCGGGGACCTCGTCGTGTTCTCCTCGGTCGCCGGGGCCCGGGTGCGGCGCGCCAACTACGTCTACGGGTCGGCGAAGGCGGGCCTCGACGGGTTCGCCTCCGGCCTCGCCGACGCCCTGCACGGCTCCGGCGTCCGGCTGCTGCTGGTCCGGCCCGGGTTCGTGACCGGCCGGATGACCGCGGGCATGACGCCCGCCCCGTTCTCCTCGACGCCCGCGCAGGTCGCCGACGCCACGGTCCGCGCGCTGCGCTCCGGCCGCGGCGAGGTGTGGGTGCCGGGGGTGCTGCGCCCGCTGTTCGGGCTGCTGCGGCACGCGCCCCGGGCTCTGTGGCGCCGCATGCCCCGCTAGCGGCGGGCGGCCCACACGGCGTAGAGCGGGTCACCGGGGCCCGGCGGCGTGCGCCGCCCCCCGCGCACCTCGCCGAAGCACTCGCTGAGCACGAAGAACGCGTTGACGATCTGCAGGTGCCCCTCGTCGTCGGTGTGCAGCCAGCCGCGGATCGCCTTGGTCGGGAAGCACCGGTTCGAGAACGTCACGACGAACCGCCCGCCGGGCCGCAGCACCCGCGCGACCTCCCGGAACACCGCCACCGGCTCGACGAGGTAGTCGACGGAGACGCAGCAGACGGCGTCGTCGAAGGAGGCGTCGTCGAAGGGCAGGGTGGGGTCGTCGTTGAGGTCGCGCACGACGTGCCCGGCGAGCGCCGGGTTGGCGGCGAGCTCCGCCGCGTTCATCCCGAGGCCGACGAGCCGGCGCGGCGGGGTCGTGAAGTGCGAGATCCACGACGAGCACAGGTCGAGCACGTCCCCGTCGACGCCCAGCTCCGCGTACAGCGCCCCGACCGCGGCGATCGCCCGGTCGTCGATGTGGGTGACCAGCCGCGGCGGGCCGTAGAACCCGGCGTCGGGGGAGGGGTCGTCGCGGTCGAAGAAGCCCGGGGGGAACACGGCGTCGGTCACGGGCCGACGGTAGGCGCGCGGAGGCGGGGCCGCAGGTCGTCGGGGGTCGCGGTGGCGCCGCCCGCGATGCGGGCGGCGAGGCCCTCGGCGTGGTCCGCGACGCCGGGGAGGTCGAGGCCGGCGGGGGCGTCCCCGACCCAGCGCCGGACGTGGTCGACGCCCCGCTCCAGCAGCGCGACGGCCCCGCGGGCGTTGCCGCGCTGGGCGTGGGTCAGCCCGACGGCGACCTGGGCGAGGCCCCGCCACAGCTCCCGCTCGGGCTCCGGCGCGGCCTTCCAGGCGCCCTCCAGCACCTCGTGCGCGCCGAACGGGTTGCCGCCGTCGAGCAGGCGCTGCGCCTTGGTGACGGCCTCGTCGGCGGTGAGCACCTGGTCCTCGGGCACCCGCTCCACCCCGGCGGCGCCGTGCGGCAGCGGGCGCCCGGTGACGTCCCGGGGGCGGGCGCTGCGGGCCCGGCCGGCCCCGTCGCGGTCGCGGCTCGTCATCGGTCCACCGTGCCATCCGTCCGGCGTCCCCGTCGGCATGGTGCCCCCGGTGGGATTCGAACCCACACTTGACGCTGTTTGAGAGCGCTTCCTCTGCCGTTGGGATACGGGAGCCGTGAGAATGACGATACCGGCTCACCCGAGATCACAGCGCGTCGCCACCCGGCCTCCGGCTATTCTGAATCCTTCCGGTTCGACCCCGTCCGGTGTAAGGGAGAAACGGTGACCCAGTCGGTTTCCGAGGAGAGCAAGCCCGTGGGCGACACCACCGGCCTGCGCGTGCTGGTGGTCGAGGACGAGGCGCTGATCCGCCTCGACCTCACCGAGATGCTCCGCGAGGAGGGCTACGTCGTCGCCGGTGAGGCGGGTGACGGGGAGCAGGCGGTCAAGCTGGCCCGCGAGCTGACGCCGGACCTCGTGATCATGGACGTCAAGATGCCGAAGGTCGACGGCATCGCCGCGGCCGGCGAGATCGTGGGGGAGCGCATCGCGCCCGTCGTGATGCTCACGGCGTTCAGCCAGCGCGAGCTCATCGAGCAGGCGCGCGACGCCGGCGCGATGGCGTACCTGGTCAAGCCGTTCGCCCGGCACGAGCTCGTGCCCGCGATCGAGCTGGCCGTGTCCCGCTTCGCCGAGAAGAAGGCGCTCGAGGACGAGGTCGCCACGCTCACCGACCGACTGGAGACGCGCAAGCTCGTCGACCGGGCGAAGGGCCTGCTGATGAGCCGGCAGTCGATGTCGGAGCCCGACGCGTTCCGCTGGATCCAGCGCACCGCGATGGACCGGCGCACGACGATGAAGGCCGTCGCGGAGGCCGTCGTCGAGGGTCTCAACCCGCCCAGGGCCTGATCTTCCCCTCACGTACGGCTGTCCACCCGCTCACGGACCGCTGTGTCCGAGTTGCGGTCCGGTAAAGGACGGCGGCGAGGTGGTGACGCGGTGACGGGCGTCCGTCTAACGTCCCCGTCGCTCTCGACAGGCGGGAGCGGCGCGGTGATCGGGCACCGCACACCGAAGACGTGCAGTACGGGAAGGACATCAAGATGAGTCGGAGGCGCGCAGTCGTCACCGCCGCGATCCTCGCCGGAGCGCTCGCGCTCTCGGCCTGCGGTACCAACCGGGAAGAGGGTGGCGGCGCCGCCGCGGGGGCCTGCGACACGAGCAAGGGCACCCTGGTGGTCGGCCTCGTCGCCCCGCTGTCCGGCCCGCTCTCCGCCCTGGGCCTCGGCATGCAGAACTCGGCCGACCTCGCGGTCGACCAGGCCAACCAGAACTGCACCGTCCCGGGCTACGCCCTGCGGCTGCAGGCCGAGGACGACCAGTCGATGCCGGCCATCGCGGCCAACGCGGCCACGCGCCTGGCGTCGGACCCCAACGTCGTCGGCGTCGTCGGCACGCTGAACTCCTCGACCGCCCAGACGGTCCAGCCGATCCTGCAGCAGCGCGGCATCGTGCAGATCTCGCCGGCCAACACCAACCCCACCCTGACCCAGGGCGAGGCGTACGAGACGGCCCCGGCACGCGGCTTCGACAACTACTTCCGCGTGGCCACCACCGACGCCGTGCAGGGCCCGTTCGGCGCCCAGTACCTCGTCAACACCGCCGGCAAGCGGGCCATCGCGGTCATCGACGACGGCAAGACCTACGGTGCGGGCCTCGCGGCCGCGTTCGCCGCCGAGGCCACCCGCCTGGGCGCCACGATCGTCTTCACCGGCAAGGTCGGCGAGAACGACACCGACTTCTCCGGCGTCGTCACCCAGGTCCGCGCCGCCAACCCGGACGCGGTCTACTACGGCGGCGAGTACCCCGCCGCGGGCCCGCTGTCGGCGCAGATCGCCGCCGGTGGCCTGAACATCCCGGTCATGGGCGGCGACGCCCTGATCAACGCCGAGTACGTCCCGCTGGGCGGCCGGGTCGGCGACCTGGGCACCAGCGTCGGCGCCCCGGCCGAGGACCTGGAGAGCGCGCAGCAGTTCATCGCCGACTACGAGGCGGCGAACTACGTCGAGGGCTACGAGACCTACGGCGCGCTGACCTACGACTCGACGAACATCATCATCAACTCGCTGGTCACGGCCCTGAACGGTGGTGACTGGTCCGAGGACACCCGCTCCGCGGTCGTCGCCGCGGTGCAGGCCACCGACTACGAGGGCGCGGCGGGTCCCGTCACGTTCGACGAGTTCGGCGACACGACCAACAAGCTGCTGACGGTCTACACGGTCGAGGGTGACGCCTTCGTCCCGCTGGAGACGGGCACGTACGAGGGCTGATCAGAGCCAGTTGATCCTCGGTCCCGATCGGGACCGACGCGTCTGAGCCGAGCGGTGGGGGTGGGCCAAGAGCCCACCCCCACTGCGGCGTAGGAGGGACCCCTCTTGCTGTCCACGTTCCTGTCCCAGGTCGTCAACGGCCTGATCCTGGGATCGTTGATCGGGCTGATCGCCCTGGGCTACACGATGGTCTACGGGATCATCCAGCTGATCAACTTCGCCCACGGAGAGATCTTCATGGTGGGCTCCTACGGGGGCCTGGCCATGTTCACCTACCTGCTCCCCACCGCGATCCAGAACCAGTGGTGGTTCGCGCTGCCGCTGCTGCTCGTCGCCGGTGCGGGGATCGCGGTGATCGTCGCGGTCCTGATGGAGCGCTTCGCCTACCGGCCGCTGCGCAACGCGCCCCGGCTGGCCCCGCTGATCACCGCGCTCGGCGTCTCGGTGGCGCTGCAGGAGGCGGTGCGGGTGTTCTACCCGAACGCCACCGCCGCCGTGCCGTTCCCCAAGGTCTTCGTCGAGGGCACGCTCGCCGTCCCGGTCGGCGACGGCATCGTGCCGATCCGCTACACGGGCGTGCTGATCATCGTCGTGTCGCTGGTGCTGGCCTTCGCGCTCAACGCGTTCGTCAACGGGTCGCGGATGGGTCGCGCCATGCGGGCCACCTCCCAGGACCGCGACGTCGCGCGCCTGATGGGCATCGACCCCGACCGCGTCATCGTCCTGACCTTCGTCCTCGGCGCGGCGCTGGCCGGCGTCGCGGGCATCCTGTACGGCGCCGACCTGGGCCTGATCAACATCAACATCGGCCTGCAGAACGGCCTGTTCGCCTTCACCGCCGCGGTGCTGGGCGGGATCGGCAACATCAAGGGCGCCGTCGCGGGCGGCCTGGTGATCGGGCTGGTCAAGACGCTCGGCGGGCAGTACCTGCCCGGCGGCAGCCCCTACGACTACGTCTGGATCTTCGTGGTCCTGATCGCCGTGCTGGTCTTCCGGCCGCAGGGCTTCTTCGGCGAGACCGAGCGGGTGCGCGCATGACCACCATCGAGAAGGAGCAGGCGGCCCCGGCCCCGGTGCCGACCGGGCGCCTCGCCGGGCTCGCCGCCTACGCCACGCCGCTGCGCGTGGCCGGTGGCGTGCTCACCGTCGTCGGCGCCTACCTGCCCTGGGCCACGTTCGTGCTCAACGAGGGCGCCTACCCCGAGCAGGCCACGCTGGAGTTCTTCACGGTGCCCTTCGGGGTCACCGGGTTCCGGCTGCACCTGCTGCTGTTCGGCATCGCGTCGATCGTGGTGGCGCTGGCCGCCGTGCCCGCCAAGGGACGGATCCTCCGGGCGGTCGGCATCGGCGTCCTCGCGATCAGCGTCGTCAACGGGCTCTACATCGTCGCCGAGGGCGGCGGGCTGGGCGCGATCACGGTCGCCGACGGCGTCGCGTTCGGCGCGATCGTCGCGCTGCTCGGCGGCGCGCTGCTGGTGGTCGGCGCCAACGCCGGGGGGATCGAGCGCCAGCCGGTGTGGACCTGGCGGCTCAACCCCTGGGTCGAGCGGGCGCTGCTCATCGTGATCTTCCTGCTGCTGCTCCTGCTCGTCGCCGCCGTGCTGACCAGCGGCGGCCAGGGCGGCGGGGCGGCCTACGCCGGCGCGATCTTCCTGTCCTTCCTCGGCGCGGTCGGCGGGCTGATGGCCGCGCTGTCGGCGTCGGGCCTGTTCGCGTGGATCACCGCGCTCACCGAGCGGCACCGCATCTACAGCGTCGTGCTGCTGCTGGTCACGGCGCTGCTGCTGCCGCTGACGTCGGCGGGCACCGAGTACTGGATGACGGTCGCGGCGACGATCGGCGTGTACGCGGCGACCGCGATCGGGCTGAACATCGTCGTCGGGCTCGCGGGCCTGCTCGACCTCGGCTACGTCGCGTTCCTCGGCATCGGCGCGTTCGTCGCGGCGAACCTGTCCGGGGCGGCGGCGTCGCAGATCGGGATCGCGCTCCCGTTCCCGCTGGTCATGATCATCTCGGCGATCGTGGCCGGGATCTTCGGCGCCATCGTCGGGTCGCCGACGCTGCGTGTGCGCGGGGACTACCTGGCCATCGTGACGCTGGCGTTCGGCGAGATCTTCGTCCGCAGCGCGCAGAACAACATCGGCGGGCTGACGGGCGGCTCCAACGCCATCCCCAACATCCCGGCGGTGTCGCTGTTCGGCAACGACTTCAACGAGGGGCTGCAGATCGGCGGGCTGGAACTGCCGCCGGGCTTCCTCTACTACGTGCTGATCGTGCTGATCATCTCCGCGGTCATGGTGGTGTTCGCGAACCTCAAGTTCTCCCGGCTGGGCCGGGCGTGGATCGCGATCCGCGAGGACGAGGACGCCGCCCGGGCCATGGGCATCCGCACGGGCCCGATCAAGATCCTGGCGTTCCTCATCGGGGCGATGCTGGCCGGGCTGGCCGGGGCGTTCTACGCCCACAAGCTCGGCACCGTGTCCTACGAGAGCTTCCGGTTCCTCGAGTCGGTGACGCTGCTCGCGGCGGTCATCCTCGGCGGCATGGGCACCATCCCCGGTGCCGTGCTCGGGGCGTCGGTGCTGTTCGTGCTGCCGGAGAAGCTGCGCGAGTTCTCCGAGTACCGGCTGCTGCTGTTCGGCATCGCGCTCGTGCTCATCATGCGGTTCCGGCCGCAGGGCATCCTGCCCGACGCGCACCGCCGCGCCGAGCTGGCGCCGGAGACGGACCCCGCGATCGTGGCCGCCGAGGAGAAGGTCGCCGCCGAGGCGAAGGAGCACAAGCCGTGACCGACGCGATCCTGGCCGCCACGGGCGTCACGATGAGGTTCGGCGGGCTCACCGCCCTCAACGACGTCTCCTTCGACCTGACCGAGGGCGAGGTCATCGGGCTGATCGGGCCGAACGGCGCGGGCAAGACCACGCTGTTCAACTGCCTGACCGGCCTGTACTCGCCCACCGCGGGCGAGGTGGCGCTGCGCGGCGAGCGGCTGCCCGAGGACCCGGCGAAGGTCACCGAGCTGGGCGTCGCGCGGACGTTCCAGAACATCCGCCTCTTCCCGTCGATGACGGCGCAGGAGAACGTGCTGGTCGGCAGGCACTGCCGGATGAAGCAGAACCCGTTCTCCTCGCTGCTGCACGGGCCGGGCTTCCGGCGCAGCGAGGCCGAGGCGGCCGGGCGCGCCGCGGAGCTGCTCGAGTTCGTCGGGCTGACGAAGTTCTCCGACGAGCTCGCGCGCAACCTGCCCTACGGCGACCAGCGCCGGCTCGAGATCGCCAGGGCGCTGGCCACCGACCCGTCGGTGCTCCTGCTCGACGAGCCCACCGCGGGCATGAACGCCCAGGAGACCGAGGCGACCCGGCAGCTCATCCTCGCGATCCGCGAGCTGGGCATCTCGGTCGTGGTCATCGAGCACGACACCAAGTTCATCTTCACGCTGTGCGACCGGGTGCTGGTGCTGGTGCAGGGCGAGCTGCTCGTCGAGGGCACGCCGGACGAGGTGCGGGGCGACCCGCGCGTCGTCGAGGCCTACCTCGGGGCGCCGCCGGAGGAAGTCGAAGCGCAGATCCACGCCGGGGAGCAGACACCGTGAGTTTTCTCGAGGTCACCGACCTGACGGTCGCCTACGGCGCGATCCAGGCCGTCCGCGGCGTCACGTTCTCGGTGGAGCAGGGCCAGATCGTCAGCCTGATCGGCAGCAACGGCGCGGGCAAGACCACGACGCTGCGGACGATCTCGGGGCTGCTGCGGCCGGTCGCCGGCACGGTCCTGCTCGACGGCAAGCCGATCCACGCGCTGCCCGCGCACGAGATCCTCGGGCTCGGGGTCGCGCACAGCCCCGAGGGCAGGCGGCTGTTCGCGCGGATGACGGTGGAGGAGAACCTCCGGCTCGGCGCGTACACCCGCTCCGACGAGCCGGGCATCCTGTCCGACCTCGACCGGATCTACGACCTGTTCCCGGTGCTCGGGGAGCGCCGCCGCAACAAGGCGGGCCTGTTCTCCGGGGGCGAGCAGCAGATGCTGGCCATCGGGCGGGCGCTGATGTCGCGGCCGAAGCTGCTGATGCTCGACGAGCCCTCGATGGGGCTCTCGCCGATCATGACGCAGAAGATCTTCTCGACGGTCCGCGAGCTGCGGTCCGAGGGCACCACCGTGCTGCTGGTGGAGCAGAACGCGCTGGCGGCGCTGGCGCTGTCGGACCGGGCGTACGTGATCGACCTGGGGCGCACGACGCTCTCGGGCACGGGGCCGGAGCTGCTCGCCGACCCGCGCGTCCAGGAGGCGTACCTGGGGGAGGGCGTCGCGAACTGACGTCCCGGCCGTTGCAGCATGGCCACCTTCACGCCACCAGGTTGCGTGAAGGTGGCCATGCTGCAATCCGGGGGGCTACGGCTGCGTGTCGCGGTGCAGGCAGGTCAGCTTGGCCGTGCAGGTGCGCCGGCCGTCCTCGCCCGTGATCACGATCTCGGTCGTCGAGGTGCTGCGGCCGACGTGGATCGGGCGCGCCACCCCGGTGACGTACCCCCCGGTCGCCGACCGGTGGTGGGTGCAGGCCAGCTCCAGGCCGACGGGGAACCGCTCGGGCAGGGCGTGCAGCGCGGAGAGCGTGGAGCCCAGCGTCTCGGCGAGCACCGCGCTCGCGCCGCCGTGCAGCAGCCCGAACGGCTGCTTGTTGCCGGCCACCGGCATGCGGCCGACGACCTCCTCGAGGCTCAGCGTCACGAGCTCGATGCCCATGCGTTCGGCGAGCTGCTCGGTCGTCTGCATCGCGGGGAGGTCCGCGGGATCGATGGGCACGGAGCGCACCCTATGGCAGACTCGCTCCCGGCGATCACCACGCCGGACCTCCTGATCGGGCCACCCACGCGGCCCGGCCGTGCGGGGGCGCAGGGGACCTCGTGAGCCTCGGTGACCCCCACCGTGATCGTGGCTACCCGCCGTGACCCCGGCCGGGCGGTGCACGGGGCGTGGGGCCGGGTGCCGTCGCGTGGCCGTGGAGAGTCATGACGAGTCGCAAGCAGCTCAAGGCCCGGATCCGCGCGCGGATGGCCCGCACCGGCGAGAGCTACACGACCGCGCACCGGCACGTCGCCGGTCCCGCACCCGCCCCCGCCACCTCGGCCGGCTACCGGCTGCGCGGCGGGCAGCACCCGGACTCCGCCGCGCTCGCCGGGGTGCTCGCGCACCACGGCGTGCGCTGCGCCGGGGCCGAGCTGTCCGAGGCGCTGCTGTTCGGCGCCGCGGGCGGGCCCGGCGCGGGCTACATCCTGTGGGAGTTCGCCCACGACGGCTCGCGGCCCGTCGTGCTGGGGTTCTCCGCCGACTGGCAGTACGCCGGCCGCGCGACGCTCGCGGCGCTGGACCGGCTCGGCGTGGCCGCGTCGGTGCAGCGGACCGGGGGAGCCGCCGGCGCGGCCCGCGCGCTGGCCGGGGCCGTCGACGGCGGGCGGCCCGCCCTGGTCTGGCCCGACCGCCACGGGCTGGGGTACCGGCACCTGCCCGCCGCGCTCGACGGGATGGGCGGGCACGTGGTCGTGGTCCACGGCCGGGCCGGCGACGGCTACCTCGTCGACGACCGCTCGCTCGCCCCGCTCACCGTGCCCGTCCCGGTGCTCGACGCGGCGCGGGCCCGGGTCGGGTCCTACCGGAACCTGCTCGTCGTCCCGGAACCCGCGGGGGACCTCGCGCCCGCGGTGCTGCGGTCGGCGCTGGTCGCGGGCCTGTCGCAGGCGGCGGACCGGCTCGGCGGCACGTCCGCGTCGTTCGCCCTGCCCGCCTGGCGGAAGTGGGCGCGGCTGGTGACCGACGGGAGGGCGGCGAAGGGCTGGCCGCGGGTGTTCGCCGACGGCCGCGGGCTGGCCGGGGCGCTGGCGTCGGTCTGGGAGGGCGCCTCCCCGGCCGGGTCGACGGGTGGGCACCTGCGCGACCTCACCGCCGACTGCCTCGACGCCGCCGCCCCCGTCCTCGACGTCCCCACCGCGGCCGCCGCGGCCGCCTGGCGGGAGGCCGGGGCGGCGTGGGCGGCGGTCGCCGAGGCGGCCCTGCCCGTCGACGTCCCGGAGTTCGCCCGGCTCCGCGAGCTCACCGCGGCCGTGGAGGAGGCGGTGCAGGCCGATGGCGACGCCGGGGCGCCGGCCGCCGCGGCGGCCGCCGCCGAGCTGTGGGAGCTGCGGGCCCGGCTGGACGCCGCTCCGCCGCTCACCCCGGACGACCGGGACGCCCTGTTCGCCGATCTGGGCGCCCGGCTGCACGCGGTGCACGCCGCGGAGGCGCCGGCGGTCGGGGAGCTGGCGGCGGTCCTGGCCCGGGCGTCGCGCGCCTGAGCGACGGGCCGCTCGCCGGGTGCGGCGGCGCGGTGGTCGCGGTCAGGCCCAGGTCACGTCCACCGACCCCGCGCCCAGCAGCGGCCCGTACCGCTGCGCCGCCCGCTCGACGCCCTGCCGGGTCGCGGTCAGGCCCAGGTCACGTCCACCGACCCCGCGCCCAGCAGCGGCCCGTACCGCTGCGCCGCCCGCTCGACGCCCTGCCGGGTCGCGGCCGGGAGGGGCGCGAACGGCCGGACGGTGAGGGCCGGGCCGTCGTGCTCCCACACCCCCGCCACCCGCCCGTCGACGACGAGGACGGGGGAGATCCAGCCCGCCGTCCGCGACACCTCCGCCGTGCGGCCGTCCGGGATCGCGCGGGTGCGGTGGCTCAGCGGGGCGATCACCCACGGGTCGAAGCCGGGGAGCAGCAGCGGGGCGTCGGCGGGGTCGGTGCCGCCGTCGGGGACCGCCGCCAGCTCGTCGACGTCCGTGGTCCGCACGACGTACCCGGCCTCGCCCGCGACGGTCACCGCGGTCACGGCGTCGCCCGCGGCGCGGATCGTGCGCTTCGCCGGGGCGGGCTGCTCGCCCCACCAGCGCCCGACGTCGACGGCGGTGGCCGGCCCGTTCGCCGCGAGGAAGCGCAGCAGCACCGCGCGCTCGGCCTCCCCGGCGGGCAGCGGATCGAGCGGGCGGCCCAGCCGCGCCGCGGGGGAGACGAAGGTGACCGTCCCGTCGTCCGTCGGGGGTCCGGAGCACAGCAGCCCGCGCGCCGCGGCCGGTTTGAGCAGCGCACCCCAGCCCGTCGACAGCGGCCCGGCGATCGCGGGGTCGCCGAGGTGCGCGACGACGGCGTCGGCCAGCCCCGCCCGGGTGAGCGGCGTGGCCCCCAGCACCGCGCCGATCGCGTCGGTGACCGCGTGCAGCTGCGCCGCGGTGACGCCGTGCTCCCGCTCCCAGGACGGCGGGAACCTCCGGCGCGCGTCGCGGGCGGTGAGCGCGCCGACCCACAGGTCCAGCTCGTCGGCGGGCAGCAGGTGCAGGGTGCCGCGCGCGGCCCAGGTCCGGACCAGCCCGGAGGCGAGGTCGGGTGGGCCGCCGCACCGGATCCCGGCGATCAGCGCGCTGCACGAGGTCACCTGGGCGTGGATCCCGCCGAGTGCGCGGGCCGCCTCCACGGCGGACGGAGCGGGGGACAGCAGCAGCTGCCGGCGGATCCGCCACCGCCGGACCTGCCGCCAGGTCAGGTCCACGGCCGGTGGCACACGAAGATCGCCGTGCCGGGGAACAGGGCCCCGCGCAGCGGGCTCCACTGGCCCCACACGCGCTCGCGGCCCTCCGGCCACTCCGGTTCCACGACGTCGTCGAGCACCAGCCCGGCCGCGACGACGTCGCGGACGCGGTCGCCGATCGTGCGGTGGTGCTCGACGTAGGTGGCGTCGCCGGCCTCGTCGACCTCGACGTAGGGCGTGCGGTCGAAGTAGGACTGGACGACGGTGAGCCCCTCGGGGCCGGGGTCGTCGGAGAACATCCAGCGCATCGGGTGGTTCACCGCGAACACCCACCGCCCGCCGGGCCGCAGGACCCGCGCCACCTCGCGCATGACGCGGTCCGGCTCGGCGACGAAGGGGACGCCGCCGAACGCCGAGCAGGCCGCGTCGAAGGAGGCGTCGGCGAACGGCAGCCGCTCCGCGCCCGCCTGCACCAGCGGGACCGCCACGCCGGTGGACGCGCCGAGGGCCGCGGCGTGCCGGAGCATCGACCCGGACAGGTCGAGCGCGACGGCCCGCGCCCCCTGCAGCGCGAGCCAGCGCGCGCACGGCGCCGACCCGGACCCGATCTCCAGCACCGCCCGCCCCGCGACGTCGCCGAGCAGCCCGGCGTCGGACTCGCGCAGCCCCTCGGGGCACCAGACGAAGTCCAGATCGCCGATGTCGGAGGCGTGTTCGGCCAGGTAGTCGTCGGCGTCGGCGTCCCACCACGCCCGGCTCGCGCGCTGCGACTCGGCCCCGTCGACGGCCCGCCGGGCGACCCCGACGGTGTTCAGCTCCTCCTCGGCACTCACCGGCTCATCGTCGCAGCTCGCGGCACCTGACCCGCGTTGTGCCCGCGCTCACGGCACGCGTAGCATGGTGAAAGCACTGTGGTCAACGTCGCGGCGTCCGCGCCGCGGGTCCACCACGGGCTTCTCGCACCGATCAGATCAAGGGTGACAGCACCACGTCACGAGCCGTACTCCACCAGACCAGCACCACGCCGACATCCATCACCGGAGCACCCCACTACATGTCCACCGACACCACCGCCGCCCCGATCTCCACGACCCCTCAGGTCGCCGTCAACGACATCGGGTCGGAAGAGGACTTCCTCGCCGCCATCGATAAGACGATCAAGTACTTCAACGATGGCGACATCGTCGAGGGCACCATCGTCAAGGTCGACCGCGACGAGGTCCTGCTCGACATCGGCTACAAGACCGAGGGCGTCATCCCCTCGCGCGAACTGTCCATCAAGCACGATGTCGACCCCGCAGAGGTCGTGTCCGTCGGTGAGTTCGTCGAGGCCCTCGTCCTCCAGAAGGAGGACAAGGAAGGCCGCCTGATCCTGTCCAAGAAGCGCGCGCAGTACGAGCGCGCCTGGGGCACGATCGAGGCACTCAAGGAGGCCGACGAGCCGGTCGAGGGCACCGTCATCGAGGTCGTCAAGGGTGGTCTCATCCTGGACATCGGCCTCCGCGGCTTCCTGCCGGCCTCGCTGGTCGAGATGCGCCGCGTGCGCGATCTGCAGCCCTACGTCGGCCGCAAGATCGAGGCCAAGATCATCGAGCTGGACAAGAACCGCAACAACGTGGTCCTGTCCCGCCGCGCGTGGCTGGAGCAGACCCAGTCCGAGGTGCGCAGCGAGTTCCTCAACCAGCTGGCCCGCGGCCAGGTGCGCAAGGGCGTCGTGTCCTCGGTGGTCAACTTCGGTGCGTTCGTCGACCTCGGTGGCGTCGACGGCCTGGTGCACGTCTCCGAGCTGTCCTGGAAGCACATCGACCACCCGTCCGAGGTCGTCGAGGTCGGCCAGGAGGTCACCGTCGAGGTCCTCGACGTCGACCTGGACCGCGAGCGCGTCTCGCTGTCGCTCAAGGCCACGCAGGAAGACCCGTGGCGCCTCTACGCCCGCACCCACGCGATCGGCCAGATCGTGCCGGGCAAGGTCACCAAGCTCGTCCCCTTCGGTGCGTTCGTGCGCGTCGAGGAGGGCATCGAGGGCCTGGTGCACATCTCCGAGCTGGCCGAGCGCCACGTGGAGATCCCGGAGCAGGTCGTGCAGGTCGGCGACGACGCCATGGTCAAGGTCATCGACATCGACCTCGACCGGCGCCGCATCTCGCTCTCGCTCAAGCAGGCCAACGAGGGCATGACGGCCGAGACCGAGTTCGACCCCACGCGCTACGGCATGGCGGCGGAGTACGACGACCAGGGGAACTACATCTACCCCGAGGGCTTCGACGTCGAGTCCGGCGACTGGCAGGAGGGCTTCGAGGCCCAGCGCGAGGCGTGGGAGAAGGAGTACGCGGAGGCCCACGTCCGCTACGAGCAGCACATCACGCAGATCAAGAAGTCGGCCGAGGCCGAGGCCGAGGCGGCTGCCGACGGCGGGGGCACCAGCTACTCGTCCGACACCGCCGACGCGGCCGAGGGCGCCTCGACCGGTGGCGGCGGCGCGCCGGCCCAGTCCGGTGGCTCGCTGGCCAGCGACGAGCAGCTCGCGGCCCTGCGCGAGAAGCTGTCGGGCGGCGCCTGATCAGCTGATCCACACCCGAACGGCCCCGTCGACCACCACGGTCGCCGGGGCCGTTCGGCGTCCGGGAGCCACTTCCGGTTACGGTTCCGCGCCGTTCTGCGAACGCGCCGCTCCATGGCGTCCCGGACCGGGCGGAGCGCACTACCCTTGTGCTGTGGGTGGGGGAACACGGTCGGGCGGCACGCGGCTGTTGGTGGTGCTCGTGGGACTCCTGGTGAGCGCGGGATGTGCGACGGCGGACGCGGAGACCACACCGGTCCCGACGTTCGCGGCGCCCTCGGCCACCGGCGCCGGGGCACCGGGGGAGGCCGACCGCGACGGAGCCATCCCCACCGAGTGCGGCGACATGCTGTCCGCGGCCGATCTGGGGGCGCTGCTGGGCCGCCCGCTCGACAGCGTCACCGTGCGCACCACGATCGGCGTCGCCGAGCCGTCGGTGGGCCGCACCGAGCGCGTCGCCTGCCGCTACAGCGGCACCGGCAGCTCCCGGGGCGTCCTGCTCGACCTCAACGTCGCCCGCTACACCGACGCCGCCGCGGCGACCAAGCAGTGGACCACCAACACCGGCGTCGAGGACGGGGACCGGCGCGACCTGTCGATCGGCGCCGCCCCGGCCGCCCTGTTCGACCGGGCCCGCGAGTCGGTCCTCATGGTCACCTACGACGACGACACGCTGACGTTCGTGCTGCCGGAGGGTCCGCGACCGGGCGACCGGCCCCGCGGCGAGGTCCTCGTCGACCTGGCGCTGCGCGTGCTGCCGGTCGTCGGCCCGCCGCGCACCGCGGCACCCGCCGAACCCGTCCCCGGCGAGGACCCGGCGGTCGCGGCCGGATAGCGTCGCGGCCATGCTGCGCGTGGGGCTGACCGGTGGGATCGGATCGGGCAAGTCGACGGTCGCCCGCCGGCTCGTCGGCCGGGGTGCCGTCCTCGTCGACTCCGACGCGCTGGCCCGCGAGGTCGTCGCGGCCGGCACCGACGGTCTCGCGGAGATCGTCGCGGCGTTCGGCGACGGGGTGCTCACCGCCGACGGCGACCTCGACCGCCCCGCGCTCGCCTCCGTCGTCTTCGGCGACGCCGACGCCCGCGCCCGCCTCAACGCGATCGTGCACCCCCGCGTCCGCTCCCGCTCCGACGAGCTGATCGCGCGGGCGCCCGCCGACGCGATCGTCGTGCAGGACGTGCCGCTGCTCGTCGAAGGGGGGATGGCGCCGCTGTTCCCGCTGGTCGTCGTCGTGCACACCGACGCGGAGGAACGGGTCAGGCGGCTGGTCGGGCAGCGCGGGATGCCCGAGGCCGACGCCCGGTCCCGGATCGCCGCCCAGGCCGACGACGACGCCCGCCGGGCCGCCGCCGACGTCTGGCTCGACAACGGCGGCGCGCCCGACGACCTCGACGCCGCCGTCGACGCCCTGTGGGACGGGCGCCTGGTGCCGTTCGAGGCGAACCTGCGCCGCCGCGAGCCCGCCCGCTCCGCCGGGGCCGTCCTCGTCGACCCGGACCCGGCCTGGCCCGCCCACGCCGCCCGGCTCGCGGCCCGGATCTCCGCGGCGGCGGGCGGGCGTGAGGTCACCCACATCGGATCGACCGCGGTGCCGGGCCTGCCGGCGAGGGACGTGATCGACCTGCAGCTCTCGGTCGACGCGCTGGCCGACGCCGCCGGGTTCCGCGACGCGCTGGCCGACGTCGGGTTCCCGTGGCGCCCGGAGATCGACCACGACGACCCGACGCCGCCCGGCCCCGTCCGGCCGGAGCAGTGCCACGGCACCGCCGACCCCGGACGGCCCGTCCACCTGCACGTCCGCGAGACCGGGTCACCCGGGTGGCGGTACGCGCTGCTGCTGCGCGACTGGCTCCGCGCCGACCGGGCGGCCCGCGACGAGTACCTCGCGGTCACGCGGCGGGCGCAGGCGGAGTCGGGGGGCGACGCCGCGCGGTACGCCGCGGTCGAGGAGCCCTGGCTCGACGGGGCGGCGGCCCGTGCCGAGGCATGGGCAGTATCGTCGGGGTGGGCGCCCTCGTTGGGCTGAGTGGACGGACCCTGCGGTAACGCAGAGCGACGCCGCCACGATGGGGTGAGCAGGAGAGCCACGAACGGATCGGGACGGGGTGGGGGAGTGAGCGCGCAGGTGGGGCAGGACGCCCGCGTCAGCCTGGTCAAGGGCGACGCGGTCCCCGCTCACGAGGACGCGTACGCGGAGACGGTGATCGGCGCGCCCGCCTACGCCGAGCCCCCCGCTCCCGCCGAACCGCCCGCTCCCGCCGGACCACCCGTGCACGGCGGGCCGACGGTGTACGCCGAGCCGTCCGCGCCCGTCGTCGTCCAGGACGCCCCGTCGGCATCCCCGGCCTCGCTGCGCGTCGACTTCGGCGCCCACCTCGAGGCCAACTACCAGCGGCTCGTCGCCCAGCTCTACGCGATCACGCTCGACCCGGGCGAGGCGCACGACGTCGTCCAGGAGGCCTACTCGCGCGCCTGGCGCAAGTGGGCGGAGATCAGCGTCGGTCCCGACCCCACGGGCTGGGTCCGCCGCGTCGCCGTCCGGTCCACGCAGCGGGGCTGGCGCCGGGTGCTGGAGCGGGTCGGGCTCGCGAAGGCGCGCCCCGTCGGTGACGGCGACCCGCGCACCGCCGCGCTGCTCGCCGCGCTGGGCCGGCTGACGATCGCCGAGCGCCGGGCCGTGGTCCTGTTCCACATGGTCGGCACCTCCCGGCGCGACATCGCGGCGCTCGAGCAGGTCCCCGAGGAGACCGTCCGCCTCCGGCTCCGGCGCGCCCACCAGGTGGTCACCGAAGGAATGGCCGACGAGCTGCCGAGCGTTCTCGGCGTGGCCCCGGCCTACGACGATCCCTACACACCCCACGCGGGTGCGGAGAGGCAGTACTGATGGACGCCCTGACCCGAGTCACCGACGAGTTCCGGCGGCTCGACGACGAGCTCGCGGCCGCCGTCACGCTCCCGTCGGTCGACGACGTCATCCGCCACACCGGCTCGGCCAACCGCGCGAGCACCGCCGCCGCGGTCGCCGTCATCGCGGTGGGCGCGCTCGGCGGGGTCACCGCGGTGGCGCAGATCGCGAACGCCCCGGCCGCGTCCGCCGCGCAGGTCGCCCCGGCCGCGTCGGGAACCCCCGACGTCGTGCCGGTGCTGCCGGAGTCGGTCGCCCCGACCACCACCGTCGTCCCGACGCCGGCGGAGGCCGCGCCGGCCGAGCGGCCGCGACGGTCGGAGACGACCCGGCGGCAGACGGCCGAGCGCGCCCCGTCCCGGACCGCGGCCCCGGTCGCGCCGCCCGTGGCCCCGCCGCCCGTCGTCGCGCCGCCGACGACCACGCGGCCGCCGGTGACGACAAACCCGCCGATCGACGAGGGTACGCAGGACCCCGAGCCGCCGGAGCAGACGACGACCACGCGGCCCACCCCCACCACCACGACCAGCTCCATGCCGTCCTCCACGACGACGGAGCCGACGACCACCACCGCCGAGGCCGAGTCGGTCGCCCCCGGCAGCCAGGCGGGCCGTCAGGCCGGCGTCGCCTGACCCTGCGGCCGCTCCCGCCAGGTCAGCGCCACGCCGAGGCCGCCGAGCCAGGCGTCGAGGTCGTGCCCGTGGGCGGCCAGACCGTCGACGGCGCGGTGGGTGGCGTGCATCGCCGCCTCCGCCGCAGCCGGGTCGAGGACCCCGCACGCCACCGCCCCGACGAACTCGTCGACGTCGATCACGCGGGCGTCGCGCCCGTTGCGGACCACGATGTCGAGGTAGTGGTCGGTGAGCAGCCACCGGTCGCCGTCGCGGGCGATCTCGCACACGTCGAGGTAGAAGTCCTGGTCGCGCTCGTGCCCGGGGTTCCACGCGAAGTCGGTGACGGCCAGCCCGAGGTCGGGCAGCAGCCAGGTCTGCAGCCAGTGCGCGGTCGGGCGGCCCACCATCGCGCGGCTCATGTAGAGGCCGAACGGGGTGACGCGGTACTCGTCCACCGCCCGCTCGTGGCCCTTGGAGTCGATGTTGGTCCGGGCGGGGACGTCGAAGGTCGCGGTCTTCGGCGGGTGCATCCTCCAGAGGATGTCAGACCGGGCTCGTACCCTGGGGTACGTGGCATTCGCAACCGAGGTCCCCGGCTCCGCCCGCGACAGCGAGCAGGGCATGCCGTTGGCGCACTCCGAGCACCGTCCGGTGGGGGAGATCCCCCGCACCGGCGGCCGGTTCGAGGTGGTCAGCGAGTACGAGCCCGCGGGCGACCAGCCCGCGGCCATCGCCGAGCTGGAGCGGCGCATCCACGCCGGTGAGCAGGACGTCGTGCTGCTCGGGGCCACCGGCACGGGCAAGTCGGCCACCACGGCCTGGCTGATCGAGAAGCTGCAGCGGCCCACGCTGGTGATGGCACCCAACAAGACCCTCGCGGCGCAGCTGGCCAACGAGCTGCGCGACATGCTGCCCAACAACGCGGTCGAGTACTTCGTCTCGTACTACGACTACTACCAGCCCGAGGCCTACATCGCGCAGACCGACACCTACATCGAGAAGGACTCGTCGATCAACGACGACGTCGAGCGGCTGCGGCACTCCGCCACCTACAACCTGCTGTCCCGGCGCGACGTCGTCGTGGTCGCGTCGGTGTCGTGCATCTACGGCCTGGGCACCCCGCAGTCCTACCTCGACCGGTCGGTGAAGCTGCAGGTGGGCGACACGGTGGAGCGCGACCAGCTGCTCCGCCTGCTGGTCGACGTGCAGTACACGCGCAACGACATGGCGTTCAACCGCGGCACGTTCCGGGTCCGCGGCGACACCGTGGAGATCATCCCGGCGTACGAGGAGCTGGCGCTGCGCATCGAGTTCTTCGGCGACGAGGTCGAGTCGCTGTACTACCTGCACCCGCTCACCGGCGACGTCGTGCGCCAGGTCGACGAGCTGCAGATCTTCCCGGCCACCCACTACGTCGCGGGCCCGGAGCGGATGGAGCAGGCGGTCCGCGACATCGAGAAGGAGCTGGAGGAGCGCCTCGCGCAGCTGGAGGGCCAGGGCAAGCTGCTGGAGGCCCAGCGGCTGCGGATGCGCACCCAGTACGACATCGAGATGATCCGCCAGGTCGGGTTCTGCTCCGGCATCGAGAACTACTCGCGCCACATCGACGGCCGCGGCCCCGGCACCGCACCGGCCACGCTGATCGACTACTTCCCCGACGACTTCCTCATGGTCATCGACGAGTCGCACGTCACGGTGCCGCAGATCGGCGGCATGTTCGAGGGCGACATGTCCCGCAAGCGCAACCTCGTCGAGTTCGGGTTCCGGCTGCCGTCCGCGGTCGACAACCGGCCGCTCACGTGGGAGGAGTTCGCCGACCGCATCGGCCAGACGGTCTACCTCTCGGCCACGCCCGGCCCCTACGAGCTCAGCCGCACCGGCGGGGAGTTCGTGGAGCAGGTCATCCGGCCGACGGGCCTGGTCGACCCGAAGGTCGTCGTCAAGCCGACGAAGGGCCAGATCGACGACCTGGTGCACGAGATCCGGGAGCGCGCGGAGCGCGACGAGCGGGTGCTGGTCACCACGCTCACCAAGAAGATGGCCGAGGACCTCACCGACTACCTCCTCGAGCTGGGCATCCGGGTCCGCTACCTGCACTCCGAGGTCGACACGCTGCGCCGCGTCGAGCTGCTGCGCCAGCTCCGGCTGGGGGAGTACGACGTGCTGGTCGGCATCAACCTGCTGCGCGAGGGCCTCGACCTGCCGGAGGTGTCGCTCGTCGCGATCCTCGACGCCGACAAGGAGGGCTTCCTCCGGTCCGGCACGTCGCTGATCCAGACGATCGGGCGCGCGGCGCGCAACGTCTCCGGCGAGGTCCACATGTACGCCGACAAGATCACCGACTCGATGCGGCACGCGATCGACGAGACCGATCGCCGCCGGGCGAAGCAGATCGCCTACAACACCGAGAAGGGCGTCGACCCGCAGCCGCTGCGCAAGAAGATCGCCGACATCCTCGACCAGGTCTACCAGGAGGCCGAGGACTCCAACGTCGTGCCGATCGGCGGGTCGGGACGCAACCAGTCCCGCGGCAAGCGGGCGGCCGGGGAGCCGGGCCGCGCCAGCAGCGGGGTGGTGTCGGGGCGCGACACGAAGTCCATGCCGCGCGCGGAGCTGGCCGACCTCGTCCAGTCCCTCACCGACCAGATGCTCGCCGCGGCCCGCGACCTGCAGTTCGAGCTGGCCGGGCGGTTGCGCGACGAGATCCAGGACCTCAAGAAGGAGCTGCGCGGGATGGACGCGGCGGGCATCAGCTAGGGCGGGCGCCGGTCGGGTCGGCGCTCGCCCGGACGGCGGCGACCGACTGCGCGGCCCGCCGGCGCAGCTCCGCCGCGTCGCACCGCTGCGGCGCGGTCCGCTCGAACGCCTCCTGGAGCCGTTCGAGGTGGGCCACCAGGCGGTCCCGCAGCTCGGGGTCCCGGGCGGCCCCGGCGAGCTGCTCGGCGAGCCCGCACATCCGGTGCAGCACGGGCGGGTGTCCGGTGCCGTGCCACCGGATCGCGTCGAAGACCCGGTCGACCAGCTCCACCGGTCCGGTGCGCGGGGCGATCACGCGGAGCCGGTCGTCCGGTCCGTAGCGGTACGGCGAGGGCACGTCCCGGCCGACCATGTGGGTGAGACCGGCCGCGAGGTCGTCCAGCGCGTTCACGGCCGTGTACGGGTCGTTGGTGCTGGGGGACAGCGCCCGCACCGCCATCTCCTCCAGCACCAGCACGGCGTAGTCGACGTCCTGGTCGGGGGTGCGGGCCCGGCCGACCGTCAGCCCGGAGCGCACCGCCGGGCCGAGCCGGTCGTCGACGCGGTCCGGCGGCCACACCAGCGCGACGACGTCGCCCTCCACGACGTGCGACCCGGGCCGGACCCGGAGCGAGATGACGACGTCGTGGCGGGTGGCGAGGTCGAGCAGCCGGTCCTCGGCCACGCCCTGCACGTAGCCGATCGTGTCCGCGCGCACCTCGACGCCCTCGGACCGCAGACCGGAGGGCACGTCGTGGGCGCCCGCCCCGCGGGGCACCTCCGACGGGGCGCGGCCCAGCTGCTCGGGGTAGAGGCGGTCGACGGTGTCGACCAGCTCCGCGCGCACCCGTCGGGACAGGGTCCCGACCTGCACGGAGTCGGCGATGTGGTTGATGAACCAGATCAGCACCCCGATCGACAGGACGGCGAGCAGCACCGCCACGTTGACCGCGAGGTGCGGCACGAAGACCTCGTCGGCCCCGCCCGGCTCGCGGATCGACCGCAGGGTGAGCAGGCAGTACACGAACGTCGCGGCGTACACGCCCAGGACGAACTGGTTGCCGCGGTCGGTCATGAAGTTGCGGACGAGCCGTGGACCGTAGGTCGACGACGCCGTGGCCAGCACCGCGATCGTGATGGAGAACGACGTGGCGGCCACGCCCAGCACCGACCCCGCGATCGCCCCCAGCACGTCGCGGCTGCCGGACTCGCCGATCCGGGTGGCGAGCACCGCGAACGGTCCCAGATCGAGCTCGTCGACCTGCTGGTCGAGGGCGATGAGCGCCTCGGCCAGCACCGCGGCCAGCAGGCACAGCAACCCCGGCAGGAGCCAGAAGCTGTCGCGCACCGTGATCCATCGGGCCCTCACCGGGGCTGCTGTCGGTCGTCGTCCACGGACGGTGACGCTAGGCCGGTCCCGGATCGGGCGCCCGCTCGGGCACGACGTCCCGGCCGGGCGCGGTGGACCGGGCCGGGCCGGTTACCGTGGAGCGTCCAGCAGGAGGGGGAACGGCGTGACCAGCCCGTCGACGGCCGACCCCGTCGCATCCCCGGGGCGCGTGCCCGCGTGGCTGCGCTCCCCGCGCCGCGTCCTGCCGGTCACCGTGCCGCTGCTGGCCCTGGTGCTGGCCGGGCTGGTGGTGCACACCGGGGGCCGGCACATCGACCTCGAGGTCTACCGGTTCGGCGTGCAGGCGTGGCTGTCCGGCGGCGACATGTACGGCCCGCTCCCGGAGACCTCCGGCCACATCGCCCTGCCGTTCATCTACCCGCCGTTCGCCGCGCTGCTGATGACCCCGCTCGCCCTCGTGCCGTGGACCGTCGCGTGGGTGGCGCTGCTCGTGCTGTCGGTGCTCGCGCTGGGCACCACGCTGTACGTCGTCGCGCGCCGGCTGTGGCCCTCCGGCGGGCCGGGTGGGGCCCTGGCCGCGGCGTCGATCGCGCTGCCGCTCGCGCTGGCCGTCACCCCGGGCAGCCCGATCGACTTCGACACCCCCACCGACTCCGTCCCGCTCGCGCTCGACCCGGTGCTGCAGACCATCGAGTTCGGCCAGATCAACCTGCTGCTGATGGCGCTGGTCGCGCTGGACTGCCTCGTCGACCACCCGCGCTGGCCCCGCGGGGCGCTCATCGGCATCGCCGCGGCGATCAAGCTGACGCCGGCGGCGTTCGTGCTGTTCTTCCTGCTGCGCCGCGACGTCCGGGCCGCGGTCGTCGCGGTGGTGTCCGGGATCGTCGCCACCGGGATCGGGTTCGCGGTCGCGCCGCGCGAGTCGCTCGCGTTCTGGCTGGGCAACCCGACCGGCGGCGTCAGCGGGTCGCCGTTCTTCACCAACCAGACCCTGGAGGCGGTCCTCGTGCGCGCCGGGGTGGACGGCACCGCGCGCACGGTGACGTGGGTCCTGCTCTCGGCGGCCCTGCTCGCGATCGCCGTGCCGGTGGTCCGCCGCGCGCCCGCGCCGCTCGCGCTCGTCGCCGTCGCCGGGGTCGCCCTGCTCGCGTCGCCGACGTCGTGGTCGCACCACTGGGTGTGGGTCGCGCCCGCCCTGCTGGTGGCCGCCGCCTCGGCGTGGCGGGCGCGGTCCGTCGGCTGGACGGTGGTCACGCTGCTGGCCGGCACGGTGTTCGTCGTCGCCCCGCACCGGCTCGGGCTGCCGCGTGCGGGGGAGGTCGAGCTGGGCTGGTCGGTCTGGCAGCAGGTCGTCGGCAGCACCTACGTGTGGTTCACGGTCCTGCTGATGATCGCCCTGTTCCTGCGGTGGCGGCGCGCCTGAGGTGAGCGGTCGGGCGGCCGCGGCGGTCGCGGTGCTGGTCCGGCACACCGTCGCGACGGTCGTGGTGTCGCTGCTGCTGCGCGCCCTGCGCCCGCCGCTCGACGGGCCGTGGTTCCGCGTCCGGGCGGGGGAGCGGACGCTGCACCGGCGGGCCGGGGTCCACGGGTACCGGCGGCTGCTGCGCGCCGCCGGGTGGGAGCCGGTGGTGACGCGCTGGCGGTCCTTCGACGGCACCCGCGCCGGCCTGGCGGCCCTGGACCGGCACACCCGGCTCAGCGAGGTGACGCACCTGGCCGGTGCGGTGGCCGGGACCCTGCTGGTGGCCCGCCGCGGAGGGGCCGGGGCCGTGCTGCTGGGCCTCGCGATCCACGTGCACCCGGTCCTGCTGCAGCGGTCCCTGCGCACGCGCATCGAGGCGCTGCGCCGCCGTCCACCGGCCGCCGCCCCAGCTCCCGCTGACCGCCGTGGGCACGGTGCGCGCCCGGAGCCGGTCAGACGGTGGGGACGACCGGGGCCGTCGCGCGGTCCACGCGCCGGTGGAAGCGCATGCCGGCCAGCCCGCCCAGCACCGAGCCGACGAGCCCGACCAGCAGCACCGCGGACAGCAGGATCAGCCCGCCGATGGTCAGCGACGCCGGGTCGAGGACGCCCCCGACGAGCGCGGCGAGCGGCGTGAGGTCGACCGGCGTGCCGGAGACGGCGACGAGCACGGCGACGGCGACGGCCACGAGCACGGCCCACAGCCACACCGCGACGCCCTGCCGCGCCCCGTCGAACCGCGCCATCCGGCCCGCGACGTACCCGCCGCAGAAGTAGGCGACGAACAGCACGACGGCGGCCACGATCCCGGCGACGACCCCGGCGGGCGGCCCGCCCGGCACCGCCGTCAGCCCGTAGCCCTGGGTGACCGCGGCGGCGATGCCGCTGAGCAGCACCGCGGTGCCGAGGGCGGTGAGCCAGCCGAAGAACGCCGAGCCCCACTTCGTGCCGCCGAACTGCCGCCGCTGCTCCTGCTTCGCGGCGCGCCGCTGCTCACGGGCGGTGGGCGGGGTCTGCTCGACGGGGGCGATCGGGGTGGTCGGGCCGTGGTCGGTTCCGGACGTCATGAGGCTCTCCCTCGTCACGCCCGTCGGTCACGGGCAGGTCCGCGGGGATACCCGGCCCGGTGACCGGGCACACGCGGAACTCAGCTCGTGACGTCCTTGCGACCGAACCGGTACACCGCGGCCGCCCCGAGGACGAGCGCCCAGGTCAGCGACGAGAACACCCCGCGGGTCATGCCGCCCCAGTCGACGTCGGTGGCCAGCAGGTCCGACCACGCCGTCGCGTAGCGGGTGGGCAGGACGTCGCGCAGGTCCTCCAGCGCGGTGATCTGGTTGAGGATCTGGCTGACGATCGACGCCATCACCGCACCCCCGACGGCCCCGAGCGGGGCGTCGGTGGACACCGACAGCAGCAGTGCCAGCGCCGCCACCCAGCTCAGCTGCACCGCCACGTACAGCGCGCCGATCAGCAGCCGGCCCGCCCCCGTCCAGAACGGCAGCGACTCGCCCGTCGGGCTCACCAGGTTGCCCGTGCCGTAGGCCAGCCCGCCGACGAGCAGCGCGACCAGCGGCAGCGCGAGGATCGCGGCCAGCGACAGCCCGGCCGCGACGACCGCCTTCTGCCGCAGCAGCCGGGCGCGGGGGATCGGGGCGGCGAGCAGGTAGCGCAGGCTCGACCAGGACGCCTCCGCCGCCACCGTGTCGCCGAAGAACAGCGCCACCACCACGACGAGCAGGAACGACGCCGACGCGAACTGGGCGAACACCGCGAAGTTGGCGCCGCCGGCCTTCGCCAGGTCGACGAGGTTGAGCGACCCGGTGGGCGGGCCGTCCGGGGCGAGGGCGAACGCGATCCAGAGGATCACCGGGAGCAGCGCGACCAGCCCGAAGGTCACCTGGGTGCGGCGGCGCTTGAGCTGGCGCACCAGCTCGACGCGCAGCGGCAGGGTGCGTCCCGGCCGGTACTGCGACGGCGGCGGACCGGCGGCGAGCGCGCCGACGGTGCCGGTCACGGTGGAGCGGTTGTCCGTCACGACCCCGAGTCCTCTCCGACGAGCTGCAGGAACGCGTCCTCCAGGCGCCGCCGCGGCCCGGCCGACGCGACGTCGACCCCGGCCGTGACGAGCGCCCGCACCGCCGACGCGCGCGGGGTGCCGTTGAGCTCGGCGTGCACCGAGGCCCCGTCGACCTCCACGGCGTGGACGCCGTCGAGCCGACCCAGGACGTCCGCGGCCCGGTCGGGGGCGTCGACGGCGAAGGTGGCCGCCCCGCCGCCCCCGATGATGTCGTCGACCGAGCCGTCGGCGACGACCTTGCCGTGGTGCATGACGACGACGTGGTCGCAGGTCTGCTCGACCTCGGCCAGCAGGTGGCTGGACACCAGCACGGTGCGCCCGCCCGCGGCGTAGCGGCGCAGGACCTCGCGCATGGCGTGGATCTGGGGCGGGTCGAGCCCGTTGGTCGGTTCGTCGAGCACGAGGAGCTCGGGCAGCCCGAGCATGGCCTGCGCGATGGCCAGGCGCTGGCGCATCCCCTGGCTGTAGGTGCCGACGCGGCGCTCGACGCTCGCCCCGAGCCCGGCGATCTCCAGGGCCTCGGGCAGGTGCGCCTCGGCCGTGGGGCGGCCGGTGGCGGCCCAGTACAGGCGCAGGTTGTCGGCCCCGGACAGGTGCGGCAGGAACCCCGGCCCCTCGACGAACGCGCCGATCCGGGCCAGCACGGGCGCCCCGGGGCCGACCGGCTCGCCGAACGCGGTGATCGTGCCCGCGGTCGGGCGGATCAGGCCCATGAGCATGCGCAGCACGGTGGTCTTGCCCGCGCCGTTGGGGCCGAGCAGCCCGAGCACCTGCCCGGGCTCGACGCGGAACGACACCCCCTGCACGGCGGAGAACCCGCCGCGGTAGGTCTTGGCCAGGTCGCGGATCTCCAGCGGCGGGGCGGTCGGGTCCGGGTCGTGCGCGGCGGCCCCCCGGCGGCGGACGAGCGCCGCGCCGCCCCAGGCCAGCAGCGCGACGGCGAGCACGACGCCGATCCCGATCGCCGGGCCGACGGGCACGGTGCTCGCCGTGACGGCCTCGCCCGGGACGACGGGCACGGTCAGGTCCGCCCCGGCGGCGACGGTCCACGCCGCCGGTTCGGTGCCCCCGGCGTAGGCCTGGTCGGTGGTGGCGACCGTGACGACGAGCCGGTTGCCCGCCTCGACCGGCGCGACGACCCCGGGAAGCGTGACGGTGGCCGTCGCCGCGGAGCCGTCGGCGGGCACGGCGACCCGGACCGGGGCGACGGCGGAGCCGAGCAGGGTCCGGGTGCCGTCGGGGGTGACCTCGGAGGTGGAGACGAACAGGATCGCGTCGGCGGGCCCGGGCCGGCCCGCCACCCGCGCGACCGTCAGGTCGACCCGCGGGGCGCCGGTGACCAGCAGCGGGTCGGCGAGCGGGGCCGAGGTGAACTGCGCCGACTGGCCCGGCAGGGCCGAGGTGAGCGAGGAGATCCGCCCGCTCAGGCTGCCGAGCGCGCCGCCGAGCCCGGGCAGGGCCGTGATCGCGGCGGGGCTGCCGCCTGCCGGGGTGGCGACGACAGCCGGGTCGCCGTCGAGCGGGAGCACCTGCGTGCCGAGCGCCCCGGTGCCGGGCAGGCCCGGGTAGCCGGCGGCGACGACGGTGCGCCCGGTCGGGGTGTTGCTCCCCGCCCGGATCCCGCTCTCCACCGCGTAGGGGAACGCCGTGCCGGGGTCCTCGCCGGTGCCGGTGAGGTACCAGGAGAACCAGTCGCCGACGGCCGTGCGCACGCCGTCGTCGGGGGCGCCGCCGTCGTGGCCGCCCGCGTACCAGCGCACCTGCACCGGTGTGCCGTTCGCGGCGATCTGGCGGGCGTTGGCGTCGGCCTGGTCGAGGCCGAAGAGCGTGTCGCGCTCACCCTGCACGAGCAGCGTCGGGGCGGTGATGCGGTCGGTGACCGTGCGGGGGGAGGAGCGCTCCAGCAGCGCCGCGGTCGTCGTCGACAGGCGCCCGGTCGTCGCGGCGTCGGTGTAGGCGGCGCACACCTCGGCGGTGAAGCGGCCGCAGACGGGGTCGGCCCCCGCGGGTGCGGCCGCCCCGGCCCCGGGGGCGGGGCCCGTCGCGTCGGACCCGGTGGTCGAGTCGGACCCGGTGGTCGCGTCGGACCCGGTGTCGGCGCCCGCGGACCCCGCCCCGAGGCCCGCCGAGAAGAACACGCCCGCCCAGCCGCGCTTGAAGACGCCGTCGGGGGCGAACGCCCCGCGGGCGGCGGTGTCGGCAGGCGGTGCGGTCGTGGCGGCCGCGTTGGGGAACAGCGCCTGCCCCAGGTCGTTCCAGGTGATCACCGGGGCGATGGCGTCGACGCGGGGGTCGTACCCGGCGAGCAGCAGCGACAGCGCGCCGCCGTAGGACGCCCCGGTCACGCCGACGCGGGGGTCGCCCGGCCCGTCCTGGACGACCTCGGGCATCGCGGCCAGCCGGTCGAGCAGGGCGCTCGCGTCGGCGACCTCGGCGTCGGGCGCGTTCAGCCCGATCTGCCCGGTGCTCGCCCCGAACCCGCGCGCCGACCAGGCCAGCACGACGAAGCCGCGCTCGGCCAGCGCGCGGGCGTCGGCGTCGACCGAGTCCTTGCTGCCGCCGAAGCCGTGCGCGACGAGCACGGCGGGCGCGGGCGTCGTCGCGGGCAGGTAGAGCGTGGTGTCGAGGGTCGCGCCGGGAACGTCGACCCGCTCCTCGGTGACGGCCGCGCCCGGCGTCGACGCGTACGCCGTGGCCGGGAGGACCGTGAGCAGGACGAGCGCGAGCAGCAGCACGCGCGGGAGGCGGGGCACAGCACGACGCTAGGCGACGGCCGCCGACGGGCCCTCAGCCGGTTCTCAGCGCCCGACTGGCCGTGGCCGCCGGGCCGGCGACCTCAGGGGTGCGCGAGGAGGTCCTCGACGTGCTCCACGGTCGGGGCGCCGTCGAAGAACGGCCCGACGATCGCACGCCACTTCGGGAACGCCTCGGACTCGCGGAAGCCGACGGTGTGCGCCTCGACGTCGTCCCACTCGATGAGCAGCACGAACCGGGTGGGCGTCTCGATGCTGCGGGTGAGCCGGGCGCGGCGGAAGCCGGGGGTGCCCCCGACGAGCGCGAGGCCCTCGCGGACGGCGTCGGCGAACTCCTCCTGCTTGTCGGGGAGGACGGCGAAGTCGGCGATCTCGGTGATCATGCGCTCATCGTCGCACGTGTCACTCCGCGGCCCGGGCCCGCTTGCGCCGCTTGCCCTCGTGCATCGCGACCACGCGGGCGACGGGGATCGCGTGCCCCTGCTCGACGAGGTCGGCGGGCAGCGCCTGCGGGGCGGGCAGGGCGTCGGCCCACGGGTCGGCGTCGCCGAGGAGCCCGAGCGCGGTGCGGATCGTGAAGTCGCGCGGGTGGACCCCGGCCAGGTCGTCCCAGGCGACGGGGAACGACACCGGCGCGCCGGGCCGGACCCGCGGGCTGTAGGCGGCGACGATCGTGGCGCCGCCCGCGCGGGTGGAGTCGACGAAGACCTTCCCCTCCCGGTCCTCCTTGATGTACGCGGTCGTGGCGACGGACGGGTCGACCGCCTCGGCCCGGGCGGCGAGGGCACGGGTCGCGGCGGCGGTGTCGTCGATCGCCGACGGTTCCAGCGGCACCACGACGTGCACGCCCTTCGCCCCGCTCGTCTTCACCGCGCCGGCGAGCCCGGAGTCGGCCAGCGCCTGCCGCACGCACGCGGCGGCCGCCACGACGTGCGCGAAGTCGTCGTCGACCGGGGGGTCGAGGTCGATGACCAGCTGCCGGGCGACCGTCTCGCCGTCGCGCAGGAGCGCGGGGTGGTACTCGACCGCGCGCTGGTTGGCGAACCACAGCAGCGTCCGCCGGTCGTCGCACAGGGCGTAGTGGACGTCGCGCTGGGAGGCGTGCGACCACGCCGTCGTCGAGGCGATCCAGTCCGGGGCGTACTTCGGGAGGTTCTTCTGCATGAACGGCTCCTGCCCCGGCCGGACGCGCACCACCGACAGCGCCCGCTGTACGAGGCCGGGCAGGATCCGGGACGAGACGCCGTCGAGGTAGTCGACGAGGTCGCGCTTGGTGGCGTCGGACCCGTCGAACAACGGGCCGTCGAGACTGCTCAGCTCGACGCCCTCACGACTCTCCTTCGCGGCTGCCACCGCGCCACCCCACCACGGACGGCCCGGCCTGACCAGCACCCGCGGCTCAGAGGTGGTGCAGGGTGACCGGGCCCAGCGCGCCCGCGGTGATCTCGGCCGTCATCCAGGTGTGGGTGGGCTGCCTGCGGCGGTCGGTGGGGGAGCCGGGGTTGAGCAGGCGCAGCCCGGTGACCGTCGTGGAGTCCCACGGGATGTGGCTGTGCCCGAACACGAGCACGTCGGTGTCCGGGTACGCCGCGGAGCAGCGCTTCTCCCGGCCCTTCGACGACCCGGTCTCGTGCACGACGGCGAACCGGACGCCGGAGAGCTCGACGCGGGCCACCTCGGGCAGCCGGGCGCGCAGCTCGTCGCCGTCGTTGTTGCCGAACACGCCGACGAGACGGGCCGCGCGGGCCTGCAGCGCGTCGAGGGCGGCGACGGAGATCCAGTCGCCGGCGTGGATCACCACGTCGGCCGCGTCGACGGCCGCCCACACCGGCGCGGGCAGGTCGCGCGCCCGCGCCGGGATGTGGGTGTCGCTGAGGATCAGCAGGTTCAGGACGTGCCCAGCAGGTCGACGACGAAGATCAGCGTCTCCCCGCCCTTGATGGCCCCGCCCGCGCCGCGGTCGCCGTAGCCGAGGTGCGGCGGGATGACGAGGCGGCGGCGGCCGCCGACCTTCATCCCCACGACGCCCTGGTCCCAGCCCCCGATGACGCGGCCGGCGCCGAGCGGGAAGCGGAACGTGGAGCCGCGGTTCCAGGAGGCGTCGAACTCCTCGCCGGAGCTGTGGGCGACGCCGACGTAGTGCACCTCGACGTTCTGTCCGGCGCGCGCCTCGGCGCCGTCGCCGACGACGAGGTCGGTGATGAGGAGGTCGGTGGGCGCGGGCCCGTCGTGCGGGTCGACCTCGGGCTTCTGCTGGGCCACGGTGGTCCTCTCGTGTCGAGCGTGCGGAGTCGTGCGGAGTGATGTGGGCGCGGTCAGCCTGCCAGAGCCCCGGTGGGGCGGTAGACAGGGCGGGTGACCGAACCGCAGCCCGACCCCCGGCGCTGGAAGGCGCTCTCGGTGACGCTCGTCGCCGGGTTCATGAGCCTGCTCGACGTGAGCATCGTGTCGGTGGCGCTGCCGTCGATCCAGCGCGGGCTGGGCACCGACCCGGCGGGCGTGCAGTGGGTCGTGTCGGGATACGCGCTCGCGTTCGGGCTGGCGCTCGTGCCGGCCGGGCGGCTCGGGGACGCGCTCGGCCGCCGTCGCATGTTCCTCGGGGCGCTCGCGGCGTTCGTGCTGTTCAGCGGCCTGGCCGGGGCCGCGCCCACCACGGAGCTGCTGATCGTCGCGCGGCTCCTGCAGGGCCTCGCGGCCGGTGCGCTGGCCCCGCAGAACTCCGCGCTGATCCAGCAGCTGTTCCGCGGGGCCGAGCGCGGGCGGGCGTTCGGGTTCTTCGGCGCCACCGTCGGCATCTCGACGGCGGTGGGGCCGGTCGTCGGCGGTGTGATCCTGGCGCTGGCCGGGGAGGCCGAGGGCTGGCGGTGGATCTTCTTCGTCAACCTGCCGATCGGGGTCGTCGCGCTCGTGCTCGCCGCCCGCCTCATCCCGCGGACCGACCCCGGGCCGCGCGAGCACATCGACCTCGTCGGCGTGGCCCTGCTCGGCGGCGGGGTGCTCGCCCTGATGCTGCCGCTGGTCGAGGCGGAGTCCGGGGGGCTGCAGCGGCTCTGGTGGCTGTTCCCGCTGGGGGCCGCGCTCGTCACCGGGTTCGTGCTGTGGGAGCGGCGGGTGCTGCGGCACGGCCGCGAGCCGCTGCTCAACCTGCGGCTGCTCACCGACACCCCGGGCTACGCCACCGGGGCGACGCTCGGCACCGTCTACTTCGTCGGGTTCAGCGGGATCTGGCTCGTGCTCGCCGTGTTCTTCCAGAGCGGGCTGGGCTACACGCCGCTGCAGTCCGGGCTCGCCGTCACGCCGTTCGCGCTCGGGTCGGCGGTGTCGGCGGTGATCGGCGGACGGCTCGTCGCCCGGCTGGGCCGGCTGCTGACGGTGATCGGGCTGAGCCTGGTCGTCACGGGGCTGGGGGCGACGGCGTTGGTGCTGCTGCTGGTCGACCCGTCGGTCGCCGGGATCGCGGTCTCCGCCCCGCTGCTGCTCGCGGGCGTCGGCGGCGGCTGGGTGATCTCCCCGAACACCACGATGACGCTGCGGTCGGTGCCCGTCACCATGGCCGGGTCGGCCGGGGGCGCGCTGCAGACCGGGCAGCGCATCGGCTCGGCCCTGGGCACCGCGGGGCTGGCCGGGCTGTTCTACGCCGTGCTCGCCGGGTCCGGGCAGGACCAGCAGGCGGCCGTGGCGGCGGCGATCGCCACGGCGGCGGCCGCGGTGGCCGCGGCGCTCGCGGTGGCGGTCGTGGAGTGGCGCCGCGACCGGCGCTCCGCCGACGGCGTCGGCGGGCCGGACCCGGGCGCCCCCGACCACGTGATCGCGGCCCACCACCACTGAGCGGGCCGGCCGCCCGTCACGGCCGGGCGAACAGGCCCCGGCCCCAGTGGTCGCCGGTGCCGACCCCGGGCGGGCAGGCGAACAGCGCGGAGCTGGTGTGCACCAGGTACTCCATCATCACGTCGCGCGTCGAGAGCGCCTGCTGCATCGGCACGAACTGGGCCCCGGGGTCGCGGACGAAGCAGATGAAGAACAGCCCGGCGTCGAGGTGGCCCTCGGCGTCGACGCCGTCGACGAAGTTGTAGCCGCGGCGCAGGATCCGCACCCCGCCCAGGGTGGAGGAGTGGGCGAGCCGGACGTGCGAGTCGATCCCGACCACCGGCTCGCCGTCGGGGCGCAGCGCGGCGAAGTCGACCTCGGCGAACTCGTCGGTGGCGCCCAGTGCGGCACCGCTGCCCTTGTGCCGCCCGACGATCTCCTCCTGCTCGACCAGCGACGTGCGGTCTCACGGCTCGATCGCCATCCGGATCCGGCGCGCAACCAGGTAGCTGCCGCCGGTCATCCACCCCGGACCGTCCTCGGCGGCCGCCCAGACGTGGCGGGCCAGCCCGTCGGTGTCCTCGGCGGTGATGTTCGCGGTGCCGTCCTTGAAGCCGAACAGGTTGCGCGGCGTGGCCTGCCCGACGACCGTCGACGAGGTGCGCCCGTAGCCCATCTGGGCCCAGCGCACCGCAGTGGTGCCGAAGCCCATCCGGACGAGGTTGCGGACGGCGTGCACCGCGACCTGCGGGTCGTCGGCGCACGCCTGGATGCACAGGTCGCCGCCGCTGCGGCCCGGCTCGATCGCGTCGCCGGCGAACAGGGGCAGGTCGATCAGCTTCGGCGGCCGCCGGTCGGCGATCCCGAAGCGGTCGACGCCGTCGCGGGTGAACAGGGTGGGCCCGACGCCGAAGGTCAGCGTCAGGTGGGCGGGCGGCAGGCCGAGCGCTTCGCCGGTGTCCTCCGGCGGGGCCTCGGGGTGCCCGCCGATCGCGCCGTCGACCGCGACCTCGGCCCCGGTCGTCAGCCGCTCCGCGGCGATCGTCCAGCGCTGCAGCAGGTCGACGAGCTCGGCGCGGTCGGTCGTCGTGACGTCGAGGGCGACGAAGTACAGGTGGTCCTGCGCGGCCGTGGTGATGCCGGCCTGCCGCGCCCCCCGGAACGGGACGACGGCGTCGGAGCCCGGCGGCGTGAGCCGGTCGGCGGCGAGCACCGCGCCCGCTCCCGCCGCGGCCGCCGCCCCGGCCCCGGCCAGGCCGAACAGGGTACGTCGGGTGATCCGCGGCATCAGACGAGCACCGTCCCGCCCACCCGGCTGACCGGTTCGCCGAGCGCGTCGAGGACGTCGGCGACGGCCTTGAGGTCGGCGGGCGACATGTCGGTCCACAGGCGGTAGGTGCCGCCGGTGCGGAAGCGGTCCAGGACGTCGGCGGCGTCGGCGAAGCGGCGGTCGAGCGCGGCGAGCAGGGCCGGGTCGACGTCGGTGAGCAGCGGCCGCAGCGGCTCCACCGCCGCCCGCGACCCCTCGACGCGCGCGGCGAGGTCGGCGACGTCGGTGCCGGCGAACCGGTTCTCCCGCCCGGACAGCGCGGTGACCACGGCGAAGTCGACGAGCTCCTTCGCGCTGGTGCACAGGTCGTGGCCGGTCAGCTGCAGGGCGGGGGCGCCGTCGGCGAGCGCGGTGACGTCGGCGAGCAGCCGGTCGGCGATCGCGCGGGTGTCGGGCTGCAGGCCGTCGGCCCACAGGTCGCGCTCGAGGCGGTGGAACCCGGTGAACTCCTCGCCCGGCTCCAGCCCGACGCCCTGACCGTCGATCGCGGCGCCGAGCTCCTCGCCGTCAGGGCCGGTGACGGCCTCGGTCGCGACCTGGATCCGCTCCCAGTGCGCGCGGGCGAGCGGGTAGCGGTCCTGGGCGAGCGCGACCCGCCCGGCCCGCACCGCGGCGACGAGCTCGGCGGTGCGGTCGCGCAGCGCGTCCGCCTCGGCCACGACCACGTCGCGGTAGCGCAGCGCGGCCTCGTCGAGCGCCGCCGCGTGCACCAGCACGACCGGTGCCCCGACGACGGGGGCGGGCACCGGCTCGGGCGCGGTCACCGCCAGCACGCCCCAGGTGGCGCCGCCGGCCGCCACGACCGCGGCCACCGCGAGCAGCGCCGGCCGCAGCCGGCGTCGGCGCCGCACCGGCGCGGGCGGGCGGGTGCGCTGGGCCGGGATCTCCGGGACCGGGAGCCGGGCCGGGGCCGCGGGGTCGGGTTCGGGCCGGGCCGGGTGCCCGGCGGGGGCCGCCGCCGGCCGGGCCGGGGGACCGCCGGCCGGGACCCCGGACCGGGCGGGCGGGGCACCGACCCGCGGTCCGGCGGCCCGACCCGCGGCGCTCGCCGGGGAGGTGCGCGCCGGGGCGGGGACCTGCGGTGCCCGGGCGGTCGGCACGGCGGGTGCGGGGACGGGAGCGCGCCCGGCGGGCACGACCGGTGCGGCGACCGTGGGACCGGCCGGGTCGGCGGGTGCCGGGACCCGTGCGGGGTCCGGCTCCCGCGGCGGCGCGGGGCGTCGCGCCGGGAGCCTGTCCGTGGCCGTGTCGAGCCGGCCCGCGACGAGACGGGTCGTCGAGTCCGGATCCTGTCGTTGGTCCCGCACGCCCGGATCCTCCCGCACCGCCTACTCTGCGTAGCACTCGGGGAGTCATCGGGCCGCGCGCGTCCCCCGTTACGGGGAACGGCGTGCGGACCGTTCAGCTCTGCGGAGTCGGGGCCGCCGGGTCGAGCCCGAGCGCCGTCCGGAGGAACTGCACCTGCAGGAGCAGCAGGTTCTCGGCGACGACCTCCTGCGGGGTCATGTGGGTGACCCCGGACAGCGGCAGCACGGTGTGCGGCCGCCCCGCGGCCAGCAGCGCGGAGGACAGCCGCAGCGTGTGCGCGGCCACCACGTTGTCGTCGGCCAGGCCGTGCACCAGGAGCAGCGGGCGCGAGAGCGACGGCGCGTCGGCGATCAGCGACGAGTGCGCGTAGGCGTCGGGGTGCTGGGCGGGGTGGCCGAGGTAGCGCTCGGTGTAGTGGGTGTCGTAGAGCCCCCAGTCGGTGACCGGCGCCCCGGCGACCGCCGCGTGGAAGACGTCGGGGCGGCGCAGCACCGCCAGCGCGGCGAGGTAGCCGCCGAAGGACCAGCCGCGGATGCCGACGCGGGTGAGGTCGAGGTCGGGCAGCGACGCCGCGACGGCGTGCAGGGCGTCGACCTGGTCCTCCAGCACGGGCGTCGCGAGGTCGCCGTGCACGGCCCGTTCGAACTCCGGCCCGCGACCCGGCGTGCCCCGCCCGTCGACGACGACGACGGCGAAGCCCTGGTCGGCGAACCACTGGCTGGTCAGGTGGGCCGCGCGCAGCGCCGTGACGCGCTGGGCGTGCGGGCCGCCGTAGGGGTCCATGAGGACCGGCAGCTTCGTGCCGGGCGTGTGCCAGGAGGGCAGGAGCACCGCGGTGCGCAGGCTGCGCTCGCCGACCTCGAACAGCGCGACGGCCGGCTCCAGGCCGGGCGCCTCGGCGAACGAGGTGATCGTGAACTCGTCCTCCCGGCTGCGGACGACGGTGCGGGCCCCGTCGGACCTCAGGTCACCGCTCGTGACGACGGTCGTGCCGCCGGCGCGGGTCCCCGCATGCACGCCGGGCGCCGTCGCGACCTCGACGAGCCCGTCGCGGTCCCACGTCCACAGGCCCACCGACACCGGGTCGGTGCTCGCGCGGAACAGCACCACGTCCTCGTCGACGTCGACGACCTCGCGGACCTGCACGGCGGGCGGGGTCACCGCCACCCCGTCGACGACGAGCCGGTGCGCGCCCTCGCGGGTCTCGACGGTGACCAGCGCGCCGGACGCGGTGTGCGCGGGCACGCCGGGGACGATGTCGACCCACGCCGGGTCGGTCTGCTCGTGCAGCGGGGTCGCGGTGCCCCCTAGCGGGTCGACGAGCGCGGTCCGCAGCGCGGTCTGGTCGCGCGGCGCCGTGGTGACGAGGAGCCCGTGCACGCTCCAGGAGACCTGCACGAGGTACTCGTCGTCGCCGAGCTGCACCGGGACGCGCGTGCCGTCGAGCCCGACGAGCTCCAGCGTCACGACCGCGTTGGCCGTGCCCGCCGCCGGGTAGGCGACGACGGCCGGGGTGCGGCCGGGGTTCTCCGGGTCGGCGATGTGCCAGCGCTGCACCGGGGTGCTGTCGACGCGCGCGACGGCGAGCCGGTCGCCGTCGGGGGACCACCAGAACCCGCGCATCCGGCCCATCTCCTCGGCCGCGACGAAGTCGGCGAGGCCGTGGGTGACGTCCGGGCCCTCGGGCCGGGCGACGGTCGTCGTCGACCCCGACGCCAGGTCGTGGACGTGCAGGGCGCCGCCGCTGACGTAGGCGATGCGCCGGCCCAGCGGGTCCGGGTGCGGGTCGATGACCCCGCCGGGGGAGGGCAGCGCGCGCGGCGGGGCCCCGCCCGCGAGGTCGGCGACGTGCAGCTGGCCGGCGAGGGCGAACGCGGCGACGGCGACCGCCCGGTCGGTGGAGTAGCCGACGATCCCGCCGGCCTGCTCGCGGCTGCGCTCGCGCCGGGCCCGCTCCTCGGGCGGCAGGTCGCCGTCCTCGCCGAGCAGGCGCGCGTCGGCGACGAGGTGCTCCCGGCCGGTGGCGGCGTCGAGCGTCCACAGGCAGGTGACGGGGTCGGTGCCGCCGCGGCTGCGCAGGAACGCGACGCGCCTGCCGTCGGGGGAGACGGTCAGGCCGCGGGGGGCCCCGAGGGTGAAGCGGCGGGTGCGGGCCTGGCGGCGGGGGAAGGAGTCGACCACGGGCGACAGTCTGTCGTGCGTGTCGAATCAGTCCACGCAGGGCACGGTCGCGGCGGTGATCGGGCGCTCGGTGGTCGTCGCGGGTGCGGTCGTGGGGGAGGGCGTCTGCGTCGTCAGCGGTACCGGCACACCCCGCACGGTGGTGGGGGCGGCGGCGTCGTCGCCGAGGGGTGCGGCCAGCCGCTCGCGGATCGTCTCCGGGTCGAACAGGCCGGTCACGAACGCGCGGACGGCGTCGGGGTCGACCTCGACGGCCACCCCGTCGACGGGGGTCTCCAGGTCGGGCCGCCCGGTGGGGATCGTGCGGAAGGCGATGTCGCCGCCGGAGGCGCGGCGGAGCTGGGCGACGAGCCGGTCGAGGTCCCAGCCCCGGTCGAGCACCACGTAGCGGGTCACGGTCGCGACCAGCGCCTCGACGCGTGCCGGGTCGGCCAGCGCGCCGGTCCCGAGCGCCGTGCGCGCGAGCCCGGCCAGGAAGGCCTGCTGGCGGGTGACGCGGTCGAGGTCGCCGTCGGGCAGGTCGTGGCGCTGGCGGACGAACGCGAGGGCGTCGCCCCCGCTGACGACCTGCGGGCCCGCCGGGAGGTCGACGCCCGAGCGCGGCTCGCTCACGGCGTTGTTGAGGCAGACGGGCACTCCGCCGATCGCCTCGGTGATCTCGACGAACCCGGCGAGGTTGATCTCGGCGAAGTGGTCGACGGTGACGCCGGTGAGCGCCTCCACGGTGTCGACGAGCGTGCGGCGCCCGGCTTCGCGGGTGGCGCGCTCCAGGGCCGGGCCGGTCAGCCCCCGCGCCGTCAGCGCGTCCTCGGCGGCGGCCATCCCGCGCCGGTACGCCGCGTTGACCTTGTGCCGGCCCAGCCCGCCCGCGACCTCGACGAAGGAGTCGCGCGGGATCGACACCGCGGACGCGCTCGCGACGGAGCCCGCCGGGACGTGCAGCAGGATGATCGTGTCGGTGTTGAACTGGCCCTCGTCCTCGCCGGCCCGCAGCTCGGCGAGGACCGCGGGCGGCAGCGGGTCGCCCGACGCGTCGGTGCGGGAGTCGATCCCCACCAGCAGTGCGGTGAACTCCGAGTCCAGCCCGGCGGGGGCCTGGTCGCCGAGGGCCTCGCTGGTGACGAGCGTGTCGGACACCTGCCGGTAGACCGACCAGCCGTACCCGGTGGTGGCGAGGACGGCCAGCGACACCAGCGCGGCGACGCCGCGCAGTGCGAGTCCGAGATGACGGCGGCTCATCGTTGTTCCTGTACCCGCCCGTGCACGGGCCATCACGCGCGGCGGACAGCGGATGGACACGACCGGCCCGACCGGCGTTCACCCATCCTAGTGGTGGGTGAACGCCGTCGGCCCGTCGTGGCGGTCGTCAGCTGCCGCCGGCGTTGAGCGTGACCTCCGTCGGCGTGTACGAGGTGCCCTCCACGTCGACGCCCTCGCCCCGCAGCTGCTCCAGGGCCTGCTCGACGTAGGTGTTGGTGTAGGCGTCGGCGTCCGGGTCGGCCGTGATCACGGTCTGGCCGTCGGCGTTCACCGCGGTGCGGGCCACCTCGACGGTGCGGGCCCACGCGGCGGCGTCGATCGTGCCCGCGCCCGCGGGGGCAGGCCAGATCAGCTTGTTGACCTCGTTGATCTGCCACAGCTGGTGGCTCGCGCCGAGCGTCGACCCGGCGGCCACGACGATGTCGCGGCACTCCTCGACGTTGTCGCGGCAGTACGCCCAGCCCTGCAGCGACGCGGCGACGAACCGCGTCGTCGTGTCCTGGTAGGCGGGGTCGGCGAGGCGCTCGGTGTTGGCCCAGATCGCGTCCTGCAGCATCGCGGTGCCCTGGTCCTCCCAGTTGATCACCGAGAAGTCCGATGGCTGGTAGAGCGCGCCCGTCGCCGGGTTCGTCGCCTCCAGGACCTGCGCGTACTCGTTGTAGGACATGGCCTGGGCGGCGTCGATCTCGCCCGAGAGCAGGGCCTGCATGTCGAACTGCTGCTGCACCAGGCTCACGTCGGAGGCCGGGGCGAGCCCGGCCGCGGTCATGCCCGCGAACAGCTCGAACTCGTTGCCGAAGCCCCAGTTGCCGACGCGCTTGCCGCGCAGGTCGGCGGGCGAGGTGATGCCCGCGTCCGCGAACGACACCTGGTAGGTGCCCGAGCGCTGGAACACCTGCGCGACGTTCGTGATCCCGGCCCCCTGCTCCCGCGATGCGAGCGCCTTGGGCACCCAGGCGATCGCGAAGTCGGCCTGGCCCTGGGCGAGCACGGTCTGCGGGACGATGTCGACCCCGCCCTCAAGGATCTCCACGTCGAGGCCCTTCGCCTCGTAGAAGCGCTGGTCGACGGCGGCGAGGTAGCCCGCGAACTGCCCCTGGGTGAACCACTGCAGCTGCAGCTTCACCGGCGTCAGCCCGCCCTCGGCGGCCGGCGCCGCCGGCTCGGCGACGGTCGAGCAGGCCGTGAGTGCGAGAGCGGCGGCGGCGACCGCCAGGAACCTTCGACGGAACACGGGTTTCTCCTTCTACCGGGGGGTTCGGGTGGCGAGCCGCTCCAGGAGCAGCCCGGCGACGTGGAACAGCAGGCCGAGCGCGATCGCCGCGACGACGAACGCCCACGCCCGCGCGTACGCGGTGTTCGCCGCGGCCGAGGAGATCCGGCTGCCCAGCCCGTTCTGCGGGCCGCCGAAGTACTCCGCGACGATCGACGCGATCACCGCGGCCGGGGCGGCCAGGCGCAGGCCGGTGACGATGTACGGGACGGCGCCGGGCAGCCGCACGAACCGCGACGCCTGCCACGGGGTGGCGGCGAGCGCCGTCATGAGGTCGGCGTGCACGGGCTGGACCTGCCGCAGCCCGCGGGCGGTCGAGACGAACACCGGCACCACGACGACGACGGTCACGACGAGCTGCCGCGGCACCTCGGTCGTCGAGCCGAACAGGGTCGTGAAGACGGGGGCGAGCGCGACGATGGGCACCGCGCTCGCGGCGAGCACGACCGGTGTCGCGAGCTCCTGGACGAGCCGGGACCGGGCCGCGAGGACCGCGAGCGCCACGCCGAGCACGAACCCGGCGACGAGCCCGGCCAGCGCGTTGCCGCCCGTCACCGACGCCGTCGGGACGATCACGCCGAACTGCGCGCCGACCTGCCCCGCGATCGCGGTGGGGGAGGGCAGCAGGAACGACGGCACGGCCAGCGCCGTGACGAGCACCTGCCACAGCACGAGCACGCCCGCGCCGAAGGCGAGCGGCGGCAGCCAGTTCCTCACAGCCGGGTCCTCACTCGTGCCCCTTGCGCAGCGCCTCGCGGACGTCGGTGATCGCGGTGAAGAACGCGGCCGACTCGCGCACGTCCTCCACGTCGTCGGGGGCCAGCTCGGGGCTCGCGCCGGGGCGCCGCCCGGTGACGACCCCGGTGATCCGTCCCGGCCGCGGCGACATGATCACCACCCGGTCCGACAGCACCACGGCCTCCGGGATGGAGTGCGTCACGAACAGCACCGCGGCGCCGGTCTCGCCCGCGATCCGCAGCAGCTCGGCCTGCATCCGCTCGCGGGTCATCTCGTCCAGGGCGCCGAAGGGCTCGTCCATGAGCAGCAGCGACGGCTCCGGCGCGAGCGCGCGGGCGATCGCGACGCGCTGCTGCATCCCGCCGGAGAGCTCCCCGGGCCGCGACCGCGCGAACTCGGTGAGCCCCACCATCTCCAGCAGCTCCGCCGCCCGCGCCCGGCGCTGCGCCTTCGGCACGCCGTGGACGTGCAGCGGCAGCTCGACGTTCTCCGCGACGCTGCGCCACTCCAGCAGCCCGGCCTGCTGGAACGCGATGCCGTAGTCCTGGTCCAGGCGGGCCTGCGCGGCGGGCTTGCCGCTGACGCGCACGGTCCCTGCGCTCGGCTGCTCCAGGTCGGCGACGACGCGCAGCAGCGTCGACTTCCCGCACCCCGACGGCCCGATCAGCGACACGAACTCGCCCGCGCCGATCGTCAGCTCGATGCCGTCCAGGGCGTGGACCGGCCCGAAGACCTTGTCGACGCCGACCAGCTCGACGGCGGGCCCGCTCACGCGGTGCTCCCGCGGTAGCGGCGCAGCCCGAGGTCCAGCAGCCCGACGGCCGCGGCGGCGACGAGCCCGAGCACGGCGGCGCCGAGGATCGCGGTGTACATCCGCGACGGGTCGCCGGTGGCCGACTGCGCGTACTCGATGATCAGCCGGCCCACGCCGCCGCGGGTGCCGGTGGAGATCTCGGCGACGATCGCGCCGACGACCGCCGCGGCCGCCGCGAGCCGCACCGCGGGCAGCAGGTGCGGCACCGACGCGGGCAGCCGCAGCCGCACCAGCGTCGTCCACCAGCCGGCGGCCAGTGACCGGAACAGCTCGACATCGGCGCGCCGGGGGGAGGTCAGCCCGCGCAGCATCCCGACCGCGATCGGGAAGAACGCCAGGTAGGAGGAGATGACCATGACGCTGGTCCAGGGCTGCCACGGCTGCCCGAAGATCGCGATCTTCCCGCCCCACCCGGCGACGAGCGGCGCGATCGCGATCAGCGGCACGGTCTGCGACAGCACGATCCACGGCAGCAGGGCCCGCTCCAGCAGCCCGGAGCGGGCCATCGCCAGCGCCAGCGCCGCGCCGAGCACCCCGCCGATCAGGAGCCCGCCCATGGCCAGCCCGAGGGTGAACAGCGAGCCGGCCGCGACGGCCTCGCCGACCGTCCGCTGCGCCGCCGCCCCGGCCACCTCGGGCTCGCCGAGCCGCGTCAGCACGGTCCAGACGTGCGGCATCGCCGCGTCGTCGGTGCGGGGGAGGACCCGGGTGTCCCCGATGCTCACCCCCGCGTCCGGCAGCACCGCCTTGGCCAGCTCCCACACCCCGACCAGCAGCGCGAACGCGACCACCGCGCTCAGCGCCGTGCGCGCCCGACCCATCCGTGCCCAGACCATCCGTGCAGGGTCCTTCCCGATCCGTGGAAAGGGAAGACTGCGCAGTCCGGATGACGCCGGTGTTGCCGACCTGTTGCCGTTCGTGGTGGGGACGGCCCGCCGGGCCGGGCCGGACGCCTCAGCTCTCGTCGACCCAGCCCCGGGCCTTCCAGTCCGGGATCGACGGGCGCTCCTTGCCGAGCGTCGTGTCGTCGCCGTGGCCGGGGTAGACCCAGGTGTCGTCGGGCAGGACGTCGAACACGCGGGCCTCGAGGTCGGCCACCAGCGACCAGAAGTCGGGCTCGGACCAGGTGCGGCCGGGCCCGCCGGGGAACAGGGAGTCGGCGCTGAACAGGTGCGGGTGGTCGGCGCCGCGGTAGAGCAGTGCGATCGAGCCCTGCGTGTGCCCGCGCAGGTGGATGACCTCCAGCTCGATGCGCCCGAACCGGATCGTGTCGCCGTGCTCGACGAGCTCGTCCATCGGGATCGGCAGCTCGGGGGCGTCGATCGGGTGGGCGATCAGGTGCGGCTGGAACATGCCCGCGACCGCGCCGAGGGCCTGCCAGTGGTCGGCGTGGCGGTGGGAGGTGACCAGCGTGTGCAGGGCGGGCCGGTCGTCGCCGGAGCCGATGAGGTCGGCGAGCCGCTCGGCGTCGTTGGCCGCGTCGAGCAGCAGCGCCTCGCCGGTGGCCCGGCACACGAGCAGGAACGCGTTGTTGTCCATCGGGCCGACGGAGAGCTTCGTGATGGTCAGCGCGTCGAGCTCGCGGCGGGCCGCGGGGCCGCCGGGATCGGTGTGACCGGAGTAGTTCTCGAGGACGTCCACCCGGGCAGGGTAACGGGGACGGAGGGCCGACGGAGGAGTCCCGGGGCGGGTGGGGCCGGTCGTCACGATCGGGTTCCGGTCGTCACGCGATCCGTTGACAAGCCCGGGCCAGCACTACACGATCCGTCCGGTTCGCTCCCCATCTGTAGAACGTCCCAGCACCACCGGTCACTCACCGAGGAGTCCCGACATGGAGCACCCCGCGCTCACCCGCCGCCGCCTGCTCAGCCTGTTCGGGGCCGCGGCCGCCCTTCCCGTCCTCTCGGCGTGCGGCAGCAGCGTCGGGGGCGGCGGCTCGGCACCGGCCGCGGGCGGGGGCGGCGGCGCGATCAAGGTCGGCCTCGTCGTGCCGCAGTCCGGCGTCTACGCGGCGCTGGGCGAGGACATGACCCGCGGCTGGAACCTGTGGCTCGACTCCAACGGCGGGCGGTTCGGCGACTACACCGTCGAGACCGTCGCCGTCGACGAGGGGGAGACCCCGCAGACCGGCGTGCCCGCCGTGCAGCGGGTCATCCAGCAGGACGGCGTGGACGTCGTGGTGGGCCTGGTCAACTCGGCCACCGCGCTGGGCGTCAAGGACCTGCTGACGGAGTCGAAGAAGCTGCTCGTCGTCACGAACGCGGGCGCGGGCGCACTGACCGGGCCGGACCGCACCCCCTACATCTGGCGCACCTCGTTCACCAACGCGCAGATCGCGGCCGCGATGGGCACGCACCTCGCCGAGACCGGCTTCGCCGAGGGCGTGTTCCTCATCGCCCCCGACTACGCGGCGGGCACCGAGGTCATCGAGGGCTTCAAGGCCGCCTACACCGCGGGCGGGGGCACGATCGCGGGCGAGGCGAAGAGCCCGTTCGGCACCACGTCGGACTACCAGCCCTTCCTCTCCACGATCCAGGGCTCCGGCGCGAAGGCCACGTTCTGCTTCTTCTCCGGCGCCGAGGCGATCACCTTCGTGCAGCAGTACGCGCAGTTCGGGCTGTCGGCGTCGATCCCGCTCTACGGCTCGGGCTTCCTCACCGAGGGCAACGTCCTCGCGCAGCAGGGCCAGGCCGCCCTCGGCGTGCAGACGACGCTGCACTACACCGACCAGCTCGACAACCCGGCCAACACCGCGTTCGTCGAGTCCTACACGGCCGCCTACGGCGAGGCGCCGAGCACCTTCTCCGTGCAGACCTGGGACGCGGCCAACGTGCTCAACCGCGCGCTCGCCACCGCCACCGCCCTGGACGGCGACGCACTGGCCACCGCGCTCGGCGGCATCGGCGCCGTCGACGACAGCCCGCGCGGCACGTGGGAGTTCGACGGCCAGACCCCGCGCCAGAACATCTACCTGCGCAGCGTCCAGGACGCGGGCGGCACGCTGGTCAACGCGGTGGTCGAGGACCTCGGCCAGCAGAGCCAGCCGGGCTGAGCGCGTGCTGGTCAGCATCCTCAACGGCGTCGCGATCGGGTTCCTGCTGTTCATCCTCGCGGTCGGGCTCTCGCTCGTCTTCGGGATGATGGACGTCCTCAACCTCGCCCACGGCGCGCTGTTCCTGCTCGGGGCCTACCTCGGCGCGACGCTCGCGGGCAGCTGGGGCGGGTTCCTCGGCGCGCTCGGGCTCGCCGCGGTCGGCGGGCTGGCCGCCGGCGTGCTGCTGTCGCTGATGACCGAGCCGCTGCGCAAGCGCTCGCACCTCGACCAGGCGCTGCTCACGCTCGGCGTCGCCCTCATCGCGGCGGAGCTGCTGATCATCGTGTTCGGCGACGACCCGCTGTCGGCCGCGGCCCCGCCCGGGCTCGACGGCTCGGTCTCGGTGCTCGGCGCGGTGTACCCGACCTACCGGCTGCTGATCATCGTCATCGGGGCGGTGCTCGCGCTCGCCGTCTACCTGGTCGTCGACCGGACGCGGGTCGGCGCGCTGGTCCGGGCCACCGTCGCCGACCGCGAGATGGTGGCGACGCTCGGGATCGACAACCGGCTGGTCAAGGGGGCGGTGTTCGCGGTCGGGTCGGTGCTGGCGACGGTCGCGGGCGTGCTGGGCGGGCCGATCTACGGCGCCCGCCCCGGCCTCGACGCCACCGTGCTGATCCTCGCGCTGGTCGTCGTCGTGATCGGCGGGCTCGGGTCGGTGCGCGGCGCGCTGGTGGGGGCGCTGGTGATCGGGCAGATCGACACCGTCGGGCGCGTGCTGCTGCCGGACTTCGCCTCGTTCGTGCTGTTCGGCGCGCTGGCGCTGGTGCTGGTGCTGCGGCCGCAGGGGCTGTTCGGGACGCGGGCGGTGGCGCGGTGACGGCCGATCAGCAGGCCCCGCGCACCGAGCCGGGCGCGGCCGGACCCCCCGCACCCGCGACCGCCCCGGGCGGGACCGGGCGCGCGTACGGCCGGTACGTCGCCGTCGCCGTGCTCGTCGTGCTGGCCGCGGCACCGCTGTTCCTGGCCCCGTTCGCCACCTCCACGCTGAGCCGCGTGCTGGTGTTCGCGCTGTTCGCGGTGAGCCTGGACCTGCTCGTCGGCGTCACCGGGCTGCCCTCGCTCGGGCACGCCGCCTACTTCGGCTCCGGGGCGTACGCGGCGGGGTGGGTGTCGATCCACGTCACCGCGCAGGCCCCGGTCCCGCTCCTCGTCGGTGCGGGCGTCGGCGCGCTCGCGGCCGCGCTGACCGGCTGGATCACCGTCCGCTCGGCCGGGGTCTTCTTCCTCATGCTGACGCTGGCCATCGGCGAGCTGGTCGGGCAGGTCGCCAACTCCTGGGAGTCGGTGACCGGCGGCGCGAACGGCCTGACCGGCGTACCCGCGGTGCGGGTGGGCGGGGAGCCGCTGGCCAACGCCGGGTTCACCCACTGGTACGTGCTGCTGGTGTTCGTGCTCGGCTTCGCGCTGGTCTGGGTCGTGGCCCGGTCCCCGTTCGGCGACGCGCTGCGCGGCATCCGCGACAACGAGCCGCGGATGCGCGCGCTCGGCTACTCCACCTCGCTGTACAAGTACGCGGTGTTCGTGCTGGCCGGCGGGGTGGCGGGGATGGCGGGGTCGCTGCTCGTGGCGCAGCAGCGGCTGGTGTCCACCGCCGACGTCGGGTTCCTCATCTCCTCGCTGATGCTGCTCGCCGTGGTCATCGGCGGCGCGGGGTCGCTGTGGGGGGCGTGCCTGGGCGCGGCGCTCGTGGTCGTCGTCCGCGACGCGCTGGGGCCGACGCTGGACGGGCACGGCCCGCTGGTGCTGGGGATCGTGTTCGTGGTCGTCGTCTACCTGCTGCCGCGCGGGGCGGCCGGGTTGCTGGGGAGGACGCGATGAGCGCGCTCACGTGCACCGGGGTCGGCCGGTCCTTCGGTGCGCTGCGGGCCGTCGACGCGGTCGACCTGGTGGTCGAGCCCGGGGCGCGGCACGCGCTGATCGGCCCGAACGGGGCCGGCAAGTCGACGCTGTTCAAGCTGGTCACCGGCACGATGACGGCCGAGACCGGCCGGGTCGAGCTCGCCGGCCGTGACGTCACCGGTCTGTCCGAGGTGAGGCGCAGCCGGCTGGGGATGAGCCAGACGCTGCAGCACTCCAGCCTGTTCTCCTCGATGACGGCGGTGGAGACGCTCACCCTCGCGCTGCGCCGCCACGGCCCGGGCGGCGCGATCCGGCCGTGGCCGCGCCGCGAGCCGGGGCTGCGCGAGCGGGCCGAGGAGCTGCTCGCCGACGTCGGGCTGTCCGGCCGCGGCGACGCGGGCGTGCCGTCGCTGTCGCACGGCGAGCGCAAGCAGCTGGAGGTCGCGCTCGCGCTGGCCTGCCGGCCGTCGCTGCTCCTGCTCGACGAGCCCGCCGCGGGCATGTCGCCCGCCGAGCGGTCCCGGCTCGTCGAGCTGCTCTCCGGGCTGCCTGCGGAGATCACCGTGCTGTTCGTCGAGCACGACCTGGACCTGGTGTTCGCCCTCGCCGACTCCGTCACCGTGCTGCACCTGGGCCGGGTGCTGCTGTCGGGCACCCCGGCCGACGTGCGGGCGAGCGACGCCGTCCGCGAGGCCTACCTCGGCGCGGGTCGCCGCGAGGAGCTGTTCACCCGATGACGTTCCTCTCCGTGCGGGACCTGGTGTCCGGCTACGACCGCAGCACCGTGCTGTCCGGCGTCGACCTCGACCTCGACGCCGGGGCGACGCTGGCGCTGCTCGGGCGCAACGGCGCCGGCAAGTCGACGCTGGTCATGACGCTCGCCGGGCTCGTGCCCGTCACCTCGGGCTCGATCACCGTCGACGGGGTGGAGCTCGCGGGGCGCCGCGCCGACGTGATCGCGAAGGCGGGGGTGGCGCTCGTGGCGCAGGGGCGGCGGGTGTGGTCGACGCTGACGGTGGGGGAGCACCTGTCGCTGTCGTCCCGGTCGCGGCCCGGACATCGGCACAGCGCGACCTGGACCGTCGACGGCATCCTCGACCTCCTGCCCCGGCTGAAGGAGCGGCGCAGGCAGCTCGCCGGGCAGCTCTCCGGCGGGGAGCAGCAGATGCTCGCCGTCGCCCGCGCCCTGCTGACGAACCCGCGGCTGGTGCTGCTCGACGAGCCGTCCGACGGCCTCGCGCCCGCGATCGTCGAGCAGATCGGCGGGGTGATCACGACGATGCGCGCCGAGGGCGTGGCCGTGCTGCTCGTCGAGCAGGACCTGCACCTCGCGTTCGGCGTCGCCGACGAGGTGGCGGTGATGGCCCGCGGCGAGATCGTGCACCGCGTCCCGACCGCCGACTTCCGGCGCGACCCGGACACCGCGCAGCGGCTGCTCGGGGTGGCCTGAGCGGGGCCGTCAGCGCGGTGCGTCCGCGTCGATGCCCAGGGCGCGGTCGTCGACCAGCGACGCCGGGAGCAGCAGCACCAGCGCGCCGCCGACGACCATCACCGCCCCGGGGGCGGCATGGCGGCCGGCGGGCGGTAGGCCGGACGGGGGTCGTGCTCCCACCCGTCACGGAGTGGTGGAACTACGGTTCCGGGGCGATATCGGACGGGTGACGATCACCGCGGCAACCGGTACGGTCCCGGAGCCGCATGATCATGGAGGATCCGATGACGCTGCACCGCCTCCGGGTGCTGCCGCGCGACGTCGCCGCCGACGCGCTCGGGCTGCTGCTCGACGCGCCCGCGCCGCCCACGCTCGCCGAGCTGGAGCTCACCCACGGCGACGCCCGGCTGGTGCTCGGCGTGCTCGGGGCCTCGCACGCCGTCACGGCGACCGCCGGCCCCGCGCGGCTCACCGAGCAGGTCTCCTGCGACGCCGTCGCCGCCGGGGGGCGGCCCCTGCCGCGCCGCACCCGGGCCGGGGCCTACCGGCTGGCGTCGGAGAGCCGGACGGTCCCCGCGGCCGAGCTGGCGGCGACCGCCGCGGACCTGCGCGCCCGTGCCGACGGCGCCGACTGGGTGTGCGGCGCGTTCCCCGGGGACGGGGCGGCGCTCACCGCACTCACCGGGTCCGCGCTCGACGGCGGCTGGACCTGGCGCACCTGGCACCTCTACCCCGGACCCGAGGAGGGCGTGATCGTGACGACGCGGAGCAGGTGGACGCCGTGAGGCGGCGGTGCATCGCCGGGGCGGTGGTCGCGCTCGCCCTGCTGACGGGCTGCGGCGCCGGCTCGGACGTGCGCGGCTTCCTCGACGACACCTTCGACGAGCAGAGCGAGTCCGGCGACACCAGCACCTACCTGGCCGCCGCCCCCGTCGCGGCCGCGACCTCGCAGATCGCCGGCGCCGTGCGGCCCGCGGCGCAGGCGAGCGACGCGGGCAGCGAGTACCTGCGCTACGACGACGACATCGTCGTGGTCAGCCCGGCGAGCGGCGGCAGCACCGTGCGCGTCGAGGACCTCGACGGCGCCTACCGCGACGGCTCCTACGCCTACCTCGGCCAGGGGTTCACCCCCGGTTCCCCGGCCGCCACCGATGACGACGACGACGACGTGAAGTGAGGATGATCTTCGCCATGGAGTTCGGATCAGTGGACGCCGGCCTGCTCGGCCAGGGCGTCCTCGCCACCCTGCTGTACTTCGTCGTCGGCTTCGCCGTGCTGGCGCTGGGCTTCGTCGCCCTCGACGTGCTGACGCCCGGCAACCTGCGCCGGCAGGTCTACACCGACCGCAACCCCAACGCGGCGATCCTGCTCGCGGCCAACCACCTCGCGCTCGCGCTGATCGTGGTCACGGCCATCCTGACCAGCGACGACTCGCTGGGCCAGGGCCTGGTCGACTCGCTGGTCTACGGCCTGCTCGGCGTGGTGCTGCAGGGCGTGGCGCTGCGGCTGCTCGACGCGTTCGTGCCCGGCCACCTGCGCGCGCTGGTCACCGAGTCGCGGATGAGCGGGGCGGCCTGGGCGGTGGGGTCGAGCCTGCTCGCGATCGGGGCGGTGAACGCGGCGGCCCTGTCGTGACGGCGTGACCGCGCCGCCGGTGCTCGCCGTCCCCGACGGCGCGCCGCCGCTGGGACCGCGCCGGGCCCGGCCGCTGCTCCTCGCCGCGGTCGCGGTGTGCGCGGCGTGCGGGCTGGTCTACGAGCTGGTCCTGCTCACCCTCGCCGTCACCCTCGCGGGCGGTGGGATCGCGGTCACCTCGCTGATCGTGGCCGGGTTCGTCGCCGCGCTGGGCGTCGGGGCGCTGGCGGCCAAGCCGCTGCTGGCGCACGCGGCCCCGGCGTTCGTGGCGATCGAGATCGTGCTCGGGGTGGTCGGCGGGCTCTCGGCCACCGCCCTCTACGTCGCCTTCTCCTTCCACGGCACGAGCAGCGCGGTGCTGGTGCTGGCCACCGCCGTGATCGGCGTGCTGGTCGGGGCCGAGGTGCCGCTGCTGATGACGCTGCTCGCGGGCGACGGCCGCTCCGCCGGGCGGCTGGTGGCCGACCTCAACGCCGCCGACTACGCGGGCGCGCTGGTCGGCGGGCTGGCCTGGCCGTTCGTGCTGCTGCCCCTGGTCGGGCAGATCCGGGGGTCGGCGGTCACCGGGATGGTCAACCTCGTGGCCGCGGCGGTCGTCGCCGTGTTCGTGCTGCGCGACCGGCTGGGGGTGCGGTCGCGGGCCGTCGCCACCGCGGCGCTGCTGCTCGCCGCCACCGGGCTCGCCGTGCTGCTGGTGCAGGCCCAGGACATCGTCGAGACGTCGCGGCAGCGGCTCTACGCCGACCCGGTCGTCGCCGACCTGACCTCGGCCTACCAGCAGATCGTGCTCACCGAGCGGGGTCCCGACCTGCGCCTGTACCTCGACGGCGACCTGCAGTTCTCCAGCGTCGACGAGCACCGCTACACTGAGGCGCTCGTGCACCCGGTGCTGTCCCGCGACCCGGGACGGGTGCTCGTGCTCGGCGGGGGCGACGGCCTCGCGGCCCGGGAGCTGCTGCGGCACCCGTCGGTGACGGAGGTCGTGCAGGTCGAGCTGGACCCGGCCGTGCTCGACCTGGCCCGCACCCGGCTCGCCGACCTCAACGACCACGCCCTGGACGACCCGCGCGTCCGGCTCGTCGTCGACGACGGGTTCCGCTGGCTGCGCGAGGCACTGCCCGGCACCTTCGACGCCGTGATCGTCGACCTGCCCGACCCCGACACCCCCGTGCTCGGGCGGCTGTACTCCACCGAGTTCTACGGGCTCGTCGCGCGGGTGCTGGCCCCGGGCGGGCAGCTCGTGGTGCAGTCGGGCAGCCCGTACTCCACGCCGCAGGCCTACTGGCGGACGGTGTCGACGGTCGCGTCCGCGGGGCTCGGCGTCACCCCGTACCACGTGCACGTGCCCAGCTTCGGCGACTGGGGGTTCACGCTCGCCCAGGTCGGCGGGCCGCCGCCGCTCGCGCTGTCGCCGCGGGCCCCGGCGCTGCGCTTCCTCGACGGGCCGGGGCTCGCCGCGGCGGCGGTGTTCCCGCGCGACCGGCCGCGCCTGGAGCTGGAGCCGTCCACGCTGGACCGGCCGCTGATCGTCGACGACACCCGGGCCGGGTACGTGCGCTGACTCAGCCGGTGCGCAGCACCGTGCGGATCGGGACGGCGTCGCGCAGCAGGCGGGTGACCGGGGTGTTGTCGACCTCGGCGGAGAGCTGCTCGCGCAGGTCCGGCTCCACGACGGCGTCGACGGTGACCGTCCGCACCAGCACCGGGCTCGGCCCGCCCTGCACGGCCACCCGGACGTGCACCTCGCCCGGCGGGACCCGCCAGCGCACCAGGAAGCTGCGCACCGACATCACCGTGCACGACGACAGCGAGGCCGCGAGCAGCCCGAACGGCGTGACGCCCGCCGGCTCGGCGCCGGCGTCGACCGGGATGTCGCAGCTCAGCCCGTACCCGTTGACGTCGAGATCGGCGGTGCGCCCGTCGCCGTCGGGGAGACGGGCGGTGGACCAGACGTTCGGCTCTCCCACGGGCGCAGGGTAGCCCGGGCGGGCTCCCGGGCCGGTGCGCGAGGGTGGGGGCGTGGACGACCTCAACGCCGCCTGGACCAGCTGGACCGCCACCCTCACCGCCGCCGGGTTCGATCCCGCGCCCGAGCTGCGCCCGCCCGCCGATCCCGCCGAGCTCGCGCAGGCGCAGTCCCGGACGGGGATCCGGTTCCCGGCCGACCTGCTCGCGCTCTACGCCCTCGCCGACGGCCAGGGCCGCTCCCCGCGGGCGCCGCAGGTGTTCCCGCAGTACCGCTTCCTCCCGGTCGCCGACGCGGCCGTGGTCTGGGGCGGATGGGACGACCTGCTCCGGGCGGAGGGCCCGGACGGGATGGCCGACCACGCCGAGCACATCACGGTGCGACCGGGCGACCCGGTCCGCAAGGAGTACTGGCTGCCCGGCTGGTGGCCGCTGGCCGAGGACGGCGGCGGGAACGTGCTCGTCGTCGACACCGACCCGGCGGAGGGCGGGACGACCGGCCAGATCGTGGTCGCCGGGCCCGACGAGGACCAGCGCCGCGTCCTGGCGCCGGGGGTGACGGCGTACCTGCGCCTGCTCGCGGCCACCGATCTGGAGGTGGAGGACGTCGGGGACGGCGTGGTCTGGTGGGACGCACCCGCCCTGCGCTGACCGCGGCCCGTCCGTGGACACCCCGGGTGGGCCGTCCGGCGCAGCGCGACGACCGGTCGGCGTCGGGTGCTGCGGCGGCCCGGGCGGCGGGCGACCGGTGTCGATCACCCCGGACGCCGGGCGCGGCCGGGGTGACCTGGGCTTCCGCGGGGGAGCGGGGTGCGGCGGCACCGGCCGTCGAACGTCTGTGCGATCCTCGGCGTCGGCGCGTGGTTGTCGGTGGGCCTGCCTAGCATGGGGTGGACCGGCGAGAGCACCGCCGCTTCGCCCCTCCCCGGCACACAGGAGGCCCTTCCGTGGCGGATCGACTGATCGTGCGCGGCGCCCGCGAGCACAACCTGCGCGGCGTCGACCTCGACCTGCCGCGCGACAGCATGGTCGTGTTCACCGGGCTGTCCGGCTCCGGCAAGTCCAGCCTGGCGTTCGACACCATCTTCGCCGAGGGCCAGCGCCGCTACGTCGAGTCGCTCTCGGCGTATGCGCGCCAGTTCCTCGGCCAGATGGACAAGCCCGACGTCGACTTCATCGAGGGGCTCTCGCCCGCGGTCTCGATCGACCAGAAGTCCACCAACCGCAACCCGCGCTCCACCGTCGGCACGATCACCGAGGTCTACGACTACCTGCGCCTGCTCTACGCCCGCGCCGGCGTCCCGCACTGCCCCGTCTGCGGGCACGTCATCGAGAAGCAGACGCCGCAGCAGATCGTCGACCAGGTCCTCGCGATGGAGGAGGGCGCGCGGTTCCAGGTGCTCGCGCCCGTCGTGCGCACCCGCAAGGGCGAGTTCGTCGACCTGTTCGACCAGCTCCAGACGCAGGGCTACTCGCGCGTGCTGGTCGACGGCACGGTGCACCAGCTCACCGCCCCGCCGAAGCTGAAGAAGCAGGAGAAGCACGACATCTCCGTCGTGGTCGACCGGCTGGCGGTCAAGGGCTCGGCCAAGCAGCGGCTCACCGACTCCGTCGAGACGGCGCTGCGGCTGGCCGGCGGGCTGATCGTGCTCGACTTCGTCGACCTGCCGGAGAACGACCCGCACCGCGAGGTCCGCTTCTCCGAGCGGATGTCGTGCCCCAACGGGCACCCGCTCGCCCTCGACGAGCTGGAGCCGCGCACCTTCTCCTTCAACTCCCCGTACGGCGCCTGCCCGGAGTGCAGCGGCATCGGGATCAAGAAGGAGGTCGACCCGGAGCTGGTCATCCCCGACCCCGACGCGAGCCTCGCCGGCGGGGCCATCGCGCCGTGGTCGGGCGGGCAGTCCGCGGAGTACTTCGGGCGGCTGCTGGAGGGGCTGGCGAGCGCGATCGGGTTCCGGATGGACACCCCGTGGCGCAAGCTGTCGGCCGCCGAGCAGAAGGCCGTGCTGCACGGCAGCGACGACCAGGTGCACGTGCGCTACCGCAACCGCTACGGCCGCGAGCGCTCGTACTACGCCAGCTACGAGGGCGTCATCCCGTTCCTGGAGCGCCGGCTCGACCAGACGGAGTCCGACTCGCAGCGCGAGCGCTACGAGGGCTACATGCGCGACGTGCCGTGCCCGGTCTGCAAGGGTGCCCGGCTGCGGCCCGAGGTCCTCGCCGTCACGCTCACCCACCGCGACCGCGGCGAGCGCTCGATCGCCGAGATCTCCGCGATGTCGGTGGCCGAGTGCTCCGAGTTCCTCGGCGGCATGGTCCTCGACCAGCGCCAGACGATCATCGCGGGCTCCATCCTCAAGGAGGTGCAGGCCCGGCTCGGGTTCCTGCTCGACGTGGGGCTGCACTACCTCTCGCTCTCGCGCGCCGCGGGGTCGCTGTCCGGCGGCGAGGCGCAGCGCATCCGGCTGGCGACGCAGATCGGGTCCGGCCTGGTCGGGGTGCTCTACGTCCTCGACGAGCCGTCGATCGGCCTGCACCAGCGCGACAACCGCCGCCTGATCCAGACCCTGGTGCGGCTGCGCGACCTGGGCAACACGCTGATCGTCGTCGAGCACGACGAGGACACCATCCGCGCGTCGGACTGGGCCGTCGACATCGGCCCGGGGGCGGGGGAGCACGGCGGCCACATCGTCTACAGCGGCCCCGTCGACGGGCTGGAGTCGCACGACACCTCGCTCACCGGCGCGTACCTGTCCGGGCGGCGCTCGATCCCGGTGCCGGCGGAGCGCCGCGCGATCGACCCGAAGCGCAAGCTCACGATCGTCGGCGCGCGCGAGCACAACCTGCGCGGCATCGACGTCGACATCCCGCTCGGGGCGCTCGTCTCGATCACCGGGGTGTCCGGGTCGGGCAAGTCCACGCTGGTCAACGACATCCTCGCCACGGTGCTGGCCAACAAGCTCAACGGCGCCCGCCAGGTCCCCGGCCGGCACACCCGGATCACCGGGCTCGACGAGCTCGACAAGCTCGTGCGGGTCGACCAGAGCCCGATCGGCCGCACCCCGCGCTCCAACCCCGCCACCTACACCGGCGTGTGGGACCAGGTGCGCAAGCTGTTCGCCTCCACCACCGAGGCCAAGGTCCGCGGCTACCAGCCCGGCCGGTTCTCGTTCAACGTCAAGGGCGGGCGCTGCGAGGCGTGCTCCGGCGACGGCACGATCAAGATCGAGATGAACTTCCTGCCCGACGTCTACGTGCCGTGCGAGGTCTGCAAGGGCGCGCGCTACAACCGCGAGACGCTCGAGGTGCACTACAAGGGCAAGACCGTGGCCGACGTGCTCGACATGCCGATCGAGGAGGGCGCGGAGTTCTTCGCCCCGATCACCTCGATCAGCCGTTACCTGCGCACGCTGGTCGACGTCGGGCTCGGGTACGTGCGGCTCGGGCAGCCCGCGCCCACGCTGTCCGGCGGCGAGGCGCAGCGCGTCAAGCTGGCCTCGGAGCTGCAGAAGCGGTCCAACGGCCGCACGATCTACATCCTCGACGAGCCCACCACCGGCCTGCACTTCGAGGACATCCGCAAGCTGCTGCTCGTCATCAACGGGCTGGTCGACAAGGGCAACTCGGTGCTGGTCATCGAGCACAACCTCGACGTCATCAAGACCAGCGACTGGGTCATCGACATGGGCCCGGAGGGCGGCTCCGGCGGCGGCACCGTCGTGGCGCAGGGCACCCCGGAGCAGATCGCCGCCCACCCCACCAGCTACACCGGCCAGTTCCTGCAGGGGCTCGTCACGCCGGAGACGGCCCGCAAGGCGCCGGCCCGGCGCCGGAAGGCCGCCGCCGCGCGCTGAGACGCGCGACGGCGGCCGGGTCGGTCAGCCCGGCAGCAGCCCGAGCTGTCCGAGCAGGTCCATCTGGTCGAAGACGAACTCCGAGCGGGCCACCTTGTCGTCCTGCATGGTCGAGAACAGCGTGTAGGTGGTGGTCACGGCGCGGCCGGTCGGCGGGATGGCGGAGCCGTCGGGGGCCATCAGCGGCCCGGTGTGGGTGCCCTGGAACGTCGCGAGCTGGGCCGCCTGCGTGCCGTCCACCAGCAACGTCCGGTAGGCGATCCGGTTGTCGGGGAAGGCGCCGTTCCACAGCGCCCAGAAGTCGCGCACGCCCTGGTGGCCCTTGCCGGTGAAGCCTGGCGCCACCACCTCGTGGTCGGCGGTGTAGAGGGCGACGAACCCCTCCTCGTCCCGGGCGTTTCAGGCGTCCTGTCCCCGTTCGCTGAGCTCCCTGATGTCCATCGGCCTGCCCTCCGCTCCGTCCCGCGCTCCCCGCGGGTGGGGAGGGCGACCGTAGGCCCGCAGCCGCCCGCTGACCAGACGCCGGACGGCCCATCCGGCCCGCGGGAGCAGGCATGCCGCGGCGTCCGGCGTCCGGTGTACGGCCGTTCGGCGCAGTGTTCGCGCGGCGGGGGTCGGCGTTCGGAGCAACATCACGCTCAGTGATGGATCGGACACGATAACGGTGTTACCAATGGGGGCGCTCGTTCGGGGCGGGCGCACCGGTTCCGGCCGGGTCCGCTGGACGGGTGGTCTGGGCATGGTGCGACGGCCGGTCTCCTGCATCGCCTTCCCGGCCACCGCCCCGCCGTTCCCGGAGGCGTTGGGGGTGGCCGAGCGCATCGAGGCCGGGGTCTTCCGCGCCACGTTCGGCGAGTCGGCCGACGACCTGCGCTCCTACTACTCCGACCACCGCCCGCAGACCCAGATCGTGCTCGCCCACGACGACGGCTGGGCCGGGATGATGCGGCTCGGGCTGCCCGGGCCGCGGATGTCGCTGAGCCTGGAGGACGCCGTCGCGCCCCCGTTCGACGCCACACCCGAGGCCGACCTGGCGGACGACGGGCCGGCGGTGCTGCTGGACGTGCTCACCGCGGCCGTCCGCTCCCGGTTCCGCAACCGCCGCCTGTTCGAGCGGATGCTGGGGGTGGCCGCCCGGGTGGCCGACGAGCACGGCTGCACCCACGTCGTGGGCATGGTCGACCGGCGGGTGCTGACCTACCTGCGCCACCGCCGGTTGCCGCTCACCCTGCACTCGGACCTGCACCACTACTACGGCTCGCCCGCGACCGGCTTCTGCTCGGTCGGGACCGCGGCGCTGCGCCACTGGCTGGCCGAGGGCGCCTGAGTCACGCCAGCCGGTAGAAGCGGAAGAACGCGTCCTCGATCGGCAGGACCTCGGCGCCGTCGAACCCGGCGTCGCGGGCGTAGCGGCGCAGCGTGTCGGGCCGCATCACGGTGCCGGTCCCAACCGATCCCGCGTGCGCCATGCCGTCGGGCAGGCAGCACATCAGGCTGTAGCCGTACATCAGCTGCTCCACCTCGTCGCCGGGGGCGGTGAACTCCTCGGCCACCCGCTCGTCCATCACGACGACGACGCCGCGGTCGCCGGACAGGCGCCGCATCGCGGCGAGCACGCCGACCGGGTCGGGGAGGTCGTGGATGCACTCGAACGCCACGACCACGTCGTAGGTGCCGGTCGCGGTCCCGGCGTCGGCGAGGTGGAAGCGCACGCGGTCGGCGACCCCGGCCTCGACGGCGTTGCGCCGGGCCGCCTCGACCGACGGCCCGTCGAGGTCGTAGCCGTCGACGGTCACGCCGGGGTGCGCGAGCGCCAGCCCGATCGCCGACCACCCGTAGCCGCAGCCGATGTCGGCGACCCGCCCGCCGCCGTCGAGCACGCGGGCGACGTCGGGCACCGAGGGCAGGTACTCGCGCGCGACCGGGCCCAGGAACAGCGGACGGTTGGCGGCGGCCTGGCCCTCGCGGGCGTCGGTGCCGAAGTCGTCCCAGTGCACGCCGCCGCCCGAGCGGTAGGCGGCGACGAGGGCGTCGACCTGCCGGCCGAAGCCGACGGCCATGCGGGCCAGCGGCATCACGAACGCCGTGCTCAGCTCGTCGGTCAGCACCTCGGCCGGGCCCGGCGGCAACGTGAACCGCCCGTCCTCGACCAGCAGCACACCGCACACGGCCTGGTGCTCGCACCACTCGCGGGCGTAGCGCTCGGCGGTGGCGGTGCGGGCGGCCAGCTCGGCCGGGGTGAGCGGGCCGTCGGCGGCCAGCGCGCGGTACCAGCCCAGGCGGTCGCCGAGGTAGGCGGCCTGGGCGAACTGGGCGCCGAGCACCGCTCCGAAGAGGCGCTCGCCGAACTGCTCGGCGGTGGGGGTGGTCACGGTGGATGTCGTCATGGGCGGGACGCTACGAAGCGGTGCTGTCGGGTGGCTGTCACCGCGCTGTCGCGACGGCCATGATGTCCGGCGTGGACGCGACGGTGGTCGGGGTGCTCGGGCCGCTGCTCGTCCGCGACCCCGACGGCCGCCCGGTCCCGATCGGCAGCGGGCGCCAGCGCCGGCTGCTCACCGCGCTCGCCCGCCACGCCGGCGCCGACGCCGGGGTGGACGCCCTCGCCGAGCTGGTCTGGGGCGACGACCGGCCCGCCGACCCGGACGGGGCGCTGCAGACCCTGGTCGCGCGGCTGCGCCGGGTGCTGCCCGCCGGCGTCCGCATCTCGACCGGGGCGCGCAGCTACCGGCTGGACGGCCCGACCGACGCCGACCTGTTCGCCCGGCTGCTGGCGGGGGACGGGCCGCCCGCGGGCCCCCTCGACGAGGCGCTGGCCCTGTGGCGGGGACGGCCCTTCGCCGAGCTCGACGACCCCGGCCCCGAGGGTGCCCGGCTCGACGCCCTGCACGCGGCCGCGCGGCAGCGGCGCGCCGAGGCGTGGCTGGCCGCGGGCCGGGCCGACGACGCCGCGTCGGCCGCCGCGGCGCTGCTGGCCGAGGACCCGCTGCGGGAGGGCACGGCCGCCGTCCTGATGCGGGCCCTGGCCGCCGCCGGGCGTCCCGCGGAGGCGTTGCGGGCCTACGCCCGGCTGCGGGCCGACCTCGCCGAGCAGCTCGGCACGGAGCCGGCGACCGAGCTCGGCCACCTGCACGAACGCCTGCTGCGGGCCGGGTCGCCCGCCCGTCCGGCGCTGCCGGTGAGCGCCTTCCTCGGCCGTGACGCCGAGCTGGCCCAGGCCGCCGCGATGCTGGCCGAGCACCGCGTCGTCACGCTGTGCGGGCCGGGCGGGGTGGGCAAGACGCGGCTCGCGCGCCACGTCGCCGCGGCCGCCGCCGACCGGTTCGACGACGGCGCGCTCGTCGTCGACCTGGTCCCGGCCGGCCCGGACTCGGTGACCGGCGTCGTCGCGGCGGCGCTGCGGCTGGCCGCGACCGACCGGCCGGCGGCCCGGGTCGTGGAGGTGCTGGCGGTCCGCAGGCAGCTGCTCGTCCTCGACAACGCCGAGCACGTGGCCGACGCCGTCGCCGCGCTCGTCGAGGAGGTGGTGGCCGGGGCGCCGGGGATCGTGGTGCTGGTCACCAGCCGCGAGCCGCTGCGCGCCGACGGCGAGCACGTCCTGCCGGTGGTCCCGCTCGCGGCGGCGCCGGCCGCGGCCCTGCTGACCGACCGGATCCGCGCGGCCGACCCGTCCGCGGTGCCCGATCCGGCACAGGTCGCCGTCGTCTGCGCCCGGCTCGACGGCCTGCCGCTGGCCCTGGAGCTGGCCGCGGCCCGCGTGCGCGCCGTCGGGCTGGCCGGTCTCGTCGACGCGCTCGACGACCCGCTCGACGCGCTGGGCCGCGGCCGCCGCACCGCGCCGCGGCGGCACCGGTCGCTGCGCGACGTCGTCGAGTGGTCCTTCGGCCTGCTCGACGACGGGGAGCGCGCGCTGTTCGTCCGCATGGGGGTGTTCGCGGGTGCCGTCGAACCCGCGGCGGTGAGCGCGGTGTGCGGGGACGCGCGGGCGCTGCCCGACCTCGTCGACCGGTCGCTGGTGCGGCGCCGCGACGGCGACCCGGTGACGTTCGGGATGCTGGAGACCCTGCGGGCCTTCGGCCGGTCCCGGCTGGCCACCGACCCGGAGCGGGCGGCGTTGCGGACGCGGCACGCCGCCTGGGCGGTGGCGCTGGCCGTCGACACCCTGGCCGCCCGTTCCCGCCCCGACGAGGCCGCCGCCGTCCGCCGGTTCGACGCCCACCTCGCCGACGTCGGCCGGGCGCACGAGTGGCTGTGCGCGGCCGGACCGACCGAGGACCTGCTGCGGCTCGCCATGGTCTGCGCGGAGCTGGGGCACCGGCGCGCCCGGGCCGACCTCGTCCGCCTCGCCGACGACGCGCTCGACGCCGTCGGGGACGGCACCCATCCGCTGGTGCCGCGCCTCCTCGCGCTGACCGCCGTCCCGCGCTGGCAGCGCGGCGACCTCGACGGCGCCCGCGAGCGCTGCGAACGCGCGCTGGCCCTCGCGGGCCACCTCGGCGACCCGCTGCTGGGTCGGGAGGCGCACGAGGCGCTGGCCAACGCGGTGATGTTCACCGGCGACCTGGACGTGGCCCTGCGGCACGCGCAGCGGTGCGTCGAGCTGGCCACGGCCGCGGAGGACGACCCGACGCTGGTCATGGGGTACTGCGACCTCGCGGTGATCAGCGCCTACGCCGGTGACCGGGACGCCGCCGCCCGGCATGCGGACGCCTGCACGGCGGTGGCCGCGCGGTCGGGCTCGGTCGTGGCCATGGCCTGGGCGGAGTACACGCAGGGGGAGCGGCTCGCCGAGGCGGGCCTGCCGGGCGCCGCGGCGCACCTGGAGCGGGCGGTGGCCCTGGCCGAGGAGATCGACGCCGCGTTCGTCGCGGGCGTCGCCCGGCACACCCTGCTCACCACCGCGGCCCGCACGGAGGATCCGGCGCCGGAACGGTTCGGGCCGCTGCTCGACGCCTGGCTCGGGATGGGGGCCTGGACCCAGCTGTGGAGCGCGGTCCGCGCCCTGGTCGAGACACTGTCGCGGCGCGACCGCCACCACGACGCGATGGTGCTGCTCGGGGCGTCGCGGGCCAGCCCGCGCGCGAGCCCGGAGTACGGTGCCGACGCGGCACGGCTGCGGGCGGTGCAGGACGCCGCCCGCGCCGCGCTCGGGGCCGGCGCCGACGCCGCCCACGCCCGGGGGGCGGCGCTGGGGGACCGGGCGGCGGTGGGCCTGGCCCGCCGGATGACGGCCGGTCGACCGGCCCGTTGAGGGGCTGTTACGCTGCGGAATGCGACCACCCTGTCGCGCGTTCGTATCCTGCGTCAGGGCGATCAAGTGGAGCCCCGCTCCCACCCGCCCACCCCAGGGTGTTCGGGTCCGGTCCGGCGACGAGTCGCGTACTCGTCCGCCCGTGATCGTTGCCGGGTCTCCGCTCCGTCGCTCCACACGACGTCGATACGAGGAGACCCCATCAGCACAGAGACGCGCATCAACGACCGAATCCGCGTTCCCGAGGTCCGGTTGGTCGGGCCGAACGGGGAACAGGTCGGCATCGTGCGTATCGAGGACGCCCTGCGGCTGGCGCAGGAGGCCGAGCTCGACCTCGTCGAGGTCGCGGCCCAGGCCCGCCCGCCCGTCTGCAAGCTCATGGACTACGGCAAGTTCAAGTACGAGTCCGCGCAGAAGGCCCGGGAGTCCCGCCGCAACCAGCAGCTCACCACGATCAAGGAGCAGAAGCTCCGACCGAAGATCGACAAGCACGACTACGAGACGAAGCGCGGGCACGTCCGGCGCTTCCTCGAAGGCGGCAACAAGGTCAAGGTCACGATCATGTTCCGTGGGCGCGAGCAGTCCCGGCCCGAGCTCGGGTTCCGGCTGCTGCAGCGCCTCGCGGAGGACGTGGCGGACCTGGGTGTGGTCGAGGCGTCCCCGAAGCAGGACGGTCGCAACATGACGATGGTGATCGGACCGACCAAGAAGCCGGCCCCGCGTGCCCGCCCCGCTGCCGCCGAGCAGCCGGAGCAGGCCCCCGAGGCCGAAGCGGACCAGGCCTGACGGCCTGCCCGCTCCCCAGCACTGGAGTAGGAACCACCATGCCCAAGAAGGCCCGGAACCACGGCAAGAACCCGAAGAACAAGACGCACAGCGGCATCGCCAAGCGGGTCAAGGTGACCGGCGGCGGCAAGCTCATGCGCCAGCAGGCCGGTCTGCGCCACCGCCTCGAGGTGAAGTCGAGCAAGGAGACGCGCGACCTCTCCGGTGTCGTCGAGGTCGCCAAGGCCGACACCAAGCGCGTCAACACCATGCTCGGCCGCTGACCTCCCCCACCCCCCATACGTAAGGAATCACCATGGCACGCGTGAAGCGCGCGGTGAACGCTCAGAAGAAGCGTCGCAGCACCCTGGAGCTCGCGAGCGGTTACCGCGGTCAGCGTTCGCGGCTCTACCGCAAGGCGAAGGAGCAGATGCTCCACTCGCTGAACTACGCCTACCGCGACCGTCGCGCGAAGAAGGGCGAGTTCCGCAAGCTCTGGATCACCCGCATCAACGCCGCGGCCCGCGCCAACGGCATGACCTACAACCGGTTCATGCAGGGCATCACGCTCTCGGGCGTCGAGGTCGACCGCAAGATCCTCTCCGAGATCGCCATCAGCGACCCGGCCGCGTTCGCCGCGCTGGTCGAGATCGCCCGCGCGCACGTCCCGGCGCAGGACGGCAAGAAGGAGACGGCGGCCTGAGCCGTCCGACGGGCACACCGCCCGGCACCGAACGCACCCCCCGCGTCGTCGCAGCCCGCAAGCTGCTGCGGCGCGCCGGGCGCGATCGGGCCGGGCGGTTCCTCGTGGAGGGGGCGCAGGCCGTCCGCGAGGCCCTCGACTCCGCAGCGGTGCACGAGCTGTTCGTCACCGACGAGGCCGCCGCCCGCCACCCCGACCTGCTCGACGGCCCGGACCGGATCACGGTCGTCGACGAGCGGGCCGCGGAATCGCTGTCCGACACCGTCACCCCGCAGGGGATCGTCGCCGTCTGCTCGCTGCTCGACGTCCCCGTCGCCGACGCGCTGCGCGGCACCCCACGGCTGGTCGCGGTGTGCGCGGGCATCGCCGACCCGGGCAACGCCGGCACCGTCATCCGCGTGGCCGACGCGGCGGGCGCCGACGCCGTGCTGCTGGCCGGCGACACCGTCGACCCGCACAACGGCAAGGCCGTGCGCGCGTCCACCGGCAGCGTCTTCCACCTGCCCCTGGCCCGCGACCGCGACGCCGGGGCCGTGCTCGACGCCTGCTCCGCGGCGGGGCTGACGCTCCTCGTCGCCGACGGCCACGGCGAGCTCGACCTGCACGACCCCGCCGCCGACGCCGTGCTCGCCGGCCCGGTCGCGTGGGTGTTCGGCGGCGAGGCGCACGGGGTGCCGGACGCGGTCGCGGCCCGTGCCGACCACCGCGTCCGGGTGCCGATCCACGGCCGCGCGGAGAGCCTCAACCTGGCCACGGCCGCCGCGGTCTGCCTCTACGCGAGCGTGGCCGCGGCGCGGCGCCGCTCCTGGTGAGGCGACCGGCCACGGCCGGTCGCCCTGGGGCGGTGGTGCTCCGGCAGATGCCGGACGCACCATGACCCGTGCGCTCCCGGACCGGCCCGCTGCGCCTGCGCGTCTTCCGCTGGTCCTTCGCCGGCCGGCTCGCCTCGCTGACCGGCAGCGCGATGACGCCGGTCGCGCTCGCCTTCGCCGTGCTGGACGCCTCCGGCCGCGTCGCGGACCTCGCCGTGGTGCTCGCCGCCCAGAGCCTGCCGATGCTGTCGCCCTCGCCGTGCTGGGGGCGCGGTCCGTGCGCACGCTGGAGGACGGTCGCCGCTGACGCCGAGCACCGTCGTGCCGGGCGTCGCGGAGCGCCGTCCTAGGATCACCCCACCATGACTGAGAGCACCGACGTAGTGAGCGCGCTGACCCCGGAGTCGCTGGCCGCGGCCGTCTCGGCCGCCCGGGCCGCGTTCGACGCCGCCGCCGACCTCGCCGCGCTGACGGCGGCGAAGCCCGCACACCTGGGCGACCGCGCGCCGCTGCTGCTGGCGCGCCGCGAGCTCGGCTCGCTGCCCGGCCCCGACCGGGCCGACGCCGGCAAGCGCGTCAACGCCGCCCGGCAGGAGGCGCAGGAGGCGTTCGACGCCCGCCGCGAGGTGCTCGTCGCCGAGCGGGACGCCCGCGTGCTGGCCGAGGAGACCGTCGACGTCACGCTGCCGTGGGACCGCATCCCCCGCGGCGCCCGGCACCCGCTGACGCAGATCTCCGAGCAGATCGCCGACGTGTTCGTGGCGATGGGCTGGGAGGTGGCCGAGGGCCCCGAGGTCGAGTCGTCGTGGCTGAACTTCGACGCGCTGAACTTCGGCAAGGACCACCCGGCGCGGACGATGCAGGACACGTTCTACCTCGCCAACGGCGACGACACCGTCGGGGAGGTGCTGCGCACGCACACCTCGCCGGTGCAGATCCGCTCGCTGCTCGACCGCGACCTGCCCGTCTACGTCGTGTGCCCCGGCCGGACGTTCCGCACCGACGCACTCGACGCCACCCACACCCCGGTGTTCCACCAGGTCGAGGGCATCGCGATCGACAAGGGCCTCACGATGGCCCACCTCAAGGGCACGCTCGACGCGTTCGCCCGGGCCATGTTCGGCACGACGTCGAAGATCCGGCTGCGCCCGTCCTACTTCCCGTTCACCGAGCCCTCCGCCGAGCCCGACGTGTGGTTCCCGCAGAAGAAGGGCGGCGCGGGCTGGGTCGAGTGGGGCGGCTGCGGCATGGTGCACCCCAACGTCCTGCGGGCCTGCGGCGTCGACCCCGAGGTGTACTCGGGCTTCGCGTTCGGCATGGGCCTGGAGCGCACGCTGATGTTCCGCAACGGCATCCCCGACATGCGCGACATGGTCGAGGGCGACGTCCGCTTCAGCCGCGCCTTCGGCGTGTAGGAGAGAGTCCCGTGCGCGTTCCCCAGTCCTGGCTCGCCGACCTCGTCGGCGACCTCCCCTCCGTCGACGACACCGCCGAGGCCTTCGTGCGCGTCGGGTTCGAGGTGGAGGACATCCACCGCGAACCCGAGCTGACCGGGCCGCTCGTCGTCGCCCGCGTCCTCGAGATCGAGGAGCTGACGGGCCTGAAGAAGCCGATCCGCTGGTGCCAGGTGCAGGTCGGCCCCGAGCAGACCAACGGCATCATCTGCGGCGCCCGGAACTTCGCGGTCGGCGACCTCGTCGTCGTCGCGCTCCCGGGCGCGGTCCTGCCCGGCGGGTTCGCGATCTCCGCCCGGAAGACCTACGGCCACGTCTCCGACGGCATGATCGCCTCCGTCCGCGAGCTGGGGATCGGCAGCGACCACGCCGGGATCCTCGTGCTGCCCCCCGGCTCCGGTGAGCCCGGCGACGACGCGCGGGGCCTGCTGGGGCTCGACGACGCGGTCATCGAGCTCGACGTCAACCCGGACAGCGGCTACTGCTTCTCGATCCGCGGGCTGGCGCGCGAGATGTCGGCCGCGCTCGACAGCGACTACACCGACCCCGCCTCGCGCGTGACGGTTCCGGCGGTCGAGGGCGACGCCTGGCCGGTCACGCTGGACGACCCCGGGTGCGCCCGGTTCGTCGCCCGCCGCGTCGACGGCGTCGACCCCGCGCTGCCCGCGCCGTGGTGGATGCAGCGTCGCCTGCTCGCCGCCGGGATGCGGCCGATCTCGCTGATCGTCGACGTCACCAACTACGTGATGCTCGAGCTCGGCCAGCCGCTGCACGCCTACGACGCCGGCCGGCTCAGCGGCGCGATCTCGGTCCGCCGGGCGGCGCCGGGGGAGCGGCTCGTCACCCTCGACGACGCCACCCGGACGCTCGACCCCGACGACCTGCTCATCACCGACGACTCCGGCCCGATCGGGCTCGCGGGCGTCATGGGCGGGGCGTCGACGGAGATCCGCGACGGCGACGGCCCGATCGACGTCCTCATCGAGGCCGCGCACTTCGACCCGGCAGTGATCGCCCGCGCCGCGCGGCGGCACAAGCTGCCCAGCGAGGCGTCCAAGCGCTTCGAGCGGGTCGTCGACCCGATGCTGCCCCCGGTCGCGGCCGAGCGCGCCGCGCAGCTGCTCGTCGAGCACGGCGGCGGCACGATCGCCGACGGCCGCACCGACGCCGGGACCGCCCCCGAGCGCTCCGCCGTCACGATGCCGCTCGACCAGCCCGACCGCGTCGCGGGCCGCGCCTACCCGCGCGGGGCGACGGTCCGGCGGCTCGGCCAGGTCGGGTGCTCGGTGGAGCTCGTCACCGGCGACGACGGGCGCGCCCGCGTCATCGCGACCCCGCCGTCGTGGCGGCCCGACCTCGTGCAGCCCGCCGACCTCGTCGAGGAGGTCCTGCGGCTGGAGGGCCTCGACTCGATCCCCTCGGTCCTGCCCGCCGCCCCGGGCGGCCGGGGCCTCACCCCGGCCCAGACGCGGCGCCGCACGGTCTCGCGCGCGCTGGCCGAGTCCGGGTACGTCGAGGTGCTGCCGTTCCCGTTCGTCGGGCCCGCGGTGTGGGACGCGTTCGGCCTCCCCGCCGACGACGTGCGCCGCCGCACCGTCCGCGTCCTCAACCCGCTCGACGCCGAGCGCGCCGAGCTCACCACCACGCTGCTGCCCGGCCTGCTCGACATGCTGGTCCGCAACCGGTCCCGCGGGGCGTCCGACGTCGCGCTGTTCCACATCGGGCAGGTCGTGCTGCCGCACCGGCAGCCGGTCGAGATGCCGGACCCACCCGTCGACCGCCGTCCCACCGACGCCGAGTACGCCCAGATCCGCGCCGCGCTGCCCGCGCAGCCGCTGCACGTCGCCGCGGTGCTCGCCGGTGACCGCGAGGCGCGCGGCTGGTGGGGACCCGGTCGCCCGGCGGCCTGGGCCGACGCCGTCGCCGCCGCCGAGCTGGTGGGGCAGGCCGCGGGGGTCGAGCTGCGCGTCGTCGTCGCCGACCTCGCGCCGTGGCACCCCGGCCGCTGCGCGCAGCTGCGGGTCGGCGACTGGCCGGTCGGGCACGCCGGCGAGCTGCACCCGAAGGTCGTCGAGGCGCTCGGGCTGCCGCCGCGCACCTGCGCGATGGAGCTCGACCTCGACGCGATCCCGGTACAGGAGCTGCGGCCCGCGCCGCGGGTGTCGCCGTACCCGCCGGTCGGGGTCGACGTCGCGCTCGTCGCCGACGAGGGCGTCCCGGTGGCCGACCTCACCGACGCGCTGGTCGACGGCGGCGGGGAGCTGCTGGAGACCGTCCGGCTCTTCGACGTCTACGCCGGGGAGCAGGTCGGGGCGGGCAAGCGCTCGCTGGCGTTCACCCTGCGCTTCCGCGCCCCCGACCGCACGCTGACCAGCGAGGAGGCCAACGCCGCCCGCGACGCGGCGGTCGCGGTCGCCACGCAGCGGCACGCGGCGGTGCTGCGCGGCTGACGCCGCCCGTGCGCGGGAACGGCTGCCGGGCCAGCCGGATCCGCGCACGAGGGGTAGGAACGGGACCATGCACTCCGTCGTGAAGACCCTCTCCGGTGAGGTGCGCGGCAACGCCACCTCCGGCGTCACCGCGTTCCTCGGCATCCCCTACGCCGCGGCGCCGTTCGGGCCGCTGCGCTTCCGCGAGCCCGCGCCCGTCGAGCCGTGGGAGGGCGTCCGGGACGCGCTGGAGCACGGCCCGACCGCCCCCGCGCCCGGCTACCCGGCCCCGTTCTCCGACCTGCTGCCCGTCGTCCGGGTGCCGGGGGAGGAGATCCTCAACCTCAACGTGTGGACGCCGGACCCCGCCGCGAGCGGGCTCCCGGTCATGGTCTGGATCCACGGCGGCGCGTTCGTCAACGGTTCCAACTCGATCCCCGTCTACGACGGCTCGGCGTTCGCCCGCGACGGCGTCGTCCTCGTGTCGGTGAACTACCGCCTCGGGGCCGAGGGCTTCCTGCACCTGCCCGACGCCCCGGCCAACCGCGGGCTGCTCGACCAGGTCGCGGCGCTGCGCTGGGTCCGCGACAACATCGCCGCGTTCGGCGGCGACCCCGACGCCGTCACGGTGTTCGGGGAGTCGGCCGGTGGGATGAGCGTGGGTGCGCTGCTCGCGATGCCGTCGGCGCGGGGGCTGTTCCGGCGCGCGATCCTGCAGAGCGGCGCCGCCCACCACGCGCTGAGCGCGGCCACGGCGTCGAAGGTCGCGGGCTACCTGGCCGAGGAGGTCGGGGTCGAGCCGACCGTCGCCGGGTTCGCCGGGGCGGAGCCCGCGCGGCTCGTCGCCGGGCAGCAGGCCCTCAGCGCGCAGTCGGCCACCCGGCCCGACCCGGGGAGGTGGGGCGAGATCACGCTCAACTCGATGGTCTTCGAGCCGGTCGTCGACGGCGAGGTGCTGCCCGCACTGCCGATCGAGGCGATCGCCGCCGGCGCGAGCGCCGACGTCGACGTCCTGGTCGGCAGCAACCGCGACGAGCACCGGTTCTTCCTGGTCCCGACGGGGGCGGCCGACCAGGTCACCGAGGCCGCGGTCGCGCTGGTCGCCGGGGCGTACCGGCTCCCCGCGGGCGCGGTCGACGCGTACCGGGCCGAGCGCCCCGACAGCCCGCCCGGGCTCGTGCTGGCCGACCTCATGGGCGACTGGTTCTTCCGCATCCCCGCGGTGCGTCTGGCCGAGGCGAACGGCCGCGCGCACGTCTACGAGTTCGACTGGGTCACCCCCGTCCTCGACGGGCGGCTGGGCTCCTGCCACGCGCTGGAGATCGGGTTCGTCTTCGACACCCTGGCCGCGGCCTCCGACCTGGGCGGCGGCGACCCGCCGCAGGAGCTGGCCGACGCGATGCACGCGGCCTGGGTGGCCTTCGCCCGCACCGGCGACCCGGGCTGGCCGCCCTACGCGCAGGACCGGGCCGTCCGCCGCTTCGGCGACGTGGTGGAGACGCGGACGGACCCGCGCGGCGGCCTGCGGGAGCTGTGGGACGGGATCCGGTAGCGCAACGGTGACGCGGACCGGCCCCGCTAGTCGGGCAGTGCGGCGAGCGCCGCCCGCGCCGCGGCCCGCCAGGCGTCGTCGGAGGGGGCGCCGTCGAGGACCGCGACCGTGACGACGTACCGGGGCCCGGCGAGCTGCAGCGTGACGCCCGGCGCGGTGTCGACGAGCGATGCGGCCTCGCCGACCCCGCTCAGCTCGCGGCGGCCCTGCGGCGGGGCGGCCCGGACGAAGTCGGCGGGCGTGCCCGTGCGGGTCGCGTAGACGTTGATCGCTGCCAGCGGCTCGCCGCCGGTGGAGGTGGCGACGCAGCTCGTGGGGCGGGACCCGTCCGCGCGCGTCACCGCGGTCTGCTCCGGGGGCAGGACCGGCTCGCCGAGCAGGGCGCTGAACGCGACGGCGTCGAGCAGGCACTCGTCGTCGACGACGTCGGCGTCCAGCGCGCTGCGCGGGCCCGGCGGCGGGCCGGTGGTGCCCGGTGCGCCGGTGACGACGGGCGCGTCGGTGACGACCGGCGCGGCCGCCCGGCCCGCGCCCGGGACGGCCGTGCTGCAGGCCGCGGCGCCCAGGACGAGCAGCGCCGCGAGCAGCACGCCCGGCGCTGCGGCCGCCCGTCCTCCTCGCACGCCGGCGACCGTAGCCCGGCGACCCCGTTCCCCGTGGGCGTTCGGCCGAACCGGTGGCCGGTGTACGCAACCGGGCCCCCGTCCCTCTGTCCGGTGACGGGCGGAGCGGGTTCCGCCGCGCGGGAGGTGGCGGGTGGCCGGGCACTGGGTCGAGCTGAGGGTGCACGGGGTCCGTGCCACCGATCCCGAGGACATGCTCGACGTCGACCGGGTCGTGCAGGTGGCGGGCGACGAGCTGGGCCGGGTCTTCCGCCGCGCCGACCGGCGGGGCGTCGAGCTCCCCGAGGCCGACGGTCACGTGGTGGAGGCCTACCACTGGGGCCGGCTCACCTCGGGGTCGTTCGGCCAGGCGCTGTGGCTGCTGCTGGCGCCGTTCGGGCTGGTCAACGCGGCGCAGTTCACGCTGCCGCGGCCGCGCACGCCGGGGGAGAGGCGGTGGCACGAGCTGGCAGGCGCGGCCCTGCGGCTGCTCGGGCTCGCGCTGACCGCGCTGTTCGTCCTCACCGTCGCGACGATGACGGTCGACCTGTGGGCCTGGCAGCAGGCCCGCGCGACCGGTGGCGGCGCCTACGCGCTCGCCCTCCTCGCCCCGGTCGCGCTGCTCGCCGCCTACCGCTGGGCGGCCGGTCCGCCCGCACCCGACGTCCGGGAGGCGGCCGGCACCGACGGCCCCGCGTCCCCGGACGACGAGCGGCCCAGCGCGCTGGTGCGCCACGACTTCTTCGTCGGCGTCCGGGACCTCCGGTCGCTGCAGGCGCTGCACGTCGCGGGCGGGCTGGCCGTCGTCGCGGGCGTGGGTGCGGGGCTGACCGGGTCCGCCGGGTTCCCGCAGGTGCTCCGGGCGGCGGCCGCGGTGCTGTTCGGGCTGGTCGCGGTCACGGTGACGGTCGGGCTGCGCGACCTCGACACCGCGACGAACCCGTGGGCACCCGCCGACGTCGCCGCCGCCCGGCGCCGCAGCCGGAACCGGGAGCTGGTCGCCCAGGTGCTCGCGGTGCTGGGCGGGGCCGTCGCGCTGGTCACGGTCGGTGCGGCGCTGCTGCAGCCGGTCGGCGGCGGACCGGGCGGCCTGCCGGGCAGCGACGTCGTCCCCGTGCTGGTGATGCTGGTCGCGGTGCTCGCCGTCGCGGTGCTGGCGGTCGCGAACGCCCTGCTCGCGCGCACCCACCGCGCGGAGGGTCCCTTCGCCCCCTACGCCGGCGGGCGGGCGGCCACGCTCCTGGCGCTGCTCGGCCTGTTCCTGGGCGTCGGCTACTCCGGTGCCTTCACGACGGTCGTCGCGGCGGCGCTGACGTCGCCGGAGCGGCCGGTCGTCGTGCCGGAGCTGCTCTCCCGCGTCGCCTACGCGTGGGGCATCACCGCCGTCGGCGTCGTGCTGCTCGCCGGGTACCTGCTGCTGCGCCGGCGGGCCGCGGTGGCGGCGGTGGCCCCGCGGGTGGCGGTGTCCTGTCCGTGGCTGACCGGGCGCTGGACGCGGACGGTCGCCGCCGCGATGTGGACGGCCCGGGTGAAGAACGGCCTGGTCTGCGTGCTCACGACCTTCGGGGTCCTCGGCGTCGTGCTCACGGTGGTCGCCGCCATCGACCTCGCGCCGGTGCTCGGGCTGCCCGCGGTCGCCCTGCCGTGGGTGCTCGACGTGCTCAGCTGGTGGCCCCGGCCCGGTGTCGCCGCGCCCGCGTTCCAGGTCGCCCTGCTCGCGTTCGGCACGCTGACCCTGACCGCCCTCGCGACCGGGCTGATCCTGCTCGCCCGCACCGCGCTGTTCGGGGCGGCGGCCCGGCGCGGGATCAACGTCGTCTGGGACGTCATCGCGTTCTGGCCGCGGGCCGTGCACCCGTTCGTGCCCTCCGCGTACTCCGCGCGGGCCGTCGCCGACCTGGAGGACCGGATCCGGTGGCACCTGCGCGACGCCGGTGCGGCCCGGCTCGCGGTCTGCGGGCACAGCCAGGGCAGCCTGCTGACCTTCGCCGCGCTCGTCCGGCTGGCGGCGTCGGCGGCGGACCGGGCGCTGCTGGAGCGGATCGCGTACCTGACGTTCGGCTCGCAGCTGCAGGTGATGTTCGCCCGGGGGTTCCCGGCCTACGTCAACCTCGACGCCGTCACCGCGCTGCACTCCGACCTGCGCGGGAACTGGCGCAACCTCTACCGCGACACCGACGCGCTGGCCGGGCCGGTGCTCAGCTGGAACCGGGGTGCGCCGCAGTGGGTCGGGGACCTCGGCCGGGTGTCGTCGCCCGCCCGCGAGCAGTACGGCCCCGACTGGCGCCTCGCGGACCCGCCGCCGCCTGCCGACCGGACGCTGCAGCGGGCGTGCCTGCTCCCGCTGCGCGGGCACGGCGAGTACTGGCTCGATCCCGCCTGGTACGACGCGCTCGCCGGGATGGGCTGCTCACGCGAGGTGCCTGAGGGCCTCCCGGCGCGACAGCGGGGAGAGCCCGGGGTGGTCGTCGACGAACCGGCGGACCCAGTCGGGATCGATGCGGGCGTGCTGGCGCAGAGCCCAGCCGATGCCCTTGCGCAGGAAGAAGTCCGGGTCGTCGAGGGTGGCCTCGACGACGTCGACGAGGAGCGCGAGGTCGACGGCCTCGCCCGCGTGGAGCTGGGCGATGACCGCCGTGCGGCGCAGCCAGCGGTCGGGGTCGGTGGCCCAGGTGCGCAGCAGTGGGGTCAGTGGCGCGGGGTGGGCGCGCAGCAGCGGACCGATCCGTCGTGAGGCGATCTCGTCGGTGAAGTCCCACCACGCCCCGGTGACGATCCAGTGCCGGTACAGCGGCACCCAGGACGCGTCCTGGGACGGGGCCCAGCGCCGGTGCCCGGTGAGGGTGAGCGCGACGTAGCGCTCCTCCCGGAACTCCGCGGCGTCCCACAGGTCGGTGACGGCCGCGGTGAACTCGTCGGCGGGAGGCACCGGCCGGGCTGCGACCAGCTCCCGCACCAGGTCCTCGCGTCCCGGCTTCGGCACGCCCCGGAACGGCATCGCGGACTTCATGTAGCGCTGCATCGGCCCGGCCTGCTCGGGATCGGCCCGGGCGGCCAGCCCGGCGCGCACGGCGTCGGCCAGATCGGACATGCCCGCCACGATAGGCAGGGGCACCGACAGAACTCGTTTGCATGAGATTCCGGAGTCGTGCATAGTCATGCGCATGGTGCGGATCGCGGTCGCAGGAGCCAGCGGGTACGCCGGGGGAGAGGTCCTCCGGCTGCTGCTGTCCCATCCGGACGTCGAGATCGGGGCCCTCACGGCCGGGGGGAGCGCGGGGACGCGGCTGGGCGAGCACCAGCCGCACCTGCTCGCACTGGCCGACCGGGTGCTGCTCGACACGACCCCCGAGACGCTGGCGGGGCACGACGTCGTCTTCCTCGCGCTGCCGCACGGCCACTCGGCCGCGCTCGCGGCGCAGCTCGGCGCCGACGTCGTGGTGATCGACTGCGGGGCCGACCACCGGCTCGTCGACGCCGCCGCGTGGTCGCGCTGGTACGGCGGCGAGCACGCCGGGAGCTGGCCCTACGGCCTGCCCGAGCTCCCCGGGGCCCGCGACGCGCTGCGCGGCACGAAGCGCGTCGCCGTCCCCGGCTGCTACCCCACGGCGATCAGCCTCGCCCTGTTCCCCGCGCTGGCCGCGGGCCTGGCGGAGCCCTCGGTCGTCGTCACCGCCGTCACCGGGACCTCGGGGGCGGGCAAGTCGCTCAAGCCGCACCTGCTCGGCGCCGAGGTGATGGGCTCGCTGTCGGCGTACGGGGTGGGGGGCGTGCACCGGCACACCCCCGAGATCGTGCAGAACCTGTCGGGGGTGGCCGGTAGGACGGTCGACGTGAGCTTCACCCCCGTCCTCGCCCCGCTGCCGCGCGGCATCCTCGCGTCCTGCTCGGCGCCCACGTCGGCGTCGGCGGGCGAGGTGCGCGAGGCCTACGAGAAGGCCTTCGCCGACGAGCCGTTCGTGCACCTGCTGCCCGAGGGCGTCTGGCCGACGACGGCGGCCACGCTCGGCGCCAACACCGTCCACCTGCAGGTCACCGTCGACCACGACGCCGGCCGGCTGATCGCGGTCGCCGCGATCGACAACCTCACCAAGGGCACCGGCGGCGCCGCCGTGCAGTGCATGAACCTGGCCGTCGGGCTCCCCGAGACCACCGGCCTGCCGTCGAACGGAGTGGCACCGTGAGTCTCACCGGCCCCCAGGGGTTCCGGGCGGCCGGGGTCGTCGCGGGACTGAAGTCCAGCGGCGCCCCCGACCTGGCCCTCGTCGTCAACGACGGGCCGCGGTCCGCCGCGGCCGGGGTGTTCACCCGCAACAAGGTCAAGGCCGCGCCGGTGCTGTGGTCGCAGCAGGTGCTCACGTCCGGGGCGCTGCGCGCGGTCGTCCTCAACTCCGGTGGGGCCAACGCGTGCACCGGCCCGGAGGGGTTCCAGACCGCGCACGCCACGGCCGAGCGGGCCGCGGAGCTGCTGGGCTGCGGGGCCGTCGAGGTCGCGATCTGCTCCACCGGCCTGATCGGCGCCCAGCTCCCGCGCGACGCCGTGCTCGCCGGGGTGGAGAAGGCGCACGCCGGCCTGGGCGCCGACGAGGCCGCCGGTACCGCCGCGGCCACCGCGATCATGACCACCGACACCGTCGCGAAGCAGGCCGGGTACACCTCGGAGGCGGGCTGGGGGATCGGCGGCACCACCAAGGGCGCCGGGATGATCGCGCCCTCGATGGCCACGATGCTCTCGGTCCTCACCACCGACGCCGACCTCGACGCCGCGGCGCTCGACACCGCGCTGCGCGCCGCGGTCCGGGTCAGCTTCGACCGGCTCGACGTCGACGGCTCGATGTCCACCAACGACACCGTGCTGCTGCTCGCCTCCGGCGCGTCCGGGGTGCGGCCCGACCCGGCGGAGTTCACCGAGGCGCTCACCCTGACCTGCCGGTCACTGGCCCGGCAGATGCAGGCCGACGCCGAGGGCGTCACCAAGCGCATCACCGTCCGGGTCACCGGGGCGGCCTCGGAGGACGACGCCGTCGTCGTGGCCCGCACGGTCGCCCGCGACAGCCTGGTCAAGACCGCGCTGTTCGGGTCCGACGCCAACTGGGGCCGGATCGCCGCGGCCGTCGGCTACTCCGACGCCGCCGTCGACCCCGACCGGCTCGACATCGCCGTGAACGATGTCCCGCTGTGCACCGGCGGCGTCGCGGCGGGCGGGCGCACGTCGGTCGACCTGTCCGGCGCGGAGATCGTCGTCGCGATCGCGCTCGGCCTCGGCCACGGCGAGGGCGAGATCCTCACCACCGACCTGTCCCACGCCTACGTGGAGGAGAACAGTGCGTACCCCACGTAGCGAGCGGCTGGAGCGGGCCGGGGAGAAGGCGGGCATCCTCGCCGAGGCCCTGCCCTGGCTGCAGCGCTTCCACGGGAAGATCGTCGTCGTCAAGTACGGCGGCAACGCCATGGTCGACGAGGAGCTCAAGCAGGCCTTCGCCCGCGACATGGTGTTCCTGCGCCTCGCCGGGATCCTGCCGGTCGTCGTGCACGGCGGCGGCCCGCAGATCAGCGCGATGCTCACGCGCCTGGGCCTGCCGGGGGAGTTCCGCGGCGGGCTGCGCGTCACCACCCCCGAGACGATCGACGTCGTGCGGATGGTGCTGGTCGGGCAGGTCGGGCGCGAGCTCGTCGGACTGATCAACCAGCACGGGCCGTACGCCGTCGGCCTCTCGGGCGAGGACGCGGGGCTGTTCACCGCGGAGAAGCGCACCGCGCTGGTCGGGGGCGAGGTCGTCGACATCGGGCTGGTGGGCGACGTCGTCGAGGTCAGCCCGGACGCGGTCCTCGACATCGTCCGTGCGGGGCGGATCCCGGTCGTCGCGGGCATCGCGCCCGACGTCGACGGGCAGGTCTACAACATCAACGCCGACAGCGCGGCCGCCGCGCTCGCCGCCGCGCTGGACGCGGCGAAGCTCGTGGTGCTCACCGACGTCGCGGGGCTCTACGCCGACTACCCCGACCCGGAGTCGGTGATCAGCGAGCTCACCGCGGCCGAGCTGGATCCGATGCTCCCCGGCCTGGAGGCGGGCATGGCGCCGAAGATGGAGGCCTGCCTGCGCGCCGTGCGCGGCGGGGTCGGCCAGGCCCACGTGATCGACGGCCGGGTCCCGCACTCGGTCCTGCTGGAAGTCTTCACCCACGACGGAGTCGGAACGATGGTGATCCCATGAGCCTCGCGCAGCGGTGGCAGGCCGCGATGATGAACAACTACGGCACCCCGCCGCTCGCGCTGGTGCGCGGGTCGGGCGCCGAGGTCTGGGCCGCCGACGGCCGCCGCTACCTCGACCTCCTCGGCGGGATCGCGGTCAACGCGCTCGGCCACGCCCACCCCGCGGTCGTCGAGGCCGTCACCCGGCAGATCTCGACGCTGGGCCACACCTCCAACCTCTACCTCACCGAGCCGCCGCTGGCCCTGGCCGAGCGGCTGCTGGAGCTGCTCGACGCCGGTGACGCCCGGGTGCTGTTCTGCAACTCCGGCGCCGAGGCCAACGAGGCCGCGTTCAAGATGGCCCGGCGCACCGGGCGCCCGAACATCGTCGCCGCGGAGAACGCCTTCCACGGCCGCACGATGGGCGCTCTCGCGCTCACCGGCCAGCCGCCCAAGCGCGCGCCGTTCGAACCGATGACCCCCGGCGTCTCGCACGTGCCCTACGGCGACGTCGCCGCGCTCGACGCCGCGGTCGACGAGCACACCGCCGCGGTCTTCCTCGAACCGATCATGGGGGAGGCCGGCGCGGTCACCCCGCCGCCGGGCTACCTGGCGGCCGCCCGCGAGATCACCGCGGCCCGCGGCGCGCTGCTCGTCCTCGACGAGGTGCAGACCGGCGTCGGGCGCACCGGGGCGTGGTTCGCCCACCAGACGGCGGGCGTGGTGCCCGACGTCATCACGCTGGCCAAGGGGCTCGGCGGCGGCCTGCCGATCGGGGCCTGCATCGGCATCGGTGCCGCGGGCGGGCTGCTGGAGCCGGGCCAGCACGGCACCACCTTCGGCGGCAACCCCGTGTGCTGCGCCGCCGCGCTCGCGGTGCTCGACACCATCGCCTCCGACGGGCTGCTCGAGCACGTGAACCTCGTCGGCAAGACGATCACCACGGGCGTCGAGGCGCTGGGGCACCCGCTGGTCCGCGGCGTCGACGGGGCCGGGCTGCTCATCGGCATCCTGCTCGGCGAGCCCGTCTCCGCCGCGGTGGCCACCGCCGCCCGCGACGCCGGGTTCCTCGTCAACAACGCCGTGCCCGACCGCATCCGCCTCGCGCCGCCGCTGGTGCTCACGCAGGCGCAGGCGGGCGAGTTCGTCGCCGCGCTGCCCGCGATCCTGGACGGGGCGACGGATGCCTAGGCACCTCCTGCGCGACGACGACCTGTCGCCCGCCGAGCAGGCCGAGATCCTCGACCTCGCCGACGCGATGAAGGCCGACCGGTACGCCCACCGGCCCCTGGCCGGGCCGCGGCCGGTGGCGGTGGTGTTCGACAAGTCGTCCACGCGCACGCGGATCTCCTTCGAGGTCGGGATCGCGCAGCTCGGGGGCCAGCCGCTGATCGTCGACGCGCAGGCCAGCCAGCTCGGGCGCGGCGAGACCATCGCCGACACCGCGCGCGTTCTGTCCCGCTACGTCGACGCGATCGTCTGGCGCACCGGCGACCAGTCCCGCATCGAGGAGATGGCCGGGACGGCCACGGTGCCGGTGGTCAACGCGCTCACCGACCAGTTCCACCCCTGCCAGGTCCTGGCCGACCTGCAGACGATCCGCGAGCGCTTCGGCCGCCTCGCCGGCCTCACGCTCACCTACCTCGGCGACGGCGCCAACAACATGGCGCACTCGCTGCTCCTCGGCGGGGCGACCGCCGGGATGCACGTCCGGATCTGCGCGCCGGAGGGCTTCCGGCCCGACGCCGAGATCCTGCGGGACGCCAAGGCCAGGGCGGCGGAGACCGGCGGCGGGGTCGACCTGGTCGCCGACCCGCACGCCGCCGTCGCGGGCGCCGAGGTGCTCGTCACCGACACCTGGGTCTCGATGGGCCAGGAGTCCGACGGGCTCGACCGCGCCGCCCCGTTCCGCCCGCTGCAGGTCGACGCCGAGCTGCTGGCCCGGGCGAACCCCGACGCGATCGTCCTGCACTGCCTGCCCGCGCACCGCGGCGACGAGATCACCGACGAGGTCCTCGACGGCCCGCAGAGCGCGGCGTGGGACGAGGCGGAGAACCGGCTGCACGCACAGAAGGCTCTGCTCACGTGGCTGCTCCGGGCATGACCGCGGCGTCCCGGGTGGCCCGGCAGGCCCGGATCGTCGAGCTGATCGCCCAGCGGCGGGTCCACAGCCAGAGCGAGCTGCTGGCGCTGCTGGAGGCCGACGGGATCGGCACCACGCAGGCCACCCTGTCCCGCGACCTCGACGAGCTGGGCGCGGTCAAGCTCCGCGGCGCCGACGGCGGCACACCCGTCTACGTCATCCCCGACGACGGCAGCCCGGTGCGCGGGATCGAGGGCGGCACCGCCCGCCTGACGCGGTTGCTGGGGGACCTGCTCGTGTCCGCGGACGCGAGTGGGAACCTGGCGGTCCTGCGCACGCCGCCCGGCGGCGCGCACTACCTGGCCAGCGCGCTGGACCGCGCCGCACTGCACGACGTCGTCGGCACCATCGCCGGCGACGACACCCTCCTGGTGGTGGCCCGCGAGCCCCTGACCGGTGCCGAACTCGTCGCGCTGCTGCGCGATCTGTCGATGAGGAGCACTTCTTGAGCAAGGTCCTGACCTCCCTCCCGCAGGGTGAGCGCATCGGCATCGCCTTCTCCGGGGGTCTCGACACCTCCGTGGCGGTCGCGTGGATGCGCGAGAGCGGCGGGATCCCCTGCACCTACACCGCCGACCTCGGCCAGTACGACGAGCTGGACGTCTCCGGGGTGCCCGACCGCGCCCGGCAGTACGGCGCCGAGATCGCCCGCGTGGTCGACATCCGGCCGCAGCTGGTGCAGGAGGGCCTGGCCGCGCTGGCCTGCGGCGCCTTCCACATCCGGTCCGGGGGCCGCACCTACTTCAACACCACGCCGCTGGGTCGTGCTGTCACCGGCACGCTGCTGGTCCGCGCGATGCACGCCGACGACGTCAACATCTGGGGCGACGGCTCCACCTTCAAGGGCAATGACATCGAGCGGTTCTACCGCTACGGCCTGCTGGCCAACCCCGAGCTGCGCATCTACAAGCCGTGGCTCGACGCCGACTTCGTCCAGCAGCTCGGCGGCCGCGACGAGATGAGCCGGTGGCTCACCGCCCGCGGGCTGCCCTACAAGGACTCCGCGGAGAAGGCGTACTCCACCGACGCCAACATCTGGGGCGCCACGCACGAGGCCAAGACCCTCGAGCACCTCGACGTGTCCCTGGAGACGATCGAGCCGATCATGGGCGTCCGGTTCTGGGACCCCTCGGTCGAGATCGCGACCGAGGACGTCGCGGTCACCTTCGAGGCCGGGTACCCGGTGGCGATCAACGGCGAGCGCTTCGCCGACCCGGTCGCCCTGGTGCTGGCGGCGAACCGGATCGGCGGCCGGCACGGGCTGGGGATGTCCGACCAGATCGAGAACCGGATCATCGAGGCGAAGTCGCGCGGGATCTACGAGGCCCCCGGCATGGCGCTGCTGTTCGCCGCCTACGAGCGGCTGGTCAACGCGATCCACAACGAGGACACGGTCGCGAACTACCACAACGAGGGCCGCAAGCTCGGCCGCCTGCTCTACGAGGGCCGCTGGCTCGACCCCCAGGCGCTGATGGTCCGCGAGTCCGTGCAGCGCTGGATCGCCTCGCTGGTCACCGGCACCGTCACGCTGCGCCTGCGCCGCGGCGACGACTACTCGATCCTCGACACGCAGGGCAGCGGGTTCTCCTACCACCCCGAGCGGCTGTCGATGGAGCGCGTGGAGAACGCCGCGTTCGGCCCGACCGACCGGATCGGCCAGCTCACGATGCGCAACCTCGACATCGCCGACTCCCGCGCCAAGCTGGAGGCCTACGCCGCGCAGCCGCACGACCAGGGCACCGTCCTCGTCGAGCACGGCACCCTGTTCGGCGAGCTGCCCTCGGGCGGGTTCGACCGGATCGCGGCGGCCGACGAGAAGCCCGACGCCGAGAAGTTCCTCGACGAGGCCGCGCTCGAGGCGGGCACCGACTGATGGCCGGCTCCGCGCTGTGGGGCGGCCGGTTCGCGTCCGGCCCGGCCGACGCCCTCGCCGCCCTGTCCAAGTCCACCCACTTCGACTGGCGGCTCGCGCCCTACGACGTGCGCGGGTCGGTCGCGCACGCCCGCGTCCTGCACGGGGCGGGCCTGCTCACCGACGATGAGCTCACCGGCATGCTCGACGCGCTGGCCAAGCTCGGTGCCGACGTCGAGTCCGGGGCGTTCGGCCCGGCCGAGGGCGACGAGGACGTGCACTCCGCCCTGGAGCGCGGGCTCATCGAGCGCGCCGGCCCGGAGCTGGGCGGCAAGCTGCGCGCCGGCCGGTCCCGCAACGACCAGGTGGCCACGCTGTTCCGGATGTGGCTGCGCGACGCGGCCGTCCGCGTCGGCGGGGGAGTGCTCGACGTCGTCGACGCGCTCGTGGCGCAGGCCACCGCCCATGCCGGAGCGCCGATGCCCGGCCGCACCCACCTGCAGCATGCCCAGCCGGTGCTGCTCGGCCACCACCTCGCCGCGCACGCCCACGCGCTGCTGCGCGACGTCGACCGCCTCCGCGACTGGGACCGCCGCGCCTCGGTGTCGCCCTATGGCTCGGGTGCACTGGCCGGCTCCTCGCTCGGCCTGGACCCCGAGGCGGTCGCCCGCGAGCTGGGCTTCGACTCCTCGAGTGCCAACTCCATCGACGGCACGGCGTCCCGCGACTTCGCGGCCGAGGCCGCGTTCGTCCTCGCGATGATCGCGGTCGACCTCTCCCGGATCGCGGAGGAGGTGATCGTGTGGGCCACGGCGGAGTTCTCCTACGTCACGCTCGACGACGCCTTCTCCACCGGCAGCTCGATCATGCCGCAGAAGAAGAACCCCGACGTCGCGGAGCTCGCGCGCGGCAAGGCGGGCCGCCTGATCGGCAACCTCACCGGGCTGCTGGCCACGCTCAAGGCCATGCCGCTGGCGTACAACCGCGACCTGCAGGAGGACAAGGAGCCGCTGTTCGACTCCGTGGAGCAGCTCGGCCTGCTGCTGCCCGCCGTCGCCGGCATGGTGGCGACCCTCACGTTCCACACCGACCGGCTCGCGGCGCTCGCGCCGGAGGGCTTCACCCTGGCCACCGACGTCGCCGAGTGGCTGGTGCGCCAGGGCGTCCCGTTCCGGGTGGCCCACGAGGCGGCGGGCGGCTGCGTCCGTGCGGCGGAGGGTCGGGGGGTCGGCCTGGCCGACCTGACCGACGCCGAGCTCGCCGCCGTCCACCCCGCGCTCACCCCCGGGGTGCGGGACGTGCTCACCGTCGCGGGCTCGATAGCCTCGCGCAACGCCCGCGGGGGCACCGCGGGGGAGCGCGTCGCCGAGCAGCTCGACGATCTGCGCGCCGCCGCGGCCGCCGCCCGCGACGCTCTCTCGCTTGGAGGATCAGCATGACCACCGACGTCATCAGCCGCGCCCAGGAGGCCTACGACGCCCTCGTGGCGCAGGGCATGAAGCTCGACCTCACGCGCGGCAAGCCCTCCGCGGCCCAGCTGGACCTCTCGAACGCGATCCTCGGCCTCCCCGGCGACCGGTACCGGGCGGCCGACGGCACCGACACCCGCAACTACCAGGGGCTGCAGGGACTCACCGAGCTCCGCGAGATCTTCTCCCCGGCGCTGCAGGTGCCGGTCGAGCAGCTCATCGCGTTCGGCAACTCCAGCCTGGAGCTCATGCACGACACGCTCGTGCACGCGCTGCTGTCCCCGCTGCCCGGGGCCGAGCGGCGCTGGGTCGACGAGGAGAAGGTCGTCTTCCTCGCCCCGGTCCCCGGCTACGACCGGCACTTCGCGGTGTGCGACCGGCTCGGCATCGAGCTCGTCGCCGTCCCGATGACGCCCGAGGGCCCCGACATGGACGTGGTCGAGCAGCTCGTCGCCGCCGACCCGTCGATCAAGGGGATCTGGTGCGTGCCGAAGTACGCCAACCCCGACGGCGTCGTCTACTCCGACGAGGTCACCCGGCGGCTGGCGACGATGCCCACCGCGGCCCCCGACTTCCGGATCATGTGGGACAACGCCTACGCGGTGCACCACCTCACCGACGAGGCGCTCGAGGTCGCCGACGTCCTCGCGCTCGCGGCCGAGGCGGGGCACGCCGACCGCCCGTTCGTGTTCGGCTCCACGTCGAAGATCACCCTCGCCGGGGCGGGCGTCGCGTTCCTGGGGGCGTCGCCGGCCAACGTCAAGTGGTGGCTCGCCCTGACCGGCAAGCGGACCATCGGCCCCGACAAGGTCAACCACCTGCGCCACGCCCTGTTCTTCGGCGACGCCGCGGGGGTCGCTGCGCACATGGCGAAGCACCGCGAGCTGATCGCGCCGAAGTTCGCCGCGCTGGAGAAGGTCCTCACGGAGAACTTCGCCGACACCCCCGGCGTCTCGTGGTCCACGCCCAGGGGCGGGTACTTCGTCACGCTGACCGTCCCCGAGGGCCGGGCCACCCGGATCGTGCAGCTGGCCAAGGAGGCCGGCATCGCGCTCACCCCGGCCGGCGCCACGCACCCCGGCGGCGACGACCCGCAGGACGCGATCATCCGGCTCGCGCCGACGTTCCCGCCGCTCGACGAGGTGGAGAAGGCGATGGCGGGGGTCGCGGTCTGCGTGCACCTGGCCCTGGCCGAGGCCTCCTGAGCGGTCGGGTGCTGCTCGACCGCGAGGAGCTCGGCGCCGACGTCGTGGCGGCGGCCGTGCGGCTGCTGGGGTGCACCGTCGAGGCGGACACCCCGGACGGCACGGTCGCCGTCCGCCTGACCGAGGTGGAGGCGTACCGGGGGGCCGACGACCCGGCGTCGCACAGCTACCGGGGCCGGACCCCGCGCAACGCGGTGATGTTCGGCCCGGCCGGGCACCTGTACGTCTACTTCGTCTACGGCATGCACTTCTGCGCCAACGTCAGCTGCCTCGACGACGGCAAGGCCGGCGCGGTGCTGCTGCGCGCGGGGGAGGTGGTGTCGGACCTCGCGGTGGCGCGGCACCGCCGACCCACCGCCCGGCGCGACGCCGACCTGGCCCGCGGGCCCGCCCGGCTGGCGAACCTGCTCGGTCTGGGGCGGGCGGAGAACGGGGTCGACGTCACGTCCGTCACGTCGCCGGTCCGGGTGCGGTCCGGACCGCCGGTCGACCCGGGGCGGGTGCGCACCGGCCCGCGGGTGGGCGTCGCCGCGGCGCACGACGTGCCGTGGCGGTTCTGGATCGACGGGGAGCGCAGCGTCAGCGCGTACCGGCGGTCGACACCCCGGCGACGCGTGGGCGGCTGAGTACCCGGTTCCGTCCTGCGGCAGGATCCGGGTGTGAGCACGAACATCCTGGACGACCTGGAGTGGCGCGGCCTCATCGCGCAGAGCACCGACCGCGAGGCGCTGCGCCGCGACCTCGCCGACGGGGTGCTGACGCTCTACGCGGGCTTCGACCCGACCGGCCCGAGCCTGCACGCCGGCCACCTGGTGCCGCTGCTCACGCTGCGCCGGTTCCAGCAGGCCGGGGCCCGGCCGATCGTCCTGGCCGGGGGTGCGACCGGGATGATCGGCGACCCGCGCGACGTCGGTGAGCGGTCGATGCACAGCGTCGAGACGATCCGCGACTGGGGCACCCGCATCCGGGGCCAGCTCGAGCGGTTCGTGGAGTTCGACGACACGCCGACCGGGGCGCTCGTCGTCAACAACCTCGACTGGACCGGCGAGCAGACCGCGCTGGAGTTCCTGCGCGACGTGGGCAAGCACTTCTCGGTGAACGTGATGCTCGGCCGCGAGACGGTCAGGCGCCGGCTGGCCGCGGACGGGATGTCCTACACGGAGTTCAGCTACCTGCTGCTGCAGAGCCAGGACTACCTGCACCTGTACCGGCGGCACGGGTGCCGGTTGCAGATCGGCGGGTCCGACCAGTGGGGCAACATCGTCGGCGGGGTCGAGCTCGTGCGGCGGGTGGAGTCCGGCGCGGTGCACGCGCTGACCGTCCCGCTGGTCACCGACGCGGAGGGGCGCAAGTTCGGGAAGTCCACCGGCGGCGGCAACATCTGGCTCGACCCGGAGATGACCTCCCCCTACGCCTGGTACCAGTACTTCGTGAACGTCGGGGACGCCGACGTCGGCCGGTACCTGCGCCTGTTCACCTTCCTGCCGCCCGACGAGATCGAGGCGCTCGAGAAGGACGTCGCCGAACGGCCGCATCTGCGCGCCGGACAGCGCGCACTGGCCGCCGAGCTCACCACTCTGGTGCACGGCGCACGCCAGACGGAGCAGGTGGTGGCGGCGAGCGGCGCGCTGTTCGGGCGGGGGGAGCTGCGCGACCTCGACGCCGGGACCCTCGACGCGGCCCTGGCCGAGGTGCCGCACGCCGACGTCGTGCCCACCGACGAGCCGACGATCGTCGACCTGCTCGTGGCGACCGGGCTGAGCGAGAGCCGGGGGGCCGCGCGACGGGCCGTGGGGGAGGGCGGTGCCTACGTGAACAACGCGAAGGTGCTCGACGAGGCGTGGACACCCGGCCCCGCCGACCCCCTCGCCGGCGGCTGGCTGGTCGTGCGCCGCGGGAAGCGCAATCTGGCCGGTGTGCGCCTCGTGGGCCGCTGACCTGCGGAAACGCCGGAAGTGACCCCCCGATTTGACTCCTCGGATCGGGCCTGTGTAACTTTCTCCTCGTCGCCACGGCGGGCAGCACGACAGACCGGGACGAAATCTTCGGCCCAGAGTCAGCCCGCGGAACGGTGGCCATCCGCAAGGTCTTCCACCTCAGGGTGTAGCCTTGCTCAGCACGTCCCAAGCAGTTGGGCCCCAGCGGGAGTTTGACACCGCGAACGGGACCATGTAGCTTGGAAAAGTTGCCCCGGCCCGGTCCGCAAGGATCGCGATGGTGTGCGGGTGTCTTTTGAGAACTCAACAGTGTGTCGAACTGTGTCGTCTTCGGACGGCACGATCTTGAATTGGTTTTATGCCAGTTTGTTTTTCCTGCGACCCCGTCGCAGGTACTTTGGTTGGGTTTTCAACCTCTTTTTTTGTTGGAGAGTTTGATCCTGGCTCAGGACGAACGCTGGCGGCGTGCTTAACACATGCAAGTCGAGCGGTAAGGCCCTTTCGGGGGTACACGAGCGGCGAACGGGTGAGTAACACGTGGGTGACCTGCCCTCAGCTCTGGGATAAGCCCGGGAAACTGGGTCTAATACCGGATATGACCTTCCATCGCATGGTGGTTGGTGGAAAGTTTTTTCGGCTGGGGATGGGCCCGCGGCCTATCAGCTTGTTGGTGGGGTGATGGCCTACCAAGGCGACGACGGGTAGCCGGCCTGAGAGGGCGACCGGCCACACTGGGACTGAGACACGGCCCAGACTCCTACGGGAGGCAGCAGTGGGGAATATTGCGCAATGGGCGAAAGCCTGACGCAGCGACGCCGCGTGGGGGATGACGGCCTTCGGGTTGTAAACCTCTTTCGACCTTGACGAAGGCCTTCGGGTTGACGGTAGGGGTAGAAGAAGCACCGGCCAACTACGTGCCAGCAGCCGCGGTAATACGTAGGGTGCGAGCGTTGTCCGGAATTATTGGGCGTAAAGAGCTCGTAGGCGGTCTGTCGCGTCGGTCGTGAAAACTTGGGGCTTAACCCTGAGCTTGCGGTCGATACGGGCATGACTTGAGTTCGGCAGGGGAGACTGGAATTCCTGGTGTAGCGGTGAAATGCGCAGATATCAGGAGGAACACCGGTGGCGAAGGCGGGTCTCTGGGCCGATACTGACGCTGAGGAGCGAAAGCGTGGGGAGCGAACAGGATTAGATACCCTGGTAGTCCACGCCGTAAACGGTGGGCGCTAGGTGTGGGGGCCATTCCACGGTCTCTGTGCCGCAGCTAACGCATTAAGCGCCCCGCCTGGGGAGTACGGCCGCAAGGCTAAAACTCAAAGGAATTGACGGGGGCCCGCACAAGCGGCGGAGCATGTGGATTAATTCGATGCAACGCGAAGAACCTTACCTGGGTTTGACATGCACTAGACGCGTCTAGAGATAGGCGTTCCCTTGTGGCTGGTGTGCAGGTGGTGCATGGCTGTCGTCAGCTCGTGTCGTGAGATGTTGGGTTAAGTCCCGCAACGAGCGCAACCCTCGTTCCATGTTGCCAGCGGGTTATGCCGGGGACTCATGGGAGACTGCCGGGGTCAACTCGGAGGAAGGTGGGGATGACGTCAAGTCATCATGCCCCTTATGTCCAGGGCTTCACACATGCTACAATGGCCAGTACAGAGGGCTGCGAGACCGTGAGGTGGAGCGAATCCCTTAAAGCTGGTCTCAGTTCGGATTGGGGTCTGCAACTCGACCCCATGAAGTTGGAGTCGCTAGTAATCGCAGATCAGCAACGCTGCGGTGAATACGTTCCCGGGCCTTGTACACACCGCCCGTCACGTCACGAAAGTTGGTAACACCCGAAGCCGACGGCCTAACCCGTAAGGGAGGGAGTTGTCGAAGGTGGGACTGGCGATTGGGACGAAGTCGTAACAAGGTAGCCGTACCGGAAGGTGCGGCTGGATCACCTCCTTTCTAAGGAGTTCTCACCGTGTGGTGAGGCTGACCGGCCACTCTGAAGGTGGTTGGTTCTCCTTTCACGATAACCACGCTCTCGGCGGATGGTCTTCGGATTGTCGGTGGGGGGGGGGTTGTGGCTGGGTGGAACATAATGACCAAGTAGATCTTCAAGATGCGCGTGTCCCTTTTCGGGGGGTGTGCGGGTTCGGCACGCTGTTGGGTCCTGAGAGGACACCTGATCGTGGGTGTGTTTCTCTGGCTGCTCCTGGCCTGGACCGTCTAACGCATCCCTGTTCGCCGGCTTCGGTTGGTGTGGGTGGGTGTGGTGGTGGTCGTTTCATGGTTGGGGTGTGGTTGTGTGTTGAGTGTTGCATAGTGGATGCGAGCATCTTGTTGTGAACAAGTGTTTAAGGGCACATGGTGGATGTCTAGGCATCAGGAGCCGATGAAGGACGTGGGAGGCCGCGATAGGCCTCGGGGAGCTGTCAACCGAGCTGTGATCCGAGGATGTCCGAATGGGGAAACCCAGCACCCGTCATGGGGGTGTTACCAGCATCTGAATACATAGGGTGTTGGAGGGAACGTGGGGAAGTGAAACATCTCAGTACCCACAGGAAGAGAAAACAACCGTGATTCCGTGAGTAGTGGCGAGCGAAAGCGGAAGAGGCTAAACCTATGTCGTGTCAAGCCGGCAGGCGTTGCGATGTGGGTGTTGTGGGATGTCGTCGTAGGTGGACTGCCGTCTGCCTGACTTCGTGGTGTTGTGTTAGCGGAAGACCTCTGGAAAGGGTTGCCGTAGTGGGTGAGAGCCCCGTACGCGAAAACATGGCATGCGTTGTGGATGACACTCCCGAGTAGCAGCGAGCTCGTGGAATTTGCTGTGAATCTGCCGGGACCACCCGGTAAGCCTAAATACTCCCTGATGACCGATAGCGGACTAGTACCGTGAGGGAAAGATGAAAAGTACCCCGGGAGGGGAGTGAAATAGTACCTGAAACCGTGTGCCTACAAGCCGTCAGAGCCTTTGGGTGATGGCGTGCCTTTTGAAGAATGAGCCTGCGAGTTATGCTTCGTGGCGAGGTTAACCCGTGTGGGGTAGCCGTAGCGAAAGCGAGTCTGAATAGGGCGATTGAGTCGCGGGGTGTAGACCCGAAGCGGAGTGATCTACCCATGGCCAGGTTGAAGCGACGGTAAGACGTCGTGGAGGACCGAACCCACCTCGGTTGAAAACGGGGGGGATGAGCTGTGGGTAGGGGTGAAAGGCCAATCAAACTCCGTGATAGCTGGTTCTCCCCGAAATGCATTTAGGTGCAGCGTCGCGTGGTGGATGCCGGAGGTAGAGCACTGGATGGGCTAGGGGGACCAAAATCTTACTGAACTCAACCAAACTCCGAATGCCGGTATTTCTAGCGCGGCAGTGAGACTGTGGGGGATAAGCTTCATAGTCGAGAGGGAAACAGCCCAGATCACCGGCTAAGGCCCCTAAGCGTGCGCTAAGTGGGAAAGGATGTGGGATCGCCCAGACAACCAGGAGGTTGGCTTAGAAGCAGCCACCCTTTAAAGAGTGCGTAATAGCTCACTGGTCAAGTGGTCCTGCGCCGACAATGTAGCGGGGCTCAAGCGCACCGCCGAAGCCGTGGCAATACCACATGAGATCCGCCTGCCGGCTTTCGAGTCTGTGGGTGTAGTCGTGGTGTTGGGTAGGGGAGCGTCGTGCATCCAGTGAAGCGGCGGGGTGACCCAGTCGTGGAGGGTGTGCGAGTGAGAATGCAGGCATGAGTAGCGAATGCAGAGTGAGAACCTCTGCCGCCGAATGACCAAGGGTTCCTGGGCCAGGTTAATCCGCCCAGGGTGAGCCGGGACCTAAGGCGAGGCCGACAGGCGTAGTCGATGGACAACGGGTTGATATTCCCGTGCCCGTGATAGTGCGTCCGTGCTGAGGCCGGTGATGCTAACCATCCGAACCCGCTTATTGACCTTCGGGTTGGTTTGTCGGGGGAGCGTGGGACCCGATCCGGTAGTAGGCAAGCGATGGGGTGACGCAGGAGGGTAGCTCCGCCAGTGAATGGTAGTACTGGTGCAAGCGTGTAGCCCGACATCCAGGTAAATCCGGTTGTCATATAAGGGTGAGACGTGACGCGTAGCCGATTGAGGCGAAGTAGAGTGATCCCATGCTGCCGAGAAAAGCCTCTAGCGAGTGCTGTTGCGGCCCGTACCCCAAACCGACACAGGTGGTCAGGTAGAGAATACTAAGGCGATCGAGTGAACTGTGGTTAAGGAACTCGGCAAAATACCTCCGTAACTTCGGGAGAAGGAGGACCGTCTGCTGTGAAGCTCCTTGCGGGCTAGCGGTGGGCGGTCGCAGAGACCAGGCCCAAGCGACTGTTTACTAAAAACACAGGTCCGTGCGAAGTCGCAAGACGATGTATACGGACTGACGCCTGCCCGGTGCTGGAACGTTAAGAGGACCTGTTAGTCCTTCGGGGCGAAGCGGAGAATTTAAGCGCCAGTAAACGGCGGTGGTAACTATAACCATCCTAAGGTAGCGAAATTCCTTGTCGGGTAAGTTCCGACCTGCACGAATGGCGTAACGACTTGGGCGCTGTCTCGACCACAGACTCGGCGAAATTGCACTACGAGTAAAGATGCTCGTTACGCGCGGCAGGACGGAAAGACCCCGGGACCTTTACTACAGCTTGGTATTGGTGCTCGGTTCGGCTTGTGTAGGATAGGTGGGAGACTGTGAAGCGGCCACGCCAGTGGTTGTGGAGTCGTTGTTGAAATACCACTCTGGTCGAATTGGGTGTCTCAACCTCGGGCCATGATCTGGTTCAGGGACAGTGCCTGGTGGGTAGTTTAACTGGGGCGGTTGCCTCCCAAAATGTAACGGAGGCGCCCAAAGGTTCCCTCAGCCTGGTTGGCAATCAGGTGTTGAGTGTAAGTGCACAAGGGAGCTTGACTGTGAGACCGACAGGTCGAGCAGGGACGAAAGTCGGGACTAGTGATCCGGCACCACCTGGTGGAAGGGGTGTCGCTCAACGGATAAAAGGTACCCCGGGGATAACAGGCTGATCTTGCCCAAGAGTCCATATCGACGGCATGGTTTGGCACCTCGATGTCGGCTCGTCGCATCCTGGGGCTGGAGTAGGTCCCAAGGGTTGGGCTGTTCGCCCATTAAAGCGGTACGCGAGCTGGGTTTAGAACGTCGTGAGACAGTTCGGTCCCTATCCGCCGCGCGCGCAGGAGACTTGAGGAAGGCTGTCCCTAGTACGAGAGGACCGGGACGGACGGACCTCTGGTGTGCCAGTTGTCCCGCCAGGGGCACGGCTGGTTGGCTATGTTCGGAAGGGATAACCGCTGAAGGCATCTAAGCGGGAAGCTCGTTCCAAGATGAGGTCTCCCACCACCTTGCGTGGTTAAGGCCCCCAGCAGACCACTGGGTTGATAGGCCAGAGATGGAAGCCCTGTGAGGGGTGGAGTTGACTGGTACTAATAGGCCGAGGGCTTGTTCATGACGAGTTGTTTGCATCCACTGTGCGACCCTGAACACACAAACACGTTTGTGTGGTCGGGTTGCGGAACACTGCTCGTGTGTTGTCGCATCCACTAATTGCATACGCTGGACCTGGTACGACACTAGTTCGATAGTGTTGTCGGTGGTTATGGCGGAGGGGGAACGCCCGGTCCCATCCCGAACCCGGAAGCTAAGCCCTCCAGCGCCGATGGTACTGCACTCGTTAGGGTGTGGGAGAGTAGGTCGCCGCCGACATCAAACCTATTTGTGGGCCCCCGCCGTGAGGCGGGGGCCCACTTTTTTGTATCCTCTGCAGGTGAGTATCGCGGATGGTTCCGGCGATGACCGCCCGCGACGGGATGATCGCGGCGGCTCCCCGGCAGGACATGATCGATCGGGCGCAGAACGACGCGGAAATCCGTCGCGGGGCGGAGCCGGCGCCGGCCGGGATGCTCGCGGCGATTCCCGTCGCGGTGCCGGTGTGGGGAGCGGGTGGTCCGACGGCCGGCCGAGGAGCGATCGTGATCGACCGGCCCGTTCCGGCGACTCCCGGCCCACGGTGAAGGACGGTGGCCGCGGCGGCGGACCTCGCGGCTCCGGGAGCGGGTCGGGTGGTGGCGGTGACCGTCGGCGTGACGACCGGCCCCAGGGTGGCGGCTACCCGCGCCGCGGCGACGACGACCGCGGCGCGCGTCCGCGCCGCGGTGGCGACACCCGCGGTGGCGACACCCGCGGTGGCGACGACCGGGGCGGTGACAACCGGGGCGGTGCGCCGTACCGCGGCCGCTCCGGGAACGACACCCGCAGCGGCGGCTCACGCGAGGACCGCGGTGGCTACCGCGGGGGAGACGGTCGCGGTGACTCGCGCGGCCGGCCGGACGATCGCCGCGGTGGGTACGCCGGCGGCCGCGACCGCGCGCGCTCGGACGAGGGCCGCGGTGGCTGGGGCGCAGGCAGGGCGGGCACCGACAGCCGGGGACGTCCGGCCGACCGCGAGCGGTCCGAGGGACGCGATACCGCGTTCGCCCGCCGCGTCGACGGTCAGCGCACCGGCGGACCGGACGCCCGCGGCGGCCGCCCGGACCGGGGCGACGACCGCCGTCCCGTCCGCGACGACCGCTCGGGCGGTGACCGCCGGTCCGGGGGAGACCGCCCCGCACAGCGGTCCGGCGGCTACCAGGGTCCGGGTGACCGTGACCGCGGCGGCCGGGGCGGCTACCAGGGCTCCGGTGACCGCAGCCGCGGTTCCGGCGGGTACCAGGGGTCCTCGTCCCGGGGTCCGGCGTCCGGGCGGGACTCGGGCGACAGCCGCGATCGGCCCCGTCGCGACGACGACCGCGGGGCATCGCGTCCCTCCGCCGCACGGCGCGACGACTCGTCCGCCGACCGCGCCTACCGGGACCGGCAGGACGACCGGGCGGCCACGACCCGACGCGACGCAGGCGGATGGCGGGACCGTCCCACCGGCGGCGCCCGCTCCGACGAGCGACCCACCGCCGACCGGCGCCCCGCCCGCTTCGACGACCGGCCCTCCACCGATCGCCGGTCCGCGCCGGACCGCGGGTCGGCGGCTCGGCCGCGGGCCGACCGGGACCGCCCGTCGGCCGACCGTCCCTCCGGCGGGCGTCCCTCCGGCGACACGGCCGCGCGGTCGGGGTCCGACCGCCCGTACCCGGACCGCTCCGCCGACCGGCGCCCGGCGTCCGGTGCGCGGTCCGAGCGACGTCCCGACGAGCGGCGCACCGCGGGCGGGCGGCCGGACCGCCCCTCCCGCGACGCCTCCACCCGCCCCGGTCGCGATCGGGCCGGGGTGCCGGAGTCGGCCCGCGCGTCCTTCGTCGCCGAACCGCCGCTGAGCGACGAGTACACGGTGGCCGCGCTCGACACCGAGGTCCGCCGCGACCTGCGCGGCCTGCAGAAGGACACGGCCGACAGCGTGGCGCGCCACCTCGTCGCGGCGGGCAGCCTCGTCGAGGACGATCCCGCGCTGGCGCTGGAGCACGCGCGGTACGCGCGCCGCAGGGCGTCGCGGATCGCGGTGGTGCGGGAGGCGGCCGGGATCGCGGCCTACCACGCGGAGGAGTGGACCGAGGCCCTCGCGGAGCTGCGTGCGGCCCGCCGGATGGGCGGTGGCCCGATCCACCTGCCGGTGATGGCCGACATCGAGCGCGCGCTGGGCCGCCCGGAGCGCGCGATCGACATCGCGCGCAGCCCCGAGGCGGCCGAGCTGGGCACCGCGGGGCGCATCGAGCTGGCGATCGTCGGCGCGGGGGCGCGGCGCGATCTCGGCGAGCTCGACGCCGCCGTGGTCGGCCTGCAGATCGCCGAGCTGGACCCGGTCCGGCGCGACCCGTGGAGCGCGCGGCTGTTCTACGCCTACGCCGACAACCTGCTGGCCGCCGGGCGGGAGTCCGACGCGCTGCAGTGGTTCGTGCACGCCGCCGACGCCGACGTCGAGGGCGAGACCGACGCGGTCGGCCGCATCGCCGAGCTGACCGGCGAGGACCCCGAGGACGCCGACGACTTCGCCTTCGGGATCGAGGACGTCTCGGACGACGAGGTCGACGACGTGACGGACGACGGCCCGCTGGTGGACGACGGCCCCGTGGGTGAGGACGCCACGGCTGGGGTCGCAGTGGAGTCCGACGCGGTGGAGTCCGACGTGGCGGGGAACGAGGCTCTCGTCGGCGCCCCGATCCTGGACGACGCCCCGATCCTGGACGACGCCGCTGTCCTGGACGACGCCGCTGTCCTGGACGACGGTGTCGGCCCGGATGGCGGCGCTGTCCCGGGCGACGACGCGGCGGCGGTGGGGGACACCCTGCAGGCCGCAGCCCCGACGTCGGACGAGGTCCCGGCTTCCGCCGGCTCCCCGACCGTCGACGACGCCGACCCGTCCTCGACCGACGAAGGTGACGTCACCTCGGCCGCCACCGGCGAGACCGGCACCGGCGAGACCGACGCCGACGCGTCCGCGACGGTCGCGGGTGACGTGGATCCGGACCAGACGGACGCCACCGACGTCGACCCGGACGTGACGGATGCGGTCGATCCCGCCCCGGCCGCGGCGGACCCGGATGAGGGTCCCGCCGCGACGGACGCGGATGCCGGCCCGGCGGTGACCGACGCGGTGACCGACGTGGCACCGGCGGCGACCGATCCCGTCGACCCGGCTGGCGACGAGCCCGCCGCCCCCGGAACGGACGAGGGCCCGACGGGTGCGCAGGAGCTGCCCGGCGCCGGGCCGACCGCCACCGACGCGGGACAGGCCGCGGAGGGGGCGGGGTCCACGATCGACACCGCGGCACCGGCCGGGACCGGCGGGCCGGGCCCGGTGGACGACAGCGGGGACACCCCGCGGTGACCACCCCCCTCGACCGCCACGACGTCCTGCTCGCCGACCTCGACGGCACCCTCTACCGCGGGCCCGAGGCGGTGCCCGGCGCCGTGGAGGCGGTGCTGGCGGCGCGGGAGCGCGGAGTGGCGACGATGTACGTCACCAACAACGCCTCCCGCCGGCCGGCCGACGTGGCGGCCCACCTGGTCGAGCTGGGGTTCCCGGCGACCGGGCGGGAGGTCGTCGCCAGCTCGCAGGCGGCGGCGGCGATGCTGGCCGAGCAGCTGCCCGCGGGGGCGGCGGTGCTCGTCGTCGGCACCGAGGCGCTGGTCGAGGAGGTGACGGGGGCCGGGCTGACCGTCACCGCGGACGCCGCCGAGGCCGTCGCCGTGGTGCAGGGGCACAGCCCGGACACCGGCTGGCGGGTGCTCGCCGAGGCCACGGTCGCGCTGCGGGCCGGTGCGGTGTGGGTCGCGTGCAACGTCGACCCGACCCTGCCGACCGAGCGCGGCCCGCTGCCCGGGAACGGCTCGATGGTCGCGGCGCTGCGCACGGCGTCGGCGCGGGAACCGCAGGTGGCGGGCAAGCCCGCGCCCGCGCTGCTGCACGAGGCGGCGCAGCGGTCGGGGGCGACGAACCCGCTCATGATCGGCGACCGGCTCGACACCGACGTCGAGGGCGGTCGCGCGGCGGGGATGACCACCCTGCTCGTGCTCACCGGGGTCTCCGACGCCGCCGAGCTGCTCGCCGCCCCCGAGGCGCTGCGCCCGGACCTGATCGGCGCCGACATGTCCGCGCTCGACCGGCCCGTCGACGAGCTGGCCCCCGGGCCCCGGCCCGGCTGGGACGCGCGGCCCTCCGGCGACGGCGCTCTGGAGCTCTCCGGCGACGGCGACCCGCTCGACGCCCTGCGCGTGCTCTGCGCGGTGCACTGGGCGGCGGGTGGGGGGGACGTGCAGGTCAGGGCGGTCGGTGACGGGGCCGAGCGGGCGTTGGGCGAGCTGGGTCTGCGCCCGGCTACCGTGGAGGGAGCCGACACCCCCGACGCGGCCGGAGCCCACCCATGACCGTCCCGACCCCGGGACCACCCCGCCCCGTGCCGGGGCTGCCGCCGCGGCCGCACGATCCGCGTCCCGCACCGGGACAGCCCGGGCCGGCGGCCGGTCACGCCCGCCCGGCCGACCCGCGCGGCCCCGACCCGCGCGCCGCCGTCGCCGCCGCGATGGCCGGCCTCGACGGTCTGGCCGAGCGCCCGCTCGCCGAGCACGTCGAGGCCTACGAGCGCGTGCACGCGGCGCTGGGCGACGCGCTGGCCGCGGGCTCGGCGTGACGCGGGTGGTCACCCGGGCCCGCCTCGACGCCGAGCTGGTGCGCCGCGGGCTGGCCCGCTCGCGCCAGCAGGCGGCGGAGCTGATCGAGCAGGGGCGCGTCGCCGTCCGCGGGGTGGTGGCGGGCAAGGCGGCCACCGTCGTCGACCGCGACACCCCCGTCGTGGTCCGCGGGACCGGCGTGCGGGAGTGGGCCTCGCGCGGCGCGCACAAGCTCATCGGTGCGCTCGACGCGTTCGACCTCGACGTCACCGGGGCCCGCTGCCTCGACGCCGGCGCGTCCACGGGGGGGTTCACCGACGTGCTGCTCGACCGGGGCGCGGCCGAGGTCGTCGCCGTCGACGTCGGGTACGGGCAGCTGGTGTGGCGGCTGCGCAGCGACGACCGGGTGCGGGTGCACGACCGCACGAACGTCCGCGCGCTCACCCCCGACGACATCGGCGGGACCGCCGCGGTGACCGTGGCCGACCTGTCGTTCATCTCCCTGCGCACCGTCCTGCCCGCCCTCGCCGCCTGCACCGACGGCGTCCTGGTGCCGATGGTGAAGCCGCAGTTCGAGGTGGGGCGCGAGCGGCTGGGGTCCGGTGGGGTCGTGCGCGACCCGGAGCTGCGGCGCTCCGCGCTCGTCGACGTCGCCGCGGCCGCCCGTGCGCTCGGACTGGTGCTGCGCGGCGCGGTCGCCAGCCCGCTGCCCGGGCCGTCGGGCAACGTCGAGTTCTTCCTGCTGCTCGCCCGCACCGGCGACGACGTCGGTGACGACGCGCTGGGCGTGGCCGTCGAGCAGGGGCCCGCGTGAGCCGGCGGGAGGTCCTGCTCGTCCTGCACACCGGGCGCGCGACGAACCGGAAGACGGCCTCGGCGGTGGCGGCCCGGCTCGCGGCCGACGGGATCCGGCTGCGGGTGCTCGCCGAGGAGTGGTCCGAGGTCGACGACGAGGGCCTGCCGGAGTCGCTGCGCCCCCGGGTCGTCGACGGCCGGCCCGGGTGCGCCGAGGGGGCCGAGGTCGTCCTGGTGCTGGGCGGCGACGGGACGCTGCTGCGCGCCGCGGAGATGGCCCGCCCCGTCGGGGTGCCGCTGCTCGGCGTCAACCTGGGTCGGGTCGGGTTCCTCGCCGAGGTCGAGCAGGACTCCCTCGACCACGCCCTCGACGCCATCGTCGCCGGGGGCTACGCCGTCGAGGAGCGGATGACGCTCGACGCCGTCGCCCGCAGCAACGGCGACGTGCTGGCGCGGACCTGGGCGCTCAACGAGGCCGCGGTGGAGAAGAGCACGCGCGAGCGGATCCTCGAGGTCGTGCTGGAGGTCGACGGGCGGCCGCTCTCGGCGTTCGGCTGCGACGGCGTGCTGTGCGCGACCCCGACCGGTTCCACCGCCTACGCGTTCTCCGCGGGCGGGCCGCTGGTCTGGCCGCAGGTCGAGGCGCTGCTGCTGGTGCCGAGCAACGCGCACGCGCTGTTCGCGCGGCCGATGGTGATCTCGCCGGACTCGCAGGTGGCGATCGAGGTCGACGCCGGCGGGCCCCCGGCCGTCCTCGACTGCGACGGCCGGCGCACCGTCGCGCTGCCCCCCGGGGCCCGCGTGGAGCTCTCCCGCGGCGACCGGCCGGTGCGGATGGTGCGCCTGGACGGGCGGCCGTTCGCCGACCGGCTGGTCCGCAAGTTCGACCTGCCGATCCGCGGGTGGCGCGGGGCACCGCGCCCCTAGCTCTCCAGGTCGGCTCTCCCGGGGCCGGCCCACCTGGTCCGGAACTGTCGGGGTGGCGCCGTAGCCTGCCCCCATGCTGGCCGAGATGCGGATCCAGGGGCTGGGCGTGATCGACGACGCCACCCTCGAGCTCGATCCGGGGCTCACCGTCCTCACGGGCGAGACCGGGGCGGGCAAGACGATGGTGGTCACCGGCCTGTCGCTGCTCGGGGGCGGCCGGGCCGAGGCGTCGCGGGTGCAGGAGGGGGCGAAGCGCGCGGTCGTCGAGGGCCGGTTCTCCGCCGACGCGGCCGCGCTCGCCGTCGCCGACGAGGTGGGGGCCGACGCCGACGACGACGGCACCCTGATCGCGGTGCGCACCGTCGGGGCCGACGGGCGCTCGCGCGCGCACCTGGGCGGGCGGTCGGTGCCGGTCGGGGTGCTGGGCCGGCTGGCCGAGGTCACGCTCGCCGTCCACGGGCAGAACGACCAGCTGCGGCTGCTGCGGCCCGCGGAGCAGCGCGCCCTGCTCGACCGGTTCGCGGGTGAGTCCGTCGCGGGCCCGCTCGACCGCTACCGGTCGGTGCGCACGGAGTGGCAGAAGGTCGCCGCGGAGCTGGTGGAGCGGCGCGACGGCGCGCGGCGGATGGCGCAGGAGGCCGACCTGCTGCGCCACGGCCTCTCCGAGATCGGCGCGGTCGACCCGCAGCCCGGCGAGGACGCCGACCTCCTCGCCCAGTCGCGGCGGCTGGTGGCGGCCGACGAGCTGCGCGAGGTCGCCGCCACGGCCCGCGCCGCGCTGGTGGGGGCCGAGGACGCCGATCCGGACGCGCCCGCCGCGCTCGCCCTCATCGGCGACGCCCGGCACCGCCTCTCCGGTGCGGGCGACGACGAGCTCACCGCTCTCGACGCGCGGCTGGCCGAGGCGCTGGCCCTGCTCGGCGACGTCGGGGGAGAGCTCACGGCCTACCTGGAACGGCTCGACGCCGACCCGGAGCGCCTCGCCGCGGTGCTGTCGCGCCAGTCCGACCTCAAGGCGCTCACGCGCAAGTACGCCGCCGACGTCGACGGCGTGCTGGCCTGGGCCGACGAGGCCCGCGAACGGCTCGACGGGCTCGACACGTCCGAGGAGACCCTCACGGCGCTCGCGGCCCGCCGCGACGAGCTCGCCGCCGAGCTGGCCGGGCACGCGGAGGAGGTCACCGCCGCGCGCGTCGAGGCCGCCGAGCGCCTCGCCGCGGGCACCACCGCCGAGCTGGGCGGGCTGGCGATGGGCGACGCCCGCCTGCTCGTCGACGTCCGGCCGCGGCAGGCCGGGCCGGACGCGCCCGAGGCGCTGACGGTCGGCGGGTTGCGGCTGGTCGCCGGCAGCACCGGGGTCGACGACGTGGAGCTGCGGCTCGTCGCCCACGGCGGGGCCTCGCCGCAGCCGCTGCACAAGGGCGCGTCCGGCGGCGAGCTCTCCCGCGTCATGCTCGCGCTGGAGGTGGCGCTCGCCGGGGCCGACCCGGTGCCGACGATGGTCTTCGACGAGGTCGACGCCGGGGTCGGCGGCCGCGCCGCGGTGGAGATCGGGCGCCGCCTGGCCCGGCTCGCCGCCCGCCACCAGGTGATCGTGGTGACGCACCTGCCGCAGGTGGCCGCCTACGCCGACCGGCACCTCGTCGTCGACAAATCGGTGCGGGGTGGGACGGGCCCCGCCCGCAGCCGCGTCCGCACGCTCGCCGAGGGCGACCGGATCGTCGAGCTGGCCCGGATGCTGGCCGGCCTCGACGACACCGACACCGGCCGCGCCCACGCCGAGGAGCTGCTCGGGGCGGCCCGCGCGCACCGCGAGGCCGACCGGGCGCCCGCGCGCCGGAAGGGCGGCGCGAAACGGGCCCGGTGACGCCCGGGTGACGGTCCGGCGTGCCTTCCTGGCCGTCGGTTCGGTCGGTGTCACAGTGCGTGCATGAAGTTGTCCGGCCTGCTGCACCGCACCCGTCCCGAGCTGCCCGGCCTGTCCGGGGTCGCCCGCGTCGACCGCCGCACCGACGCGCTGCTGCGCCGGATCAAGGCGGGGGAGATCGCGGTGCTCGACCAGATCGACCTCGACCGCGCCACGGCCGACGCGCTCGTCGCCGCCGAGGTCGCCGCCGTCGTCAACGCGTCGCCGTCGATCTCGGGCCGGTTCCCCAACCTCGGTCCCGAGGTCCTCGTGTCGGCCGGGATCCCGCTGGTCGACGGGGTGGGCCCGGAGCTGCTCCACGCCGTCAAGGACGGCGCCAAGCTCCGGCTGCTCGACGGCGTGCTCTACCTCGGGGACCTGCGGGTCGGCGAGGGCATCGAGCAGAACGCCGACTCCGTGGCCGACGCGCTGGTCGAGGCCCGCTCCGGGCTCACCCACCAGCTCGAGGCGTTCGCCGCCAACACCATCGAGTTCATGCGCCGCGAGCGCGCCCTGCTCCTCGACGGGGCAGGCGTCCCCGAGGTCGACGTGACGCTCGCGGGGCGGCAGGTGCTCGTCGTCGCCGCCGGGTACGACCACGTCGCCGACCTCGCGCGGCTGAAGAACTACATCCACGAGTACCGGCCGGTGCTGGTCGGCGTCGGGGCGGGCGCCGACGCGCTGCTGGCCGCCGGGCACACCCCGGCGCTGATCGTCGGGGACCCCGGTGAGGTGTCCAACGAGGCGCTCACCTCCGGCGCCGACGTCGTCGTCCCCGCGTTCGCCGACGGCCACGCGCCCGGTCTGCACCGGGTGCAGGACCTCGGGACCGGTGCCGTCACGTTCCCCAGCTCGGCCAACCCGGAGGACCTCGCGCTCCTGCTCGCGGCCCACCACGGCGCGTCGATGGTGGTCACGGTCGGGCTGTCGGCGAGCATGGCCGAGTTCCTCGACCGCGGCCGGTCGGGCAGCAACGCCTCGACGTTCCTCACCCGGCTGCAGCTCGGCGGCACGCTGGTGGACGGGCGGGTGATCGCCGCGCTCTACCGCAGCCGGGTCTCGCTCGGCGCGATCGCGCTGATGGTGGCCGCGGCAGTGGTCGCGGTCGTCGCCGCCCTGCTGGTCTCCGACGCGGGCGACGCGGTGCTCGACTGGATCGTCCAGGGCTGGAACGGCCTGCTCGACACCGTCCGGGGCTGGTTCGGATGATCTCGCTGCGCTACCACGTCGTCTCGATCGCCGCGGTCTTCCTCGCGCTCGCCCTGGGCGTCGTGCTGGGGGCGAGCGGGGTGTCCGACCGGTTGCTCTCCGCGGTCTCCGCCCAGCGCGACGACCTCGGCGGCCGGGTGCAGACGCTCACCGGCGAGCGCGACGACCTCGCCGCCGCCGTCCGCGCCTCCGACGAGTTCGCCCGCCGCGTCGGCCCCGCCGCCGTGCGCGGGCTGCTCGACGGCCAGGCCGTCACGATCGTCAGCGCCGGTGCCGACGCCGCCGCCCGCGACGGCATCGTCGCGCTGCTCGGGCAGGCCGGGGCGACCGTCAGCGGCGAGGTGGCGCTCACCACCGCCGTCGGCGACCCGGCCCGCGCCGACCAGCTCCGCGAGCTGACCGCCGGACTGCTCCCGACGGGATCCCAGCTGCCCGCCGCGTCCGACACCGGCAGCCTGCTCGGCGGCCTGCTGGGCGGGGCGCTGCTGGAGGGCGGTGATCCCGCGGCCGTGCTCACCGGGCTCACCACCGCCGGGTTCGTGCAGGCCGGGGACGTGCCCGCGCCGGCGTCGCTCGTCGTCGTGCTCACCGGGGGCGCGCTGACCGGCGTCGACGCCGCGGACGCGGCCGCCGTCGTCGCCCGGCTCGCCGCCGAGCTCGACCGCCGCGGTGCCGGGGCGGTCCTCGCCGGGAGCACCGGCTCGGCCGACGCGACCGGGCCCGTCGGCGTCGCCCGGGCGGACTCGACCGTGACGGCGGCGCTGTCCACCGTCGACGACGTGCAGTCCGGCCCGGGGCAGGTCTCGACCGTGCTGGCCCTGCGCGAGCAGCTCGACGGGCGCGCGGGCCGCTACGGGTCCGCGGCGACGGCGTCGGACGGGGCCGCGCCCGCGGCCTGACCGCCCGACCCGCGGGGGGCGGAGGGCGGGGCCCCTGTACGGTGGAACCCCGTGCAGCCTCGTGCGACGCGTCATCTGTTCGTCACCGGTGGGGTCGCGTCCTCCCTGGGTAAGGGTCTGACGGCTTCGAGCCTCGGCCAGCTCCTCACCTCCCGCGGGTTGCGGGTGATCATGCAGAAGCTCGACCCGTACCTCAACGTCGACCCGGGCACCATGAACCCGTTCCAGCACGGGGAGGTGTTCGTCACCGAGGACGGGGCGGAGACCGACCTCGACGTCGGCCACTACGAGCGGTTCCTCGACCGCAACCTGCACGGCCGGGCCAACGTCACCACCGGGCAGGTCTACTCCGAGGTGATCGCCAAGGAGCGCCGCGGCGAGTACCTCGGCGACACCGTGCAGGTCATCCCGCACATCACCAACGAGATCAAGGACCGCATCCTCGCGATGGCGGAGCCCGACGAGGACGGCGTCGCCCCCGACGTCGTGATCACCGAGGTCGGCGGCACGATCGGCGACATCGAGTCGCTGCCGTTCGTCGAGGCGGCCCGCCAGGTCCGCCACGAGGTGGGCCGCGACAACTGCTTCTTCCTGCACGTGTCCCTGGTGCCGTTCCTCGCGCCGTCCGGCGAGCTCAAGACCAAGCCGACCCAGCACTCCGTCGCGGCGCTGCGCAACATCGGCATCCAGCCCGACGCGCTGGTCCTGCGCGCCGACCGGGAGATCCCCGACGGCATGAAGCGCAAGATCTCCCTGATGTGCGACGTCGACCTCGACGGCGTCGCCGCCGCCCCGGACGCGCCGTCGATCTACGACATCCCCAGGGTGCTGCACAGCGAAGGGCTCGACGCCTACGTCGTGCGCCGCCTGGGCCTGCCCTTCCGCGACGTCGACTGGACGGTGTGGGGCGACCTGCTCGACCGCGTCCACCACCCCGACGCGACCGCGCGGATCGCCCTGGTCGGCAAGTACGTCGACCTGCCCGACGCCTACCTGTCGGTCACCGAGGCGCTGCGGGCCGGCGGGTTCGCGCACCGCGCGCGGGTGGAGATCGTCTGGGTGCCGTCCGACGAGTGCCGCACCCCGGCCGGGGCCGCCGCCGCCCTCGACGGCATGGACGGCGTGCTCGTGCCGGGCGGGTTCGGCGTCCGCGGGATCGAGGGCAAGCTCGGCGCCCTGACCCACGCCCGCACCCGCGGCATCCCGACGCTCGGCCTGTGCCTGGGCCTGCAGTGCATGGTGATCGAGGCCGCGCGCAGCCTCGCCGGGCTGGCCGACGCCAACTCCAGCGAGTTCGACGAGCGCACCCCGCACCCGGTGATCTCCACGATGGCCGACCAGCGCGACGTCGTCGCGGGGGAGCGGGACATGGGCGGCACCATGCGCCTGGGCGCCTACCCGGCCACCCTCGGCGCGGGCACCGTCGTCGCGGCGGCGTACGGCACGCGTGAGGTGTCCGAGCGGCACCGCCACCGCTACGAGGTCAACAACGCCTACCGGTCGCGGCTGGAGGAGGCCGGGCTGGTGTTCGGCGGCAACTCCCCGGACGGCACGCTCGTCGAGTTCGTCGAGCTGCCCGCGGAGGAGCACCCGTTCTACGTCGGCACCCAGGCCCACCCGGAGCTCAAGAGCCGCCCCACCCGGCCGCACCCGCTGTTCGCGGCGTTCGTCAAGGCGGCCCTGCGCTACCAGGGCGAGGTCCTCCTGCCCTTCGACGAGCCCGCCCGCGAGCCCGCCCACGAGTCCGCGGCCGCCGCGGTGAACGGGGCGGGGGCGTGAGCAGGCACGACTTCCCCGTCGAGAGCAGCTCGGACGTCTACGCCGGGCGGGTCATGGCCCTGCGCTCGGACCAGGTGGTGATGCCCGGCGGGCGGGTGGCGACCCGCGAGATCGTGGAGCACCCCGGCGCGGTCGCGATCGTCGCGCTCGACGCCGACGACCGGATCATGATGATCCACCAGTACCGGCACGCCGTGCGGCGCCGGCTGTGGGAGCTGCCGGCCGGGCTGCTCGACGTCGCGGGGGAGGAGCCGGTGCTCACCGCGCAGCGCGAGCTGGCCGAGGAGGCCGGGCTCGCCGCGGCGCAGTGGTCGGTGCTGCTCGACATCGTGCCGTCACCCGGGTTCTCCGACGAGTCGATCCGCGTCTTCCTGGCCCGTGACGTCACCGAGGTCGGCCGCCCCGAACTCGGCGACGACGAGGAGTCCGACCTCACCGTGAAGTGGGTGTCGATGCCCGTCGCGGTCCGGATGGTGCTCGCCGGCACGATCGTCAACGCCACGACGGTCGCGGCGATCCTCGCCGCACACGTGCTGGCCGGCGCCCCGACCGCCGCCCGGCCGGTCGACGCCCCGTGGACCGACCGTCCCGCCCGGTTCGCCGCGCGCCGCGACTGACCCGCAGCCGCGGGCGGGCTCCGTCCGCCGGGCGCACCGCCCCCCGCTCAGGGGCGCAGCGGCCGGCCGTAGGGGTCGGTCGGGTGCCCGGCCAGCAGGACGATGCCGTCGACGAACGCCCAGATCGCGCCGATCAGGAAGATCGACAGCAGCAGCTGGCCCACCGCGATGCCGTGGTGGCCGGAGTAGAACCGGCCGACGCCGAACGGCAGCACCAGCTGCAGCACCCCGGCGACCACCTTGGACCGGTCCGAGTACGGGACGCCGGAACGGGGGTCGATGCCGTAGGGCGCGGCGTCCGGGCGGCCCGCGGGGTACGGCGCCGGGTACGCGACCGGGGCGACGGGGGCCGCCGGGCGGGGCAGGTCGGCGAACAGCACGTCGAGCTCGTCGCGGGTTCTCGCGGCGTAGGCGGCGCCCGCGCGGTCGGCGTACTCGTCGGGATCGAGCCGGCCCTGGGCCAGGTGCTCGCCCAGCTCCGCGACGGCCCACTCGCGGTCGGCGTGGCCCACGCGCAGGGGTGGGGGCTCCGGCGGCGGCTCCGGCGGGTTCACCCCCACGACGGTACCCGCGCGGACGACTAGGCTCGGGTTCCGTGACCGGTATGCGATTCGGACTGTTCGTTCCCCAGGGCTGGCGACACGACCTCGTCGGCATCGACCCGAAGGACCAGTGGGCCACCATGAAGGGGCTCGCGCAGCACGCCGACGCGGGCCCGTGGGAGTCCGTCTGGGTCTACGACCACTTCCACACCGTCCCCGCCCCCACCGACCAGGCCACCCACGAGGCGTGGTCGCTCATGTCGGCGTTCGGCGCCGTCACCGAGCGCGTGCGGCTCGGCCAGATGTGCACGTGCATGAGCTACCGCAACCCCGCCTACCTCGCGAAGGTGGCCGCCACCGCCGACATCATCTCCGGCGGCCGCGTGGAGATGGGCATCGGCGCGGGCTGGTACGAGCACGAGTGGCGCGCCTACGGCTACGGCTTCCCCGCCGCGCCCGACCGCCTCGGCATGCTCGACGAGGGCGTGCAGATCATGAAGCAGGCCTGGGAGACCGGGTCGGCGACGCTTCACGGCACGCACTACCAGGTCGACGGCGCCATCGTGCAGCCGAAGCCGCTGCAGGACGGCGGCATCCCGCTGTGGATCGCGGGCGGCGGCGAGAAGGTGACGCTGAAGATCGCGGCGAAGTACGCGCGCTACACCAACTTCGACGGCACGCTGGAGGGCTTCACCCGCAAGTCCGAGCTGCTCAAGGGCCACTGCGAGAAGGTCGGCACCGACTTCGACGCCATCACGCGCTCGGCCAACTACAACGTCGCGATCGGCGCGAACCAGGCCGAGGTCGAGCAGCGCATGCAGGACGCGAAGGCCCGACTGCTGCCGTACGTGGGGGAGGAGAAGGCCGAGGGCTCCCTCGGCGCCGTCCGCGGGCTGCCGGCCTGCGGCACGCCGGACCAGATCATCGAGAACCTCACGAAGCTCAAGGAGGCCGGCATGACCTACGCCATCCTCAACTTCGCCGAGGCCGCCTACGACCGCTCGGGCATCGAGCTGTTCGAGCGCGAGGTCATCCCGGCGCTCGCCTGACGTATCAGCGGGCGGGCCGGCCGACTCCGTCCCCCATGCGCATCGCCGTCGTGGGAGCCGGGCCGACCGGCCTGTTCGCCGCCATCGCCCTGGCCCGCCGGGGCCACGCCGTCACCGTCGTCGACCGGGACCCCGGCCCGCACCCGGACGGGTCGTGGCCGCGGGTCGGCGTGATGCAGTTCCACCATCCGCACGCGTTCCGCGGGCCGGTCGTCGACGCGCTGTCGGCGGAGATGCCCGAGGTCGTCGACGCCCTGCTCGCGGCGGGTGCCGAGCCCGTGCAGGTGACGCCGGACGCCGTCGCGGGGCTGCGGTGCCGGCGGATGGTGTTCGAGCGGGTGCTGCGCGCCGCCGCGGCCGCCGAGCCCGGCGTGGAGCTGCTGCGCGGGCACGCCGAGGAGGTCCTGGCCGAGCGCGGCCGGGCCGCCGGGCTGCGCGTCGACGGCCGTCCGCTCGGCGCCGACCTCGTCCTCGACGCGTCGGGCCGGTCCGGGCGGATCGGCCGCGGGCTGCGCGCCCCCGCGGAGGGCGGCGACTGCGGGCAGGCCTACGTCTCGCGGCAGTACCGGCTGCGCCCCGGGGCGGAGTTCGGCCCGCTGACGATGCCGATCGCGGGCGTCGCCTACTACCCCGGCTACGCCGCCATCGCGTTCCCGCACGACAACGGAGTGTTCTCCGCGGTGGTCATGCGGTCGGGCGACGACCGGGCGCTCACCGGCCTGCGCGGGACCGCGGCGTTCGACGCGGTGGCCGCGGCCGTCCCGCTGCTCGCCGCGTGGACCGATCCCGCCCGCAGCACGCCGCTGACCGGGGTCCTGCCCGGCGGGCGGCTGCACAACACCTGGTGCGGCCAGCTCGACGACCGCGGGGAGGTGCCGCTGCCCGGGCTGGTGTTCGTCGGCGACACGGTGTGCACGACCAACCCCTCGGCCGGGCGCGGCATCACCACGTCGCTGCTGCAGGTGCGCAGGCTGCTCGCGCTGCTCGCCGAGCACCCCGGCGACCCGGAGTCCCTCACCCGCGCGCTCGACGCCTGGAACACCGCGCACGTCCGGCCCTGGTTCGACGACCACGTCGCCTGCGACGCCGGGCTCGCCGCCCGCTGGGCCGGGGCCGACGTCGACCTCGACGCCCCGCTGCCCTCGGACCTGATCGGCGCGGCGGCGGCGGTCGACCCGTCGATGATGGCCGTGGTCGGGCCGTACCTGGCGATGCAGTCCCTGCCCGCCGCGCTCGCGGAGGTCGAGCCGCGGGCCCGGGAGGTCTACGCGACCGGGTGGCGGCCGCCGGTGCCCGACGGCCCGACCCGCGACGAGCTGGTGGAGCTCGTGACACGCGCGGCGGGGGACCGCGCCGGGGTCCCCGGGTGACGGCATGATGGCGCGATGACGAGCGCGGCGGTGGAGGCGTTCCTGCACCACCTGACGGTGGAGCGCGGCAGCGCCGCGAACACCGTGGCGTCCTACACCGCCGACCTGCGCCGCTACACCGGGTACCTCGACGGGCTCGGGATCGACGACCTGGCGCGGGTCCGCGAGGCCGACGTCAGCGGGTTCGTGGTGGCGCTGCGCAGCGGGACGCCGCCGCTGGCCGCGTCCTCGGCGGCCCGCGCGCTCGCCGCGGTGCGCGGGCTGCACCGCTTCGCCGCGCGTGACGGGCTGGTGCCCGACGACGTGGCCCGCGCCGTCACCCCGCCCACGCTGCCCTCGACGCTGCCGCGCGCCCTCGACGTCGACCAGGTGGAGCAGCTGCTCGCCGGGTCGCCGGGGGACGGGCCGGTCGCGCTGCGGGACCGCGCGCTGCTCGAGCTCCTGTACTCCACCGGCGCCCGGATCTCCGAGGCCGTCGGGATCGACCGCGACGACCTCGACGTCGACGGGCGCACGGTGCTGCTGCGCGGCAAGGGCGGCAAGCAGCGGATCGTGCCCGTCGGGCGACCGGCGCTGGCCGCCGTCGACGCCTACCGGGTGCGCGGCCGCCCGGCGCTGGCCGAGAAGGGCCGGGGCACCGCGGCGCTGCTGCTCAACGCGCGGGGGTCCCGGCTGTCGCGGCAGAGCGCCTGGCACGCGCTGCGCGGCGCGGCCGACGTGGCCGGGCTGACCACCGACGTCTCGCCGCACACCCTGCGGCACTGCTTCGCGACGCACCTGCTCGCCGGCGGTGCCGACGTCCGCACCGTGCAGGAGCTGCTCGGCCACGCCTCGGTGACGACGACGCAGGTCTACACCCACGTCACCGTCGACGCCCTGCGCGAGGTCTACGCGACCAGCCACCCCCGCGCGCTGGGCTGAGGGCTCACGCCGTGATGCGGTACTGGGCGATCTTGCGGTAGAGCGTGGACCGGGCCACCCCGAGCACCGCGGCCGCGGCCGCCCGGTTCCCGTCGGTCTCGCGCAGGGCGGCGACGATCGCGTCGCGCTCGGCCCGGTCGACCGGGCGCAGCGCTCCCCGCGGCGCGCTCTGGCAGGACGCGGGCAGGTCGCCGACCTGCACCACGCCCACCGGCCGTCGGCGCAGGGCCGTGTCGAGCGCGTCGCGCAGCTCTGCGACGTTGCCCGGCCAGCCGTGGCGGGCCAGCGTGCGCAGCGCCTCCGCGGACAGCCGGGCGTCCCGGTCCGGGGCCAGGTCCGCCAGCAGCGCCGTGACCAGCGCCGGCAGGTCCGCGGACCGGTTGCGCAGCGGCGGCACCGTCACCGTCCGGCGGAAGCCGGCGAGCAGGTCGGCCACGGCGGGGGAGTACCGGGCGCCGTCCGCGGTGGTGGCGGCGAGCCGGGCCCCGCGCAGCGCGCCGGGCAGCCCGGCGGGGACGTCGGGCCAGCGGTCGACGTCGACCAGCACGACCAGCGGGGACGGCCCGGCGTCCCGGACGCGGGCCGCGTGGTCGTCGGCCGGCCCGAGCTCCACCACGCGTCCCGGCCCGTGCAGCGCGCCGTCCAGGTCGGCGAGCAGGCGGCGCCGCCCGCTCCCGGGCTCCCCGGCGACCAGCAGCGGGCGGCCGGCCCGCAGCGCCTCGGCCGCCGCGGTCCAGGCCGCGCGCCAGGCGGGGCCGGTGCCCACGGTCCCCGGCTCCGGCCGCCGGTCCGCCGCGGGGTGGGGCACCGGCGCCGCGTCGGGCAGGCCGACCGCGGCCTCCCGCAGCACCGAGACCACCGCGACGAGACCGGCGACCGTGCTGCCGGCCGTCACCGCCGTGCCGCGCACCCGGACCCGGACCCCCGACGGCAGGTCGAGCCGGTCGTCGACGGCGGGGCCGCGGACCATGCGGAACCGCGCGTGGTCCTGCAGGGCGGCGAGATCGCCCGGGTCCAGCAGGGTCTGCAGCACGGTGTTGGCCAACGCCATCCGCCGCCCGACGGCGAGCACCGGGCGCCGGGACCGGGCGTCGACGCGGGTGTAGAGGTCGAACACCGCCTGCTGGCCCGCGTCGCGGTCGTGCAGCAGCGCGTCCTGGATCCGGGCGGCCGCCGAGGTGACCAGGGAGTGCAGGATCGGCGAGGAGTGCTCGACCCGGCAGCTGACGTCGAGGACGCCCTCGATCCGCCCGGTGACCGGGTCGCGCACCGGGGCGCCGGCGCACGCGTAGGACTGCAGGGGCTCGACGAAGTGCTCGGCGCCCACCACGTGCACCGACCGGCCCGACTCCAGCACGGTGCCCACCCCGTTGGTGCCGACCGCCCCCTCGTCGTAGCCGAAGCCCTCGGCGAAGCGGTTGTCGTCGGCGGCCCGCCCGATCGCGACGGTCGTGTCGAGCCGCACGAGCAGGCGCGCCCGGTCGTCGGTGAGCACCAGGCAGACCGGGGCGTCCGCGATCTGCTCGGCCAGCTGCTCGATCACCGGGCGGGCGCACCGCACCAGCCGGGTGTCCCGGTCGAGGTCCGGGTGGTAGAGGTTCGACACCGTCGCCGGATCGACGCCGCGGGCGAGGCTCCGCCGCCACGACGCGACCACGTGGCCGGGGATCCCCGGCAGGTCGGCGTCGGGGCGGTCGTGCAGTCGGGCCAGCGCGGAGGTGAGCAGCCTGCGTCGAGCCAGGACGTCCCCCATGACGCGGCACCTCTCTGTAGCCCCGCTCACATCATGCGTCACGGGTCAAGGACGGAACCGTCCGAAGTTCGGACACGACCGGTCCCGGGACCCGTCCTAGCGTCGGGGGACGCCGTCACCGCCGACGCAGGGAGATCCGCCCATGACACGCACCGACAACGAACACCTCGACGTCCTGATCGTCGGGGCCGGGGTGTCCGGCATCGGCGCCGCCCACCACCTCCGCGACCGGTTCCCGGACCGCAGCTTCGCGATCCTGGAGGCGCAGGACGCCCGCGGGGGGACCTGGTGGACCCACCAGTTCCCGGGCGCGCGCTCCGACAGCGACCTGTTCACCTACGGCTACCGCCACAAGCCGTGGGTCGGGCCGTCGATCGCCGCGGGCGGGGCCATCCTCGACTACCTCGACGAGGTCATCGAGGAGGACGACCTGGCCGGTCGCATCCGCTACCACCACCGCGTCACCGCGCTGTCGTGGTCGTCGCAGGAGCACCGCTGGACCGCCGAGGTCACCCGCACCGACACCGACGAGCGGCTCACCGTCACCGCGTCGTTCCTGTGGATGTGCCAGGGCTACTACAACCACGACGAGCCCTACACCCCCGAGTGGCCCGGCACCGAGCGGTACGCCGGCACGATCGTCCACCCGCAGGCCTGGCCGGCCGACCTCGACCACACCGGACGGCGCGTGCTCGTCATCGGGTCGGGGGCGACGGCGGCGACGCTCGTCCCGGCACTGGCCAAGTCGGCCGACCACGTGACGATGCTGCAGCGCTCGCCGTCGTACTGGTTCCCGTCGCCGAAGGTCCACGAGCTCGCGACGATGCTCGAGCCGCTGCAGCTCCCGCCGGACTGGACCCACGAGATCCTGCGCCGCCAGTACACCCAGCAGCTCGACTGGCTGGCCGCCGTCGGGCACGAGGACCCGGACCAGCTGCACACGTTCCTGATGGACGCGATCACCCCGCTGCTGCCCGAGGGCACCGACATCGAGAAGCACTTCACCCCGCGCTACCGCCCGTGGCAGCAGCGCATCGCGATCGTCCCCGACGGCGACCTGTTCGAGGCCATGCGCGACGGCCGGGCCTCGGTCGTCACCGACACGATCGACGAGTTCACGGAGACGGGCGTGCGGGTCTCCTCGGGCGAGGTGCTCGAGGCCGACGTCGTCGTCACCGCGACGGGGTTCGACCTGTCGGTGTTCGGCGACATCCCGTTCTCCGTCGACGGCGAGCCCGTCGACTTCTCGCAGCGGGTCACCTGGCACGGGATGATGATCAGCGGCGTCCCGAACATGGCGTACGCCTTCGGCTACTTCCGGCACAGCTGGACCCTGCGCGTCGACCTCGTCAACGACGTCGTCGCCCGGATCGTCGAGCGCATGGGGGAGCGGGGCGCGTCGATGGTCGTGCCCGAGCTGCGGCCGGAGGACGCCGACATGCCGCTGCGCGAGTGGTCGGACCCGGAGAACTTCAACCCCAACTACGTGCTGCGCTCGCAGGAGCGGATGTTCAAGCAGGGCGACCGCGAGCCGTGGACCCACATGCAGGAGTACGCGCACGACCGCACCGCACTCCCCGCCGCCGACATCGACGACGGCCTCCAGTACCGCTGATCCCCGAAGGAGCAGATCCGTGCCGCAGATCCCCGTCCGCACCGGAGTCACCCTGAACTACGAGATCACCGGCAGCGGCGAACCGCTGCTGCTGGTGATGGGCACGTCCGGCGCCATCGCCCTGTGGGGCGAGATGATCGCGCGCCTGAGCGAGACGAACCAGGTCATCGCCTACGACAACCGCGGCCTCGGGGGGAGCGACCGCGGCTCCGGCCCGATCACCGTCGCCTCGCTCGCCGAGGACGCCTCCGCGCTGCTGGAGGCGCTCGAGGTGCCGCGCGCGCACGTGCTGGGCTGGTCGCTCGGCTCGGCGGTCGCGCAGGAGCTGGCGCTGGCCCATCCCGACCAGGTCGCGTCCGCGCTGCTCTACGCCACGTGGGGCCGGGCCGACGGCTTCCAGCGGTCGGTGCTCACCGCCCTGCGCCTGCCCTACGTCCACCGGGACATGGAGTCGGCGCTGGCCACGGCGGGCCTCGCGTTCTCCCCGCAGCTGCTCGACCACCCGGACTTCGCGCAGATGATCGAGCCGATGCTGCCGGCGTTCCCGCAGAACGAGGAGCAGATGCAGGTCACCGTCGAGCAGTGGGACGCCGACCTGGCGCACGACTCGCTCGACCGGCTCGGCGGGATCACCGCGCCCACGCTCGTCGTGGTGGGGGAGCAGGACCTGCTGACCCCGCCGTGGCAGGCGAAGAAGGTGGCCGACGCGATCCCGGGAGCGCAGTACGAGCTCGTCACGGGACCGGGGTCGAGCCACGGCCTGCACATCGAGCGGCCCGCGGACCTGGCGACGATCGTCACGGGGTTCCTCGGGAAGCTCGCGCACGCCCGCTGACCCCCACCCCGGCGAGTTTTCCGCAGACGCTCGGTGTGATGGCCGATCACGTACGCGCGGGGCGTACGTGATCGGCCAACTCGCCGGGTGGGGGTGGAGAACTCGCCGGGTGGGGTGGGTCGGTCAGGCGACCTCGTCGAGGCCCTCCGGCTCCACCGGGACCGCGGGCCAGCCGATGCTGGGGTCGTGGCCGCGGAAGTTCTGCAGCCACCAGCCCCAGTCCTCGGGCACCAGCTCGAACGGGTCCTTGTGGCCCAGCTCGCGCGCGGCCCACACCGGCCAGTGCGGGTTGGCCAGGGCGGGCCGCCCGAGGAGCACCAGGTCGATCTTCTCGTCGCGGATCGCCCGGTCGGCGTTCTGCGGCACGCCCAGGTTCCAGCTGACGGTGACCGGGATGTCGATCTCGCGCCGGACCTGCGCGCCGCGCTCCACCCAGGCGCTGACGTCGCCGAAGAACGGGTCGCGCATGTCGTCGGTGTTGCCGCCGAAGGACAGGTCGGCCATGTCGGCGCCGTGCTCCTTGAGCCAGCCGACGACCTCGACCGAGTCCTCCCACTGCACGCCGTCGGGGTGGTAGTCGTCGGCGCCGAGGCGGAAGGTCAGGGGGAGGTGCTCGGGCCAGACCTCGCGTACGGCGTCCATCGCCTCGATGAGGAACCGCGCCCGGTTCTCCTTGCTGCCGCCGTACCGGTCGGTGCGCCTGTTGGCCAGCGGCGAGTAGAAGCTCGCGGCGAGGTAGCCGTGGGCGAAGTGCATCTCCAGCCACTCGTAGCCGGCCTCCAGCGCCCGCGTCGCGGCCGCGGCGTACTTCCGGTGGATCTCCGCGATCTCCTCGACGGTCAGCGCGTGCACCGGGTAGGGCCGCTTGCCGAACCCGTACGGGACGTCCGACGGGCCGACGACCTGCCAGCCCTCCGGGTGGTCGGGGGGCAGCTGCTGGCCGAGGTCCCCGCCGACCCACGGCTTGAGCTCGCTGCCGTTGCGGCCGGTGTGCCCGAGCTGGATGCCGGCCACACCGCCCATGTTCTTGATCATCGCCGCGACGCGGGCGTGCCCCTCGATCTGCGCGTCGTCGTAGATCCCCGCGCAGTGCGGGGTGGTGCGGCCCTCGGGGGCGATCGCCACCTGCTCGGGGAAGATCAGCCCGAACCCGCCCGCGGCGCGGGCGCCCAGGTACATCAGGTGGAAGTCGTCCATCCTCCCGTCGGTGGAGCGGTACATCGTCATCGGCGACATGGCGATGCGGTTGCGCAGGGTGACGCCCTTGAGGGTGTACGGGCTGAAGAGGTCGGGCATGGGGGAGGCCTCCGGTGACGCGTCGGGTTCGGACGTCAGTCAACTCCTCCGTTGAGGCGCGGCGGTGACCGTGCTGTTGCGAGTGCGGGGCCGGTGCCTCACCGGACCGCCCGGGCGGGTGTGAGCCGGGGCCCGCGCGTCACCGGGGCGCCATCACCCGGTAACGTCCCGTCCCCGTCGGCTCTGATCAGCCGAAAGACGGCGGCGACACGGCGGGGCGCGTTGCCGCTCGTCATCGGTGCCTCCTAGTCTGCGCGGAACGGCCCCCACGGGCCGCCCCGTCACAGAGCGGAGCCCGCATGGACACGCCGCGGCCCTTCGTCCCCCGCCCGGAGCCGCACTACGAGGACGAGCCGGACACGGGGTCCGTGCCACCCGACCTCGGGGGGAGACATCGCTTGACCGCGCCCGAACCGGCACCGCTGACCCAGCACGGCCCGGCCCGCATCATCGCCGTGGCCAACCAGAAGGGCGGCGTCGGCAAGACGACGTCCACGATCAACCTGGGTGCCGCGCTCGCCGAGTACGGCCGCAGGGTCCTGCTCGTCGACTTCGACCCGCAGGGCGCGCTGTCGATCGGCCTCGGGGTGCAGGCCCACGAGCTCGACACCACGGTCTACAACCTGCTGATGGAGCGCGGCGTCGAGGTCGACGACGTGATCAAGCAGACCGGGGTCGAGGGCCTCGACCTGCTGCCCAGCAACATCGACCTGTCGGCGGCGGAGGTCCAGCTCGTCACCGAGGTCGGCCGCGAGCAGGCGCTCGGCCGCGCGATCAAGCCGGTGCTCGACCGCTACGACATCATCCTCATCGACTGCCAGCCCTCGCTCGGCCTGCTCACGATCAACGCGCTGGCCTGCGCCGACGAGATCCTCATCCCGCTCGCCTGCGAGTTCTTCTCGCTGCGCGGCGTCGCGCTGCTGATGGACACCATCGAGAAGGTCCAGGACCGCCTCAACCCCGACCTGAAGATCCTCGGGATACTCGCCACCATGTTCGACCCCCGCACGCTGCACACCCGCGAGGTGCGCCAGCGCGTGATCGAGGCGTTCGGCGAGCTGGTGTTCGAGGCCACGATCAACCGGACGGTCCGCTTCCCGGAGACCACCGTCGCCGGCGAGCCGATCACGACGTGGGCGCCGGTCTCCAACGGGGCGATGGCGTACCGGATGCTGGCGCGCGAGGTCATCGCCCGGTGACGTTGCTCAGCGACGACGAGGCGGTGCCGGCCGCGGGGGCGGATCCGGCGGGCCCGCAGCGCTTCACCGTGCGCCTGCACAACTTCGAGGGCCCGTTCGACCTGCTGCTGCAGCTCATCGGCAAGCACGAGCTCGACATCACCGAGATGGCGCTGCACCGCGTCACCGACGACTTCATCGCGCACCTCAAGCTCCTCGGCGACGACGCCGACCTCGACGAGACCACCGAGTTCCTCGTCATCGCCGCCACCCTGCTCGACCTCAAGGCCGCGCGGCTGCTGCCCGACGCCGAGGTCGAGGACGCCGAGGACCTCGCGCTGCTGGAGGCCCGGGACCTGCTCTTCGCCCGGCTGCTGCAGTACCGGGCCTACAAGCAGGTGGCCTCGCTGTTCGTGGAGCTGGAGGCGGGGGCGGCGCGCCGGTTCCCGCGCTCGGTCGCGCTGGAGGAGCGCTTCGCGGCACTGCTGCCCGAGGTGCTGCTCGGCGTCGACGCGGCGACGTTCGCCGACCTCGCCGCGAGCGTGTTCCGGCCCAAGCCGCCGCCCGAGGGGCCCGGGCTCGGCCACCTGCACCAGCACGAGGTGTCGGTGCCGGAGCACGTCGCGCTGCTGCGGGAGCGCCTGGCCGAGCTGGGCGTCGCCTCCTTCGCGACGCTGACGGCCGACTGCGTCGCCCCGATCGAGGTCGTCGCCCGGTTCCTCGCGGTGCTCGACCTGTTCCGCAGCGCCGTCGTCGAGCTGGACCAGCCCGAGCCGTTCGGGGAGCTGACGGTGCGATGGACGCCCTAGAGGACGCCGCGGAGCAGCTCACCCTGTTCGCCGACGCCGAGCTCGACGGCGCGCTGGAGGCCCTGCTGCTCGTCGTCGACGCCCCGACGGAGGCCGAGTCGCTCGCGCTGGCGCTGGACCAGCCCGTCGCGCGGGTGCGGTCCGCGCTGGTGCGCCTGTCCCGCGCCTACACCGAGGACGGGCGCGGCATCGACCTGCGCCACGTCGGCGGCGGGTGGCGGTTCTACACCCGCGAGACCTACGCGCCCTACGTCGAGCGGCTGCTGCTCGACGGGCAGCGCGCCAAGCTCACCCGGGCCGCGCTGGAGACCCTCGCGGTGATCGCCTACCGGCAGCCGGTGACCCGTGCGCGGGTCTCCGCGGTGCGCGGCGTCAACTGCGACGGGGTGCTGCGTACCCTGGTGTCCCGCGGGCTGGTGCAGGAAGCCGGTATCGACGGCGCGACGCAGGGCACCCTGTTCCGCACCACCGAGATGTTCCTGGAGCGCCTGGGGCTGTCCTCCGTGGAGGACCTGCCCCCGCTGGCTCCGCTGCTGCCCGATGTGGACTCGATCGACGACATGTGAGAAGTAGGACCGTGAACACCAGCGAAGACCGTGACGGCGTGCGACTGCAGAAGGTGCTGGCCCAGGCCGGCGTGGCGTCGCGGCGGGCGTCGGAGGAGCTGATCGCGCAGGGCCGCGTCAGCGTCGACGGCGAGGTCGTCCGGGAGCAGGGCCGCCGGATCGACCCCGACACCGCGGTCGTGCACGTCGACGGCTCGCGGATCGTGCTCAGCGACGACATGGTCTACCTCGCGCTGAACAAGCCGCGCGGGCTGCTCTCGTCGATGTCCGACGACCTGGGCCGCCCCAGCGTCGGCGACCTCATCGTCGAGCGCGGGATCATGGAGGAGCACTTCACCGGCGCCCCGCGCAGCCGGCTCTTCCACGTCGGCCGCCTCGACGCCGAGACCGAGGGGCTGCTGCTGCTCATGAACGACGGCGACCTCGGCCACCGGCTGATGCACCCGTCCTACGAGGTGCAGAAGACCTACGTCGCCGAGGTGATGGGGCAGCTGCCGCGCGACCTGGGCAAGCGCCTGCGCGCCGGCGTCGACCTCGACGACGGGCCGGTCGTCGTCGACTCGTTCAAGCTCGTCGACTCCACCCCCGGCCGGTCCATGGTGGAGCTGAAGATCCACGAGGGGCGCAAGCACGTGGTGCGCCGGCTGCTCGACGAGGTCGGCTTCCCGGTGCAGCGGCTGGTCCGCACGGCCGTCGGCGACGTGCAGCTGGGCGACCAGCGGCCGGGGCGGTTCCGCCCGCTCAACCGCAACGAGATCGGCTCGCTGTACCGGTCCGTGGGGCTGTAGCGCCCGCTGACGTCGCCCGATCCGCCGCACGGCATGATGGGGGAGGCCCCCCGTCCGGTGGGTCGCAGGCCGTGATGCGGCGAGCAGGGGGCCGCGTGGCCCCCGGATGAGGGGTCGGGCGTGGTGGCGGGCAGGTTGCACGGGGTCGTCGCGATGGACGGGCCGTCCGGCACCGGGAAGTCCACCGTCGCCAGACGGCTGGCGCGCGAGTGCGCGGTGCCCTACCTCGACACGGGCGCGATGTACCGGGCCGCGACGCTCGCGGTGCTCCGCGCGGGGCTCGACGCCGGCAGCTCCGACCACGACGTCGTGCTGGCCGCGGCGCAGGCGCGGATCGAGTCGGGGACCGACCCGGCGGCGCCGCGGATCCTGCTCTCCGGAGAGGACGTCGAGTCCGAGATCCGCGGGCCCGAGGTGACCGGGCTGGTCAGCGCGGTGTCGGCGCACCCGGAGATCCGGGAGCTGATCGTCGGGCGCCAGCGCGAGCTGATCGCGTCCGCGGTCGCGGCCGACGGCGGGATGGTGGTGGAGGGCCGCGACATCGGCACCGTCGTCGCCCCCGACGCCGCGCTCAAGGTCTACCTCACCGCGTCCGACGAGATCCGCGCCGCCCGCCGGGGCGCGCAGGACCGCAAGGCGGGCCGCGGGGCCGACGCCGCCACGGTGCTCGCGGCCGTGCGCCGCCGCGACCACCTCGACACGACCCGCCCCGTCTCGCCGCTGACCGCCGCCGCCGACGCCGTCGTCCTGGACACCGACCACCTGAGCGTGGACGCCGTGCTCGACGAGCTGCGCAGGCTGGTGGGGGAGCGGGGCCTGGTGCGGTGAAGGGGACCCAACTCCCCGCAGGATCCTGGCCGTGGTTCCACGACCTGGCCCGCTGGGTCGGGACGTGGCTGTTCACGCCCCTCTACCGGGTGCGGGTGCACCACGCCGAGCGGTTGCCGGGCACCGGCCCGGTGGTGCTCGTCGCCAACCACAGCGCGTTCGTCGACGGACCGCTGCTGTTCGGACTGGTCGGGCGCCGCGCGGTGTTCCTGGTCAAGCAGGAGATGTTCGACGGCCCGCTCGGGCGGGCCCTGCCGAGGATCGGTCAGCTGGGCGTGCGCCGCGGGGCGCCCGACCGGCGACCGCTGACGGCCGCGGTGGCGGTGTTGCGCGAGGGCGGGCTCGTCGGGGTGTTCCCCGAGGGCACCCGCGGCGAGGGCGACATGGCCGCCGCGCAGCACGGCGCGGCCTGGTTGGCGCGCACGTCCGGGGCGGTGGTGCTGCCGGTGGTCTGCCGGGGCACGCGCCGCCCGGCCGGCTCCGGTCGCCGCTTCCGCCCCCGGGTGGACGTGCTGGTCGGCGATCCGCTGGACCTCCCCGCAGGTGGCGGGCGCGCGGGACTCGCCGCCGCCACCGAGACCGTCCGGGCCGCGCTGGCCGGGATGGTCCGAGAACTCGATGCCCTACGGAGCAGCACATGAGCGAGTACGACGAGGACACCCTCACCGAGATGGGCCGGCTGGGTCTGGACCCGTCCGAGTTCACCGACGCCGATCTCGCCGACGGCGGGGACGGCGAGCCCGAGGGGCTGGTCCCGGCCCCGGTGCTGGCCGTGGTCGGGCGCCCCAACGTCGGGAAGTCGACGCTGGTCAACCGGCTCCTCGGCCGGCGCGAGGCCGTCGTCCAGGACATCCCGGGCGTCACCCGCGACCGCATCGCCTACGACGCGCTGTGGAACGGCCGCCGCTTCACCCTCGTCGACACGGGCGGGTGGGAGCCCGACGCCAAGGGCCTGCAGGCCTCGGTCGCCGCGCAGGCGGAGATGGCGATGCAGACCGCCGACGCGGTGCTGCTCGTCGTCGACGCCTCGGTGGGGGCCACCACCACGGACGAGGCCGTCGCGCGGGTGCTGCGCCGCGGCGACGTCCCGGTGATGCTGTGCGCCACCAAGGTCGACGACGACCGCCTCACCTCCGACATCGCGTCGCTGTGGCGGCTCGGGCTCGGCGAGCCGCACCCGGTCTCCGGCCTGCACGGGCGCGGCTCGGGCGACCTGCTCGACCGGATCCTCGACATCCTCCCGGAGAGCCCCCGCGACCTGGGGTTCGGCGCCCCGGGCGGGCCGCGCCGCGTCGCGCTGGTCGGCAAGCCGAACGTGGGCAAGTCGAGCCTGCTCAACCGGGTGTCCGGCGAGATCCGGTCGGTCGTGCACGAGGTCGCGGGCACCACGGTCGACCCCGTCGACTCCCTGGTCGAGCTCGACGGCGAGGTGTGGCGCTTCGTCGACACCGCGGGGCTGCGCAAGCGCGTCAACACCGCGAGCGGCATGGAGTACTACGCCAGCCTGCGCACCAAGGCCGCGATCGAGGCCGCCGAGGTGGCCGTCGTGCTGATCGACGCGGGCGAGCCGATCGCCGAGCAGGACCAGCGCGTGATCACGATGGTCGAGGAGGCCGGGCGCGCGCTCGTGCTGGTGTTCAACAAGTGGGACCTCGTCGACGAGGACCGGCGGCTGGCGATGAAGCGCGAGCTCGAACGCGACCTCGTGCGCGTGCGCTGGGCCGAGCGCGTCAACATCTCGGCGCTGACCGGGCGCTCGGTCACCAAGATCGCGCCGTCGCTGCGCACCGCGCTCGCGTCGTGGGACCGGCGCGTGCCGACCGGGCGGCTCAACGGGTGGCTCTCGGAGGTCGTCAACGCGACGCCGCCGCCGGTGCGCGCCGGCAAGCAGCCCAAGATCCTGTTCGCGACGCAGGCCGCCACCCGCCCTCCGACGTTCGTGCTCTTCACCAGCGGCTTCCTGGAGGCGGGCTACCGGCGCTTCCTGGAGCGGCGGCTGCGCGAGGAGTTCGAGTTCACCGGTTCACCGATCCGGATGTCGATCCGGGTGCGGGAGAAGCGCTCGCGCAAGTAGCCCGCACTAGGCTCGCCCGCGTGAACCGGGGGGAGCACGACGGGTCGCCGGTGCGCGTGGTGCTGGCCGACGACGAGCCGCTGATGCGCGCGGGCCTGCGCACGGTGCTGGAGGTCGGCGGCAGCGTGCGCGTCGTCGGGGAGGCCGACGACGGTCGCGCGCTGCTGGAGCAGGTCGACCGCCACCGGCCCGACGTGGTGCTCGTCGACGTCCAGATGCCCGGCTCCGGCGGGCTCGACGTGCTGCGGACGCTCTGCGCGCGCCCCGACGCCCCACCGGCCGCCGTGCTCACCACGTTCGACCTCGACGACTACGTGACCGAGGCGCTGCGGATCGGGGTCCAGGGGTTCCTGCTCAAGGACGCCGAACCCGACGCGCTGGTGCGCGCGGTGCTCGACCTCGCCGCCGGCGGTGCGGTGCTCGACCCCCGCATCACCGCGCGCCTGCTGCCGCGGCTCGCCGGGGGCACGCCGGCCCGGCCGCCCGTCGAGCTGACCCTGCGGGAGCAGCAGGTGCTCGGCGGCCTCTCGGCGGGGGAGTCGAACGCGGCCATCGGGGCCCGGCTGGGCCTGGCGCCCGCGACGGTCAAGAAGTACGTCTCGGCGCTGCTGGTGAAGCTGGGCGCCGACAACCGGGTCCAGGCGGCGCTGCTGGCGCAGGGATGGGGGCTCTAGTGCGGCGGGCGCGGCTCGTCGGGACCGAACTGCTGGTCGTCGCGCTCACCGCGGTCGTCGCGGTGCTGGGGGAGCCGGCGTTCTCCTGGTCGGTGCCCGCGGCGCTGCTGGGGTGCGCGCTGCTGCCGCTGCGGCACGTGTGGCCGCCGCTGGCGGTGGTCGGGGTGCTGGCCGGGCTGGCGGGCGGCCTGGGCTGGCCGCCCGCGCTCGTCGCCCTGTACCGGCTGGGCCGCCACCACCGCTCCGTGCCCGTGCTGGTGGCGTGGTTGGTGCTGCCCGTCGTCGCCGCGGTGGCCCCGGTCTTCGCCACCCAGGACCTGCGGTGGAACCAGGGCGTGCTCGTCGTCGGGTACGTGGTGGTCAACGCGGCCGCGGCCACCGTCGTCGGGATGCTGGTGGGGACGCGCGCCCGGCTCGTCGAGTCCCTGGCCGAGCTGGCCCGCGCCCGGGACTCCGCGCTCGCCGCCCGCGCCGACGCCGCGCGCGCCGAGGAGCGGGCCCGGATCGGGCGCGAGATCCACGACGCCGTCGGGCACCACATCACGCTGATCGCGGTCGGGGCCGCCGCGCTCGCGGCGTCGACGCGGGAGGAGGGCACGCGCCGGGCCGCCGAGGAGCTGCGCGCGCTGGCGAAGCGCTCGCTCGGGGAGGTCCGGGCGGCGCTCGGGCTGGCGAGCGGCCCGCTCGTCGCGGCCGACGCGGGGTCCTCCGACGTGGCGGCGCTGGTGGCGCAGTGGCGCGACGCCGGTCTGGCCGTCGAGCTGGTGGACGACCGGAGCACGGCCGGGCTGCGCCCCGCGCTCGAGCGGGCGGCGTACCGGGTCGTGCAGGAGTCGCTGACCAACGCCGCGCGCCACGCCCCCGGCTCGGCGGTCCGCGTCGAGATCGGCTGCGCGCAGGAGGCGCTGTCGGTGCGGGTCGACAACACGAGGTCCGCGGAGCCGCGCGACGTCGTCGGCCGCGGCGGGGCAGGCCTGACCGGCCTGGCCGAGCGCGTCGGCGCCGTCGGGGGTCGGATCACCGCCGGCCCGCGCCCCGACGGCGGGTTCGCGGTCGCGGCCCGGTTCCCGCTGGAGCCCGCCCCCGCCGGCTGGTTACCGACGGGTACCCACCAAAGTCGCCCGGGCAGGGCGACCGAGGGCGGTGGTGGTGGACGGCCCGAGACCGCAGGATGATCGTGTCGCAGGTGCCGGGAAACCGGTGCCGGCGGCCAGCAGGTGCGGCGACCAGGTGTTGGGGGGAGCCACGACCGGCCGAACGAGGACGACGATCCGGCGTGTTGTAGGCTGATCGAGCCTCTTCGGGGGCGGCCGGGACGTGGCGCAGCTTGGTAGCGCACTTGACTGGGGGTCAAGGGGTCGCAGGTTCAAATCCTGTCGTCCCGACGGTCGAAACGGGCGGTTCCTCTCGACGGGGAACCGCCCGTTTCGTATTGCTGACCAGCGCGAACGCCTCCGGCTCGCCCGCGGGTCAGTCGCAGTGATGATCACGCCCATGATCTGCAGGGCTCGCAGCTGGGGACCATGTGGGGGCCGCGGAGCCCGCAGGAAGGCCGTGAGCGAGTCGCCGGCCGCCGCGATCGACGCCGTGTCCGGGTGCAGGTAGCGCTGGGTCATGGTCAGCGACCGGTGGCCGGCGATCTTCCGGGGAACGTGCACCGGCACGCCGGCGTCGGCCATCCAGGTGAGCCCGGTGTGGCGCAGCGCGTGCCGGCGCAGGTGCTCGAACCCGAGCGCGGCCACGACCTCGCCCCAGTGCGTGGCGTCGCGCAGCACGGCGGCGGTGGTGATCCGTCCGCCCGCGGGGGCCGGTGAACAGGCGGGCGTCCGCCCTGCCGCCGGTCGCGATGATCCGTTGCCGAACGAGTTCACGCGCCCGCTTGCCCTTGGTGCCCTTGTCGGCCAGGCCGCCCGGCGACGGGGCGGTCTGCCGGCGGACGGTCCATGGGCACATGTCGGTGGTGCTGGTCGGCCTGGACGAGAGCTACGCCCGTCGCTACCCCCATGAGCTCTCGGGCGGCCGGCAACAGCGGATCGCGCTGGCCCGCACTCTCGCCCCGCGGGCCGGCGTGGTGCTGCTGGACGAACGAACCGTTCTCGCTGGACGCCGATCTGCGTGACACGACCCGGCGAGCGGTGGCCGGCGCGCTCAGTGCCGCGGGTGTGACCACGATCCTCGTCACCCACGACCGGGCGGAGGCGCTACGAGCCCACCGGACGCGGGCGGCCGCAGCACCACAGCTGGGTGATCAGGGCCGGGCGTGCCGCACCGAGCGCCCGGCCGCCACGGCCAGCAGCGCGGCCAGCCCCGCGTAGACCGTGAGGACCACCGGCGGTGACGCGTACTGAGTGGCCACGCCCAGCCCCAGCACCGGCAGGGTGAGCCCGAGGTAGGCGATCAGGAACAGCCCGGCCACGGCCTCGGCCCGGTTCTCCGGAGCGGCGCCGGACGCGACGACGCGTACCGCGCCGGCGAACATGAGCCCGGCTCCGGCACCGACGGCGACCTCACCGGCCAGGAACAGCGGCAGCGACGGCCACCACGCGGCGGCCACCACGACCGCCAGCCCGACGGGGACGGCCGCGGCACCCAGCAGGCCCGCCCACCGTCCCGACGGGTCCCGCACCAACGCCTGGACGACCGCGGCGGTGCCGAACGTGGCCGTCGTCGAGAGACCGCCGAGGGTGTGCGACGTGGAGCCGAGCGTCGCCCCGACGAACGCGGAACCGAGGGCGGCGAACAACCCGAAGAGGGCGAAGGCCACGAACGCCGCCACCGCGGCCGCGGCGAACTCCCGCCGCAGCTCGGGGGGTACGGCGGCGCGCTGGGGCCGGTACGGGGGCCGCGGGTCGGGTCGGCGGACCGTCTCGGGCACCAGCGCCAGCAGCGCCGCCGCGACCAGCAGCGCCACCAGGTGCACCAGGTAGGGCAGGTGCAACGGCCACGGCGCGAGGTCGGCCAGCACCCCCGCGACGAGCGGCCCGAGGCCGAGCCCGCCCAGATTGGCGGCGGTGCCGACCACCGCCGCCCGCCGGCCACCGCGGCCCGGCCGGGCGGCGGCGTCCAGCTCGGCCAGGGCGGCCACCCCGGTGGAGGTGACCATCCCGACCGCGACGCCGGAGAGCAGCCGCGCCACGATCAGCCCCGGCAGCTCCGGCGAGACGATGAACACCACCGCCGACACCGCCGCGGTGACCAGCGCGGCGAGCAGCATCCGGCGCCGGCCCAGCTGGTCGGACAGGTGCCCGACCAGGAACAGGCTGCCGAGCGCACCCACCGCGTAGGCGGCGAACACGATCGTGACGGTGATGGAGGAGAACCCGTAGGCCTGCTGGTAGAGCGGGTAGAGCGGGGACGGCGCGGTGCCCAGCGACATCACCGTGGTGAAGGCGGCGGCGACGATCCAGAAGCCCGCGGCGCTGCGCCGCAGGTCGAGTACCGGTCGCTCGAGCACTAGGCCACCCTGCGACGGGTCAGCGCCGTGCACATCGCCTCGAAGCTCACGAGGTTGTGCCCGGCGAGGAAGACGTCGACGTGCGGCAGCGCGGCCGCCATCCCCCGCTGCAGCGGCCGGTAGCGCGGATCGCCCTTGAGCGGGTTGAGCCAGACCACCCGGTGCGCGCGGCGGGAGAGGTCCCGCATCGCCGAGCCGAGCGTCTCGGGGTCGTCGCGGTCGAGCCCGTCGGAGCACATGACGACCATCGCGCCGCGGACCGCGGCGTGCCCGCCGAAGCGGTCGACGAGGTCGCGCACCGCGGTGCCGAGCAGCGTGCCGCCGTCCCAGTCGTCGACCTCCCGGCCGATGCGGCGCAGCGCGGCGTCGACCGACGTGCGGCGCAGCGACTCGGTGATCCGCGTGAGCTGGACGCCGACGGTGAAGACCTCGACGCGGTGCCCGGCGTGCAGCATGGCGTGGCCGAAGCGCAGCAGCGCCAGCGCGTAGGGACCCATCGAACCGGACACGTCGATCACCAGCGTGAGGGGGCGCTCGCGGGAGGGCACGCGGCGGCGCGGCAGCCGCATCGGCTCGCCGTCGGTGCGCAGCGACGCGCGCAACAGCCCGCGGACGTCCAGGTGCGGCCCGGTCGGGGCGGGGCGGCGGCGCCGACCGCGGCGGCGCGGGAGCTCGGGGCGAAGGTCGCGGATCAGGGCGGCGGCCCGGCGGCGTTCGTCGGCGTCCATGTGCGCGAAGGACTTGTTCTTGAGCAGCCGGATGTCGCTCGGCACGACCCTGGCCTCGTCGGCCTCCTGCTCCGGCTCGCCGGGCTGCGCGGTCGGGGTGCCGGGGGCGCCGGCCTCCCGGTCCACCGCCACCAGCGGCACGTCGCGCGGCGGCGCCGGCAGGCCGTGGTCGTCCTCCGCCGGTGGACCGAAGAACTCCGCGAACGCGGCCGTGTAGATCGGGTACTGCTCGCGCTGGTTGGCCAGGACCACGCGGCCGGCCCAGTAGAGCTCGCGCAGGCCGACCCGCTCGAGCAGGTGCAGCGACGCGTAGAACGCCGTGGTCTGCTCGGGGCCGATCGCCAGGCCGCGGCTGCGCAGCAGCGCGACGAACTCGACGCAGGTTCGCCCGGTGACCTCGATGGGCTCGGCGCTCACGGGGTCGAGGGAACCACGAGGTCGATCTTCTCGGTCACCAGCTGCTGGTCGTCGACGTCCTTGACCAACGCGCTGAGGGTGGCGGCGGCGATCTCCGGGGAGAGCGTCGCGACCCCGACCATGTGCAGCGCACCGGCCCAGTCGATCGACTCCCCCACGCCGGGCGAGTTGCCCAGCCCGAGGCCGCGGATCCGGTGTACGGCCGCCGCCACCTGCCGGGCCAGCGCCTCGGGGACCTCGGGCGCGCGCACCCGCAGGATCTCGAACTCGCGCTCGGCGTCGGGGTGCGACACCCAGTGGTAGAGGCAGCGCCGGCGCAGCGCGTTGTGCAGGTCGCGGGTGCGGTTGGACGTGAGCACCACCAGCGGCGGCGACGGTGCCACGATGCGCCCGACCTCGGGGATGGTCACCGCGAAGTCCGACAGCAGCTCGAGCAGGAACGCCTCGAACTCGTCGTCGGCGCGGTCGAGCTCGTCGATGAGCAGCACGGCCCGGTCGCCTGCCTCGAGCGCCTCGAGCAGCGGCCGGGAGAGCAGGTAGTCACGGGTGAAGACGTCGGCCGTCTTCGCGTCCTCCGACCCGCGCACGGCGAGCAGCTGCCGGCCGTAGTGCCAGTCGTAGAGCGCCTGGCTGGTGTCGATGCCCTCGTAGCACTGCAGCCGGATCAGGTCGCGGCCCAGCAGCTGGGCCAGCGCCTTGGCGATCTCGGTCTTGCCCACGCCGTTCTCGCCCTCGAGGAGCAGCGGGCGGTTCAGACCCAGCGCGAGGTGGGTCGCCATCGACAGGGCGTCGTCGGCGAGGTAGCCGACCTCACCGAGCCGCTCGCGCAGCTCGGTGGGCGAGGTGAACGGGTGCGCCATGGGTGATCCTCACTTGGTTCGACCCGACCCCGGACGGGAAGGGGGTCCGTCCGGGGCCGGGTCGCGATCGGTGTGCTCAGGCGCGCGCGATGGCGTCCTGCACGGTGGCCACGATCTCCGACGGCTTCACCGGGAGCTCGCGGACGCGCATGCCGTACTCCCGCAGGGCGTCGTCGATGGCCGCGGACACCACCGACGGGGTGACCATGCGGCCGCCCTCGCCGCCGCCCTTGATGCCGTACTCGGTGAACGGCGACGGGGTCTCGACGTGCCCGATCCGGAACGGCGGGACCTCGTTGGCGGTCGGGACGAGGTAGTCCAGGAACGTGGAGGACTTGAACTGCCCCTCCTCGTCGTAGGCCAGCTCCTCGTACAGCGTGGAGCCCAGCCCCTGCGCCGCGCCGCCCGTGACGTGCCCGCCCAGGCTCTTCGGGTTCACCACGGTGCCCGCGTCGTGCACCGCGACGTAGTCGAGGAAGCTGGTCCGCCCGGTGTCCGGGTCGACCTCCATGACCGCGATGTGGCACGCGTGGCCCATGATCGGGTAGAAGACGCCCAGGTCCGTGCGGTCCGCCGAGGGCAGCGTCGTGTACGGGTGGTCGTAGGTGTAGCTCTCCTCCAGCCCGCTCTGCATGCCCGGAGGGAGGTTGAGCGCGAAGAAGTAGGCCGACGCGGCCAGCTCGGGCAGGCCCAGCGACTTCTCCGGCGCGCCCTTGACCTGGACGCGCGCGTCGACGAGCTCCAGGTCCTCCGGCGACACCTCCAGCGAGTGCGCCGCGATGTCGATGAGCTTCTTCTGCAGCTTGCGCGCCGCGCCGCGGACCGCGCCCGCGACCATGACCGTGTAGCGGCTCCCGCCCGGACCGGTGCCGGGCAGGGCCCGCGCCGTGTCGGCGTAGCTGACGTTCACCGACGACGGCTCGACGCCGAACTCCTCGGCCACGATCGTCGTGCTGACCGTCTCGGGGCTGTTGCCCCACATGGCCTGGCAGTGCAGCAGGAGCTGGAACTGCCCGGTCGGGTCGATCGTGATCGTCGCGCTCTCGGGGCTCGACGTGATCGGGAAGGCCGGCTCGTCGAACCAGAACCAGAACTCGGTGGAGGAGAAGACCGAGCGCTCCTGGGTGGTGGCCAGGCCGATCCCGATGTAGCGGCCCTCCTCCTCGCGCAGGCGCACCTTCTCCTTGCGCCAGTGCTCGAGGTCGATCATCCCGAGGGCCGTGTCCAGCACCTTCGGGTAGTTGCCGCTGTCGTACAGGTTCCCGCCGGGGATCTTGTACGGGAACTGGTCGGGCTGGATGAAGTTGCGTCGCCGGATCTCCTCCGGGAGCAGCCCCAGCTCCTCGGCCGCCTTGTCGATCAGCCGCTCCAGCACCCAGTTGTGCACCTCGGAGCCGAACCCGCGGTAGGCGCCCTGCTGGCACTTGTTGGTCAGCGCCGCGCGCAGCCGGTACTTCAGGTCGCGGAACGTGTACGGCCCCACGGCCTGGGAGAACGCGTTGCCGTGCGTGCCGACGCCGAACTGCAGGTAGGCGCCGTAGTCGTCGACGACGTCGATGTCGAGGCCGGTGATGATGCCCTCGGTCGTGAAGCCCATCTTCGCGTCGTAGTAGCGGTCCGACGCGTGGTGGTCGGAGTTCATCAGGTGGTCGAGTCGGTCCTCGACGTAGGACACCGGGCGGCCGGTGCGCAGCGCTAGGAAGCCGGTGAGCGTCGGCACCTTGTGCGCGGTGAACTTGCTGCCGAAGCTGCCGCCGGCGGGGACCGGCTGCATGGTCAGCTTGTTCGACGGGATCTGCAGCGCCGTCGCGACCAGGAACTGCAGGTAGCTGAAGTTCAGCGAGTTGCAGTGGATCTCCAGGACGCCGTTGAGACCGATCCGGGCGACCGCGCCGCTGGTCTCCATCGGCATACCGGCCGACCGGCCCCAGTGCAGCGTGTCCTCGACGATCAGGTCCGCGCGACCCAGCGCCTCGGAGATGTCGCCGAACTCGAACGTGCGCTCGTAGCCCAGGTTGCTGCCGTGCCCCTCGTGCAGCACGGCCGACTCCGGCTCCAGGGCCTTCATCGGGTCGGTGACCGCGGGGAGGTCCTCGAACTCGACGACGAGCGCCTCGACGCCGTCCTCGGCGATGTAGCGGTCCTCCGCGACGACGGCCGCGACGGCCTCGCCGACGTAGCGCACCTTGTCCACCGCGATCGGGTACTGCGGGATCGTCGGCGGCCCGAAGTTCATGCACGGGTTCATGTGCGCCTTGACGTCCTCACCGGTGAGGACGGCGATCACGCCGGGGATCTTCAGTGCCTCGGTCGCGTCGATCGAGACGATCTTCGCGTGCGGCACCGGGCTGCGCAGGATCGCGGCGTGCGTCAGCCCCTGCATCTTCAGGTCGGCGATGTAGCCGCCGCGCCCGACCAGCAGCCGTGGGTCCTCCACGCGCTTGCGGTCGGAGCCGATGTACTTGTACGCGGGCTTCTCGCCCGTCGTGTCGTCCGCCACAGCCGTCATGGCTCAGGCCTCCTTCGTGGTGCCGGCGGGCCCGTCGAAGCCGTCCGCCCGCTCGACATCGGTCACGGCGTCGGTCTCCGCCCCGGCGACGGCGGCGGTGCCGACCGCGCCCCCGGGGTGGCCGGTCGCGCACGTGCCGGAGCCGCCGCAACGGAGCTTCCGGCCGGCGTTCTGGACCGCGTTGATGATGTTCTGGTAGCCGGTGCAGCGGCACAGGATCCCGGAGATCTCGTTGCGCACCTCGTCGTCCGAGCGCTCCTGGCCGTCGGCCAGGATCTCCTTGGTGCGCAGCACCATCGCCGGCGTGCAGAACCCGCACTGCAGGCCCTGCTCCTCGGCGAACGCCTCCTGGATCGGGTGCAGGGCGTTCTGGTCCGCGGACAGGCTCTCCACGGTCTCGACCTCGTGGCCGACGGCCTGCACGGCGAGCATCAGGCAGGACCGCACGGAGCTGCCGTCGAGCAGCACGGTGCAGCAGCCGCACACGCCGTGCTCGCAGCCCAGGTGCACGCTGACCAGGTCGAGGTCGTCACGGAGGAAGTCGGCGAGCGTTTGGCGGGTGGGGACCTGGCGGGTGACCTCGCGGCCGTTGACGCGCAGGGTGACCGCGCGGGTGTCGGAGTCGTACTTGCTGTCGTTCTCGGTGGTCGTCACGACCCGTTCCTCTCGACGGCGGCGGCGTTCGCGACCGCGGCGGTGATCGCCCGCTTCACCACGGTGACGGCCAGGTGCCTGCGGTAGACGCCGGTGGCGTGCATGTCGTCGGCGGCGCTGACGGAGTCGCCGATGGCCGCGGCGGCCGCGGCGATGGCCTCGGTGGCGGTCGGCCCGCCGACCAGCGCGTCCTGCACGGCGGTGGCGCGGACGGGGGTGGCGGAGATGCCGCCGACGCCGACGGCGGCCGAGGCGACGTTCCCCTGCGCGTCGAGCGAGACGACGGCGGCCGCGGAGGCGAGGGCGAAGTCGCCCTGCCGGCGGGCGTGCTCCACGAACGCGGAGCCGGACGCGGCGGGTGTGACCGGGAAGCGGACCGCGACGACGAGCTCGTCGGGCGCGCAGCAGTTGGTCATGAAGCCCTCGAAGAAGTCGCGGGCGGGGACCTCGCGACGACCGGCGGTGCCCTGCACGACGATGGTGGCGTCGAGGGTGACCGCGGCGCACGGCAGCTCGGCGGCCGCGTCGGCGTGCGCGAGGCTGCCGCCGACCGTGCCGCGGTGGCGGTTCTCGATGTGGCCGATGTAGGGCACGACCAGGCCGAGCAGCGGGACGGCCGCGGCCACGGCCGGGTCGGTCTCCAGCACCGACTGCCGGACGCCGGCGCCGATCTCGAGGACGTCGCCGTCGCGGGTGATCTGCTGCAGATCGGTGACCCGGTTGATGTCGATGAGGACCTCGGGGTTGGCCAGCCGCATGTTGAGCATCGGCATCAGGCTCTGCCCACCGGCCAGGACCAGCGAGTCGTGGCCGTAGCGGCTCTTGAGCGCCACCGCCTCCTCGATCGAGTCGGGGTCGCAATACATGAACTTCGGAGGCTTCATCGCCCGTCCTGCCTGTCCGTGGAGGAGATCCTGGTGTTCCTGCCGGTCGCGGGAGCCGGCGGCCGCAGATTGAGGCCGACCCTACGCCGGCGTACCGGCCCTTCTGCTGTGTGGAGAAACAGTTGCCGTACATCCGGGTGTGGATCCACCCATCGAGTTGCGGTCACTGGTCCGGCCCGTAGAGGCCAAACCGCAGCGAGCGGTCCGCGGGGTCCGCCGTGCTGTCCACCTGGTACTTGCGGCCCATCTCACGCACCCGCTCCAGCAGGCTGCGCCCCAGCTCCAGGCGGCCGGGCTCCCACTTCGCCAGCGCCGCCGTGACGTCGCCGTCGGCGGAGCGCAGCGCATCGGCCAGGGCCCACGCGTCGGCCGCCGCCTTCGCCGTGCCGGCCGCGGCGTGCGGCCGCGCGGCGAACGCGGCGTCGCCCATGATCGCGACCCGGCCGAAGGCCATCCGCGGCACCTCGACGTCGAGCACCGGCTGGATGAACGGCTCGGCGGTCCGCGTCACGAGCTCGGCCGCGGCCGGGGGCAGCTGCTCCTGCGCGGCGGCGCGCAGTTCGGTGATGTAGCGGTCCTGGACCTGGCCCGGGTGCACCGACACGGGGGAGGGGAAGCCGCGCTTGTCGGTGAGCAGTTCGTCGAGCTGGGGACCCTCGGGCACGTTGCGGTACCAGACGTAGTTGAGCTCGCGCTCGCCCGCGGCCAGCGCGCCGCCCTTGCCCGGGATCGGGTACATGCAGATGTGCGTGTTCGGGGCGGTCGCGTAGGCCAGCGAGTCGCTGAGCAGCGCGTGCGTGGCCGCGCTCACCTCGGTCTCGGGCACCGTGCCGCGCCAGCCCACGTACCCGGAGTACTGCGGCACCACCTCGGGCAGCAGCCGGCGCCGGCCCGTGGACGAGATGCCGTCGACGAAGGCCACCAGGTCGGCGCGCTCCTCGCGGCCGCTGACGAACCGCAGGTCCACCCCGTCCGCGTCCTGGTCCAGGCCCGCGCAGTGCTCGCCGAGGTGGTAGTGGTCGGTGCCGAAGTCGGCCAGCAGCGCCTTGTACGTCGTCGTCCACGACGTGAACCGCCAGGTGCTCGGCTCGTCGAAGACGATCTCGTTCCCGGCGCCGATGTAGCGCAGGTGCGACGACCCGGTGCTCACCTTGTCGACGGCGCCGGTGCCCCCGTGCTCGCGGAACCAGCGCACGGTGTCGGGTTGCAGCACGATCCCCGCGCCGCGGCCGTCGAGCAGCTCGGGGGACCGCTCGAACACGTCCACCCGCATACCGAGCTCGCGCAGCACGAGCGCGGCGGTGAGCCCGCCCATCGAGCCGCCGACCACGATCACCCGTGGCTGGTCGTCGGTCATGGCACGTCCTCTCGGTCCTGTTCTGCCGAGCGTTCCCCACGTCGACGGTCCGGAGCACTGTGTCAACGGCCAGCCGATGCGAATTCTGCTGTGGCTCGACACAGTGGCATGCTGCCCGGCATGACGACGGAGACCCGCCACGACGAGGTCCGCCGCTGGCTGGCCGGGGTCGGCACCATCGCCGCGGCGGTGAACGCCCCGGTGGAGCTGCCCGCGCTGCTGGACCTGATCGCGGCCACCGCGTGCGAGCTCACCGGGTACGAGGCCGGCGGCGTGCTCCTGGCCGACGACGGCGAGCACGCGCTCTACATCTCCGGTGCGCACGGGCTCTCGGCCGAGTACGTCGCGCGGGTCAACGCCGAGCACACCATCAAGCTCGGCTCCGGGCCGCTGAGCGCGGGGCCCTCGAGCCGGGCGTTCCGCACGGCCGAGCCGGTCGCGATCTCCGACCTGTCCGAGGACCCGTCGTTCGCCCCGTGGGTGGCGGCCGCCCTCGAGTACGGCTACCGCGCGATCGTCGCCGTGCCGCTGCTGGTCGGCGGCAGGCCCGCGGGCACGCTGAACTGCTATCGCACCGGCGTGCACCCCTTCGGCACCGACGAGATCGACCTGCTCAAGACCCTCGCCAACCAGGCCGGCATCGCCCTGGAGACGGCCCGGCTGCGCGACCACGAACGCCGCACGATCGACGATCTCGAACTGCTCAACCGGTCGCTGACCGCGCAGCACCGGCTCCTGGAGCAGGCCGAGCAGATCCACCACGAGCTCACCGCCGTCGCGCTGCGGGCCGGCGGCGTGCAGGCCGTCGCGGACGCACTGGCCCGGCTGCTCGCCCGACCCGTCCTCGTGGCCGACCCCGCCGGTCAGCCGCTGGCCAACGCCCAGCACCGGGGCGTGCTGCTCGACCCGGCGCCGATCGCGGTCGCCGCGGCCGACGACGCGGCCGCGACGCTGCAGGACTCGCCCACCGACGACCTGATGACGGCCCCGGTCGTGCTCGGGGACGAGCTCGTCGCCCGGCTCTGGCTGCCCGGCCCGGTGGCGGACCTGGGCCAGCTCGACCGGCGCGCGGTGGAGCACGCCGCCGTCGTCTGCGCGCTGGAGCTGCTGCGCCAGCGCACCGCCCTCGAGGTCGAGTGGAGGCTGCGCGGCGACGTCCTCAGCGATCTGCTGGCCGGCGGCGCCTCGGCCGCGCTCGGCGCGCGGGCCGAGTCGCTCGGGCACGACCTCACCCGCCCGCACTCGGTGCTGGTGGTGAAGGCCGACCGCCCCGACGGACCGATGCACCGGATGGGCGGGCCGAGCGGTGTCCGGCGGCTGCTGGGCGTCGCTCAGGTCACCGCGGACGGTCCGGGACCGCGACCGCTCGTCACGAGCTGGGGTGACCACGTGGTGGTGCTGTGGCCGGAGGGCAGACCCGGGCCGCGGGCCGACGCCGTGGACGCGGCCGAGGCCATCCGGCAGGCCGCCCAGCGCGCGTTCGACGGCGCCACCGCGTCCGCCGTCGTGGGCCGCCGCTGCGCCGCGCTGTCCGACTACGCCTCCGCGTTCCGGATCGCCCGGGGCGCGCTCGAGCTCGCGCAGCTGCGCGGCGGACTCAACCGGACGTTCACGGTGCCCGACCTCGGCGTGTACGGGCTGCTGCTGCAGCTGGAGGACCCGCACGAACTCGTCCGCTTCGCCGACGGGGTGCTCGCGCCCCTGCGCCGCCACGACGACCACCGGGACATGGCACTGGTCGCCACCCTGCGCACCTACCTGGAGCAGGGCACGAGCACCAGCCGCACCGCGGCGGCGTTGTACGTGCACCCGAACACCGTCGGGTTGCGCCTGCGGCGCATCGAGGAGCTGATGGGGGTGCGACTGGCCGACCCGGAGGCCCTGTTGCAGGTCAAGGCGGCGTTCATGGCGGAGGACGTGACGGGATCCGCCTGGGGCTCCTCCTCACCCGCCCCCGATGGCGGGCCGCTGCCGGATACCGCACGAGCATCGGCGTCGGCAGCCGGCCGGGCGCGTGGCAAGCGAGGCAGGAAGACCTGAGGGAACCGGTTGGTGTAGGCGGCGTCGACGCTGCGCTGCAGGAGCGGATGGCGGTCGCGCCTGCCACCTGTGGGCTGCGGCTGATGGGATGAAGGAGCGGGGCCTCCGCTCCTCGTGACCCCCGGGCTCATGCAACGACACACCGGCATGTCCTGAGCGGCGACCAGGGCCAGGGCGATCACGACATGGGGATCTTGCGGGGCGCCGTTGGATGTCGTGGTGGGCCGGCGTCCTGTGCTGCGCCGGCGGCCGTCGTTGCCGCGATCGGTCGCTGGGGGACCGTTGGGGGACCGCTGTCTCTGCACCCGGGCGTGGCCACCTGCTCGTTCGGGTCCGCCTCAAACGTGCGTGACGTGATCGACGTGCGGAGATCGCCGACCCGCCGACCTGGGGGTCAAGGGGTCGCAGGTTCACATCCTGTCGTCCCGACGGTCGAAACGGGCGGTTCTCCTTCGTGGGGAACCGCCCGTTTCGTGCTGCTGACCTGCGGAAACGCCTCGTGGTGGCGAGAACGGTCCCAGGCCGGCAGGCGCCCGATCGGCTGCTGGTCGGGATGATGTTCACCGCGGCGGAGCGAGCGCGACGCAGGTCCTTGTGCGGACCGTCGAGCAGGTTCTGATCCGAGGTGTAGCTGTGGATGGTCGTGATCAGTCCCTCGTCGATGCCGAAGCAGCGGTGCAGCACCAGCGCCATCGGGGTGGCGCAGTTCGTCGTGCAGGAGGCGTTGGAGACGATCTGGTGCGCTGTCGCCTCGTACGTGTCCTCGTTGACCCCCATGACGATCGTCGCGTCGACGTCGGTCCCGGGCGAGGTCAGCACCACCTTCCGGGCTCCGGCCGTCAGGTGTGCGGCGGCCTGCGCCCGGGTGCGGAACCGCCCGGTAGCCTCGATCACGACGTCGACCCCTTCACCGGCCCAGTCCAGACGGGAGGGGTCCGGCTCCTGCAGCACCCGCACGGAGTGCAGGTCGTCCACGGTGAGGAACCCTCCGTCGAGATCGACGGTGTGCGGCCACCGGCCGTAGGTGGAGTCGTGGCGCAGCAGGTGGGCGATGGTCGCCGGTGGCGCCACGTCGTTGACCGCGACGACGTCGAACCCGGGTGCACCGCGTTCGATGACGCCGCGCAGGACGTCCCGGCCGATCCGGCCCATACCGTTGATCCCTACGCGGGTCCGCATGCGTGCTCCGATGTGTCGTCGTGCGGGTGTCGTCCTGAGGCCTGTCGCCGACCTCCCTGGTGCACGACCACGGATCGGAAGGCATCAGCCCGGGGGCCGAAGGGCCTGAACAGGGGACTCGGGCCGTCCGCCCCGAGCGGGGCAGGGCCCTCGGCCCTGACGGACGGATCGGTCCGGGGCGTTCACTGGCCTGATGAGCAGACCGGCTGTCGTGGAACCCCTCGGCTCGGTCCGGACGGGCCCGGTGACGTCCCGCCGCACGTCCGTCTCCGGTGCGCGATGGGAGTGGCCCACCGGCGTCGACGCGGAAGGTGCCCGACGGGTCGCAGCGGCGGTCATGGCGCAGCGGCCGGACGGTGGCTGGACGGATCCTCGGCAGGCGATGGCGCTGGCCCGGGCGGCCGGGCTCCCGATCAGCGGTACGGGGAACGGCGCCGGTCCGGTGACAGTGGGTCGAACGGTCCTGTCGCTCCGGGTCACCACGGACCAGCTGGGGGGTCCGGCGTCGATGGTGGGGCGCCGCGGCACCGACGGCTGCCTGCGGTGTGACGGACCGGTAGCCGGCCAGGCTCCGGAACGCACATCCAGTTCGGTGGTGCGCGACGTCCTGGCGCGGATGGAGTGGCTGGCCGTGGTGCTGCCCGAGTTGATCGAGGCCGAGATCGACCCATTGGTGCTGGACGCCGAAGACCCGCTGTTCGTCGCACTCCGTGTGCGGTTGGCGCCGGCCACGCTGGACGAGCTCCCGCGGCATCGCGCCGGCTGAGGCCCTACACGGGGCCGACCCCCACCGGGGGGTGCACGACCGTGACGGGGCAGGAGGCGTGCAGGACGCACTGCAGGCCGACCGACCCGAGCATCATGCTGGCAACCCCCCCGCGGCCCCGACTGCCGACGACAAGGAGGTCGGCGTCTCGGCCCGCGCGGGTCAGAACGGCGGCCGCGCCACCACCGACGGCGGAGACCGTCACCGGCGGAGGGTGGGGCAGTTCGTCCGCCGTCCCGGCGGTGACCTCGTCGACGATTCGTGAGGTCTCCTGGAGCACGTCGTCGTGGATCCGCTCCGTGGATCCGATCGAGCCGACCGGTACGCCGCAGAGCCCGGCGAGGGTCTCTGCCGTGTCGAACGCCGCTACCACCTCCACGCCCGCTCCACGCCGCGCGGCGTCGTGAAGCGCGAACGTGAGCGCTGCGCGGCAGCCCGGTGAACCGTCCATCCCGACCACGACGCGGCCGCTCTTCCCGGTCATGTCCTGCACCTCTCCGTTCGATCGAACTTCCTGACGGTTCGGCGGACCTACCGCCAGGTGGCGACGGAGCTCGCGCTCGATCAGCACCGGGAGGTAGGCGATCACCGTGGGGGAGCCGTACTCGGCTCGGGTCCGACGTACCTGCTCGCGCACCGATTCCGCGGTGGGGTCGCCGTCGACAGCGAACTGCCGGCAGAGCCGGTCACCGACCTCGAGCAGTTGTCGGGCCACCACGTCGGCGGGGAACAGATCCGGGTCGAGCACTGGTCGCACTTCCGTGCCTTCCTCCACCGGTACGGGTGTCGAGTCAGCCCGTCTTCGCCACAGTCAGCAGCACCGCTGAGTCCTCGAGCGATTCGAGGGCGTGGCGGGCGTCGGGCACGATCAGCAGGTCCCCGGGCGAGCCCTCCCATCCGAGGTCGCCGGAGGTGAGCCGGACCCGTCCGTGCAGCACGTGCACGGTCGCCTCGCCGGGGTTGGCGTGTTCGTCGAGCTTCTGGCCGGACACCAGCGCGATCACTGTCTGGCGCAGCACGTGCTCGTGGCCGCCGTAGACGGTCGCCGCGCTGCGTCCGCTCGGCGCGGTCACCGCGATCTCCAGCTGTTGGCGGGCGAGCGCGGTGAGTGAAGACTTCTCCATGGCGGACCTCTCGTGAACACGGATCGGGCAATGCGACGCGGGCGCGGGCGCATCCCTAGCTCGTAGCTCAATCGTCTGCCCCGTCTGGGCCGTGGCATCAGAGGACAACGTCACTGGGTCCCTGCCGAACTACCCGGTGGGCCTCCGCGACGTCGATCGCTTCGCGGGGAGGCGTCTGCTCTTGTCGGTCCCGCAGGACGTAGTGATCGAGCGGGACCGACCCGGACCGGGTCGAGCCTGGGCAGCCTGTGGGTGCCGGGCCGAGATCCTCCGCCGGACCCGATGACGACCCGACAGAGCGCGGGTCGGCCGGACTCGCGACTCCGTCGACCGCGGCCGCCGCGGAGACAGCGGGGCGCGGCCAACGCCATCGACAAGGCCCAGGCGACGATGCGCCGACCGGTCGCTAGTGGTTGGTGCCGGTTGAAGGGCTCGATCGCCCACGACGTAGCAGTTGCTGCTCATCCGCTCGACGAGGCACCGTAGCGCTGGGTGGTCCGCACCCGGCGGCTCTGCTCCACCCCTCCGCAGGGACCCGATCCCGGGCGGACGGTCTCGCGGAGCACGGGCAAGGCGCGGTCTCCTGGTGGCGCCACACCGCGACATCGCGCCCGGTGCTGAGCGGATCCTGACGGGCGACTGATCGAATACGAGGTCGTCAAGAGCAACCGTAGATCGACATTCGTTCAACGTGGTGGTTCCGTGGCTGGTCCGTGGTCGGCGCGCCTCCACCGCTGGTGGGCGAGGCGCAGATCCCGCCATGTGTTGCTGCGTGGTCGGGCGTGGCCGGTGCGTGGTCACGCGGCCCGCGTTGTCTCCAGGTGCCCAATGCCGGTGCAGAACCGGCGTCGATGCGACCACCAAGCTTCTCACCGATCGCGCGGTCATTGCTGATGTGGAAGACGGCCAGCGGGGGTCACGTCACTCCTTTCGCGGGTGTGCTCCTGACGAGGAGGGACGTCGGAAGGGTCGGAGAGGCACGTGCATCGCGAACGGGTCGGCTGAGTGACCAACTGAGTGACTACGGCCGGGGGAACGGGCGGACGTGGTTGGACGTGCATGGACTCTGAGCTGCGGAAACGTTCTCCACTGAGGACGTCAGGAGCCCGTCCGGTGTGCCTGGGGTTCAAGGGGTCGCAGGTTCACATCCTGTCGTCCCGACGGTCGAAACGGGCGGTTCCTCTTCGTGAGGAACCGCCCGTTTCGTGTTCCCGACCCGGCGGGACCGGGCCGCACGGCCTCGCTGCGTCGCGGCCCGGCTCAGGGCTCCGCCGCCCGGCTCGCGGACGGGCGGCCACGGCGCTTCAGAACAGGACGCTGCGGTCGTGCGGGTGGTCCAGGCCCGCGGTGGCCGCCTGCGAGGTCTGGGCGTCCTGAGCCACGTGGACGGCCGCGACGGGGTCCACGACCACGACGGTCACCGGGCTGCGTCGCAGCACCTCACGGCTCGTCGACCCGAACAGCGCCCGCGCGTAGGCGCCGTGCCCCCGAGTCCCGACCGCCAGCAGCCGTGCGCCCTCCGCGGCTCGGAGCAGGGCCGTGGCCGGGAGGTCGTGCACCACGCTCACCTCGACCGGAACGTCGGGGAACCGCGCGGTCCACGGGCTCAGCTCACCGCACAACCGGTTCCGGGCCTCGATGTCGGCAGCGAGCTCGGCCGCCGGCAGGACCGGCGCAGTGGCGACGGCGCGGGAGTGCAGCACAGCCACCCGCCCACCGTGCCGGCGGGCGTCGCAGAAGGCGACGGTCAGCGCGGGCGCGTCGCCCTCGACGGTGTCGACGCCGACGAGCACCGGGCCGTGCGGCGGCACGGGCCCTCCGCGGACCACCACGACGGGGCACGCGGCCCGGGTGCTGACGTCCAACGCCACCGAGCTCACGAGGACCCGGTCGACGCTCCCACCCATCCCGACCACCAGCAGGGCGGCGGCCGATGCCGCGTCGAGGAGGGCGAGGACCGGCTCCGCCGGGGAGAGGGTGGTCGACACGGCGAGTCCGGGTTCGGCGCGCCGGGCCACGGTGACGGCCCGGGCCAGAACCCCACGGGGTCCCGGACCGGCGGTGCCGGCGTGCACGATCCGCAGTGACGCCCCGCGCAGCCGCGCCTCCGCGGCGGCCCAGCCCACGGCGTGGAGCGCGTGGTCGCTGTCGTCCACACCGACCACGACGTCGGTCCGGCCCCCGGGTCGCTCGTGCATCGTCAGGTCCTGTCCGGCATGGTGCGGGCCATCAGGTCCGCCAGGTCGACGGTGCGCTGCGTGTAGCCCCATTCGTTGTCGTACCAGCCGAAGACCTTGACCAGGCTCCCCGTGGCCTGGGTCAGGCCGAGATCGATCACGCACGAGGCGGGGTCCCCGATGACGTCGCGCGACACCAGCGGTTCGTCCGTGCACCGCATGACGTTCTTGAGCGGGCCGTCGGCGGCGGTGCGGAAGGCCCGGTTGACCTGCCCGGCGGTGGCGGTGGCGGTGCCGCTCAGCAGGACGGTCAGGTCCACCAGCGACGCGTCGACGACGGGCACGCGCAGCGCGACCCCGTCGAGCCTGCCGGCCAGCTCGGGCAGCACCTCGCCGATCGCGCGTGCCGCTCCGGTGCTGGTGGGGATGATGTTGACGGCGGCGGAGCGGGCCCGGCGCAGGTCGCGGTGCGGGGCGTCGACGAGGTTCTGGTCGCTCGTGTAGCTGTGCACGGTCGTGAGCAGGCCCTGCTCGATGCCGAAGGCGTGGTGCAGGACCTGGGCCATCGGTGCGGCGCAGTTGGTGGTGCACGAGGCGTTGGAGACGAGGTGGTGGTCGACGGCGTCGTAGACGTCCTGGTTGACCCCCATGACGATCGTGGCGTCGAGGTCGTGCCCCGGGGCCGTGACGACCACCTTGCGGGCACCCGCGGTGAGGTGGCCGCCGACGTCGCCACGGGAGCGGAAGCGTCCGGTGGCCTCGACGACGAGTTCGACGCCCACCGCGTCCCAGCCCAGCCGGGTCGGGTCGGGCTCCTGCGTCGCCCGCACCGCCCGGTCGTCGACGGTGAGGTACCCGTCGGACACGTCGATGCGGCGTCGCCACTCACCGTAGGTGGAGTCGTGGCGCAGGAGGTGCGCGATGGTCTCGGGCGGGGCGAGGTCGTTGACCGCGACGATCTCGAAACCGGGTTCGTCCCGGTCGAGGGACGCACGGAGCACGCTGCGCCCGATGCGTCCCATGCCGTTGATGCCCACCCGGACCCGCATCGGTCCCACCCCGCTTCGATCCGACGGTCTGCTCGGACCTCCAGCGTGTGCGTGACCCGTCGCCGCGACCACCGTCCACCGGCCGGTCTTCCCGGGACGGGCGCCGGCGCGGGTCGGGACCATCGGCCCTGCCCGTCGCCGGCACGCGCCGGGACCGCGTCTGCGCAGGGCGCGGAGGAACGGGGCATCGCGGAACCGCTCCGACGTCCGGGACCCGGCGCCCTCAGGGCAGGAGGACCGACCGCAGCGGGCGGCGCGGGGTGGCGGGGAGCGGGTCGGCGTGGGTGGCGGGCCACCCCAGGCGCAGGACGATCTGCGGGTGCTCCGGGACGTGCAGGACGCGGGTGCGCAGCGCGTCCCGGACCGTCGCGACCTCGGTCGCCTGGCTGAGCGGGGTGGTCGCCAGACCGGCGAGCGTGGCGGCCAGCAGCACGGCGCTGAGGGCTTCGCCGGCACGGAGTCGGTCGAGGACCCGGTCCTGCGCGGTGGCCACGACCACGAACTCGGCGGCGTCGTCGGTGCCGCCGTGCCCGGTGAGCTGGCGTCGCTCGCGCAGCCGCCCGCCGGGGAAGGCGCGCAGCGGGGGCGAGCTGTCGCGGCGGAGCCTCGCGGTCGTCGCCGTGGCCGGGATCCCGTCGCTGGCGGCGGGGAGGCGGTGGGTCCACAGGCGCAGCTCGGCCGGGTAGCCCGGGACGGACCGCTGCAGCCGGCCGGCGTCGTCGAGGGCCAGGGCGAGCCGGTCCCGGGCGACCGGTCCGCTGACGGGCACCAGGAGGGCCCCCGCCCGGCGGGCGTGCTCGGCCAGTCGTCCCAGCAGCTTGACGGGCACGGGTCGGTGGCTCATCCGCCGCCGCTCGGTCCGGCGGGCGGAGATGGCCGGGAACAGGCCGGCGTCGACGGCGTCGGGTCGTCCCGGTCCGATCGACACGGACGCGAGGTGCGTGGAGTCCTCGGGATCGGGCAGCCGGTCGACGACCGCGGCGGCGCCGTGCGCGGCCAGCGCGACGGTCAGGTGGTGCAGGGCCGCCCCGCAGCTGAGGACGAGATCGCGACGGTCCGGGTCGGTCACCTGGAGGTGCCGGTCGGGGTCGGCGTGCAGCTCGACCGCATCCGGGGTGATCCGCCAGCGCCACGGCTGCGAGTTGTGCACCGACGGGGCGTGCAGCGCCTCGTCGAGGGCGGCCGTCGGTATCGGTGGCACGCGATCACTCTCCTCGTGGTGGGTGTGGTGCCGACCGGTCCAGCCTCGGTGGGCCGCGCGGCCGCCGCCAGGTTCGTCCGGCCCCGGATGCGGGACCTTCGGCCCGGACCGCACCGCGGTGGCGGGCACCGACGGCTCGGGGAGCACGCGCCGGCCGGAGCGGGGGCGCTCGGCGCGTCGCACACCCCCGGTGCCGAGGTCGAACGGGAGCTCGTCGTCGGGTACCCCGCCGGCGCGCACGGTGCTCGGAGCCGTCGGCCCTGCTCGGGTCGGTGAGCACGGCACTCGTGCGCCACGCCGACTGCCCGGTCGTGGTCGTCGGCCCGCTCGCCCGACGACCGGTCCGGCCGGGCGATGGGGCGGGTGTCCGCACGGTCGAGCCCGGTCGCGGGCGGCAGGGGGTCGCCGGCGACCCGTGACCGGGGGGGGCGAGGGTCTCGCGGGCCCCCGCCCGCCGGACGGGCCGGCAGACCCCCCGCTCGTCAGGTGGCCGGGATCATGCCGTGCGGGTCGAGGATGAACTTCCGCGGGACGCCGGCGTCGAACTGCGCGTAGCCGTCCGGCGCCCCGTCCAGGGGGATGACCGTGGCGTTGACGTTGCGGGCGATCTGCACCCGGTCGTTGAGGATCGCCATCATCAGCCCGCGGTTGTAGCGCAGCACCGGGCACTGGCCGGTCGCGAAGGAGTGGGACCTGGCCCAGCCCAGCCCGAACCGCATCGACAGCGCACCGACCCTGCTGGCCTCGTCGGCGGCGCCGGGGTCGTCGGTCACGTACAGCCCGGGGATGCCGATCCGCCCACCCGCCCGGGTGATCTCCATCGCGCTGTTGAGCACCGTCGCCGGCGCCTCGCGGCCGTCCTCGGTGTGGGCCCTGGCCTCGAAGCCGACGCAGTCGACGGCGGCGTCCACCTCGGGCACGCCCAGGATCTCGGCGATCTGGTCGGGCAGCGGGCCCGCCGAGGGGTCCAGGGTGGCGCACCCGAAGCTGCGCGCGTGCGCGAGCCGCTCGGCGTTCATGTCGCCGACGATCACCACCGCGGCCCCGAGCAGGAACGCCGAGGTCGCCGCGGCGAGACCGACCGGTCCGGCCCCGGCGACGTAGACCGTCGAGCCGGTGCCCACGCCTGCCGTGACGCAGCCGTGGTACCCGGTCGGGAAGATGTCGGTGAGCATCGCCAGGTCGCGGATCTTCGCCAGCGCCTGGTCCCGGTCGGGGAAGCGCAGCGCGGTCCAGTCCGCGTAGGGCACCATCACGTACTCGGCCTGACCACCGGGCCAGCCGCCCATGTCGACGTAGCCGTAGGCGCCGCCGGGACGCTCGGGGTTGACGTTCAGGCAGATCCCGGTGTCGCCCTCGTGGCAGGTGCGGCAGCGCCCGCAGGAGACGTTGAACGGCACCGAGACGATGTCGCCGACGGCGAGGTTCTCGACGTCGGGCCCCTTCTCGACGACCTCGCCGGTGATCTCGTGGCCGAGGATCAGCCCGACCGGCGCGGTCGTGCGTCCGCGGACCATGTGCTGGTCGCTGCCGCAGATGTTGGACGCCACGACCTTCAGGATCACGCCGTGCGGGCACCTGCGGTTCTCGTTGCCGGCCGGGACGCCCGGGCCCGGTCGCAGGACCAGCCCGGGGTAGTCGACCGTCTCGACGGTCACCGTGCCCGGACCCCGGTAGACCACCGCACGATTGTCCGCCATCACGGTCTCCTCGCTGCTCGTCGTGGGGACCAGCCTGGCTCGCGGTCCCGCTCCGGGCACCGGCCTGCCGGGTCGGTGCGTGGGCCGTCGACTGCGCTGACGGGACGACGACCCGCGGTGCCGTTCCTCGTCAGCTCGGCACCCGCGACCTCGCGAACTGCTCCACGACGGCCGCGCAGAAGGCGGGCAGGTCGGCCGGCGAGCGGCTGGTGGTGAACTGCCCGTCGACGACGACCTCCTCGTCGAGGGCCTCGGCACCGGCGTTGCGCAGGTCGGTCCACAGGCTGGGCCAGGACGTGAACCGGTGACCGCGGACGACGTCGGCCTCGATCAGCGTCCACGGCCCGTGGCAGATGGCCGCGACGGGCCTGCCGGTGGCGACGAAGGACCGGATGAACCCGACGGCGTCGGAGTTGATCCGCAGCCCGTCGGGGTTGACGGTGCCGCCGGGCAGGAGCAGCGCGTCGTACTCGTCGACGGAGGCGTCGGTCACGAGCCGGTCGACGGAGAACGTCCCCGCCGACACCAGGTCGAACTGCCGGGCCTGGATCTCCCCCGGGTGGATCGACAGCAGGTCGCTGGACGCGCCCGCGCCGTAGAGCGCCCCGCGGGGCTGTTCCAGCTCGACCCGCTCCACCCCGTCGGTGGCCAGGATCGCGATCCGCTTGCCCTCGAGTGCGTGTGCCATGTGCGTCTCCCAGATGCCGTTCGACCGATGGACGGGCATCAGCGTCTCCGTGGCGGGGCGGCGCGGCGACGGCTCGGCGGGGCGAAGCGGCCGGTGGGGCCTCGGCCCGCCGTGCCGGGACGGACCGCATGCGGCGTCCGTTCGCCACGCGGGCTGCCGAGGCCCCGCGGACCGGCATCGATCCACCGGGCCGTCCGGGGAGGCGACGGATCGATCCACCGGGCCGAGGACGGCGGGCGGCGGGCCGGGCACCGTGCGGGGCATGGATATCGCGATGATCGGAGCGGGCACGGTCGGACGGGCGTTGGCCTCGTCGATGGTGCGTGCGGGGCACACCGTGTGGGTCAGTGACGTCGACGCCGAGACGGCCAGGGCCACGGCCGGCGCGACCGGCGCCACGGCGGCCGGCTCGAACCGGACCGCGGCGGATGCCGCACAGGTGATCGTGCTCGCCGTCCACCACGACGCGGTCGGTCCGATCCTGGACGAGCTCGGCCGGGCGGTGGACGGCAAGATCGTGGTCGACGTCACCAACCGGATGGATCCGCAGCAGCTCGACGGGACGTCCAACGCCGAGGCCACCGCGGCCCGGGTGCCCGCGGCGCACGTGGTCAAGGCGTTCAACACCGCACTGGCCGCGCGTCAGGCGGACCCGGTCGTCGACGGCGTGCAGCTCGACGGCTTCGTCGCGGGCGACGACGAGCAGGCCAGGAAGGCGGTCCTGGACCTGGTCGCCTCGATGGGGTTCCGACCGGTCGACGCCGGCGAGCTGATCATGGCGAGGGCGCTGGAGGCGATGGCGATGCTGAACATCAGGCTCAACATCAGCAACGGATGGCCGTGGCAGGACGGCTGGAAGCTCGTCGGCCCGACCGGCTGACGGGGCTCGGCGGTGGGGCCCCCGGAGCGTGCGCACGCCGACTGCGCCGCTACGGGCCGCCCGGTCCGCCGTCCTGCACGGTGTCGTCGCGCCGGCCGGTGGGTGTCGGGTGGTAGCCGTAGGCGGCGGTGCGCACGCTGTCCTCGTCCTCGAGACCGGAGCCGACGGCGCCGCCCACCGTGGCCAACGAGGTGATGATCCACGCGAGCACCGCGTAGTCGGCCGGGCCGGCCGGCCGGCCCAGGCTCTGGGACAGCACGGTCGGGTCGATGAGGAGCGCGGCCGCGGTGACGGTTCCGGCGAACAGCACCAGGTAGGAGACGCAGGTCGCGAGGCCCAGGGTGAGGGCGGTGCCCGCGTTGAACAGGCGGGCCAGCTCGCGTGGGGTCTCGCCGGACGCCCTCTCCCACAGGTCGTGCGCGACGATCAGCCAGACGACCAGGCCGACGAGGCTGAGCAGCATGATCAGGGTGAGCCGGGGGCCGTCCAGGGCGGCGCCCATCTGCCAGATGGTGTTGGTGGTCAGGGCGAAGGCGGCCGTGCCGAACGCGCCGACCACGAGCTTGGACAACCCGAGCAGCGCCCGGCCGGGACGGTTGGCACGCACCATGCCCGCCAGCAGCCGCATCCCGCCGGTGATGCGGGAGGACACGAAACCGATCTCGCCGTCGTCGGCGTCGTCGACCACCCGGCGGACGGGGGCGACGCTCTCCACCAGCCTCCCGACCCCCTCCTCCCGGGGACGGGACCGGTCGTCGACCAGCGCGACGGCCAGGCCCTCGACCAGACCGAGCACTGCGGCAGGTGCCGCTGTGACCTGTCCGAGGCCGAGCGCCGGCAGCGAGACGAGCCCGACGCGGCGACGCAGCGAGTAGTGCGCGACCAGTGGCAGCCGCGAGACGTGCAGGGGCAGGTCGGTCAGGCAGATCGTGATGTCCCACCCTGCGGTCTCGCGGCGCTCCGCCACGTCGTCGAGCAGCGCGCCGAGGCCGGCGTCGCGGCGGGGGGCGACCGCACCCCAGTCGCTGCGCACCTCCCACCGCACCCGGCGGTCGACGTGCGTGCTCAGCAGCTCCGCGAGCTCGCCGGACAGCAGGTCGACGATCCGGGCCGGGTGGTCCGGTGGGGTGGCGACGAGCCCGACCACGACGACGCGCTCCCGCCCGTCGGTGCTCGGCTCGTGCAGGCGATCCGTGTCCACGTCATCCCCGCTCCTCGATCGCTGCACAGTAGAGGCAGCCCGTGGTCGACGGCGTGTCCGTCGAGCCGGGGTGGCCCACGAGGTGAGGCCGGGGCGGGCCCCGTCGGCCTGACGGGCCGTCGACCGTCGTCCACCGGTGCCATCGGGCCGCACATCGAGCCGGCTGCCGCGCCCGTCGTGCGTGCCGCACCGCGCCACGTGACCCACGACTCGCGCGAAACCGTCCGAACGGGGCAACGGCGGACCTTCTCGGGGCGATGGGGAACGTAGAGGATCCTGACGGCAGGTGCGCGACGCATCCTGGGACGAGGTGGTCGGAGGATGGACGTGGTGGCCGGCCCGCGGTGGGAGGCGTTCGAGGAGGCGTGTCGGCAGGTGGTGGCGCACCTGAAGGCGGAGATCCCCTTCGCGTGCTGGTCGGTGACCCTGTTCGACGACGATCACCAGGTGCACCTGTGGCTCGACGACGACTTCTACGGGTTGCGTCGGGGGCATGCGCAGCCGTTGTCGGAGACGTTCTGCCAGTACATGGTCGCCGGCCTGGCGCCGCAGCTCGCCCCGGACGCGATGTCCGTGCCGCGGTACGCGGCGGCGGCCGAGGCGGCCGGGATGTCCATCGGTGCGTACGCGGGGGTGCCGATCCGTGACGACGACGGGGAGCTGTTCGGCACGCTGTGCGGGTTCGACCCCGAGGTCCGTGGCGAGGACCTGCTCCGCCACGGCCCGTTGCTGCGCCTGATGGCGGGCCTGCTGGGTCGCACGGAGCACGTGGAGCGGCGGCAGAACGAGGCGGTCGTCGCGGTCGACGAGCTGCGCTGGTCGGCGATGCACGACCCGGTGACGGGGCTGGCCTCCCGGTCGGTGTTCCTCGACGCACTGGCCGACCGGGCGGCCCGCGCCGACGCGGTCGGCCCGCAGCCCGCGCTGGTGCTGCTGAGCGCGGGTGCGCTGCGCCGGGTCAACGCGGCGCACGGCGAGGCCGTCGGCGACCGCCTGCTCTCGGTGGTCGCGCAGCGGCTCAGCGAGGTGCTCCACCCGTTCGACACGGTGTCCCGGCTCGCCGGGGAGGAGTTCGCGATACTGGTGCACGACGCCGCTGCCCTCGCCGCCACGGCCGCGTGTGTCGACGACGCCCTCCGCGCCCCGGTCGACCTCGGCGGCACGGCCGTGCCGCTGGCCCCGGTCGCCGGCGTCGCGCTCCTCGACGGCGCGGACCGGGACGAGCTGCTGGCCCGGGCGCGCCGGGCGCGCGACGGCCCGGCCCGGACGGGGCGCGTCGGCGGGTGGATCGTCCTGGACCCGGCGAGCAGCCCGGGCGTGGCGGAGCTGCGCGCCGCGCTGCGGTCCGGGTCCGTCGACGCGGCCTTCCAGCCGATCGTGCGGATGTCCGACGGCCGCCTCGTCGCCCACGAGGCGCTGGCGCGCTGGACGCACGACGGTGTCGCGGTCGCCCCGGACGTGTTCGTGCCGCTGGCCGCCGGGGCGGGGCTGATGGCCGAGCTCACCGACCGGATGCTCGATCAGGCGGCCGCCCAGGTCGCCGCGTGGTCCCGGGAGCTGGGTCACCGCCGGCTCAAGGTCGGGGTGAACGTCGCCCCGGGTCTCCTGCTGGATCCCGGGTTCCCCGACCGGGTCGCCGAGCGGATCCGCCGGTACGGCCTCGCGCCGCGGCAGCTGGTCCTGGAGATCACGGAGGACGCCCTGCTCGACGACCTGCCGCGGGCGCGGGCCGGGGCGGACCGCCTGTGCGCGCTGGACGTGATCCTCTGCCTCGACGACGTCGGGTCCGGTTACTCCTCGCTGCTGCACCTGCGGCACCTGCCGTTCGAGGTCGTGAAGGTCGACCGCGCCTTCGTCGACGACATCGACTCCGACCCCGACGCGCGCCGCTTCCTGGCCGCGGTGCTCACCTGCGGGCGCGACCTGGGTCTGCGCGTGGTGGCCGAGGGCGTCGAGCGGGCCGGGCAGCTCGACGTGCTGCGCTCGCTGGGCGTCGACCTGGTGCAGGGGCACCACATCGGCCGCCCGGTCCGACCCGACGAGGTACCGCGCCTGTTCGGCCGGGCATGACGGTCCCGGCACCGTCCTGCTCGGCTACCAGCGGCGACGGCCGGTGGCCACGGTGACGAGGAACTGGCCGCCGCCCGGCTCGATCTCGGCGGTCACCGGCAACCCCGGAACCAGCCGGGAGAAGCGGTCCACCAGCCAGTCCGCGGCCTCCCGGGCGTCGCGCTCGGTCGGGCAGCGGGCCACCATCTCGCGTCCCCCCTTGCGCTCCAGCCTCGCGGCGACGGTGATCAGCGGTGCGGGCTCGACCACGTACAGGTGCTCCGGCCAGGCGATGACCACGTCGACCGCGCCCTTGCGGGTGTTGCACCCGCGGTGCGCGAGCCGCTCGACGACCCTGGCCTTCCGGTCGGCGGTGCGGCTGTCGACGCTGGGTCCCCGCGGGTCGTTCACCGACATGTCGGGGTCGACCGGTTCGTCGCACACCCAGCAGCGCCACCCGTCGCGCTCGGCGACGGTGTCGAGGAGGCTCATCCCGGCAAACTAGCCCGCCGGACGGCTCCCTCCGCGTGCGGTCCCGTACCGGTCGTCGAGGTGCCTAGAGTGGCGGTCATGTCCCGGATCATCGTGGCCGCGAAGTTCGTCTGGTCCGACTACCCGGGCCTGCGCGCCGGGCGGCTGTACGCGGGCAAGCCGGACCTGACCCGGCACCCCACTGCGGAGACCCACCTCGTCGACGGTGCCGACGGCGTGCGGACGCTGTGCGGCCTGGACCGGCGGGACTTCCCGTACGAGTTCCCGGAGGCCACGGCACTGGGCAGGGGCGCGGACACCTGCACGGCCTGTCGGCCCGCGTGGCCGACCTGACGCACGCCGGACGCGACGGAGGTCGGGGAACAGGCGTTCGAGGCCACGGCGTGATCCGCCACTCCTGACCCGTCCACGGTGGTGGGTTCCGACCTGTCGACGGGACCCGCCCGGCGGCAGGCTCGGGGCATGCGAGATCTCGACCGCGACGCCGCGGCGAAGCAGCTGATCCGGGCGGCGTTCGACGACTGGGCGGCGGGCACCGGTGGCCCGTTCGCCCTCCTCGCCGAGGACGCCCGGTGGACCATCGTCGGCAACGCCCCGGTCTCCCGGACCTACGAGGGCCGGGCGGACTTCCTGGACACCGTGATCGGGCCGTTCAACGCCCGCCTCTCGGCCCCCCTCGTCCCGACCGTGCGCGCCCTCCACGCCGAGGCCGACTGGGTCATCGCGCTGTTCGACGCAGCGGGCACCGCCCTGGACGGCGTGCCCTACCGCAACACCTACACCTGGTACCTGCGCGTGGTCGACGGCGCGATCGTCGAGGCCATCGCCTTCTTCGACACGATCGCGTTCACCGACCTCTGGAACCGCGTCTCCCCCTCCTAGGAAGAGCCCCGCCGTGCCCATGCCCGCCCACCCGCCGCGCCACCCCGACAGCCCGTTCGCCTCGTTCGGCGGCCACCACGTCGGCGTCCGCGTCCCGGACTTCGACGCCGCCAAGGCCTGGTACCTGGAGAAGCTGGACTTCCGGGTCCTGCAGGAGTGGCCCTACGGCGACCTGCGACTGGCCTACCTCTGCCCGCCGGACGACGACGAGTTCCACCTGGAGCTGCTGGCCGGCCCGGTCCCGCACCCGAAGCCGGTGCTCGACGACCTCGGCGAGAGCCTCGACCACGGCGGCTACCAGCACGTCTGCCTGCACGTCGACTCCGTCGACACGGCCCGCGCCGAGCTCGAGCGGCGCGGGGTCGACCTGGTGGGGGAGCCGTTCGAGATCGAGGACATCAGCCGCAGACTGGCGTTCTTCCGCGACCCGTGGGGCAACATGTTCGAGCTCTCGGAGAGGCTGCCCGGCGCGGGGGCCTGACGGGGCGTCCGGCTCCGCCGCGGAGCGGGCGGGTCGTCCGCCGGGTAACGTCCGCCCGCACCCGACCCCCGGAGGACCGGATGGACGACGGTGGTGGCACGGCGTTCGTGCTGGGCGGCGGGGGAGTCCTGGGCGCCGTGCAGGTCGGGATGCTGCGGGCGCTGGTCGACGCGGGGGTGCGGCCCGACCTGGTCCTGGGCACCTCGGTCGGGGCCCTGAACGGGGCGGTGCTCGCGGCGCTGCCGGCCGGGGAGGTCGCCGACCGGCTCGACGCGCTGTGGTCCTCACCCGACGCCCGTGCCCTGTTCGCGGCCGGGACGTTCGGACGGCTGCGCGAGCTGGCCCGCAGCGGGGTCGCCGCGCACTCGCCGGGCCCGCTGCGCCGTGCGGTGACCGAGGTGCTGGGGGACCGGCGGATCGAGGACCTCCCGGTCCGCTTCACCTGCTGCGCCGCGCGCATCGAGGACGCCTCCGAGCACTGGTTCGACCGCGGCCCGCTCGTGGACGCGGTGCTGGCGTCGGCGGCGGTGCCGGGACTGCTGCCGCCCGCGGTCATCGAGGGCCGGCACTACCTCGACGGCGGCCTGGTCAACAGCATCCCGCTGGGCCGCGCCGTCGAGCTGGGGGCGACCCGGGTGTTCGTGCTGCAGGTCGGGCGCATCGCGGCGCCGCTGCGGCCGCCGCGGCGGCCGTGGGAGGTGGCGATGGTGGCGTTCGAGATCGCCCGCCGCCACCGGTACGCCCGCGACCTCGCCGCCGTGCCGGAGGGGGTCGAGGTGCACGTGCTGCCGGTCGGCGGAGCCGCCGCCCCGCGGTGGGACACCCGCGCCGCGCTGCGCTACCGCGACGTCGGCGCGACCGGTGCCCGGATCGCCGCCGCGCACGACGCGTCGACGGCCTACCTGCGGGCCGCCCTCGGCGTCGGGGGTGGGGCGTGACCCTGCCACCGCGGTGGATCCGCCGCACGGTCCTCGCCCCCGCCGTGCTGCTGGCGACCCTGGTCGTCCTGGTGACCCTGCCGGTGTCGATGCTGCTGGTCGCCGCGTGCTCGCCGTTCCTGTCGGGCCGGCTGCGGGCGGTGCGCGTCCTGTGGGTGCTCGTGGTCGCGATGGTCCTGGAGAGCGCGCTGCTGGTGGCGCTGTTCGGGCTGTGGGTTTTCGCCGGGTTCGGGCTGGCCCTCCGCACCCCGCCGGTGCAGTACCTGCACTACCAGCTGATCGGCTGGTACCTGCGGGTGCTCTACCGCGAGGCCTCCCGCGCGCTGCGGCTGCGGGTGGAGGTCGAGGGCCCGGCGCCGGACGCCTACCTCGACCGCCCGCTGCTGGTGTTCTGCCGGCACGCCGGGCCCGGGGACTCGTTCCTGCTCCTCCACGCGCTGACCAACTGGTACGCCCGGGAACCGCGGATCGTGCTGACCGAGGCGATGCAGTGGGACCCCGCCCTCGACGTGCTGTTCAACCGGCTCCCGAACACGTTCGTCCACGGCCGCGGCGGGGACCGGCTGATGCACCGCATCGGTGAGCTCGCGACCGCCCTGGACCACGACGACGCGTTCGTGATCTTCCCGGAGGGCGGCAACTTCACCCAGCGCCGCCGCCTCGCCGGCATCGAGCGGCTGCGGGCGAAGGGTCTCGAGGAGATGGCGCAACGGTCGGAGCAGATGCGGCACGTCCTCCCGCCGCGTCCCGGCGGGGTGTCCGCCGCGCTCGCCGCGGCCCCCGAGGCCGACGTCGTGTGGGTGGCGCACGCCGGGCTGGACCACCTGTTCACCCTGGCCGACGTCTGGCGCGAGCTGCCGCTGGACGGGACCGTGCAGATGCGCTGGTGGCTGGTCCCCGCGGCCGAGGTGCCACGCGGGGAGGACGCGCACGTGGAGTGGCTCTACGCGTGGTGGGAGCGGATCGACGACTGGGTCGACGGCATCCGGGCCGCGCGCTGAGCACCGCTCCCGGGGACGGTCGGGGTCAGAGCGCCATGTCGACGACGAGCTTGCCCGGGGCGTGGCCGGACTCGACGAGGGCGAGCGCCTCCTGCGCCCGCGCGAGCGGGTAGGTCGCCGCGACGGTCGGGTCGAGCCGTCCGGTGACCATCAGGTCGGCGACGTGCTCGAGGCCGCTGCGGTCGAGCCGGCGTCGGACGAACGCACCGCCCAGCTCGGTCACCGACCGGTCCCCGACGGAGACGAGCGCGTCCGGCGTCGGCGCCAGCGGGGCGACCGCGCGCAGGGAGGCACCCCCGACCGTGTCGACCACCGCGTCCACGCCGCCCGGGGCGTGCGCCCGGACGCGCTCCACGAGGTCCCCGGCGGCGTAGTCGACGAAGACCGCCCCGATCGCCGTCGCGCGCTCTCGCTTGGCGGCGCTGCCGGTGCCGACGACGGCCAGGCCGCGGTCGCGCGCGATCTGGGCCACGGCCGACCCGACGCCCCCGCCGACGCCGTTCACGAGCACTGCCGCCCCGGCGGGCAGCGCGAGCTGGTCGAGGACGTCGAGCGCGGTGGTGCCGGAGACGGGGACGGTCGCCGCCCAGGTCGCCGGCAGCGCGTCGGGGATGCGGGCGGTGGATGCGGCGAGCAGCAGGGTCGTGCCCGCGTAGGTGCCCGCACCGGTCAGGGCGAACCCCGTGACCCGGTCGCCGACGGCCAGGCCGGTCACCTCCTCACCCACGGCCAGCACGGTGCCGGCCGCCTCCATCCCCAGGACCTGGGGGAAGGGCAGGTGGCCGTTCAGCTCGCGGACGTGCCCGGAACGGAGCAGGTGGTCGAGCGGGTTGACCCCCGCGGCCGCGACGCGGACGAGGACCTCGCCCGGACCGGGCGACGGGTCGGGCCGGTCGAAGAACTCCTGGACGTCGGCGGCACCGAAGGTCCGGTACCCGAGAGCCGTGCTCATGACGGATCCTTTCGCACACTCCCCGGCCGACGCTCGGTCGAGGACGGCGCCACGCTAGTTCCTGACACCGGTGTCAGGTTCCAGTCGATGTGACGTGTGCGACACAGGGCCGGCCGCCGGGCGGCTGGACCGTGCCCCCGCGGCGACGTGCCCGTGGTGCAGGTCACGCGGACTCGAGTGTGCCGCGGCGGCACGACCTTCCCTGGTCCCACCACGTCGACCGTCGTGGATCCACGCCGGGAGGAGGACCCGATGCGCCGCACCGTCGCCGCCTACTTCGCGGCCTACCGGGCTGTCGCTGCTCGGGCGCGGCGCCGCCGGCGTCGTGCTGCCGCTGCTCGTGCTCGACCGCACCGGCGCCGTGCTCGCCGCCGGTCTGCTGGCGACCGTGTCGACCGCGGCCTCGGCCGTGACCGGGCTGTGGTCCGGTCTGCTGGTCGACCGGCTCGACCGGCGCCGGGTGTCGGTGGTCTGCGACCTGCTCGCGGCCGCCTCGCTGGCTGCGCTGCCGCTCGTCGACGCCCCGTACGGCCTGGACATGGGCTGGTTGCTGCTGTTCGGCGTGGTCGGCGCGGTGATCCGGGTGCCGGGCACGACCGCCCAGGAGACGCTGCTGCCCGCGCTGGCCGGGCCGGGCCCCTCGCGGCCGGCGCGGCTCGAGCGGCTGGTCGCGACCCGCGAGACCGTCGGCAACGTCCTGCTGCTGGCCGGACCCGGCCTCGGCGGCCTGTTCGTCGCCCTGTTCGGGATCTCCGCGGGGCTGCTGCTGGCGACGTCGGCGACGAGCCTGCTCGCCGCCCTGCTGACCCTCACGCTCGACCCGCGCACCGGACGGGTGTCCCCACGGGCGACCGTGGTCGGGACGGGCGCCGCCCGCCAGGTCGCGGAGGACCTCGTGGCGGGGTGGTGCTTCCTCGGCCGCCACCGGCTCGTCCGGGGTGCCACGCTGGTCGGCGCGGTGCTGATCGCCGTGCTGAGCTCGTTGCAGAGCACCTTGATGCCCGCGTACTTCACCGCCGAGGGACTCCCCGCGCTGACCGGGCTGACGCTCAGCGCGATCGCCGCGGGCAGCATCGCCGGCTCCGCCCTGTTCGCCGCACTCGCGGGTCGGGTCGCCCGGCGCACCTGGTTCGTGATCGGGATGGGCGGCTTCCCGGCCGGGTTCGTCGCCGTCGGCAGCATGGCGTCGCCGTGGGTGGTGCTCGGCGGCGCCGCGATGGCCGGGCTCACCGGTGCCCCGGCGTCGGCGGTGCTCGGGGTGCTGACGGTCGAGGCCACCCCGGACGCCGTGCGCGGCCGGGTGCTCGGCGCCCAGAACACCGTGCTGCTCACCGCACCGGCGCTCACCACGGCCCCGATCGCCGCCGTCGCGGCCACGGCCGGGCTGCCCGCCGCGGGGGTGCTGATCGCCGCGCTCGCGGGCGTCACGGCGCTCGTCGCGCTCGCGGCGCCGGTGTTCCGCGGGCTCGACGAGCCGGTGCGGTCACCGGGGTGATCCCGGGCCGTCGTCCATCACGACCCGTTCGCGCACGATCCTCCCCGCGCTCGATGCGTCGCGCGGTGTCCGGCGTGGCGGTCCGGGCCGACCCCGTCGTCGACCGCCGCCCGGTCCGGGTCCCGGGGCACCCTCACGCCCGGCGTCGCGGTGATCCCGGTCGCGTCCGCCGGTTCGTCTCGATCAGGGCGTCGAGGGAGTCGCGGGTCCGCGTCAGGTCGACGATGTGGGCGTCGAGCCGGTCGCGCTCCTCGATGAGCCGCGCGTAGGCGTCGTCGCTGGCGTGCTCGCTCGGTGCGTCCACGCACGGCAGGACGGCCGCGATCGTCCGGCTCGACAGCCCGGCGCCGTAGAGCCGCTGGAGCAGCCGGACCCGCTCGACGTCGGCGTCACGGTAGTGGCGCTGGCCGCCGGTGCTGCGGACGCTGCCGAGCAGGCCCTGCTCCTCGTAGTACCGCAGCGAGCGGACGCTCGCCCCGGTGCGGGTGGACAGCTCCCCGATCCGCACGGCCCCTCCTCACGACGTCGGTCGCCCGATCGCACCTCTCACATCGACGTCAGCTCCGAGCGTAGCGCCCAGGACGACCTCCACCGCCACGACGACCCTGTTCACCCCATCCGGGTGGGCGCGCCGACCGTGCCCGACCGGGGGACGGCCATCCGTCCACCGCAGGCCCACGGCGGCCGGTCACCCCGGTGAGGTCGGGGCCGTCCGGCCCGCCCGGGCGCCGCCGTCGGACCCGTCCGTCCTGTGCCGCGCGGCCGCCTTGTACCCGGCGTCGGCGAGCAGGAGCGCCGGGACGACCAGCAGGGCGAGGCCCCAGCCGAGCGGGGTGGGGACCGTGTGGCCGAGCACCCCGGCCACCGGGGGCACGGCGAGGAACACCCCGAGCAGCACCAGCTCCGCCGCCACGGCCCCGAGCAGGAGGTGGTTGCCCGACAGCGACCATCGCCCGACCGGGCGCCGTTCGCTGCGGCAGGCGAACGCGTTGGCCAGCTGGCCCAGCACCACCACCGTGAACGCGGTGCCCGACGCCGCGGCGATCAGCCCGGCCGGGGCGTCCCCGCCCCAGTGCCAGCCGCCCGCGGTGAGCACGGTGAGGAACGCGCCGAGCTGGACGGCCGCCTGGACCGGGCCGAGCACCCCGAACGCCCGGCCCAGCAGGCGCGCGTCGAGCAGCCGTCCCGTCCGCGCCGGTCCCGCGAGGACGTCCCGGGCGGGCGGTTCGGCCCCGAGGGCGAGCGCGGGGAGCAGGTCGGTGCCGATGTCGAGGGCGAGGATCTGCAGCACCCCGATCGCGAGCGGCACACCACCCCCGGACAGGCCCCAGACCGCGAACGGCGCGAGCTCGGCGACGTTGTCGGTGAGGTGGTAGGTGAGGAAGCGGCGGATGTTCGCGAACGTGGCCCGCCCGTAGGTGACCGCGGTGACGATGGTGGCGACGTGGTCGTCGAGCAGGACCAGGTCGGCCGCCTCGCGGGCGACGTCGGTTCCGGAGGCGCCCATGGCGATGCCGATGTCGGCCGCGCGCAGGGCCGGCCCGTCGTTCACGCCGTCGCCGGTCATGGCCACGACGTGCCCGCGGGCCCGCAGCGCGCGGGCGATCCGCAGCTTGTCCTGCGGCGCCGCGCGGGCGATGACCGCCCCGTCGACGTCGACGGCGATCCCGAGCGCGGTCTCGTCGGCGGGCAGGTCCGCCGCGACGAGCACCGGGCTCCCGGGCAGCGCGAGCCCGACCTGCTCGGCGATCGCGCGCGCCGTCGTCGGGTGGTCACCGGTGATCATCGTCAGCCGCACCCGGGCGCCGCGGCAGGTGCGCATCGCCTCGGCGACCCCGGCCCGGGGCGGGTCCTGCAGCGCGATCAGCCCCAGCAGGCGCAGGCCGGTCTCCAGCGCATCGAGGGGTCCGGCGGGATCGGCCCCGGCCGGCAGGGGGCCCGCCGCCACGGCCAGCACCCGCAGTCCGGACGCCGCCATCCGCTCGACCTCGGCGGCGGCGACCCCGTCGTCCCCGCACAGGGCCAGGACGGCGTCCGGGGCACCGGACACGGCCACCGTCGGGACGCCGGGGCCGCCGACCACGGCGAGGCTGCGTCGCCGCGCCGGGGTGAAGCCCACCCGCCGCACGTCCGGGCGGGCCGCCTCGTCGGCGTCGGTGTCCAGCCCGCAGCGCAGGGCGAGGACGTGCACCGCCACCTCCATCGGGTCGCCGACGGGCACCCAGGTCCCGTCGCGGTGCACGGTCCGGCCGGTCGCACACCGCACGGCGACCCCGGCGAGGGCGACGACGGCCGCCCCCGCGCCCGCCCCGGCGTCGACGGTGCCGGCGGGGTCGTACCCGGTGCCGTGGACCCGCGCGACCCCCTGCGGGGTCCACACCCGCACCACCGACATCTGGTTGCCGGTGATCGTCCCGGTCTTGTCGGTGCAGATCACGGTCGTGGAGCCGAGCGTCTCCACCGCCTCCAGCCGTCGCACGAGCGCGTGGCGGCCCGCCATGGTGTGCGCGGCCCGGGCCAGCGACAGCGTGACCGTGGGCAGGAGACCCTCCGGGACCAGCGCCACCGTCACCCCGACGGCGAGCAGGAACCCCTCGGTCAGCCCCGTGCCGAGCAGCAGCGCGATCCCGAAGAACGCCGCGCCGACGGCCAGCGCGACGACGCCGACCACCCGGATCACCTGGTCGAGCCGCACCGTCAGCGGTCCGGCGTGGCGCCGGGTCTGCTGCGTGGTGGCGGCGATCCCGGCCAGCCGGGTGGCCGGTCCGACCGCGGTGACGACCGCCCGGGCCCCGCCCTGCGCGACGAACGTCCCCGCGGACACCGCATCGCCCGGCTCGGGATGGACGGGCACGCTCTCGCCGGTGAGCGTGGACGCGTCGACCGCGAGCCCGTCGACGCGGGCCAGGGTGAGGTCGGCGCTGATCCGGTCACCGGCCTCGAGCAGGACGAGGTCTCCGCGCACCAGGTCGGCGGCGGGGACCTCGGTGCGCCGCCCGTCGCGCAGGACGGTGGCCCGCACCGGCAGCAGGTCCTGCAGCCGCTGCCCCGCGCGGTCGGCCCGGTACTCCTGCGCGAACGCGAAGACCCCGTTGACCAGCACCACGAGCGCGATCGCCACCCCCAGCGCGGGTGTGCCGCCGACGAACGCGAGCGCCGCGGCGATCCACAGCATCACCGCGAAGAAGTTCGTGAGCTGGCGCAGCAGGAGCATCAGCGGCGACGGGGGCCGGGGGCGGGGCAGTGCGTTGGGGCCGTCGGCGGCGAGCCGACGGGCGGCCTCGTCCGCGGTCAGCCCGGTGGGACCGAGGGTGCCGGCGGACGACGGGACGTCGATGCTCAACGGGGCTCCTCCGTTCCGGGCCCGCCGTCGCACGGACCCGCCCGAGCGTGCCGAGCGGTCCGGGCGCCGGCCCACGGCCGCAGGTCCCCTCGCGCCCGGCAGAGGTCCCTCTCGGCGCGGCGGGCGCGGCCGGGCCGCGGCGTCAGGCCCCGGGTCCGCCGTCGATCAGGACGGCGCTCATCACCACGTCGAACAGGTGCCCGGCGCGCTGCTCGTGGCCGGGCTGGTCGGCGAGCCAGGCGAGCGACGAGGCCAGGGCGAACAGGTCCGCGCCGTCGAGGTCGGCCCGGGCCAGGTGTGCCTCCTGGGCGCGGGTGAGGAGCTCCGTGCCGGCTGCGCGCATGCCGACGCAGGAGGTGTGGAGCGCGGACCGCGGGTCCTCGATGGCCTGCACGAGCGAGGTCACCACCCCGCGGTAGTCCGTCATGCACGCGACGAAGTCACGCAGCCACGCCACCAGGGCCTCCCGGGGCGGGTGCGCCGTCCGGACCTCGGCCGCGCGCGCGGCCAGCGCGTCGAACCTCGTGCGGAGGAGGGCCTCGAGCAGGGCCTCGCGGGTGGGGAAGTGGCGCAGCAGGGTGGCGAGTCCGACGTCGGCCCGGCGGGCGATGTCGCGCATGGAGACCTCGACGCCGTGCTGCGCGACGACGGTGCCCGCCACGGCCAGCACGCGGTCGTGGTTGGCCCGTGCGTCAGCTCTCATCGCGCCACCCCTGGCGTAAGCGGATCACCGACCCGTATATTCGGATCAGTGATCCGAAAAAACGGATCCGTGACCCGGTTAGCTTACCCGTCACAGGTGCAGGAGAGGTCCATGCCGAGCGCGACCATGAAGGCCGTCCGGATCCACGAGTTCGGCGGCCCGCAGGTGCTCCGCCACGAGGACGTGCCGGTTCCCCGGCCGGGGCCGGGGGAGGTGCTGGTCCGGGTGCGCGCGGTGGGTCTCAACCCGCCCGACTGGTACGCGCGGGAGGGGATGCCGGACGTCCCCGCCGAGCTCAAGCCCCCGTTCCGGATGCCCCTGATCCCCGGCACCGACGTCTCCGGCGTCGTGGAGTCCGTGAACGACGACGTCCCGGGCCTCGCGGTCGGGGACGAGGTGATCGGCCTGCTGAACTTCCCCGACAGCCTGCAGGCGGGCGCCTACGCCGAGTACGTCACCGCGCGGGCGTCCGACCTCGCGCTCAAGCCGGCCGGGGTCGACCACCTCCAGGGGGCGGGTCTGCCGATGTCGGCGCTGACGGCCTGGCAGTTCCTGGTCGAGCCCGGGCACGACCACCCCTCGCCGTTCCAGGAGGCCCGGCACCGCCCGGTCCCGCTCGACGGGCGGACGACGGTGCTCGTCAACGGGGCGGCCGGTGGGGTCGGGCATCTGGCCGTCCAGCTGGCCGTGTGGAAGGGGGCCCGCGTCGTCGCCGTCGCCTCCGGGGCGCACGAGGCGTTCCTGCGCGAGCTGGGGGCCGACGAGTTCGTCGACTACACCGCGCAGCGGCCCGAGGACGCCGTCCGGGACGTCGACGTCGTCCTGGACACCGTCGGCGGGCCGGGCAGCCGGCGCTTCCTGCGCACCGTCAGGCGCGGCGGATCGCTGTTCCCGGTGTACTTCGGCGAGTTCGACGACGACGAGAACGCCGCGCTGGGCGTCACGGTGACCTCGGCGCAGGTGCGCTCGAACGGGGCGCAGCTCGCCGAGATCGCGCGCCTGCTCGCGGACGGCACGATCCGCGTGGCGATCGACAGCACCTTCCCGCTCGAGGAGGCCCGGGCGGCGCACGAACGGGCGGCGCGGGGACACCTCCGGGGCAAGATCGTGCTGACCGTCCCCTGATCGGGCCGCCACGACCGGCCCGGGTAGCGACGACGTCACCGAGGGCGAATCACCCGTCCGCGAATCGAACATCTGTTCGTCCGGCGGTAGCGTCGGCGGTCGCGGTGGCCGGGCGTCGGGGAAGGGCGCACGGCCACCGCGGTCCCATCGACGTCCAGGGAGGGTCCTCGTGTCGGCGAACATGACACCGTCGGAGCGGCGTGGCGCGTACGACCGGGCCAACGCGCGCGCGATCGCCGAGACCGCGCAGATCCTGCGCACGGTGGCGCAGCACGACTCGCACACCGACCCGTTCCGCGGGGACCTGGGCAAGGCCCAGGCATCGGTGCTCGACGCGGTGGGCCGCCACGTCGCCACCCTGCCCCGCGAGATCGTGAGCGAGGCGCTGGCGGTGGTGACCGCGGTCGACCGGCTGACCGGGAACCGGCGCACGACGGGCGGCTGAGCGGGCGGGTCGGTCAGCCCCGCAGCCGCGCCGCGCAGTCCAGGACGGTCGCGACGGCGGTGGCGGCGTCGTCGAGGTCGGTCCGCCAGGAGGACACGCTGATCCGCATCGCGGTCGCCCCGTCCCAGCGGGTCGGGCCGCACCAGATCCGCCCGTCGGCCTGCACGGCGGCGATCAGCGCCTCGGTGGTCGGGCCGTCGTGCAGCCGCACCAGCACCTGGTTGAGGACGACGTCGTTCAGGACGATCAGACCACCGGCGCGCAGCCCGTCGGCGATCGTCGCGGCCACCGTGCAGGTGCGGGTGACCAGGTCGGCCACGCCGGCCCGGCCGAGGGACCGCAGCACCGCCCACACCTCGAACTGGCGGGCCCGCTGGGAGGACTGCGGGGTGTGGTGCATCGCGTCGAACCGGTCCGGCCCGGTCGCGGCCGGCAGGTAGCCGGCGACGGCGGCGAAGGTGCGGTGCAGGTCGGCGGTGCGGCGGGTGAAGGCGATGCCGCAGTCGTAACCGACGTTGAGCCACTTGTGGCCGTCGGTGGCCCACGAGTCGGCCCGGTCCAGCCCGGCGGTCAACCCGGCCCGGCCCGGGTCCGCCAGGGCCCACAGCCCGAACGCCCCGTCGACGTGCAGCCAGCCGGAGCGCTCGGCCAGCCAGTCGGCGATGGCGTCGAACGGGTCGAAGGCGCCGGTGTTGACCTCGCCGGCCTGGGCGCACACCAGGACGGGTCCGCGGGAGCGGGGGAGCGCGTCGGCGCGCAGCCGGCCCTGGTCGTCGGCCGGGACGACGGTCACCCGGTCGCGCCCTAGGCCGACCAGGCCGAGCGACTTGGACAGCGTGGAGTGCGCCTGCTCGCCGACGACCACCTCGAACGGCGGCGCGCCGAACAGGCCGTCGGCCTGCACGTCCCAGCCCATCCCGGCGAGCACCGCGTCCCGGGCCGCGGCCAGGCAGGCGGCGTTGGCCACGGTGGCGCCGCTGACGAACACCGGCCGGGTGCCGGTGGGCAGCCCGAGCAGGTCCACCAGCCAGCCGGCCACGACGTCGTAGAGCCGCGCCGCCACCGGCGACATCACCGGGAGCGCGGCGTTCTGGTCCCACGCCGCGGTCAGGACCGAGGCGCCCAGTGCCGCCGGGTGGCTGCCGCCGGTGACGAACCCGAAGTACCGGGCGCCGGTGGAGGCCACGGTCGCCGGGCCGCCGGCCCCGTCCAGCAGCCGCAGCGTCGCGAGGGGGTCCACGCCGACCTCCGGCAGCGGTTCGTCGAACGCGGCCAACCCGGCCAGCGCCGCCGGGTCCGGCGCGACCCGGCGCGCGTCGACGCCGGCGGCGTACTCCGCCGCGCCGTCCGCCGCGGCCCGCAGCAGCGCACGGACCGGATCCGGGGCGGGCCCGGGCTGCACCTGCGACATGCCCCGGATCGTCGACCGTCCGGGGGCGCTCGTCCAGCCCCCGTGCCCGGCCGCGTCCGCGGGCTCAGGACCGCAGCGCCCCGGCCCCGCGCGCCGGGGACCCGCCCGCGGCGAGGTCGAGGTCGCGGCGGACGACGGTGACCGGGCAGGGCGCGAGCCGGACCAGCGTGCGGCTGGTCGAGCCGAGGACGGCCCGCGCGGCGAGGCCGCGCCCCGATGACCCGAGCACCAGCAGCCGGGCGCCGCGGCAGGCGTGCAGCAGCTGCTCGTCCGCCCCGCCGTGCACCTCCCGCACCTCGACCGGCACGCCGGGCCAGCGGGCCCGCCAGTGCGCCAGCTCCTCGGCCATCGCACCGGGGCTGCCGGGTGGCCGGTGGTGGGCGTGCACGGCGACCAGCGGCGTCGCGTGCCGCGCGGCGTCGGCGAACGCGACGGCCAGCGCGGCGGCGTCGGCCGCGACGTCCTCGACCCCGACGACGACCGGCCGCCGGCGCCCGGACAGGTCGTGGTCGCTGCGGACGACGGTCACCGGGCTGTGCGCCCTGGCGGTCAGTGCGGGGGCGATCGACCCGACCAGCAGGTCCCCCGGGTGGCCGCCCAGCAGGCCGACGACGAGCAGCTCCGCGTGCCGGGAGGCGTGCACCAGCGCGGCGACGGGCGCCTGGTCGGACAGCAGGGTGTGGGCCTCGACCGCGGGTTCGCGCCGCCGGGCGACGGTGAAGGCGCGGGCGAGGATCGCCGCCGCCCGCCGTCGCCCCGCGGCCTGGTCCCCGGAGGCGTAGGGGCCGGCGTGCACGATCCGCAGCGGCAGCCCGCGGACGCGGGCCTCGGTCGCGGCCCACGCGACGGCCCGCGAGGCGGTGGCCGTCCCGTCCGTGCCCACCACCACCTGCGGCGGTTCGGCGGCGTCGTGGTCCGCGGCGGGGTCCTGCACAGCTGGGTCCTGCACGGCCGGGTCGTCCACGGCTGGTCCTTCCCTCGGTGGGTTCCAGGATCGGCGCGGTCGGGCCCGTCGCGGCAGGGCCGGACGTCCCGGACGCCCCGGCCGGGCGGCCCTCGACCGGACCCGCGGCCCGGCTCGACCCAGCGGGGCGGCGTCGGGTCCTTGGTCCCGACGACCGCGGTCCGACGACCCTGCGACGCGCCGCACCGTCCCGGGAAGCTGGCGGGCGACCCACGGACCGATGGAGGCGCTCGCATGGACGACGACGACGGCCGGCCGATCGTGGTCGGCGTAGACGCCTCGGACTCCGCCAGGGAGGCCGCGGAGTGGGCCGCGGACCTCGCGTCCGCCCGGCGCGCGCCGCTGCACCTCGTGCACGTGGTGCCGGGCGGCTACCAGGACGCGCCGATCACGCCGGGGCCCGCGTGGCTGACCGAGCTGCGCGACGTCGCGCTGCGCCTGGGCGTGGACGCCTGCGTCGCGCAGGTGCAGCCCGGGGAACCGGTCGGTGTCCTCGCCGCCCGGGCCGAGGACGCGGCGATGCTGGTCCTCGGCAGCTACGGCGAGGCCGCGTGGTCGGGCATGCTCGCGGGCACGGTGGCGCTCGCGCTGCTGGAGCGCGTCCGGTGCCCGGTCGCGGTGATCCGGGGCCGGGCCCCGCACGTCCCGCCGCCGCGCGGCGGGCCGGTCGTGGTGGGCGTCGACGGGTCCCCGGCCGGCCGCGCCGCGCTCGACGTCGCGGCCGGGATCGCGCTGGCGCTGGGCGCCCGCCTGGTGGGCACGCGGGCCTGGTCGGACATCGCCGCCGGGAGCGACGGGTCCGCGCACCGCAGGCCGGAGGACTGGACCGCGCTCGCGGCCGAGGCGGGCGACCTGGTCGCCGCGGAGCTCGGCCGGGTCGCCGCCGCGCACCCGGGTCTCGCGGTCGAGCACGACGTCGACGAGGACACGCCGCTGCGGGCCCTGCTCGACCGGGCCGAGGCGGCCCGGATGATCGTCGTCGGGCACCGCCGGGCCGTGCCGCAGCCCGCCGGGCGGCCGGGGATGCTGCTCGGGTCGACCAGCCGGGGCCTCGTCGAGTTCGCGCCGTGCCCGGTCGTCGTGGTCGGGCCCGCGATGGTCGCGGCGCAGCCGTTCACCGGCGCCCGGACCTGACGGCGGGGGTGCACCTCAGCCCAGGTGCACCACCGCGGGGCGCCCGATCGCGTCGTCCACCCGTACCCGCACCGCGGGCTGCATCGGCAGTCCGTCGAGTTCGGCGACCCCGCACCACCGGGCCGCGCTGGTCTCGCACCGGTCGGGCCGTGGCACCCCGGGCCGTGCGGTCGCGTGGAAGCAGACCGCGAACGGCTGCCGCACCGTCCCCGCCTGCTCCACGACGTGGCCGGGATCGGAGTACAGCCCCGCGACCCCCTGGACGTCGACCACCAGCCCGCTCTCCTCGGCCACCTCGCGCACGAGCGCCGTCACGGCCGACTCCCCGGGGTCGACCCGGCCACCGGGCAGCTCCCAGTCGCCCGTGTCGACGCGGCGGACCAGCAGGACGCGGCCGGTCGCGTCCCGGACCACCGCGTACACCAGTGGCACCACGACGGTGGCCGGTGGGGCGAGCGGATCGTGGTAGTGCTCGACGCGGGACGGTGCGGTCAGGTCGACGGACACGGCGCCTCCGCACGGTAGGCCGCCACCGCGGTGGGGAGGGTCGGGAAGATCCGGTCCGCGCCGATGCGGTCCCGGAGGCCGCTGCGCACGAGGTCCTCGAGCAGCTCGTGCTTGACGCGGGCCAGCGCCACGACGACGCCGCGCCGTTCCAGCTCGTCGCACAGCGCGAACAGCGCGTCCACCGCCGTGATGTCGACCTCGACGACCGCCTCGAGGTTCAGCAGCAGCCACGCCGGCCGCGGGTCGGCGTCGACCGCGGCCAGCGCGCGGGTGCGGAAGTCCTCGGCGTTGGCGAAGCAGAGCGGTGCGTCGTAGCGGTAGACCACCAGGCCCGGGACGGTCGTGGCGCCGGGGTGGTCGTCGACGTCGTGCATGCCGGCCAGGCCGGGCACGAACCCGAGGACGCCGTCGTGCGGCCGGGACACCCGCCGCAGCAGGTCGAGGATCGACAGGCCGATGGCGGCGAGCACGCCGGTGAGCACACCCAGGGCGAGCACGGCGGTGGTGGTCGCCACCGCGATCAGCAGCTCGGAGCGGCGGAACCGGGCGAACCGGCGGAACTCCCGCCACGACACGAGCCGGACGGCCGCGTAGACGACGAGCGCGCCCAGCGCCGCGGTCGGGAAGGCCGCGAGGACCGGGCCCCCGACGAGGAGCACGCCGAGCACGAGCAGGACCGTCACCACCGAGGCGAGCTGGCTGCGTCCCCCCACCGCCGCGCCGATCGCGGTCCGGCTGCCGCTGCTGCTGACCGGGAAGCCCTGCAGGACGCCGGCGGCGAGGTTGGCGGCGCCGAGCGCGAGCAGCTCCTGGTCGGCGTCGACCCGCTGTCCGTCGCGGGCGAAGGCCCGCCCGGTGAGCACGTTGTCGGAGTACGCGACGAGCGCGACGCCGAGGGCGGGCAGCAGCAGGGCGCCCAGGTCGGCCGGGCCCACCGCCGGCAGGGCGAACGACGGCAGCCCCGGCGGGGTCGCCCCGACCACGGCCACCCCGAGGCGCGGCAGGTCGAGGGCGGCGCTCGCCGCGGTGGCGAGCAGGACCGCGAGCAGTGGCCCGGGCAGCCGGGGCAGGACGAGTGCGACGACCACGAGCACGGCCAGCACCGCCGCCGACAGGACGAGCGTGGGCGGGTGGACCTGGTCGAGCCCGCCCACGGCGCCGGCGACGTCCTCGACGAAGGTGCCGCCCTCGACCGGTATCCCGGTGAGCCTGCCGAGCTGCCCGGCGATCATGATCAGGGCGATCCCGGTGAGGTAGCCGACGAGCACCGGGCGCGACAGCAGGTCGGCCAGGAACCCCAGCCGCGCCACCCGCGCGGCGACGCACAGCACCCCGACCAGCGCGGCGAGCGCGGCGGAGAGCGCTGCATGGCGGCCCGGGTCGCCCGCCGCGAGCGGGGCGATCGCGATGAGGGTCATCACCGCGGTCGTCGACTCCGGCCCGACCGAGAGCAGCCGGGAGGATCCGAGCACGGCGTACGCCGTGAGCGCGGCCACCGACGCCCACAGCCCCGCGACCGCCGGCAGCCCGGCCACCTCGGCGTAGGCGAGCACCTGGGGCACCAGGTAGGCCGCGATCGTGGCGCCGGCGAGGAGGTCGGCGACCACCGCGGGCCGGTCGCGCCAGCGCAGTGCCGAGAGTCCCGGGCGGACCCCGGCCCCGGGCAGCGCGCCGAGGCGCCGCACCCCGCTCACCGGTCCCGGGGGGCGGACCCGCGCGGCCGTGCCGCCGTGAGGTCGGTGCCGACGCGCACGGTGCACCTCGCCCGGTCCGAAGGAGTGCTGGTGGTACCCGATGGTCCGCCGGGCCGACCCGCTGCCACCACGGCACAGCGTGGGCACCCGCCGGGCCGGTGGTCGGTCGCAGGACGGGACCTTCGCCACTGACGGTGGGCTCGCGGCGGTGCGACCGTCGAGGTCCGGTCCCTCCCCGGTGGCGCGGGAGAACGGGTCGGACGGCCCCCCCGGCTCGGGGCGTCGGCCACTGCGCCCGGCCGGGTCCGCGGCGACACCATCGCGGCACACCGACGAGGGGAAGATCATGAGCACTTCACGGAGCAGGACCGTGGTCGTGGGCATCGACGGCTCGCAGAGCGCGCTGGAGGCGGCGCGATGGGCGGCCGACGAGGCGTCGCGCCGGCATCTCCGGCTCAGGCTGGTGTACGCGTTCGGCTGGACCACCGAGCTCGTCGTCGGGCATCCCGGTCTGGGGGAGCGGCGTCGCGACATCATGCTCGAGCACGCCCGGCGGGATCTGGCCGCGGCCGAGGCGGTCGCGGTGGAGCACGCCCCCGGCCTGGCCGTGGAGCGTGAGCTCGTCGTGGGCTACCCGATCGGGGTGCTGGTGACGGAGTCGCGGCGGGCGGACCTGGTGGTGGTCGGTGACCGCGGACTGAGCCGGATCGGGGGTCTGCTGCTGGGGTCGGTGGCGATGGCGCTGGCCGCGCACGGTGCCTGCCCGGTGGTCGTCGTGCGCGGCGCGGGGCAGGAGCTGCCCGCCTCGGCGCCGGTCGTCGTGGGGATCGACGGGTCCCCGGTGAGCGAGGCGGCGCTGGCCTTCGCCTACGAGGAGGCGTCGCTGCGCGGGGCCCCGCTGGTGGCGGTGCACACCTGGATGGACCTGGTGGCCGACCCGGTGATCGCGCCGCTGCTGGACTGGGAGGCCATCGAGGTCGACGAGCGCGTCGTGCTGGGGGAGCGGCTCGCGGGCTGGGCCGAGAAGTACCCGGACGTGCCGGTGCGCCGCGTCGTCACCCGGGACGGGCCGGCGCACGCCCTGCTGAAGGAGGCGGTCGGCGCCCGGCTGCTGGTCGTGGGGTCGCGCGGGCGCGGCGGGTTCGCGGGCATCGTGCTCGGGTCGGTCGGCCACGCGCTGCTGCACCGCAGCCCGTGCCCGGTCGCCGTCGTCCGGCCCGAGGAGCCGGGGGAGGGGGCCGGCCCCGATGGCCCGCAGACGGCAGCGCGCTGACCGGGTCCGGGCGGGCCGGCGGTTCACCGACCTCGTCGAGGACGGCGCGGCCTGGTTGCTGGCCTCGGCCGGGGCGTTCCTGCTCGTGGCCGCGTTCCTGACCGGGTCCGCCGCGTACGGGAGCGCCGTCGAACGGGGCCGCGTGGAGCGGGCGACCCGCACGGCGACCGAGGCGGTCCTGCTGGAGGACGCGCAGGCGGTCATCGGCGAGCCGGGGACGGTGCCCGCCCTCGTGTCGGTCGCGGCCCGCTGGATCGGGTCCGACGGGGCGCCGCGCACGGGACGGGTGATGGCGGGGGCGGGCACCCGGGCCGGCAGCACGATGACCGTCTGGCTGGACCGCGACGGGCGGGCCGTGGCGCCTCCGGTCGACGAGGCCGGAGCCGTCGTCATCGGGGGCGGTGCGGCGATGGCCCTGCTGGTCGGCGGCGGCATGGTGCTCGGTGGCTGCTGGGCGGCGGTGCGCGGCCTGCTCTGGCGCGCCAACTCCGCCCGCTGGCAACGGGAGTGGGCCCGGGTCGGTCCGGAATGGAGCCGGAGCGTGCTCTGAGGGGCCGCAGCGGGCCTCAGGTGCTGCCCGCGGCACCGCCCCCGCCGCCCGCTCCACCACCGCTGACCGTGGCACCGCCGCCGGACGGGGTCGTCGTGGTGGTGAACGCGATCCACCACGGGAAGGTCGTGAGCCGGGCCGGGTCGCCCGACGCCCCGAACGCGCGCACGACCTGCCCCGACGCCGCGGCGGCCGCCATGCGGCTCTTCAGGGCGGTGGCGAGGTCGAGGGCCACGGCGTCGGGGAGGACGGCGTCGAGGTCGAGGTCGGCGTGCTCGTCCTCCGCCGCAGCGCGGAGCCCGTCGCGGTAGGCGGTCCAGGGCAGTGCGGCGTCCTGACCGCGGACGGACAGGCCGGGGTAGGCGACGGCGAGCACGGTCGCGACGAGGGCGGCCACCGCGAGCCCGCCCAGGGCCACCCACGCCGGCCACGGCGCCTCGCCGATCGCGCCGACGAGGAACCCCGCCAGCAGCAGGACCCAGGCGAGGCCCGCGATCGCGGCGATCCACGCCCGCGGCACCCGCGCCGCCTCGTCGAGCCAGCCCTCCGCGACGAGCCGGGCGCGCACGGCCGCCCGGACCGCCGACGGCTCCCCGACGACCTCCGCCAGCGCGGCACCGTCGACGAGGTCGCCGTCGGCACGGTCGGCCAGGCCCGCCCAGACGGCGCGCTCGACGTCGTCGCGGAGCAGCCCCTCGTCGCGCAGCCGCACCCGCACCGTCGGGCTGCCGAACGTCCCGCCGTCGCTCTCCGGCTCGATGTCCACGGCGCCGCGGGTCGCCAGGTCCAGCAGGACCGCGGGCGTCGGCGACGCGGGCGCCCCTCCGGCGACGAGTGCGCCGACCACGGCGGGCGGGAGGTCCCCCGGGCGGCGGGTCGTCGGCTTCCCCGGAGCCCGGTCGGTGGTGCGTCGCCCGCGGAACAGCCCGTACGCCGCGACGAGCGCGGCGAGCGCGGTGACGGCCGCCGCCGCCGGCAGCCAGCTCCGCGCCGCGCCCGCCGCCCACTGCTCGGACGCGCTGACCGGCGGCCCGGACCGGATGCTGTCGGAGAGCCGCGTGACCGCCGCGACGAGGCTGCCGTGGACGTCGCCGTCGCGCAGCGGCGGGATCAGCGCGTCCTCGACGACGGCCTCCTGCTCGTCGCGCGGGACGTTGCCGTCCTCGTAGGTCCGGCCGACGAAGACGCCGGCCCGCGCGTCCCGCGGGTCGTCCGGGTTGCGGTTGACGAGGATCGCGACGGCGGTGTCCCGGTCGGCTCCGGTGCGGGCGACCCAGGCCTGCTGCAGCGCCTCCACCTGGTCGAAGGTGTCGTCGCTCGACGCGTCGAGCGCGCGCACCAGCACCACCGCGTCGGCCCCGGTGCCCCGCAGCGCGTCGAGCCTGCCCTGCAGGTCGCTCGCCTGCCCCGGCGTGAGCGAGGTGCCGGTCTCGTCGTACACGCGGACACCCGGCTCGAGGGCGGGGAACCCCTCGACCCCCGGGGCGACCGCGGCGGGCGCGCACGAGACGAGCGCGGCCAGCAGCACCGTCAGCACGACGGCGAACCCCCTGGACGCGGTCGACCTCGGCGCAGCACCGACCCCCCGGCGACGATCCATCCCGCGATGATGCCGGGTCGGGCGGGGACGGGCACACCGGGGTGGACCGGGTGTCTACCCGGTCCGGCGGAGGGTGGCGGAGGGTGGTTCGCCGTAGCGGGCCCGGTAGGTCCGGGCGAAGCGTCCGATGTGGACGAAGCCCCAGCGGCGCGCGACGGCGCTGACCGTGGTCTCGGAGGGATCGGATTCCCGCAGCTGTCGGTGGGCGCGGGCGAGCCGGGTGCGGCGCAGGTGCTCGGTGGGCGTGGTGTCGAGGTGGCGCCGGTAGAGCTCCTGGAGCGTGCGCACGCTGACCGCGGCGGTGCGCGCCATGTCGGTGAGGGTCAGGTCGCGGGCGGGGTCGGCCTCCACGGCGTCGACGACGCGGCGCAGCGCCGCCGGCCCGAACGAGGGCGCCGGCGCGTCGAGGGCGTCGCGGTGGGGGTGCTCGACGGCTCGGAGCAGGCCGTGGAGCACCGCCTCCCGCAGGGGCGCGGCCACCATCTCGCTGCCGGCCATGCCGCCGGGGCCGGCCTCGGTGACGAGCAGCCGGACGAGCCGGGCCCAGCCCGCGCCCGCGCGCGTCCGGAGGTCGATCGCCGGGCCGAGGTCCAGCGGCTGCGTGACCGGCCGACCCAGGAGGGCCTCCAGCGCATTCTCGAGGGCGCCGGGAGCGACCTTGACCGCGAGGCTGGAGTAGCCGTCACTGGTCGTCATCGCGACGTCCCCGGTCGCCTGGAAGACCGCGCCCCGGCTCGGGTCGGGCCCAGTGCAGGCACTCCGGCCGGACCGGGCAGAGCCGGCACACCGCCTTGGCCCGGATCACCTCACGCTCGCCGAGCACCCCCGGAGCCGGTGGGGAAGAAGATCTCCGGGTCGACGTCCCGGCACGCCGCCCGATCCAGCCAGTGGGTCATGGGCCCGATGCTCCGGCGTCGGTGCCGTCCGGTCCTCGGCCTGGCAGTGCCAACCCGAGGGCCGCCGTCGATCCGGCAGTACGACGGCGGCCCCGGTGGGGTGGACGGGGGGACGGCGCCCGGGGGCGGACAGCCGCCACCGCGGCACGGTCGGCCCGCCCGGTGCGGGACCGGCGTGGCGCGCGACACAGCGGCTTGAGTGTGCCGTGACGGCACGGCCTTCCCTGGGTGCACACCACCCGACCCCGGAGGACACATGACCGCCACCGATCCCCACCGCGGCCCGGCACCCGCCCCCGCACCGAGACCGACACTGCTGGAGCAGATGGGCGGACCGGCGGCGTTCGTCTACTCCGCCGTCCCCGTCGTCGTCTTCGTGACGGCCAACGCCTTCCTGTCCCTGACCGCGACGATCGTCGTGTCGGTCGCCGTCGGCCTGGCCATCACCGGCTACCGGCTGCTGCGCCGGGAACCGTTCGGCACGGCGGTGGGCGGGCTGCTCGGGCTCACCCTCGCCATCGGCATCGTCGCCCTGACCGGGTCGGCGCGGGACTTCTTCGTCGTCGGCATCTGGGCGTACCTGGTGGCCTTCGTCGTCGCGTTCGGCTCGGTGCTGGCCCGCCGTCCGCTGAGCGGCGTCGTGTGGAACCTCGTGCACGGCGGCACGCACGACTGGCGGGCCGACCGCCGCGTGCTGCGCGCCCACGACATCGCCATGCTCGCCGCGGCTGCCGTGTCCGGCGCCCGGTTCGGCGTGCAGCAGTGGCTCTACTCCAGCGACGAGACGGGCTGGCTGGGCGTCGCGCGCGTCGCGATGGGCTGGCCGCTGACCATCCTGGTGGGGCTGGTCGTCGTCTGGGCCTGGCGGCGCGGCAGCAGGCGCCTGCTGCCGTCGGTCTGACCGGGGCCGGACGTCCGCACCGCGCGGCCTTTCGCCTCTGCCCGGGCGGCGGCGGTCGCGACACGGTGGGTGGGCACCTACCCCGAGGAGCCCCCATGACCTCCGTCCCCGCCGCACCGGTCCGTGTGAACGCGCGGCTCGACACCCCGCGCAGCACGGCCCGCACCACCGATCGGGGGGCACGATGATCTGGTTCGGGGACGGGATGACCGGATGGGGGCATCCGGCGACGGCGCTGGTCGTGGTGCTCGCCTGGTGGGTGGTCGGCCTGGGCGCGTACGCCCTGGCCCGCCGCCTCGACCGCCGGGACCGGGTGGCGTCCGCGCCGCAGACCCCGGAGCGGGTGCTCGCGGAGCGGTTCGCCCGCGGCGAGATCGACGCCGCGGAGTACCGCGAGCGCCTCGAGGTCCTCACCGGCCCCGTGCCGCGGTGACCCGGCCGCGGGACCCGGCGCCGGCAGCGGCGGGCAGGTCGCGCAACTGACCCGGGATCCCGGTGTAACCCGGCCGGGCCGGGTGGCGTCCGTGTTCACGAGAGGCCACCGAGGCCGCCGCGAACACCCCTGGAGGATCCGATGTCCGAGTGCTACGACCCCGCCCCGATCGACACCACCCCGATCGACACCACCACCCCCGAGGTCCCCGAGTTCGACGAGAGCAGCAGCTTCGGCTACGTCGACCTCGACGGGGACGGCTACACCGAGACCACCCAGCTCGACACCAACGGTGACGGCACCCTGGACACCGTCCTGGTTGACGTCGACGGCGACTTCTACGACGACGTCGCGGCGTTCGACAACACCCCCGTTGACGGTACCTTCGTCGCCGACGTGGTCGCCGTCGGGTTCGACGCCGACGGCCTCGCCGATGTGATCTTCGACGACACCGACCTGGACGGGGTCTTCGAGACCACCACGCCGGGCGGGGACGAGCCGCTGCCCTACGCGAACCCGTACGAGACCTCGGCCGGTGTGGCCCCGCTCGGCGCGCCGCAGTCCTGACGGCGCGGTGCCCGGGCCCCGCCGGCCGTAGGGTCGGCGGGTCCGGACCGGCGTCGTGAAGGAGACCCCCGTGCGCCTCGAGACCCTGCTGCCGCTGGGCAAGGTGGATCCCGGCCTGCGCGCCCCGGACGTCCCGCTGGACGTCCACGCCGTGGCGGCGGGCGCCGCGCTGCTGGAGGAGGTCGGGTACGGCGGGCTGGTCGTCGAGGAGACCAAGGACGACCCGTTCACCCTGCTCGCGCTGGCGGCGACGTCGACCGAGCGGCTGCGGCTCGGCACCGCCGTGGCGATCGCGTTCCCGCGCAGCCCGACGGTCATGGCGATGCAGGCCTGGACGCTGCAGAAGCTGTCCCGCGGCCGGTTCACCCTCGGGCTCGGCACGCAGGTCCGGGGGCACATCCAGCGCCGCTACGGCGTCGCCTGGGCCCCGCCCGCGCCGTGGATGCGGGAGTACGTGCAGGCCGTGCGCGCGGTGTGGGACTGCTGGCAGAACGGCACCCCGCTCGACGTCCGCGGCGAGCACTACACCCTCGACCTCATGGTCCCGCTGTTCGACGCGGGCCCGATCGAGCACCCCGCCGTCCCCGTCCACCTCGCGGCGATCAACACGAACATGTGCGCGGTGGCCGGCGAGGTCGCCGACGGCGTCCGGCCGCACCCGGTGTGCACGCCGTCCTACATCGAGGAGGTCATGCTGCCCGCCGTCCGGCGCGGAGCCGCCCGCTCGGGGCGGTCCCTGGAGGAGTTCCGGGTGTGCATGAAGCCCCTGGTCGCCTCGGCCCGCACCCCCGAGGAGCTGGTGCCCAAGGTGCGCGACGCCCGCGCGCGGATCGCGTTCTACGCCTCGACGCCGGGCTACCGCGCCGCGTTCGCGCACCTCGGGCTCGGCGACCTCGCCGACGAGGCGAAGCACCTGTCGAAGGCGCAGCGCTGGGAGGACCTCCCCGCCCTGGTCGACGACGAGACCCTCGACCGGTTCGTCGTGATCGGCACCCACGACGAGATCGGGGCGAAGCTGCTCGACCGCTACCGGTCGGTGGTCACCGACGTCGAGTTCTCCATCTCGGTGCGCGACGACCAGGACCGCGAGGCGCTGCGGGACCTCGCCCGTCTCGTGCAGTCCGCCGACGACGCACCGGCGCGTGCGATGATCACCGCGGACGGGGCGGCGTCCTGACGGCGGCGCACCGCATGGCCCGGCCGGTTCCCGAGTAGGCCCGCCGCATGACGTCCTCCGGTTCGCTGACCGCGCTCGCCCTCAACTGCACCCTGACCCCCTCGCCCGCGGAGTCGAGCACGCAGCTCATGGCGGACCAGGTGCTGGCCGCGCTGGACGGGCTCGGTGTGACGGGCGGCAGCGTCCGGCTCGTCGACCTCGACGTGCGGCCCGGGGTCGAGAAGGACATTCCAGGGGCTCAACGACGACGGACTTCACGGACCTCGACGAGACGCCGGAGACCGTCAGCTCGACGATCGCGACGATGACCCGCAACGCCGTCCACCTCGCGACGTTCCTGCGGGGCGCGGCCTACCCGCCGGCCTGACTCCGCGGGCCGCGCGGCGACCTCACCCGAGCACCGGCCACGCCCCGGGTCCGGCGGGCCACGACGGCTCGTCCGGGGCGGCGTCCGCCCGGATCCGGCGAGCAGGCACACCTCGTCGCTCCACTCCGCGGGCAGGGGCGCCCCGGCCAGCGCCTCGACCGTCGCCCGGCCCAGCCGCAGCGACCCGGCGGTCGGGGACCCGAACCTGGGGTCCCCGCCCAGGTCGAGGTGGTGGACGGCGAGCTCGACGGCCCAGGTGGTGAGGAAGTCACCGGTGTCCAGGACGTGCCCCTGGAACGCCACCCGCCCCGGTGCCGCCGCGGCGACGGCGGCTCGCACCGTGTCGGCGGCCATCCGCAGGTGCTCCAGCGCGTGCCGGGGCCTGCGGTACGCCGACGAGGTGCGGCGGGTCCAGAGGATCGCGTCGACGTCGTCGTCCCCGCGGTCCGGGGGGCGGTGGTCCCGCCAGTAGGTGGCCGCGTCCTGGTCGGCGGGGCGGTCGGTGCCGGCGACGACGCCCCCCACCATCTCCTGCAGCCCCACCCGGACGTGCACCACGACGTCGACGGCCGCCCAGCCGTGGCACCGGCTCGCGGCCAGCAGGTCGATGTCGCGGGCCGCGTCGACGGCGTCGACGAAGCGGTCGAGCTGGCCGAGGAGGGCCGCGGCGCCGGTCGCGTGGTCGACGCCCAGGGCGGTACACCTGCGCCCGGCGCCGGGACGCGATGCATGCCGCGGCGCGGAGCGGGTAGTCGACGGTCGTGACGAGTTTCGGTTACTTCCTGTCCTGCGAGGAGTACGGGCCCCGGGAGCTGGTGGCGCAGGCCCGGCTCGCGGAGCAGGCCGGCTTCGAGAAGCTGTGGATCTCCGACCACTTCCACCCGTGGACCGACGAGCAGGGGCAGAGCCCGTTCGTGTGGTCGGTCATCGGGGCGCTGTCCGAGGCGGTGTCCCTGCCGGTCACCACGGCGGTGACCTGCCCGACGATGCGGATCCACCCGGCGGTCATCGCCCAGGCCGCGGCGACCGCGGCCGTGCAGCTCGACGGCCGGTTCGTCCTCGGCGTGGGCAGCGGCGAGGCGCTCAACGAGCACGTGCTCGGCGACCCGTGGCCGTCGGTCGGGCAGCGCCTGGAGATGCTGGAGGAGGCCGTCGAGCTAATCCGGCTGCTGCACCGGGGCGGGCAGGTGAGCCACCACGGCGAGCACTACGAGGTGCAGGAGGCCCGGATCTACACGCTGCCCGAGCAGCCGGTGCCGATCTACGTCTCCGGCTTCGGCCCGCAGGCCACCGAGCTGGCCGCGCGCATCGGCGACGGGTTCTGCACCGTGGCGCCCGACGCCGACCTGGTGCGCACCTACCGCGAGGCGGGCGGCCGCGGGCCGGCGCAGGGCGGGATGAAGGTGTGCTGGGCCGAGACCGAGGAGGCGGGTCTCGACACCGCGCACCGGCTGTGGGCCAACGACATGCTGCCCGGCCAGCTCGCCCAGACCCTGCCCCGCCCGCAGGACTTCGCCGACGCCGCCTCGCTCGTCCCGCGCGACGCGATGGGCTTCGCCTGCGGCCCCGACCCGGAGCGCCACGCCGCGGCCGCTCGCGAGTACGTCGACGCCGGCTTCGACGAGGTCTACGTGCAGCAGATCGGCGGCAACCACGAGGAGTTCTTCCGCACCTGGGCCGACGAGGTCCTCCCGGCCCTGCGCTGAACGCCCTCAACGACGACGGCACGCTGACCAACGAGGGGGCGTCGTCGGAGACGGCGGCGGCGCGCCGGTCCGCGGGCCGACCCGCGCGCGGGTGCGCTCCGCGCGGGGGAGCGTCGGCGGCCCGCGCATGGGAGCGGCACCCGCCGGGTACGACTGGCGTGCGGGCGACGACGGGGTCGCCCGACGACCGTGCGGAGGTCGGGATGACGTCATGGCGACCGTTCCAGGCGGCGGTGGAGTCCGTCGCACCCGGAGTCCGGGTGGTCCGGACCGCGGGTGCGCTCGACCGCGCGGCCGCCGAACGGCTGCTGCGGATCGCCGATGCGCAGATCCTGCTGCACCTGACGAAGCACGTGGCGCTGCGGCACCTGATCGTCGATCTCGCGAGCGTGATCCGCTTCGACACCGACGGGCTGGAGACGCTGCGCGCCGGGTGGGACGAGCGGGGCGACCGGGGGGTCCGGCTGCACGTCGCGGGCTGCGGGGGCCGGGTCCACCTGCTCCCGCTCGGGGTCGGCGCACTGATGCACGACCTGAGCACGTTCCCCTCGGTGGAGGTCGCAGTGGCGCACCTGTGCCCGGTCGAGGTCCCGGCGGGGATCGGGGTCCCGGTACCCCGCCCGCCGTCCGACCCGGCCGTCCGGACCCCGCCGCCGCCCGGCGGCCCGGCCCCGCTCACCCCCGGCGGCGCTCCCGCCGCGTCGCGGCCACGGCGTCGATGACGAGGGCGCGCAGGCCCCCGCCGCGCTCCACGGCCGCTCGCTGACGGGGTCGACCCGGTCCCGCGACGCAGCACGGACCCGACGAGCCGCGGACGGCGACCGGGTCCCCCGGCACCCGGACCGGGCCCGCTGCGCGCCGCTCAGGCGGCGCCGAGGAGCTCCCGGCCGGACGCGGTGAGGCGGGCCGGCCCCGGCCGCGCGGCCGTGTCGATGAGGCCGGCGCCGGTGAGGCGGGCGCCGAGGAACTGGTCGGCGCAGCAGAGGCCGTCGACGAGGAGGGTGGGTCCGGCCAGCGCGCAGCGGCCCGCGGCGACGGCGCGCAGCACGGCGCGGTCCCGGTGGGTCAGTGCCGTCGGTGCCGGTGCAGTCGGTGCAGTCGGTGCAGTCATGGTCGGGCCTCCCGTTCCGCGAGCTCCGTCGTCGTCAGGGAGGAGTACGGGGGAGGGCCGGGAGTTACACGCGGGCGCGGACGGGCGGGCCGGCAGCGGGTAGGAAGCACACATGGACGACGAGCTCAGGGACAAGGTCGTGGTCGTGACCGGCGGGAGCCGGGGCCTGGGCCGGGAGATGGTGGTCGCGTTCGCCGAGCGGGGCGCGCGCGTGGTGGTCGCGAGCCGCAAGCGGGACGCCTGCGTCGCGGTCGCGGAGGAGGTCGGGCGGCGGTTCGGGGTCGAGGCGCTGCCGGTGGCGTGCAACGTCAGCGACTGGGCGGCGTGCGACGACCTCGTCGAGACCGTCTACGACGCCTTCGGCCGGGTGGACGTGCTGGTGAACAACGCCGGTCTCTCCCCGCTCTACCCCAGCCTGGAGGAGGTCGACGAGAGCCTGTTCGACAAGGTCGTCGCGGTGAACCTGCGCGGCCCGTTCCGGCTGACCGCGCTGGTCGGCTCGCGGATGGCCCGGGGTGCGGGCGGGTCGATCGTGAACATCGGGTCGATCGAGGCGATCCGGCCGTCCCCCGCCGCGCTGCCCTACGCGGCGGCGAAGGCGGGGCTGCACGTGCTGAGCGTGGGCTTCGCGCAGGCGCTCGGGCCCTCGGTGCGGGTGAACACCGTGCAGGCCGGCCCGTTCCTGACCGACATCGCCGCGAACTGGCCCGACGGGCTCCGGGAGGACGTCGAGGGCCGGGTCGCGCTCCGGCGGTGCGCCGAGCCCGGGGAGATCGTGGGGGCGGTGCTGTACTTCGCCACGTCGGCGTCGTCGTACGCGACGGGTGCGGTCCTGCGCGTCGACGGCGGCTGGCGGTGAGCGGGGCCCGGGACGGCCGCGCCCACCGCGAGCTCACCGCGACCCCGGTGACGGGTCCGGTCGCCGAGCACGGGGAGGGACCGGTGTGGCACCGGTCCTACCGGGGGGTCCGGTGGGTCGACCTGCTCGCCGGCGACGTCCTGGAGCTCGACGGCGACGCGGTGCGCCGCACCCACGTGGGCGCGGTCGCGGCGGCGTTCCGGCCCCGGGTCGACGGCGGGACCGTGCTGGCCGACGAGCGCGGGTTCGTTCTGCTCGACGCGGACCTGCGCGTGGAACGGCGGCTCGGTGACCTGTGGACCGGGGCGGACGTGCGGATGAACGACGGCGGCTGCACCCCGGACGGCGCGTTCTGGTGCGGCTCGACGGCCTACGACGGGCGGGCGGGTGCGGGGGAGCTGTACCGGCTGGACCCGGACCTGACGGTGCGGCGGATGCTCACCGGCCTGACGATCTCCAACGGGTTCGCGACGGCGCCGGACGGGCGGACGGTCTACCACGTCGACACCCCGACCCGGCGGGTCGAGGCGTTCGATCCGGTCGGGGACCCCGCCGCCCGCCGGACCGTGGTGCGGATCCCGGACGGCGCCGGGTTCCCCGACGGGCTCACCGTCGACGCCGACGGCGGGATCTGGGTGGCCCTGTGGGGCGGGTCGGCCGTGCACCGCTACACGCCCGACGGCGTCCTCGACACCGTCGTGGCGCTGCCGGTCACCCAGGTCACGGCCTGCGCGTTCGGCGGCCCGGACCTGGACCGGCTCTACGTCACCACGTCCGCGCTGGGGCTCGACGCGCGAGCCCGCGCGGCCCAGCCGTCGGCCGGGGCGCTGTTCGTGGTCGAGCCGGGGTTCCGCGGCCGGCCGGTACTGGAGTTCGGCCGGTCCTGACGTCCCCGGGTCAGGACCCGCCCAGGATGTTGACCATCCAGCCGACGCCGAAGCGGTCGGTGCACATGCCGAAGGTGTCGCCCCACGGCGCCTTCTCCAGCGGGACGGTGACGCTGCCGCCGTCGGTCAGCCCGTCCCAGTAGCCGCGCAGGGTCGGTTCGTCGTCGCCGCTGAGGGAGACGGTGCCGTTGGCGCTCACCTCCATGGAGGCGGGCAGGTCCGCGGCCATCAGCGTCAGGCCGGTGCCGGTGACGATCTGGGAGTGCATGACCTTGTGCTGCTCGGCCTCGTCCAGGCCCATGCCGCCGGCCTCGGCGAAGGTGGTGACGGTGAGGTCGCCGCCGAAGACGGAGGCGTAGAAGGTCATGACGTCGCGGGTTCCGTCGCGGAAGTTCAGGTAGGGGTTGAGCGTGACGGACACGGGGGCTCCTCCGGGCTGCCGGGACCGGCTGCGGCGCGAGCCGGGTGGGCGATGCTAGACCTCCCCGGCGCGACGCGGTGCGCTCCGCCGCGGGACCGGCGGCTCTCCCGCGGCGTCCCGGGCCCGCTGCAGGGTCCGGCGGAGGTCGCGCTCGATCAGCACCGGCAGGTAGGTGATCACCCTGGGCGACCCGAAGCCCGCCCGTGCCTGACGCACCTGCTCCCGCACCGACTCGGCGCGGGCCCCGCCGTCCGCGGCGAACTCCCGGCACAGGCGGTCGGCCACCCCGACCAGCTGGTGGGCCACGACGTCGGCGGGCGAGGGGGCCGGGTCGGCGCCGGCGGGCGCGCCGCACGCGCCCGGTGGGGACTCCGGCATCCGTGACCTCCCGTGTCCGTGGGCCTCGGTGCGGAGCCTGTCCCGGCGGGCCCCCGGCGCGGTAGGGGAGAACGTCCCGGGCGTCGGGCCGGCGGGCCCGTCGGGGGCGGGTCCGGTCCGGGGAGGACCTCCGGCCCGCCCCGTCGGGACCTGCGACGCTCCCGCACGGGTGCGGTCGTGCGCGAGCGTGGTCGTCCGGAGGTGACGTCATGTCCGAACGGACCACGACCCACGACGGCGACTGGCTGGTGGTGCCGCTGCCGCCGCTGGAACGGGGCTGGCGCTGGGCCCGGATCGTCGAGCAGCTCGCCGGTGCCGGACCCGCCCGCTTCCGGGTGCGCTGGGTGGGCAACGACCGGGACTCGGTGGTGGTGCCCCCCGACGGGTACCGCATCGAGAGCGCCGCGGAGTGGCCGGAGCCGCCGTCGAGCGCGATCGGCCTGTGGCCGCACCCCGCCGACGACCCGGTCCCGGATCCGTCGTGAGCGGCGTCGCTCCACCGCAGGAACCGATGGAGGAGGACGGCATGGACGCGCTCGTGGTCGTGGAGTCGATGTTCGGCAACACCCGCCGGATCGCCGAGGCGGTGGCGCTCGGGTTGGGGGACCGCGTGCACGCCCGGGTGCTGGAGGTCGGTGACCCGGAGGCGGCCCGGGCGGCGGCCGTCGCCGACCTGCTCGTCGTCGGCGGGCCGACCCACGCGTTCGGGATGTCGCGCCCGGCGACGCGGCGCTCGGCCGCCGAGCAGGGCGCACCCGCCGTGGAGGTGGGGCTGCGCGAGTGGCTCGCCGACCTCGCCCCGGCCGGGCCGGGGCGCACCGCGGCCGCCTTCGACACCCGGGCCGACCGCCCGCGGCTGCCCGGGTCGGCGGCGTCGGCCGCGGCCCGCAGGCTGCGCCGGTCCGGCTACGCCGTGGTGGCCCGCCCCGCGTCGTTCCGGGTGACCGGGACGACGGGTCCGCTGGTGGCGGGGGAGGAGGAGCGCGCCCGCGTGTGGGGCGTGAACCTCGTGGCCCGCCTGGTGCTGCGGGCGGCCGACCGCGGCTGACCGCCGCACCCCGCCGGGCACCGCGCCGCTCAGCCGGGCACCGCGACAGGTCCGGCCGGTCGCGGTGCCCGCGCGGGTGCGGCGCTCCAGGCCCGCTCCGCGACGGCCAGTGCGGCCGCGGGGGTGGTGCCGGTCGGGACCGGGCAGGCCTGCGGCCACGGGTCCGCCGCGGCGGCCATCTCCCGGGCGACGGCCGCGGTGGCGTCCGACCCGGTGGGCGCGCGCCCGGCGATCCGGTGCTCGGCGACGGCGCTGTCCACCTGGCAGTGCAGGGCGACCAGGTCGCTGCCGGTGCGGCGGGCCACGTCGGCGGCGGCGGCCCGCAGCCCGGCGTCGGTCCACGAGGCGTCGAGCACCACCGACTCGCCCCGGGCCAGCAGCATCGCGGCGCGGCGCAGCAGCTCCGCGTAGGTCGCCGCCGTGTGGGCCGCGGTGTAGAGCCCCTGGCGGAACGGGGCACCGGCCGGGTCGGCGGGGTCGATCCCGGCGAGCTCCTTGCGGACCCGGTCCGCGCCGAGCAGCACGGCTCCGAACCGGTCGGCCAGCCCCCCGCCCAGGGTCGACTTGCCGGTGCCGGGCAGCCCGCCGACCAGGGCCAGCCGCACCGCCCCCCGCTCGAGGTGGCGCAGGGCGAGCCCGGCGTGCTGCACGGCGTCGGCGGCCGCGGCGGGGTCGCCCTGCCCGCGGCGCAGGCACGCGACCTTGGCCCGGACGACGGCGCGGTAGGCGATGTAGTGGTGGCGCAGCGCCGCGGGCGCGGGGTCGCCGGAGAACTCGACGTAGGCGTCGAGGAAGTCGGTGGCGAGGTCGGGACGGCCGAGGCGTTCGAGATCCATCGCCAGGAACGCGACGTCGTCGAGGCCGTCGACGTGGCGCAGGTGGTCGTCGAACTCCAGGCAGTCCAGGGCGCGGGGGCCGTCGTCGAGGCAGAACACGTCGGCGGCGGTCAGGTCGCCGTGCCCGTCGACGACGCGGTCGTGGGCGATGCGGTCGGTGAACAGCGGGCCGCGGCCGTCGAGGAACCGGGTCGCGAGCCGCTCCAGCGCCCCGACCACGGCCGGGTCGAGGACGGGGCCCGCGTACGGGGCCAGCGCGTCGAAGGTGGACCGCCACCGGGCGGCCAGCGCGTCGCGGGTGCCGTCGGCGGTCACCGGGTCGCCGCGCTCGGCCCCGGCGTGGAAGCGGGCCATCGTCCGGGCCAGCGCGCGCAGGTCCGCGGAGACCGGCGCGCCGGTCGTGACGAGGGTGGCGAGGCGACGGTCGTCGGGCATCCGGCGCATGACGACCACCGGCTCGGTCGGCCCGCCGTGCGCGACGGGCCGACCGTCGGGGTCCGCCGGCCGCAGCAGCTCGCTGATGCCGAGGTAGACGTCGGGGGCGAGCCTGCGGTTGAGCTCGAGCTCCCGGCGGCACGCGGCGCGCCTGCGGTCCGCGGTGCGGAAGTCGAGGAAGTCGTTGTGCACGGCCTTCTTGATCTTGTACGCGCGGTCACCGACGAGGAACACGATGCCGACGTGGGTCTCCCGGACGGAAGGGTCGTAGGCGGCCGGCCCGGCGCTCACCGGGGCGTCCGTCCCGCCGCGAGCGAGCGGATCAGGTCGGTGGCGGTGACGATCCCCAGCAGGCGCTCGCCGTCGGTGACCAGGACGGCGTCGACGCCCTCCGCGTGCATGCGCCGGGCCGCGTCCGACAGCCGCGCGGTGGGCTCCAGCGCCGGGGCGAGCCGGCACAGCGCGCCGACGCGGGGTGCGGGCACCCCGGGCTCGGGCCGGACGCCGGCGAGCAGCCGGGCCACGTCGGTCTCCAGCAGCACGCCGAGGCAGTGCGTCCCGTCGATGACCGGGAGGTGCCGCACACCGTGCGCGGCCATCAGGCGCAGGGCGACGGCCAGGTCGGCGTCGGGGGTGATGGCGACGATCCGGTGCGTCATCAGGGCGGTGACGGGCGGGTCGTCGTCGAGGGTCTCGGGCGGTGCGGCGATCCGGGGGGTCATGGGGTCTCCTCGTCGGGTGGGTCAGGTCGCGGGGACGAGCGGCTCGGCGTCGAGCCGCACCCGGGGCAGGTCCGGGGTCTGCTCGGGCCGGTGGGTCACGATCAGCGCCGTCCGCCCCGCGGTGGCGGCGAGCAGCTCGGCGGCCAGCGCGTCGGCGGTGGCGGCGTCGAGGTGGGCGGTGGGCTCGTCGAGGACGAGGACGTGGCGCTTGGCCAGCAGGGCCCGCGCCACGCCGATGCGCTGGCGCTCACCGCCGGACACCGTGCCGCCGTGCTCGCCGACCGCGGTGTCCAGCCCGTCGGGCAGCCCGGCGAGCCAGTCGCCGAGCCGGGCCCGGTCGAGCGCGTCGCGGATCCGGTCGTCGCAGGCGCCGGGGGAGGCGACGGCGAGGTTGGCGCGCAGCGTGCTGTCGAACAGGTGGGTCCGGGCGCCGCACCAGGCGATGCCGTCGCGGACCCGGTCCCCGGTCAGCTCGTGCACGTCGCGACCGTCGGCGCGCAGCGTGCCCGCGCTCGGGTCCAGGGTGCGCAGCAGGGCGGCGACCACGCTGGACTTGCCCGACCCGGACGGCCCGGTCAGCGCCAGCCGCGTGCCGGGCGGCAGGGCCAGGTCGACGCCGGCGACGGCGTCGGCGACGGCCCCGGGCCAGCGGACGGCGAGGCCGTCGGCGGTGAACCCCGACGGAGCCGCACCGCCGGGCGCGTCCGTGGGATCGGTGACGACGGGGGGCCGGGACTCGAGCTCGGCGAGGCGCCGGGCCGCGGGCAGCGCGGTGAGCAGCCGGACCGCGGCGTCGGGCAGCCCGGCGACGACGTCGGCCAGCGCGAGCGGGGTCAGGGCCAGCACCGCCAGCGCGGGCCCGGGCAGCGTGCCGGCCCGGACCGCCGCGATGCCGACGGCCGTGGCCGCCACCGAGGTGGCCCCGATCGCCAGCACGGCGAGCCCGGCCCCGACGCCGCGGGCGGTGGCGGCGCGGCGCAGCAGGACCGCGAGCCGGGTGTCGGTGTCGGCGAGCCGGTCGCGGAAGCGCGGCGCCGCACCGAAGGCGATCAGGTCCGGTGCGGCCTCGACGATCTCGACGGTGCGGGCCAGCACCTCGCCGCGGGCGGCGGCGGTCCGTCGCTCGGTGCGGTGCGCGGCCCACGCGGTCGCGGCGGGGGCGAGGACCCCGGCGACGAGCAGGCCGACCGCGACGACCGCCCCGGCGGCCGGCAGCAGCAGCCCGATCCCGCCGGCGGTGCCCAGGCCCACCGCCGCGGCGGCGGCCGCGGGCAGCAGGGCCCGCACCAGCAGGTCCTGCTGGGCGTCGACGTCGGCGATCAGGCGGGACAGCAGCTCCCCGCGGCGCAGCCGCGCGGTGGCCGCCGGCCCGAGCCGCACCAGCGCCGCCCAGATCCGCACCCGCAGCGCGCTCGACGCGCGCAGCGCGGCGTCGTGCGAGACGAGCCGCTCGGCGTAGCGCAGCACGCCCTTGCCCAGCCCGAACGCGCGGACGGCGACGATGGCGACCAGCAGCGTCAGCACCGGGGGGTGCAGGGCCGCGGTGGAGATGAGCCACGCCGAGGTGGCGGTCAGCGCCACCCCGCAGCCCAGCGCCAGCGCGCCGAGCGCGGCGGCGAGCGCCAGCCGCCCGCGCTCGGCCCGCGCGGCGGACAGGGACCACCGCAGGGCGCCCCGGACCGGGGTGGGTGCGGGGCCCGGCCGCGGCCCCGCGGGGGCGGTCGGTGCCGCGGCCGGGATCGGTGGGGGGAGCGGGGCGGGGACCGGCACCCGCCGGCGGGCGTGCCCCGGCCCGTCGACGGTGTGGACCCGGTCGCACACGGCGAGCAGGTCGGGCCGGTGGCTGACGAGGACGACGGTCCGGCCGGCGGCGATCGCGGGCAGGGCGGCGGTGATCGCGGCCTCGGTGTCGGCGTCGACGCCCTCGGTCGGTTCGTCGAGCAGCAGCAGGGGGCGGTCGGCGAGCAGGGCGCGGGCGAGCGCGACCCGGCGCTGCTGCCCGGTGGACAGCCCCGTGCCGTCCTCCCCGACCGCGGTGTCGAGCGCGAGGTCCAGGGCGGCGGCGGCCGCGGCGGCCGCGACGGCGGGACCGGGCGCGTCGGGCACACCGAGGCGGATGTTGTCGGCGACGGTCCCGGCCACCAGGACCGGGCGCTGGGGGACCCAGGCGACGCGGCGCGACCAGGCGACGGGGTCGACGTCGGCGAGGTCGACACCGCCGACGGTGACCCGGCCGCGGTCGGGTCGGCGCAGCCCGAGCAGCAGGTCGACCAGCGTCGACTTGCCCGAGCCGCTCGGCCCCGACACCCCCAGGACGGTCCCGGGCTCCACCAGGAGGTCCAGCCCGTCGAGCACCCGTCCGCCGCGGCCCTCCACGACCACCCCGTCGAGCCGGACGGGCACGCGCGACGGGTCGGGTGCGGGCCGGCGCTCGCCGGACCCGCTCACCGGTGTCTCCAACACGGCGAACACCTCGGCGGCGGCGGCGAGGCCCTCCGCGGAGTCGTGGAAGCGGGCCCCGACCGCGCGCAGCGGCAGGTACACCTCGGGGACCAGGACGAGGACCACGAGCGCGGTGCGGAGGTCGAGCCGGCCGTCCACCAGCCGCAGCCCGATCGCGACGGCGACCAGCGCCACCGACAGCGTGGCCAGCAGCTCGAGCACGAGCGCGGAGAGGAACGCGACGCGCAGGGTGCGCAGGGTGGCCCGCCGGTAAGACTCGGCCAGGTCGCGCAGGCGCCCGGACTGGTGGCGGGCGCGGCCGAACGCCACGAGCACGTCCATCCCGGCGACGAGGTCGAGGAAGTGGTGGCCGAGCACGGCCAGCGTGCGCCACTGCCGGCGCGTGGAGCGCTCGGTGTGCAGCCCGACGAGGATCATGAAGATCGGGATCAGCGGGACGGTGAGGCCGACGATCAGCCCGGACAGCGGATCGGCGAACAGGATGCGCCCGGCCACGGCGGCGGGCACCACGGCGGCGACGAGCAGGGTCGGCAGGTACCGGCCGAAGTAGCCGTCCAGGCCGTCGAGTCCGCGGGTGGCCAGGGTCGCCAGCTCGCCGCCGGGGGGCAGGCCGGGGTGGCGCGGGCCCAGCTCCAGCGCGTGGCCGACGAGCCGGGCGCGCAGCTGGCGGACGACGTCGGTCGAGGCGCGGTGCGCGGCCACCTCCCCGGCCCAGGCGAGCACGGCGCGGGCGGTGACCGCGGCGAGCAGGCCCAGCAGCAGCGGGACCGCCGCGTCGATCCCGGTGCCGCCGAGGAAGGCGCCCTCGACGGCGCGGGCGAGCAGCTCGGCCGACCCGAGCACCAGGCCCGCGGTCGCCACCGCGAGCCCGGCGGCCAGCACGACGTAGCGCCGGGCCGCCGAGGCGTGCCGCAGCAACCGCGGGTCCAGTGGCTTCATCGGACGGGCTCGTCCGTCCGGTCGGTGCGGGCGGGCAGCCCGGCCGCGGCGGGGATGTCGGCCGCGCCGAGGCGGCGGCGGAACACCCAGAACGTCCAGGCCTGGTAGGCCACGACGACCGGGGTGAACACCACCGCGACCCAGGTCATGATCGTCAGCGTGTAGGGCGTCGACGCGGCGTTGGTGGTGTTCAGGCCGAACGCGGGGTCGGTGGTCGACGGAAGCACCTCGGGGTACAGGGCGCCGAACAGCGTCACCGTCACCGCGACGATCGCGGTCGCGGTGAGCAGGAACGCCCACCCCTCGCGGCCGCGGGCGTTCAGGACGACGGTGCCGATCAGCGCGCCTGCGGCGACGAGCACCGGCACGGCGGTCCAGAGCCGGTCGTGGGCGAGGAAGGTCCAGACGAGGAAGCCGCCGCCGGTCACGATGGCGGCCACCCCCAGGCCCCTGGCCAGCCCGGCGGCGCGCACCCGCACGTCACCGGTGGTCTTCAGGGCGAGGAACACCGCGCCGTGCAGCGCGAACAGGCTCAGCGTGGCCAGCCCGCCGAGCAGTGCGTAGGGGTTGAGCAGCGTCAGCACCGTGCCGGTGAACTCGTGGTCGGCGTCGAGCGGCACACCCTGCACGACGTTGGCGAACGCCACGCCCCACAGCAGGGCGGGCAGCGCCGAGCCCACGACGATCGCGCGGTCCCAGTTGCGCCGCCACCGCGGGCTGTCGATCTTGCCGCGGAACTCGAAGGCGACACCCCGGACGATGAGCGCGACGAGGATGAGCAGCAGCGGCAGGTAGAAGCCGGAGAACAGGCTGGCGTACCACTCGGGGAACGCGGCGAAGGTGGCCCCGCCCGCGACGAGCAGCCACACCTCGTTGCCGTCCCAGACCGGGCCGATCGTGTTGATCGCGACCCGGCGGTCGGTCTCCGTGCGCCCGACCGCCGGCAGCAGCATCCCGACGCCGAAGTCGAACCCGTCGAGGACGAAGTAGCCGGTCCAGAGCACGGCGATGAGCAGGAACCAGATGTCCGTGAGCTCCATGGCGGGTCCCTCAGTAGGCCACGGCCAGCGGCCGCGGCTCGTCGGATGCGGTGGGGGTGGCGGCGCCGGCCGGCGGGGGACCGGCCTTGGCGTAGCGGACCATCAGATAGCCCTCGACGACCGCGAGCGCCCCGTAGAGCAGGGTGAGGACGACCAGCGAGGTGAGCACCAGCGGCGTGCCCACCGACGGGGAGACGCCGTCGGCGGTGCGCAGGACGCCGTACACGGCCCAGGGCTGGCGGCCCATCTCGGTGAAGATCCAGCCCGTGCTGTTCGCCGCGAACGGCAGCACCAGCCCGGCCAGCGCGGCGGTGTGGAACCAGCGCGGCAGCGCACGGCGCGCCCGGCGGCGGGTCAGCCACAGCCCGGCCACCGACAGCAGCCCGGCCAGCAGCCCGAAGCCGATCATGAGCCGGAACGTCCAGTAGGTCGCCGGGATGTTCGGGGTGTAGTCACCGGGCCCGTAGGCCTGCTCGGCCGCGGCCTGCAGGTCGTTGATGCCCTCGACGCGGCCGTCGAACGAGCCGGTGGCCATGAACGACAGGATCCGGGGCACCCGCAGGCTCCAGACCTCCTGCGAGCCGTCCAGCGAGCCGATCGTCACCAGCGAGAACGAGGCGGGCGCGACGGTGTCGTAGAGCGCCTCGGCCGCCGCCATCTTCATCGGCTGCTGCTCGGTCATCAGCCGGGCCTGCAGGTCGCCGGTGACGACGACGCCGAGGCTCGCGATCAGCACGGTGACCAGCGCGAGCCGCATCGAGGGGCGGAAGACCTCGGTGTGCTGCCCGCGGGCGAGGTGCCAGGCGCTGATGGCGAGCACGAACATGCCGGCGGTGACGAAGCAGGCGGTGATCGTGTGCAGGAACGCGCCGACCGCGGTGGAGTTCGTGAGGACGGCGCCGAAGTCCACGAGCTCGGCGCGGCCCCGCTCGGTGTTGACGACCGACCCGACCGGGTGCTGCATCCAGGAGTTCGCGGCGAGGATGAAGTACGCGGAGAGCACGGTGCCGATCGAGGCGAGCCAGATGCAGGCCAGGTGCAGCCGCTTCGGGAGCCGGTCCCAGCCGAAGATCCACAGCCCGAGGAACGTGGACTCCAGGAAGAACGCGAGCAGGCCCTCGACGGCCAGCGGGGCGCCGAAGACGTCCCCGACGTAGCGGCTGTAGTCGCTCCAGTTCATCCCGAACTGGAACTCCTGGACGATCCCGGTCACCACGCCGAGGGCGAAGTTGATCAGCAGCAGCTTGCCCCAGAACTTCGTCATGCGCAGGTAGCGCTCGTCGTCGGTGCGGTACCAGGCCGTCTGCATCCCGGCGACGAGGACCGACAGGCCGATCGTCAGCGGCACGAACAGGAAGTGGTACACGGTCACGATCGCGAACTGCCATCGTGCGAGATCGAGGTTCATCGTTCCTCCGCGGACGTCGTGCCGGTCCTCCGGCTCGCGTCGAGCCTCGTCCGGGCACCCACCGCCGCGGGAGGGTCGAAGGGCCCTGCACCGGAGGCCGCCGGTCCCGTCGTGATCACGGGGCCGGCCGGTCTCAGGTCAGGTGCGACGGCTCGGCGACGACCAGGTCGGAGACGGCGAGCCGGGGCGTGGCCGCGACCGGCCAGCCGTGCCCGATGCGCAGGACGACCTGCGGGGGCCGGGTGGAGCCGATGAGCATGCGCAGCTGGTCGCGGGGGCCGGGCACCTCGACGATCTGGGACAGGAAGGACGCGGCCAGCCCCTCGACCGTCGCCGCGAGCAGGACCCGCTGCAGCGCCTGCCCGGCCTGCACCTCGGCCCGCCGCCCGGTCAGGTGGGAGGTGAGGACGGCGATGACCGGGTCCTGCTCGAAGTCCTTGCCCGGGACGCGCTCGGGGGCGGTGCCCGCGGTGAAGTCCCGCATGACCCAGCGGTCCTGGGGCGCGGGCTGGGGTCCCCCGGACGCGGCGGGGACGCCGTCGCGGCGGTCCGGCGCGGTCCCGGTCCAGCTGCGCAGCTCGGCGGTGAACGCGGGATCGGCGATCTGCCGCTCGTGGGCGAGCGCGGCGAGCCGCCGGATCCGGGCGCGCTGGTCCGGGTCGTCGACGACGTGCAGCCACGCGCCCTCGTCGAGGGCGGCGCGGCGCAGGGCGTGCAGCTCCTGCGGGGTGACGGCGGCGTCGGTGAAGGGATGGCGGTTGGTGCGCCGCAGCGGGACCGCCCGCAGCAGGCGCTGCTCCTCCGGCGTGGCCGGCCGGGTGCCGCCGTGGCGGACCGCGGCGACGAGGTCCGGCCGGGCCGGGTCGGGGAACAGCGTGACGATCGGGCGGATCCCGTGGCCGTGCAGGGCCAGGCACAGGGTGAACAACGCGGCCCCGCAGGCGATCCGCTGCTCCCGGTCGTCGGGGTCGACCACCGGGAGGCGGCGTTCCGGGTCGGCGTACAGCTCGATGACGTCGGTCCGCAGCCGGAAGCGCCACGGCTGCGCGTTGTGCAGGGACGGCGCCCGCCCCGCGGTCTCGAGGACGTGCTCCACCTGCTCGGCGGTGAGTCCGAGCGTCGAGGTGAGGTCGGTCATGGTCGTGGCACCCCCGGGTTCGGTCCGTTGCGACCCGCAGCGGCGTCCCCCGACGGTTCCGTGGGCGCCGCCGTTCCGATACGGGCGAACGGCTCCTCCGACGGGGTCGGCCGGTCGTCGAGCAGGCGGCGGTGCAGCTCCGCGGTGAGGACGTGGATCGCCCGGGTGATGTCGGTGTTGGTCCTCAGCTCGAGCTCCTGTTCGACGAAGTCGTGCGTGGCCTTGGCCTGCTGGAACGCCGCCTGCCGGTTCTGGCCGATCATGACGAACGTCGAGAGGAAGATCGCCTCGAGCGACACGACCAGGGTCAGGGTCGGCCACGGGCTGGACTCGACGAGCAGCATCCAGACGGCGAACACCGCCGTGTGCAGGTAGACGAACGGCATCGACCCGGCGAACGCCGTGATGCCGTCGGCCACCCGCAGCTGCAGGTGGGCGGCGCGGTGCGCCCGCTGGGCGGCCACCACCGGGTGGGGCCCCCACCCGGACCGCGACGCGGTCATCGTCGCCGGCGCGGCATCATCCGGACCTCCGCTCGCGGGCCGCCCGGTGCGCCCCGAGCGCACCACGATCAGCGCCGTGGCGGGCCGCCGGCAGGGCCGGAAGTCCCGACTCCCGGGTGCGAACGGCCGCGGTCCGGTCCACCCCTGTGGGACGACGATTCGCCCGATTCGCGTGTGAGTGCAACTTCTCCAGGGATGAGTAACGTCGAGGACGCCCTCGGCGAGTGAGGGTCGAGTCCGGCCGTGGGAGGAGCGGTTCGTCGATGTCCGGAGAGAGCTCGCGCGCGATGCTCGACGTCACCGGCACGCCGCGCAGCGGCAGCGCGGCGACGACGGCGGTCGCAGGCGCCGTCGACCGTGCCGCGGTGCAGCGGCCGACCCGCCTCCCGGCCGGTCCGCGCGCGGCCGTCGTGGGTGCGTCCTGAACGGCTCGGCCGGCGGCATCCGCCGGATGAGCCTGTCGACGGCGGACCCGGAGGAGGCGCACGACCACATCCGCGCCGCCTACGCCGACCACACCGTGCGGCTGAGCGGGAGCCCGGAGCGGTTCCGCTTCCGGCACGAGCTCGCCGACGCCGGGGCGTTCGGGGTCGCGCGCTACCACCACAGCATGGCCTGCAGCGTCCGGGTGGACTCGCTGGGATTCCTGCTGGTCGGCCAGATGGTCGGTGGCCGGTTGCGGGTCCGCAGCGGCCACGACGAGCTGCGCCCCGCCCCGGGGGAGGTCATCCTGTTCGCGCCGTCGGGGCGGATGACGGTGGAGTGGGAGGACTTCCGGGCCGGCCTCGTGCGGCTGGACCAGTCCGTGGTGGACCGCGTCGCGGCCGAGATCTTCGGCCCCGCCGCCCCGGCGACGGTGCGGTTCACGCAGGCCGCGGCGGTGTCGGCCGAGCACGCGCGGCACTGGCGCGGGCTCGTGCGCTACCTGCACCGGGAGGTGCTGGGCAACCCCTCGGCCGCCGACAGCCCCCTGGTCCGCGCCCAGGCCCTGCGGTTGCTGGCCGCCGCCGCACTGGAGACGTTCCCGAACTCCGCCACGTCCGTCGCGCCGGAGACGGCGGGGGAGGTCGGGGCGAACGCGGTCCGCCGCGCGCTGGCCTACATCGACGAGCAGGCGGGGGAGCCGATCGGCCTCGTCGACATCGCCGGGGCCGCCCGCGTGAGCCCCCGGGCGCTGCAGGTGGCGTTCCGGCGCCACCTCGGGACGACACCCGTCCAGTACCTGACGGAGGTGCGGCTCGGCCGGGCCCACTGCGACCTCGTCGCCGCCGACCCCACGACCGGGGTCACCGTCGCCCGGATCGCCGCGCGGTGGGGCTTCGCCCACCACGGCCGCTTCGCCGCCCGCTACCGGGCCCGGTTCGGGGTCCCCCCGGGCCGTTCCCTCGCCGAATGACCGTGCCGTCCGTCCACCCACGGTCGAGCGGTCGTCCGATCCGCGACGGGTCCGGACCCCCGCGGGCCCGTGCCCGACCCGTTCCGGACGGCCCGCCCCGGCCGTCCCGACCCGTCCCGCCCCGCCCCGAGGAGCAGCCCGGATGACCACGACACCCTCCCTCCCCGCGCCGACGAGCCGCCACGCCGCGCGCGTGGCGCCGCAGCGGGCGGACGGGCCCCACCCGGTGGCCGCGGGGCCCGGTCCCGCGGCACCCGCCGACCCGTCGCTCGGCCGCACCGGCGCCCGCTTCCACGGAGGGGCCGCACCGGCGGCCGCGCAGCGGGCCGGGGCGCCCACCCGTGCCGCGGCGGACCTCCCGGTCGTGCTGCGCGGCTACGACCGCGGCCGCGTCGACGCCCTCCTCCGCGCCCGCGCCGCCCGCGAGGAGGAGCTCCGCACCGCGCTCGAGCTCGCCGAACGACGGCGGGCCGAGGCCGTCGCCCACGCCGAGGCGACGCAGGCCGAGAACGACTCCCTGCGGGCCGCCGCTGCGACCTCGACGGGTTCAAGCGCGTCAACGACACCGAGGGCCACGCCGCGGGCGACGCCGTGCTGGTCGAGGTCGCGCACCGGTTGCGGGCGGTGGTGCGCGGGTCCGAGACCGTGGCCCGGGTGGGGGGCGACGAGTTCGTGGTCGTGATCGAGGCGCCGCGGGCCGGTCCCGGGCGCAGCGGCACGCCCCGGCAGGTGGCGGAGCAGCTCGCCGACCGGATCCGCGAGGAGCTGTCCGAGCCGGTCCGGTACGGCCCCACCGCCCACTCGGTGTCGGTGAGCATCGGCATGATCGCCGCGGTGCCGGGTCGGGCGGCCGAGGACGTGCTGCGCGACGCCGACATCGCGATGTACCGGGCGAAGGAGCGCGGACGCAACCGCGTCGAGGTGTTCGACGACCTGCTCCGCGCCGACCTCGTCGAGCGCGGCCGGATCGAGCACCTGCTCCGCTCCGCGCTGGCCGGGACGGGGGCGGCCGCCCTCTCGGTCGACTACCAGCCGGTGCACGACCTGGACACCGGCGCCGTGGTGGGTTTCGAGGCGCTGGCCCGGCTGTGCGACGCCCGCGGCGGGTCCGTCGACCCGGCGGTCTTCGTCGAGGTCGCCGAGAGCACCGGGCTGATCACCGCGCTGGGGGCGGCCGTGCTCGACGCCGCGCTCGCCGCGCTGGTGCGCCGCCGCGCCCGGTTCCCGCGGGAGCGGGCGTGGATGTCGGTGAACCTCAGCGCCCGGCAGGTGCAGCACGGCGACATCGCCACGACGATCGGCCGGGCACTGGACCAGCACGGTCTGCGGCCGGGCGACCTCACCCTCGAGCTCACCGAGTCGGTGCTGCTCGCGGCGGGGTCCTCGGCGATCCGCCAGCTCGCGGAGCTGCACGAGTCCGGCGTCGGCATCGCGATCGACGACTTCGGCACCGGCTACGCGAGCCTGTCCTACCTGGTGGCGCTCCCCGTCACGGTCGTCAAGATCGACCGGTCGTTCACGGCGGGGATGGCGAGCGACCCGGCCAGCGCCACCATCGTCGCGGCGATCGCGCGGCTGTCGGAGGAGCTCGGCCTGGGGTGCGTCGTGGAGGGGATCGAGTCCCGCCGTCAGCTCGACGCCCTGCCCGCGGGGCTGCTCGGGCAGGGCTTCCTGCTGGGCCGCCCCGGGCCGGAGCCGTGCTCGGACTGGACGCGCTGACGCGTCGGGACCGGGGGTACCCTGCAGCGGCGTCGGGAGCGTGGGCGGACCCGGCGGGCGACGACCGGGAGGCAGCGACCGGGGGGCACCGACCGGAAGGCCCAGATGGCGGACCAGGAGCAGGCCGAGCACCTCCCTCCGACGACGTCGCACCTGCTGTCCGGGCTGCGCCTGGACGAGCTGCTGCGGGAGGTCCAGGACCGGCTCGCGGAGATGGCCTCCACCCGGGACCGGATGCAGGGGCTGCTCGACGCGGTGGTGGCGGTCGGTGAGGGGCTGGAGCTCGACGCGACCCTGCGCCGGATCGTGCAGTCCGCGGTCGACCTGGTGGACGCCCGCTACGGGGCCCTGGGCGTGCTCGGTGCCGGCGGGGGACTGTCGCGGTTCCTGCACGTGGGGCTGGACGAGCAGACGCGCGCGTCGATGGGGCCGCTGCCGGAGGGCAGGGGCCTGCTCGGGCAGCTCATCGCGGACCCGCGGCCCCTGCGGCTGGCCGACCTCGGCCGGCACGAGGCGTCGGTCGGCTTCCCGCCGAACCATCCGCCGATGCGCTCGTTCCTGGGCGTACCGGTCCGGGTGCGCGACGCGGTGTACGGCAACCTCTACCTCACCGAGAAGATCGGCGGGGGCGAGTTCACCGCCGCGGACGAGGCGGTGGTGCGGGCGCTCGCCGCCGCCGCGGGCATCGCCGTGCAGAACGCCGACCTGTTCGAGCAGACCCGGCTGCGCCAGCACTGGCTGGAGGCGTCGGCGGAGATCCGCAGCGAGCTGCTGTCCGGGGCGACGGAGCAGGACGCGCTGCGGCTGATCGCCCGGCGGACGCTCGAGCTCACCGGCTCCGACGCCGTCCTGATCGTGCTCGGCCCGGACCCGGACGGCGGTGACCTCGTGGTCCGCGGCCAGTGCGGCGGCGACCTCGCCGACCTGCTCGGACGCCGCATCGGGGTCGACGACCCGCTCCTGCACGAGGTGCTCGAGAGCCGGGCACCGGTGCTCGCCCCGTCCGCGGGCCCGCTGCTGGACGGGATGGCGGGCCACGGCCCGACGATGGCCGTGCCGCTGCGGTCCCAGGAGGCGGTCACCGGGGTGCTGGTCGCGCTGCGCCGCCACGGCGGGCCCGGGTTCCTGCCCGGGGAGGTGCCGCTGCTCACCTCGTTCGCCGAGCAGGCCGTGCTGGCGATGGAGCTGGGGGACCGGAACCGCGCGCTGCGCCAGCTCGACGTCTTCGCCGACCGGGACCGGATCGCCCGCGACCTGCACGACCACGTCATCCAGCGGCTGTTCGCCACCGGCATGCAGGTGCAGGGGACGCTGCGGCGCACGGCGGATCCGGATCTGCGCGACCGGCTGGCGCACGTCGTGGACGAGCTGGACACGACGGTCCGGGAGATCCGCACCGCCATCTTCGACCTGCACACCGCAGGGGACGGCCCGGCCGCCGGCGTCGCCAGGCGGCTCCTCGACACCGCGGCCGAGGCGGCGGCCGGGTCCGGGATCACTCCGTCGCTGCGCATCTCCGGCCCGATCGACGCGCTGGTCCCCGCCGACCTGGGGGCGCACGCCGAGGCCGTCGTGCGGGAGGCGGTGAGCAACGTGGTCCGGCACGCCGCGGCGTCGGCGGTGACGGTCACCGTCGAGGCGGGGGAGGACCTGCGCATCGACGTCGTGGACGACGGCGTGGGGATCGACCCCACCGCCGCCCGCAGCGGGCTGCGCAACCTGGAGCAGCGGGCCCGCGACCGCGGCGGCGAGTGCACCGTGGCCCCGGCCGCCGGCGGGGGCACGCGGCTGAGCTGGCGGGTGCCCCTGTGAGGGTCAGCGCTGCGTGCGGCGCAGGTCGGCCGCGTACACGGCCGCCTCGGTGCGCCGGGCGAAGCCGAGCTTGTGCAGCAGCGAGGACACGTAGTTCTTGACGGTCTTCTCCGCCAGGTACATCTCCGCGCCGATCTGGCGGTTGGTGAGGCCCTCGGAGATGAGCTGCAGGATCCGGCGCTCCTGCGGGCTGAGCGACTCGTAGCGCGGGTCGGTCGGGGCGTCCCCGGCGCGCAGCCGCTCCAGGACGGTGGCGGTGGCCCGCGGGTCCAGCAGCGACCCGCCCGCCGCGACCGTGCGCACCGCCCCGACCAGGTCGATGCCGGCGACCTGCTTGAGCAGGTAGCCGGCCGCACCGGCCATGATCGCGCCGAACAGCGCCTCGTCGTCGGAGTAGGAGGTGAGCATCAGGCAGGCGGGTGGCGGGACGACGGCGGAGCGCACCTCCCGGCAGACGGAGACGCCCTCCCCGTCGGGGAGCCGCACGTCGAGGATGGCGACGTCCGGGCGCAGCGCCGGGATGCGGGCCAGCGCCTGCGCGGCGGTACCGGCCTCGCCGACGACGGCGATGTCGTCCTCGGTCTCCAGCAGCTGCGCGATGCCGCGTCGGACGATCTCGTGGTCGTCGAGCAGGAACACGGAGATGGGCACGGTCGTCTGCTCCTCGTCGTCGGTGCGGCCGACGGTACCGGGGCGCCGGTGCGACAGGGCCCGCCGATGGGCCCGATCCGGTAGGGCTGAACGGCCCGCCGGTCAGGTCCGGAGCAGGACGGACTCGAGCGCGCGGCGCGGGGTCGCCTCGAGCGGCCGCGCCGCGGGTCCCGGGTACCCGGCCCGGATGACCAGCTGGGGGTGGTCGGGGGAGCGCAGGACCTGGGCCGCCAGGCGCTCCCGCACGGCCGCGACCTCCTGGGACTGGCTCAGCGGGGTGGTCGCGAGCCCGAGGCTCGTCGCGGTGAGCAGGACGGCGCTGGTGGCCTCGCCGGCCAGCAGGTGGTCGAGCACCCCGTCGCCGGTGGTGGTGAGGACGAGCAGGACGGAGGCGTCGTCCGCGGCCCGCGGCGCGCGGGTGTCGGTGAGCTGCCCGCGGGGGAAGCTCCGCAGGTCGGGATCGGTGCCCCGGACCGTCCGTGCCGAGGCCGGGACGCCGTCACGGGCCGCGGTCCACCGGTGGCTCCAGATCGTCAGCTCGGCGGCGTAGCCGGGTGCGAACCGCTGGCGCGCCCCGGCGTCGGCCAGCGCCTCGTCGAGCCGGAGCCGGGCACCGGGCTCGGTGACGGGCACCAGCAGCGCGCCGCAGGCGGTCGCGGCGGCGACGAGCCGGTCGAGGGCCCACCGCGGCACCTGCTCGGGCCCGAACGGGCGCCGGTCGGTCCGCCGCTCCTCGATCGCGCGGCTCAGCGCGGCCGCGGCCGGGGCAGGCGATCGACCGCGTCCGGGGCCCGGGGCGTGCGCCGACACCGTCGCGAGGTGCCAGCGGTCGCCCGGGGCGGGCAGCCGCCGCGTCCGGGCCGACCAGCCCGCCGCGGCGAGCGCGACCCCGAGGTGGTGCAGCGCGGCGCCGCAGCTCAGGACGAGGTCGCGCCGGTCGGGGTCGGTGGCGACGAGGTGGCGCACCGGGTCGCCGTGCAGCTCGACGCGGCCGTCGTCGAGCCGCCACCGCCAGGGCTGGGTGTTGTGGACCGACGGCGCCCGCAGGGCGCGCTCCACCGCCGCCACCAGCACCCCGAGGGGCGCGCGATCCTCCGTCATGGGCCCAGCCTGTGCCGGGGCGGCCGGGCGCGCCACGGCCGGTGGGAGGGCCCCCGCGGGCCGCCCGGCGCCCGGATCCGGGACCTTCGACCGTGCCCGGGGGGCGGCGCGGGGACGAGAGTGGGTCCGACCGAGTTCCTCCGAACACCGAGGTGAGCATCCGATGGACACGTCACGCAGCAGCACCGCCCTCGCCGAGCGGACCGTGCTGGACCGTCTGATCCAGTCCGGGATCGCGCCGGACCGGGCGATCGAGCACATCATGGGCGGCTGGGTCCTCGTCGACGGCGAGCAGGTCCGGGACCCGCAGGCCTCGGCCGAGCCGCCCGCGAAGGTGGAGCTCCGGTCCATCCCGCGCCGCTGAACCGGCCGCCGCGCACGGCGGCGGGGGTCAGGCGTGCGCGGCGCCGGCGGTCCGCTTCGGGAGCAGGTGCAGGACCGCCACGATGACGGCCCCCACGACGGCTCCGAGGATCGCCGAGAAGACGGTGTTGGTGAGCCAGCCGAGGAACCCGCCGAGCGCGCCCGTGGCGTCGTGCACGAGCACCTCCACGTGGTGCACGGCGTCGTAGAGCGGGTGGAAACCGAGCTCGTCGATCCCCACCAGCAGGATGTGCCCGCCGACCCACAGCATCGCCGCGATCCCCACGGTGGACAGCACCGAGAGCACGATCGGCATCGCGCGGACCAGGCCGCGGCCCAGCCCGGCCACCGGCGCGGAGTCGCGCTTCGCGAGCACCAGGCCCACGTCGTCCATCTTGACGATCAGCGCGACCACGCCGTAGACGAGGATCGTGATGGCCACGGCCACCACCAGCAGGATCGCGGCGCGGGACCAGATGCCCTCCGACGCGACCTCGTTGAGCGCGATGACCATGATCTCCGCGGACAGGATGAAGTCGGTCCGGACCGCGCCCGAGACGACCGTCTTCTCGTGGGCGGCGGGATCGGTCTCCTTCGACTCCTGCGTCTCCTCCGGCGAGGGGTGGTGCCCGGAGAGCAGCTCCCAGATCTTCTCCGCGCCCTCGTAGCAGAGGTACGCCCCGCCCAGCATGAGGATCGGGGTGAGCAGCCACGGGGCGAACTGGCTCAGCAGCAGCGCCGCCGGGAGGATGAACAGCAGCTTGTTGCGCAGCGAGCCCTTCGCGATCCGCCCGATGATCGACAGCTCGCGCTTGGGCTCCAGCCCCTGCACGTACCGCGGGGTCACCGCCGCGTCGTCGACGACGACCCCGGCCGCCTTGACGCCCGCGCGGCCGGCCGCACCCGCGATGTCGTCGAGCGACGCCGCGGTGAGCCGCACGAGGGCGGCGACGTCGTCGAGGAGAGCGAAGAGCCCGCTCATCGGGTCGGTGTCCGCTGGGCCGATGCCGTGGTCCGCACGCCGGGGAGCGTACCCGTCGGCCCGGCCCGCGGCGGCTGGTGGATCGCACAACGGGCGGCGCGGCCGGCCCGGCGCTGTTCGTCGGTTCTGTGGGTGTCCCGGCCCGGTGCCCGGCGGTCATCGTGAGGCGGATCTCATCCAGCCCCCTGCGAGGTGTCCCCGTGCGCGGAACGAAACCCCCCTCCCGGCCCGCCCGCCGGGTCCACCCGGTCGACGAGGTGCTGCCCGCGGGCAAGCTCGCCGTCTACGGCTTCCAGCACGTGCTCGCGTTCTACGCCGGCGCGGTGATCGTCCCCATCCTGCTGGCCGGGGCGATCGGGCTGGACGAGCGCCAGCTGATCCACCTGATCAACGCCGACCTGTTCACCTGCGGCATCGCCTCGATCGTCCAGAGCGTCGGGTTCTGGAAGGTCGGGGTGCGGCTGCCGCTGCTGCAGGGCGTGACGTTCACGGCGGTCTCCCCGATGATCGCCATCGGCCTGGCGGCAGGCGGGGGCACCGACGGGCTGCTCGTCATCTACGGGGCGGTGATCGTCGCCGGGCTCGCGACGTTCCTCATCGCCCCGTTCTTCTCCAGGCTGATCCGGTTCTTCCCGCCCGTCGTCACCGGGTCGGTCATCCTCATCATCGGCCTGGCGCTGCTCCCGGTGGCCGCGCTCGACGCCGTCGGCGGCGGCTCGGACCCGCAGCCGGGGAACCTGCGCAACCTCGCGTACGCCCTGGGCACGCTGCTCGTCATCGTCGCCATCCAGCGGATCTTCCGCGGGTTCATGGCGACGGTCGCGGTGCTCGTCGGCCTGGTGCTGGGCACCCTCGTGGCGTGGGGCCTGGGCGACGCCACCTTCGACGCCGTGGGCGACTCGTCCTGGATCGGGGTGACCACCCCGTTCTACTTCGGGTGGCCCCAGTTCAGCGCCGCCGCGATCGTGTCGATGATCGTCGTCATGCTGATCACGGCCGTCGAGACCACCGGTGACGTCTTCGCGACCGGCGAGATCGTCGACAAGCGCGTCGGCAAGGACGACGTGGCCCGCGCGCTGCGCGCCGACGGTCTCGCGACCACCATCGGCGGCGTGTTCAACTCCTTCCCGTACACGTGCTTCGCCGAGAACGTCGGGCTCGTCCGGCTGACGCGGGTGAAGAGCCGCTACGTCGTCGCCGCGGCCGGCGTGATCATGATCCTGATCGGGCTGGTGCCCAAGGCGGGCGCGGTCGTCGCGGGCATCCCGCACCCCGTACTGGGCGGCGCCGCGCTGGCGATGTTCGCGACGGTCGCGGTGGTCGGCATCCAGACCCTGTCGCGGGTCGACTTCCACGACCACCGCAACGTCGTCATCGTCGGGTCGAGCGTGGGGCTGGCGATGTTCGTGACCGCGCAGCCCGACGTCGCGACCGCCGTGCCGCCGTGGGCGCAGATCGTCTTCGGTTCCGGCATCACGCTGGGCAGCATCGCCGCGATCGTGCTCAACGTCGTGTTCCACCACATCGGCGGCCGGGGCCCGGCCGTGGCGGGCACCCCCGGGGCGAGCGTGCGGCTCGCCGACGTCAACCGGATGGGGCGGGCGGAGTTCGTCGCCGTGTTCGGCCGGCTGTTCCAGGGGTCGGGCGACGTCGTCGCGAGCGCCTACGACCGCAGGCCCTTCGCCGACACCGGCGCGCTGCGCACCGCGTTCCAGGAGGCGCTGTTCTCCGCCCCGCGCGAGGAGCAGCGGGAGTTGATGGCGCACTACCCCGACCTCGGCGGCGACCGCGTCGCCGACGGCGAGGAGGGCGAGGACTCCGCGCGCGACCAGTCGACGGCGGGCCTGACCCGGCTCACCGAGGCCGACCGCGAGGAGTTCGCCGCGCTCGCCGCGGCCTACCGGGAGCGCTTCGGGATCCCGCTGATCGTCTGCGTCCGCGACGCCTCCACCCGCGAGCACATCCTGCGCGACGGCTGGCGGCGGCTGGAGAACTCGCCGGCCCAGGAGCACGCGGCGGCGCTGATCGAGATCGCGAAGGTGGCGGGCCACCGGTTCGCCGACCTCGTCGCCGACGCGAACCCGATCGCCAGCGCGCGGGCCCGCGCGTTCCGGGGGGACCGGTGAACCCGTCCGAGGCCGAGCTGCTGGAGGTCTGCGCCGCGCCCGGCTGGGCGGCCCGGGTCGCCGCGGGCGGGCCCTACGCCGCGCTCGACGACCTGCTCCGCGCCGCCGACGCCGCCCTGACCGACGCCGACCTCGACCCCGCCATGGCCGGGCACCCCCGCATCGGCGACCGCGCGGCGGGCGGCCGGTCGCGGCACGAGCAGAGCGCGGTGTCCGCGGCCGCCGCCGACGTGCTCGACGCGCTGGCGGCGGGCAACCGCGCCTACGAGGAGCGGTTCGGGCACGTCTACCTGGTGTGCGCATCGGGCCGCAGCGCCGAGGACCTGCTGGCCGCCCTGCACGCCCGGCTGGGGAACGACGCCGCCACCGAGCGGGCCGTCGCGCTCGCCGAGCTGGCCGCGATCAACCGGATCCGGCTGACCCGGCTCGTCACGGGGGAGGCGGCGTGAGCCTGTCGACCCACGTCCTCGACGCCGTCTCGGGCCGGCCCGCGGCCGGGATGGCCGTGCGGCTGACCCGGGGGAGCGCGGTGCTGGCCGACGCGGTGACCGACGCCGACGGCCGCGCCCGCCTCCCCGACCCCGCCGCGGGCACCCACGCCCTCGTCTTCGACACCGGTGGATACTTCGCCGCCACCGGGCAGCACGGGTTCTACCCCGAGGTGACCGTGGCGTTCACCGTCACCGAACCCGGCCGGCACCACCACGTGCCGCTGCTGCTGTCCCCGTTCGCCTACTCCACCTACCGCGGGAGCTGACACCGTGTCCGACCACTCCGGGTCCATCGTCCTGGGAGCCAACCAGTACGGGAAGGCGGAGAACCGGCTCGTCCGGATCCACCGCGAGACCGACCGCCACGAGCTGCGCGACGTCACCGTGTCCACCGCGCTGCGCGGGGACTTCACCGCCGCCCACCTCGCCGGCGACCAGTCCGACGTGCTGCCGACCGACACGCAGAAGAACACCTGCTACGCGTTCGCGAAGTCGCACGGGCTGGGGGAGATCGAGGACTACGCCCTCGCGCTGGCCCGGCACTTCGTCGACGACGTGGCCCCGGTGCGGGGCGCGCGGATCGCGGTCGAGGAGTACGGGTGGGAGCGGGTGCCGGTCGACGGGGCCGGCCACGACCACACCTGGGTCCGGCGGGGGTCGGAGGTCCGGACCACCGTCGTGACGGTCGACGGCGACGGGGCCGAGGTGGTGTCGGGGCTGCGCGACCTGGTGCTGCTCAAGTCGACCGGCTCGGAGTTCGCCGGGTTCCTCGTCGACGAGTACACGACGCTGGCACCCACGCACGACCGGATCATGTCGACGTCGCTGGTGGCGACGTGGACCTACACCGGCACCGACGTCGACTGGGACGGGACCTGGGCGGACGTCCGGCGGATCCTGCTGGAGCGCTTCGCTACGGTGCACTCGCTGGCGCTGCAGCAGACGCTGTGGGAGATGGGCCGGGGGGTGCTGGAGGCGCACCCGTCGATCGCGTCGATCAGCCTGTCCGCGCCCAACCGGCACCACTTCGTCGTCGACCTCGCCCCGTTCGGCCTGGAGAACCGCAACGAGGTGTTCTACGCGGCCGACCGCCCCTACGGCCTGATCGAGGCGACGGTGACGCGGGGGTGACCCGCGCCCGGCCGGGGCCTCACCGCACCCCGCGGATCCGCGTCACGGCCGCCGCCCCGGCGAGGGCCAGCAGCCCGCTGCCGACGTAGAGCGCCGGGTAGCCGCCGGGGCCGGTCACCAGCAGCGCGGCGAACAGCGGCGTCAGCACACCGGCCAGCGTCGAGGTGACGGTGACGATGCCGAGGTCCTTGGCCCGGTCGGCCGCGGCCGGCAGCACCTCGGTGACCAGCGCCAGGTCGACCGAGGTGTAGACGCCGAACGAGACGCCGAGCAGGCACGCGCCGACCACCGCCGCCGTCCAGGTCTGGAAGCCGAGGGCGAACAGCGCGGCGGCGATGCCGGTGCCGGACCACACGACGAAGACCCGGCGCCGCCCCGTCCGGTCCGACAGGCGCCCCCCGAGCACCGCGGTCGCGACGACGAGGGCGGCGTAGATCGTGGTGAGGACCAGGACGCCCCCGGCCGGGTCCGGGTAGCCGACGCCGTCCTGCAGGTAGAACAGCAGGTAGACCGCGCCGGCCCCGTTGCCGAAGTTGATCAGCAGCCGGGACAGCCAGGCCCAGGCGAAGTCCGGGTGGCGCCGCGGGCTGATCCAGTAGCCGCGCAGGATCACCCGCAGCCCGCCCGCCGGGCGCCACTGCACCGGCAGCCGGGCGTCGCCGCTGCGCGCCATGTGGGGGACGGTGCACAGCAGCATCACCGCCGCGCACGCCAGGTAGGCCAGCGTCGGCCGGCCGGTCCCGAACGCGGCGGCCAGCCCGGTGCCCGCCAGGATCCCGACCGTGGTGGCCATCGCGACGACCCCGCCGACGGTGGCGCGCTGGACGGCCGGGACCTGGTCGGGCAGGAACGCGGTCAGCGCGCCGAGCATGGTGTTCAGCCCGATCTGGACGACGCACCACCCCGCCACGTAGAGCGCGACGGTGGACGCGACCGACAGCAGCACGAAACCGGCGGCGGCCAGCAGGCTCCCCCCGACGATCCACGGCACCCGGCGACCCCACCGCGAGGTCGTCCGGTCCGACAGCGCCCCGACCAGCGGGTTCGCCACCAGCGAGCACAGGCCGCCGACGGCGGTGGCGACCCCGAACACGAGCTCCTTGCCCTCCGGCGCGAGCGCGGCGGCGTGCAGCCCGAGCAGCACCTGCAGCGGGGCGTACCAGGCGATCCACATCCCGACGAGGTTGAGCGAGAGCCGGGCGACCCATCCGGGGGACACCGGCCGGTCCGGCTCCCGGAGCGCGGCGGGCAGGGCGGTGGCGGGCACGCGGCCGGCGGTGCTCATCCCCGGTCCTCCCGTCGCGTCGGTGTTCCCAGTGTCCACCGTCAGCGGGAGCGCAGGGCCAGGAACACGTCGACGCGGTCGGCGAACACGCCGAGGTCGCGGCCGGTGAGCTCCTCGACGCGCCCGATGCGGTAGCGCACCGTGTTGACGTGCAGGTGCAGCCGCTCGGCCGCCCGGCTCCACGATCCGGAGCAGTCCAGGAAGGCCTCGAGCGTCTCCAGCAGGCCCGCGTCGTTGCGGGCGTCGTAGGCGAGCACCGGGTCGAGCACGCGGGTGGCGAACGCGCGGCGGACCTGGTCGGGCACGGTGGCCAGCAGCGCGACGTGCGAGGTGACGTCGGCTCCGGTCACGACGTGCAGCGCCCCCGGCCGGTGCTCGGCCTGGTCACGGGCGTGCCGGGCCTCCTGCAGGGCACCGGCCAGCGCCCCCGGCTCCGACGGCCGGCTCACCCCGACGGTCAGCCGCTCGGGGCCCAGCCCGGGCTCCAGCCGGGTCAGCGCGACGCGCAGGGCGTCGGCGTCACCGGGCAGCAGCGCGACGGCCAGCCCGTCGCGCACGCCGACGGCGGGCGCGCCGGAGGTCCCGTGGGAGGCGGCGTCGACGAGCATCGCGCGCGCGATCTCCAGGCGGTCGGGCCGGTCGACGAAGCCCGCCACCGCCACCGTCAGCGGGGCCGTGGGGTCCAGCCCGGCCTGGCGCAGCCGGGTGGCGGTCTCGGGGCGGTTCCCGGCGCCGTCGGCGATGAGGGCGACGGCGTCGTCGGCGATGTCGCGGGCGACCCGCAGGCCCTCGCCGCGCCGCGCGCGGTCCAGCGCGGCGATCGCGACCAGCTCGTCGACGGCCTCGGTGGCCTCGGCGTCCCAGGTCGGGAACGCGCCCTCGACGGCGACGAACCACGACGTCGAGCGCTGCTCGGACGCCGGCCCGACCGGGAACACCGAGTGCGCCCCGCCGCCGACGACGGCCGGCAGCCGCACGGCGGTGAGGAAGGTGGCGGCGATCCGGTCCAGCTCGGGATCGGACAGGGCCCGCGGGCCGGGCACGATCCCGCGCCCGGTCGCGCTCAGCACCCGGCACACCAGCCCCGTCGACGCCGACACCTGCGCCACCAGCTCGTCGAGGCCCATCCCGCCCGCGACGGCCGACAGCAGCCGGCGCTGGCGGCCGACCGTGTGCGCGAGCCGGTCGCCGCGCGCCGCCGACAGCGCGCCGACGACGAGCTCGGTGACCGCCGAGAACGAGGTCTCCTCGGGCACCTCGACCAGCGGGACGTCGTGGCGGCGGCAGGCGTCGACGAGGTCGTCGGGGATCGTGCCGAACACCGCGGTGCCCGCGGCGAGCGCGGCGGTGCCCGACGCGGCGAGGACCGCGACGAACCGCTCGCTGTCGGCCGGCCCGCGCCGCCACATCAGGCCGCTGATGACCAGCTCGCCGCCGGAGAGGTAGCGGGCGGGGTCGATCAGGTCCGTGGTGTAGATCCAGCGGACCGGCCGGTCGAGCGCGGCGTCGTCGCCGTGCAGCAGGCGCAGCCCCAGGGCGGGGTGCCCGACGAGCTCGCGCAGCAGCATTGGAGGAACGTACAACTCCGACGGCGTGCGCGGGCCGTCGATTCGTCACGGCGGCGACTTCTGCCGACGCCCGCGGCGGGCTGTACTCGTCGCATGGACTTCCTGGCGCCCACCACCTGGGCCGACGCGCTCGCGGCGAAGGCGGAGCATCCCGACGCGCTGCCCGTCGCGGGCGGCACCGACGTCATGGTCGAGATCAACTTCGACCACCGCAGGCCGCCCGCCCTGCTCGACCTCACCCGCGTGCCCGAGCTGCGCGAGTGGGCACCCGAGGGGGGTCGCATCCGGCTCGGCGCGGGCGTCACCTACGCCCGCGTCATCGACGAGCTGGGCGCGACGCTGCCCGGGCTGGCGATGGCGGCGCGGACGGTCGGCTCGCCGCAGATCCGCAACCGCGGCACCGTCGGCGGCAACCTCGGTGCGGCCTCGCCCGCGGGTGACAGCCATCCGGCGCTGCTCGCCGCCGACGCCGAGGTCGAGGTGGCGTCGGTGCGCGGCAGCCGGACGGTGCCGGTCGCCGAGTTCTTCACCGGCGTCAAGCGCAACGCGCTCGCCCCCGACGAGCTGATCGCCGCCGTGTGGATCACCCCGCCGGCCGGGCCGCAGCAGTTCAGCAAGATCGGCACCCGCAACGCGATGGTGATCGCGGTGTCGGCCTTCGGGCTGGCGCTGCACCCCGACCGCCGGGCCGTCGGCACCGGGATCGGCAGCGCCGCGCCCACCCCGCGCCGCGCCGTCGCGGCGGGGGAGTACCTGGCCGGGGAGCTGGAGGCCGCGGGGCTGTGGGAGTCGCGCGGCGAGCTGCCCGAGGGGCTCGCGGTCGAGTTCGGCCGCCGGGTGCGCGACGCCGCCGCCCCCATCGACGACGTCCGCGGCACCGCCGCCTACCGCCTGCACACCCTGTCCGTGATGGCGCGCCGCGCGGCCACGTGGGCCTGGACCGACTACCGGAGCGCCGCATGAGGATCGAGCTGACCGTCAACGGGACCGAGCACGCCGTCGACGACGTGTGGGAGGGCGAGAGCCTGCTGCACGCCCTGCGCGAGCGGATGGGGCTGCCCGGCTCCAAGAACGCGTGCGAGCAGGGGGAGTGCGGCTCGTGCACCGTCTACCTCGACGGCGTGCCGGTGTGCTCCTGCCTGGTCGCGGCCGGGCAGGCGCAGGGCCGCTCGGTCACCACCGTCGAGGGGCTGGCCGACGACGGCGAGCTGCACCCGGTGCAGCAGGCGTTCGTCGCGTGCGGCGCCGTGCAGTGCGGCTTCTGCACCCCCGGCCTGGTCGTCTCCACCCACGACCTGCTGGAGCGCAACCCCGCGCCGAGCGACCCGGAGATCCGCGAGGCGCTGGCCGGGAACCTCTGCCGCTGCACCGGCTACGAGAAGATCCTGGACGCCGTGCGTCAGGCGGCGCAGTGAGCACCGACGGCGCAGTGAGCACCGACGGCCCGACCACGATCATCGAGGGTGCGCACGTCGTCACCGTCACCGGCGAGGAGTTCCCCGGCGGGCACGTCGTCGTCGAGGGCAACCGGATCACCGCCGTCGGCCCCGGCCCCGCGCCGGAGGCCCTCGTGCGCGGAGAGGCGGGCCAGGGCGAGCGTTTCCGCGCACGGGTGGTGGACGGCCGCGGCTGCCTGCTCACCCCCGGTCTCGTCAACACCCACAACCACCTCTACCAGTGGGTCACCCGCGGGCTGGCCGTCGACCACACGCTCTTCGAGTGGCTGACCACGCTCTACCCGGTGTGGGCCGGCATCGACGAGCACGCCGTGCACACCGGCGCGAGCGGAGCGCTGGCGCAGCTCGCGCTCACCGGCTGCACCACCAGCAGCGACCACCACTACGTGTTCCCCCGTGAGGGCGGCGACGTCCTCGGGGCCGAGATCCGCGCGGCCGCCGAGGTGGGGCTGCGGTTCCACACGACGCGCGGCTCGATGGACCTGGGCCGCCGCGACGGCGGCCTGCCGCCCGACCACGTCGTCGAGTCGCGCGACGCGATCCTCGCCGCGTCCCGGGAGGCCGTGGACCGCTGGCACGACCCGTCGCCGGGCTCGATGCTGCGGGTGGCCCTGGCCCCCTGCTCGCCGTTCTCGGTGACCGGGGACCTCATGCGCGAGTCCGCGGTGCTGGCCAGGGAGCTCGGCGTCCGGCTGCACACCCACCTCGCCGAGACCCTCGACGAGGAGGACTTCTGCCGGGAGCGCTTCGGCTGCTCGCCGCTGGAGTACGTCGAGTCGCTGGGCTGGACCGGCGACGACGTCTGGTTCGCCCACGCGATCCACCTCGACGACTCCGCGGTGAAGAAGATCGGCGACTCGTCCACCGGCGTGGCGCACTGCCCGTCGTCCAACGCGCGCCTCGGGGCCGGCATCGCCCGCACCCGCGACCTGCGCGACGCCGGCGCCCGCGTCGGGCTCGGCGTCGACGGCGCGGCCAGCAACGAGGCCGGCAGCCTGCTGGAGGAGCTGCGGCATGCGCTGCTGTTCGCCCGCGCCGTCGGCGGGCCCACCGCGCTCACCGTCCGCGACGCACTGGAGCTGGGCACCCTCGGCGGGGCCGCCGTCCTCGGCCGCGCCGACGAGATCGGCTCGATCGAGGTCGGCAAGCTCGCCGACCTCGCCCTGTGGCGCATCGACGGGCTCGCGCACGCCGACGTCGCCGACCCGGTGGCCGCGCTCGTCCTCGGCTCACCGCCGCCCCTGGAGCTGCTGCTCGTCGACGGCCGCCCGGTCGTCGAGCGCGACCGCGTCCTCACCGTCGACACCGACGCGCTCGCCCGCGAGTGCGCACGCGTCCACCGCACCCTGTTGGAGAAGGCATGACCAGCACGCAGACCGGCGTCGCCGGCCGGATCGGCGACTCGCCGGTCCGCCCCGACGCCGACCTCAAGGTCACCGGCCAGTTCGCCTACGCCTCGGACCTGTGGCACGACGACATGGTCTGGGGCGTCACGCTGCGCAGCCCGCACCCGCACGCCCGCATCCGCTCGATCGACACCGCGGCCGCACGGGCCGTGCCCGGCGTGTCCGCGGTGCTCACCGCCGACGACGTGCCCGGCGTCAACGCCGTGGGTCTGGAGCACCTCGACACCCCGGCCCTGGCGACCGGCGTCGTCCGCTACGAGGGCGAGCCGGTGGCGCTGGTCGCCGCCGACCACCCGGAGACCGCGCGGCGCGCGGCGAAGCGGATCGTCGTCGACTACGAGGTGCTGCCCGCCGTCACCGATCCCCGCCGCGCCCTCGACGACGACGCTCCGCAGGTGCACCCCGGCGGCAACCTGGTCCGGGCGATGCAGATCCGCCGCGGCGACCCCGCCCCCACCGCACCCGTCGTGGTGGCGCTGGACTTCGAGGTCGGCATGCAGGACCAGGCGTTCCTGGGCCCCGAGTCCGGGCTGGCCGTGCCCGACGGCGACGGCGGCGTCGACCTGTTCGTCGCCACGCAGTGGCTGCACGTCGACCAGTCCCAGATCTGCCGCGTGCTCGGGCTGCCGCCCGAGCAGGTGCGGCTCACCCTGGCCGGCGTCGGCGGGGCGTTCGGCGGGCGCGAGGACCTCTCGGTCCACGTCCACGCCTGCCTCCTCGCTCTGCGCACCGGGAAGCCGGTGAAGATGAGCTACGCCCGCGACGAGTCCTTCCACGGCCACGTCCACCGCCACCCGGCGTGGCTGCGCTACGAGTTCGGCGCGCAGCCGGACGGCACGCTGGTCTACGGCCGGGCCGACATCCTGTTCGACGGCGGTGCGTACGCCTCGTCGACCGGGGCGGTCGTCGGCAACGGCGGCACGCTGGGCATGGGCCCCTACAACTTCCCGAGCGTGCACGTCGACGCCCGCGGCGTGTACACGAACAACCCGCCGTGCGGGGCGATGCGCGGCTTCGGCTGCGTGCAGGCCGCGTTCGCCCACGAGGCCCTGATGGACGAGCTCGCGGACGCCGTGGGCGTCGACCGGGTCGAGATCCGCGCGCTCAACGGGATGCGCGAGGGCGACCACAACATCACCGGGCAGCTGATCGACTCCGCGGCGCCGGTGGCCGAGCTGGTCCGGATCGTCCGCGACATGCCGCTGCCCCCGGAGCGGGAGGCCGAGGCCGACCTGCGCGACCTCCCCGGCGGGGTCGCCAACACCACCCACGGCGAGGGCGTCGTGCGGGGGATCGGCTACGCGGTGACCTACAAGAACGTCGGGTTCTCCGAGGGCTTCGACGACTACTCGACCGCGCGCGTCCGCCTGGAGCTGACCGGCGGCGAGCCGGTGGTCACCGTGCACACCGCGGCGGCGGAGGTCGGGCAGGGCCTGATCACCGTGGAGCAGCAGATCTGCCGCACCGAGCTGGGCGTCGAGCGGGTCGTGGTGCACCCCAAGGACACCACGGTCGGGTCCGGCGGCTCCACGTCGGCGTCACGGCAGACCTACGTCACCGGCGGCGCGGTCAAGGCCGCCTGCGAGGCCGTGCGCGCGTCGGTGCTGGCCCGGGTCGACGTGCCCGGCTGCCGCCTGGACGGCGACAAGATCGTGTCGGCGCAGGGGGAGGTGGTCGCGTCGCTGGCCGAGGTGCTCGGCGACGACGCCGTCGAGGAGACCGTCGAGTGGCGGCACCGGCCGACCCGGGCGATCGACCCGGAGACCGGGCAGGGCGACGCGCACGTGCAGTACGCGTTCTCCGCGCACCGGGCCGTGGTCGACGTGGACGTCGAGCTGGGGCTGGTCAAGGTCGTGGCGCTGGACACCGCGCAGGACGTCGGCAAGGCGATCAACCCGGACGCCGTGATCGGCCAGATCCAGGGCGGCAGCGCCCAGGGGATGGGCCTGGCGCTGATGGAGGAGATCGTCGTGACCGACGGCCACGTGCGGAACCCGTCGTTCACCGACTACCTGATCCCCACGATCCTCGACATGCCCCCGATGCGGATCGCGGTGCTCGAGTACGCCGACCCGCACGCCCCCTACGGCGTGCGCGGGGTCGGCGAGCCGCCGACGATCAGCAGCGGGCCCGCGGTGGCGGCGGCGATCCGCGCGGCGACCGGCCGGCCCGTCCGGCGCGTCCCCGTGCGGCCCGAGCACCTCTGCGGCTGACGCCACCGCCCGTGTGCGGAAGGGTTCGCCCCGGCCACCCCTTCCGCGCACGACCCCCCGACCCGCGCACGACCCCCCGACCCGCGCACGACCCCGACAAGGAGCGACCGTGCCCCTCATGTTCCTCAACGGCACCGCCATGGCCGGCGGCGCCGACCACCACCTCGTCGGCGACGCCCCGCTGGTCGCGACCACCACGACCGCGCCGCGCTACCGGTTCCACGCCGTCGGCGGCCGCTACCCCGCGCTGGAGGACGTCGGCGCGGGCGGGGCCGCGGTGCACGGCGAGGTCTACGACCTGTCCTACGACCGGCTGCGCGAGGTCCTGCTCCCCGGCGAGCCCGACGGCCTGGAGCTGGGCGTGGTGGAGCTGGCCGACGGGTCGGGATCGCTGGCGATGGTCCTGCGCCGCGCGCACGGCGCCGCGGAGCTGACCGACATCTCGGCGCTGGCGAGCTGGCGCGCGTACCGGGGGCAGCCGTGATCGTGTTCCGGGCCGACCGGGCCGTGGTCGACGGCGTGCAGCGGGCGGCCGCCGTGGTCGTCGAGGGGGAGCGGATCGCCGCGGTGCTGCCGCGCGACGCCGCCGTCGCCGGGGCCCGTGAGGTCGTCCTCGCCGCCGACGAGGTGCTGATCCCCGGGCTGGTCGACACGCACGTGCACGTCAACGAGCCGGGCCGCACCGAGTGGGAGGGCTTCGCGACCGCCACCCGCGCCGCGGCGGCGGGCGGGGTCACCACGATCGTCGACATGCCGCTGAACTCCCTGCCGCCGACCGTCGACGTCGACGCGCTGGAGGTCAAGCGGAAGGCCGCCGACGGCCGGTGCGCCGTCGACGTCGGGTTCTGGGGCGGGGCCGTCCCGGGCAACACCGGCGACCTGCGGGCGCTGCACGACGCGGGCGTGTTCGGCGTCAAGGCCTTCCTCATCGACTCCGGCGTGCCCGAGTTCCCGCCGCTGCTCGACCCGGGACCCGCGCTGCGCGAGGTCGCCGCGTTCGACGGGCTGCTGATCGCGCACGCCGAGGACGGGGCGCTGGTCACGGCCGCGTCCGGGCGCCGCTACGCCGACTTCGTGGCGTCGCGCCCCGGTGCGTCGGAGGACTCCGCCATCGCGCTGCTGCTGCGGCTCGCCGGGGAGACCGGGGCGCGGGTGCACGTGGTGCACCTGTCCTCGGCCGGGTCGCTGCCGCAGCTCGCGGCGGCGCGGGCCGCGGGCGTGCGGGTGAGCGTCGAGACCTGCCCGCACTACCTCGCGCTCACCGCCGAGGAGGTGCCCGACGGCGACACCCGGTTCAAGTGCTGCCCGCCGGTGCGCGGGTCGGCCAACCGCGACGCGCTGTGGGCGGGCCTCGCCGACGGCACCGTCGACCTGGTGGTCAGCGACCACTCGCCGTGCACGCCGGAGTTGAAGGAGCTCGACAGCGGCGACTTCGGCGCCGCCTGGGGCGGGATCGCGTCGCTGCAGCTGAGCCTGCCGGTGGTGTGGACCGAGGCCCGCCGCCGCGGCCACGACCTCGCCGAGGTGGTGCGGTGGATGGCCGAGCGGCCCGCCGCGCTGGTCGGGATGACCCGCAAGGGCCGGATCGCGGCGGGCGGCGACGCCGACCTCGTCGTGCTGGCCCCGGACGAGGCGTTCACCGTCGGCGCGCTGCACCACCGCCACCCGATCACCCCCTACGCCGGGCGCGAGCTGCACGGCCGGGTCCGCGCGACCTGGCTGCGCGGCGCCCCGGTCGACGACGGCCCGCCCCGCGGCCGCCTGCTCACCCGAGGAGAGTCGTGAACGAGTTCCGCAGGCTGCCCGATCTCGCCGTGCGCAACCTCGGCGGCTCGGTCGTGCACGCCAACGACGAGGCGTTCGCCGTCCGCGAGAACCTGATCACCCCCGGGCCGGCCGTGTTCGACCCGGGCTCGTTCGGGCCCAAGGGCAAGGTCTACGACGGCTGGGAGACCCGCCGCCGCCGGGAGGCGGGCCACGACGAGGCCGTCGTCCGGCTCGGCGCGCCGGGGATCGTGCACGGCGTCGTCGTCGACACGTCCTGGTTCACCGGCAACTACCCGCCGGAGGCGGCGGTCGACGGCGTCGCGCTCGACGGGAACCCGTCGGTCGACGACCTGACCGGCGCCGCGTGGGAGCCCCTGCTCCCGCGCACGGCGATCACGGGCGACACCGAGAACGCGTTCGCCGTGCAGAGCACCCGGCGGGTCACGCACGTCCGGTTGCGGATCTTCCCCGACGGCGGCGTCGCGCGGCTGCGGGTGCACGGCGAGGCGCTGCCGGACCCGGCGCTGCTCGACGCGCTCGGCACCGTCGACCTGGTGGCGCTGGAGAACGGCGGCGTCGTCACCGGCTGCTCGAACCTGTTCTACAGCTCGCCGAACAACCTGCTGCTGCCCGGGCCCGCCCGCTCGATGGGGGAGGGCTGGGAGACCGCCCGGCGCCGCGACGACGGCAACGACTGGGTGGAGCTCGCGCTCGCCGCCGAGGGCACGATCGCCGTCGCCGAGCTGGACACGAGCTGGTTCCTGCACAACGCGCCCGGGTGGGCGACGCTGCGCGGCCGCACGGGGGCGGGGGAGTGGTTCGACCTGCTGCCCCGGGTACCGCTGCGCCCCGACACCCGGCACCGCTTCGTGCTCGCCGACCCCCGCCCCACCACGGCGGTACGCCTGGACATCCACCCCGACGGCGGCATGGCCCGCCTGCGGCTGCACGGCCCGCTCACCGAGCAGGGCCGCGCGCACCTGGAGCGCCGCTGGACCGCGGCGCGCTGACCGCCCGAGTCCGCCCCACCCGTATTGCAGCAAGGCCACCTTCACGCAACGAGAAGGCAGGAAGGTGGCCTTCCTGCGAGTCCCGCACGCCCTTGGAGGGCCCCATGGCGATCCGCTGTGCCGTCAACTGCTCCATCCTGTTCACCGAGCTGCCCCTGCTGCAGCGCCCCGCCGCCGCGGCCGCCGCCGGGTTCGACGCCGTCGAGTTCTGGTGGCCGTTCACCACCGCCGACGACGCCGAGGTCGACGCGTTCGTCGCCGCCGTGCAGGACGCCGGGGTCCGGCTGACCGGCCTCAACTTCGCGGCGGGCGACATGCCCGCCGGCGACCGCGGCCTCGTGTCCTGGCCCGGGCGGGAGAGCGAGTTCCGCGACTCCGTCGCCGTCGCCGTCGGGATCGGCGAGCGGCTCGGGACGTCGGTGTTCAACGCCCTGTACGGCAACCGCATCGACGGGGCGACCGGCCAGGACGACCTCGCCGAGGCCCACCTCGCGTTCGCCGCGGCCGAGGCGTCCCGGATCGGCGCGACCGTCGTGCTCGAACCGCTCTCCGGTGCCGACCGCTACCCGCTGCGCACCGCGGCCGACGCGCTCGCCGTCGTCGACCGCGTCCCGGGCACCGCCCTGCTCGCCGACCTCTACCACCTCGCCGTCAACGGCGACGACCTCGACGCGCTCCCGGCGCACGTCGACCGGATCGGCCACGTCCAGGTCGCCGACGCCCCGGGCCGCCACGAGCCCGGCACCGGCTCGCTCGACCTGCGCCGCCACCTCGCCGCGCTCGACGACGCGGGCTACGCCGGCCGCGTCGGGCTCGAGTACGCACCCACCACCACCAGCGCCGCCGCCTTCGACTGGCTGGCGCGGACCGAGGAGCTCTCGTCATGACCCGCATCGCGTTCATCGGACTCGGCATCATGGGCGGCCCGATGGCGGCCCACCTCGTCGCCGCCGGCCACGAGGTGGTCGGCCACAACCTGTCCCGACCGGCCGTCGACCGGCTCGTCGCCGCCGGAGGGCTGGCCGCGGAGAACACCGTCGACGCCGTCCGCGACGCCGAGGTCGTGATCACGATGGTCCCGGACAGCCCGGACGTCGAGGCGCTGGCCCGCGAGATCCACCCGAACGTCAAGCCCGGCACGCTGCACGTCGACTGCTCGACCATCCGCCCCGACGTCGCCTGCCGAGTGGCCGCGGCCGGTGCCGAGCACGGCGTCCGCGTCGTCGACGCCCCGGTCAGCGGCGGGGAGGCCGGGGCGGTCGAGGCCACCCTGTCGATCATGGTCGGCGGGGAGGCGGCCGACGTCGAGGCGGCCCGCCCCTACCTCGACGTCGTCGGCGGCACCGTCGTGCACGTCGGCCCGGCCGGGGCCGGGCAGACCGTGAAGGCGGCCAACCAGCTGATCGTCGCCGGGAACATCCAGCTCGTCGCCGAGGCGCTGGTGTTCCTGGAGGCCCACGGCGTCGACACCGACGCCGCCACGCGGGTCCTCGCAGGCGGCCTGGCCGGGAGCACCGTGCTCGACCGCAAGGCCGCCGGGATGCGGGCACGGGAGTTCGCCCCCGGCTTCCGCATCGACCTGCACCACAAGGACCTCGGCATCGTCACCGCCGCCGCCCGCGAGGCCGGCGTCGCGATCCCGCTGGGGGCGCACGTCGCCCAGCTGGTCGCCTCGCTGCGCGCCCAGGGCCACGGCTCCCTCGACCACAGCGCGCTGCTGCTGCAGGTCGAGACCCTCTCCGGAAGGACCACGAAGTGACCCGCATGCGCGCCATCGACGCCGCCGTCGCCATCCTGCGCAAGGAGGGAGTCACGCACGTGTTCGGCCTGCCCGGCGCCGCGATCAACCCGTTCTACGACGCCATGCGCGCCGACGCCGAGGCCACGGGGGACGGCCTGACCCACGTCCTCGCCCGCCACGTCGAGGGCGCCTCGCACATGGCCGAGGGCTACACCCGCGCGAGGGCCGGCAACTTCGGCGTCTGCGTCGGCACCTCGGGTCCCGCGGGCACCGACATGATCACCGGGCTGTACTCGGCGTCGGCCGACTCGATCCCGATCCTGGCCATCACCGGGCAGGCGCCGGTGGCGCGGCTGCACAAGGAGGACTTCCAGGCCGTCGACATCGCCGCGATCGCCGGGCCGGTCACCAAGCTCGCCATGACCGTCCTGGAGCCGGGGCAGGTGCCGGGCGCGTTCGCCCAGGCGTTCCACCTCATGCGCTCCGGGCGCCCCGGTCCGGTGCTGCTCGACCTGCCGATCGACGTCCAGCTCGCCGAGATCGACTTCGACGTCGAGACCTACGAGCCGCTGCCCGTGCACCGGCCCGTGGCCACCCGCGCTCAGGCCGAGAAGGTGCTCGACCTGCTGGCCGCCGCCGAGCGACCGCTGATCGTCGCGGGCGGCGGGATCGTCAACGCCGACGCCTGCGCGGAGCTGGTGGAGCTCGCGGAGCTGCTCGACGTCCCCGTCGTCCCCACGCTGATGGGCTGGGGCGCGATCCCGGACGACCACCCGCTGATGGCGGGCATGGCCGGGCTGCAGACCGCGCACCGCTACGGCAACGCGACGCTCCTGGCGAGCGACCTCGTGCTGGGCATCGGCAACCGCTGGGCCAACCGGCACACCGGCGGCCTGGAGGTCTACCGGCGGGGACGCACGTTCGTGCACGTCGACGTCGAGCCCACCCAGATCGGGCGCGTGTTCGCGCCCGACTACGGCGTGGTCTCCGACGCGGGCGCGTTCCTGCGGCAGATGCTCGCCGCGGCCCGCGACCGCGCCCTCCCGCCGCGCGACGCCTGGGTGCGCGAGTGCGCCGGGCGCAAGGGCGCGATGCAGCGCCGCACCCACTTCGACGACATCCCGGTCAAGCCGCAGCGCGTCTACGAGGAGATGAACCGCGCGTTCGGGCCGGAGACCCGCTACGTGTCGACGATCGGGCTCTCCCAGATCGCCGGCGCCCAGTTCCTGCACGTCTACCGGCCGCGGCACTGGATCAACTGCGGGCAGGCGGGGCCGCTGGGCTGGACGGCCCCCGCGGCGCTGGGGGTCGCCGTCGCCGACCCGGACGCGCCGGTCGTGGCCCTGTCGGGCGACTACGACTTCCAGTTCATGATCGAGGAGCTGGCCGTCGGGGCCCAGTTCAACCTGCCCTACCTGCACGTCGTCGTGAACAACTCCTACCTCGGGCTGATCCGGCAGGCCCAGCGCGGGTTCGCGATGGACTACTGCGTGCAGCTCGGCTTCGACAACGTCAACTCCCCGGAGCTGGGGAAGTACGGCGTCGACCACGTGAAGGTCGCTGAGGGGCTGGGCTGCAAGGCGATCCGGGTCACCGACCCCCGCGACCTGGCGGCCGCGTTCGCCCGGGCCCGCGAGCTGATGGCGACCCACCGCGTTCCGGTCGTCGTCGAGGTCGTGCTGGAGCGGGTCACGAACATCGCGATGGGCACCGAGATCGACGCCGTGACCGAGTTCGAGGACCTGGCGAGCACCGCCGAGGACGCGCCGACCGCGACGATCCCGCTGCGCTGATGGGGCACATCCTCGTCGCCCCGGACAAGTTCAAGGGCTCCGCGACCGCCGCCGAGGCGGCCCGTCACCTGGCGGCAGGCGTCCGGGACGCGGGCCGGCACGCCGTCGAGCTCCCGGTGGCCGACGGCGGGGAGGGCACGCTGGACGCCGCCGTCGCCGCGGGCTTCCGGCCGGTCCCGGCCACGGTGTCCGGGCCGACCGGCGCCCCCGTGCGCACCGGCGTCGCGATCCGGCACGGCACGGCGGTCGTGGAGCTGGCCGCCGCGTCCGGTCTCGCGCACCTGACCGACGGGCCCGCGCCGCTGCGGGCCACCAGCCGCGGCACGGGGGAGCTGGTGGCCGCGGCGCTCGACGCCGGGGCCACGACCGTGGTGCTCGGCGTCGGCGGGAGCGCCTGCACGGACGGCGGCGCGGGGATGCTGTCCGCACTCGGTGCCCGGCTGCTCGACGCCGACGGCGCCGCGCTGCCCGACGGCGGCGCGGCGCTGGCCCACCTGCACCGCGTCGACCTGTCCGGGCTGGACCGCCGGCTCGCCGCGACCCGGTTCGTGCTCGCGAGCGACGTCGACAACCCCCTGCTCGGCCCGACCGGTGCGGCCGCGGTGTACGGCCCGCAGAAGGGGGCCGACGCGGGTGCGGTCGCGGTGCTGGAGGCGGCGCTGGCCCGGTGGGCGGCGCTCCTCGGGGCGGACGCCGCCGCCCCGGGGGCCGGGGCCGCCGGGGGGGTCGGGTTCGCCGCGCTCGCCGTGCTCGGGGCGCGGCCCCGCCCCGGGATCGACGTCGTGCTCGACCTCGTCGGGTTCCGCGAGCAGCTCACCGGGGCGGAGCTGGTGATCACCGGGGAGGGGGCGCTGGACGAGCAGACCCTGCGCGGCAAGGCCCCGGTCGGCGTCGCGGCGGCCGCCCGGTCGGCCGGGGTGGCGGTGGCCGTGGTCTGCGGCCGGTCTGCGATCACGCCGGGCCGGGCGGCCGCCGCCGGGCTGGGGCCGGTGCACGTCCTCGGCGACGTGGAGCCCGACCTCGCCCGCTGCCTCGCCGACCCCGGCCCGCCGCTGCGGGCGCTCGGGCGGCGGATCGCGGCGGCCTGAGCACGGGGTGTTGACCTCCGGTCGGACCGTCGTACACAGTACGGAGATCGCCGCGAACCCGTACGTCACCAGCAGCTCGCACTGGGGAGCCTTCGAGGCCCGTGCCGTCGACGGCACCGTGCAGGTGCGTGCGCACCCCGCCGATCCCGATCCGTCGCCGCTGCTCGCGAACCTCGCGTCCGCCGTCGACCCGGCCGTGCGGATCGCCCGGCCCGCGATCCGCGAGGGATGGCTGCGCGACGGTCCGGGCCCGTCCGACGGGCGGGGACGCGAGGGCTTCGTCGAGGTCGAGTGGGACGAGCTGATCGAGGTCCTCGCCGGTGAGCTGCGGCACGTCTACGCCGAGCGCGGGCCGCGCGGCGTCTTCGGCGGCTCCTACGGCTGGGCCAGCGCCGGCCGGTTCCACCACGCGCAGAGCCAGCTCAAGCGCTTCCTCACCTGCCTCGGCGGCTACGTCTCCGGCGTCGGCAACTACAGCTACGGCGCCTCCGGCGTGCTCATGCCGCACGTCGTGGGCCGCGGCGTCGACGTCACGACCGGGCTCACCGACTGGGCGGTGATCCGCGAGCACACCGAGCTGGTGGTCGCCTTCGGCGGCATCCCGCGCAAGAACACGGCGATGAACCCGGGCGGGATGGTCCGCCACACCGCCGACCAGCACCTGCGGGCGGCCGTCGGGGGCTCGGTCGACGTCGTGACGGTCAGCCCGCTGCGCGAGGACTCCCCAGGTTCCACGTGGCTGCCGATCCGCCCGGCGTCCGACGTCGCGATGATGCTCGGGCTCATGCACGTCCTCGTCGCCGAGGACCTGCACGACCCCGCGTTCCTGGAGCGCTACTGCGTCGGCGCGCCCGAGCTCCTCGCGTACGTGACGGGGCGCAGCGACGGCGTCGCGAAGTCGCCGGAGTGGGCCGCGGAGCGCTGCGACGTCCCCGCCGACACGATCCGCGCCCTCGCCCGCCGCATGGCCGCGTCCCGCACGCTGGTCACGGTCACGTGGTCGCTGCAGCGCACCGAGCACGGCGAGCAGGCGCCCTGGGCGGGCATCGCGCTCGCGGCGGTGCTGGGCCAGATCGGGCTGCCCGGCCGCGGATTCGGCCATGGCTACGGCTCGATGGCCGACGTCGGCGTGCCCGGTGCGGGCGTCCGCGTGCCGACGCTGCCGCAGGGCGTCAACCCGGTCGCCGACCACATCCCGGTGGCCCGCGTCGCCGACATGCTGCTGCACCCCGGCGAACCGTTCGAGTTCGACGGGTCGACGCTGACCTACCCCGACATCGGGCTCGTCTACTGGGCGGGCGGCAACCCGTTCCACCACCACCAGGACCTCCACCGGTTGCGGCGCGCGCTGGCCACCGTCGACACCGTGGTGGTGCACGAGCCGTTCTGGACGGCGATGGCCAAGCACGCCGACATCGTCGTGCCGGTCACGACGCCGCTGGAGCGCACCGACATCGGCGCGTCGCGCACCGACCACCACCTCGTCCCGATGCACCGGGTCGTCGAGCCGTTCGGTCTGGCCCGCGACGACCACGCCGTGCTCGCGGCACTGGCCGACGCGCTCGGGGTGGGGGATGCGTTCACCGAAGGCCGGTCCGCCGACGAGTGGCTCCGGCACCTCTACGAGACCTGGGCGACGTCGACGGGGCCGCGGCTGGGCGTCGACCTGCCCCCCTACGACGACTTCCTCGCATCCCCGTTGCTCACACTGCCCGTGCAGCCCGCCGACCGCACCTTCCTCGACGGCTTCCGCGCCGACCCCGACGGCCGCCCGCTGCGCACCCCGAGCGGCCGGATCGAGCTGTTCTCCGCCACGATCGCGGGCTTCGGCTACGACGACTGCCCCGGCCACCCCACCTGGCTCGAGCCCGTCGAGTGGCTGGGCTCCCCGCACGCGGCGCGGTGGCCGCTGCACCTGATCGCCAACCAGCCGCGCGGGCGGCTGCACAGCCAGCTCGACGCGGGGGCGGAGAGCAGGCGCCACAAGGTCGGCGGCCGGGAGGCCGTGCGGATGCACCCCGACGACGCCGCCGAGCGGGGCATCTCCGACGGCGACGTCGTGCGCCTGTTCAACGACCGAGGCGCCTGCCTCGCCGGGGCCCGCCTCGACGACGGCGTCCGCCGCGGGGTCGTGCAGCTCCCCACCGGGGCGTGGTTCGACCCGGTCGGCGACACCGAGCTGTGCGCGCACGGCAACCCCAACGTCCTGACCCGCGACCACGGCACGTCCCGGCTGGCTCAGGGCACCTCCGGGCAGCACGCGCTGGTGGAGGTGGAGCGGTTCGAGGGGGACCCGTCGCCGGTCCGGGCCCACCGTCCGCCGGACTTCGTGGAGCGCCCGGATCGGCCGCAGCTCTCGCCACCCGAGTTCACGGCGCCGTAACCACCGGTCACCGGCCCCCACCCCATACTCCGCTCATCCTCCACGACGTCGATCCCTTCATCGGCACCGCCGCGACGAGCCTCCCGCCCGCGGACGGTCTCGCGGCCACGTGGTGGTTCCCGAAGCCGCTGGTCGGCAACACGCACCCGGGTGCCACCTCCCCGCTCGGGATGGTCTCGGCCTGCGCCTACTCCGGGGCCTACCCGACCGGCTACGGGCGCTACGACAAGGGCACCGAGGGCCTTCCCGTCGAGATCTTCCCGACGCAGCAGGCGTCCGGGTTCACCCACTTCCAGCAGTCCGGCACCGGCGCGATCCGCAAGTACTACAACTACGTGCGGGTCACCCCGATGGTGGCGCCGCTCGACGACCTCGGCGAGGCGTGGCCGCTGCACGAGGAGACGGCGGAGGCCGGGTACTACGCCGCCACGCTGGGCACCGGCATCCGCTGCGAGCTCACCGTCGGCGAGAAGGTCGCCGTCCACCGCTACACCTTCCCGGAGAGCGGCAGCGCGCGGCTGGTGCTCGACCTGTCCTGCGGCGGGCTCGCCATCGACCACGGGCGCACCGTCCCGCTGCGGGCGCAGGTGGAGAGCCTCGGGCACGGCCGGGCGCAGGGCACGGTGGTGATGGAGGGCGTGCCGCTGTCGGTGCACCTGGAGGTGAGCAGCCCGGGCTGGCGGCAGATGCTCTGGTACGACCGCCGCCTCGTCGAGGGCGGCACCCGGCTCGACTTCGACAGCATCCGGCAGACCACGCTGCGCCCCTTCGGCCTGCTGTTCCTGGGCCGCGCCCGCGCCGGGCAGACCGTCGAGGTGCGGCTGGGCTTCTCCCTGCGCGGCTGCGAGCAGGCCCGGGAGAACCTCCGTCGCGAGTGCGGCGGGACCGGACCGTCCTTCGACGCCGTGCGGGCCGGCACGGGTGCCCGGTGGGGCGACCACCTCGACCGCGTGCGGGTCGAGGGCGGCACCCCGGCCCGGCGCTCGGTGTTCGCGACCGCGATGTACCACTCGCTGATCAAGCCGTGCTTCGCCGACGACGAGAGCCCTTCTGGCCGACGTCCGGGCCGTTCGCGTTCGACGTCTGCACGATGTGGGACATCTACAAGACCCAGATCCCGCTGCTGGCGGCGATCGTCCCGGACCGGGCGGCGGACCTGCTGGAGTCGCTGATCCGGGTCTGCGAGGAGGAGGGCAACTTCCCCATCGGGTACCGGATGGCCCGCGGCGCCGACCGGTTCTTCCGGCAGGCCAGCGCGCTCGCCCACACCGCGCTGGCCGACGCGCACGCGACCGGGTCCGGCGCGCTGGACTGGAGCTGGGCGCTGGTGCACATGGAGGCGGACCTGCGCCGCCTCTACGGGGAGAACTTCGTCGACGACGGCGTGGTGCACCCGATCACGCACACGCTCGACCTCGCCTACGGCCACCACTGCACGGCCCGGGTCGCCCGGGCCCTGGGCGACCGCCGCCTCGCCGACGAGCTGGAGGGGCGCGCCCGCCGGTGGGTCAACGCGTTCGACGCCTCCACCGGCCTGCTGCTCGACTCCGAGTACTACGAGGGCGGGCGGTGGAACTACTCGTTCCGGCTGCTGCACGACATGCGGGCCCGGATCGCGCTGGCGGGCGGCGACGACGCGTTCGTCGGGATGCTCGACGCCTTCTTCGGGTTCGGCGCGCCCGCGGTCACCCAGCCGGGCCTGGCCCCGCCCGCCGCGGAGATGGCCGCCGGCTACGCCCTGAACCGGTTCGAGGGGCTCAACAACGAGCCCGACATGGAGGCGCCGTGGGCCTACCACTACGCGGGCCGCCCCGACCGCACCGCCGACGTCGTGCACGCCGCGCTGACCTGGCAGTTCGGCACCGGCGCAGGCGGTATGCCCGGCAACGACGACTCCGGGGGCCTCAGCTCCTGGTACGTCTGGGCCTCCCTCGGCCTCTTCCCGGTCGCCGGGCAGGGCCTGTTCCTCGTCAACGCGCCGGCCTTCGCCCGGGCGGCACTGCGCGTCGGCGGCGGGGAGTTCGTCATCGAGACCACCGGGCACCGCGACACCCCCATCGGCGCGGACGGCGTCCACGAGACACCTCCCGCGCAGTACGTGCAGTCGGCGACCCTGAACGGACGGCCATGCGAAACGACCCACATCAGCGCCTCGGACGTGCACCGCGGCGGAGTGCTGCACCTGGAACTGGGCCCGGAGCCCTCGGCGTGGGGCCGGTCGGCGCGACCCCCGTCGCTGTCCGACGCGCCCGCGGCGAGAACGGGGGAGTGACCTACCCCGAGCGCCGGCTCGTGATCGTCGTGCGGGCCGACCCGGTGATCTGCGGCCACTCCGGGGAGGCGCGCAACCTCGCCGAGGTGGCGCTGACCCGCGGCTTCGACGACGTCCGCCTGCTCACCTGGCCGATCGCGACGCTGGAGGCCGCCGGGCTGCCGCTCAAGCCGCTCGACCGGCTGCAGCCCTACGGCCCCGGCATCACCGTCGAGCGGCCCGAGCCGGTCGGCGACTACCGCGTGCCGGACGGGCGGGGCCTCGCCGGCCTCACCGGCCGGCTCGTCGAGCTGCTCGCGGAGCCCGTGCCGACCACGTGCCTGTCGATGTACCTGGCCCCGCACGCGAACGTCGTCATGGACGCGGTGACGGCGGCGCACGCGGCGGGCCTCCTCGGCGAGGTCCACACCATCGCGAAGGCCGTGGGCTCCGACGTCACCAACGTCATCCGCTCCTGCCTGCGCGAGGAGCGGTTCGGCGCCGCCGTCGCGCTGCTGACGACGTTCCTGGCCCACGACGAGGTCGTCGCGGTCTCGGAGTACACGCGCGACCAGATCGTGCTGTCCGCTGAGGCGGTCGACGCGCACTGCGGCACCCTGTTCGCGCAGCAGTGCCGGGCGCGGGTGACCGTGAGCTACCCGCCGATCGACACCTCCGCCTACCTCGACCTCGACCCGGACGCCGTCGACGCGGCGCTGCGCCGCCGCGGCCTGGAGCGCGACGGCTACGTGCTGTTCCTGTCCCGGATCTCCCGGGCGAAGGGCGTGTTCGACCTGGTCCGGGCCTACACCGCGTCGCGGGCGCGCGACCGCGTGAAGCTGGTCGTCGCGGGCACCGGCCCGGCACTGGCCGAGGTCCGGGAGCTGGCCGCGGGCGACGACCGGATCGTCTTCCTGACCGACGTCGACGACGACGAGAAGCCGCTGCTCATGCGCGGGTGCGCGACCTACGCGCTGCCCACGAAGGAGGAGCCCGACTTCGTCGAGACGTTCGGGATCGCGCTGACCGAGAAGCTGCTCGCCGGGGGCGGCCCGGTGATCACCGCGATCACCGGCGGCACCGGCGAGGCGGTCGGCGACGCGGCCGTCATCGTGGCGGCCGGGGACGTCGTGGCCATCACCGCGGCGCTGGACCGGGTGGTGCTGGAGATGTCGGAGCACGAGCGGCGCTCGCTGGAGCGGCGCGGCCGCGAGCACGCGCTGTCCTTCGACCGCGCGCGCGTGTTCGATGACCTGTTCCGGACCGAGCCGCTGCGCCGGGCCGCGCTGCAGGAGGAGTAGCTACCCCTCGCCGAGGGTCCGCAGCGCCGCGGTCCACCGGGCCGCGCGGGCGTCGGCGTCCTGCTCCCACCAGGGGTCGCCGCGCTCGCCGAGCCCGGTCTTCGCGGCCTGCACGCGGGCCCGGGCGCGGCGCACCGCCTCGTCGTCGCCCGCCCGCCCCGCCGTGCGGACCGCGCTGCGGGCCACGCCGAGGTGGTGCAGCAGCTCGGCGCGGACGTCGTCGGGGAGCTCCGGGTCGGCCGCCCGCCACCGCCGCCCGTCGACGACGATCCACCGGCCGTCCGGGGTGCGGTCGACCACGTCAGGCGTACGCCGGATCGCTGGACAGGGCCTCGGTCAGCAGCGCGACCAGCGCCGCATGCTGCACGTCGGCCGAGGACCCGACCTCCTCGTCGGACCCGTCGAGGGCCTGGGCGGCCAGCCCGGCCTTGCTGTCGATCAGCTCCGCGATCCGGGCGTCGATCGTCTGCGCGGCGATGATGCGCCACGCGGTGACCGGCTGGTCCTGCCCGATGCGGTGGCTGCGGTCGATGGCCTGGGTCTGCTCCGCCGCGGTCCAGGACAGCTCCGCGAGCACGATGTTGGAGGCCACCTGGAGGTTGATGCCGACGCCCGCCGCGGTGAGCGAGCAGACCGCGACCGCGACCTCGGGGTCGTTGACGAAGGCGTCGATGTTGCGCTGGCGCACCGCCGAGGTCTGGTCACCGCGGATGGAGGAGAACCGGACCCCCTGCGCGGTGAAGGTCTCCTCGGCGGCGTCCATCACGTCGACGTGCTTGGCGAAGAAGACCACCTTGCCCGCGCTGCGGGCCAGCTGGGCGGCGTAGTCGGCGGCCAGGTGGGCCTTGGCCTGCCCGATGCGGCGCATCATGCCGAAGACGTTGTCGCCGGACTTCGCCTCCGCGGCGTCCTTCTGCTCCCACCGCGCCACCTGGCGCACGAGGTCGTGGTCGACGCCCTCGACCAGCGCCCCGGAGCGGCGGTTCGCGAGCGCGGTCTCGTACCGCGCCACCATCCGCCGGGCCAGCTCGCGCTCGGCCGCCCGGATCGACCGGCCGGCCGCCCCGTCGAGCTCGACCGGGAGGTCGGCGATGCGCCGCGCGGGGATGTCGGCGGCCACGTCGACCTTGCGGCGGCGGACGATGCCCCGGTCGACGACGGAGCTGCGCGCCGCGGGGTAGAAGCCGGGGTCGGCGGGCGTCAGCCCGGTGGCGGTGAGGGCGTCCATCAGGTCGCCCAGCGGCTTGGTCGCGTCGATCCAGCCGAGGAACTGCCAGATCGCGAGGAAGTCCTCGATGTCGTTGATCAGCGGGGTGCCGGTCAGCGCCATCAGCAGCGGCCGCGCGGTGAACTCCCGGATCCGCTGCGACAGCTCCAGGACGTGCTGCGAGCGCTGGGAGGACTTGTTCTTGATGAAGTGCGCCTCGTCCACGACCATGCCGCGGAACCGGAAGTCGCCCAGCCAGCCCACGTGCCGGTCGAGCACCTCGTAGTTGACGACGACGATGTCGGCGAACCCGTCGATGGTGTCGCCGTTGCCGTGGATGACGGTGGCCGCGCGGTGCGGCGACCACAGCCCGGCCTCGCGCACCCAGTTGGTCTTGACGACGTTCGGGACGACGACGAGCAGCGGGTAGGCGTCGGCCGCCTCCGCGGCGAGCAGGGCCTGCGCGGTCTTGCCCAGCCCGGGTTCGTCGGCGAGCAGGAACGTCCGGTGCCCGGCCGCGGCCGCGGCGACGAGCCGGGCCTGGTGCGGCATGAGCTCGCGGCCGCCGGGCGCGGTCCGCGAGGACGGCGCGGGCAGCGTCATGCACGCCGACGCCCCGCCGCCGGCGCGCTCGAAGGACCGCAGCAGCGGGCCGAGCAGCTCCCAGCCGGCCAGCGGCGACGGGCGCGGCGCGCTGGGCCGGGCGGCGGAGAAGTCGGGGGCGAGGAAGGGGTTGGCCAGCTGCCGGGACACGACCGACTGCGGCACCACGCGGGGCTTCGCCGGGGCGGCCGGGGCCTCGACGGGCGCCGGCGCCGGTTCGGGCTCGGTCACGATCCCGGCCCGGCGCAGCACCTCCCCGCGCAGCGACCGCGCCTCGTCGGAGACGACGGCGTCCTCGGCGAGCAGGGCCAGCAGGGCCTGGTCGCGGACCGCGGTCATCGCGAGGGTCTTCGCGATCTCGTCGAGGCGCTTGAGCCGCTCGGTGCGCTGGCGCTCACCGGTGGACTCGTCGGCCCGGACCCGGGCGCGCTCCTCGCGCAGCAGCAGCGCGGCGGCCTGGAACTTCGTGCGCGTCGCGGGCGTGGCCCGGCCGCCGCGCTTCAGGGCGGTCTCGACCTCCCGGACGGTGCGGGCGAGCGCCGACAGGACGTCCTCCGGGCGGTCGCCGCCGCGTCGTCGGTCGCGGGGGGCGCCCCGGCGAGCCCCTGCGGGGGGCTGGCCTCGTCGAGCCACGTACTCCTCCTTCGCCGTGCCCGGCCGGGCCGTCTGGCGGCCTGCCGAGCACCGTGCTGCGGGCCGGTGGGGCGTCTCGAGGAGGGGCCGGACGGCTCCTCCGGGACGCGAACCGGCCCGTGGATCTCGGGAGATCGCCACCGCGGGGCCGGACAGCCGCCCGGGAACACGCCCGCGCGGGCCGGCCGTGCCGGACGGGCAGAGCCCAGCGGGGTCGGATCTCGGGGTCCAGCCTACCGCCTGGCGGCCGCGGACCGGCGCCGCGACGCGGGCGGAGTGGCGATCGACTCAGTCCGGGGTGGGCGGCGGGGCCGGGTCGGAGCGTGCGGGATCGGAGGGCGCCGGGTCCGGCGTGGCGTGCCGGGCGGCCCGGAGCGTGAGCAGCAACCGGTGCGCGGTCACGACGACCGTGAGCCAGGCCAGGCCGAGCGCCCAGGCGACGAGGACGTCGGTGAGCCAGTGGTGACCCAGGTACACCCGGCTCACCCCCATGAGCAGGGCGAACAGCGCCGCGGCGAGCACGGTCGCGGTCCGGCCCCGCTTGGTGCGCTGCCGGCGCACGACCAGGTAGGCGACGATCCCGGCCAGGGCGATCGCGTTGAGCGTGTGGCCGCTCGGGAACGAGGCGCTGACCTCGTAGGGGGGCACCGCGTCGGCCAGCGGCGGCCGGACGCGGCCGACCGCGGCCTTCCCGACGACGGTGAGCGCGAGCGACCCGGCGGCGGTGGCGGCGACCAGCAGCACCGGCGTCCACTGCCGCCAGGCCGCGGCGAGCCCGACCGCGACGACCCCGGCGAGCACCGGCATGCCCACCGGCCCGCCCAGCGCGGAGAAGCCGGTGACGACCGTGTCGAGCGTCGGGGTGCGGAGCCCGACGACCGCGTCGAGCAGCGGGCGGTCCAGCGCGGCGACCCCGTCGTCCTCGGTGACGGCGTCGTAGACGGCACCGGCGAGCGCGGTCAGCCCCGCGGCCAGGACCAGCCCGACGGCGAGCACGACCAGCAGCACCGCCTGCGGGGTGAGCCGCTGCCGCAGCCGTCCGGCCAGGTGGACCAGTCCCGCGCCCACCGCGGTCGGCCAGGACGTGAGGTCGCGCTCGCCGACGTAGCGCTGCTCGGGCGCCTCCTCCAGGGCGCGGGTGACCGCCGGGTCCTCGGGCGGCGGGGCCACCTCAGGAGCCCACGGTGGTGGTCGCGCTCGGGTCGAACCCGGGCGCGACCACCAGCCCGCCGTCGACGCGGCGGCAGGACGCGACGGCCACGTGGCAGGGCAGGGGGACGGAGCTGGGCAGGCGCAGCCCTCCGTCGAGCTCGTAGCGCATGTTGGTGATCTTCCAGGCGGTGGCGGCGGGGTCGTCCGGCGTCTCGGGGAGCCGGTCGGGGCGGACCACCACCATCGCCTCGGTGATCCCCGGGGGCCACTCGAACGCGAGCGTCCCCGGCCCCGTGACGACGAGGTGGCGCACCGCGGGGATCCCGCCCGGTGGCTCCGGCTCCGCGGCGGGCCCGCCGGTGGAGGTCCCGACGGGCGGCGACACCGTCGTGCCGAGCCGGGCGGTGACCTCGTACACCGGGACGGGGGCGTCGGGGGCGACGGCGCCGTCGACGATGCCGGTGGAGCGCGTGCGCCCCACCACCTGCCGGCGACCCTCCGCGGTCAGCCGGGTGACCTTGTACTCGACGTCCTGCGGTCCGCCCGCGGTCCAGCTGACGGTGACGGAGTGGTCGTCGGTGCCGCGCTCGGCTCGCACGTCGACCGGCGCGGGCACGCCGGGCGGCGCCTGCTGTGCGGGGTCCGGCTGGCCCGGTTCCGGCTGGCCCGGTTCTGGCTGTCCCGGTTCCGATACCACCGCGGTGTCCGGCAGGGGCAGGGTCCGGGCGGGGGCCGGGTCGTCCGGGGCCGGGTCCTCGGTGCCGATCCGCCGGGTGGGGCCGCCGGGGGCCCGCGTCGTCGCGGCCGGCTCCATCGGGCGGGGTGCCGCCGTCGGGTACGGCGCGGTCGGGCGGGGCCGGGGCCGCGGGCGGGGGACCGGGGTGTGGGCGGCGGCGCGCAGGGCGTCGAGGAAGGCCGAGCAGGTGGGGAACCGGTGGTCCGGGTGCTTCGCCGCGGCGCGGGCGACGGCGGCGTCGACGGCCGCGGGCAGGTCGGGGCGCAGCCGGCTCGGCCGGGGCGGGTCGGCGGCGAGGTGGGCGTAGACGACGGCGGCCATCTCCGGGCGCGGGTAGGGGACCTCGCCGGTGAGGCAGCGATAGGCCAGGCAGGCCAGCCCGTACTGGTCCGAGCGCCCGTCCACCCACCGGCCCTCGATCTGCTCGGGGGAGGAGTACTGCGGCGTGCCCATGTACTGCCCCGCGGAGGTGATGTCGCTGCCCGCGGCCGTCGCGCCCTTGGCGATCCCGAAGTCGCACAGGTACACCTGCCCGCCGCGCGGCCGCCCGGCCCGCACGAGCAGGACGTTGCCCGGCTTGACGTCGCGGTGCACCAGCCCGGCCTCGTGGACGGCGTCGAGCGCGTCGGCGACCGGCCCGAGCACGGCGCACAGCCCCTCGATGCCCAGCCGGCCCTCGCGCTGCAGCACGGCACCGAGGTCCTCGCCGTCGACGAACCGCATCGACAGGTACAGCACGCCGTCGGTGTGGCCGGCGTCGTAGATCGGGACGACGTTCGGGTGCTCCAGGCTGGCGGCGATCGCGGCCTCGCGCTCGAACCGGCGACGGTAGTCGAGGTCGGCGGCGAGCGCGGGCGGCAGGACCTTGAGGGCGACGGTGCGGCCGAGCCGCAGGTGCGTCGCCCGGTAGACGACGCCCATCCCGCCCTCGCCGATGAGCGCGTCGAGGCGGTGCCCGGCCAGCACGTGGCCGACCCACCCCGCGGCTCCTGCGCTCTGCTGATCCGGCACCGGTCACAGCCTACGGTCGAACGGTCCGGGGAGACGTCGGTGACCCGCCGGGCGGACCCGCGAGGGGCTACGGGCCGAGGACCGGCAGCACCACCCGCGAGGGGCGGCGCGCGTCGTGCAGCACCTCGATCCGGTTGGGCGTCCCGGAGACGGCGCCCGCGAACGGCTCGCCGGTGCCGGGGTTGGCGCGGTAGCGCGGGAACGCGCCGCCGGAGACCTGCACGCGCAGCCGGTGCCCGGCGGGCACCCGGTACGCGGTGGGGAACAGCGACACCGCCACCTCCCTGACCCCGTCGGCGTCGGGTGCGGCGTCGGCGGTGTCGGGGGTGAGGCCGCGGATGCCGTCGGCGACGTTGAGCGAGCGGCCCTGCGCGTCGACGTCGCAGATCCGGACGAACACGTCGGTGTGCGGGAGCTGCGTGCGCACGTGGACGACGGCGGAGAGCTCGCCGACGAGGTCGAGCGGCGCGGTCAGCACCGGCCCGGTGAACGTGACGACGTCGGCGCGGGCCTCGACCGCGGCGTTGTCGACCTGCTTGGCCGGCCGGAACAGCAGCGGCCCGCCGACGCCCGGGGTCGGGTCGGCGGGGTCGTAGACGAAGGTGCTCGCCGCCTGCTCCGCCGTGGGCGGTGCGGTGTCGAGGCCGCCGCCCGGCTGCAGGTGGAACGCGGTGGCGGTCGACTCGGTGGGCGGCCAGGTGGCGAGGTCGAGCCACCGGTCGGCGCCCTGCAGGTACAGCCGCACCGGGGCCCGTCCGGGGTCGTCGTCGACGCCGTCGAGGTGGCGGTCGAGCCAACGCACCGAGGAGGCCACGATCTCGGCGATCTGCGGGGGCTCGCCGTGCATCCACGGTCCGACGGTGATCCGGACGTCCTTGCCGGCCCGCTGCAGGCGGGTGAAGTCGCGCAGCTGCTCGGCGGCGAAGAGGTCCCACCACCCGCTGACCATGCTCGTCGGCGGGACCGCGGCGAGGTCGGCGTCCTGGTGGTCGGCCTGCACCCAGTGGCCGTCGCCCGGCCCGGCGTGCTCGCAGAAGTCGCGCCAGAACTGCACCGGCGAGCCGGCGACGGTCACGTCGGCCGCCTGCAGCGGCCGCGTCCGCAGCGCCCGGCGCATCAGCAGGGCGTGGCGCAGGTTCGGCACCAGCGGCGGGAGCACCCCGCGCTCCTGGGTCCCGATCGACTGCGTCCAGCCCAGCGCGTTCTGCAGGTTCGGCACGCCGTCGGTGTAGAACGCCGCGGTCACCCGGGAGGCGGTGATGTCCAGGCAGGAGGCGGCGAGCGGCGGGTCGGCGTAGGGGGCCACGGCCCACTGCGTGTGGCCGAAGTAGCTGGCGCCGACCGTCGCGACGCGCCCGTCGCACCACGGCTGGGCCCGCACCCACTCCAGCGTGTCGAGCCCGTCCTCCTGCTCGTGGCAGAACGGCCGGAACTCCCCGCCCGAGCCGAACGTGCCCCGCGTGCTCTGCACCAGCACCTGGAAGCCGCGCAGGGCCAGCGGGATCGCGAACACCTGGCCGAGCAGCCCGCGCCTGCCGTAGGGGCAGCGGACGAGCACGACCGGCTGCGGACCCGTCGAGCCCTGGGGGACGTACCGGTCGGCGAGGAGCGAGACCCCGTCGCGCATCGGGGCGGCCAGGTCGTCCTCGCGGACGTAGGGCTGCGCCTCGCCGGGCACGCGCAGGACCCGGTGCAGGACCGCGTCGCGGGCGGCGGCGGCCCGTCGGGCCAGTGGCGTGCGCATGAGGACCTCCCGGCGTGGCGCCACGAGCCTACGGCCGCGACGCCCGCCCCCGGGCGACCCGGGTCCGGATCAGCTGGGCTGGGGCACGATGCGGATGTAGGGGCGCGGGGACTCCCAGCCGTCCGGCCAGATCGTCTTGGCCTCGTCGTCGGAGACGGAGCCGGCGATGATGACGTCCTCGCCCTGCTTCCAGTTCGCCGGCGTGGCGACGCGGTGGTTCGCGGTGAGCTGCAGCGAGTCGATCACGCGCAGGACCTCGTCGAAGTTGCGGCCGGTCGTCATCGGGTAGACGAGGACGAGCTTGACCTTCTTGTCCGGGCCGACGACGAACACGTTGCGCACGGTCGCGTTCTGCGCGGGGGTGCGCTGCGTGGGGTCGCCGGACACCTCGGCCGGGAGCATCCCGTAGAGCTTGGACACGACGAACTCGGAGTCGCCGATCAGCGGGTAGTTCGGCGCCGTGCCCTGGGTCTCGGCGATGTCGGCGGCCCACTTCTCGTGGTTGTCGAGCGGGTCGACCGACAGGCCGATCAGCTTGACGTCGCGCCGGTCGAACTCCGCCTTGTTGTTGGCGAGGTAGCCCAGCTCGGTGGTGCAGACGGGGGTGAAGTCGCGCGGGTGCGAGAACAGGACGGCCCAGGAGTCCCCGATCCACTCGTGGAACCGGATGGTGCCCTCGGTGGTCTCGGCCTCGAAGTCGGGGGCGGTGTCGCCGATCTGCAGAGCCATGGACGTGTCTCCTTCGTGTGGTGCGGGGGTGTCGTGGCCGCCGACCCGGACGGGGGCACCCGGGCACGCCGGGACCACGCGGGTGACGACCGGGACGGGAGGGTGCGGTCGCGCTACGCGGCCGGGCGACAGAGCTCGTCGAAGTGCGTGATGCGCCGGCTGGGCCAGAAGGCCTCGAGCAGGGTGCGCACCATGGCACGAGTCTGGCCGACGATCATCCCCGTGCGCAATCGGGGTGGGTCGGGCGGCGGTGGACCCCGCTGCCCGCCCCGGGTCCCGCGGTCCCCACAGCGTGGTGCTCACCTCGCGGCGCACGACCGGGGCGACCTCCTCGGCGAACCGCGTCAGCACCTCCCGCTGCTGCGCGTAGGGCAGGGTCGGGTCGACCGACACCGACGGCACGTCGTGGCGGAAGGACCTGTGGTGGTCGAGGATCTTCTCCGCCACCCGTTCCGGGGTCCCGACCAGCGCGGGGCCGTGGGAGCGCGAGCACGATCCCGGCGAGGACGAGCGCGATCCCGGCGACCTGGCGCCCGCTCAGGGCCTCACCGGCGAGCGCGGTGCCGAGCAGCACCCCGGTGACCGGGTTGAGCAGCCCGACCAGCCCCACGGTGCCCGCGGTCAGGTGGCGCAGCCCGGTGAACCAGGCCGTGAAGGCCAGCGCGGTCGCCACGACGCCCACGTAGGCGAAGCCCGCGACGGCCGGCCCGTCCAGCGCGGGCGGCGCGCCCTCGACGAGCAGGGCGACCGGGAGGACGACCAGCCCGCCCGCGACGAGCTGCCACGCCGTCGAGGCGAGCACCGGCACCTGGCCGCTGCACCTCCGGGCCAGCACGAACCCCACCGACGACATCAGCATCGCGGCGACCGACGCCGCGACCCCGGTGGGGCTCACCGCCTCGGTCGCGGTGAGGAGCATCGCGGCCACCCCGGCGATCCCCAGCACCGCGCCCGCCACCGCGACCGGCGCGGGCCGTTCGGCCAGCACCGCCCAGGCGACGAGCATCATCACCACCGACGACGTCGCCATGACCACCGACGCGACGCTCGTGGGGAGCAGCTGCGCGGCGACGTAGACGAGGGCGAAGAACGCGCTCGTGTTGAGCACGCCCAGCACGACCGACCGCCACCACCACGCCCCGCGCGGCCGGGCCCGGCACAGCAGGAGCAGCAGCAGTCCGGCGGGCAGCGCGCGCAGGGCGGCCCCGTGCAGCGGCTGGCCGGCCGGGAGGAACTCGCGCGTCACGAAGTAGGTGCTGCCCCAGGCCACCGGCGCGATCGCCGTGACCAGTACCCGCCGCCAGGTAGCTTCCATGGAAGACACCATATACCTTCCAAGGAAGATATAGTGGGGCCATGACCGAGCCCGACCACGTCGCCCGGATCCAGGCCGAGTGGGCGCGCGAGCGTCCCGACCTCGACGTGTCCCCGCAGGGCGTGATCGGGCGGCTGCACCGCCTCGCCGCGCACCTGACCGACGAGCTGTGCGTGGTCTACCGCCGCCACGGCCTCGCCGAGGGCGAGTTCGACGTCCTCGCCGCGCTGCGCCGCGCCGGCGCGCCGTTCGAGCGCGCGCCCGGGGAGCTCGCCCGGTTCACGATGGTCACGACCGGCGCGATGACCAAGCGCATCGACCGGCTGGTCGAGGCCGGTCTGGTCACCCGCCGACCCGCCTCCGACGACGGCCGCGGCCGGGTCGTCGCCCTCACCGACGCGGGCCGCACGCTGATCGACGGCGCGTTCACCGAGCACATGCGCAACGAGCGGCGCCTCCTCGACGTCCTCACCCCCGACGAGGCCGCACGGCTGGAGGGCCTCCTGACGACCTGGCTCGGTCACATCGAGCCGACCTGACGCCGATGTGACACCATCGCCGCCGAGTCCGGTGGCCCATCGTGATCGCCCGTCACGATGTCGCGTACACCGGCGGCCACGGGAGGCGAGCGGATGAGCACGGAGGCGAGGCTGCCGCGCGGCACGCGCCGGCTGCGCGCGGCGGCGGCGCGGTTCACCACCCCGCTGCTGCCCGACGACTACCTGTCGCTGATCAGCCCGCTGTGGTCGGCGCGCGAGCTGCGCGGGCGGGTGGTGGAGGTCGTGCCCGAGGCGGGCGACGCCGCGACGCTCGTCATCAAGCCGGGCTGGGGCTGGCCGTTCGACTCCGCCCCCGGCCAGTACATCGGCATCGCGGTGGAGGTCGACGGGCGCTTCCACTGGCGCTCCTACTCCCTGACCTCCCCGCCGACGCGGCACCAGCGCCACGTCTCGGTGACGGTCAAGGCGATGCCCGAGGGCTTCCTGTCCCGGCACCTGGTGTCCGGCGTCGCCCCCGGCACGGTGGTGCGCCTCGCCGCCCCCCGCGGGGAGTTCGTGCTCCCCGACCCGCCGCCGGAGCGGATCCTGTTCCTCACCGCGGGCAGCGGCATCACCCCGATCATGGCGATGCTGCGGACCCTGCACCGCCGTCGCACCCTGTCCGACGTCGTCCTCGTGCACTCCGCGCCCGACGAGCGCGAGACCCTCTTCGCCGACGAGATCGACCGGCTCGCCCGCGAGCACCCCGGGCTGCGGGTGCACCTGCGGCACACCGCCCGCGACGGCCGCCTCGACCTCGCCGGGCTCGACCGGGTCTGCGCCGACTGGCGCGGGCGCCAGGCCTGGGTGTGCGGCCCGAACGCGATGCTCGACGAGGCCGAACGGGTCTGGGGCGACGCCGGGCTCGGCGACCGGCTGCACGTCGAGCGCTTCTCCGCCGACCTCACCGGCGGCGAGGCCGAGGGCGGCACCGTCACGTTCGCGACGTCCGGCCGCGAGGTCGACGCCGACGGCGCGACGACGCTGCTGGAGGCGGGGGAGGGCGCGGGCGTCGCGCTGCCGTTCGGCTGCCGCATGGGCATCTGCCACAGCTGCGTCGTGCCGCTGCGCTCCGGCGCGGTCCGCGACCTGCGCGACGGCACCGAGCGCCGCATCGAGCGCGGCGCCCCCGCCGAGAAGATCCAGACCTGCGTCACGGCCGCGGCCGGCGACTGCGTGATCGACAGCTGACCGTCCCCGACCTGCGGGAGGACCCCCATGGCCATCACCGACGTCCGCGAGTTCGCCCACCTCACCGAGGCCGACGTCGAGGCGATCGGGCGCGAGCTCGACGCGGTCCGGACCGACGTGGAGGAGTCGCGCGGCCAGGCCGACGCCGACTACATCCGCCGGGTGATCACCGTGCAGCGCCGGCTGAACGTGGCCGCGCGGGTCGTGCTGTTCGGCTCGCGGCTGCCCCCGCTGTGGGCGGCGGGCACGGCGCTGCTGGCCGTGGCCAAGATCCTGGAGAACATGGAGATCGGCCACAACGTCATGCACGGCCAGTGGGACTGGATGAACGATCCGGAGATCCACTCGTCGACGTGGGAGTGGGACAACGTCTGCCCGGCGTCGCAGTGGCGGCACTCGCACAACTACCTGCACCACACGTACACGAACGTGATCGGCCGGGACAAGGACGTCGGCTACGAGATCCTGCGGGTGCGCCCGGACCAGCCGTGGCACCCGTACTACCTGACGCAGCCGGTGGTCAACGTGCTGCTCATGCTGCTGTTCGAGTACGGGGTGTCGCTGCACGACCTCGACATCGACGGGCTGGTGAAGGCGAACCTGGAGGACCCCGCGGAGTTCCGGCGCAAGCTCGCGGAGATCGGCCGCAAGCAGGCCCGCCAGATCAGCAAGGACTACGTCCTGTTCCCCGCACTTACCGGGCCCGCGTTCCTGTCCACCGCGGCCGCGAACGCCGTCGCCAACGTGGTCCGCAACGTCTGGTCCTACGCGATCATCTTCTGCGGGCACTTCCCCGACGGCGCCGAGGTGTTCGCCGAGGAGGAGCTCGACGGCGAGACCCGCGGCCAGTGGTACCTGCGCCAGCTGCTGGGCTCGGCGAACTTCCGCGGCGGGCCGCTGATGCACGTCATGTCCGGCAACCTCGGCTACCAGATCGAGCACCACCTGTTCCCGGACCTGCCGTCGAACCGGTACCCGGAGATCGCGGTGCGGGTGCGCGCGCTGTGCGAGAAGTACGACCTGCCCTACACCACCGGCCCGTTCCCGCGGCAGTTCTGGCAGTCCACCCGCTCGATCTGGCGGTTGTCGCTGCCCCAGCGGGCGTTCGCTGCCCGGGAGCGCCGCCGGGAGGCGCGCGGGCTGTTCCGCCGCCGCCCGCAGGTCAGCTGAGCGCCTCCGCGACTCCGGCCGCGAACAGCTCGGCCGGCTCGATCCCCGCCGCCCGCGCCATCACCGCGACCACGCTCGTCGGGGCGTAGGAGCAGTACGGCCCGGCCTCCAGGAACCACGGGCGCCCGTCCGGGTCGACGCGGAAGTCGAACAGGCCGTAGTGCCGGCAGCCCAGTGCGGCGTACGCCCGGAGCGCGGCGTCGTGGACCGCCGCGGTGACCGGGTCTGCGGGGTCGACGATCCAGGACCGGGTGGCGTCCTTGGCGACCAGGTACAGCTCGCCGTCCGGGTCGCGGGCGAGCTTGTCGGCACGGGTGCGCACGCGGTCCAGCGCGTACTCCTCCAGCGGCAGGCAGACCAGCTCGCCGTCGCGCACGACGACGCCGCACCGGACCTCGCGGCCGAGCTCCACGTAGGTCTCGACGAGCACCTCCCCGGAGTGGGCGAACGCCCCGGCGAGCGCGGCGTCGAACCCCGCCGGGTCGCGCACGAGCGTGACGCCGTCGGAGTTGTCGGCGTCCACCGGCTTCACGACGGCGGGGACGGCGACGCCCGGGCGGTCCCCGGGCCGCAGCAGCTCGCCGGCGGGCACCGCGACCCCGGCCGCGGCGACGACCGCCTTCGCCCGGCCCTTGTGCGCGGCCAGCGCCATCACCTCGGCGGTGTTGCCCAGGAACGGGATGCCCAGCACGTCGAACAGGGCGCGGTAGGACGTCATGCCGGGGCGGCAGAACATCTGCGGCAGCGCCAGGTCGACCCCGAGACCGGCGAGGTGCGCGACCGCGGCGCCGGGCGCCAGCGGGGCGGCCGCGGCGATCGACCCCCGCTCCAGGTCGGCGGGGAAGCGCCACCGGCCGTCGGGGGCGACGTGGGCGACCGAGTGCCGGTAGCGGTCCGGGTCGGCGAGGGCCTGCAGGGCGCCGCGCGCGTAGAGGCGCGACAGGTCGGCGAACCCGTCGTCGACGGCCGAGCCGACCAGGTGCAGGACGTGGAGCGGCACGGTCAGTCGCCCGCCGGCTCGACGAGCTTGCCGATGTTGAAGTCGATCCGGATCCAGTCCTTGAGCCGCACCAGGTTGCCCACCAGCAGCCACGGGATCTGCAGGTGGTGGACCATGAGGAAGGGCAGCGGGTCGGACCAGTCGAAGATCGCGTCCCGGCCGCGGGCGATCACCCGCAGCCGCTCCGGGGCCGAGGCCGGGCGGCTGAGCATCCGCCACAGCTCGTGGTAGAGCCAGTAGGTCGGGCGGCTCGAGGGCAGCGGCTCGATCTGCTCCGTGCCGTCGGTGAGGTAGGCGTCGGCGAGCCCCGGGTGGCCGTCGAACATCGTGATCGCCGAGTGCGTGCGCGGGTTGCACTCGATGCCGTAGACGCGCCCGTCGTCGGTCCGGATCAGGTCGAGCGAGACCTGCCCGGTGCCCAGCGGGGCGACGAACCGCCGCACCCACTCCGCGACCGCGGGCTCGTCGACCATCGCGTAGTTGAGCTGGAACGCCGAGGACGCGCAGCACCCGTACACCCGCTGCCGGCCGTCGCGCACGGTGCTGTGGGTGCAGAACTCCTCGCCGCGCACGAACTCCTGCAGGATCCACGGGTTCGCCTCGGAGATCGGCTTCGACGCGGCGAACGCGGCGGTCTCCGCGGCGGTGGGCCGGGGCAGCGGGGTCAGGTCGAGGCGGTGCACCGGGTCGTAGGCGATGCTCTTGAGGACGTAGGTGTCGCCGGGGGCCGCGGCGAAGTCGAACGCGGCGACCTGGCCGGCGTCGGTGATGCGGTGGGTGTCGGGCACGTCGAGGCCCAGCGACGCGGCGAGCCGCGCGAACCCGTCCTTGTCGTCGACGGTGCGCAGGGTGTCCGGGTCGAGGTGCACCACCTCGCAGTGCCCGGCCAGCACCTCCTTCGCGTCGGCGTCGTGCCGGCTCGCGACGGGGCTGCAGACCGGAACGTAGACGTCGACCTGCTCCTCCTTCACGATCCGCAGCAGCGCGGCCGCGTAGCCCGGCGACTGCGGCGGCGGCACGATCCGGAACCGGTCGACGTCACGGGAGAACCGGTGCCCGGTGAGGCGGTAGCGGCTCGACTCGACGAGCACCACGCGGTGCCCGGCGCGGTGGAAGGTCCGGGCGAGCTGCAGCGCCTTGGTCATCTTCCCGCCGCTGACCAGGATCGTGCGCGGTGCGGCGGCCGTGGCCGGGCGGGGCCGGCCGGCCACGGCCGAGCGCAGCAGCGCGACGGTGGTGAGGGCCAGGTTGAACGGCAGCGCCGACGTCAGCAGCGCCAGCGTGCCGACGGTGCGGGGCACCGCCTTCCAGCTGCGGGCCGCCACGTCACACCCGCCGGATCAGCGTCAGGCCGTCGCGCACCGGGAGCAGCACCTGCTCCACCCGGGCGTCGCGGGCGACCGAGAGGTTGAACGCCGCGATCGCGTCCCCGTTGCCCGTCCGCGGACCGGGCAGCCAGGGCTCGCCCTGCATCAGCGTGTTGTCGACCGCGACGATGCCGCCGGGGGCGAGCAGGCCGGAGTCGTCGGTGCCGGGGCCCAGCAGCGCGTCGAGGTAGTCCGCGTACCCGGCCTTGTCGGCGTCGACGAACACGAGGTCGAACCGCGCTCCCTCCGCGGCCAGCTCGCGCAGGGTGTCCAGGGCCGGGGCGACCCGCACCGAGATCCGGCCCCCGCTCGGGGACGCGGCGAAGCACTCCCGGGCGAGCCGCGCGACGTCGGCGTCGATCTCGCAGGCCACGAGCTCGCCGTCGGCGGGGAGCGCCTCGGCCATCGCGAGCGCGGAGTAGCCGGTGAACATGCCGATCTCCAGCACCCGGCGCGCGCGGGTCGCGTGCACCAGGAACCGCAGCAGCTGCCCCTCGACGTGCCCGGAGAGCATCTCCTGCTCGAGCGCGACCACCACGCCGTCGCCGCGGCGCCCGTCCCAGTCGCGCTCGCGGGTCCGCTGCGCGAGCGCGGCGAGGGCGGGGGACTCCGGGGTGGTGCACCGGCCGACGTAGGGGTCGAGCCCGGTCGCGAGCGCGGCGGCCCGCCGCAGGCGCGCGGCCGTGGCGGGGTGCACGGTGTCGTCGAGCAGGCGGCTGAGCTCGTCGAGCTCGTGGGCGAGGATGCCCGCCGGGGTGACCGGGCGGGCGGGGCGCACCGGGGTGGTCACGGCGGCGTCCCCGGTCGCCGTGCCGCCGGTCACGCCGCGCCCCCCGTCACCATGTCGACGCCGTCCCCCGCGCGCGGGTACGCCGCGCACGTCCGGCGGTGCTCGGCCAGCGCCGCCGTCAGCTCGTCGGAGGTGAGGTCGTTGACGAAGAAGCACTCGCCGATCGGGCGCGGCACGGCCGCGCGCTGCTGCCCGCCCCGGGTCTGGACGATCGACTCCGTGGCCGAGACGAGCAGCTCCGCGGTGAGGTGCGGGCTGTCGATCGCCAGGCCGAGCCGGCTCATCAGACCCAGGATCCGGTCCCGCTCGCCCGCGGAGAGGTAGCCGCGCAGGTGCGCGAGCGTCGCGGAGAACGCCATGTCGATGCTGATCGCGTGCCCGTGGAACAGCGGAGGGTCCGGCGTCAGCTCCAGGGTCGGGCTCCACGTGTGGCCGTAGGCGATCACGCGGTCGAGGTCGAGCTCGTGCAGGTTCGGGACCTCGAGCGCGAGCATGGCGTCGATCGCGTCGTAGGTCAGCTCGTCGGCCAGCTGGCGCAGCTCGGGCGTGCCGTCGCGGTGGCCGAACCGGGTGGCGAGGAGGTCCTCGCCGTACTTCTCCAGGCGGTCGAAGATCCCGGCGTGGCCCACCACCGCGATCTTGATCAGCTCGGCCATCCCGTTGCGCACCTGGTCCTCGGGCAGCGTGCCCAGGAACGAGAAGTCCAGCAGCACGTCCTGCGAGGCGTGGTAGTCGCCGAGGCGGTTCTTGGCCTTGCCGTGGTTGACCGCCACCTTGATCGACACGCTCGCGTCGACGAGCCCGATCAGGGTGGTCGGGATGCGGATGTAGTCGGTGCGGCGGCGGTAGGTGGCGCACGCGAACCCGGTGACGTCGGTCGTCAGCCCGCCGCCGACGACGAGCACGGGCTCCCCGCGGACCAGCCCGAACGCGGAGAAGGAGTCGACGATGTCCTCGAGCGTGCGCAGCGTCTTGTCGACCTCGCGGATGCGCACCGGGTGCACCGTCAGCGCGATCCCGTGGTGGGCGAAGTACGCGGCGATCCGGTCGCCGTAGAGGTCGTGGACGACCCCGTCGACGACCATCAGGCAGCGGCCGAACCCGCGGTAGCAGTCGGCCAGCTCCGGGTTCTCGACGGCGAACACCCCGTCGACGTAGGTCAGGTTGAAGTCGATCTTCTCGTGTCCCTCGACGTGGAAGGACCGGTCGGTCGCGGTGTAGGTGGCGTGCACGTTGCCCATGGGTGTTCCTCGTCGTCCGGGGTGTCGGGGTCGTCCGGGCTGTCGGGTCAGCGGCCGGGGAGCAGGTCGGCGGGGTCGAGGCGGTCGACGACGCTGCGGGCGTCGGAGAAGCCGTGGTCGGCGGTGTTCGCGCCGGGGAACGCGACGCACGGGACCCCGGCCGCCGCCGCCGCGGTGACGCCGTCGCCGTTGTCCTCGATCGCCACGCAGTCGCCCGCCCGCTCGCCCAGGGCGTCGAGGGCGTGGACGTAGGCGGCGGCGTCCGGCTTGGGCGCGGACACCTCGGAGGTGTCGACCACGACGTCGAAGTCGGCCCGGCGCACGTCGGGACCGAGCACGTCGAGCAGGGCGTCGATGTTCTCGCGCGAGGTCGTGGTGACGAGGCCGACCTTCACCCCGGCGTCGCGGGCGGCGGCGATCGTGTCGACCACGCCAGGGCGCGGGGTGAGGCCGGAGGTCGCGAGGAGCTTCTGGAAGGCCTGCGACTTCGAGCGGTGCACCGCGTCGGCGTCGACCTCGGTGCCCTGCTGGGCCGCGTAGCCGGCGATCCGGTCGCGGCCGCCGGACTCCCGCAGCATGGCGAGGTAGTCGGCGCGCTCCCAGTGCCAGTCGAGCCCGTGGGCCCGGAACGCGTCGTTGAACGCCTCGCGCTGGATCTCCGAGGTCTCGGCGAGCGTTCCGATGGAACCGAACAGAACTGCGGACACGGTGGACTCCTGCTTCTCGGGTGGGCGGTGCGCACGAACAACGGACGCGGCGGAATGGTGTCCGGACGCCCGGAAAGGGAATGGCGGCATCGCCCCGGGGGCGGGCCGCGCATTTCCGGGACCCTCCGCCCGCATCCGGTGCCGGGTGCGGGGACGGTCCCGTGTGGGGTGCCCTCTGGCGGGCACGCCATCGAAGGTACCCGGGGTCCGGCGGGTCAGCGACCCGGAGGATCGGCGCGCGGACCGGGCCCGGTCCTGTTAGCGTCGGCCGGTGGAAATCGTCGTGCACCATCCCGTCGGCGCCACCATCACGGATCTGTCGATTCGCGACGTCGACCCCGACATCGCGGGCCGGCTCGCCATTCTGCTGGCCGAGCACGGCGTTCTCGTGCTACCCGGACAGGACGTCGACGACGCCGCATTCGTGGCATTCCTGCGCCGCTTCGGCGAGCTGACCTTCACCGTCGGGGAGACGGCGGTACCCGGGTTCCCCGACCTCAACGTGGTGAGCAACGTCGGGCGGACGACGCCGCCGCGCAGCTCGTTCCACGTCGACACCAGCTACGTGCGCCGGCCCCCGGCCTTCACGGCGCTGCGGGCGGTGGAGGTGCCGTCGGCGGGCGGGGCCACCCAGTTCACCAACCAGTACCGCGCGTACGACACGCTGCCGTCCGACCTGCGCGATGAGCTCGCCGGGCGGACCGTCACCCACGTCGTGACCGGTCTCGACCTCCCCGACGACGCCGAGACCTCCGCCGAGCACCCGGTGTTCCGCGAGCACCCCCGCTCCCGGCGCACCGCGCTGTACCTGTCCACGCCGCAGCGGTGCGCGGCCATCAGCGGCGTGGCGCCCGCGCGGGCGCGCGAGCTCGTCGACCTCCTCTACGCGCACTCCACGGCCGAGGACAACGTCCTGCGCCACGAGTGGTCGCCCGGGGACGTCGTGATGTGGGACAACGCGTGCGTGCTGCACCGCGCCGACCACTTCGGTGTGGTGGGCGACCGCGTGATGCACCGGGGGATGGTGGCGGCCGGGTAAGTGGGGCGGGCCGGTGCCGGGCCCCGGGTGGCGGACCTGCCCGGCGCCGTTGGCCCCGCGTTCCCGCCCGACGCCGCGCCCGCGGAGGGTCGGCCCGGCGCGAGTGCGGGGGCCGGAACGGCGGGTGGTGGGTGGGTTGCCGGGGGTCGCGTCCGGCGACCGCGTCGAAACCACGTGCGAACGGGGCTGGCGCTGCCGGTCGCGGCGCGGACCCCTCGCGGTCGGTGCCGCGCGCCGCGACGAGCACGGCATCCGCCGGGGCGTGGCGCACCCCGCTCCGGGCCGTTGACCCGCATCGGGACGAGGGGTAGAATCGAACGCATGTTCGATACCGAGTGTCCCGCGGAGACCGCCCCGGTCTCCCGATCGGTCGCGAACGCCGCCGCGTGGCCGTCGCCCGAGGACACGTTCGGCGCCATCGTCGCCGCCGGTCGGCCCGGCCCGTCGGGCTGGCTCGCCCTCGAGCTCGACGCCGCCACGGACGACCCCGCCCTGCTCGACGACCGCTCGCTCGTCGACGCCGTCGCCGACCTCGACCGGATCGCCTCCTGGGCCGCGGCCCGCCAGGCCCGCCTTCTCGCCGAGTTCGCCCGCCGCCGTCCCGCCGATCCCCGCGACAGCACCACCGGCCCCGAGGCGATCAGCCGGTGGGCCCCCGACGAGATCGCACTGGCCCTGTCGATCTCCCGGTCCACCGCGGGTGCCCGGCTCGCCCAGGCCCGCCGGCTCACCGAAACCCTCACCGCCACCCTCGCGGCGCACGAGGCCGGGGAGATCGACGGCAGCAAGGTCCGCGCCATCTGCGACGCCACGCATCCCCTGTTCGAGGACGCCGCTGTCCGGGTCCAGGACCGGGTCCTGCCCGCCGCGGCCCGCCAGAGCCGCGCCCAGCTCGTCGCCGCGCTGCGCCGGGCCGTGATCGCGATCGACCCCGAGGGGGCGAACGAGCGGCACGCCCGGGCCCGCCGCGACCGTCGCGTGGTCGTCGGCGCCGAGGACGAGGGCATGGCCTCGCTGTGGGCCCTGCTCGCCGCGCCCGACGCCCTCGCCGCCCACCAGTGGCTCACCCGCCTGGCCCGCGGCCTCGGCACCGACGACCCCCGCGGCATGGACGCCCGCCGTGCCGACCTGCTCGTCGGGCTGCTCACCGGCCGCGTCGCCGTCGCCGAACCCGACCTCGATGTCGACCCGTCCGCCGGCGCGGACGGCGACGGGCCGCGGGAGGGGGAGGTCGCTCCGGTGCCGGCGGGTGGTGCGGGACCCGCTCTGCGGGTGGCCCCGGTCAATCCCGGCAAGCCGCTGGTCCACGTCGTCGTCCCGTTCTCGACGCTGACCGGCGCCGAGCACCAGCCGTGCGAGCTCGCCGGGTACGGGCCGATCCCCGCCGACCTCGCCCGCCGCATCGCGGCCGACGCGGTCTGGAAACGCCTCGTCACCGACCCCCTGTCCGGTGCCCTTCTCGACCACGGCCGCACCACCTACCGCCCACCCGCCGCACTCACCGACTTCGTCCGCGCCCGCGACGTGCACTGCAGGTCACCCCTGTGCCGCCGCCGCGCCCTCGACTCCGAGCTCGATCACACCGTCCCGTTCCCGCACGGCCCCACCGCGGAGCACAACCTCACCCACGGCTGCACCCTGCACCACCACGAGAAGCACTCACCGGGATGGACCGTCGTGCAGCACCCCGACGGCACCCTGGAGTGGACCACCCCCACCGGGCACACCTACGTCAGCGAGCCCTTCGACTACCGGCCCGAACCCGATCCGCCACCCCGGCGTCCGGGGCGGAGCCGGAGGGTCGCCCTCGACTGGGCCTCGACGGCCGAACACGCGGACGACGCCCCGCCGTTCTGATCCCGGTCGACGGGCTCGCGCCCGACGATCCATCCGGCGCCGACGCCCGGGTTGCCCGATGATGCTGCGGGTGGCGCGCCGACTCGCACGGATGGCGGTGCGCATTTCGGTTAGCCTCTCCTCACTGTTGTCGAGGAGGGGATGGCGATGCGCGTCGTCGCGTTCGGGTACATGACCTGGGGCCGCCGGACCATCGAGGCGGTGCTCGCCGCGGGGCACGAGGTGCCGTTGATCGTGACCCACCAGGACAGCGACAACGCCTACGAGAAGATCTTCAACGAGTCGGTGGCCGAGCTCGCCGCTGAGCACCGCATCCCGGTGCTGGTCCGCGACCGGGCGGTCGACGACGAGGTCCGGGCCGCGATCGCCGCCGCCGATGCCGACGTCATGGTCGTGTCGAACTGGCGGACGTGGCTGCCGCCGGAGGTCTTCACGATCCCGCGGCTGGGCACCCTCAACGTCCACGACGCCCTGCTGCCCGCCTACGCGGGCTTCGCGCCGCTGAACTGGGCGCTGATCAACGACGAGCCCGAGGTCGGCGTCACCGCACACATGATGAACGCCGAGTTCGACGCGGGCGACGTCGTGCTGCAGCGGTCCACGGCGATCACCGACGACGACACGGTCGTCGACCTGTTCGACCGGACGCTCGCGATGTTCGGCCCGATCACCGTCGACGCGCTGGAGCTGATCGGGTCCGGCCGCACCGACTGGGCGCCCCAGGACCGCCGCGCGGCCTCCTACTTCCACCGCCGCACCGAGGAGGAGAACCGGATCGACTTCGGCTGGAGCGCCCGGGAGCTGTTCAACCTCGTGCGCGCCCAGGTTGACCCGTACCCCAACGCCTACTGCTTCCACGGCGCGCGACGGCTGCGGATCCTGCGCGCGGGCGTCACCGCGACGCCGTACGGCGGCACGCCGGGCCGGATCTTCATCCGCGACGGCCAGGGGGTCGTCGTCGTGGCGGGGGCCGACGCCCGGCGCGGCCGCAACCCGGGCCTGCGCATCGACCGCCTGCGCCTCGACGATGGCACCGAGCTCACCGGCGTCGAGTACTTCACGCGCATGGGCGGCTATCTGACCTCGCACCCCGCCCCGGAGGCGTGAGCAGGCGCCCGCCCGCGGCCACCGGCTCCTCCGGCGTGCACCACCAGGCCGCGCCGTCGGCCGGGGTGAGCCGGTGCGCGATCCCGATCGCCGGCGCGCCCGTGCCGCGCTCGCCCGCGCCGGCGACCGTCGCCGTCCCGTCGGGGAAGGCGGTCGGCCCTCCCGGTGCCGTCGACGGTGGTGGGCGCCGCGCGCAGCCCGGTGGCTGCCCCGTCGAGCGGGTCGCCGGCCCCGGCGACCCCTGGTGCGGGAGCGTGCGCCGCGCTAGCATCCCTGATTAATCAAAGCTTTGATCATATCGGAGGAAGACATGGCCAAGCCGTTCGCCTCGTCCGCCGACACCGCGGCCAAGGAGCAGACCCTCGAGGTCCTCGCCGACGGCGTCTACGCCCTCACCGCCGAGGGCGACCCGAACATCGGGGCGATCGAGGGGGAGGACTTCCTGGTCTGCTTCGAGGCGCTCGCCACGCCGGTCGCGGCGGCGAAGTGGCTCGCGACCCTGCGCACCCACACCGACAAGCCGGTCCGCTACCTCGTGCTGAGCCACTACCACGCGGTCCGCGTGCTGGGGGCCAGCGCGTTCGACGCCGAGGTGATCGTCGCGCACGAGAACACGCGCGCGCTCGTGGCGGAGCGCGGGAAGCAGGACTGGGCGAGCGAGTTCGCGCGGATGCCGCGCCTGGCCGACGGGGCCGACTCCGTACCCGGCCTGACCTGGCCCACGCTGACGTTCTCCGACCGGCTCACCATCGACCTCGGCGGCGACCGCGGTGAGCTGGTCCTGCAGCACCACGGCCGCGGCCACACCGAGGGCGACATCACCGCATGGCTGCCCCGGCACCGGATCCTCTTCGCGGGCGACCTGGTGGAGGCCGAGGCCGCGCTCTACACCGGCGACGCGTTCCACCGGGAGTGGACCACCGGCACGCTGGACCGGGTCGCGGCACTGGGCGCCGAGCAGCTCGTCGGCGGACGCGGGGACGTGAGCCGGGGACGCGCGGAGGTCGACGCGGCGATCGCGAAGACCCGCGGCTTCCTCGACGTCCTGCTGCGCGAGGTCGGCGCCGTGCAGGGGCGCGGCGGCACGCTGAAGGAGGCCTTCGAGGCCACCCACGCGGCCCTGGTCGACGACTACGGCAGCTGGCCGATCTTCGAGCACTGCCTCCCGTTCGACGTCTCCCGCGTCTGGGACGAGCTCGCCGGCGTGGAGCGGCCCGTCATCTGGACCGCCGAACGCGACCAGGAGGTCTGGGCGCAGCTGCAGGGCTGACGATCATGACCATCCCGACCTGGCCCCACCCGCCCGTCGCCGTCCTCGGCGCGGGCCCGGTCGGGCAGACCACCGCCCTGCTGCTGGCCCGCCGGGGCGTGCCGACCGTCGTGCTCGACCGGCGCGCCCGGCGCGACGCCGTCGGGTCCAAGGCGATCTGCCAGCAGCGCGACGTCCTCGACGTCTGGGAGTCCGTCGGCGTCGGCCGCCGGATCGCCGACGAGGGCGTCACCTGGACGACCGCGCGCACCTTCCACCGCGACGCCGAGCTGTTCAGCTACGCCTTCGCCGAGCCCGGGAGCCCGGCGTTCCCGCCGTTCGTCAACCTCTCCCAGACCCGCACCGAGGAGATCCTCGACGAGGCCATCGCCCGGGAACCGCTCGTCGACCTGCGCTGGGACCACGACGTGGTCCACGTCGACCAGGACGCCGACGGCGTGACGCTGCGCTGCGCCGGCGGCGCCGAGGTCCGCGCGCCCTACCTGGTCGCCTGCGGCGGGGCCCGGAGCGAGGAGCTGCGTGCCCTGCTGGGCGTCGCGTTCGACGGCCACACCTTCGACGACCGGTTCCTCATCTGCGACATCCGCGCCGACCTCCCCGCGTGGGCCACCGAGCGCCGGTTCCACTTCGACCCGTCCTGGAACCCCGGGCGGCAGGTGCTGATCCACCCCTGCCCGGACTCGACGTTCCGGATCGACTGGCAGGTCCCGGCCGACTACGACCTCGACGCCGAGGTCGCGTCCGGCGCACTGGACACGCGGATCCGGCGGATCGTCGGCGACGTCGACTACACGATCGTCTGGAAGTCGGTGTACCGGTTCCACTCCCGCTGCGTCGACCGGATGCGCTGCGGCCGCGTCCTCATCGCCGGGGACGCCGCGCACCTGGTGTCGCCGTTCGGGGCTCGCGGGCTCAACTCCGGCGTCGCCGACGCCGAGAACGCGGCCTGGAAGATCGCCTACGTCGGGCACGGCTGGGCGCCGGAGCACCTGCTGGAGACCTACCACGACGAGCGGCACGCGGCGGCGCGGGAGAACATCGCCGTCACCACCGCGACGATGGACTTCCTGGTCCCGCCGGACGAGGCCAGGGCCCGGCACCGCGCCGAGGTGCTGGCCGGGGCGGCGGCCGATCCCGCGGTCCGGGCCCGTGTCGACTCGGGCCGGCTGGCGGAGCCGTTCTGGTACGTCGACTCGCCGTTGACCACGCCGAGCGCCGACCGGCCGTTCACCGGGCGCCCGCCCCGCGGACAGGTGCCGCCGGCGGGTCCGGGCGTCCTGCTGCCCGACGCCCCGGTCACCGTGCCGGGCGGGCGGATCCGGGCGCTGGCCCGTGACGGGTTCCTGCTGCTCACCGCCGACGCCGGGCCGGGCCCCGCGGACGCGGTGGCGGGGGCCGGCGGCCCGGTCCGCGTGCTCGCCCTGCCCGACGTCGACCCGGATGGCACGCTCGGGGCGGCGCTGGCCGCGCGGCCGGGCGAGGTGTGGGTCGTCCGACCGGACGCGCACGTCGCCGCCGTGCTCGTCGACCCGACCGCAGGACAGATCACCGCGGCGCTGCACCGCGCCGTCGCGCACACCCCGTCACCGGAGGAGGAGAGCCACGATGGCGCACTACAGGCGAGCCGGTGAGATCCCGCCCAAGCGGCACACCCAGCACCGCACGCCCGAGGGCGGCCTGTACTACGAGGAGCTGATGGGGGAGGAGGGGTTCTCCTCGGACTCCTCGCTGCTCTACCACCGCGGCATCCCCTCGGCGATCGTCGACGCCACCGTGTGGGACGTCGGCGACCTCACCACCACGCCGAACGCCCCGCTGGTGCCGCGGCACCTGAAGCTGCACGACCTGTTCGACGACGACGCGTGGAAGGCCCTCGACGCCGTGACCGGCCGCCGGCTCGTCCTGGGCAACACCGACGTCCGGCTGTCCTACGTCGTGGCGGGGGAGGCGAGCCCGCTCTACCGCAACGCCGTCGGCGACGAGTGCGTGTACGTCGAGTCCGGCACCGCGGTCGTCGAGACGGTCTTCGGCTCCCTCGACGCGCGGCAGGGCGACTACGTGGTCCTGCCCCGCGCCACCACCCACCGCTGGGTGCCGACGGGCAGCGAGCCGCTGCGGCTCTACGCGATCGAGGCCAACTCGCACATCGCCCCGCCGAAGCGCTACCTCTCGCGCTACGGGCAGCTCCTGGAGCACTCCCCGTACTGCGAGCGCGACCTGCACGGCCCCGTCGGGCCGCTGCTCGTCGAGGGCACCGACGTGGAGGTGCTGGTCAAGCACCGCGGGGGCTCCGGGATCACCGGCACCCGCTACGTCGTGCCGACGCACCCGTTCGACGTCGTGGGCTGGGACGGCTGCCTCTACCCGTACACGTTCAACATCGGCGACTTCGAGCCGATCACCGGCCGGGTGCACCAGCCGCCGCCCGCGCACCAGGTGTTCGAGGGCGGCAACTTCGTGATCTGCAACTTCGTGCCGCGCAAGGTCGACTACCACCCGCTGTCGATCCCGGTGCCCTACTACCACGCCAACGTCGACTCCGACGAGATCATGTTCTACTGCGGCGGCGACTACGAGGCCCGCAAGGGCTCCGGGATCGGGCAGGGCTCGATCAGCGTGCACCCCGGCGGGCACAGCCACGGCCCGCAGCCCGGCGCCACGGAGCGCTCGATCGGCGCGGAGCACTTCGACGAGCTCGCCGTCATGGTCGACACGTTCCGCCCTCTGGAGCTGGGCGAGGGCGGCCGGGCCGTCGACGACGGGACCTACGCGTGGAGCTGGTCGGGACGGGGCCCCGCGTGATCGCCGATCCCGAGGGGTTCGGGCTCGACAACCTGCCCTACGGCGTCTACTCGGTCGGGTCCGCGGCGCCGCGCGTCGGGGTCCGGCTGGGGGACGCGGTCGTCGACGTCGCCGCGGTCCTGGACGACGACGTGTTCGCCGCGCCGTCGCTCAACCCGTTCCTCGCCCAGGGCCCCGCGCGCTGGGCGGAGGTCCGGGCGCGGCTCACCGACCTCCTCGCCGGCCACGTCCCCGCGTCGGCGCGGCACCCGGTGGGGTCCGTCGCGCTGCACCTGCCGTTCGAGGTGGCCGACTACGTCGACTTCTACGCCTCCGAGCACCACGCGACGAACCTCGGGCGGCTGTTCCGGCCCGACTCCGAGCCGCTCATGCCGAACTGGAAGCACCTCCCGGTCGGCTACCACGGCCGCGCGGGCACGGTGGTGGTCTCCGGCACGGAGATCGTCCGGCCGTGCGGGCAGCGCAGGGCGCCCGCCGACGACGCACCGACCTACGGCCCGAGCGCCCGGCTCGACATCGAGGCCGAGTTCGGGTTCGTCGTCGGGGCCGGGTCCCGGCTGGGCGAGCGGATCGGCGTCGACGCGTTCGCCGACCACGTCTTCGGCGCGGTCCTGGTCAACGACTGGTCGGCGCGCGACCTGCAGGCCTGGGAGTACGTGCCGCTCGGCCCGCACCTGGGCAAGAGCTTCGCGACGTCGGTCTCGCCGTGGGTGGTGCCGCTCGCGGCGCTGCACGACGCGCGCGTCCCACTGCCGGCACAGGATCCGGAACCGCTGCCGTACCTGCGCGGCCGCGAGCCGTGGGGGCTCGACGTCGAGATGGTCGTGGAGTGGAACGGCGAGGAGGTCTCGCGGCCGCCGTACCGCGAGATGTACTGGTCCCCGGCGCAGATGCTCGCCCACCTCACGGTCAACGGCGCCTCCGCGCGCACCGGCGACCTGTTCGCCTCCGGCACGGTCTCCGGGCCGCAGCGGCACCAGCGCGGTGCGTTCATCGAGCTGACCTGGGGCGGGCGGGAGCCCGTCACCGTGGCGGGGGAGGAGCGCACGTTCCTGCTCGACGGCGACGAGGTGACGATCTCCGCGACCGCGCCGGGGGCGGGCGGGGGCCGGATCTCCTTCGGGGCGGTGACCGGGACGGTCCGGCCCGCGCGCTGAGGGCGCGTCGGGGAGGATCCGGGCATGAGCACCCCCGACACCGCCCCGGTCCGGATCGAGCGCGACGGCGACCTCGCCGTCGTCGTCCTGGACCGCCCCCCGCTCAACCTGTTCGACGAGAGCGTGTTCGCGGGGTTCGAGGACGCCGTCGCGCAGCTGGTCGGGCTGACGGCACCGGGCCGGCCCGACCGGGCCCGCGGCGTGCTGGTCGAGGCCCGCGGCAAGGTCGTCTCCGCCGGGGTGCAGGTGCAGGCGTTCGGCGAGATCGCGGAGGGCCCGGACCCGGTCGGACGGGGCACCGCCCTGTGGGCCCGGCTGATCCGGGTCGCGCAGACGATCGAGGAGCTGCCGGTCCCCACCGTCTTCGCCGCGCACGGGCTGACCCTGACCGCGGCCTTCGAGATCGCGCTGGCCTGCGACCTGCTGCTGGCCGCCGAGGGGGCGTCGTTCGGGCTGGTGGAGATCGTCGTCGGGCTCACCCCGTCGATGGGCGGGCCGCAGCGCCTCGCCGAGCGGGCCGGCCCCGCCCGGGCGAAGGAGCTGGTGTTCACCGGCGAGCGCTACCCGGCGTCGGTGCTGCGGGAGTGGGGCGTGGTGAACCGGGTGCTGCCCGACGACGGCTTCGCCGCGGCGGCGCGGGAGTTCACGCAGCGGATCACGGCCGGCCCCACGGTGGCGCACGCGGCCACGAAGACGCTCGTCACCACCGCGGTGCGCGACGGGGTGCGCGCGGCCGACGCGGTGCTGCCCGCGGTGTCGGGCCCGCTGTTCGGCACCGACGACCTGCGGGGTGCGGTGGCGTCCTTCCTGGCCGACGGGCCGGGCCGGGCGACCTACCAGGGCCGCTGACGCCGGTGCAGGGTCGGCGGTCGGGGCCCGGCGAGTCGGTGCTCACGCGCGCCGTCCGGATCCTCGACGCGTTCGGCCCGGACGACCGGACCCTGCGGGTCTCCGACATCGCCGCCCGGTCGGGCCTGCACCTGGCCACGGCGTCGCGGCTGGTCGCCGAGCTCGTCGAGCACGGGCTGCTGGCCCGTGACCCGGACCGGCGGGTCCGGGTCGGCGTCCGGCTGTGGGAGCTGGCGATGCGCGCGTCGCCGACGCTGTCGCTGCGCGACGCCGCCATGCCGTTCCTGGAGGACCTGCACGCCGTCGTCGGGCACCACGTCCAGCTCGGCGTGCGCGACGGCAGCGAGGTCCTGTTCGTCGAGCGGCTCAGCGCGCCCGGCTCGGTGATCAACTACACCCGGATCGCGGGCCGGCTGCCGCTGCACGCGTCGTCGTCGGGGCTGGTGCTGCTCGCCCACGCCCCGCACGACGTGCAGGAGTCGGTGCTGGCCGGGCCGCTGCGCCGCTACACCGCGCAGACGATCACCACCGCGGACCGGTTGCGCCGGACGCTGGCCGACGTCCGCCGCGACGGGTTCGTCCTGTGCCCCGGCCACATCCACGACGACGCGCTCGGCGTCGCCGTCCCCGTCGCCGACGGGGCGCGGCGGGTCGTCGCGGCGCTCGCGGCCGTCGTGCCCAACGACGACTCCGGGCGGGCCGTGGTGCCCGTCCTGCGGGCGGCGGCGCGCGGGATCTCCCGGAGCCTGCCTCTCACTGAGTGAGAGCCGCCCCCGCGGGGGCGGTCGGGCACGCGATCCTCGACCTCCATCGACGCGGAGGTGCTCGTGACGGCTGCAGACGCGACGCGGGCGGGTGACGCGCTCCGCGTGACGGCGAAGGACGTCGCCGCCGACGGCGTGGTCGTCCTGACCCTCGCCCACCCGGGCGGCGCGCGGTTGGCGGACTGGACGCCGGGCGCGCACATCGACCTCCACCTGCCCGACGGCACGACCCGGCAGTACTCCCTGTGCGGCGACCGGTTCGACGCCCGCACCTACCGCGTCGGGGTGCTCCGCGAACCGGCCGGGCGCGGCGGGTCCGCCTACGTGCACGACGTGCTCGCGGTCGGCGACGTCGTCGGCGTCGGCGGCCCGCGCAACAACTTCCCGCTCGTGCCCTCGGAGCGCTACCTGTTCGTCGCGGGCGGCATCGGGATCACGCCGCTGCTGCCGATGGTCCGCCAGGCCGACCTGCTCGGCGCGGACTGGACGCTGGTCTACGGCGGCCGGCGCCGCGGGTCGATGGCGTTCCTCGACGAGCTGGAGTCCCACGGCGACCGGGTGCACGTGCTCCCCGAGGACCGCCACGGCCGCCTCGACCTGCCGCGCTGGCTGGGCGAGCCGCGCGAGGGCGTCGCGGTCTACTGCTGCGGCCCCGGCCCGCTGCTCGACGCGGTGGAGTCGGCGTGCGCCGGGTGGCCCGAGCACGCGCTGCGCACCGAGCGGTTCGTCGCGCGGGAGCAGGGCGCGCCCGTCCGCGACCGGCCGTTCGACGTCGTACTCGCCCGCACCGGCGCCACCGTCTCGGTGGGACCGGACCGGACGGTCCTCGACGCCGTGCGCGACGCCGGGGTCGACGTCCTGTCGTCGTGCCGCCAGGGCACCTGCGGCACCTGCGAGACCGAGGTGCTGGAGGGGACGCCCGACCACCGCGACTCGCTGCTGCGCGACGACGAGCGGGCGGCGGGCGACTGCATGTTCCTGTGCGTCTCGCGCTCGTGCTCCGACCGACTCGTGCTCGACCTGTAGGAGATCCCGTGACCGCCACCCTGCTCCCGACCAGCGACGCCGACCCGTTCGGCCCCGAGGTCCTCGAGGACCCGCTGCCGTTCCACGCCGACCTGCGCGACGCCGGCCCGGTCGTGCACCTGAGCCGCTACGACGTCTACGCGATGGGCCGCTACGAGCACGTCCACGCGGCGCTGCGCGACTGGCAGGGCTTCCAGTCCGGGGCGGGTGTCGGGCTGTCGAACTTCCGCACCGAGCCGCCGTGGCGCCCGCCGAGCCTGCTGCTGGAGTCCGACCCGCCCCGGCACGACGCCCCGCGCCGCGTGCTGGCCGGGATCCTCGCACCGCGCGAGCTGCGCCGGCTGCGCGAGCGGTGGAGCGCGGTCGCCGACGAGCTCGTCGACGCCCTGCTCGCCGCGGGCGACGAGTTCGACGCCGTGCCCAAGCTCGCCGAGGCGTTCCCGCTGCGGGTCTTCCCCGACGCCGTCGGCATCCCCGACGAGGGGCGCGAGAACCTGCTGCCCTACGGCGACTTCCTGTTCAACGCCTTCGGCCCGCACAACGACCTCGTCGCCGCCGCCGCGCACCGGGCGCCCGAGCTGGGGGCGTGGGTGAACGCGCAGTGCGCCCGCGACGTCCTCGCCCCCGACGGCTTCGGCGCCCGGATCTGGGCCGCGGCCGACCGCGGGGAGATCACCGCGGAGCAGGCGCCGCTCGTCGTGCGCTCCCTGCTCTCCGCGGGCGTCGACACCACCGTGCAGGCCCTCGCCACCGTGCTGCACGCGTTCGCGACGCACCCCGAGCATTGGCGGCGCCTGCGCGCCGAGCCGCAGCTCGCCCGCGTGGCGTTCGACGAGGCGATCCGCTGGGGCTCGCCGGTGCAGACGTTCTTCCGCACCGCCACCACCGACGTCCGTGTGGGCGACGCGGTGATCCCGGACGGGAAGAAGATCCTCATGTTCCTGGCCTCGGCCAACCACGACCCCCGCCGCTGGACCGACCCGGAGGCCTTCGACCTGTCCCGCGACCCGTCGGGCCACCTCGGCTTCGGCTTCGGGATCCACCAGTGCGTCGGGCAGCACGTCGCGCGGCTGGAGGCGGAGTGCCTGCTCGACGCACTCGCCCGCCGCGTCGCGACGATCGAGATCGCGGGCCCGACCCGGCGCCACCACAACAACACGATGCGGGCGTGGGGATCACTGCCGATGCGGGTCGGCTGACGCCCGGCCTCCTGCGGACACGAACTCCTCGGGGGTGCGGTGTAACACCGGCGGCCCGTACGGCGTCCTGTTCCATGACAGCCCACCGCAGCCCGCCCCTGGAGGACCCGATGTCCGAGAGCTTCGTCCCCGAGCCGACCCCCGAGCCCGACTTCGACCTGCCCGCCGAGCCCGGCGCCTCGACGCAGGAGTACGTCGACCTCGACGGCGACGGCTACACCGAGACCACCCAGATCGACTCGAACGGCGACGGCGAGATCGACGCCGTCCTGACCGACGTCGACGGCGACTTCTACGACGACGTCGCCGCGTTCGACAACACCCCCGGCGACGGCGAGTTCACCGCCGACGTCATCGCGGTGGCGGCCGACGGCGACGGCCTGGCCGACGTCGTCTTCGACGACACGAACCTCGACGGCGTGTTCGACACCGTCACCCCGGGCAACGACGAGCCCCTGCCCTACGCCAACCCGTACGAGACCTCCGCGGGCGTCGCGCCGCTGGAGACGCCGTTCACCGAGCAGTCCTCCTGACCCGACCGGAACGGGCGGTCCCGCCACGGGGCCGCCCGTTCTCGTGCGCCCCGGTCGTCCCGACGCCGGGTCCGCACCGGGTCCGCCCCCGCGGGACGATCGCGGGATGACGGTCCCCACCCCCGCGACGATCGACGTCCACGCCCACCACATGGACCCGGGCGGCCCCCCGTCGGCGCCGCACCTGGTGATCGACGACGGGGACGGCGGCCGGATCCTGCGCGGCGACGCGCTGTTCCGCCGCGTCACCGCCACGCTGTGGGACGTCCCGCGCCGCCTCGCCGAGATGGACCTCGCCGGGGTGACCCACCAGGTGGTCTCGCCGGTCCCGGTGGCGATGGAGCACGCGGTCGGGGACCCCGCGTACGCCCGCGCCCGGAACGACGCGATCGTGGCGGCCTGCGCCGCGTCCGGGGGCCGGCTGCTCGGCTGGCCTGCCTGCCGCTGCACGACGCCCGCGCCGCGGTCGCCGAGCTCGACCGCAGCCGCGCCGCGGGCCTGCTCGGCGTCGAGATCGGCACGCGGGTGGGGGAGCGCGACCTCGACGACCCGTCGCTCGACCCCGTGTGGGCCGCGCTCGCCGCCACCGGCAGCGCGGTGCTCGTCCACCCCGTCGACGAGGGACGCGGCGTCCTGCGCCGCACCGGCCCGCCCTACGACCTGGGGCTGGGCATGCTCGCCGACACCGCGCTCGCGGCGGGCGCTCTCGTGTTCGGCGGGGTGCTGGAGCGGCACCCGGACCTGCGGGTGGCCCTGGCCCACGGCTGCGGCGCGTTCCCGTGGGCCTACCCGCGGCTGCGCGTGGCCGCCGCCCGCGGGGGCGTCACGGGGGACCCGGCGCGCCGGGACGAGCTGGTCCGCCTGCTCTACGCCGACACCCTCGTCTTCGACGACGAGCACCTGCGCCTGCTCGTGCACCGCTTCGGCCCCGGCCGCCTGCTGCTGGGCAGCGACGCCCCGTTCTTCCCCGACCAGATGGCGCTGTCGATCGCGTCGGTCGAGCGGGCGCGGAGCGCAGCGGTGCTCCCGCCGGGCGTCGACCTCACCGCCAACGCGCTCGCCTACCTGGGGCTGCCCGGCCCGGGCTGAGGCCGCCCTCAGGCGTGGCGGGCCCAGTGCAGCACCCGGTCCTCGGCGGCCGAGTACGCAGCGTTGAGCAGGTTGCCCAGCACGCCGAGCACGATCACCGCGGTGAACATCGCCGGGATGTCGAACATCTGCTGGTGCGAGGTCAGGTAGAAGCCGAGACCGTTCTGCCCGCCGACCAGCTCCGACACCACGGTCATGATCAGGGCGATCGGCAGCGCGACCCGCAGCCCGGCCGAGATCATCGGCAGGGCCGAGGGCAGCACGACCCGGCGGGCGATGTCGACGCGCGACAGCCCGAACATGCGGGCGGCGTCGACCCGCTCCGGGCGCACCGAGCGCGCCCCGGCGGTGGCGTTGACCAGCACCGGGAACACCACCCCGAACACGATGACGGCGATCCGCATGGCGTTGCCGAGCCCGAGCACGAACACCGCGACCGGCAGGATCGCCACGGCGGGCAGGGCGCGGAGGAACTCCAGCGTCGGGCGGAGGTAGTCGTCGAGCGTGCGGAACGTGCCGATGGCCAGGCCGAGCACGATCCCGACCGCCGCGGCGAGGACGAACCCCGCCGCGAACCGGGCGAGGCTCGGCAGCAGGTCGTGCACGACGACGTCGGGGAACCAGTCGCGGGCGAAGCGGCCCAGCACCCGCGACAGCGGCGGCAGGTAGACGCTGCCGCCGACCCGTCCGGCCAGCTCCCAGAGCGCGAGCAGCACGACGGGCAGGACGGCGGACACCCAGCCAGGGACGGTCGAGCCGTTGCGCGCGGGCCGCGCCCGCCGTGTGGGCGTGGTGGTGGTCATCGCTCGCCTCCAGGACGGTTCCAGAACAGCAGCCCGCGTTCCAGCGCCTGCACGCCCAGGGCGATCAGGTAGCCGAGCACGCCCACGACGAGCACCCCCGCGTACATCTCCGGCACGCGGATCGCGGACTGCATGAACGAGATGAAGTAGCCGACGCCGCCCGCCGCGGTGAGCAGCTCGACGGTGATGACCAGGACGAGCGCGATCGCCGAGGCCACCCGGATCCCGGTGAGGACCCCGGGCAGGGCCAGCGGCAGCACGACCCGGCGCAGGACCTCCGCACGGCTCAGCCCGAACGTGCGGGCGCTGTCGATCGCGACCGGGTTCACGTCGCGCACCCCGTAGTAGGTGTTGAACAGCACCGGCCACAGCGCCGCGTACGCCGCGGCGGCGGTCGTGGTGACGGGGCCGACGCCGAGCAGCAGGATCGCGAACGGCACCAGCGACACCGAGGGCAGCGGGCGCAGGAACTCGATCACCCAGCGGAAGGTGGCGTAGAGCCACTGCGAGCTGCCGAGCAGGAGCCCGAGCGTGACGCCGACGACGGTCGCGATCGCGAGCCCGGCGGCGACGCTGGCCAGGGTGCCGATCAGCGCGGCCGTGAGCCGGCCGTCGGCGAACTGCTCGACCAGCGCCACGGCCACCTGGCTGGGCCGCGGGAAGAACCGCGAGCCCAGCAGGACCGTGCCGGCCTCGCCTACGAGCACCAGCCCGACGACGAACGCGGCCCCGCGCAGGTTGACCCCGCGCAGGCGCCCGGTGGCCACCGCACCCGGGCGGGTCCCTGCCCGGCCCGGTGCGGCTGGCGCGACGGTCACGACGTGCCCGTGGCGATCAGGGTGGCGGCGTCGACCGGCTCGGGCAGCGTGCCGAAGCGCACCTGCAGGTCGAGCTGGCTCTGGATCAGCTCCGGGGTGAGCTCGGTGCCGTAGTTCGACAGCGGGGCGGTGCTCGCGGTGGCCGCGGTCTGGCCGGTGGCCGCGGCGAGGCTGGCGCGGCGAGCGTCGGCGTTGGCGGGGTCGTTGGCCCACTCGCTCACCTCGGCCATCGCCTCGCGGAGCTGTGCGACCGCCTCGGGGTTCTGCCCGGCGAACTCGGTCGTGCCGAACCACACCGTGTAGACGAACGGCTCACCGCCGTTGACGAAGTCGTACGGGCTGGCGATCTTCCGGCCGCCCGCGGCCTCCGCGTTCTCGGTGAAGGGCGACTGCAGCAGCCCGCTCTGCACCTGCCCGGTCTCCATCGCCTGGGCGATGTTGGGGAAGGGGAGGTTGACGAACGTGACGCTCTCCGGGTCGACGCCGGAGTCCTGCAGCATCGCCCGACTCGCCAGGTGCGGCAGGGTGTTGAGCGCGTTCACCGCGACGGTCGTACCGGCCAGGTCGGCCACGTCGCCGATGGGGCTGCCGGCCGGGACGACGAGGTTCGACCCCGGGTTGTCGCGCGTGTAGGCGATGCCGGGGGCGATCATGGTGAACGGCAGGCCCTGGCTCACGCCGCTGGCGATGGCGGTGGGCGCGCTGCAGGCGACGTTGGCCTGGCCGGAGGTGACGGCGGCGGCGAGCTCGGGCACGCCGGCGACGACGTTCAGCGTCACGTCGATGCCGTGGGCGGCGAAGATGCCCTGGTCGACGCCGAAGAACCCCTGCGCGCAGGAGTCGGACGCGACGGTGGCCATCGTCAGGGCGATCCGGCCGTCGTCGCCGGTGACCGGGGCGGCGCCGCCGCACGCGGTGAGGACGACGGCGCCGATCAGCGCGGTCGCGGTGCCGGCGAGGCGGCGGGCGCGCAGGGCGCCGGGGATCGGGGTCATGGGGTCCTCCGTGGTGGGGCGGGTGCGGGTCAGGCGCCGGCGGCGCGCTGCTGGTCGAGCCCGACGAGCTCGTGGATCGCGGCGCGTGCGGCGAGGAACGGGGCCTCGCCGCGCGTGCGGATCTGGTTGCGCGGCCGGGTGAGGTCGATCGTCAGGTCGCTGACGACCCGGCACGGCGGCGGGCTCAGGACCTCGACGCGGTCGGCGAGGTAGACCGCCTCGTCGATGTCGTGGGTGACGAGCAGCATCGTGATGCCCTCGTCGGCGTAGCGGTCCTGGATGGCGAGCAGCAGGTCCTCGAGGCTCTCGCGGGTCAGCGCGTCGACGGAGGCGAAGGGCTCGTCGAGCAGGAGGATCTGCGGCCGGAACGCGAGCGCGCGGGCGATCGCCACGCGCTGCTGCATCCCGCCGGAGAGCTCGTAGGGGTGGTAGTCCTCGAACCCGGCCAACCCGACGGCGGAGATCGCCTCGTCGATGCGGGTCCGCTTCGCCGCCGCGTCGAGGTCGGCACGCTTCGCGAGCGGGAACGCGACGTTGCCGGCGACGGTGAGCCACGGGAACAGCGACCGCGTGTAGTCCTGGAAGACCAGCGCCATCTCCGGCGGCGGCCCGGTGACCGGGGCACCGTCGAGCAGCACCTCCCCGGTGGTCGGGGTGAGCAGCCCGTTGATCATCCGCAGCAGCGTGGACTTGCCGCAGCCCGACGGGCCGACGATGGCCACGAAGTCGCCGCGGTGCACCTCGAACGACAGCTCGCGGCACACGTACGGGCCGCCGGGGGAGTACTGCTTGGCGAGGTCGCGGATGGCGAGCAGGGGCGGCTGCTCCGACGTCCCGGTGGCCCGTGCGTCGGGCCGGGAGAGCGTGGTCATGGGGTCCTCACTGCTCGGTGGTGGCGTCACTGCTCGATGCGTCCCTGGGACCGTACTAAGTACGGTAGTGGGTGGAGGTGTTGCCTGGATGACGTTCGTGTGTCGTCCGGTCCTGGTCAGCGACCCGGGATCTGCTCCGTACTATGTACGGCACTGTGCACGCCGTCAAGGTCCCGCGGCGGTGTGAGCTGCTCCGCGGCCTGTTCCGCCAGCCCGGCGGCGGCGTCGACCTTCCAGGCGTTGCCGGGCAGGGGATGGGCCGTGCGCTCCAGCTCGCGGTCGACGGCCCGCCGGACCGCCGCCGGCGTGACGGCACCCGCGGCGAGGACCTCCCGCTCGGCCGCGGGCATCCGCAGCGGAACGGGGGCCATCGCCCCCAGGACGATCCGGGCGTCGCGCCAGGAGCCGTCGTCGGCCCGCTCGGCGGCGAGCGCGACGGACGCCGTGGCGAAGTCGCCGGTGTAGAGGGCGAGCTTGGCGAACGCGGTGTGCCGCAGCAGGGCGGCCGCGGGCACGGTGACGGCCGTGACGAGCTCGCCGTCGCGCAGCACCGTCTCGCCCGGACCGGTGCAGAACTCGCCGATCGGGACGCGGCGGTCGCCGTCGACCTCGACGGTGGCGTCGAGGGCCAGGAGGACCGTCGCCAGGTCCGACGGCGTCACGGCCTGGCAGCGGTGTCCGTCGACCGCGGCGTGCTGGAAGCGGTGGTCACCGAGGACGGCGTAGCAGGGACGGGTGGCGCCGCCGCGCTTGTAGCAGTCGAAGCCGTTGCGGAAGAACCAGCAGCGCTTGGCCTGCACCAGGTTGCCGCCGACCGTGGCCGCGTTGCGCACCTGCGGCGAGGCGATCGTCGAGACGGCCTCGACGAGCGCGTGCGGGGTGTCGGCGTGCGCGGCCAGCTCGGCGAGGGTGACGGCGGCCCCGATGCGCAGCCCGTCGGAGGTGCGGCCGATGCCCCGCAGGCCGGTGACGGCCGCAACCGACACGAGCACCGGCGCGGGGCGGGTCTCCCGCCGCCGCTCGACGGGCGCGTCGGTGGCCCCGCCCAGCGGCATCGCGCCGGGCGCGGACAGGAGTGCGAGCGCGTCGCCCAGCTCGATGGGGGCGTGCAGCACGGGCTGCGGCGCGGGGCCGCCGCGCAGGCGGCCCGGCCAGGTGCCGTACCGGTCGAGGACGTGGTGCAGGCCGCGCGGGTAGAGCCAGCGGATCGCCGCGACCCACCAGCGGTCCGGCCGGAACCGGATGCGGTGGTCGCGGACGCGGCCCTCCTGGGCGGCGAGCGCGGTGAGCACCTTGTCCGGGGTGATCGGCAGCTCGCGGATGCGGACGCCGACGGCGTCGTGCACGGCGTTGGCGACCGCCGCCCCCGGCGGGATGATCGACATCTCGCCGACGCTCTTCGCTCCGTACGGGCCGGCCGCGTCGTGGTTGTCGACCACGTGCGCGCGCACCGACGGGAGATCGGCGCTGCGGGGCAGGGCGTAGTGCAGGTAGCTGGTGTTCACGACGCGGCCGCCGTCGCGCACGAGCTCCTCGCCGAGCGCCGCGCCCAGGCCCATCGCGGCCCCGCCGACGATCTGGCCCTCCACGGCGGTGGGGTTGATCGCCCGACCGACGTCGTGCGCGGCCAGGTAGTCGACGACCCGGATCCGCCCGGTCCGGCGGTCGACGTCGACGACGGCGCCGTGGGCGGCGAACGCGTAGCTGGGGGAGAGGTTGGCGGTGTCGCGGTCCGGGGTGAGCATCTCGGTGCCGGTGACGCGGTAGGTCGTCTCGTGGCTCAGCACGCCGTCGACCGCGTCGTCGGCCAGCCCGACGAGGTCGCCCAGGTCGACCGCGTCGTCGCCGGACACGGCCCGCCCACCGGTGAGCCGCACCGCGCCGGCGTCGACGCCGAGCTTCGCCGCGGCGATGCCGCGCAGCCGGTCGGCCAGCTCGCGCGCGGCCCGCCCGACCGAGGAGCCCGTCATGTGGGTGCCCCGCGAGGACCAGGCACCCAGCTCGAACGGGGTGCGCTCGGAGTCGGTGGACAGCACCGCCACATCGGCGACGTCGAGGCCCAGCTCGTGCGCGGTGATCTGGGCGAGGATCGTGCTCTGCCCGGTGCCGGCGTCGGTGCCGCCGTAGCGGACGCGGGCGTGCCCGTCGGCGAACAGGTCGACGGCGGCGTCGCTGCGGTCGGCGTGCTCGTAGGCGAAGGCACCGCTGCCGTGGGTGCCCGCCGCGACGCCCCACCCGCGGGCGACGGGGCCCGCCGGCCGCTCCGCGCGCGCCCGGTCCCAGTCGAGGCCGTCGCGCACCGCGACCAGGCAGTCGCCGAGTCGGGAGGTCGTGACCTCGTAGCCGCACAGCGCGGTGGCGTGCTCGGGCGCGAGGTTGCGCAGCCGCAGCGCGATCGGGTCGATCCCGAGGCGCCCGGCGATCTCGTCGACCTGCTGCTCCATCGCCAGCGACACCTGCGGCGTCCCGTAGCCCCGGAACTGGCCGCCGGGCTGGGTCGCGGTGTCGACGAGCCGCGCGGTGAGGCGCACGCCGTCGGGCCGGTACATCGAGCCCAGCGTGATGACGCCGACGCCCATCACCGACGTGCCCATGTGGTTGTAGGACCCGTTGTCGACGACGACATCGGCCTCCAGTGCCCGGAGTACGCCGTCGGCGTCGGCGGAGGTGGTCAGCACGGTCTCGAAGCGGTGCCGCGGCTTGTTCGCGCCGAACTCCTCCTCCCGGCTCAGCTCCACGAGCACCGGCCGTCCGGCCGCGCGGGACAGGGCCGCCGCCAGCACCTCGTGCTCGGACGCCTTCGACTTCTGCCCGAACCCGCCGCCCACGGCGACCTCGCGGCAGATCACCTGCTCGTGCTCGAGGCCGAGGAGGTGCGAGACCTCCTTGGCGATGAACCACGGGGCCTGGGTCGAGGTCCACAGCTCCACCACACCGCGCCCGGCGTCCCACGCGGCGAGCGTCGTGCTCGGCTCCATGCAGGCGTGGGCCACGCTCGGGTGCACGAACCGCCCGGTCACCGACACCGCCGCGGCGGCCAGGCCGGCGTCCGGATCGCCCCAGTCGGTGCGCAGCAGCATCGACACGTTGGGCTCCGCGGTGGTCCGCTCGTGCAACCGCCCGGCCCCGCGCGCCAGGGCCTCGCCCACCGACAGGGGCGCGCGGCGGCGGCGGTAGCGCACCCGGATCGCTCGCAGCGCCGTGGTGGCCTGCTCCGGGGTCTCGGCGGCGACGGCCGCCACCTCCTGCCCGACGTGGCGGACCACCCCGTCGGCCAGGGGCGGCCGGTCCGACAGCGGCCCGCCCCGGTGCAGGTACCGGATGCCGGGCGCGAAGTCGGCCGCGGTGATCACCGCGTGCACACCGGGCAGCGCGCGGGCGGCGGAGACGTCGAGCGCGGTGATCTCGGCGTGCGGCACGGGGGAGCGCAGGATCGCGCCGTGCAGGACGGGACCGGGCGGGTGCGTCCCGGGGAGGTCCGCGGTGAACGAGACGAGGCCCGTGCTGCGGGCGTCCCAGTCGATCGGCCGGACGCGGTCGCCGATGCTCACCGGGCCGCCCGGTCCGCTGCGACCCGGTCCTCTGCGACCCGGTCCTCTGCGACCCCACACACCGACTCGACGATCGCCTGGTAGCCGGTGCAGCGGCAGATGTTGCCCGACATCGCCCGCCGCACGCAGGCGCGGCGCTCGTCCGGGTCGAGATCGGCGAGCCCGCCGCGCAGCAGGGCCGTGGCGTGCACGACCTGGCCGGGGGTGCAGAACCCGCACTGGAACGCACCGGTGTCGGCGAAGCGGGCCCGCAGGTCGGCGCTCTCCTGGGCCAGTCCCTCGCTCGTCCACACCTCGCCGCGGACCAGCGCGGCGGGCGTCGTGCAGGCCGTCCGGGGCAGGCCGTCGACCAGGACGGTGCAGGCGCCGCACTCGCCGCGCCCACAGGCGATCTTGGCGGCGGTCAGCCCGAGGTCACCGCGCAGGACGTCGGCGAGGGACCGCAGCCCGGGGGCGTCGACCTCGACCGGGGAACCGTTGACGACCAGCGTGTGCATTCCCGTACTTTGTACGACCGCGTTGCCGCGGGTCAAGGGGCTCCGCTCAGGCGGGCAGCCCGCGCACGACGGACTCGACGAACGCGTCCACGCCGGCCCGGTACTGCTCGTCGCTCGGCAGGTCGACGAGGTGGTCGGCCAGCGCCACCATCTGCGGGAAGTCGTCCCGCGGCAGCCCGGCGTAGAAGTGGCTGCGCTGGCGGCGGACCTCCGCGGCCTCGTCGACGTCCTGGTGTCCCCACGGCCGCGGCGTCTGGTAGCTGACGAAGCCGATGGCGTAGGTGATGAGGAAGCCGTAGCAGCGCACGGCGGTGGGGCCGGGGACGCCGGCGGCGACGAGGTGGGCGAGCACCGACTCCATCGCCCCGCGCAGGGCGGTGCGGCTGTTGGTGATCCGGGTGGCGAGCAGGCGCACGACGCTGGGGTGCTCGCGCATCATGGCCAGGAACGCCTCCGCCACCGACCGCAGTGCCTCGGCCGGGCTGCCCGCGGGCTCGGCGGGCAGTCGCATCCGGCCCAGCACGTGGTCGGCCATCGCGTCGAGGATCTCGTCCTTGCTGCGGAAGTAGCTGTAGAGCGTCATCGTGCCGACGCCCAGCTCGGCGGCGAGGCGCCGCACGGTGAGCCGGTCCAGGTCGGACTCGGCGTCGGAGATCAGCAGGGCGGCGTCGATGATCCGCTCAGGGGTCAGGGGGTCGCGTCCCCCGGCCGTCCGACCGCGCGCCATCGTGCCTCCTCGTCCTCGGGCGGTGGGGTACACCGTCCGGTACAAGCGTTCCACGGGTGCCGGGGATCACGCGACCCGGCCCGGGCACCGGCGCGTCGCGGGGGAGCAGGGCGTCGAGGACGGGCGCGGCGCGCGGCGCGTCCCCGAGCCCGAGGACGGCGGTGATCCGCGGGTCGGCCGCGTCGACGCCGAGCAGCCCGGCGGCCTTGGCGCGCACGGCCGCGTCCGGCAGCGGGCGCTCCGGGTCACCGGGGGCCAGCAGCACCCGCCGGCTCGCCGTCCCGACGGTGACCACGGCTCCCCAGCGGCCGGGGAACACGGCGTCCAGCCCGGGATCGGTGCCGAGCACGACGTCGGCGGCCCCCTGCGGGTCGCGGTACCAGCCCGGCTCGCGGGCCCGGCCGGCCAGCGCCCCGGCGACCGCGACCGCCGCGCTGGCCGCGGCCTCAGCGGGCCCGCCCGGTGCCCGGTCCGCGGTGACGAACCGCAGCGCGGCCCGGGGCAGCGCGATCCGCACCGCCTCACCGGACCCCGCCACGACGCCGTCGGCGGCGAGCTCCTCGAGGGCGGCGAGCACGGTGTGCAGCGGCCGCGCGCACGGCCAGGACTTGATGGCCGTACCGGTCAGGTGCGCCGCGCCGTCCGGGGACGCCGGTTCGGGCGGGCGGCCCAGCGCGGCGGCGGCCGGGGCGTCCAACAGGGACGCGCTGCCGGTCAGGCCGGCCGCCGCGGCCCGGGCGGAGCGGACGCCGTGCGCGGCGGCGCGGCCGCAGAGCAGGTAGTGGGCGTCGCCCAGGTCGTCGGCGCTCAGCAGGCCGCCCAGCTGGGCGGCGGCCAGCGCCAGTGCGGCGGTGGTCCGGGGCTCGTCGAGGCCGAGCAGGTGGGCGGTCACCGCGGCCGAGCCGAGCGCCCCGAACAGCGCCGTCGGCCACCACCCCGCGGCGTACAGCGCGGGGCCGCCGTAGCGCAGCGACGCCTCCACGACGGCCTCGTACCCGGCGACCACCGCCCGCAGGACCTGCTCCCCGCCGGCGTCGAGCGTGCGGCCGACGTGCAGCGCCGCGGGCACGACGACGGCGCCCGGAGCCACCCCGGCCGGGCCGTGCAGCGGGTCGAACTCGTCGACGTGGGCGAGGGTCGCGTCGATCTCGACAGCCGTCTCCAGGGGCCACGGCCCGCGGGCCCCGATCGCCCGGATCCCGTCGGGCGCGCCGGTCAGCAGCGGCACCCAGCGCGCGGCCAGCGGATGGGCGGAGCCGGACACCGTGCAGCCCGCGGTGTCGAGCACGTGCCGCGCGGCCGCGTCGAGCACCGCCCGGTCGGCGTCGCGCGCGGCCGCCCGGGACCGGACCGCCAGGTCCGCGAGCAGGGTCACGGGCTGCTCACCGGGAGGCGGCCGAGCAGCGGCAGCACGCGCTCGGCGACGTCCGCGAGGAGCGTCCGGGGCAGGTCGTAGGAGCCGACGTGCTGCAGGAACACCGCGTCGGCCCCGGCCGCGGCCGCCTCGGTGACCCGGGTGACGATCTCCTGCGGCGTGCCGAACAGGCAGAACGCGCGGGCGAAGGCGACGGCGTCGGCGTCGGAGACGTACGGGTCGCAGGCCTCGACCGCGCCCGCCCAGTCCTCGGCGTGCACGAGGTCGGGGTACACGCCGGGCAGCTGCGCCGGGACGTCGACGCGGATGCCGGCCAGGGCCAGCGAGGCCGCGCCGCCGTGCTGGGCGATGCCCGCGCAGATGGGCTTGAGCTCGCGGGCGTCGCGCTCGACGTCGTCGGTGACCCGGCAGAACGCCGACACCGTCATCGGGACGGGGGCCCGCCCGGCCGCCGCGGCGCCCTCCTGGACGCGTGCGGTCGCCGCCGCGAGCGGGGCGGGGGCGACGCCGGACAGCAGGATCGCGCCGTCGGCGATCTCGCCGGCGAGCCGCAGGTTGCGCGGTCCGCTCGCCGCCACGTGGATCGGCACCGGCCGCGGGTCGCGCAACCGCGACCGCACGCCGGGGTAGGCCACCTCGTTCCCCGCGAGCAGCGACCGGACCTGCTCGACCCCGGCCCGCAGCTCCGCCCCGGTGCTGGGCGGGATCCCCACCGGCAGCACGGAGCTGTTGCCGACGCCCAGGCCCAGCACGAACCGGCCGGGGGCCTGCTCGGCGACCGTCCGTGCCGCCGAGGCGACGACGGACGGATGCCGGGTGGCGACGTTGCCGACCGCTGTGCCGACGGTGATGCGCGCCGTGGCGGCGACGGCGGCCGACGCCACGGCGAACACGTCGCGCCAGAGCAGCTGGGAGTCCGGGAACCACACCTCGTCGACGCCGCTCCGCTCCGCCTCGGCGGCGAACGCGGCGAGCTCCGGCACCGGGGCGCACGGGGGGACGCGGATGCCGACCCTCACGACAGGAACGCGGCGGCGAGCTGGTTGAACCGCGCGCTGTGCTCGTGCTGGGGCCAGTGCCCGCACTCGGGGAGGATCTCCAACTCCGAGCCGGGGATGCTCTGCTGCATCCGGTGCGCCTCCGGGACGTCGCCGAAGGGGTTCTGCGCGCCCCACACGATCAGCGTCGGCGCGGTGATGCGGCCCATCTGCTCGGGGGTGAGCAGGTCCTCGGTGCGGTTGTCCATCTGCTGCAGGCACAGCAGCTCGTCGATGCCGGCGACGAACTCGGGGCGGTGGTAGATCGCGTGCCGGACGTCGACGAGCTCCTCGCTGACGTTCGCCGGATCGTGCATGAGCAGCTCCAGGCGCCGGCGGGTGAGCGCGCGGTCGTCGGTGAGGACGGCGGTGCGGGTGCTGGTGCGGATGCGGTCCATCACCTCGGGGTTCGCGACGGTGCCGCCCGGCGCGACGAGCACCAGGCGCCCGACGCGGTCGGGGTGGTCGGCGGCCAGGCGGCCCGCGACCCAGCCGCCGAGCGACTCCCCGACGAAGCTCGCGCGCTCGATGCCGCGGCTGTCGAGGTAGGCGAGCACGTGGTCGACGTAGCGGGGGATCCGCAGGTCGCCGCCGGGGTTGTCGGTGTAGCCGTGGCCCAGCATGTCGAGGACGTGCAGGCGGAACTTCGTCGACAGCGCCGGGACGTTGCGGACGAACGCCTCCAGGTGCCCGCTCGTGCCGTGCAGCATGAGGACGTGCTCGCCCTCGGTGCCCGCGCGCAGCACCCGGGTGCGGGTGCCGCCGACGGGGGCGTGCGACACCTCGATGTCGGTGCCGGCCAGCTCGGTCCAGATGGTCATGACGTCCTCTCCGGTGCGGGGGTGAGCAGGGTGATGCCCATGCCGGTGAGCCACTGCGGGATCTCGGCGTAGGCGAGGGTGGTGCCGGTGGGCGGGCCGCCGGTGCCGGTCAGCGCGGCGGTCATGGCGATCCAGGCGCGGATCTCCTGGGCGCCGTTGCCCGCCTCCTCGTCGATCTCGGCGCTGGTGCGGTCGAGCACCGCCGACAGGTCGCCGGTCTCCAGCAGGCCGAGGAACCAGGCGTCGAAGGCGGGGTTGATGTCGGGCTTCGCGGCGCGGATGATCTCGCGGCGCCGCACCTCGTAGTCGCCCCAGGAGTGGCGGCCGTCGAGCCAGGCCTCCACGAGGAAGCGGTCGTCGTCGCTCAGCGCGTCGAACCACTTGGGCCACGGCAGCCGGTGCGACAGGCCGCCCGACGCGATCACCGCGACCCGCCGGCCGGAGCCGTCGGCGCGCAGCGCCGCCCCGAGCGCGGTGCCCAGGTCGTGGCAGCGGCGCAGCGACGGCAGCGGCGGCGCGAACGTGTTCGTCACGACCGGGACGATCGGCACCTCGAGGTCGGGCACCAGGTGCTGCAGCGCGTGGGTGATCCCGTGGTCGACGGTGAGCCGCAGGGAGAAGGCGGGGTCGAACCCGGCGTCGACCAGCCCGTCGACGAGGGCGCGGGCCAGCGCGGTGTCGACGGGCAGCGGCCCGCCCGGGGTGCCGGCCTCACCCGCGCCGAGCACCTCGCCGACGCCCACGGTGAATGCGGGCATGAGGTCGAGGAACATGCCGCGGAAGTGGTTGGAGCCCAGCACGACGACGGCGTCGGGCCGCGCGGCGGCGAGCGCGTCGCGGGCCGCGGCCAGCCCGTCGCGGAAGGCGTGGGCGTCGGGCAGGTGGTCGACCTCGGCCCAGTGGGTGTTCATCAGGGTGCTGTGCGACGCACCGACACCCAGCACGATCTCGCTCACGGGGCGGTCCTCTCGCGGGTGCACAGGCTGATCGCCGTGTGCACGAGGTGGCGGGTGAGCCGGACGGCCTCCCGGACGTCGACGACGTTCATGCCGGACGGGAAGTCCAGTGGCAGCGGGGCGTCGGGGCCGATGCGGTCCATCCCGATCCGGGCCGTCGGCAGGCCGCGGGAGCGCAGGATGTTGGCGTCGGTGGCCCCGCTGTTGGCCACGATCGGTTCGTGCGGGCGCCCGGCCAGCTCCTCCCACGCGTCCTTCGCGGCCACCACGACCGGCGCGTCCTCGGGGGTGTGGGTGCCGGGGATGGCGAGCACCATGTCCCAGTCGAGCTCGATCTCCGGGTGCGCGGCGGTGATCGCGTGCAGCGCCGCGCCGAACTCGCGGCGCACCTCGGCGGGCGTCGAGCGGGGGCTGGTGCGCAGGTCGACGTGGAAGCGGCACAGCGCGGGGGTCACCGACGCCATCCGCGGCCACCCGCCCTCGACGGCGGCGACGATGCCCTGCGGGGCCACCAGCCCGTCGGTGTGCCGGGCGGAGTACTCCGGGAACCAGCGCTCGAGCGCGTCGATCACGGTGGCGGCGTGGGCGATCGGGTTGCGGTAGGGCATCCGGTGGCGGCTGCCGACGTAGGAGAAGCTGCCGCGCACGCGCACCTCGAACCAGCAGAGCCCGACCTCCTCCCACGCGACGGCCCAGCCGGGCTTGGCGATCACCGCGTAGTCGGCCCAGACGCCCTGCTCCAGCAGGAACGAGCAGCCCGCACCCTGCCCGGCGTTGCGGCGCGTGAGCCCGCGGGCGGTGCGCCCGTTCGTCGGCATGCCGCCCGCCCCGAGCCCCACCACGAGGTCGCCGCGCAGCGGGATCCCCGCCGCCGCGATCGCTTCCGCCGCGGCGACGACGGCCGCGCCGTGCCCCTTCGGGTTGCTCGCGCCCAGGCCGACGACGTGGTCGCCGTGGACCTGTGCGCGCGGCACCATGTCCGGGCGCAGCTCGGGTCCGATCCACGGGACGTCCTCGGCGGGGTCGCCGACGGTGAGGGTGTCGATGGGGGCGTAGAGGAGCAGGTCCTCGCCGCCGCCCGTGCCGCGCAGGCGGCCCACGGCGTTGCCCTGGCGGTCGTCGACCTCCTGGTAGCGGGCCTGCAGTCCGGCGTCCGCGAGCTGCCCGGTGAGCCAGCGGGCCAGCGGGGCCTCCTCGCCGGTGGGGCTGGGGATGTCGACCATGCCGACCACCAGCTCCGTCAGCCGGGCGGGGGAGATGCGGGCCCAGGCGGCCTCGGTCCACTCCCGCTGCGCGGTGCGGGGCGCCGGGGGTGCGCTCACGGGCGCGGCCGCACGGTGCGGACGGTGGTGCCGCGCCCGAGCCGGGCGAGCAGGCCGGTGCGCTGCGCGGCCAGCACGGTGGCGAGGCCGGCGGCGAGCGCCAGTGCGGTTCGGGTCACGATCGGCTCCGGGAGGGGTCGAGGAACGAGGAGGCCAGCGCGGCGACGGCGTCGGGCCGCTCGGCCTGCGGGTGGTGGGCGGTGCGGCCGAGGACGGCGAGGTCGCCGGCGGGCAGGGCGTCGGCCAGGAACGCCGCGTACTCCGGCCCGGCGAACGGGTCGTGCCGGCCCCACACGACGAGCGCGGGCGCGGTGACGCGGGCCAGGTCGGGGCCGAGGTCCTCGGGGGCGCCCCGCCCGCCGGTGGCGGTGGCCAGGGCGACCGGGGTGACGCTGGACCGGTACCGGGCGGCCACGGTGGCGTCGGGCACAGCGTGGCCGTCGTGCCACTCCAGGCCGGCGATCAGGCGGCGCATCGCCTCCGGGCTCGGGCCGTCGCCGCCGTAGTAGTCGGCGCGGGCCCGCGCGCCCGCGGCCGGGTCGATGCCGGGTCCCGGGGTCGGGGTGGCGCCGATGAGGAGCATCCGAAGGACCCGCGCGGGCTCGTCGGCGGCCAGCCGCAGCGCGACCGACCCGCCCAGGGACTGCGCGAGCACGTCGACCGGCCCGACGTCGAGCCGGTCGAGCAGCCCCGCCAGCGCGCGGGCGTGCCCGGTGAACACCGGCCCGTCGTCGGACGAGGGGCCGGACGCGCCGTAGCGGGGCAGGTCGACGAGGAGGTGGCGCCGGTCCGCCCGCAGGGCGAGCACCCCGGCGAAGTCGGACGCCGAGTGGCAGCCGGGACCGCCGCCGTGCAGGACGAGCGTGGCGGGCCCGTCCGCGGGGCCCGTCCAGCCGTGCGCCGGGAGCATCGGTGCCGGCGGCGCCATCAGTGCCCGCGGCGCGGTGCGGTGGGCTGCAGGACGAGTCCGGCCTGCTCCACGTGCCGCCGCCACGCGGTGAGTGAGAGGTCCGGGCGGTAGAGCCGCTCGGGCGGGGAGTCCATGACGTCGACCATCCAGGCGTCCTGCGCGGTGAACTGGCCGTGGAACAGCCAGCGGATCGCCGCGAGGTACTTCGCCTTGAAGGCCAGCGCCTTCGCTCCGGTCTCGAAGCGCACCATGAGCTGGACGTACCGGACGTGGTCGGCATCGACCGGCACGTACCACTCGTAGTGGACGAACTGCGGGTAGGCGACGCGCAGGATGCCGGGCAGCCGGATGGAGACGAAGCCCGGCAGGTCCAGGCCCGCGATCACCGGGTTCGCGTCGCCGTTCCGGCCGGGACGGTCCGGCAGCGGCATGCGCTTCCACCAGCGCTTGTTGGTGAACGAGCCGACCCCGGGGAACTCCGCCTCCCAGTGCACCTCGTCCTGCACGCGGACGAGCCAGCCGTCCTGCTCGACGATCCGGGTGACGTTCCACGTCGGCATGACCTTGAACAGCCGCCACAGCGCGGTGTTGTGCAGGTACTTGGCGTGGCCCTCGTCGAAGCCGTTCTCGGCGGCGAAGCGCCAGTTGCCGTCGCGGACCTCGGTGCGCCCGCCGAGGACGAACGCGTTGTCGGTGAGCTCGGCGGGGATGTCGCGCTCCACCGGCGGCGGCTCCTCGCCCTCGGCCAGCGTGCCGATCCAGACGAACAGCAGGCCCATCCGCTCGACGACCGGGTAGGTCGCCACCGAGACGCGGCCGCTGATGGGGGAGTCCGGACCGTCGGTGATGACGGCGCAGAGCTTCCCGTCGGTGAGGTCGTAGGTCCAGCCGTGGTACGGGCAGCTGATCGTGCCGGGGAACTGGCGGCGTCCGAGCGAGAGCGGCACGCCGCGGTGCGGGCAGCGGTCGTGCAGGCCGTGCACGGTGTCACCGTCGCGGACCAGCACGACCTTCTCACCGCACACGGTGACCGGCACCGGCTTCGCGCCGACCTGGTGGGCCCACACGGTGGGGTACCAGTGGTCGCGGAAGCCGAGCTCGGCCGCGTCGTAGGTGGGCCACTTCTCCCAGTCGGCCCCGTCCTGCACGGGCGGCCCGGGCTCCACCGGGGCGACGGTTCGGGGGCGGCGGGCTCGGCGCGGGGCCTCGGCGTCGGGCACTGCGGTCACGGTCGTCTCCCAGGAGGTCACGGGGGTCACAGGTCGAGCACCAGCTCGCGGCCGACCGCCCGGGACACGCACGGCAGCACGACGTCGGTGCGCCCGGGCTCGGTGAGCGAGTCGCGGTGGTCCGGCACGCCGGACAGGACGCGGGTGACGCAGCTGCCGCACACGCCGTCGCGGCAAGCGTTCGGGATCGCGATGCCGGCCGCGTCGAGGATGTCGAGCGCGGAATCCAGCGGCCCGACCTCGAGGCGCCGCCCGGAGCGGCGCAGCACGACGTCGAACGCGCGCAGGTCGCTGTCGTCGCGGGCCTTCGCCGCGAACCGCTCGACGTGCAGCGATCCCGCCGGCCAGACCCGACACCGCTCCTCGACGGCGCCGAGCAGGGCCTCCGGGCCGCAGCAGTAGACCGCGGTGCCGTCCTGCGGTGCCCCCAGCAGGGCGTCGAGGTCGGGGCGGCCCGCCTCGTCCTCCGCGACGACCTCGACGGCGGGGCCGAAGCGGGCGAGCTCGCCGAGGAACGCCATCGACGCGCGGCTGCGACCGCCGTAGACCAGCCGCCACTCGGCGCCCCGGGCCGCGAGCTCGCCCGCCATCGCGAGCAGCGGGGTGATCCCCACGCCGCCCGCGACGAGCAGGTGGCGCCGGGCGTCGACGAGGGCGAAGTGGTTGCGCGGGCCCGCCACCTCGACGCGGTCGCCGGGGCGCAGCCGCTCGTGCACGAACCGCGAGCCGCCGGACGAGGCCGGCTCGCGCAGCACCGCGACGCGGTAGCGCCTGCGGTCGGCGGGGTCGCCGCACAGGGAGTACTGCCGCACGTGCCCCGGGAGCCCCAGGTCGATGTGGGCGCCGGGCTCCCACGCGGGGAGCAGGCGGCGCAGCGGGTCGGCGAGCTCGACGGACAGCACGCAGTCCGACTCGCGGCGCAGGCTCACGACCTCGAGGTCGAGGACGCCGTCGTCGTCCACGGTCATCGGACCCTCCTCAGTTCAGTACTTAGTACGGTACAGCATGACCGGCAGCGACGCACCCGTCGTGGGACAGATCGATCAGCCGGCGGCGATGAGCTCGGCGGCGCGCTCGGCGATCATCGCCGTGGGTGCGTTGGTGTTGGCCGAGGTGATCGTCGGCATGACCGAGGCGTCGGCCACGCGGAGCCCGTCGACGCCGCGGACCCGCAGGTCGGGGTCGACCACCGCGTCGTCGTGGACCCCCATCGCGCACGTGCCGACCGGGTGGAAGTACGGCATGGCCGCCTGCCGCACGAAGTCGACGAGCGCGGCGCGGCTCGTGTCCTCACCCGGCGCGACCCGCCGCTCGACGAGTTTCGCGAACGCCGGCTGGGCCGCCAGGTCCAGGGCGATCTCGACGCCGGTCACCAGCGCGTCGACGTCGGCCCGCTCGGCGAGCATGTTCGGCTGCAGGTGCAGTGCGTGGTCCGGGGTGGGGCCGGTCAGCTCCAGGAAGCCGCGGCTGCGCACCGTCATCAGCCCGGGCGCGATGACGAACGCGTTCGGCGGCACCGGGAACCGGTCCGCGATCTCCGGGGAGACGTAGGGGATCTGCACCGCGACGTACATGAGGTCGGGCACCTCGAGCGCGGGATCGCTGCGCCAGAACGCCGTGCTGCCCTCCAGGTTGTTGTTCGGCGGCGGCAGGGCCTCGCGGGCGGCGAAGCACACGCCGCCGAGGATGGGGTGCTCCTGCAGGTTGCGGCCGACGCCGGGCAGGTCCAGGACCGTCTCGACGCCCACGGAGCGCAGGTGCGCCGCGGGGCCGACGCCGGAGAGCAGGAGCAGCCGCGGGCTGTCGATCGCCCCGGCGGCCAGCACGACCTCGCGGGTCGCGGCGACCGTCCCCGGCCGTCCGTCGCGCAGGTACTCGACGCCGGTGCAGCGGCCGCCGTCGATCCGCAGCCGGGTGGCCCGCGCCCCCGTGACGACGGTGAGCCGCTCGTGGCCGAGCACCGGACGGAGGTGTCCGGTGTACGTGCTGGTGCGCACGCCGTCGGAGGCGTCGGTGTTGATCGGGCCCGCGCCGAGCGGCTCGGCGACGTTCATGTCGTCCAGGTAGGGCATGCCGTAGGACACGCCCGCCTCGATCAGGGCGGTGGCCACGGGGTGCAGGTCGCGCGGGCGCTCGATGCGCACCGGCCCGCCCGCGCCGCGGTGCGCGGACGCACCGTCCTCCCAGTCCTCGGACGCGCGGAAGTGGGGGAGCACGGAGTCGTGGTCCCAGCCCCGCGCACCGGCCGCGGCCCAGCCGTCGTAGTCGGCGCGGTGGCCGCGGGCCCAGACCAGCGCGTTGGTGCTGCCGGAGCCGCCGAGTACGCGGCCGCGCGAGAGGAACAGCGTGCGGCCGGCGACGTGCTCGGTGGGGGCGTAGGTGTAGCCCCAGTCGTGCGCGGCGCCGATGTTCTCCACCCAGCGCGGCGGCGACGCGACGGTGTCGATCCCGTCGGGCGACCCGCCCGCCTCCAGGAGCAGGACGGTGCCGTCGGTCCGGTCGAGCAACCGGCGCGCGAGCACGCAGCCCGCGGTGCCGCCGCCGACGACGACGTAGTCGGACGGGGCGGGATCTGTCGTCGGCATGCGGGCTCCCTCGCGATCGTGTACGTACGCTGTACGGGACAGTGCACGAGGTCAGGGGCCTGGTCAAGGGTGGCGGTGCTCCCTGACCGGTCGGAGGGGTTGTGCCGGCATCCCCGGCCCATGTCTCGCCCTTGTGGCACCGGATGCCATATCGTCGCCCCGGTCGTCGGCGCAGAGGCCGGTGACGGTCCCACGAGGAGGAGCGCCCATGCCCGGTGGATGGTTCGAGACGGTTGCCGAGGCGCAGCGGCGCGCGAAGAAGCGGCTGCCGAAGTCGGTCTACATGGCGCTGGTGGCCGGCTCCGAGCGCGGCCTGACCGTCGACGACAACACCGCGGCCTTCGGCGAGCTCGGGTTCGCCCCGCACGTCGCCGGGCTGTCGGGCAAGCGCGAGCTGGGCACCACCGTGATGGGGCAGCCCGCGTCGATGCCGGTGCTGATCTCCCCGACCGGCGTGCAGGCCGTGCACCCCGACGGCGAGGTCGCCGTGGCCCGCGCCGCCGCCGCCCGCGGCATCCCGATGGGGCTGAGCTCGTTCGCGAGCAAGTCCATCGAGGAGGTCGCCGCGGCCAGCCCGCAGACGTTCTTCCAGATGTACTGGGTCGGCTCGCGCGAGGTGCTGGTGCAGCGCATGGAGCGCGCCCGCGCCGCCGGGGCCGTCGGCCTGATCATGACCCTGGACTGGTCGTTCTCCAACGGTCGCGACTGGGGCAGCCCGGCGATCCCGGAGAAGGTCGACCTCAAGGCGGCCCTGAAGTTCGGCCCCGAGGTGGCGCTGCGCCTGCCCTGGCTACTCGACTTCGCGAAGTCCGGCAAGATCCCCGACCTCACCACCCCCAACCTCACCCCGCCCGGCGGCACCGCGCCCACCTTCTTCGGCGCCTACGGGGAGTGGATGGGCACCCCGCTGCCCACCTGGGAGGACGTCGCCTGGCTGCGCGAGCAGTGGGGCGGGCCGTTCATGCTCAAGGGCGTCATGCGCGTCGACGACGCCAAGCGCGCGGTCGACGCGGGCGTCTCCGCGATCTCGGTGTCCAACCACGGCGGCAACAACCTCGACGGCACCCCGGCCTCGATCCGGGCCCTCCCGCCCATCGCCGACGCGGTCGGCGACCAGGTCGAGGTGCTGCTCGACGGCGGCATCCGCCGCGGCGGCGACGTGGTCAAGGCGCTCGCGCTGGGGGCCAAGGCCGTGCTGATCGGCCGCGCCTACCTGTGGGGTCTCGCCGCGAACGGCCAGGCCGGCGTGGAGAACGTGCTCGACATCCTGCGCGGCGGCATCGACTCCGCCGTGCTCGGGCTCGGGCACGACTCGGTGCAGGACCTCGGCCGCTCCGACGTCGTCGTCCCGGACGGGTTCACGCGGGCCCTGGGGGTGTAGTCACCGCGGCGGTGCGATGCGCAGCCCGGAGATCCGCCCGTCGACGGCGTAGTCGAAGCGGAACTCCAGCGTCACGGGGCTGCCGGGGAACTCCCCGGCCACCTCGGCGACGGCGACGGCGCTGCGCACCGCGTGGGTCACCGGCGGCACCGCGGCCCGCCAGGCGCGGATCGCGTCGGTGCCGCGGTGCTCGCGGTCCTCGTCCGCCACGACGGCGTCCTCGGTGAACAGGGCGAGGAAGGCGTCGAGGTCGGGGGCCGGGGCGAAGTAGCTGATCGGTGTCATGGGACGAGCGTCGGCGGTGTCGGCGGGGGAGGGTCAAGCCCTCGACCTTCCCCCCGGGGGAAGGTGCACGCTGGACCGATGCTGACGATCGGGGACTTCGCGCGGATCACGCACCTGAGCCGCAAGACCCTGCGGCACTACCACGAGGCGGGGCTGCTCGAGCCCGACCGCGTCGACGCCGCCACGGGCTACCGCTACTACTCGCTCGCCCAGGTCCCGACCGCGCAGGTGATCCGCCGGTTCCGCGACCTCGGCATGCCCGTCGCCGACGTCCGCTCCGTCCTGCTCGCGGACACCGACGAGCGGGCCGGGATCGTCGCGGCGCACCTGGCCCGGCTCGAGGAGCAGCTCGCCACGACCCAGGCGGCCGTCTTGTCGCTGCGGCGGCTGCTCGCCCCGGAACCGCCGTCGCTGCGGGTGGAGCTGCGCTCGGTGCCCGCCCGGGTCGTCGCGGGCATCGGCGCCGAGGTCGACCGGTCGGCGGTGCTCGCGTGGTACGCCGGGGCGATGGCCGAGCTGCGCGGACTCGCCCCGGTGGAGACCGGGCCGCCCGGCGCCCGCATCGACCGCGCGCTGTTCACCGACGACCGCGGCCACGTGCTCGCCCACCTGTCCGTCGCCGACGCGCCGCGGGCCGGTCGCGTGCGGCCGGTCGCGCTCCCCGCGGAGGAGCTGGCGGTCGCGGTGCACGCGGGCCCGCACGACGACATCGACGTGACCTACGGCGAGCTCGGGGTCTGGGTCGCCGAGCAGGCCGTCGGGCTGGCCGGTCCGGTGCGGGAGACCTACCTGGTCGGCCCGCACGACACCGCGGACCGGGCCGCGTGGCGCACCGAGATCGGCCTGCCGGTCTTCGGCACCGCCGACCGGCGGCCGGAGGGTACCGCCGCCTGACCGCTGTCCCTCAGCGCGCGCGCAACGCCCGGCGGCGCGGCCGGGGCAGGGCGCGCCCGCCCGCGGCGTCGGCGAGCAGGTCGGCCAGGTGCACCGCGCGGACGCGGCTGCGGCGCCGGCGCAGACCGGTGTCGAGCTGGCGCAGGCAGCCGGGGTTGACCGCGACGACGTAGTCGACCCCCGCGGCCTCGACGGCGTCGAGCTTCGGGTCGAGGACGCGGCGGCTGTCGCGCGGCCGGAGCATCGAGTACGTGCCCGCGGCGCCGCAGCACGACGCCTCCCCGGGCACCGCGACGAGGTCGGCGACCGCGGAGATCAGGGCGCGGGGCTGGGCGGAGACGCCGAGCCCGTTGCGCAGGTGGCAGGAGTCCTGCAGCGCGACCCTGGCCCGGCGGCCGTCGACCCGGACCTCCCCGACGGGCGTCACCCCGGTGGCGACGAGGTGCTCGCTGAGCTCGTGGACGCGGTCGCGCCCGAGCACGGTCGCGAGGTGCGCGGCGCAGCCCCCCGACGTCGTGACGATGACCCCGGGCAGCTGCTCCCCGAGCCGCCGCGCCATCTCCTCGCCCTGGTGCGACTGCCCGTTGTGGGCGTGCAGGGCGCCGCAGCAGCCCTGGTCGGCGGGCACCGCGACGCCGGGGAGCAGCCGCCGGGCGGCCCGGCTGACGCCGGGGAACAGGCCGCGCTCGAAGCAGCCGAGCATGAGCGAGGTGGCGCCCGCGGCGGCGCCGCGGGCCGGCCTGCGGACCAGGCCCACCAGCCGCAGCAGCGACGTGCGGGCCGCGACCGTCATCAGCCCCCAGGCCACGACGGGCCGGTGGCGGCCGGTCCACTGCAGGTCGCGCCAGGTCTCCAGCAGCTGCCCGTATTGGACGCCCGCCGGGCAGACCGGTTCGCACGCCCGGCAGCCCAGGCAGAACGACGCCTCCTCCCGCACCCGCGGGTCGTCGACGTCGAGCACGCCGGTGTCGAGCGCGCGCATGAGGTTGATGCGGCCGCGCGGCGAGGACCCCTCGTCGCCGGTGAGGGCGTAGGTCGGGCAGGCGGGGAGGCAGAAGCCGCAGGAGATGCAGCGGTCGAGCAGCTCCGGGTCGAACAGGTTGGTCACGATCCCAGCTTCCCGGGGTTGAGGATGCCGGCCGGGTCGAACGCGGCCTTGATCCGCCGCAGCAGCGCCATCTGGTCGGCGCCCAGTCGCGCCTGCAGGTACGGCAGCTTCGCCGCGCCCACGCCGTGCTCGCCGGTGATGGTGCCCTCCATGTCGATCGCGGTGGCGAAGATGTCACCGAAGGCCTTGTGCGCGCGGTCGGCCGCGGCCTCGTCGTGCCGGTCGACCACGCAGGTCGGGTGCAGGTTGCCGTCGCCGGCGTGGCCGAAGGTGGCGATGCTGACGTCGTAGCGCTCGGCGATCTCGTCGATGCGCCCGACCATCTCCGCGAGCCGGGGCCGGGGGACCGTCGCGTCCTCGAGGATCGTCAGCGTGCCCAGCCGGGACAGGGCGGGCAGCGAGCAGCGGCGGGCCGCGAGCAGGGCCTCCGACCGCGCGACGTCCTCGGCGAGCGTCACCTCCATCGCCCGGTGCCGCGTGCACAGCTCGCCGATGCGGGTCAGGGACCGTTCGACGGCGTCGGCGCCGCCGTCGTCGCCGAACAGCAGCAGCGCCCCGGCGTCGCGGCGCAGCCCGAGGTGGGCGTAGTCCTCGACGGCCCCGATGCACTTGGCGTCGAGGAACTCCAGCGTGGCGGGCACGATCCCGTCGGCGATGACGGCGGTGACGGCCCGGCCCGCGTCGGCGAGCGACGGGAAGTAGGCGACGCCGGTGTTGGTGGTGGCCGGCATCGGCAGCAGCGCGACGGTGAGCTCGGTGAGCACGCCGAGGGTGCCCTCGGACCCGGTGAGCAGGCGCGTGAGGTCGTAGCCCGCGACGTCCTTCCACAGCCGCCCGCCGGTGCGGATGATCTCGCCGGTCGGCAGCACCGCGGTGGCGCCGAGGACGTAGTTGCGGGTGACGCCGTACTTGAGCCCGCGCAGGCCGCCCGCGCACGTGGCGACGTTGCCCCCGACCGTCGACACCGTGCGGGAGCCGGGGTCGGGGGCGTAGAGCAGGCCCTTCGCCGCGGCGGCCTCGGCGAGCGCGGCCGTGGTGACCCCGGCCTCGACGCGCGCGAGCAGCTCGTCGGCGTCGACCTCCAGGATCGAGGTCATCCGGGTCAGCACCAGGACGATCCCGCCGCGGTCGGCGAGCGTGCCCGCCGACAGGTTGGACCCGGCCCCACGGGGGACCACCGGGATGCCGCGCCGCGTGGCCAGGCGCAGGACCGCGGCGACCTCGTCGGCGGTGCGCGGCCACACGACGGCGTCGGGGACGCCGCGGAACAGCGGGGTGGCGTCGCGGGCGTACGGCTCGAGGTCGCCCTTCGCCGTCCGCACGTGGTCGGAGCCGACGATCGCCTCCAGCTCGACGATCACGTCCTGCCCGAGTCCCATCGGACCACCCTTCCACGCCGGTCCGCCCCGGACCGTCTCAATAGTGGATCGCGCCCCGGGCTCCGCCCCCGGCGGCGACGGCGTCCCCGGTGACCGCGACGCTGCGCGGCGAGCAGAGGAACACCACGACGTCGGCGACCTCCTCGGCGGTCGGCAGCCGCCCGATGCTGGTGGCCGCCCCGAAGGCGGCGGCGACCTCGTCGGGGGTGGTGTCCTGGGCCTCCGCGCGGGCGGCGAACAGGGCCGGGATGCGCTCGGTGACCGTCAGCCCCGGGTGCACGACGGTGACCCCGACGCCCGCCGGGCCGAGCTCGTCGGCCAGGTTCTTGGTCAGCGCGGCGACGGCGACGTTGCGCACCGAACCGGCGATCGAGCCCGACTGGCGTGCGGCGAGGCCGCTGACGTTGACGATCCGGCCGCCGCCCTGCGCGACCATGTGCGGCGCGACCGCCCGGGCGCACCGCAGGTAGCCCAGCACCTTCGTCTCGAACTCGGCGCGCATCGCGTCGTCGGTGAGGTCGGCGAGCGCCGGGACCGGTCCGCCGGCGGGCGTCGCGGCGGCGTTCACGAGGACGTCGACCCCGCCCCACTCCGCGACGACCCGGTCGACCATCGCGCGCACCGCGGCGTCGTCGGAGGTGTCGGCGACGACGGGCAGGGCGCGGACGCCGAGCCCGCCGACCCGCCCGGCCGCGGCGTCGAGGGCGGCCCGGTCGCGCGCGACGAGCGCCACGTCGGCGCCCTCGGCGGCCAGGCCCAGCGCCACGGCCAGGCCGATCCCGCGGCTCGCGCCGGTCACCACGGCGCGCTTCCCGGTGAGTCCCAGGTCCACGGCGTCAGTCCTCCGAGCGGTGGTGGGGGAGCCGCGTCGGGGTCTCGACGACGACGTTGGTCGACTTGACGACCGCCACCGCGAGCACGCCGGGACGCAGGTTGAGCTCCTCGACGGCCTCGGTGCTCATCAGCGACACCACCCGGTGCGGCCCGCACTGGATCTCCACCTGCGCCATCACGGTGTCCTGCACGACGGAGGTGACGAGCCCGACGAAGCGGTTGCGCGCCGAGCGCAGGACGTCGGAGGGGTCGGGGACGGAGCGCGCGTGGTCGCGGGTGAACTCGGCGAGCGCGACGCCGTCGACGACGCGGCGGTTGGACTCGTCGCGCCGCACCGGGAGCGTCCCCTGCTCGACCATCCGGCGGACGGTGTCGTCGCTGACGCCGAGCAGGCGGGCGACCTCGGAGATCCTGAACTGCGGCATCGCGCCACTCTAGGACGGCCCGCCCGCCCCCTCACCACGACCGTCCCGCGGACGTGCCCCCGACCTCGACGGTCGGTGCCTCGGTGCCCTCCGGGGGGGGCGCCACCCGCCACGATCGCGCCGATCACGGGCCGGGTCAGCGGTCGGTGTCGGCGGCGCGGTGCCGCCCGCGCTCGAGACCCTGCTGGTACACCGCGAGCCGCTCGCGCACCTTCTCCGGTTCGCGGTCGCGGGAGCCGCCCTGCGGGGCGGGGTCGCCGTGCCGCGGCGGCGCCACCATCTGGGTGCCGGGGCGGCGGCGGGGGAGCCCGGCCGGCGTCGAGGCCGGCGGGGGGCCGGCGGGGCGGGCGGCGCGCTCGGACGCGGCGCGCCACTCGGCGTCGCTGGGGGTGTTCCAGTCCGGGGGTGGTCCGCCGGCCGGGCGCCCGGCGGGGGCGCTGTCGGCGTCGACGAACCAGGCCGACGCCACCGCCTCGTAGATCGGGGTCGGGGCGCTCTCGCGCATCCGGTCGCGCAGCGAGCCGGTGAGCGGGCCGAACAGCTCGGCGTCGCCGCTGCCGCGCGAGAGCGGGGGCTCGTCGGTCCACACCGGGGCGGCCGGCAGCAGGGGCGGCTCCAGCGGCTGGACCGGCCCGCCCGGCCGGAACGGGTCCTCCGGGCGGCGGGGCTCGTCGTGCCACAGGGGCTCGGACCGGGTGAACGGCTCGGACCGGCCGGGCAGCTCGGACCGGCGGACGGGATCGCCCCGGCGGGGCGGCGCGGGCTCCGAGCCGGTCCGCGGCGCGGCGACCGGCGTCCCGGCGCGGGAGGGCTCGTCGGCGGGCCGGCCGGGGTGGTCGCTGCCGGGGGCGGGGCTGCCGGGGTACGGGCCGTCGGTGCGGGTCGGCTCCCTGCGGACCGCCGGGCGGCCGTCGCCGGGTCGCTCGGCGGGGCCGCGGCGGTCGGTGCGCACCGGATCGGGACGCAGCAGGTCGGAGCGCAGGGGGTCGGAGCCCGGGGCGTCGGATCCCAGCGGTTCGGATCGCTGCTCGTCGAAGCGCTGCCGGTCGGATCCCCGGGTGCCGGATGCCGGCGCGTCGGACCGGAGGGGATCGGACCAGAGGGAATCGGACCGGAGGGGATCGGGGGCCGGCGGGTCGAACCGCACGGGATCGGATCCCGGTGCGTCGGGTCCCCGCACGTCGGCCCGCAGCGGGTCGGGCCGGTGCAGCGGGTCGGACCGGTGCAGTGGGTCGGACCGGTGCAGTGGGTCGGGACGGTGCGACGGGTCGGGACGGTGCGACGGGTCGGGGCGGCGCGGATCGGCGCGCACCGGGTCGGGCCGTGCCGGGTCGGCGTCGCGGCGCGACGCGAAGCCGGGGAGGGGGTCGGACAGCGGATCGGGCCGTCGCGGCTGCCCGTTCCCCCCGGGGTACCCGCCGTTCCCGTGGGGCCCACCGGCGGCGGGCCGGGCGTCGAAGGCCCCGTTGCCGGGGTGCCCCGCCCCGTTGCCGGGATGCGCCGCTGCGCGGCGGCCGTTCCCGTTGGCCCCGTTGGGGTGGCCGTTGCCGTTCCCGTTGCGGACGACCGGGTCGCGGTTCCACGAGCGCGGGGCGTCGGGGGCGGCGAAGGCGACGGCGTCGAGCAGGTCGGGCGGGCAGTGGACGACGACGACGATCCCCGGGCCGGCCAGGGTGCCGCGCCGCAGCTGGACCCGCAGGCCGACGCCGCAGCGCCGGGCCAGCCGCGCGGCGACGAACAGCCCGACGCGGTTGGACACGATGTCGTCGATGATCGGGCGGTCGCCCAGGCGGCGGGTGAGCTCGTCGATCTCGCCGGCGCTCGGGCTGGGCCCGTCGACGGCGACCTCGACGACGACCCCGCCGTCCTCGGACCGGGTGCTCGCGACGTCGACGCGGCTCATCGGCGCGGCCGCGCCGACGGCGTGGGTGAGCAGCTCGGTGAACAGGGCGACCAGGCCCGCGACCGCGCGCGGCGCGATGCTCGCGTCGGGGGCGGGCCCGAGACCGATCCGCGAGACGTCCTCGACGCCCGCCCGGGCGTCGGCCAGCACGTCGGCGACCGAGCGGGGGCCGCGCGACCTCGGGCCCTGCTGCGCGCCCGCGAGGACGAGCACGTTCTCGCTGCCCCGCAGCGACCGCTGCAGCGACGTGCGCAGCTCGGCGAGGTCGGCCAGCGTCTCGTCGCGGCCGTGCACCTGGAGGCGCTCGACCAGGGTGAGCTGCCGCTCGAGCTGGCTCTGCAGGCGCTGCGCCATGCAGACCAGTACCTCGTCGGTCTCCCTGCCTTCGCGCGCCACCCATGCCCTCCGACGGTTATCGGTCAACCCGGGCGAGGGTACTAGCCGGCAAATCGAAACCCCGGCGGGTTGCCTGGCCTGCGCCGGTCGGCCCGGTGCACGCGGCGGTCGGTCGCCGGGCCGCTGCTCACGCGTCCGGACGGCCCTCCCGCATCCGTGCGAGGAGCCGGGCGGACTGACGAGCGGTCAGGTCCGGGAGGTAGGCGCGCCCGACGGCGACGCCGATGGCGGGCAGCGCGACGGGGTCGGGGTAGGCCAGGAACAGCGGTTCGTAGGTGGGCTGGAACTTCGCCTTGAACGCCAGCAGCGACCGGAAGCCGTAGACGGGTTCGAGGGCGTGCCCGGCGACGTCGAGGACGCGCTGCAGCCCGTCGGCCTGCTGGGGTTCGAGCTGGGCCAGCGGGGCGCCGGAGAGCGACGCGAACCGCGCGCCCTCGTCGCGGAAGGTCTGGGCGGCCGAGGCGATGAGGAACTCCATGATCCCGTGGGTGCCGGTCCGGCGGCGCATGAAGTCCAGCGTCCAGCCGACGACCTCGCCGTCCTCGTGCACGGGCAGCCAGCTGGTGACGCCGAGGACCGTGCGGTCGGTGTCGACGGCGACGAGGCAGCGCACGTCGTCGTCGGCCAGCTCGTCGAGACCGCCCAGGGTGAAGCCCATCTCGGGCAGCCCCTTGTCGACGACCCACTCCTCGCTGATCGCGCGGATCTGGTCGGTGATCGCGAGCGGCGCGTGCCGGTAGGTGATCCACTCGGCGGTGGTGCCGTTCTTGGTGGCCCGGTTGAGCGCGCTGCGGACGTCCTGCCAGCGCTTGCCGGTGAACGCCAGCTCGGGCAGCGGGACCACGGTCTCCTCGGCGACCTGCACCGCGCGCCACCCCAGGGCCGCGCACGCCGCGCGCGTCGCGTCGGTGACGCTGTAGAACGCCGGGGTCAGACCCCGCTCGGCGCAGTGCGCGGCGAACCCGCGGACCGCGGTCTCCCGGGCGTCGGCGGGGCCGATCGGGTCGCCCGTCGTCACCGCGACGCCGCCGATCACCCGGTAGGCGACGGCCGTGCCGTCGCCGAACCAGTAGGCGTGCCCGGGCCAGGTGGTGAGCCAGCCCAGGTGCGACCCGCCGGTCGCCCGCAGCAGCTCGCGGGCGCGGGTGGGGTCGTCGGAGGCGCCCACGGGCCGCGCCGCCACGAACGACCGCAGCAGCCCCGCCGCCACGACCAGCCAGAACACGACGCCGGTCCACTCGAACAGCAGCGTGGCACCGAGGTCCTGCGGCAGGAACCCCGGCTCGACCTCGCCGAGGTAGCCCGGCGGCAGGAACCGCAGCGGCAGGTCGGCCGCCAGGTCGCCGGTCGAGGGCGGGCGGTCGAACCCGTCGGCGACCAGGGTGCCGCCGCCGACGTAGGCCGTCGAGACGACGACGAGCGCGCCCGCGACGACGAGCCCGAGCCTGCGGTAGGTGCCCGAGGGCGCCCGCACCGCGAACCGGGCCCGCGTGAGGACCAGCAGCACGGCGACGGCGAGCGGCAGCAGCGGCGGCAGCACCAGCGCGAGCACCTGCCGGGCCCCGGGCGCACCCCCGTAGACGACGAGCTGCTCGGCCGGGGTCGCGGCGACCTGCGTCGCGAGCAGCAGCCCGAGCACGGCGAGGAGCAGGTTCAGCCCGATCCCGACGACCCGGGCCGCCCGCCGCCCGCGGCGCAGGCCCTCGGCCGTCACCAGCAGCAGGAGCACCGGGATCGCCGACGCGATCGCCGGCCCGATCCCGGACAGCCGCAGCTGCGCCTGCAGCGACCGGCAGACGTCGGTGGCCGCGGTCGCGCAGATCTGCTGGACGGTCGCGGCGTCCGGCGGCGGCGAGAGCACCACGAACTGCAGCACCGACAGCGGCCCGATCGGGGCCTGCGCGACGGCCGCGACGACCGGCCCCACCGCCGAGGCCGCGACGACGAGCGCCACGAGCACCCGCCCCTCCGACCGCGACGACGCCCCCGTCCGGTGCACCGCCGTCCCGCGCAGCACCAGCGGCCCGGCCACCAGGCCGGTCAGGGCGGAGGTGAGCAGCAGGGAGTCGGTCAGCTCGCCGGAGTACGCGACGAGCATGACGACGCCCACGAGCAGCACCAGCCGGATCCGCCGCCGCCACAGCGCGGACAGGACGTGGCTGACGGCGAGCAGCAGCCCGACCGCGCCGGGCGCCGCGCCGACGGCCACCTGCCCGGCCAGCTCACCCGCCCACGCCCCGCCCGCGGCGGATCCGGCGGCGATCGAGCCGACCGCCAGCAGCGTGCCGACGACCTGCGTGCCCACCAGCAGCGCGGCCGTCCGCAGCGCGCCGACCCGGCGCTCGGCGACCGCCCCGGCCCCGAGCACCAGCACGGCCGTCACCAGGTGCCCGGCCAGGCCGCCCCAGAGCACGATCGCGGTGAGCGGGGTCCACCAGCGGCCGTCGGCCAGCGGGCCGACCCCGGTGCCGACGGCGTCGAGGACGTCCTGGCCCGGGCCGTTCGGGATGCTGCCGGTGACGATCCCGGCGACGAGGGCGAGCGCGGCGAACGCGATCGTCAGGGGGGCGCGGCGCGCGGTCGCCACGAGGCGCCGGCCGGTCACGGTGCGGTGGCCGTTCACGGGGTGATCCCCAGCCGGGTGCCGAGCCAGGGGAGCGCGTCGCCCAGGCCCGGCCCCCAGACCTCCCAGGTGTGCTCGCCGGGGAGCGGGTGGAACTCCACGTCCATGCCGGCCGCCTGGGCCGCCGCGAACACCGTCCTCGCCTGCGGCAGGTACTCGCTGTCCTGCAGCCCGCCGACCAGGTAGCCCGCGGTGTCGGGGAACTGCCGCGTCGCGAGGACGTCGAGCGGGTTGACGGCCCGGTACGCGGCTTCGTCGCCGCCGAAGGCCTGCGCGATCGTCTGTGCGCGGTCGCCGAGGGTGGGGGCGTCCTCGCCGGAGATGTCGACGAACGTCGGGAACAGGTCGGGGGCGTTGACGGCCAGCTGCAGCGAGCACGTGCCGCCGTTGGACAGCCCGCCGACGGCCCAGTCGGACGCGGTCACCTGCAGCGTGGAGCGGATCCACGCCGGGACGTCGACGGTGAGGTAGGTGAAGGCGTCGCCGAGCGGGGAGTCGACGCACAGCGGGTTGGCGAGCGGGTCGCCGAGGTGGTCGGGCAGGACGACCACCGGGGCGAGCCCGTCGTGCTCGGCGGCGTAGGCGTCGGCGCGCTGGGCGAGCTCGCCGCTGGTGAGCCAGTCGTCGGGGGAGCCGGGCTGGCCGGAGAGCAGCACGAGCACGGGCAGCTGGGCGCGCGTCGACCCGAGGTAGGCGGGCGGCAGGTAGACCCAGGCGGGCCGGGCGGGGAAGCCCGACACCGTGGCCGGGATGTCGACCTGGCTGACGACGCCGGCGTCCGGCATGTCGGCGGACGGGCGCCACCCGCCCTCCAGCGGCGTGCCCCTGCTCCCGACGTACTGGCGCTGCCGGGCCGCGACGTCGGCGAAGGGCAGGACGTCGGCCGCGGAGAGGCCGAGCGCGGTGCGCACCGTCGGGAACTCCTGGTAGTAGCCGTTGACGCCCTGCGCGGCGGCGAGCACGACGAGCGTCGCGGCCACCGGCGACCACCAGCGCCACCGCGCCACGGCCAGCCCCACCGCGACCAGCCCCAGCCCGACGGCCAGCACCACGAGCAGCGGGACCGGGTCGGGGAACGGCTGCCAGACGACGTCGACGACGACCACCGCGAGTGCGGTGAGCACGACCGCCGACCCCACCGCGACCGGCACGGACCGCCCCCACCAGCGGCGGCCGCGGGCGGCGAGCAGCAGCACGAGCCCCGCCGCCCCGGCCAGCAGGAGGACCCACGGCAGTGGGCCGCTCAGCAACGACCACTCGAGCATGGGGTCGATCATGCCCCGGCCCCGGCAGCCACTGGTCCCCACCCCGGGAGCCCGCCGCCCGACCCCCGAGCCCGCCACCCCCACCCGGCGAGTTTGCCGCCCCGCCCGGCGAGTTTGCGGACGCCGCCCGGCGAGTTTGCCGCCTTCGCCCGGCGAGTTTGCCGCCTTCGCCCGGCGAGTTTGCCGCCTTCGCCCGGCGAGTTTGCCGCCTTCGTCCGGCGAGTTGGCCGCCCCGCCCGGCGAGTTGCCCGCTCGCGCACGGTCAGCCCGTCGTTGCGGCCGGGCGAGCGCTCCTACGGGGCCCCGCGAGGCCGTCGGTTCTCGCCGCACGGGCCCACTCCGGTGCGGCAGGACCCGGGTCGCCCGACACCGTGAGTGCGGCCCGCCATCCGCCCCCGCCCGGGATGCCGCGGTCGGCTGGGGTGCTGCTCCACCAGCCCGCAAGATCGTCACGAGGCGCGGCTCGTGGCCGCGCGGGCGACGTCGCTGACCGGTTCGCGGCGATCACGACCCCTGCGGATCGGGATCGCACATCGAGTCCCGACGTCCACCGCGTGGGTGCGCGACCGGCGGCCTGTGGACCCGGGGAACCGGTGACCCGGCGGGCGGTGTGCAGCGACACGCAGCGCGAGCAGTCGGAGAGCGCGAACCAACACCCGCCGATCACGGAGGCAGAATCCCGCTGGGCGGGAACAGCAACCTCGGCGGGCGGGGTCGGCCGACTCGCCGGGCGCCGGCGGCAAACTCGCTGAGCCCGTCTGCAAACTCGCCGGGTGGGGTCGGCAAACTCGCCGGGCGGGATCGGCAAACTCGCGGGGCGGGGGTGGTCGGGGCACTTCGGTGTGTACTGTTGTACATATCGAGGGGGTGGGTCCCGTGGAGTACGCGTTGTTGGTCCTGGCCGTGGTGTCGGGGGTGGTGGGGTCGACGTCGCTCAAGCTGGCGGCCGGGGCCTGGCGGCCGTGGCCCGTCGCGGGCACGCTGGCCGGGTACGGGGTGGCCACGGTCGCGCTCGGCCTGCTCATGGAGTACCTGCCCGTCGGCGTCATCCACGCCGTGTGGGGCGGGGGAGCGGCGGTGCTGCTCACCGTCGTCGGCCGGGTGGTGTTCGGGGAGCGGATCACGGCGACGCGCGTCGCGGGGGTCGCGCTGATCGTCGGCGGCGTGGTGCTGCTCAACCTCACGGGCTCGCTGTGAGGTCCCCGTGGTGGCCGATGGCCGGCGCGATCGTGGCCGAGATCTGCTCGACGCTGCTGCTCAAGGCGTCCGAGGGGTTCGGGCGGCCGCTGGTCGGGGCGCTCGCGCTCGCCGGGTTCGGCCTGACGCTGGTCCTGCTGTCGAGGGCCCTGCTCACGCTGCCGATCAGCGTGGCGTACCCGGTGTGGATCGGGGTCGGCACGGTCGTGGTGGCGGTCGGGGGCGTCGTGCTGTTCGGCGACCACCTCGGCGTCGGGGCGGTGGCCGGGATCGTGCTGGTGGCCACCGGCGTCGTGGTGCTGAACCTGTGAGCCGCGGCCCGAACGACCCGGGCCGCCGCGACCGGATCGTCGCCGCGGCCGGCGACCTGATGGGGCGCGACGGCCTGCACACGATCACCCACCGCGCCGTCGCCGCGCACGCGGGCGTGCCGCTGGGTTCGACCACCTACTACTTCCGCGACCTCGACGACCTGCTGCTCGCCGCCGTCGACGTCGCACTCGAGCAGTCGCGCGGACGCATCGCCGCCTGGGACGCCGCCCTGCCGCCGGACGCCCCGGCGGAGCGGGTGTGCCGGTCGCTGGCGGAGATGACGGTCGGCTACCTCACCGAGCACACCGCCCGCACGGTGCTGGACTACGAGCTCTACGCCGCCGGCCTGCGCCGCGAGCCGCTGCGGGCGCGCAGCGCGGAGTGGATCGGGCTGCTGCGCACGGCGCTGCGCGGCCGGTTCGACCCGCTGACCGCCGACGCCCTCACCGCCGCCGTCGACGGGTTCACCCTGCAGGCCCTCCTCGCCCGCGGCACCCCGACCGTCGAGGAGTGCGAGGGCCTGCTGCGCCGCGTCGTGGCAGGGTGACGGACGTGAGCCTCGACGTCGCCGCTGTCCGTGACCACTTCCCGTCCCTCACGGCGGGGTACGCGCACTTCGACGGCCCGGGCGGCTCACAGGTGCCCGACGTCGTCGCCCGCGCCGTGGCCGAGACGATGACCTCCCCGCTGGCCAACCGCGGCACGGTCACCGCGGCCGAGCGCACCGCGGACGCGATCGTGCTCGCCGCGCGCGTCGCGATGGCCGACCTGCTCGGCGCCGACCCGGGCGGCGTCGTGTTCGGCCGCAGCATGACCGCGCTGACGTTCGACCTCGCCCGCACGCTGGCGGCGGGCTGGGGCCCCGGCGACGAGGTCGTCGTCACCCGCCTCGACCACGACGCCAACATCCGCCCCTGGGTGATCGCCGCGGAGGCGGTCGGCGCGACCGTGCGGTGGCTCGGCTTCGACCCCGCCACCGGCGAGCTCGACGACCTCGCCCCGCTGCTGTCCGACCGCACCCGCCTCGTCGCCGTGACCGGCGCGTCCAACCTCATCGGCACGCGGCCCCCGGTGCGCGCGATCGCCGACCGCGCGCACGACGCGGGCGCGCTCGTCCACGTCGACGGCGTGCACCTCACCGCGCACGCCGCCGTCGACGTCACGGAGATGGGCGCGGACCTCTACGCCTGCTCGCCCTACAAGTTCCTCGGCCCGCACTGCGGGGTGCTCGCCGCCGCGCCCGCGCTGCTGGAGACGCTGCGCCCGGCCAAGCTGCTGCCCTCCTCCGACGCCGTGCCGGAGCGCTTCGAGCTCGGCACGCTGCCCTACGAGCTGCTCGCCGGCACCACCGCGGCCGTCGACTTCCTCGCCGGCCTCGTGCCCGGCGACGGCACCCGCCGCGAGCGCCTCGTCGCCTCGATGACGGCGGTGGAGGCCCACGAGGACCGCCTGCGCCACCGCATCGAGGACGCCCTGGCCGCACTGCCCGGCGTCACCGTCTGGTCCCGGGCCGCCCGGCGCACGCCCACCCTGCTGGTCGGGTTCGACGGCCGCGACCCGGCCGAGGCCTACCGGTTCCTCGCCGAGCGCGGCGTCAACGCCCCGGCGAGCTCGTTCTACGCGCTCGAGGCGTCGCGGCACCTCGGCCTCGGCGACGGCGGGTCGCTGCGGATCGGCCTCGCGCCCTACACCGACGACGGCGACGTGGATCGCCTGATCGCCGCGTTGGGCGAGTTCACGTCCGTCCCCCCGGTGGCGGAGTCGCGGAACAGCGGCGGCAGGTAGCGCAGCATCAGCGTCGACCAGGTCAGGTGCGTGAGCAGCGGGGCCTGGATGCCGCCCGACGAGCGCCGCTGCAGCCCGAACAGCGCCCCCATGACGCCCGAGGCCAGCACGAGGGCCGGGTTGCGGGTGGCGACCGTGGCCAGCATGTAGACCCCCGTCGACGCGACGACCGGGCGGCGCTCGCCGACCGCCGCGTACAGGGCACCGCGGAAGAAGACCTCCTCCGCCGCTCCGTTGGCCAGCGTCGTGAGCACGACGAGGCCCTGGTTGCCCTGGTCGGCGTACTGCAGCACCGAGGAGATCGCGCGCTCGAGCACCGGGATCCGCTTCGCGACGAGCGCGGCGGCGTAGAAGGTGCCGAACGCGCCGACGCCCGTCAGCACCGGCGTGACGATCGGGCGTCGCAGGTTGTCGCCGTACTGCATCCAGCCCAGGTGCAGCTTGCCGGAGGCGAGCCCGCCGACCACCCAGGTGGCCGCGGTGCCGAGCGTGATGCCGTAGAAGGCGGGGGAGGCGGGCTTGGTCGACAGGCCCGCACCGAGCATCCCGGCGCCGGCCAGCGAGGTCGCGGCGACGACGCGGCGGCGGCGGCGGAACCGGGCGTCGGACTCCCGGTGGTCGCGCGGCACCTTCTCCGACAGCCAGCGGGGCAGGAAACGCGTGACGGTCACTTCTTCTCCCGTGCGGCGCGCGCCCGGTCGCCCAGGGCGGCCAGTACGGCGGAGTCGTAGTCCATCGGCTCGAACGGGACGAGCTCGCGGATGGCGGGGTCGCGGACGACGACCTCGTTGGACATGGAGTCGATCAGGGACCGGCCGGTCTGCACGTCGACGTCGGTGACCAGCGACAACCAGCGCGAGGAGAGCTGCGGCGAGAGCAGCGGCACCGGCACGACGATCATCGTGCGGCCCTCGATGACGGCCACGCGGCGCATCATCTCGACGTACTCGAGCACCTCGGTGCCCCCGATGTCGAACGCGCGGCCCTCCGTCTCGGGCACCTCCAGCACCCCGACGAGGTAGCGGACGACGTCGGCGACGGCGATCGGCTGCGTGCGGGTGCGCACCCAGCGCGGAGTGATCATCGCGGGGAGGTGCTCGACGAGCTGGCGCGTCATCTCCCAGGAGATCCCGCCGTGCCCGACGATGATGCCCGCCCGCAGCACGGTGACCGGGACGCCGGCCTCGCCGAGGATCTTCTCGACCTCGCGGCGGCTGCGCAGGTGCTCGGACAGGTCGTCGGCGTCGTCGCCGAGCCCGCCCAGGTACACGATGCGCGACACCCCGGCGTCGGCGGCGGCCTTGCCGAAGGTCCGGGCGGCCTCCGCGTCGCGCTCGGCGAAGTGCGGGTCGTCGAGGGAGTGCACCAGGTAGTAGGCGGCGTCCTGCCCGGCCAGGGCCCCGGCCAGCGACGCGGCGTCGTGGACGTCGCCCGCCACGGCCGTGCCGGCCCCGTCGTAGCTCTCCGGGCGGCGGGTCATCGCCCGCACCTCGTGCCCGGCCTCCTCCAGGGCGGGACACAGCCGGCCGCCGACGAACCCGGACGCACCGGTCACCAAGACACGCATGCCGCCACCCTGCCCGGCGGGCGGGGATCCGGCGACTCGGGGTCAGGTCCGGCGGGCCAGCGCCACCAGGTAGCGGCAGTCGCGATCGGTCGGGTTGACGTAGGCGCAGGGCTGCGGGGACCCGAGCTGCAGGCAGTCGCCGGTCGCCAGCTCGTGGCGCACGTCTCCCTCCTCGAACCGGAGCGCGCCGTCGAGCACCCAGATCTGGTGGTGCAGGAACGCGTAGGACTCGGCCGGGTACTCGACCCGGGCCCCGGCGGGCAGGTGCACCTCGACCAGCTCCAGCGGCCCGCCGGGCACGGGCGAGACGGCCCGCCGGACGTAGCCGGTGTCGGGGTCGGTCCAGGTGCGCTGGTCGGCGGCCCGGACCAGCCGCCCGCCGGTGCCCTCCGCGCGCGCCACCAGCTCCGACAGCGTCATCCCGAGCGCCCCGGACAGGCGCCCGAGCAGGGCCGCGGTGGGCTGGGCCTCGCCGCGCTCGATCTTGCCGATCATGGTGCGGGAGACCCCGGAGCGCTCCGCGAGGGCGGCCGCGGAGAGGTCGCGCGCGGTGCGGGCGGCGTAGAGGGCGGCGGCGAGCGCGAGGGAGAGCCGGTCGGACACGGTGTCACCATAGTGCCGCTGTCGCTACTATCCGGCCATGACCGTTCGGGACGCCACCGTCGACGACGCCGCGGCCTGCGCCGCGATCTACGCCCCCTACGTCACCGGCACGGCGATCTCGTTCGAGACCGACCCGCCGACCGCGGCCGCGATGGCCGCGCGCATCGCGGCCGCGCAGCGCGGGCACGCCTGGCTGGTGCTGACCGACGGGTCGGGCGTGCGCGGGTACGCCTACGGCGGCCGGTTCGCCGCGCGTGCCGCCTACCGCTGGTCCTGCGAGGTGAGCGTCTACCTGGAGACGGGCCTGCGCCGCACCGGCGGCGGCCGGGCGCTGTACGCCGAGCTGCTGCCGCGCCTCGCGGCCCGCGGCTACCGCACCGCGTTCGCCGGGATGACCCTGCCCAACGACGCGAGCGCGGGCCTGCACCGCGCGCTCGGGTTCGAGCCGGCGGGGACGTTCCGCCGGGTGGGGTGGAAGGCCGGCCGGTGGCACGACGTGGCGTGGATGCGGTGCCCGCTCGTCCCGGACGACGACGCCCCGCCGGCCGACCCCGCCTGAGTCAGACCCGGCCGCCCCGCGTGTGCTCGAAGATCAGGTTCGTCTCCGTGCCCGCCACCGCGGGGTCGCGGTTGAGCTGCTCGCCGACGAACCGCCGCAGCTCGTCGGTGCTGGCCGTGGCCACGTGCACGAGGAAGTCGTTGGCACCCGCGAGGAAGTAGACCTCCAGCACCTCGGGGTAGCGGGTGAGCCGCGCGGTGTACTCGACGATCGCGCGCCGGGCGTCGGGCTGCAGCCGGATCGCGATCATGGCCTGCAGGTCGTGGCCCAGCGCCCGGGGGTCGATGTCGGCGTGGAACCCGCGGATCACCCCGCGGGTGCGCAGGGCGCGGACGCGGGCCAGGCACGTCGACTGGGCGATCCCGACGAGGTCGGCGAGGTCCTTGTTGGACGTCCGCGCGTCGGCGAGCAGCGCGGCGACGATCGCCCGGTCGGTGTCGTCGAGCCGAACATCCTGCGGCGGGACGGGCGCCACGGGCCGGGGTGCGGCAGAAGGGAGCGGCACGAACGCCTCCGGGAGAATGATCTGCGGTTCGGTTGCAGCCTACCGGCAGGATCTTCACGCTGGAGGGATGAGAATCGGTGTGCCCCGCGAGGTCAAGAACCACGAGTACCGCGTCGCCCTGACCCCCGGTGGGGCGCACGAGCTCACCCGGCACGGGCACCACGTGCTCGTCGAGCGGGGCGCCGGGCTCGGCAGCTCCCTCACCGACGCCGACTTCGAGGCCGCGGGCGCGCGCATCGCCGCCACCGCCGACGAGGTGTGGGCCGCGGCCGACCTGCTGCTCAAGGTCAAGGAGCCGATCGAGCAGGAGTACCACCGGCTGCGCCGCGGGCAGGTCCTGTTCACCTACCTGCACCTCGCCGCGTCGCGCGCGTGCACGCAGGCGCTGCTGGACTCCGGCACCACGTCGATCGCGTACGAGACCGTCCGCACCGCCGACGGCGCGCTGCCGCTGCTCGCGCCGATGAGCGAGGTCGCGGGCCGGCTCGCCCCGCAGGCCGGGGCGGGTGCCCTGATGCGCGCCGCGGGCGGCCGCGGGGTCCTGATGGGCGGGGTGCCCGGGGTCCGACCGGCGAACGTGGTCGTCATCGGCGCCGGGGTGTCCGGGCAGAACGCCGTCGCGATGGCCGTCGGGATGGGGGCCGAGGTCACGGTGCTCGACCTGGACATCGCCAAGCTGCGCGACCTCGACGACCGCTACGCCGGGCGCGTCCGCACCATCGTGTCCAACGCCCACGAGATCGAGTACGCGTGCCTGAACGCCGACCTCGTGATCGGCGCCGTCCTCGTCCCCGGGGCCCGCGCCCCGCGGCTGGTGAGCAACGACCTGGTCCGGCGCATGAAGCCCGGCTCGGTGCTCGTCGACATCGCCATCGACCAGGGCGGCTGCTTCGAGGACTCCCGGCCCACCACGCACGCCGACCCGACCTACCGCGTGCACGACTCGGTCTTCTACTGCGTCGCGAACATGCCCGGCGCGGTGCCGCACACCTCGACCCACGCGCTGACCAACGCGACGCTGCCCTACGTCCTGCGCCTCGCCGACCTCGGCTGGGCCGACGCCGTGCGCGCCGACGCCGCCCTCGCGCAGGGTCTGTCGACGCACGAGGGTGCGCTGACCAACCTGCAGGTCGCCCACGACCTCGGGCTGCCCTACTCCGACCCCGCGACGGCCGTCACAGCCTGATCCTCGTCACAGCCGGACCGCCGATCGGGGCCGGACACGGGCGCATACAGTGCGCGCGTGTCCGCCTCCGGGGCGACCTGGCTGGTCGTCGTCATCGTCTTCGTCCTGCTCCTGGCCGGGATGCTGCTAGCTTTCGTCGTGCGCAACCGCCGATCAGATGACCCGGCCGAACCCTTCGCGGCGGATCCGGAGGACCGTCCGATCGCCGCGGTCGTCGCGAACCCCACGAAGGTCGAGGCGACCACCCAGGAGCTCATCTCCGGCCTGTGCGTCGAGCTGGGCTGGGCGGAGCCGCTGTGGCTCGAGACCACCGTCGACGACCCGGGCACCGGGCAGGCGCGCAAGGCCGTCGAGCAGGGCGTCGACGTGGTCATGGCCTGCGGCGGGGACGGCACCGTGCGGTCGGTCGCCGAGGCGCTGGCCGGCACCGGGGTGGCGATGGGCCTGCTCCCCGCCGGCACCGGCAACCTGCTCGCCCGCACGCTGGGCACCCCGCTGGAGATGGCCGCCGCGGCGCGGGTCGCGCTGACCGGTGACGACCGCGCGATCGACATCGGCCGCGTCCGGGTCGACGGCGACGAGGACGAGCGCGTGTTCCTCGTGATGGCGGGCACCGGCTTCGACGCCGAGGTCATGGGCAACACCCCCGAGGCGCTCAAGGCGAAGGTGGGGCCGCTCGCCTACGTCGTCTCTGGGCTGCGCGCGATGCGCGGGCGGCGCACCCGGGTGACGATCCGGCTCGACGGGGGCGAGGACCTGCGCCGCCGCACCCGCACCGTGCTCGTCGGCAACAGCGGCACGCTGCTCGGCGGGCTGGTGCTCATGCCGGAGGCGGAGGTCGACGACGGCGTGCTCGACGTCGTCAACCTCGCCCCGAAGGGCATCCCCGGCTGGATCGCCGTCGCCGCGCGGGTGATCAGCCGCCGGCGCCGCGGGCACTCCCGCGTGGAGCACTGGACGGCGAAGGAGGTCCTCATCACCGCGGAGGACCCGCAGGCCTCCCAGATCGACGGCGACCCGATCGGCGACGTCACCGAGATGGCGGTCCGCGTCGACGCGGGCGCGCTCGTCGTCCGGGTGGCGGAGGGCAGCCCGGCCGCGGAGCTGCTCCCGGAGAAGTAGGCGGGCCTAGAACTCGGCCCGCACCCCGACCAGCCGCACCGCCCGCCGCGCCGGGAAGCGGTCCAGCACCTCGCCAGCGGCGGCGGCCAGCACGTCGGGGTCCCGCGTCGGCGCGGGCAGCGTCGCGCTGCGCGTCCGCGTGGTGAACGGGACGAACCGGACCTTCACCCCCACCCGCCGCGCGGGGCGCCCGGCCAGCTCGCCGGCGACCGTGCGGGCCAGCGCCGCGACCTCCCGGCGCACGTCGGCCCAGTCCTCGAGATCCTCCGGGAACGTCGTCTCGCGGCCGTGGGAGCGGGGTACCCACGGGGTGCCGTCCACCCGCTCCCGGCCGATGCCGCGGCCCAGCTGCACGAGGTAGGGGCCCATCCGCGGGCCGAGATCGGCGGCGAGCGCGGCCGGGTCGGCCGCGGCGAGGTCGGCGACGGTGTGCAGCCCCCGGTCGGCGAGCCTGCGCGCGGTCCGCGCCCCGATGCCCCACAGCGCCCGCGTGGGCCGCTCGCCCATCACCGCGAACCAGTTGTCGCGGGTGAGCCGGTAGGTCCCGGCGGGCTTGCCGAACCCGGTCGCGATCTTCGCGCGCAGCAGGTTGTCGCCGATCCCGACCGTGCAGTGCAGCGCCGTGGCCGCGTGCACCGCCTCCTGCACCGCCGCGGCGAACGCCCCGGCGTCGTCGGTCTCGACGCCGAGGAAGGCCTCGTCCCAGCCCAGCACCTCGACGACCACGTCCGGCAGGCCGCGCAGCACGTCCATCACCCGGGCGGACGCGGCCTCGTAGGCCGGGTTGTCGGCGGGCAGGAACACCGCGTCCGGGCAGCGCTTCGCGGCGGTGCGCAGCGGCATCCCGGACCGGATCCCGTGCTCGCGGGCCGCGTACGACGCCGTGGCGACGACCCCGCGCCGGGTCGGGTCCCCGTGCCCGCCGACCACGACGGGGAGCCCGGCCAGCTCGGGCCGCCGCAGCACCTCGACGGCCGCGATGAACTGGTCGAGGTCGACGTGCAGCACCACCGGCACGCCCCGACTATCCGCCCTGCGGGGGCGGCGGGTCGAGCAGCGGGATCACCGCGGCCGCCATCCGCAGCGACCCGACGCCCGTCGGGTGGAAGGGGAAGGGGTCGGCGAGGCCCTGCAGGTCGGGGCCGAGCCCCGCGCGGGCCGCCCCGCACAGCGGGCGCAGGACCGGGCGGGCGACCGCGAAGCCGTAGGCCTGCGCCCCCGCGGAGAGGATGTCGTTGACGGCGCGGTTGCGCTCGTCGAGCAGCACGATCTTCTCCGCGTCCAGCCCGGGGTACTCCTCGGGGCCGCGGCTGTCCGGGCACGGCACGTCCGACGGGGCGCCCTCGACCGGGAACGCGTCGTAGGAGGTCAGCACGATGATCCGCGGGCGGCCGGGCAGGTCGTTGAGGTCGACGAGCAGGTCGCCGAACACCCGGTCGAACGCGGCGAGGCGGTAGTCGAACTCGCCCTGGGTGAGGTTGTCCGAGCAGTCCGGCACGCCGTAGCAGTAGAGCAGGAAGTCGATCCAGCCCACGTCGTTCGGGCCGACGGCGACCACGACCCAGTCCAGGCCCTGCACCTGCTTGAGCCGGCCGACCTGCGGCTCCAGCGTCCGCCCTCCCTCGTCCTGGGGGCCGCGGAGCCCGGCGGTGACGGTGGCCGACGGGCAGGCCAGGTTGAGCACGCGGTCCCCGCGCAGCGCCGCGATCTGCTCGGCGAGCGAGTCGGTGCTGCGCTGGCAGGCCACGTCGTCGGGGGTGCCGTCGGGCAGCGGCGGGCCGCCGAGCCGGGCGACCCGGGAGTCGCCGATCACGGCCCCGTCGAAGCCGGTGACGACGGGACCGGCGGGCGGCGTCGCCAGGTGCCGGGCCCCCACCAGCTGCGAGAGCGACGCGACGTCACCCAGGCCGCCCGCCGCGCCCGCGTAGGCCAGCCCCCCGGCCGCGCCCCACGCCAGCACCGAGGCGACGACGGCGGCCGCGGTCATCCGCCCGGCGCCGCGCACGCAGTGGGACCAGATCTCCGGCAGCGACCGGTGCCCGCCGGGCCGGCGGCTCTCGCTGCGGAGCACCAGCAGCGTGCGCAGCCCGGCGGCCCCGGCCGACGCGGCGAGGGTGATCGCGACCAGCAGCGCCGCCCCCGTGAGGTACCAGGCGAGGAACCCGCCGGTGACGGCGTCGACGGCCGCACGCTGCAGGCGCGGCCCGGCCTCGGGGTCCAGCACGGCCTGCGCGGCGGCGTTGCGCTGCACCGGGCCGAGCGTGAGCTGCGGGCGCAGCGGCCCCCACACGCGCAGCCGCTCGACGTCGAACGCGGTGTTGCCGACCTGCACCACCTGCGCGGGCCCGGAGACCGACAGGTCGGGGGTGCGCGCCCCGACGCTGATCTGCTGGCCGAACGCGACCAGGTCCTGGCCGGGCGTCAGCGCGACCGTCGCCGGCAGGCCGACGCACAGGCAGAACAGCACCAGCGCGACGGCGGGTCCGGACCGGATCCGCAGGGACGTGGACAGCACTCCTCCTCGGGGTCGGGGCCGTCGTGGCCCCCAGGGTGCCCCGCCCGGCGGGCGGGGCGACAGGTCCGGGCGGTGAGACCCGGGTCGCACCTGATCGGGTCGCACCTAGTGGGGCAGCGCCCGCACCGCCAGCAGGGCGATGTCGTCGTCGCGCGGGTCGGCGGAGAACCGCTCGACCGCGGCCCGGGCCGCCTCCACCAGCGCGGCGGCGGGCCGGTCCGCTGCGGCGGCCGCGGCGGCGAGCAGGCGCTCGGAGCCGAACTGCTCGTCGCCGCGGCGGCGCTCGGTGACCCCGTCGGTGTAGACGAGCAGGGTGTCGCCGGGGGCGAGCCGGTGGCGGGTGGCGGTGAGCTGCACCTGCGGCACCAGCCCGACGGCCGTGCCGAACTCCCCGATCAGCTCCGCGGTCCCGCCGCGGCGCACCAGCACCGGCTGCAGGTGACCCGCCAGCACCAGCTCGACGTCGAACCCCGGTGGCTCGCCCGGCCCCGGCCGGCTGACCTGGGCCGCGGCGAGCGTGCAGAACTGCAGGGGGTCGTCGGCGTCCATCATGACGTCGTTGAGCAGCTCGACCGCGCGCGCGAGCGTCCGCCCGTCGCGGACGAGCACCCGCAGGACGTCGCGCACCAGGCCCGTGCGCGCGGCGGCCCGCGCGCCCTTGCCGCAGACGTCGCCGATCGAGACCAGCCAGTGCGCCGGGTCGATCGTGAGGACGTCGTAGAAGTCGCCGCCGACGTCGCTGCCCGCGGTGGCCGGCAGGTACTGCGCGGCGAAGTCGAGACCGGGGGCGACGGGCAGCGCGCGGGGCAGCAGGGCCTGCTGCAGCGCCTGGGAGACGTCGACGTGCGCGGCGGTGCTCTGCGCGTTGTGGATCGCGAGCCCGGCGCGGCGGGCGATGTCGCCGATCAGGACGACGTCCTCGGGGGAGTGCGGGCGGCCGTCGGGGCGGCCGACGACGAGCGTGCCCAGCGTGCGGCCGCGGGCCCGCAGCGCCACGGCCACCCCGTCGGTCGGCACGGCGAACCGCACCGTGGCCCCGTCCTCGCGGAGCAGCTCGGCGAGCCGGTCGCGCAGCTCCCCGCCGAGCCCGGGGCGCCCGCCCGGGTCGAGCACGGCCCGCAGCTCGGGCAGCTCGTCCTCGTCGGCGTGGGTCAGGGCGGCGAGGCGCAGCCGGCCCAGCGGGTCGGCGAGGTGCACCGCGCACCACTGGCCCAGCCGGGGCACGACGACCTGCGGGACGACGGCGACGGCCAGCTCGACGTCGAGGGACTGGGACAGCAGCTCGCTGGTCTCGGCGAGGTAGGTCATCCAGGCGCGCCTGCGCTGGTCGACCCCGCGCAGCCAGGCCGACTCCACCGCCATCGCGACGCGGTGCGCCACGAGCTCGGCGAGCTCGCGCCCCGGCGCGTCGGGGGCCCCGCCGGTGACCCGCAGCCGGCCGCGCAGCGGCGCCGTCGTCGGGAGCGCGACCTCGAGCCCGCCCTCGGGGTCGGGGACGCCCGACCGGGCGAGCTCGCTGAGCCCGGTGCCGTCGCCGTCGTCGACCTCCACCACGACGGACCCCGCGTCGAGCACCTCGCGCAGCCGCCGCGCCAGCTCCGCGACCAGCTCCGCGGGCTCCAGGCGGTCGGCCAGCCCGGTCGGGACGTGCAGCAGCCAGCGGGTCCGCTCGGGATCGGAGCCGGCCGGGACCGGCCCGGACCCGACCGGCTCGGCGGGCAGCGCGGGGGCGGGCGGGGCCGGGGTGCGCAGGACGCTGAACCAGGTGCGGTGGGTGCCGTCGGCCTCGTGCCGCGTGCCCCACACCGCCGCGAGCCGCTGCAGCATCGTGAGCCCGCGCCCGTGCGTCGACGCCCGTCCGTACAGGCGCCGGGGCCGGGCCAGGTGCACCTCCAGCGGCCCGGCCCCGCGGTCGCTCACCGTGACCGTCACCGCGTCGTCGTTGACGCGCAGCTCCACCTCGTACTCGGTGCCGGCGTGCAGCACCGAGTTCTCGCACAGCTCGCTGGCCAGCAGCACCGTGGTGTCGACGACGGTCTCGAACTCGGGGTCGCCGAGCGCGTCGAGGAGCATGCGACGCACCTGTCCGGGGGAACGCGGGTCGGGCGGCAGACGGATCCGCCGCTCGGTCGTGCCGGGCATCCCTGCAGTGTGCCCGCCGGGTCGAGGCGGTGCTCCGTGGGGCGGGGGCGCCTGCACTAGGGTCGTCGTCACCGATGACGGCCGCGCAGGGAGGACGTCGTGACGGCGAGGACGACCCGGGCCGACGAGCCCGGACCGACGGGGCCGGGGGACGCTGACGACCTCCTCCGGGAGCTGGCGGACGCACTGGACCAGGTGCGTCGCGGCCGGTTCGACGTGCGCCTGCCGCGGCGCGAGGGGACCGCGGGCGAGGTCGTGGACCGGTTCAACGAGATGGTCGGGATGCAGGAGCGGCGCAACCGCGACCTGCTGCGGATCGGCCGGGTCGTCGGGCGCGAGGGCCGGATGTCCGACCGCCTCGACGAGGAGTCCTACGACGGCGGGTGGGCCACGGGCGCGCAGGCCGTCAACTCGCTGATCGACGACCTGGCGCGGCCCACCGCGGAGATCGCCCGGGTCATTGAGGCCGTGGCCGAGGGCGACCTGAGCCAGCACATGGCGCTGGAGATCGAGGGCCGGCCGCTGCGCGGGGAGTACCTGCGGATCGGCCGCACCGTCAACACGATGGTCGACCAGCTCTCCAGCTTCGCCGTGGAGGTCACGCGCGTGGCGCGCGAGGTCGGCACCGACGGGCGCCTGGGCGGCCAGGCCGACGTGCGCGGCGTCGCGGGCACCTGGCGGGCGCTGACCGACTCGGTCAACACGATGGCGTCGAACCTCACCAACCAGGTGCGCTCGATCTCCATCACGGCCACCGCGATCGCCCAGGGCGACCTCTCGCGCAAGATCACGGTGAGCGCGGCGGGCGAGGTCGCGGCGCTCGCCGACACGATCAACTCGCTCACCGACACGCTCGCGCTGTTCGCCGACGAGGTCACGCGCATGGCGCGCGAGGTGGGCACGGAGGGCAAGCTCGGCGGGCAGGCCGAGGTCGCGGGTGTCGCGGGGACCTGGAAGAACCTCACCGACGCGGTGAACCTCATGGCCACCAACCTCACCGACCAGGTGCGCGGGATCGCCCAGGTGGCCACGGCCGTCGCGCAGGGCGACCTGAGCCAGAAGATCACCGTCGACGCGCGGGGGGAGATCCTCGAGCTCAAGTCGACGGTGAACACGATGGTCGACCAGCTGCAGTCCTTCGCCGACGAGGTCACCCGCGTGGCGCGCGAGGTGGGCACGGAGGGCAAGCTCGGCGGGCAGGCGCAGGTCCGGGGCGTGTCCGGCACGTGGCGGGACCTCACGGAGAACGTCAACCAGCTCGCGTCGAACCTGACCGGGCAGGTCCGCAACATCGCGCAGGTCACCACGGCGGTGGCGCGCGGGGACCTGAGCCAGAAGATCACCGTCGACGCCCGGGGGGAGATCCTGGAGCTGAAGTCGACGGTGAACACGATGGTCGACCAGCTGCAGTCCTTCGCCGACGAGGTCACCCGCGTGGCCCGCGAGGTGGGCACCGAGGGCCGGCTCGGCGGGCAGGCGGAGGTGCGCGGCGTCGCGGGGACCTGGCGCGACCTCACCGACAACGTCAACTACATGGCGTCCAACCTGACCGGGCAGGTGCGCAACATCGCCCAGGTGACCACGGCGGTGGCGCGCGGGGACCTGAGCCAGAAGATCACCGTCGACGCCCGGGGGGAGATCCTGGAGCTGAAGTCGACGGTGAACACGATGGTCGACCAGCTGCAGAGCTTCGCCGACGAGGTCACGCGCGTGGCCCGCGAGGTCGGCACGGAGGGCAAGCTCGGGGGCCAGGCCGAGGTGAAGGGCGTCGCGGGGACGTGGCGCGACCTCACCGAGAACGTCAACGAGCTGGCGTCGAACCTCACCCGCCAGGTCCGCAACATCGCCCAGGTCACCACCGCCGTCGCGCAGGGCGACCTGAGCCAGAAGATCACCGTCGACGCCCGGGGCGAGATCCTGGAGCTGAAGTCGACGGTGAACACGATGGTCGGGCAGCTGCAGTCCTTCGCCGACGAGGTCACGCGCGTGGCCCGCGAGGTGGGCATCGAGGGCAAGCTGGGCGGTCAGGCCGAGGTGAAGGGCGTCGCGGGGACGTGGCGCGACCTCACCGAGAACGTCAACGAGCTGGCGTCGAACCTGACCGGGCAGGTCCGCAACATCGCGCAGGTGACCACGGCGGTCGCGCGCGGCGACCTGTCGCAGAAGATCACGGTCGACGCGCGCGGGGAGATCCTGGAGCTCAAGTCGACGGTCAACACGATGGTCGACCAGCTGCAGTCCTTCGCCGACGAGGTCACGCGCGTGGCGCGCGAGGTCGGCACGGAGGGCAAGCTCGGCGGGCAGGCGCAGGTCCGGGGCGTGTCCGGCACCTGGCGCGACCTCACCGAGAACGTCAACCAGCTGGCCTCGACCCTCACCACGCAGCTGCGCGCGATCTCCGCGGTCTCCACGGCGGTGGCCAGCGGCGACCTCACCCAGCAGATCCGGGTGGCCGCGCTCGGCGAGGTCGCCGAGCTCAAGGACACGATCAACATGATGATCGCGGCCCTGCGCGAGACCACCACGACCAACGCCGACCAGAGCTGGCTCGACTCCAACCTCGTGCGCATCGGCGGCCTGCTGCAGGGCCAGCGCGACCTGCGCGCGGTCTGTCAGATGATCATGAACGAGGTCGCGCCGCTGGTGGGGGCGCAGGTGGGGGCGTTCTTCCTCGCCGCCGACCGCTCCGGCCCGCACGGCCGGTGGGTGCTCACCGGCGGCTACGCGATGGCCGTCGAGGACCCGCCGGTGGCGGTGCGCTCCGGCGAGGGGCTGGTCGGGCAGGCGGCGGCCACGGGCGAGACCGTCCTGATGACCGACGTCCCCGACGACTACCTGCCGGTCCGCTCCGGGGTGGGGGCGGTCGCGCCGCGCGCGGTGGTGGTGCTGCCCGTGCCGTTCGAGGGCGAGTCGCTCGGCGTCATCGAGTTCGGGTCGGTCACCCCGTTCTCCGCGCTGCACCTGGCGTTCCTGGAGCGCCTGGTCGGGGCGATCGGGGTCGCGCTCGCCACGATCCAGGCCAACCGGCGCACCGAGGAGCTGCTCAAGCAGAGCCAGGGGCTCGCCACCGAGCTGCAGGACCAGTCGGCCGAGCTGCAGCGGGCCAACGCGGAGCTGGAGGAGAAGGCCGAGCAGCTCTCCGAGCAGAACCGCAACGTCGAGATCAAGAACATGGAGATCGACGCCGCCCGGCGCGGGGTGGAGGAGAAGGCGCAGCAGCTCGCGCTGGCCAACCAGTTCAAGTCGGAGTTCCTGGCCAACATGAGCCACGAGCTGCGCACCCCGCTGAACTCGCTGCTGCTGCTCTCGCGGCTGCTCGTCGACAACGCCGACGATAACCTCACCGCGCGGCAGATCGAGTTCGCCCGCACCATCCACGGCGCCGGCTCCGACCTGCTGGTGCTCATCGACGACATCCTCGACCTGTCCAAGATCGAGGCCGGGCGCGTCGACGTCGACTCCGCCGTCGTCGACCTCGCCGAGGTGCGCGCCCACGTCACCCACGTGTTCGGGCCGCAGGCCGAGGACAAGGGGCTGGAGCTGCGGGTGCGGGCCGGCGCCGACCTGCCCGCGACGATCACCACCGACGCCCAGCGCCTGCAGCAGATCCTGCGCAACCTGCTGTCCAATGCGATGAAGTTCACGGCGGCGGGCGGCGTCACGCTGACCGTGTCGCGGGCCCCGTCCGGCACGGTGCACGGTGTGCCGCCGCTCGACGCGGCGCGGCACGTCATCGCGTTCTCGGTGCGCGACACCGGCATCGGCATCCCCGAGGACAAGTTCGCGATGATCTTCGAGGCGTTCCAGCAGGCCGACGGCACGACCAGCCGCAAGTACGGCGGCACCGGCCTGGGCCTGTCGATCAGCAAGGAGCTCGCCCGGCTGCTCGGCGGCCGGATCGACGTGTCGTCGGAGGTGGGGCGGGGGTCGGAGTTCACCCTGTACCTGCCCGACGAGCTGCCCGCCGTCACCTCGACGGCGCGGATCGCGCCGCGCCGCCCGGCCCCCGACCCGGCGCCGGGCCCGGGGGAGGGGGCCCGGCCGGACGGCCGGGCGCCGATCCTGCGCGCGACGGGCCCGTCCGCCCGGCCCGCCACCGGGCTCGACGGCGTCACCGTGCTGATCATCGACGACGACGTGCGCAACGTGTTCGCCCTGACCAGTGCGCTGGAGCTGCACGGGCTCACGGTGCTCTACGCGGAGAACGGCCACGACGGGATCGCGATGCTGACCGAGCACCCGGGTGTCGACGTCGTGCTGATGGACGCGATGATGCCCGACATCGACGGCAACGAGACCACCCGACGCATCCGCGCCCTCCCGCAGGGCCGCGGCCTCCCGGTCGTGTTCCTCACGGCGAAGGCGATGCCGGGCGACCGCGAGTCCAGCCTGGCCGCGGGCGCCACCGACTACGTGACCAAACCGGTCGACCTCGACGAGCTGCTGGTCCTGATGGCCTCGTGGGTGCAGGGGCGGGTGGCGTCGTGAGCCCCGCCGACGTGATCGTCCCGGCGGAGGGGTCATGAGCATCGCGCGCGTGCTGGCCGTCGACGACCGGCGGGAGAACCTGCTGGCCCTGCAGGCGATCCTGGAGGGGCTGCCGATCGAGATCGAGTCCGTCACCAGCGGGGAGGACGCCCTCAAGCGCCTGCTCACCGGCGACTACGCGGTGATCCTGCTCGACGCCCACATGCCCGGCATGGACGGCTTCGAGACGGCCGGGCACGTCAAGCAGCGCGAACGCACCCGGCACATCCCGATCCTGTTCCTCACCGCCGTCGACTACGACCCGCACCTGGCCTTCCGCGGCTACCAGGCCGGGGCGGTCGACTACATCACCAAGCCGTTCGACCCGTGGGTGCTGCGGTCGAAGGTGTCGGTGTTCGTGGACCTGTGGTCGATGCACACCGAGCTGGCCCTGCGCGCGGCCGAGGTGGGCCGGCTGCGCCGGGCCGTCGACGACGCCGTGGAGCTGCTCGACGGCACCGGCCGCGGCCGCACCCCGGACCCGGCCGCGGCGCGGGCCCGCCTCGACGCGGTGCGCGACACCCCGTAGGGCTCAGAGGTTCTGCCGGTAGAGCCCGTCGGTGTAGGACGGGCTCTCGTAGTAGCTCCGCACCTCCTCGAGCGAGTCGGACCTGCGCTCGAGCGCCTGCACGATCTCCGCGCGCGAGGGCAGCTCCTCGGGGTGCCAGTGGTCGGGCTGCCACAGGTGGGAGCGCAGGAACGACTTCGCGCAGTGGTAGAAGATCTCCTGCACCGTGACCTCGGCGGCCAGGATCGGGCGGTGCCCCTTCACGACCATGTCGTCGAAGTACGGGGCGTCGCGGACCACGCGCACCCGCCCGTTGACGCGCAGCGTGTCGGTGCGCCCCGGCACCACGAACAGCAGCCCGACGTGCGGGTTGGTGACCATGTTGCGGTAGCCGTCGATGCGGCGGTTGCCCGGCCGCTCCGGGATCGCGATCGTGCGGTCGTCGAGCACGCGGACGAACCCGGCGGGGTCGCCCTTGGGGGAGACGTCGCAGGTGCCGTCGGCGGCGCTCGTGGAGACCAGGCAGAACGGTGAGCTCCCGATCCACTCCACGTCGATCGGGTCGAGCCGGTCGCGGGCCTTGCCGGCGATCCAGGGCAGCGGGACGCCGATCAGCTCGTCGAGCTCCTCCAGGGTCGTGACCTCCGCGCCGGCGCTCACGACTGCACCAGGCAGAACGGGTGCCCGGCCGGGTCGAGGTAGACGCGGAAGCTCTCGCCGGGCTGCACCTCGTGCTTGCGGGCCCCGATCGCGAGCAGGCGCTCCTCGGCGGCGTCGAGGTCGGGCACGTCGAAGTCGAGGTGGGCCTGCTGCGGGTGCTCCGCACCGGGCCACTGCGGGGGCCGGTGGTCGGACACCTTCTGGAAGGCGATGGTGGCGCCGCCGCCCGGGGCGCGCAGCTGCACCCAGCCGTCGTCGTCGCCGATCAGCTCGGGGGGCTCCCCGTCGACCTCCCACCCGGTGATCGCGCCGTAGAACCGGGCCAGCCCGGCCGGGTCCGGGCAGTCGAGCGCGACGAGGGCGAAGGTGGCGATCGCGGTCATGGGGCCGACGCTAGCCCGTCACCCCGGCCGGACGCCCGCGGAAGGGACGCGTCCCGTGGCGGGGACGCAGGACGTAGGCGGTGTAGCCGTAGTCGCCCCCGTGCTCGCGCCGCACCCCGATCTCGGCGCCCACCTCGTCGAGCGCAGCGCCCTGACCGGGGTGCTCCGCGCGCAGCGCCGCGATCCGGGCGGCGAGGGGGTCGTAGTAGGCCGCCCAGTCGGAGTCCGGCAGCAGGTAGGTGGCGGCGACCGTCCAGCCCGCGTCCTGGGCGGCGGCCACGTTGTCCGCCGTCGTGCGCATGGCGGGGTAGCCGGCGTCCCAGAACGCGCGTGCGGCCGGGGCGGGGTCCGGCGTGGTCCACTCGGCCTCGGTGAGTACGAGCACCCCGTCCGGGGCGAGGAGGCGGCGCCAGCCGGCGAGCGCGGCGTCGAACCCCATGACGTAGGCCGATCCCTCGGCCCACACCAGGTCGGCGGCACCGTCGGGGAGCGGGACGTCCTGCATCGGGGCCTCCAGCGCACGCACCCGGTCGCCGAGGCCCTCGGCGGCTGCGCGGTCCCGCAGCCGGTCCAGGAACGGCCCGTGCGTGTCGAGTGCGGTGACCGTGCCGCCGGTCTCCCGCGCGAGGAGCAGGGACGCGGTGCCGGGCCCGCATCCGACGTCGACGACGTGGGGCCGCTCCGGCAGGGGCCCGGCCAGCCCCAGCAGCAGGCGGAGGGTGGCGGGGGACCCGGGGGCCTCGCGCGGGAGGTCGGCGTGGGCGGCCCAGAAGAGGTCGGCGGGGGAGAGCGGCACGTCCGGGATCATGCCCGGGCGGGGCCGTCGTCCGCACGCGAGACGGCCCCGGTCGGCTCGACCGGGGCCGCCCTGCGTACGCGGTCAGCTCTTGAAGGCGTCCTTGATCTTCTCGACGCCCTGCTTGAGGTTGCTCTTGGCCTGGTCGTTGCGACCCTGGCGCTCCAGGTTCTCGTCGCCGATGGCGCCGCCGACGCCCTCCTTGACCTTGCCCTTGAGCTCCTCGGCCTTGTTGCTCGCCTTGTCGTCGGCCGCCATGGGGGCCTCCTGTCGTCTCGGGGATGTCTCGCGACCGGATACCCCCGCCCGGTGTGGCTCACACCCCGGTGTCGCCGCGGTCACCGCCGGGCGGGCCGCGGCGCCCCACCAGGCGGGCCAGCAGCGGGGCCACGAGCAGCATGAGGATGACCCGGAGCACCTGCACCGCCACCACGAACGTCACGTCGCCGCCCGCCGAGATGGCGGTCGCCAGCACGGCGTAGACGCCGCCGGGGGTGGTCGCGAGGTAGCCCTCCAGCGGCGTGACGCCCGTCAGCTCCGACAGCAGCAGGCCCAGCCCGGCGCACGCGGCGATCACGGCGAGGATCAGGGCCGTGGCCAGGGGCAGCGCCCCGACGACGGTGCGCAGCGCGGTCCGGGTGAACCGCACGCCCGCCTGCCAGCCGATGACCGCGTAGGCGATCTCGACGATCAGCACGGGCGGGGCCGCCCCGAACGACAGCCCGCCCAGGCTCAGCGCGATCGCCACCGCCATCGGCCCGAGCAGCCCGGCCGCCGGCACCCGCGCCACCCGGGCGATCAGCAGGCCCACCCCGACGCACACGACGAGGAACCCGAGGTCGACGACCCACGGCGCGCCCGGCCCGGCCCCGGGGTCCGCCCCGCCGGTGACGGTCGCCCCGAACACGAGCGCGGCCACCACCGGCATCGTCGCGGTCACGATCCCGACCCGCAGGTACTGCACGACGCCGACCACCCGGTCGTCCCCGCCGAGCTCGCGGGCCACCGCGACCAGCCCGGACGCGCCGCCCGCGGTGAGCGCGAGCATCCCGGTGAGCGGGCTGACGCCGCGCCGCACGCCCATCAGCAGCCCCGCGCCCATGCTGACGACCAGCGTGCCGACGGACACGAGCAGCACCGGCAGCCAGCTCTGCGCGACCGCGCCGAGGGTGCCCGGGCGGGCCAGCAGGCCGATGACCACCCCGATGACGGCCTGCGCCACCGTGGCCGCGCCGCGCGGGACCCGCTCGGGCGCCCGGCCGGCCAGCGCCAGGACGGTGGCGACGAGCAGGCCGCCGAACAGCGCGGGGGACGGGACGCCGAACGCCGCGATCCCCAGGGAGACGGCCGCGGTGAGCCCGGCGAGCAGCCCCCAGCGCGTCCATCCGTCCCGGCTGGTCCCGTCACGTCTCATCACGGCCGAGTCTCGATCATGCGGGGTCCGGCGTGCACACTGGGCGGGTGAGCACCGACACGAACACCGCCGCCCCGGCCGCCGCGGCCACCACCGGAGCGGGCGGGCGCAGCCTGTACATGGCCCGGCCGCCGGAGTTCGCCACCGTGGAGGAGGAGCGGGCCCACCGCAAGGCCAAGCTGGCCGCGGCGTTCCGCATGTTCAGCCGGGCGGGGCTCGACGAGGGCGTCGCCGGGCACATCACGGTGCGCGACCCGGCGGAGCCGGACACGTTCTGGGTCAACCCGTTCGGCATGCACTTCTCGATGATCCGCAGCAGCGACCTGGTGCGCGTCGACGAGGACGGGCAGGTCGTCGAGGGCGACCGGGCGGTGAACGGGGCCGCGGTCGCCATCCACTGCGCGGTCCACGCGGCCCGGCCCGACGTCCTCGCCGCCGCCCACGCGCACGGCCCGGCCGGGAAGACGCTGTCCAGCCTGGAGGTGGACGTCGAGCCCCTCACCCAGGACGCCTGCGCCTTCTACGAGGACGTGGGCGTGTTCGACGACTTCACCGGCGTCGTGCTCGACCGCGAGGAGGGCCGCCGCATCGGGGTCGCCCTGGGCTCGCACAAGGCGGTCATCCTGCGCAACCACGGGATGCTCACCGTCGGCACCAGCGTCGACAGCGCGGCCTGGTGGTTCCTCACCCTGGAGCGCACCGCGCGCTGCCAGCTCGACGCCTACGCCGCCGCGGCGGGCCTGGGCCGCCCGCCCCGGCGGATCGGTCGCGAGGAGGCCGAGCTGACGCGCGGCCAGGTCGGCTACGAGTTCGCCGGCTGGTTCCAGTTCCAGCCGATCTGGGAGCGGATCAGCACCGAGCAGCCGGAGCTGTTCGACTGACGGCCGGGGCCGGGCCTCAGGCGGGCCCGGCCAGGCGGGGGATCCCCGACAGCGCCAGTGCCCGCCCGACCGCGCCGGAGGGCGCCACGTCCAGGCGCAGGGTCCGCCGTGCCCGCGTCGCGGTGTCGGCCACCTCGGCGAGCAGCGCGATCCCGGCGCTGGACAGGTAGGTGGTGGAGCGCAGGTCGAGCACGAGCGCAGGACCGTCCGCGCCGGCCGCGGCCAGCAGCGCGGGCCCGACCGACGCCGCGCCGGGCGGGTCGAGGTCGCCGGCCACGGCGATCCGCTCGGCCGCCGCGGTCCGCCGGATGCGCAGGCGGGTCGGCCCGGCCCCGGCCGGGACGGTCTGCGGGGCCGCGAACGGCGGCGGGGCCGGGGTGTCGGGGGGCAGGGCGGGCACGGTGAACCGGATCTCCGTGCCGTCGGGCCCGTGGTCGAGATGCACGTCGTCGCCGATCTCGCGGATCAGGTCCAGGCCCCGGCCCCGGTGGCCGGGATCGCTCGGCGGCGGTCGCCAGACGCCGGTGTCGCGCACGGCCACGGCGATCCGGGTGGCGCCGTCGCGGGCCAGGCGCACCTGCATCCGGCCCGGTCCGGTGGCGCCGCGGTAGGCGTGCTCGGCGGAGTTGGCGGCCGCCTCGCCGAGCGCGAGCTGCAGGTCGTAGGACTCGTCGGGGTCGAGCCCGATCTCGGCGGTCCAGCGGGCGACCGCGCGGCGCAGGCCGCGCAGCTCACCGCCGTCGGCCGGGAGGTCGAGCAGCAGCGGGGCGGGGGTCAGGCGGGCGACGATGAGCGCGACGTCGTCGGTCGGGCCGTCGTCGAGCCCGGCGTCGAGGAGTGCCTCGGCGAGCGCGGCGGGCGGCAGCGTGTGGGCCTTCTCCCCGGCCGCGCACAGCCGCTCCAGGCCGTCGTCGACGACCTCGCCGCGCCGCTCCACCAGGCCGTCGGTGTAGAGCACGATGCTGTCGCCGGGCGACAGCCGGGCGGTGCCCGCGGCGTAGGGCGGGCGGCCGCGCACGGCGAGCACGGTGCCGGTGGCGTCCTCCAGCAGCCGCGGCCCGCCGGGGCCGAGCACCATCGGCGGCGGGTGCCCGGCGCGCGCCCAGGTCAGCCGACCGTCGACCGGGTCGAGCACCAGGCAGGTCACGGTGCTGCCCGCGGCGCCGGGCACGCGGTGCGCGAAGCGGTCGAGGTGGCCCAGGGCCCGGACCGGGTCGTGTCCCTCCAGCAGGTAGGCCGACAGTGCGCTGCGCAGCTGCCCCATCACCGCGGCGGCGCGGGTGCCCTGCCCGACGACGTCCCCGACGGCGATCGCGACCCGCCCGTCGTCCAGGGGCAGGACGTCGTACCAGTCCCCGCCCGCGCGGGTGCCCTGCGCACCGGGGAGGTAGCGGGCGGCGAGCGAGAGCCGGTCCAGCTCGGGGAGCGTCGGCGGGAGCAGGCTGCTCTGCAGGGTCTCGGCGATGACGCGGCGCTCGTCGGCCGCCACCGCCCGTTCCAGGGCCGGGGCCGCCTGCGCGGCCATGGCCAGCGCGAACGCCCGCTCGTCGGCCGGGAAGGTGCGGGGGGTGGCGAAGCTCAGGTACACCGCGCCGACCGCGACGCCGCCGGAGAGCAGCGGCAGCGTGGCGCACGCGTGCCGGCCCGCGGCGGCCGCGGGCCCCAGCAGGTCGGGGAAGCGGCGCGCCCAGTCGTCGCGGTCGGGGACCCAGGACGCCTGGCCGGTGCGGACCGCCAGCGCGAGGGGAGCGGTGGCGTCGGCCCGGATCGTCGCGTACTGCTCGACGAGCTCGTCGGCGTAGCCCGTCGCGACGACGCTGCGCAGGACGCCCTGCTCGGCGTCGACCCGGTACATGCTCGCGGCGTCCGCCCCGAGGATGTCGCGCAGCCGCTCCACCAGCCGCCTGCCGGCCTCGTCGACGGTGTCGGCGGTGGCGAGGTCGGCGGTGACCCGCTGGAGCTGGCGCTCGCGGGTGCGCCTGCGGTCGGCCTCCAGCATCAGCGACGTGCGGCGCCCGAGCTCGGCGGCCAGCTCGAGCACGGCGTGGTCGTGGTGGCGCACCGGGCCGAGCGCGAGGAAGGACAGCACGCCCGCGAAGCGGCCCTCGATGCGCAGCGGCACCGTCAGCGCGTGGTGCCCCTCCGGGGCGTCGGCGGGCGGCAGGACGACCGGGACGCCGTCGGCGAGCCGGTCCAGCACCCCCGGCCCGGGCGCGGCCGGGGGGAGCCGCAGCAGGGCGCGCTCGCCGGCCGGGTCGTCGGGGTGGGCCACGGCGGCGCGGCGCAGCAGCCCGTCGGGCCCGGCCAGCGACACGACCGCGGCCTCGCCGAAGTCGTGCGCGACGAGCCGGACCAGCGCGTCGAGCTTCTGCTCGACGGTGCCGGTCTCGGCCATCAGGCGCCCGGTCTCGGCGAGGATCTCCGAGGACCGCTCGGCCCGGCGCTGCTCGGTGACGTCGACGGTGAGGCCCTGGGCGCGCACCGGTGACCCGCCGCCGCCGACCACGTGCACCACCTGGTGCAGCCACAGCGTGCGGCCGTCGGCGGTGCGCGCGCGGTAGGTCAGGTCGTGGTCGTGCCCGCCCGCGGTGCGGTCCGCGGTGTAGGCGAGGGTGTCGGCGCGGTCGTCGGGGTGGATCACCCCGGGCCAGAACCCCGGGTCGTCGAGCCAGCGGCGGGTGGGGTGGCCGAGCAGCTCCTCGGCCCGTTCGGAGACGAACGTGAAGCGCAGCGCGGTGGCGCGCGGGTCCCAGTCGGCCTCCCACACGATCGCGGTGAGGCCCCCGATCATCGCCCGTAGCCGCGCCGCGGCGGCGTCGGACACGCGGCGGGCGGCCTGCTGGCCCGCCGCCTCGCGCCGGTCGCGCTCGGCGGCCCGCTGCTCGGTGACGTCGGTGGTCGTGCCCAGGAACCCGGTGACGGTGCCGGCCGCGTCGTGCAGGGGGCGGGCGGTGGAGGTCACGGTGCGGACCTCGCCCGCCGGGGTGAGGACGCGGAACTCGTCGCGCCACGGCGCTCCGCGGGCGACCGCGGCCGTCCAGCTGTCGACGAGGGCCGCGCGGTCGTCGGGGTGGATGTGGTCGACGCCGGCGAGCCCGGCGGCGTCGTGGCCGGTGATCTCGACCATGTGCTCGTTGGCGAACGTCGTGGCGCCGGTGCGGTCGGCGACCCAGATGCCGACGGGGGCCTGCGCGACCAGGATCCGGTAGCGCTCGCGCTCCTGCTGCAGGGCCGGCTCGCCCCCGCGGCGCTCGCGCAGGTCCTGCGCCACCGCGGAGTAGAAGGCGGTGCGGCCGCTCCGGTCGGGGTGCGCGGCCGCGCCGAGCCACACCGGGATCACGATGCCGGCGGTGTCGACCAGGCGCATCGAGCCCGACCACGTCCCGGTGCGGTCGACCTCGGCGATCACCCCGCCGAAGCGCTTGTGGTCGGCGGGGGCCACCGCCCCCCGCATCGTCAGGCCGTCGAGCGGGTGGTCGCCGGGGAAGCCGAGCATCTCCCGGCCCGCCGGGTTGAGGTAGAGGATCGTGCCGTCGGCCCCGGCGATGCCGATCAGGTCGGCGGCCCGGTCGGCGAGCCCGCGGAACCGCCCGAGCTCCTCCTGCGTGAGCAGCTGGTCGGTGACGTCGCGCTGCGACGTGTGCACCTCGACGGCCCCCGTGCGGTCGTTGCGCACCCGGCGCGCGTGCATCGCGAACCAGCGGTGCGTGCCGTCCGCGCAGCGCAGCCGCACCGTGAGCTCGGCGACGGGCTCGTCGTCGGTGAGCCCGGCGAGGCCCGCGTCGAGGCGGCCGGCGTCGTCGGGGTGCACGACGTCGCGGGGGTGCAGCCCGATCACGTCCGCGACGCGGTACCCGGCGACCCGCTCCACCGACGGGGAGACCCACAGCCAGGTCCCGTCGGCGGTGTGCCGGCCGATCACGTCGTCGGCGTGCTCGGCGAGCAGCCGGAACGCCGCGCCCGTCGCGGCCGGGTCGGCGCCGTCGGTGTCGGGCACGACGATCCCGGCCCAGGAGCCGTCGACGGCGACCGCGTGCTCGCGCACCGCCTGCGCGGTGCCGCCGGTGTGCAGCAGGCGGTAGGTCGTGGTCCACCCGGCGCCGGCGGCGCGCGCGGCGGCGGTGCGGGCGAGGAGGCCGGGCAGGTCGTCGGGGTGCACCCGACGCCGCCAGCCTGACCCCAGGTCGCTCGCCGGGTCGGCCCCCGTGGCGCTGCGCCAGGCGGGGGACAGGGCGGTCCGCGCACCGGCCTGGTCGCTCACCCAGGTGATCACGTCCCCGCCCGGATCGTCCGACACGGGAGGAGTCTATGAGGCGCCCCGACCGGGCCGGCAGCTACCGCGTCCGGCGCTTCCAGTCGGCGAACCCGGCGGCCTCGGCGTCGGCGGTGCTGGTGAACCAGACCTCCGCCTTCGTGCGGCCGTAGTAGGGCGACTCGGGGGTGTGGTAGAGCATCGAGTCGGCGTTGCCCTTGATGGTGTGCTCCGGCGAAGGGGCGGCCCCGCCCGCGAGCGGCAGCGCCGACCCGGGGAACCGGCCGGGGCTGACGGCCGGGGCCGCCGTCTCCGGTGCTCCCGTCTCCGGTGCTGCCGTCCCGGCGGTGTCCGGGGTGCCGAGCAGGCCCTGCGGGGTGGCCGGGACGGCCGGGGAGCGCGGGATGCGGCCGCGGGTGTTCCAGGCGACGAACCCGGCCTCCTCGGCGTCGCGCCCGGTGCGGAACCACACCGCGGCCCGGGTCCGCTCGAAGTAGGGCGAGGAGCGGCCGTGGTAGCGCATGGTGTCGACGTTGCCCTTGATCCCGAACGCGGGGTCGGGGGAGGCGCCGTCGGCGGTGGCGCGGACCGAGCCGGGACCGAACGGGGCGTCGTCGGCGTCCCCGGCTCCGCCGCCCGCGGCCGCGGCACCCAGGGCGCCCGCCCCGACGTCGCCCGCCCCGACGGCCGCCGCCCCGACGGACGCCGCGGCCGCACCCGTGGCGGTGCCGGCGTGGCCGTCGGCGGGAGCCGGGGTGTCGGCGGGGGAGTCGGACACGCTGGACACGATGTCGGAGCCGGAGACCCCGGTGGGGGCGCCCGCGGCCGGGTCGGCGGCGTCGGACGCGGCCGGTGCGTCGCCCGTGGCCGCGGCGTCGGTGCTCGCCGCGCCGGCAGCGGTGTCGTTGGTGGTCGCTGCGTTGGTGGTCGCTGCGTCGGTGGCCGCTGCGTCGGCGGGGCCGTCGTCGCGGGAGACGGCGGCCGCGGTCACCGCACCCGCGCCCAGGCCGGCCGCGCCGAGGGCGGCGGCGGTCCCGGGGCCGGTGTCCGTGCCCGAGGTCGGGACGTCCTCGCCCGCGGCGCCCGCCTCAGCGGTGCCCGGGTCTGCGCTCGCCGGGTCGGCGCCCACCGGGTCGGCGCCCACCGGGTCCGGGACAGCTCGCCCGTCGACCGCGGGCACGGCCGGGTCCGGCGTCGTGACGGCCGGGGTGACGGGCTCGGCCGCGCCGGCCGAGCCGCCCGCTGCGGCGACGGTTCCGGTGTCGTCGGTGGTGCTCGGGTCGGTGGCGGGGTCAGCGACGGGAGCGGCCGGGTCGGACGCGGCGGCCCCCGTCGGCGACGCGGCGTGGCCGGTCGCTGCGGTCGGGTCGGCGGCGGCCTCGTCGGAGGGATCGCCCGATGTCGCGACGGCGGTGGCCCCGACCGCGGTCGCTCCCACGGCGGTGGCACCGAGGGCGGCTGCCCCGAGTCCGGCGGAGTCGTCGGTGTCCGCGGAGCCGACGGCCGCCGCATCGGTCGCGCCCGCGTCGGCACCGACGGCGGGGGTCGCGGCTTCGGAGGTCGCGGCGTCCGGGGTCTCGGACGCAGGGGCGTCGGAGGCGGGGGCGTGGGCGGCGGCGGCGGAGCCGCCGCCCGCGTCGGTGCGGGTCGGGTCGGCGGCCGGAGCGTTGGCGGCCGGAGCGTCGGCGGCCGGTCGCTCGATCACGGTCGTGGAGTCGGGTTCGGCGGGCGGGGTGACCGGGAGGACGGTCGTGTCCCGGGTGCCGGAGATGTCGATCTCGCGGGTCTCGTCGTCGGGGGAGACGCGGGGGATCTCGCGGGTGGTCTCGCTGTCGTCCGCGGCGGTGAGCCCGGCCGCCCCCAGCCCGGCCGCCCCCAGGCCGGCCGCCCCCAGCCCGGCGGCGGTGGCCCCGGCGGCGAGGTCGGGGCGCGAGCGCGAGGTGTCCAGGATGCTCAGCGCGGGGTCGACGGCCGGAATCTGCTCGGTGACCGCGTCGTCCACCGCGGGCCGGCGCTCGTCCTTGCGCAGCGCGACGGGCTCCGCCGCCGCGGGGGCGGGCCGGTCCCGCCCGTCCGGGCCCGCGGCCGGCCGCCCGCGCTCCAGCGCCCGCAGCCGCCGCCCGGCCGGGACCACCAGGAGCAGCCAGGCCAGCAGCACGCCGACCAGGAACGCCAGCAGGTACCAGAGCCAGGTCTGCCCGTAGAGCCAAGACACGGTGTTCCTCCAGAGAGCGGTGCGGGAGCGGATGGGTCAGGCGGCGGAGCGGGACGGCGGCGCCGCCTGACCGCGGGAGGACTCGAGCTCGGCGACCCGGCGGCGCAGCGGGCGGGCCCAGAACAGCCAGCCGGCCAGCACCCCGAGCGCCAGCGCGACGATCAACCAGACCCAGACCTGGGCGAACAACCAGAGCACGACGACTCCTCCTCGAGCGGATGCGGACGGGGGACTCAGACGACGGTGATCTCGACGCGGCGCCCGGCCGCCTGGGCCGCCGGGGTGTCGCCCTCGCCGAGACCGCGTGCGGTGATGTTGTCGGCGGGCACCCCACCGGCCACCAGCGCGTCGCGGACGGCGGCCGCGCGCTGGTCGGACAGCTCCTGCGCGGTGAGCACGCCGTCGCCGGGCCCGGTGGCGACGTAGCCGTCGACCTGTACCCGCGCCCCGGGCACCAGCGCGACGAGCGTGACGATGCCGTCGACGGTGGCGGCGCCGCTCGCGGTGAGCGCCGGGCTGTTCGGCTCGAACGTGATCGGGGCACCGGCGACGAGGGCGTCGATCGCGGTCTGCAGCTCCCGCTTGCCCGCGTCGTCGAGCTCGCCGGACGCCGCCGCACCCCCGCCCGCGACGGCGAGCTGGTTGTCGACGGTCGTGCCCGGCAGCAGCGCGCCCAGGGCGGCCCCCGCGGCCTGGGCCGACGCCGAGTCCGGGGCGGTGCCGGTCAGGGTCAGGGTGTCGCCGTCGATCGAGGTCGCGATGTCGGCGGGCACGGCGCCGAGCAGGGCGGCGATCGCCCCGACGCTCGTCGTGGTGACCCCGGGCTGGGGCAGGGCACCCGGGGTGACGGTCAGCTCGTCGACGACGGTGGCGCCACCCGCCTGCTCGGTGGCCGCGGCGACGAGGGCGTCGCGCTCCGCCTCGGAGCCGACGACGCCGGTCAGGACGACGTCGGCCCCCCGGCGCGCGATCCCGAACGGCGCGCTCGCGGCCGCGTCCGGACCCGCCCCGTCCCCGGTCCCGGTCCCGTCGCCCGGGCCCGTCTCCGCACCCGCGCCGCCGGCGGGCAGCTGCGCGATCCGGACCCCGTCCACGCCCTGCACGATCTCGACGGCCCGCGCGGCGTCCGGGCCGTCGAGCCCGGTGACGACGGCGTCGCGGCCGGTGAACGCCACCCCGGCGCCGGTGAGTCCGGCGGCGGCGAGCGACTCCGTCGCGGTGCGCGTCAGCTCGCCCTCGATCTGCGGGCGCGGCCACAGCAGCGTGAGGCCGGCCAGCACGGTCGGCACCACCAGTGCGGCGGCGGCCAGCGGCAGCCAGGCCGGGCCGGAGCGGTCACGGGATCGATCGGCAGAGCTCACGGGCCCTCGCATTCCGATAGCGGCGGAGACTCACGGGGGAGGACGACCGGGGGCGCCCCCCGACACCGGGGCGAACGGTCGCCCATCCAGGTCACGGAACGGTGACGGAGAGGACACGGGTCGTCACCCCCGCGGGGACGAGCGGTCAGCGGTCGTGCTGCGGGGACCGGCGGCGGCGGGCTGCCCCGGACGGGCCAGGAACGCTGGGCCGGTCGGTCCATCCGCGGCCGCACCCCGGTGGGTGGAAGGATCAGGCCCGACCGAGCCGTGCGACGAGGAGTGCCCAGATGACGAACGACCAGCTGACGAGCGACCAGCGGGTGGCCATCGTGACCGGTGGGGCGCGCGGCCTGGGTGCCGCCACCGCCCTGCGCCTGGCGCGCGACGGGATGGCGGTCGCGGTGCTGGACCTCGAGGAGTCGGCTGCGAAGACCCCCGTGGACGCGATCGTCGCCGGGGGCGGGCGGGCCCTCGCGGTGGGCGCTGACGTCGCCGACGCCGACGCCGTCGCCGCGGCGGTGGCCCGCGTCGAGGCCGAGCTGGGCGCGCCGACCGTGCTCGTCAACAACGCCGGGATCACCCGCGACAACCTGCTGTTCAAGATGACCGAGCTCGACTGGGACTCGGTCATGGGCGTGCACCTGCGCGGCGCGTTCCTCATGAGCAAGGCCGTGCAGCAGCACATGGTGGCCGCGAAGTGGGGCCGGATCGTCAACCTGTCGTCAACCTCGGCGCTGGGCAACCGCGGCCAGGCCAACTACGCCACCGCGAAGGCGGGCCTGCAGGGCTTCACGAAGACGCTGGCGATCGAGCTGGGCAAGTTCGGCGTCACCGCCAACTGCATCGCCCCCGGGTTCATCGTCAGCGACATGACGAAGGCGACGGCGGAGCGGATCGGCGAGGACTGGGAGACCTACGTGTCCGCGCGCGCCGCGCAGATCCCGGTGGCCCGCGCCGGTCAGCCCGAGGACATCGCGCACACGGTGTCGTTCCTGGTCAGCGACGGGGCCGGCTTCGTCTCGGGGCAGGTCATCTACGTCGCAGGCGGACCGAAGGCCTGATGCGCTTCATCTTCCGCCCCCCGGCGGCGCACGCGGCGGGGCTGCTGACGCTCCCGTGGGCCACGCCGCTGGAGGAGTGGGTCGACGACCACCTCCTCGAGGTCGCCCAGCGCGGCATCTCGCGGCACGTGGTGCGCTTCGTCGAGGTCGACGGCATGGTCTACGCGCTCAAGGAGATCGACGAGCGGCTCGCCCGGCGGGAGTACCGCCTGCTCGGCGAGCTGGAGGCGATGGAGATGCCGGCGGTGTCGGTGCTCGGCATCTGCGTCGAGCGCGGCGACGGCCAGGACGCGATCCTCGTGACCCGCTTCCTGGACTACTCGATGTCCTACCGCTACGTGTTCTCCCACGGGCACACCCAGCAGCCCACCGACCAGCTGATCGACGCGATGGTCGAGCTGCTCGCGCGGCTGCACCTGGCCGGGCTGTTCTGGGGCGACTGCTCGCTGTCGAACACCCTGTTCCGCCCGGACGCGGGCAGCGTCGCCGCCTACCTGGTCGACGCCGAGACCGCGGAGCTGCACCCCTCGCTCACCGACGGCCAGCGCGGGTTCGACATCGACTACGCCGTGGAGCGCGTCGGCGGCGAGCTGCTCGACCTGCAGGCGGGCGGGCTGCTGCCCGACGACGTCGACCCGATCCGGATCGCCGCGGAGCTCCCGGCGCGCTACCACGCCCTGTGGGACGAGCTGACGCGCGAGGAGCTGATGCGCCCCGACGAGCAGCGCTACCGCGTGGCCGAGCGGGTCGACCGGCTCAACGAGCTGGGCTTCGACGTCGACGAGATCGAGCTGGTCACCACGGCGGAGGGCACGCGGCTCAAGGTGCACACGCGCGTCGCGGAGTCCGGCCGGCACCGGCACCGGCTGTTCGTGCTCACCGGCCTGCAGGTCACGGAGAACCAGGCGCGCCGCCTGCTCAACGACGTGGTCAGCTACCGGGCCTACCTGGAGCAGAAGGAGGGCCGTCAGGTGCCGGAGACGGTGGCCGGGCACCGCTGGCGCTCCGAGGTCTACGACCGCGTGATGGCGATGGTCCCGCCGGAGCTGTCCGACCGCCTGGCCCCCGCCGAGCTGTTCCACGAGATCCTCGAGCACCGCTGGTTCCTCTCGGAGCAGGCCGGCACCGACGTCGGGACCACCGCGGCGGCCCGGTCCTACGTGCAGCGGATCCTGCCCGCCACCCCGAAGACGCTCACCGTGCTGCCGGAGTCCGGCGCGCCGAGCTGAGCTCCACCACCTCGTCGAGCGCGTCGAGCCCCGCCGGGTCGTGGGTGACGAGGACGAGCGTGCGGCCGCGGGTGGCGGCCAGGACGTCGGCGAGCACGGCGTCGCGGGTCTCGGGGTCGAGGTGGGCGGTCGGCTCGTCGAGGACGAGGACGCGCGGGTCGGCGAGCAGGGCCCTGGCCAGCGCGAGCCGGGTGCGCATGCCGCCGGAGAGCCGGTCGCCGTGCGGGCCGGTCTCGGCGTCGAGCCCGCCCGCGGGGGCCAGCGGCGCGGTCAGCCGGACGCGGTCGAGCACCGCCGACAGCTCCGCGTCGGTGGCGCCGGGGCGGGCGAGGAGCAGGTTGGCGCGCACCGTCGCGTCGAACACGTGGGGGTCGGCGGGGACGCCGCCGATCACGCGGCGGACGTCGTCGGGGTCCTGCGTGGTGACGTCGACGCCGTCGAGGTGCACGGTGCCGGCGTCGGGGTCGCGGAACCGGAACAGCACCGCCGCCAGCGTCGACTTGCCCACCCCGCTCGGCCCGACGACGGCGATCCGGCGACCCGGCGGCAGGTCGAGGTCGAGACCGTCGAGGACCCACGGCTCGTCCGGCCCGTAGCGGACGCGCAGGTCGCGGATCCGCAGGCCCGGCTCGTCGCGCACGGGCGCGGCGGGCCGCCGGGTCACCGCGGGCGGGGCGTCGAGGACGTCGAACAGGCGGGCGCCCGCGGCCCGCAGGCCGCCCAGGCGCGCGGCGACCGCCGGGAGCGGGGCGACGATCTCGAACGCGGCGAGCGCGGTGAGCACCAGCACCGCGAGGCCGACGGTGCCGAGGTCGTCGACGGCGGCGACGCCGAGCAGCAGCGTTCCCCACACCGTCAGGCCCGCGACCAGCGCGGACGCCCCCGCCCCGAGGCCGAGCAGCGTCGCGTCGCGGCGGGCGGTCCGGGTGAGCGCGGCGTCGGCCGCCTCCACCCGGGCCACGGCGGCGGGCATCGCGCCGTGGGCGTGCAGGTCGGGGGCGCCGTGCAGGGCGTCGACGAGCGCGGTCGACAGCTCCGCCCTGGCCGCGGCGGCCCGGCGACCCGGACCGCGACCGGCCGCGGCGGCCAGCAGCGGCACCGCGACCCCGCCGAGGAGCAGCCCCGCGGCGAGCAGCGCGCCGCCGGGCACGAGCACCGCCGTCGACAGCCCGACGACCCCGGCCCCGGTGACGAGCGCGGCCGCGGGCGGGGTGAGCCCGCGGATCAGCAGGTCTTGGGTGGCGTCGGTGTCGCCGACCAGCCGCGTCACCAGGTCGCCGGAGCGGAACCGGCGCACCGGCTCGGTGCGCGCGAGCCGCTCGTAGACGCGGACCCGCACGTCGGACAGGGTGCGCAGCGCGGCGTCGTGGGTGATGAGGCGTTCGAGGTACCGGGCCGTCCCGCGGGTGACGCCGAGCGCCCGCGTCGCGACGACGGCGACGCTCAGCGCGGTGATCGGCGGCTGCGCGGCGGCCGTGCTGATCAGCCAGGCGGCGGTGGCGAGCAGGGCGACCGCGGACGCGGTGGCGACGGCCCCGGCCAGGACGCCGAGCGCGAACCGGGCCCCGCGCGGCCGGGCGAGGACGATCATCCGCAGCAGGGGGTCCCGCCCCGACGCGGTCGGCCCGCCCGGGAGCCCCCCGGAGCGAGCACCCTCGGGGTGATCGTCCCGAGCCGCGGCCGGGTGCGGTCCGGGCCACCGGGAGCCCCGTCTCGGGGCGGTCATCGGACCGGTTCCGGCGAGCGGGTGCCGGGGGCCGGGCCGCGGGGGACCGCGGGGCCGGTCCAGGCGTCGGAGGCACCGGGTGCGGTGGGGTCGCCGGGGTCGGGCGCAGCGGTGTCGAGGTGCACGACCGCGTCGGCCAGGTCGGACCAGCCGTCGTCGTGGGCGACGATCACCGCCGTCGCGCCGCGCACCAGATCCGCGACCGACGCCCGGACGACCGCCGCCATCGCCGCGTCCAGGTGCGCGGTCGGTTCGTCGAGCAGGACGATCGGGGCCCGGCGCAGGAACGCGCGCGCGAGCGCCACCCGCTGCCGCTGCCCGGACGACAGCCGCGTGCCGCGCTCGCCGAGGTGCGTGTCGTAGCCCGCGGGCAGGGCGGCGACCACGTCGGCGAGCCCGGCCCGCCCGGCGGCGTCCGCGACGTCGGCGAGCGAGGCGCCGGGGGAGCCGAGGCGGATGTTGTCGGCGAGCGAGGCGTCGAACAGGTGCGGCCGCTGGGGCACCCAGGCGATCAGCCGCCGCCACTGCTCGGTGGACACCGCGGCGAGGTCGCGCCCGTCGACGGTGAGGCGCCCCGAGTCGGGCGTCGCGAACCGCAGCAGCAGCGCGAGCAGCGTCGACTTGCCCGCCCCGCTGCGCCCGGTGACGAGCGTCGTGGTGCCGGCGGCGAGCGCGAGGTCGAGCCCGCGCAGGACGGGGACCTCGCCGAAGGACAGCGAGACGCCCTCGAACCGGACGACCGACGGTGCGGCGACCGGGCCTCCCGCGACCACCGGGGGCACCGGCCGCTCCAGCACCTCGAACACCCGCTCCGCGGCCGCCACCCCCTCGGTCGACGCGTGGAACCGCGCCCCCACCTCGCGCAGCGGCAGGTACGCCTCCGGCGCGAGGATCAGCACGAGCAGCGCGGTCTCCAGGTCCAGGTGGCCGTAGAGCAGCCGCAGCCCGACCTCGACGGCCACCAGCGCCACCGCCAGCGTCGCCAGCAGCTCCAGCACGAACGCCGAGAGGAACGCGATCCGCAGCGTGCCCAGCGTCGCGTCGCGGTGGGCGTCGGTGGCCGCGCGGATCTGCGTGGCCGCGGCCCTCGAGCGGCGGAACAGCGCCAGCGTCGGCAGCCCCTCGACGACGTCGAGGAAGTGCCCGGCGAGGCGTTCGAGCAGCCGCCACTGACGCTGCGTCCGGGCCCGGGTGTGCCAGCCGACGAGCGCCATGAACAGCGGGATCAGGGGCAGCGTCAGGCCGATGACCAGCGCGGAGATCCAGTCGGCCCGCGCGACGACCACCAGCACCGCCGCGGGCACGAGCACCGCGAGCACGAGCTGGGGCAGGAACCGGGCGACGTAGTCGTCGAGGGCGTCGAGGCCGCGGGTCGCCAGCGTGACGACCTCGCCCGCGCCCTGCGGGTCGTCGACGACGTGCCGGACCAGCCGCCGCCGCAGCGCCGACTTCACCGTCGCCGCGCTGCGCAGCGCGAGGGTCTCCCCGCCGTACGCGAGCGCGGCCCGGGCCGGCGCGAACGCGGCCAGCGCTGCCACCGAGACGGCGAGCTCCGCGGTGGCGATCGTGCGCGCCAGCAGCCAGGCCTGCGCCAGGATCACCCCCGTCGTCGCGACGCCGAGTACGACGACGACGGCCAGGTGCACCCGCACCGCGGCGACGCTGCGGACCAGGCGGGGGTCAAGCGGCTTCAACGTGCACCCGCTTGCGGAACACCCAGTAGCTCCACGCCTGGTAGCCGATCACCAGGGGCAGGAACACCGCGGCGACCGCGCTGAGGATCCCCAGCGTGTACGGCGCCGACGACGCGTCGGCGACGGTCAGGGCGTACGCGGGGTCGACGAGCGAGGGCAGCAGCTCCGGGTGCAGGCCGGTGAAGACCACCACCGACACCGCGACGACCGCGGTCGCGGTGGCCGCGAACGCCCACCCCTCCCGGCGCCGCGCCGCGCACCCGACGGCCGCGAGCAGCAGGACCACCGCGGCCACCGCCGCGACGACGCCCGTGCCCCGGTCGTGCACCGTCCACGCCAGGAACCCGCCGACCACGGGCACCGCGACGAACGCGGCCCGCCGCGCCGCCGCCCGCGCCCGCTGCCGCACCGGCCCGTCGGTCTTCAGGCCCAGGAACAGCGCTCCGTGCAGGACGAACAGCGCGGTCGTGGCGAGCCCGCCGAGCAGGGCGTAGGGGGACAGGAGGTCGGGCAGCGAGGAGCGGACCACCCCGTCGGCGCCGATCTCGACGCCGCGCAGCATGTTCGCGAACACCAGCCCCCAGCCGAACGCCGGGACCAGGCTGCCGCCGACGATCGCCGCGTCCCAGCGCCGCCGCCACGCCGGCGAGTCGATCTTGCCGCGGTACTCGAACGCGACCCCGCGGAACACCAGCGCCACCACGACCAGCAGCACCGGCAGGTAGAAGCCGCTGAGCACGGCGGCGTACCAGGCGGGGAACGCGGCGAACATCGCGCCGATCGCGGTGATCAGCCACACCTCGTTGCCGTCCCACACCGGGCCGATCGCGTTGATCATCGTCCGGCGCCCCGGCTCGTCGCGCCCGACGGAGGGCAGCAGCATCCCGACGCCGAAGTCGAAGCCCTCCAGCACGAGGTAGCCGGTCCAGAGCAGGGCGATGGCGAGGAACCAGACCGTCGCGAGATCCATGACCGCTCCTAGTAGGTGAAGGCCGGGACGCGGGCGCCCGGTTCGACGGTCGGGGTGACGTGCCCGGGCCCGGCCTGCACGTAGCGCCAGAGCAACCGCGCCTCCACGACGGCGAGCGCGCCGTAGAGCAGGGTGAAGACGGTCAGCGAGAACGCGACCTCGCCGAGGGAGACCCCGGGGGAGACGCTCGCCGCCGTGAGCAGCTGGCCGACGACCGTCCACGGCTGGCGCCCGATCTCGGTGAGGATCCAGCCCGCGATGTTGGCGGCCAGCGCCGCGGGCAGGGCGAGCATCGCGACGCCGTACATCCAGCCGGCCCGCGGCAGCCGCCCGCGGCGGGTGAGCCACAGCCCGAGCACGCCGACGCCGATCGCCGCACCGCCCAGGCCCATCATCAGCCGGAACGCCCAGTACAGGACCGGCACGTTGGGCACATAGTCGCCGGGGCCGAACTGCTGCTCGAAGCGCTCCTGCAGGTCGACGATCCCCTCGACCTCGCCGGTGATCTCGCCCGTGGCCAGGAACGACAGCACGTAGGGGACCTGCACGTTCACGACGTTGCGCGAGCCCTCGACGTCGCCCACGGCGAACAGCGAGAACCCGGTGGGCGCCTCGGTGCGCCACAGCGCCTCGGCCGCGGCGAGCTTCATCGGCTCGTCCTGCGCCATCAGCTTGGCCTGGTGGTCGCCCGACGCCACGACGACGACGCCGGCGACCACGGTCGTGAGCAGCCCGGCGCGCAGCGTCCTGCGGAACATCCCGGAGTCCTGGTCGTGGTGCTTCCACAGGCGGTACGCGCTGACGGCCACCACGAACAGCCCGGCGACGACGAACGACGCGCCCAGCACGTGCGTGTAGGTCGACCACGCCTGCGGGTTGGTCAGCACTGCTCCGATGTCGGTGAGCTGCGCGCGGCCGGTCTCCGGGTTCACCTCGAAGCCGACCGGGTGCCGCATCCAGGCGTTCGCGGCGAGGATGAAGTAGGCCGAGAGGTTCGACCCGATGGCCGCGGCCCAGATCGTCGCCAGGTGCACGCGCTTGGGCAGCCTGTCCCAGCCGAAGATCCACAGCCCGATGAACGTCGACTCCAGGAAGAACGCGAGCAGCGCCTCCAGGGCCAGCGGGGCGCCGAAGACGTCGCCGACGAACGTCGAGTACGCGCTCCAGTTCATCCCGAACTGGAACTCCTGGACGATCCCGGTCACCACGCCCATCGCGAAGTTGATCAGGAACAGCTTGCCGAAGAACCGGGTGGCGCGCAGGTACTCGGTCCTCCCCGTGCGGTGCCAGGCCGTCTGCAGGGAGGCGACGACGACGGAGAGCCCGATCGTCAGCGGCACGAACAGGAAGTGGTAGATCGTCGTGATCCCGAACTGCCACCGGGCCAGGTCCAGGGCGTCCACGGGCTTCCTCCAGGCTCGAACTTCTACGTCCTGTAGTAGTTCTACACCCTGTAGAAGTCAGCGGGGGCGGAAGGTGTCCCGGGCCATGGTCCGGGCGGGGCGGGGTCGAACGGGCGGGGTCGAACGGGCGGGGTCAGACGGGCAGGGTGATCAGGTCCGTCCCGCCCTCGTCGCGGATCGCCACGGCCAGCACGTCCTCAGGGTCGATGATCGTCGAGCCCTGCACCGTGCCGCCCTCGACCTCCCACGCGGGGGAGACCAGCCAGCTCCCGGCCACGTTCTCGGTGCCGTCGCGGCCGACCACGATGATCGTGCAGCGCTTCCCGGCCTCGATGCCGCGCACCGTCGTCGCCACCCGCACCCACCCCGCCGCCGGGGTGACCGTGGCGGACATGACGATCGGGCCCGCGGTGCCCTCGACGGTGCGGGAGCCGGGGGTGCGGGAGTCGGCGGAGACCGTCGTCGACGGGCCGAGCGCTCGCCCGAGCAGGGCCCCGCCGCCGGCCAGCGCCACCGCGACGGCGACCGCGGCCGCCACCAGCGCCAGCCGGGTGCGGCGCCGCGCCCCACCGCCCTCGGCGCGGACCGCGCGGACGGTGCGGCGCAGCAGCAGCCCGGAGTCGGGCGGGCCGTCGAGGAACGTCTCCGGCGGCAGCTCCCGCAGCGCCAGCGCGGTGCCGCGCAACGACTCCCACTCGGCCCGGCAGTCCGGGCACGTCGCGAGGTGGGCGTCGACGGCGCGGGCGTCGTCGCCGTCGAGCAGGCCGAGGGCGTGAGCGCCGAGGTCGCCGCGGTCGTGGAGCGTCATCGGGCGGCCTCCATCGCCGAGCGCAGGGCGCGCAGCGCGTAGAACGACCGCGACTTGACGGTGCCCTTGGGGACACCGAGCGCCGCCGCGGCCTCGTCGAGGTTGCGGCCGTGCAGGTAGACCTGCTCCAGCACGGCGCGGTGCTCGTCGGACAGCGACCCGAGCGCCGCGTGCACGGTGACCGAGGCGGCCACGGCGTCGGCGTGGTCGCGGGCCACGGGCGGGCGCTCGGGCTCCTCCGCGACCTCGCGGGGACGCGCGTCGCGGGCCCGGACGCGGTCGATCACGATGTTGCGCACCACCGTCAGCAACCAGCCGCGGACGGAGCCGCGGCCGTTGGTGAGCACGTCGGGGTGTCGCCAGGCCCGGATCAGGGTCTCCTGGACCACGTCCTCGGCCGCCGCGCGGTCGTCGAGCAGTCGTGTCGCGTACACCAGCATCGCCCGTCCGTGTTCGGAGTAGACGGCGTGGACCAACGCCTCGTCCGCCCTGGCTCGACGGTCACCTGTCCGGTCCACGGGCGGGGACCCTACTCACGGTCCGGCCGCCTGATCCCCACACGGACCGCGACCGGACGGGGTTCACCTGAACCGCCGCCGTCACCCGTCCGTGTGGCGGTCATGACCCGCAACGCTCCCCTCCTGACACTGCTCGCCGTCGGGGTACTCGGCGGCGGCCTGTTCGCCACCAACCACCTGGCGGCCCCGCCGGCGGGCGACGCGGTGCGCGTCGCCGAGAGCGCCACCGCCCCCGGCCCGCCCGCCGCCGCCCCGCGGATCGGCACCATCCCCGCGCCGGGGGTGGTCGGTGTCGTCCCGGACCCCGCCGCCGCCGCGGGCGCCGACCGGGACGCGGGCGCCCGGCCCGACGAGATCGCCTACGCGGGCCGGACCGAGGGCCGCCCGATGACCGTCGCGGTCGTCGTCACCGGCGACGAGGCCGTGGCCTACGTCTGCGACGCCCGCGACGAGGTGTGGCTGCGCGGCACCGCGACCGGCGGGGAGCTGGACCTGCGCAGCGCCGACGGCTCCGCGACCCTCACCGGCACCGCCGACGCCGACGGCGCCACCGGCACCTTCACCCTCGACGGGGTGGAGTGGGCCCTCACGGCGGAGGCGACCGACGTCGACGCCGCGGTGGCCGCGGGCCGCGACGACGTCGCGGACGTGGCCGACCGCGCCGGGATGGCGTACTGATGGCCGCCCCCGCGCGTGCGGGAACGTCCGACGCCCGCCCCGGCGCCGCGGCCCTCCCCGGCACCACCGCCCGCCCGGCCGCCCCCACCGACGACGACGGCGCCTGGACCTTCGAGGGGCCCGCCCACGCCGCGGCCCGCCCGACGCCGCCCGCGCTGCGGCCCGGCCCCCTGGTCGTCGCGGTCGCGCTCGGCACCATGGTCTCGGTCGGCCTCGGCGTCTACGGGCGCGTGCACGAGCCCGCGCTCGTCGCGATCAACGTCGCCGGGTTCTCCAGCGGCACCGCGGCGAAGAGCTGGCTCGGGACCGCCGCGTTCGCCCTCGCCCTGGTGCAGCTGGGGTCGGCGCGGCGGATGCACCGCGGTGGCGGGCGGGTCGCCGCCGGCCTGCACCGCTGGTCGGGCCGGGCGGCGGTGCTGCTCACCGTGCCGGTCGCGGTGCACTGCCTCTACGCGCTCGGCTACCAGGACACGACCGTCCGCGTGCTGGTCCACTCGCTCGCCGGGTGCGCGGTGTACGGCGCGTTCGTCGCGAAGATGCTGGTGCTCGGCCGTCCGGGCGGCCCGCGGTGGGCGGTCCCCGTGCTGGGCGCGCTGCTGTTCGTCGTGCTCACCGCGCTGTGGCTGACGTCCTCGCTGTGGTTCTTCACCACCTCCGGCCCGACCCTCTGAGAGGCACCCCGTGACGACCCGACGCTCCCTGCTCGCCGCGGCCTGCGGGACCTGTGCCGCGGCGCTGACCGGCTGTGCCGCCTACGGTGCGGGCCGCCCGGCGGCCGAGGCCGGCGCCGTCGTGCCCGCCCCCGCTGCGTCCCCGCCCGCCGCCTCCCCGCCCGCCGCCTCCCTGCCCGTCGCCGACGCGCTCGCCCTGGCCGCGACCATCCCCGTCGGCGGCGGGCGGGTGTTCGCCGAGCTCGACCTGGTCGTCACCCGCCCCGCCGAGGACGAGTTCCGGGCGTTCTCCGCGACCTGCACGCACCAGGGCTGCGCGGTCACCGAGGTGAACGACGGCGAGATCGTGTGCCCGTGCCACGGCAGCACGTTCTCCGCCGTCGACGGCAGCCCGACCGCGGGCCCGGCCCAGCAGCCGCTGCCGTCCCGCACCGTCGCCGTGCGGGACGGGGCGGTCGTGCTCGCCTGAACGGCCATGGCGCCCCCGGGCGTCACCCGGCTGCGGAGCCGGCCGTGCGCCGTACGTGAGCGGAACCACCCACGGCGGGTCCGGCCGCGCCGCCGGCCACTCACTACGATCGCGGGATGCCCGAGGCAGAGTCGTCTGAGGTTGCGTCGTCCGAGGCCGCGTCGTCCGGGGCCGCGTCGTCCGAGGTGCCCGTGTCCGGCGAGGTCACCGCGCCGCCCGCGCTGTCGCTGGCCGCGGAGTTCCCCGCGGCCACGGAGGCGGAGTGGACCGCGCTGGTCGACGGGGTGCTGCGCAAGGCCCGCCGGATCGGTGACGACGCCCCCGCGGGCGCCGGCGTCGAGAAGCTGGTCCGCACCAGTCCCGACGGGATCGCGGTCCGCCCGCTCTACACCGCGGTCCCCGACGCCCCGGTCGGCGTGCCGGGCGCGGCCCCGTTCGTCCGCGGCGGCACCGCCGACGGCCCCGTGCCCGACGGCTGGGACGTCCGCCAGCGCCACACCGACACCGACGCCGACACCGCGCGCGCCGCCGTGCTGGCCGACCTGGAGAACGGCGTCACCTCGGTCTGGCTCACCGGCACCGCGCCGGCCGACCTCCCGCACGTCCTCGGCGACGTGCTGCTCGACCTCGCCCCGGTCGTCCTCGACGGACCCGACCAGCAGGCGCTCGCCGAGGCGTTCCTCGACCTGGCCGCCGAGCGCGGCACCGGCGACGCCCTGCGCGGCACCCTGGGCCTCGACCCGATCGGCCTGCGCGCCCGCACCGGCGACGGCCCGCCCGTCGACTCGGTCGTCGCGCTCGCCACCCGGGTCGCCGAGCAGCACCCGCTGGTCCGCGCCGTCGTCGTCGACGCGCTGCCGGTGCACACCGCGGGCGGCTCCGACGCCCAGGAGCTCGGCTTCGCCCTCGCCGCGGGACTGGAGTACCTGCGGGTGCTGGCCGACCTCGGCATCCCGACGGCGTCGCGGCTGCTGGAGTTCCGGCTCGCCGCCACCGCCGAGCAGTTCCCGACGATCGCGAAGCTGCGCGCGGCCCGACGGCTGTGGTCCCGCGTCACGGAGGCCTGCGGGGATGCCCAGCCGATGGCCCAGCACGCCGTCGCCTCACCGACGATGTACACCCGCCGCGACCCCTACGTGAACCTGCTGCGCGGCACCCTCGCCGGGTTCTCCGCGGGCGTCGGGGGAGCCGACGCCGTCACCGTCGCCCCGTTCGACTCCGCGCTCGGGGCGTCCGAGCCGTTCTCCCGCCGCATCGCCCGCAACACCCAGGCGCTGCTGGTCGAGGAGTCGCACGTCGCCCGGGTGATCGATCCGGCGGGCGGCTCGTTCTACGTCGAGTCCCTCACCGACGAGCTCGCGCAGGCGTCCTGGGCGTTCTTCCAGGAGATCGAGGCCGCGGGCGGGGCGGTCGCGGTGCTCGACTCGGGATGGCTCGCCGAGCGGACCGGGGAGGTCCGGGCCCGCCGCGAGCGCGACGCCGCCACGCGGAAGCGCCCGCTCACCGGCGTCAGCGAGTTCCCCGACCTCGACGAGAAGCCCGTCGAGCGCCGCCCGCTGCCCGAGGCACCGACCGGGGGGCTCCCGGTCTACCGCCCCGCCGGCGTCTACGAGGCGTTCCGCGACCGCTCCGACGCCCGGCTCGCCGAATCCGGGTCCCGGCCCCGCGCGTTCCTCGCCACGCTCGGCCCGCTCGCGGCCTACACCGCGCGCGCCGGGTTCGCCCGCAACCTGCTGCAGGCCGGCGGGATCGAGCCAGTCGAGGCGGGCCCGACCGAGACCGCGTCCGACGTCACCACCGCGTTCGCCGACGCGGGCACGACCGTCGCCGTCCTGTGCTCCACCGACGACGTCTACGCCGAGCGCGCGGCCGAGACCGTCTCCGCGCTGCGCGAGGCGGGCGCCACGCACGTCCTGCTCGCCGGGAGGTCCGACCTCGACGGGCTCGACGGCACCCTGTACGCGGGCTGCGACGCCGTCACCGTGATCGACACGATCTACCAGGAGGCCGGCCGATGATCCCCGACTTCACCCAGGTCCCGCTCCGCTCCGACGCGGCCCCGGCCGACACCTGGGCGGGGTCCGGGAGCGCGTGGGAGGCCCCCGAGGGCATCGCGGTGAACCCCCTCTACACCGCGGCCGACCTCGACGGCGTCGACTTCCTGCACACCTACCCGGGCATCGCGCCGTACCTGCGCGGCCCGTACCCGGCGATGTACGCGACGCAGCCGTGGACGATCCGCCAGTACGCGGGCTTCTCCACCGCCACGGAGTCCAACGCGTTCTACCGGCGCAACCTCGCCGCCGGGCAGAAGGGCCTGTCGATCGCGTTCGACCTGGCCACGCACCGCGGCTACGACTCCGACCACCCGCGCGTCGGCGGCGACGTCGGCATGGCGGGCGTCGCGATCGACTCGATCTACGACATGCGCCAGCTCTTCGACGGCATCCCGCTCGACCGGATGTCGGTGTCGATGACGATGAACGGGGCCGTGCTGCCCGTCCTCGCGCTCTACATCGTGGCGGCCGAGGAGCAGGGGGTGGAGCACAAGGCGCTGACCGGGACCATCCAGAACGACATCCTCAAGGAGTTCATGGTCCGCAACACCTACATCTACCCGCCCGCCCCGTCGATGCAGATCATCTCCGACATCTTCTCCTTCACCTCGCGGGAGATGCCGAAGTTCAACTCGATCTCGATCTCCGGCTACCACATCCAGGAGGCCGGGGCGACGAACGACCTCGAGCTGGCCTACACCCTGGCCGACGGCGTGGAGTACCTGCGGGCCGGGATCGACGCCGGGCTCGACGTCGACACCTTCGCCCCGCGCCTGAGCTTCTTCTGGGCGATCGGGATGAACTTCTTCATGGAGGTCGCGAAGCTGCGCGCGGCCCGGCTGCTGTGGAGCAGGCTGGTCAGCCAGTTCGACCCGAAGAACGCGAAGTCGCTGTCGCTGCGCACGCACTCGCAGACCAGCGGCTGGTCGCTCACCGCGCAGGACGTCTACAACAACGTCATCCGCACCTGCGTCGAGGCGATGGCGGCGACCCAGGGCCACACGCAGAGCCTGCACACCAACGCCCTCGACGAGGCGCTCGCACTGCCCACCGACTTCTCCGCGCGCATCGCGCGCAACACCCAGCTGCTGCTGCAGCAGGAGTCCGGCACCACCGACGTCATCGACCCGTGGGGCGGCAGCTACTACGTCGAGAAGCTCACCTACGACCTCGCCCGCCGCGCCTGGGGGCACATCGAGGAGGTCGAGAAGGCGGGCGGCATGGCGCAGGCCATCGACGCGGGCATCCCGAAGCTGCGCGTCGAGGAGGCCGCGGCCCGCACCCAGGCCCGCATCGACTCCGGTCGCCAGCCCGTCATCGGCATCAACAAGTACGTCGTCGCGGAGGACGAGCAGCTCGACGTCCGCAAGGTCGACAACGCCGGCGTGCGCGCCGAGCAGCTCGACAAGCTCCGCAGGCTGCGCGAGGAGCGCGACTCCCGCGAGGTCGACGCCGCCCTCGACGCCCTGACGAACGCCGCAGGCCAGGCCACCCGCGGCGACGACCAGAACCTGCTGCTGCTCGCGGTGCAGGCCGCCCGGGCGAAGGCGACCGTCGGGGAGATCTCCGACGCGCTGGAGAAGGTGTACTCGCGCCACGCGGGCCAGATCCGGATCATCTCCGGGGTGTACTCCGAGGAGACGGGGAAGAACCCGACGTTCGACCACGCCCGCGAGCTGGTCGACGCGTTCGCCGCCGAGGAGGGCCGCCAGCCGCGGATCCTCGTCGCGAAGATGGGCCAGGACGGCCACGACCGCGGCCAGAAGGTCATCGCCACCGCGTTCGCCGACCTCGGCTTCGACGTCGACGTGGGCCCGCTGTTCCAGACCCCCGGCGAGGTCGCCCGCCAGGCCGTGGAGGCGGACGTGCACGTCGTCGGCGTCAACTCCCTCGCCGCCGGGCACCTCACGCTGGTGCCGGAGCTGCGCGAGGAGCTGGCGAAGCTCGACCGCGCCGACATCATGGTCGTCGTCGGCGGCGTGATCCCGCCCGCCGACGTCCCGACGCTGCTGGAGATGGGCGCGGCCGCGGTCTTCGGGCCGGGCACCGTGATCGCCGAGGCCGCGGTGGACCTGCTGACGAAGCTGGGGGAGAGCTGAACGCCCTGTGCGCGGAGAAGAGGGCTCCGGCCCTCCTCCCCGCGCACGGGGGCCGGAGGCCCCGTGGCTGAGCGGCCGCCGGTCGACGTCGCCGCTCTCGCCGCCGGTGTCCGGGACGGGTCGCGGTCGGTGCTCGCCCGCGCGATCACGCTGGTCGAGTCGAACCGCCCCGACCACCGCGCCGCCGCCCAGGAGCTGCTGCTGGAGCTCCTGCCGCACAGCGGGGGAGCGGTGCGCGTCGGCATCAGCGGCGTGCCCGGCGTCGGCAAGTCGACGTTCATCGAGTCCCTCGGCACCCGTCTGACCGGCGACGGGCACCGGGTCGCGGTGCTCGCCGTCGACCCGTCGTCGACGCGGACGCGCGGCTCGATCCTGGGCGACAAGACCCGGATGGCGAAGCTCGCCGTCGACGACAGCGCGTTCGTCCGGCCCTCGCCGAGCGCGGGGACGCTCGGCGGCGTCGCCCGCGCGACCCGGGAGACGATCGTGCTGATGGAGGCCGCCGGGTACGACGTGGTGCTCGTCGAGACCGTCGGGGTGGGGCAGTCCGAGGTGACCGTCGCGGGGATGGTCGACACGTTCCTGCTGCTCACCATCGCCCGCACCGGCGACCAGCTGCAGGGCATCAAGAAGGGAATCCTCGAGCTCGCCGACGTCGTGGCGGTGAACAAGGCCGACGGGTCCCACGAGCGCGATGCGCGGGTCGCCGCCCGCGAGCTCGCCGGCGCGCTGCGGATGATGACGCCCGCCCACGACACCTGGCGCCCGCCGGTGCTGGCCTGCAGCGGGCAGACCGGCGCCGGGATGGACGAGGTGTGGGCGGCGGTCCAGGATCACCGCTCCACCCTGGAGGCCGACGGGTCGCTGGGCCGCCGCCGCGCCGACCAGCAGGTCGAGTGGATGTGGGCGATGGTCCGCGACCAGCTCATGGACCGCCTGCAGACCAGCGCGAAGGACACCCTGGGCGAGGTGGAGGCCGAGGTCCGCAGCGGTGACCTGACGGCGACGCTGGCGGCGACGCGGCTCCTGGACACCCTGGGCCTGCCCGATCCGCCCTAGCGACGAGCGGGCGGCGCGCCTCACCGACGTCGCCCCGCCGGTTGCGTAGCGTCACCGCGTGCTCGGGGTCAGTCATGCCACGTCCGGTGCCGTCCTCGGGTTGGCGGTCGCCGGGTACGTCCCCCTCGCCCTCGGCGTCGAGCCGTCCGCGGGGTCCGTCCTCACCTTCGCCGCGGTGTGCGCGGGGGCCGCGCTGCTGCCGGATCTCGACCATCCGAGCTCGACGGCGACGAAGCATTTCACCGCGGCGTCCTTCCTCGCCTCGCAGGTGGTGCGGCCGCTGTCCGGGCTGGTGTACCGGCTCACCCGCGCCCGGCGCGACACCGGTAAGGGCACGCACCGCGGGCTCACCCACACCGTCCTCGGGGCGGTGCTGCTCGGGCTCGGGATCAACCTGGCGTCCGCGGCCTGGGGCACGCCGGTGCTGCTCGGGACGCTGTTCGTCTGCCTCGCGCTCGCGATCAAGGGCCTCGACGCGATCGTGCCCGGCCCGCCGTCGCTGGTGGTCGCGGCGGGCCTGACCTTCGCGGTGCAGGTGTACGTGCCCGGCGGGACCGCAGGCACCGCGGGCTGGCTGGGCACCGCGGTGACGCTGGGGATGGTCGTGCACTCCGTCGGCGACGCGGTCACCGAGTCGGGGGCGCCGCTGCTGTGGCCGCTGCCGATCCGGCAGCGCCGCTGGTACCCGGTCGGCAGCCCGCGCGCGATGCGGTTCCGCACCGGCGGGAAGGTGGAGGCGTGGCTCGTCGCGCCGGGCCTCACGGTGGCGGCGTTCGTGCTGGTCGCGCTCGTCGTGCCCGGGGTGGCGCCGGTGCTGCTCGACCTGCGGGACCGGGTCGAGCAGCTGATCTCCGCAGCGGCCATGATGACCCCATGAGCGCGCTGCCGCCCCGCCCGGTGATCGGGATCCTGCACCCCGGCGTGATGGGTGCCGCCCTCGGCTCGGCCCTCAAGCCCGTGGCGGGCGCCGTCATCTGGGCCGCGGCCGCGCGGAGCGTGCCCACCTCCAAGCGCGCGGAGACCGCCGACCTCGTCGCCGTGCCCGACCTCGCGGAACTCGCCCGCCGCTCGCACGTGATCGTCTCCATCTGCCCGCCGCACGCCGCGCTCGACGTCGCGACGCAGGTGGCGCGGGCACTGGCCGACCGGCCCGACCGGCCGCTCTACGTCGACGCGAACGCCGTCTCGCCCGGCACGGTCGCGGCGATCGCCGACCTGCTCGGCGCCGGGGACGTCGTCGACGGGTCGATCATCGGGCCGCCCGCGTGGGAGCGGGGGAGCACGGTGCTGTGGCTGTCCGGCGCCCGCGCCGAGGAGGTGGCGCAGCTGTTCGCGCACTCCCCGTTCGACGCCCGCGTGCTCGGGGCCGACCTCGGCGCGGCGAGCGCGCTGAAGGCGTGCTTCGGGCTGCAGAGCAAGGCGGTCCCCGCCCTGTGGCTGACGCTCGCGCAGGCCGCCCGCGCCCACGGGGTCGAGGACGCCCTGCGCGACGAGCTGGCCCGCGACGGCATCGACTACGGCGCCCGGATCAGCGAGGTGACCGCCCGGTCCTCGGCCAAGGCGTGGCGCTGGGCGGGGGAGATGGAGGAGGCCGCGGACGCGATCGCCGCCGTCGGCCTGCCCGACGGCTTCAGCCGCGCCGCCGCCCAGGTGTACCGGGCGGCGGGCGGCCCGGACCGGGGCTAGGGGCGGGTCTACTCGGAGCGGTCGGCGAACTCGTCGGCCGCCCCGACCGGCGCCGACCACCCGCGGTTGCCCGGCGCGTCCGCGGCGAACGCGACCGTCGCACCGCCGATGGCGAGGGCCATCGCGAGCGCTCCGGCCAGGACGTATCGGGTGAGCTGCATGACCCCAGCTTCCCCACGGTGCGGCCCGCCGTCAGGTTCCGCACGGCGATCGGCCCCGAAGGTGTGACCGGGACGCCACCCGATCGGGTCACCGGTCACACGGTGGAGCGGCGGAACCCGCCCTCGGCGTCGACGACCTGCCCGGTGATCGACCCCGCGTCGGGGGAGAGCAGCAGCGCGACGACGGCCGCGGCCTCGTCGGGACGGTTCCAGCGGCCGCGGGGCAGGTGGTCGCGCACCTGCTCGGTGAGCTCCGGGGTGGCCCAGCCGGTGTCGGTGGGGCCGGGGTTGACGCAGTTGACGGTGATCCCGCGCCCGACCAGCGCGTCGGACAGCGTCTCGGTGATCGCCGCCAGCGTCGCCTTGGTGGCCGCGTAGGGGATCTCGCGCGTCATCGGGCCGCGGTGCGCGCCGGAGGTGAACAGCACGACCCGGCCGGCCTCGCCGCGGTACTGCTCGGCGAAGGCCTGCACGAGCAGCAGCGACGCCCGCACGTTGACCGCCCACACCGCGTCGAGCATCGCGGCGTCGATCTCGGCGAGCGTGGCGTCCTGGGAGCGGGCGTGGTTGACGACCAGGGTGTCGATCCCGCCGAACCGCTCGACGGCCGCCGCGACGAGCGCCGCGGGGGCCGCCGGGTCGGCCAGGTCGACGGCCGTGTGCGCGAACCGCGGCCCCTCGCCGCCGAGCTCGTCGAGCACCTCGTCGATCGGGTCGGCGCCCCAGGGCTCGGTGGCGTCGTAGGGGCTGAAGGACTGGGCGAAGACGCGGTGGCCGTCGGCGAGCAGGCGCCGGGCGAGGGCGAACCCGATGCCGCGCCGCCTGCTGACGCCCGTGACCAGGGCCGTGCGACCGATCATGCCGCCAGTGTGGCGTACCGGCCTTCGCGCGCGACCAGCTCGTCGTGGGTGCCGGACTCGGCGATCCGGCCGTGGTCGACGACCGCGATCCGGTCGGCGCCGCGGACGGTGGACAGGCGGTGGGCGATGGTGATCGTGGTGCGGCCGCGGGACAGCGCGTCGAACGCGGCCTGGACGGCCTTCTCGGTGCTGGTGTCCAGCGCCGAGGTGGCCTCGTCGAGGACCAGCACGCGGGGGTCGCGCAGCAGGGTCCGGGCGATGGCCAGGCGCTGCTTCTCGCCCCCGGAGAAGCGGTGCCCCCGCGAGCCGACCAGGGTGTCGTAGCCGTCGGGCAGGGCCGCGATCAGCTCGTGCACCTGCGCGGCGCGGGCCGCGGCCTCGATCTCGGCGTCGGTCGCGTCCGGCTTGGCGTAGCGCAGGTTCTCCCGCACCGTGGTGTGCAGCAGGTAGGTCTCCTGGCTCACGACGCCGACGACCGAGGCGAGGTCGGTGAGGCGCATGTCGCGCAGGTCGACGCCGTCGATCGTGACGCGTCCGGCGTCCGGGTCGTAGAGGCGGGCGACGAGCGCGGCGAGCGTCGACTTGCCCGAGCCCGTCGCGCCGACCAGGGCCAGCGTGCTGCCGGCGGGGACGTCGAGGGTGACGCCCGCGACGGCCGCGGTGTCGGCGCCGGGGTAGGCGAAGGTGACGTCGTCGATGCGGACGTGCCCGCGCATCCGCGCCGGGTCGATCTCGACGGGGTCGGCCGGGTCGTCGACCTCGACGGGGAGGTCGAGGTACTCGAAGATGCGGGCGAACAGGGCGAGCGAGCTGACCAGCGAGACCCCGACGCTCATCAGGCCCAGCAGGGGCCGGAACAGCCCCGCCTGCAGGGTGGTGAACGCGACGAGCGTGCCGATCGACAGGGTGGTCGTGAACCCGGCGCCGAGGTAGATCACGGCCGGCACGGCGGCGAACACCACCCCGGTCGAGGCCATCCGCCAGCGTCCGGCGAGCTGGCTGCGCAGCTCCAGGTCGACGAGCCGGGCCGAGGACCCGGTGAACCGCTCGACGAGCGCGGGGCCCGCGCCCATCGTCCGCGAGAGCTGGATGCCGCTGATCGACAGGCCCTCCTCGACGGTGACGTTGAGGTCGGCGAGCTCGCGCTGCTGGCGCGCGGTGATGGCGCGGCGCATCTGCGCGACCCGGCGGGTCAGGTAGACCGCGGGCGGCAGCACGACCAGCGAGATCAGCGAGAGCTGCCAGGACAGCACGGCCATCGCGACGGCCGTGGCGACCGCGGTGGTCAGGTTGGAGGCGACGGACGTGGCCGTCGAGGTGACGACGGTCTGCATGCCGCCGATGTCGTTGGTGATGCGCGACTGCACCTCGCCGGTGCGGGTGCGCGTGAAGAACGCGATCGACTGGCGCTGCAGGTGGGCGAACACGTCGGTGCGCAGCCGGTGCATGACCCGCTGGCCGACGGAGGTGGCGATCCAGGTCTGCACGACGCCGAGGGCGGCGGTGATCGCGGCGACCGCGACCATCGCGCCCGCGAGCCAGGCGAGCAGCGGGATGTCGCGCTCCGGGAGGGCGGTGTCGATCACCGCGCGGAGCAGGAACGGCGAGGCCAGCGCGACGACGGACGACGCGACGATGATCGCCGTGACGACCGCGAGCGCGCGGCGGTGGGGGGTGAACAGACGGCCGATGCGACGCAGCGAGACCTCGCGGGCCTGCGCCGTGTCGGCGGCGGTGACGGTGTCGCGCCCGGCGCGACGGGACAGCTTCTGCATGTCGGCTTCCAAGTACGGATCCTTCCGTCGACTTTGTTGAGGTAACCTCACTATGAGGGTGCAACACGGGCCGTGTCTAGTCTGTTCCCGTGGACGACTCCCTCTCCGACGGTTTCCGCGCGGTCGCGCGGCGGATGCGCGAGGCCGCGCGCGAGGCGCTGGCGCCGTGGGACGTCACGCCGGCCCAGGCGCGGGCACTGGGCACGCTGCTGCGCGGGGGACCGCTGCGGCTGGGGGACCTGGCCGACGCACTGCGGATCGCGCCCCGGTCCGCGACCGAGGTCGTCGACGCGCTGGAGGGTCGCGGCCTCGTCGAGCGCGCCCCGGACCCGGCCGACCGCCGCGCCACCCTCGTCGCCCCCACCGAGCGCGGGCGCGAGGTCGGCGACGCGATCCGCGCGGCCAGGGCGGCGGAGGCGGAGAGCGTGTTCCGGCCGCTGTCCGACGACGACCGCGCCCACCTCGCCCGCATCCTCCGCGCCCTCACCCCGCCGCCCTGACCCCCCGCCACCCCGACCCCCGCCACCCCGACCCCCGCCACCCCGACCCGCGACGCAGTGGGGTGGCTTCACTGCAACCTGGTCGGAGTGGAGCCACCCCACTGCGATCGGGCGGGGCGCGGGGGCCGGGCGACGGGCCGGGGCGGCGGGGCGCGCCCGCGGTCGTCAGCCGGAGGGGCCGAAGCGTTCCGTGCGGATCGACCCCACCGGCACCCCGGCCTCCACCAGCAGGTCGGTGACGGCGTCGCAGAAGCCGGGGGAGCCGCAGACGAACACGTCCTCGCCGCCGCGGACGAGCGGCGCGAGGTCGTCGACCGTGAGCCGCCCGCGCCCGGTCCGCGTCAGGACGACGGTGGTCTCCGGGCCGGGCAGCTCGTCGGCGTAGTACAGGTCGGCCGCGGTGCGGGCGGAGACGACGACGCGCAGCAGGTCGCCCGCCCCGGCACGTCGGGCCTGGCGCAGCATCGCCATGAGCGGCACGACGCCGGACCCGCCGCCGACGAGCAGCGCCGGGGTGTCGCCCGCCCACGCGAAGTACCCGCCGATGGGGCCGCGGACCTCCAGCTCGTCGCCGGGCTCGACCACGCCGTGCAGGTAGCCCGACACCTCGCCGTCCTCGAGCTCCTCGACGGTCAGCTCGATCTCGCCGGTGTCGTCCGGGGCGGACGCCACCGAGTAGGAGCGCTGGGCCGTGTACCCGTCGGGCGCGGTGAGCCGCACGACGTAGTGCTGCCCCGCGACGTGCCGGCGGGGCTCGGGCAGGGCCAGGCGCAGCGTCCGCGCGCGGGGCGTCTCGTCCCGCACGGCCAGCACCCGGGCGAGCTGCCAGCGCAGGGTCCGGCGGTGGGTGGTGCCGCCGGGCGTCAGGGTCATCAGTCGCCCTGGTAGCGCTGCTCGGTCCAGGGGTCGCCGCGGTCGTGGTAGCCGTTGCGCTCCCAGAAGCCCTGCTCGTCGTGGTCGAGCAGGCGCAGGCCGGAGACCCACTTGGCGCTCTTCCAGAAGTACAGGTGCGGCACGAGCAGCCGGGCGGGGCCGCCGTGCTCGCGGGTGAGCGGCTGCCCGTCGACGTCCCAGACCACCCAGGCCTTCCCGCCGGTGACGTCGGCCAGCGGCAGGTTGGTGGTGTAGCCGGTGTGCGCCACCCCGATGACGTGGGTGGCGGTGGGCAGCACCCCGGCCGCGTCGAGCAGCGTGTCGACGGAGACGCCGTCGAACCGCATGCCGAACTTCGACCACGTCGTCACGCAGTGGATGTCGCCCTCGTACCGCGACGGCGGCAGCGCGCGGATCTCGTCCCAGGTCCACGTCAGCTCGCGCTCGACGAGACCCTCCACGGTGAACGTCCACCGGTCGGTGCTCAGCCGCGGCGTGGCCTCGGCGTTGAGCACCGGCCACTCGTCCCGCGCGTCGTACTGGCCCGGGGGGAGCCGGGGATCGCGCTCGCGTCGTCGTCCGAGGAAACCTCGCGTGGTGCCCGCCATACCGCTCCCAAGCCCGTCCCGGCAGGATTCATTCCGACCGGTCGTACCGATGCTCCCGCGCCGCGCGCAGCCCGTCCAGATCGCCGTCGGCCAGCGCCCGCCAGAACCGCAGGGCCGCGTGCTCCATCTCCAGCCCCAGCTCGAGGGTGATCATGCGCGGCTCCGCGGAGGGCTGGGTGCCGAAGCGCTCCACCATGCCCTCGTAGACGGCGATGCGCTCCCGGTGCTGCGCCATCTGCTCCGCGGCGAGGGTGGCGACGTTGCCCGGGTCGCCGACCTCGTTGAAGAACAGCTTCAGCTCGGCGATGTCGCGCATCTGGAAGTGCTCGTTCGTCGGCGCTGCGAGCCACGCGCGCACGGCGTCACGGCCGGGGGCGGTCAGCGAGTAGGTCTTGCGCCGCCGCCCGCTGTCCTCCACCGACAGCTCCAGCAGGCCGAGGTCGGCGAGCCGGTCGGGCTCGGAGTAGAGCTGGGCGTGCGGGAAGTGCCAGAAGTAGCCGACGGAGTGGCCCACGGCGCGCTTGAGGTCGTACGGCGTGGAGGGGCCGCGCAGCGCGATCATCCCCAGCACGACGTAGGACGTGGTCGACAGCCGCACCTCGGACACGACGCGGATGGTAGCGCCCGGACCGTCCGCCCGGGACGGTCGTGCTTGTGTGTTCACCGTCCTTCCAGTACCGTCCGATTCAGAGCGTTGACGATCGGAGAGCGGATGGACCTGTCCACGGCACTGAGCTGGGCCGCCGAGCGGTACCCGCACCGCCGCGCGGTCGGCGGGTCCGGGCGGCACCTGACCTACGCCGAGTGGGACGCCCGCACGACCCGCCTCGCCCGTGCCCTCGCCGCGGCCGGCGTCGCGGCGGGTGACCGCGTGGCCCTCGGCCTCGGCGGCGGTGAGCCGCTGGCCAGCCTGCACCTCGCGGCGCAGAAGCTCGGCGCGGTGTCGGTGCCGCTGTCCACCCGCTTCGGCGCCGAGGAGCTGCGGTACTGCGTGGACGACGCGTCCGCCGTGCTCGTCGTCGCCGACGAGGCCAACGCGGGCCGCTTCCCCGGTGCGACGCACGCCGTCGCCGACCTCGACGCCCGCGCCGAACGGGAGTCCGACGCCCCGCTCGCGGAGACGCCGGGCGAGGACGCCGTCAGCGTCATGCTCTACACCTCCGGCACGACGGGGAAGCCCAAGGGCGTACCGCGCACCCACCGCGCCGAGCACGCCGCGGCCGTGGCGCACGCGGTGCAGACCCAGCAGCGCGACGGCGAGGTCGTGCTCGGCGTCATGCCGATGTTCCACACGATGGGCCTGCGCACGCTGCTGGCCAGCATCGTCGTCGGCGGCACGTGGGTGGGGCAGCCCGCGTTCGACGCGGCGGAGTCGATGGAGCTGGTCCGCCGCGAGGGCGTCACCTCGCTCTACCTGGTGCCGACGATCTACTGGTCGCTGCTGCGAGCCGGGCTCGACGGGGTCCGCGGCACGCTCGACCACCTCGCCTACGCCGGTGCCGCGATGACGCCCGCGCTCGCCGAGGAGCTCGTGGACGCGCTGGCGCCCACGTCCTTCGTCAACCACTTCGGGAGCACCGAGATCTACACGTTCACGATCGGACCGGACGTCGCGGCCAAGCCCGGATCGGCCGGCCGCGCGGGGATCTTCTCCCGCGTCCGGCTGGTGGCGCCCGAGGTGGGCGCGCCCGTCGACGCGATCGTGGCGCCGGGGGAGCAGGGGCAGGTGATCGTGTCGATGGACAGCCCCGAGGCGTTCGCCGGCTACTGGAACCGCCCGGACGCGGACGCGAAGGCGATCCGCGACGGCTGGTACTTCACCGGCGACCTCGCCACGGCCGACGCCGACGGTGACCTCCACGTCTCCGGCCGGGTCGACGACATGATCAACTCGGGCGGGGAGAACATCTACCCCGACGAGATCGAGGCCGCGCTCATCCGCTGCCCCGAGGTCGACGACGTGTGCGTGGTGGGCCTGCCCGACGAGCGGTGGGGCCACGCCGTCACCGCGTTCGTGGTGCCGCGGACGGGGGTCGATCCGCAGGCCTGCGCCGAGCGGGCGATGGCGTTCGCCCGCGAGGTGCTGCCGTCGCTGAAACGCCCGAAGCGGGTGATCGCCGTGGACGCCGTCCCGCGCTCCGGCGTGGGCAAGACGCTGCGCCGCACGCTGGTGGCCGGCGACTACGAGGAGCGTGCGCGTGCCTGAGCCGGATCGCAGCAAGGCCACCTTCCCGCAACCGGATGGCGGCAAGGTGGCCATGCTGCAACGGAAGTGGACCCCCAGCCGCATCGAGGACCTCCCGCTCGTCACCGGGCGGGGGCGGTTCCTCGACGACCAGGACCCCCTCCCGGGCACCCTGACCGCCGCCGTCGTCCGCTCCACCCAGCCGCACGCGCGGATCCGCTCGGTCGACCTCTCCCGCGCCCGGGCCCACCCCGGCGTCGCCGCCGTGATCGGCCCCGAGGAGGTGCTCGCCGCACTGGCGCCGTTCCCGCTCTCGACGGGCGCGCCGATGCACTACTACCCGACCGCCACCGACGTGGTGCGGTTCGTCGGCGAGCCGATCGCGGTGGTCGTCGCGTCCGACCGGTACGTGGCCGAGGACGCCGCCGAGCTCGTCGAGGTCGACTACGAGCCGCTCGACGTGGTGGTCGGGGCCCGCGCCGCGCTCGCCGAGGGGGCGCCGCTGCTGCACGAGGCCGCGGGCACGAACGTCGCCACCGACCGCACGTTCTCCTTCGGGGAGGTCGAGCGGGCCTTCGCCGAGGCCGCCCACGTCGTCGAGGGCGAGTACGACTTCCCGCGCTACTCCTCGGTGCCGATGGAGTGCTACTCCGTGATCGCCGACCACCGCGGCGACTCCGTCGAGGCGTGGGCCAACTTCCACGGCCCCTTCACGATGGTGCCCGTCATGGCCGGTGCGCTGGGCCTGCCCACCTCGGCGGTGCGCCTGCACGTGCCCGCCGACATCGGCGGCAGCTTCGGCATCAAGGCCGGCATCTACCCCTACGTCGTGCTGATGGCACTGGCGTCGCAGCACTCCGGCACGCCGGTGCGCTGGACCGAGGACCGCGTCGAGCACCTGCTCGCCTCCTCCTCCGGGGCCGACCGGGTCATGCGGTTCGCCGCAGCCGTCACCGGGGACGGCCAGGTCACCGCGCTGCGGACCGACCTCGTCGACAACGTCGGCGCCTACCTCCGCCCGCCCGAGCCGTCCACGCTCTACCGCTGCTTCGGCAACATCACCGGCCCGTACGCGATCGGGGCCGTCGAGATCCGGGCACGCGCGGTCGTCACCAACGCCATGCCGACGGGGCTGAACCGTGGCTTCGGCGGCCAGCAGCTCTACTTCGGGCTGGAGCGCCTGATGGACGCCGTCGCGACGGCCACCGGGCTGGACCCGATCGAGGTCCGCCGCCGCAACCTGGTCGACGCCTTCCCGTACGAGACGCCCACCGGCGGCGTCTACGACTCGGGCGACTACGCCGCCGCCGTCGCGCTGGCGGTGCAGAACGCCGACCTCGACGAGCTGCGCGCCCGTCAGGCCGCGGCCCGCGCCGAGGGCGCCTACTACGGCATCGGCACCGCACTCGTCGTCGACCCGTCGGGCACCAACATCGGCTACGTCGGCCTCGCCACCCCCTCCGAGCAGCGCAGGCCGGGCCGCGACAAGTCCGGCTCCACCGAGCACGTGCGGATGTCGGTCGACGTCCAGGGGGTCGTCACGGTGCTGCTGGGGTCGGTGCCGCAGGGGCAGGGGCACGCCACCGTGGCGCGCCAGGTGGCCGCCGACCGGCTGGGGCTGCCGGTCGAGCAGGTGCGCGTCGTCGTCGACATGGACACCTCCACCACCCCGTGGACGGTCACGTCCGGGAGCTACTCCTCGCGCTTCGCCCCGCTCGTCACGAGCGCGGTGGTGCAGGCGGCAGACACGATCGCCGCCACCATCCGCGCCGCCGCGTCCGTCGCGCTGGAGGTGCCTGCCGACGAGCTCTCGCTCGCCGACGGCGCGGTCGTGCACCCGTCCGGCGCCACCTTGGCGTTCCGGCACGCCGCCGGGATCGTGCACTGGGACCCGACCTCGCTGCCCGCCGGCGTGCCCGCCCGGCTCTACGCCGAGGCCGAGTTCAGCCCGCGCGAGACGAGGGCCGCCACGGCGGACGACCGGATCAACTCCTCGCTCTGCTACGGGTTCGTCGCCGAGATCGTGGCCGTGCGGATCGACCCCGCGACGCTGGAGATCACGATCGACCGCGTGTCGTCGGTGCACGACGCCGGCACCGTGCTCAACCAGCAGCTCCTCGACGGCCAGGTCCACGGCGCGCTCGCCCACGCACTCGGCGGCGCGATGTACGAGGAGTTCACCCACGCCCCGTCCGGGCAGCCGACCTCGGCCACGTTCCTCGACTACCTGTGCCCCACCAGCGCCGAGACCGGCTTCGACCTGCGCACCGACCACGTGGTCACGCCGTCGCCCCTGACGCCGCTGGGGGCCAAGGGCTGCGGGGAGGGCTCGTCGATGAGCTTCCCCGTGGCCTTCGCCAACGCCGTGGCCGACGCGCTGCCCGGCGTCCCGATCACCCAGCTCCCGCTGCACGGCGAGGTGCTGCACCAGCTCATGGAGGAGAAGTAATGGCACTCACCGGTGGCGACGTCCTGCTCGAGAAGAAGGGCCCGATCGCGTACCTCACGCTCTCGCACGGCAGGTACACCGTCGTGACGTGGGAGATGCGCCAGCTCGTGGCCGACCGGTTCGCCGACATCGACGCCGACCCGGACATCCGGGTGGTCGTCGTGCGGTCCGACGGGGAGCACTTCACGAGCGGCGGCGACATCGCCGGGTTCATGGAGGTCGACCCCATCGACTTCACCGACCTCGGGCACAACGTCACCGCCCCCGCGCGCAGCACCAAGCCGGTGATCGCCGCCATCGACGGCTACTGCTTCGGCGTCGGCTGCGAGATGGCGCTGTCCTGCGACATCCGGCTCGGCACCCCGCGCACGCAGTTCGCGCTGCCCGAGATGAACCTCGGCATGATCCCCGGCTCCGGCGGCACGCAGCGGCTCTCCCGGCTGATCGGGCTGTCGCGGGCCAAGTTCCACATCATGACGGCCACCCGCATCCCGGCCCAGCAGGCGCTGGACTGGGGGATCCTCGCCGAGGTCCACGACGACCGCGCGGCGCTCGACGCGGCCGCCGACGCACTGGCCGCGAAGATGGCCGGCTTCTCCCCGATCGCCCAGCGCACCGCCAAGGAGGTGCTGGACAAGGGGATCGACGGCCCGCTGTACACCGGCATCGACCTGGAGCGGAAGGCCTACGCCATGCTCCGCTCCACCCACGACTTCGCCGAGGGCGTCGCGGCGTTCGGCGAGAAGCGCAAGCCGGAGTTCACGGGCCGATGAAGGCCGCTCCCTTCGCCTACGTCCGGCCGGGCAGCCTGGACGACGTGCTCGCCGAGCTGGCCGGCGGGGACGCGAAGGTGCTGGCCGGCGGTCAGTCGCTGGTGCCGGTGCTGGCCATGCGCCTGGGCCGGCCCGCGACGCTCGTCGACATCGGGTCGGTCGCGTCCCTCGGTGACCTGGCGGTGACGGACGACGTGCTGCGCGTCGGCGCCACCGTGCGGCAGCGCCGCCTGGAGCGATCGGACGAGGCCCGCGCGGTGCCCCTGATCGGGATGGTGATGCCGTTCGTCGGGCACCGGGAGCTGCGCAGCCGCGGCACCGTCTGCGGCAGCATCGCCCACGCCGACCCGTCGGCCGAGCTGCCCGCCGTGGCGTCCTGCCTGGGCGCGACGATCGAGGTGGCCGGGACCGGTGGTCGCCGCCGCGTCCCCGCGGCGGAGTTCTTCGCCGGCGCGATGACGACCGCCGCCACGGCCGAGGAGGTCGTGACCGGTGTGGAGTTCCCCGTCGCCCGCCCCGGTGAGGGCTACGGGTTCGGCGAGATCGCCCGCCGGCACGGCGACTTCGCGCTGGCCGGGGTGGTGACGCGCGTCCGCGTGGACGACGACGGCACCGTGCTCGACGCCCGCCTGACCGGTTTCGGCATCTCCGACACCCCGGTCACCCGCGACGTGACCGCCCTGCTCGACGACGAGAGCGGGATCCGGGACCTGGCAGCGGACGTGGTCGACACCGGCGGCGACACCCACGGCTCGACGGGATACCGCCGCCGCCTGTTCACGGTGCTGGCGACGCGCGAGCTGCAACGCGCACGACGCAACGCCCGGAAGGAGCGCCCATGACCACCACCGAACGCACTCCGGAGCCACAACGCACTCCGGAGGGGGCCCCGGACGGCACTTCGGCTCCGAAGTGCGCACCGGCGCGGGAGCGCGTGGAGGCGCACGAACTCGTCGACGTCGCGTTCTCCGTCAACGGGTCGTCCGTGTCGGTGTCCGTGCCGCCCCGGATGCACCTGGCCGACGCCCTGCGCGAGCAGCTGGGGCTCACCGGCACCCACCTCGGCTGCGAGCACGGGGTCTGCGGGATGTGCACGATCCTCGTCGACGGCGACGCGGCGCGGGCCTGCCTGCTGTTCGCGGTGCAGTGCGAGGGCGCCGAGATCGTCACCGTGGAGGGGCTCGGGTCGCCGGAGCGGCAGCACCCGCTGCAGGAGGCGTTCTCCCACCACCACGGCCTGCAGTGCGGGTTCTGCACGCCGGGCATGCTGATGAGCTCCTACGACCTGCTCGCGAACGCGCCCGACCACGCGGGCGACGACGAGCTGCCCGAGCAGATGTCGGGCGTGCTGTGCCGCTGCACCGGCTACCGCGGGATCCTCGCCGCGGTGTCGGACGTGCACGGGACCCATCCCGACGGGGTGCCCGGGCCGCGCAACTGCGCCACCCGCACGCTGGTGGGGCGGGGGAGCGGGCCGGCGTCGTCGCAGGCCCCGTCCGGTGACGTGCCCGCCGACGAGGTCCGGGCCGCCGCCCCGGCCGAGGTGCGCATCCCCACGGGCGCCCCGTCGGCCACGGTGCTGGTCACCAGCGAGCTGCGTTCGCCGATCGCGGCCGTCTGGGAGGTCGTGTCCGACGTGTCCCGGCTCGTGGCCTGCCTCCCCGGTGCCGAGCTGACCGAGACGCTGCCCGGCGACCGCTACCGCGGCCGCGCCGGCGTCGCACTCGGGCCGGTGAAGCTGTCGTTCGAGGGCCTCGCGCAGATCCTCGATCGCGACGCCGACGCCCACCGCATCCGGCTCGTCGGCCAGGGCCGCGACACCGGCGGGAGCGCCACCCAGGCCGACATCCGGCTGCACGCCGAGCCCGGCCCGGACGGCGGCACGGTGCTGCGCGCCGAGGCCGACCTGTTCCTCTCCGGCCGCATCGCCCAGTTCGGGCGGGCGTTGGCGGGGGACGTCAGCAGGCGGCTGTTCGAGCAGTTCGCCTCCGCGGTGGACGAGAGCGCCCGCACCGGCGCGGTGCCCGATGTGCGGGTCGCCGCGCCGAGCCCGGTGCGGATCGCGGCGGGCGCGGTGGCCGACGCCGTGCGTCGACGGGTCCGCGCCCTGCGCGCGCGCCTGCGGCGCAGGTAGACCCGCGCACCCCCGGCCGACCGCGGCAGCCGGGGGTCAGCGGCGCGCTCCCAGCCACCCGAGCAGGGCGGCGACCGCGTCCTCGGCCAGGGCACCGGGGAGGTCGGAGCCGAACCGGTCCGACGCCGCCGCGCGGGCCCGCACGCCGAGCGCCGCCGCCCCGAGCGCCGCGAGCACGCCGATCACGCCGGCGAGGGTGGCGTCCTCGCCGTCGCGGCGGGCCACGGCGGCGGCCGAGCCGGCCCCCAGCGCGGCCCGGGGGAGCAGGCCGGGCGGGTCGGTGCGGCTCGGCGTCGACGGGAGCTTGTCGGCCACCAGCTCACCGGCGGCCATCAGCGCGCTGAGCGTCGTGCCGGTGCGCCCGCCGAGGCGCCCGGCCGGGCCGCGGTCGTCGCCCGCGGAGGTCAGCGCGATCGCCGCCACCCCCGCGGTGCTGCGCGCCCCGGAGGCCGCGCCCAGCGCCGCGGCCCGCAGCAGGGTGCCCGCCCGCGGGGCCGGCCCGGCGTCCGGCAGCGCCGCGACCAGCGTCGCGTGCGTCGTCACCCCGTAGACGAGGTGCGGCACGGCGTCGGAGATCCAGTCGGCGCGGCTCCACCGGCGCGGGTCGGAGATGCCCAGCGCCGCGATCGGGCCGTCGCTCGCCAGCATCGCGGCCACCCCCAGCAGCGGGCCGCCGACGGCGGTGGGCAGCCGCAGCCCGGCCGCCCGCAGCGCCCCGGCCGCCGCCCCGATCCCGACGCCGGTGGCCGTGCCGGCCAGCGGGCCGAGGGCGGAGAGCCGGCGGGCCCGCTCCCGTCGCCCGCCCGGGATCGACACCCCGGCCCGGTCGGCCAGCGCGGCCACGACCTGCTCCGGTGCGTCGCTCGCCGGGCGGCCGCGGGCGGCCATGTCGAGCGTGGTGACGGCGTTCAGCGCGGTGGTGCCGGCCGCGCCGGCGGCCGCGCCGCGCACGAGGCCGTTCCAGGGTGAGGGGGTCATGGCGCAGTCCTACCCGGGGGCCGCCGCGGCCAACCCCCGGGGTCAGTCGGTGCCCGCGGCCGCGGTGAGGGAGGGGAGCAGGTCCGCGAGCCGGTCGACGAAGCCGGCCTGCGCGGCCACCAGCTTGTGCCGGGCGGTGTCGAGGTCGAACCAGGCCACCCGGTCGATCTCCGGGAAGGCCTGCATCGTGCCCGACTTCGGCGGCCACTCCAGGTCGAACGTGCCGGGGCGCAGGTGGGCCGGGTCGAAGTCGCCCTCGCGGGCGAACACGGTGATCTGCTTGCGCCCGCCGCGCTGCGACAGCGTGCCCAGCCCGTGCGACTCGCCCGCGGGCGGCTCGTGCCCGAGCTCCTCGGTGAACTCCCGCTCCGCCGCGGCGAACGCGTCCTCGTCGGGCTCGTGCTCGCCCTTGGGGATCGACCAGGCGCCGTCGTCCTTGCGGGCCCAGTACGGCCCGCCCATGTGCCCCAGCAGCACCTCGACCCCGGCGGCCCCCCGTCGGAACAGCAACAACCCCGCGCTCAGTACGGCCACGTCCCCAGCCTCCCAGATCAGGAGCGCTCGTCGCGCCAGGCGATCCAGTCCCGGAGCAGGCCCAGGTCGAAGTCCGGCCCGCCGACGCCGACGGTGAACAGCGTCGCGCCCGCCGCGACCAGCGCGTCGGCGACCTCGCCGGGCGGCGCCTGCACGCCGATCGACCGCTCGATCTGCGACGGGTCGCGGCCCACGTCGGCGCAGTGGCCGTCGAGGATGCCGTTCTTGCGGGTGAGCACGTCGACGTCGCCGAAGCTGTGCCAGATCTGCGCGTGCTCGGCGGTGTAGCGCAGCGTCTTCTTCTCCCCGCCGCCGCCGATGAGGATCGGGATCTCGCGGGTCGGGGCCGGGTTGAGCTTGCTCCACCGGTCCCGGATCCGGGGCAGCGCCTGCGCGAGGTCGGCCAGCCGGGAGCCCGCGGTGCCGAACTCGTAGCCGTACTCGTCGTAGTCGCGCTCGAACCAGCCCGCTCCGATGCCGAGGATCAGGCGGCCGCCGGAGATGTGGTCGACGGTGCGGGCCATGTCGGCGAGCAGCTCGGGGTTGCGGTAGCTGTTGCAGGTGACCAGCGCGCCGATCTCGACGCGGCTGGTGGCCTCGGCCCAGGCTCCGAGCATCGTCCAGCACTCGAAGTGCTTGCCGTCGGGCTCGCCGTAGAGCGGGAAGAAGTGGTCCCAGTTGAAGACCACGTCGACGCCGGCGTCCTCGGCCTCGGCGACGGCGCTGCGGATCTGCGCGTAGTCGGCGTGTTGCGGGTGGAGCTGGACACCGATCCGGATGGGGTGGTTCATGATCCGATCCTGGCACCGCGCGCCGCGCCGTGCCGGGCCAGCGCCCGGTCGATGCCGAGCAGCGCGGCGGCGAGCACGAGGAACAGCGCGGTGATGCCGAGCGAGTTGAGCAGCACCGTCGGGTAGCCGAACCGGGAGACGTCGACGAACGGGTACGGGTACCAGTCGATCAGCGCGCCGCGCACGAGCGTGAACCCCAGCCACAGCAGCGGGTAGAGCAGCGACAGCACCACGATCCGCCGGTCGATCAGGCCGCGCGGCCCGAACAGCAGCCAGCCCAGCACGACCAGGATCGGCGACGCGGTGTGGAGCAGGACGTCGGCGACGGCCTCGCCGCCGCGCAGGTCGTAGAGGTCGGCGAGCAGCGTGTGGAACACGATCCCGGTGACGGCGATGCCCAGGACGGCGTCGAGCCGGATCACCGACAGCAGCGTGGAGCGCCGCTGCGGGGCCACCGCCAGCGCCACCCCCGTGACGACGACGAGCAGGTTGGTCAGGATCGTGAAGAAGGTGAACAGGTTGGCGACGCGGGCGGCCGGGGTGTCGAACGCACCCCCCGTGTTCGCCGCGGTGATCGGGATCTGGATCACCAGGGCCACGACCACCACCAGGGCGCTGGTCGCGTGCCAGGCGCGGGCCGGACGGCTCATGGCGCTCAGGTTACGCGGGGTCACCGTGGGTAGCCCGGTGGCGGCGCGGCCACCGGATCGGGTGGATCGGCGCGCAGTACCGTGTCGTCATGACCGTGGAACGGGGAGGCAACACGTTCGTCACACGGCCCGGTCAGGGTCCCGGCATGCCCGTGCACCCCGACGACACCGGCCCCGAGATCGGGCTCACCGGTGCCCGGTTCGGCGGGGCCTCGCGCAAGCGCCGGGAGAAGCGGCCGGAGCCCGCCCGGGCGCCGCTGCCCCCGGTCGGCGCCGATGCCGTCGACGACGCCCCGGTCGGACTCACGGGCGCCCGCTTCGGCGGCTCGTCGCGGCGGCGCCGGGAGCAGGCCCGGCCGCCCGAGGCGGCCCCGGCCCCCGCCGCCCCGCCGGCCGCCGTCCCGGTCCCCGCAGCGCCGGTCCCTGCGGCGCCGGTCCCCGCACCACCCGCCGCGCCGGCCCCCGGCGTCCCCGACGCCGTCGAGGAGCCGTCGCCGTACACGATCGTCCGGCCCTACGTCCTGACCGGCGGCCGCACCCGTGCCGGGGTGAGCTTCGCCGTCGAGGCGTTGATCACGGCCACCGGTCCCGGCCGCGCCGGCGAACCGCTCGACCACACCCGGATCCGGGAGCTGTGCCGCGAGCCGCGGTCGGTCGCCGAGGTCGCCGCGCTGCTGGGCGTCCCGCTCGGGGTCGCGCAGGTCCTGCTGGGGGACATGCTGGGGGCGGGGGCCGTGCAGGTCCACCGCGCCGCCGACGCGGGCGGCCCCGACCTGGCGCTGATGGAGCGCGTGCTCGCGGGCCTGCGCCGGCTCTGACGCCCCGGCCCCGCGGTCGCGCTCCGTTGCACGATGTGGCACAACTGACGGGGTGACCACCGAGGATCCGCTGCTGCCCCCCGTGCCCGTCGTCGCCCCGCCGTACCACACGCCCGAGCGCGAGGAGCTGCAGGCGCGGGCCCGGGCGTTCGCCACCGAGCGGGTGCTGCCGGTCGCCAACGAGCTCGACCCGGTCAAGGGCGAGATCCCGCGCTCCCTGCTCGACGCGATGGCCGGCGAGGGCTGGTTCGGCATCACCGTCGACCGCGAGTTCGGCGGGATGGGGCTGGGCGCGTTCGAGTACTGCATGGTCGCCGAGGAGCTGGCCAGGGCGTGGATGAGCGTCGGCAGCATCATCGCCCGCGCGCAGGGCGCCGGCACCGACGTCGCCGACCCGGCCCGCCGGGCGGAGCTGCTGCGCCGCAGCGCGAAGGGGGAGTGGATCGGCGCGATCGCGCTGTCCGAGCCCGACGCCGGGTCCGACCTCGCGGGCGTCGCGACGCGCGCGGTCCGCGACGGCGACGACTTCGTCGTCACCGGCCACAAGCGCTGGACCGGCAACGCGAAGGCGGCCGACTTCATCCAGGTGCTCGTGCGCACCGCCGACCCGGGCCCCGACGAGAAGCGCTCCGCAGGCCTCGCGTCGCTGCTCGTGGAGAAGGAGCGCGACTCCTTCCCCGACGGCATCACGGGGAAGCCGATCGACAAGATCGGCTACCACGGGTTCGTCACCTGGGACCTGGAGTTCGACGGCTTCCGCGTCCCGGTCGCCAACCAGGTGGGGGAGAAGGGCTTCGCCGACGCCCAGAAGTGGCTCAACATCGCGCGCGTGCACACCGCGGCCCGGGCCGTCGGGCTCGCCCGCGCCGCCGTCGAGGACTGCATCGGCTACCTGCAGGACCGCGAGCAGTTCGAGCACCCCATCGGCGACTTCCAGGCGGTGCGGTTCACCCTCGCCGACATGGCCGCCCGGGTGGAGCAGGCGCGGGCGTTCTACCAGCACGTCGCCCACCTGATCGACCTCGGCCACCCCTGCCAGCGGGAGGCCGCGATGGTGAAGCTGATGGCGACGGAGATGGCCGCGGAGGTCACCGGTGACGGCATCCAGCTGCACGGCGGCAACGGCTACACCACCGAGCACCAGGTGGAGCGGCACTGGCGCGACGCCCGGCTCACCACGATCTTCGAGGGCACCAGCGAGATCCAGCGCAAGATCATCGCCGACCGCCTGCTGCCGCGCAGCCCGCTGGGGTAGGCGCCGCGCGTCAGCCGGCCCGGGGCTTCCCGCGGCCGGACGCGGCGGCGTCCAGCATCCGGGTGATCTCGGCGGGCACGCCGGCCGGGGCGAAGAACCAGCCCTGGCCGACGTCGCAGCCGAGGGACTGCAGCAGGCGCGCCTGCTGCGCGGTCTCCACGTGCTCCGCGGTGATCGACACGCCGAGCGTGTGCGCGAGCCGGACCAGGTGCCGGATCACGGCGGCGTCGACGTCGCCACCGGCGGCCCCGCGGCCGGTGACGAACGGGCCGGCCAGCTTGAGCACGTGCACCGGGAGGTCGCGCAGGTAGGCGAGGTTGGAGTAGCCGGTGCCGAAGTCGTCGATCGCGATGCGGACGCCGAGGTCGGCCAGCCGCCGCAGCACCCCCAGCGGTGCCCCCGTCGTCGCCATCGCGGCGGTCTCGGTGAGCTCGAGCTGCAGAGCCGACGGGGGCAGGCCGGTCTCGTGCAGGACCCGTGCGACGTCGTCGACGATCCCCGGTTCGTGCACCTGCCGCACCGCCAGGTTGACGCTGACGAACAGGTCGGCGCCGCCCGGCTCGGCCCGCCACCGCGCGGCCTGCGCGCACGCCTGCTCCAGCACCCACCGGCCCAGCGGGACGATCAGCCCCGTCTCCTCCGCCAGCGGCACGAACTCGTCGGGACCCAGCAGCGCGGCGGACCCGGGCCGGTCCCAGCGCACCAGCGCCTCGACGCCGACCAGCCGCCCGTCGCCCAGGCGCACCAGCGGCTGGTAGCGCACGACGAACTCCTCCGCGGCGAGCGCGGCGGGCAGCACCGCGGCGCGGGCGGAGCGGTCGAGGTGGGCCCGGTGCCGGTCGGGGTCGAAGTGCGCGCACCGGTCGCGGCCGTCGTTCTTGGCCCACAGCAGCGTGGTGTCGGCGGCGGCGAGCAGGTCGGCCGCGGTGTCGCCGCCGTCGGCCCGCCCCACCGCGCCGACGCTGGCGGTGACCGAGACCTCGCGCCCGGCGAGGGCCACCGGCCTGCGCAGCGCCTCCAGGATCCGGGTGGCGACCGGGCGCAGGTCGCCGCCCTCGACCAGCACGACGAACTCGTCCCCGCCCATCCGCGCGACGAGGTGGCCGTCGGGTCCGAGATCGGCCTGCAGGCGCTGCGCGACGGTCCGCAGCAGCTCGTCCCCGACGGTGTGCCCCAGCGTGTCGTTGACGGTCTTGAACCCGTCGAGGTCGACGAAGCACACGCCGACGTCACCGGCCCGGCCCAGCGCGGCGTCGAGCCGGTCCAGGAACACCGCCCGGTTGGGCAGGCCGGTCAGCGGATCGTGCTGGGCCTGGTGGCGCAGCCGGTGCTCCAGGTCGCGGCGCTCGGTGACGTCCTGGACCATCCCGAGGATGTACCGCGGCGGCCCGTCCGGCCCGCGGACCAGGGACAGGACGACCTCCAGGTGCACCGCCCGCCCGTCGGAGCGCCAGATCGTCTTCTCCACCCGCAGGCGGTCCAGGCGCCCGTCGAGCATCGCGTCCAGGCGGACCCAGTCCTCGGGGTCGTCGTCGGGGTGGACGAAGGCCCGCAGGTTCTGCCCGCGGAACGCCTCCGGGGAGAGCCCGAATGTCTCGCACAGGGCGGCGTTGGCCTCCAGGACGCGCCCGTCGAGCGCGGTGATGCCGATCCCGGTGGGGGAGCCCGCGAACACCGCGGCGAAGCGGGCCTCGCTCGCCCAGCGGGCGCGTTCGACGTCGATCCGCTGCGTCAGTGCCGCCCGCGCGAGCCGGTCCTGCTCGGCGCACTGGCGTTCCTGCTGGGCCCCCGCGGCGCCGACGGCGATGCCGCCGACGAGGGTGGCGAGCCGGGCCGCGGCCTCCGGGGTGCTCGCAGAAGGCGCCAGCCTTTCGGTCAGGTAGCGCAGCGTCCGGTCCAGTGCGGCGAGGTCGGTGACCCCGGCGGCCGCCAGACCGTGGCCGACCGCGGCGGCGAGCTCGGCGCACCGGTCGGGCTCGGCGCAGTCCCACGCGTCGCGCACGCGGGCGGCGAGGTCGCGGACGGCGAGGTCGGGGACGGCGAGGTCGGGGACGGCGAGGTCGGGGACGGCGGCGCCGTCGGCGGGCGCCGCGCCGGGCACCGGCCAGGACGCCGCGAGGTCGGCGGCCGACGGGCCGGTGCCGCGGGGACCGCCGTCGACGCCCATCCGGCCCCCCGCCCCGCTCGGTGTCCCGTGCGGGACCCGGCGACACTATCGGGTGACGATCATCGGAGGCAGCCCCCGAACGTCATCCGGGCCGCTCCGCCCCGGCCTCGGGGGCCTGCTTGCGCCGCCCCCCGCGCTGCATGTCGCCGGTGGTGGTGCGCCGGCCCGGGTCGATCAGGCGCTTCCACTTGCCCTGGGCGGCCTGGCGGCTCGACAGCTGCGCCTGCACGGCGTCGGCGGTCTGCTGCCAGGTGAGCCCGTCGGAGCGGAGCTTGCGGATCAGGTCGCGCTCGTAGTAGTCGGCCAGCCGGCGCATCTCCTGCACCAGCGCGTACCAGGCCGCCGCCCCGTCGTGGGTGAGCACGCCCGACCGGGCCCGCTCCTTGAGCCCGTCGAGCTGCTGGGTGATCGACTCCCGCTGCTTCGCGATGGACGGGTCGGCCCGCTCCAGCCAGCGCTGCGCTTCCTCGTACTTCATCTGTCAACCATACATTGACGCTTTCGGATCGGCAATCGATCATTGACCGACGGCGCACGCGCAACCCCGCCGGGACCGGACCCGGGGTCAGATCCCGCCGAGGGGCTCCACGCCGGTCAGCCAGACGACCGGGGCGCCCTCCTCGTCGGACGCGGCGAGGTCGACCTCGGCGGTGATGGCCCAGTCGCGGTCGCCGTCGGGGTCGTCGAGGACCTGGCGGACCAGCCAGCGCTCGGGTTCGGCGGTGATCGAGATCAGCTGCGGGCCGCGGGCGTCCGGGCCGGTGCCGATCGCGGTCATCGTGTCGCCGTAGCGCTCCCAGTAGGGGAGCAGCGCCTCGCGCCACGCCGCCGCGTCCCAGCCTGCGGCGCCGTCGAGCTCGGCGAGCAGGTCCCAGCGCCGGAACGACGCCAGCTCGACGCGGCGGAACATCGCGTTGCGCACGAGCACCCGGAACGCGCGGACGTTGCGGGTGACGCCCGCCGGACCGGAGTCCAGCGACGGGGGCACGATCTCGTCGCCCGTGCCCGCGCCGGCCGCGAGGGCCTCCCACTCGTCGAGCAGCGACGAGTCGACCTGGCGCACCAGCTCGCCGAGCCACTCGATGACGTCGGTGAGCTCCTCGGTGCGGGCCTGGTCGGGCACGGTCTGGCGCAGCGCCCGGTAGGTGTCGGCGAGGTAGCGCAGGACCAGGCCCTCCGAGCGCGCGAGCTGGTAGTGCGAGACGTACTCGACGAAGGTCATCGAGCGCTCGAACATGTCGCGGGCCACCGACTTCGGCGACAGCTTGGCGTCCTCGACCCACGGCGCGCCGCGCCGGTAGGTCTCCAGCGCCGCGTCGAGCATCTCGTCGAGCGGCTTGGGCCAGGTGACGTCCTCGAGCAGCGCCATCCGCTCCTCGTACTCGATGCCCTCGGCCTTCATCGCGGCGACGGCCTCGCCCTTGGCCTTGTTCTGCTGGGCGTAGAGGACCTGGCGCGGGTCGTCGAGGGTGGCCTCGATGACCGAGAGCACGTCCATCGCGTACGACGGCGACTCCCGGTCGAGCAGCTCCAGCGAGGCGAGCGCGAACGGCGAGAGCGGCTGGTTGAGGGCGAAGTCGAGCTGCAGGTCGCCGACGACGCGCACGCGGCGGCCCTCCGCGTCCGGTTCGGGCAGCTCCTCGACCACCCCGGACGCCCGCAGCGCCCGGTAGATCGCGATCGCGCGCAGGATGTGGCGGCGCTGGCGGGGGCGCGGCTCGTGGTTGTCCTCCAGCAGGTGCCGCATCGCGGCGAACGCGTCCCCCGGCCGCGAGATGACGTTGAGCAGCATCGCGTGCGAGACCTGGAAGTGGCTGGTCAGCGGTTCCGGCTGGGCGGTCTGCAGCTTCTCGAAGCTGACCCCCGACCACCCGACGAACCCCTCCGGCGGCTGGGTGCGCACCACGCGCTTGAGCTTCTTCGCGTCGTCGCCCGCCTTCGCGACCCGCCGGGCGTTCTCCACCTCGTGGTCGGGGGCCTGCGCGACGACCGAGCCGACGGTGTCGTACCCGGCCCGGCCCGCGCGCCCGGCGATCTGGTGGAACTCGCGCGCCTTGAGCGGGCGGGTGCGCTGCCCGTCGTACTTGGCCAGCGCGGTGAAAAGCACCGTGCGGATGGGGACGTTGATGCCGACGCCGAGGGTGTCGGTGCCGCAGATGACGCGCAGCAGCCCGGCCTGCGCGAGCGTCTCCACCAGCCGCCGGTAGCGGGGGAGCATCCCCGCGTGGTGCACGCCGATCCCGTGGCGCACCAGGCGCGAGAGCGTCTTGCCGAAGCCCGAGGTGAACCGGAAGTTCCCGATCAGCGCGGCGATGGCCGCCTTGTCCTCCTTCGACGTGACGTTGACGCTCATCAGCGACTGCGCCCGCTCCACGGCCGACTGCTGCGTGAAGTGCACGACGTAGACCGGGGCCTGGTTCGTCGTCGTCAGGTCGGTGATCGTCTCGTGCACCGGGGTGAAGACGTACTGGTAGAGCAGCGGCACCGGCCGCTCGACGGACGTGATCACCGCGGTGGGCCGGCCGGTGCGCCGGGTCAGGTCCTCCTCGAAGAAGGAGACGTCGCCGAGCGTGGCGCTCATCAGCAGGAACTGCGCCTGCGGCAGCTCGATCAGCGGGACCTGCCAGGCCCAGCCGCGGTCGGGGTCGGCGTAGAAGTGGAACTCGTCCATGACGACCGAGCCGACGTCGGCGTCGCGGCCGGAGCGCAGCGCGATGTTGGCCAGGATCTCCGCCGTGCAGCAGATGATCGGCGCCTTCTCGTTCACCGCGGCGTCGCCGGTGAGCATGCCGACCTTGTCGGGGCCGAACACGTCGATGAGGGCGAAGAACTTCTCGCTGACCAGCGCCTTGATCGGCGCGGTGTAGAACGTGCGCTGGCCGCGGGCCAGTGCGGCGGCGTGCGCGCCGACCGCCACCAGCGACTTCCCGGAGCCCGTGGGCGTCGACAGGATCACGTTGCTGCCGGTGACGAGCTCCAGCAGCGCCTCCTCCTGCGCCGGGTAGAGCGACAGGCCCCGCTCCTCGTACGCCCAGTCGGTGAACGCCTCGACGAGGTCGTCGGGGTCGTTGCCGGGAGGGAGGCGGTCGGTGAGCGTCATGATGGTCCCGATCGTCCTCTGTGTGCCGCTGCGGTGCCGGAACGGGGGTGGGCCGATACGGTGACGCCCGTGACGGGGGCCGCATCCGACGACGGTGTGCCGCTCCTCGTCCCGCCCATGATGCCCGCGGTGACCTCCGGCGATCCGCCGACCGGGCCCGACTGGCGCGTCGAGGTGGCGTGGACCGGGCACCGCTGCGTCGCCTACGTCCACCCGCCCGGCCCGGGCCGCGACGGCCGGGTGCGGCTGCTGTCGGGCGCCGACAACTCCATGACCCACGCCTACCCGGAGTTCTCCGCGCCGCTGCTGGCCCGCTGCCCGCCGGGCGGGATGGTGCTCGACGGCACGATCGTCGCCCGCGGGGAGGAGCACGCCGCCCGGCCGCGGCTGCTCAAGCGCCGGCACTCCCGCTACAAGCCCAGCGAGCACGACATCGCCGCGGTCCCGGTCGACCTGCAGATCGCCGACCTGCTGTTCTTCGACGGTCACGACACCACCGGGCTGCCCTACCGCGAGCGCCGCACGCTGCTGGAGGGGCTCGGGCTCGACGGCGCCCCGGTGTGGACGACGGCGCTGTTCCCGGCCACCGAGCTGGGGTCCATCATGCGGATCGCCGCGGCCGAGGGCATCGACGCCTTCCACGCCCGGCACCTGGGCGCCCGCTACCGCCCGGGCGGCCGGTCGAAGTTCTGGCTGCGCGTGCCGGTGCAGCGCACCCGCCAGGTCGTCATCGGGGGATGGACGCCCACCGACCCGCACCGCGCGGACGCGATCGGCACGCTGCTGCTCGGCGTGCCCGACGGCGACCGGCTGCGCTACGTCGGGCGGGTCGGGATCGGGGTGGAGGAGCGGCGCCGCCTGGACGCCGACCTGCGCGGCAGCGCCCGCGACGACTCCCCGTTCACCGCCGAGCTGCCCGCCGACGCCGCCCGGCACGCGGTGTGGGTGCTGCCCGACCTGGTCGGGCTCGTCGAGTTCACCGGCTGGGTCGGCGGCACGCGGATGCGGCTGCCGCTGTGGCGCGGCCTGGCCGACCTGGACGACCTCGACGACTCGCAGTGGGCGATCCCGCCCACCCCGGCGCCCGCGCCCGATGCGCTGGCCGTCGCGGCCCCGGCGGCGGCCGACCCGGCGCCCGCTGCGACCGAGCCGCCACCCCCGCCCGCGGTCGCGCCGGCCGAGCCGGAGGGGACCGACGTCCGCCGGCTCGAGCAGCACTTCGTCTACAACTCCCTCAACACGATCGCCGCGCTGATCCGGACCGACCCGTTCCGGGCCCGCGAGCTGCTGTTCGGCTTCGCCGACCTGTCCCGCGCCGCCGACGGCCCCCCGGAGAGCACGGTCGCGCGGGAGCTCGACGCCGTGCGCGCCTACCTGCAGATCGAGCAGGCCCGGTTCGGGTCCCGGCTGCAGGTGGAGATCGAGCTCGACGACGGCGTCGGGTCGGAGCCGGTGGCGACGATGCAGGTGCTCTCGGTCGTCCGCGAGGCCGTGCAGAAGGGCATCGAGCCCCGGCGCGAGGGCGGGCTGCTGACGGTCGCGGCCCGGCGCGTCGACGACGGCTGCGAGGTCGCGATCACCGCGGCGGGGGAGACGGCGCGGCTGCTGTTCCCCGCCGCCGCACCCTGAGCCAGGTCAACGCTGGGTGAACTCCGCACGGCCACCGCTCGGCGGTGATCGATGCAGTGGGTACGGTTCGCGCATGTTAGGCCTCCCCGACGGCACCCGCGCGTGCCTGTTCGACCTCGACGGCGTCCTCACCGACACCGCGAGCGTCCATGCCGCCGCCTGGAAGCAGATGTTCGACGACTACCTGCGCGAACGCGACGGCGACGGCTTCCGGCCGTTCGACGTGTCCGCCGACTACGGCCCCTACGTCGACGGCAAGCCGCGCCTGGACGGCACCGACTCGTTCCTGCGCTCGCGCGGCATCGAACTCGACCACGACGAGCTGGTGCGCCTGTCGACGATCAAGAACGACCTGGTGCAGGAGAAGATCGTCAGCGTCGGGGTGGAGGTGTACCCGGGCTCGGTGCGCTACCTGAAGGCCGTCCGCGAGGCGGGGCTGGCCACCGCGGTCGTGTCGTCGAGCGCCAACGCCGAGCAGGTGCTCCGCGTCGCCGACCTCGCGCAGTACATCGACCACCGCGTCGACGGCGCCACGGCGAAGGAGCGCGGCCTGCCGGGCAAGCCCGCGCCCGACACCTTCCTCGCGGCCGCTGCCGACCTGGGTGTCGACAAGGCCGACGCGGTGGTGTTCGAGGACGCCATCGCCGGGGTGGAGTCGGGGAAGGCCGGCGGCTTCGGCTTCATCGTCGGGGTCGACCGGCTCGACCACGCCGACGAGCTGAGCGCCGCGGGCGCGGATGTCGTGGTGAAGGACCTGGAGGACCTGCTGTGAGTCCTGATCCCGCCCGCACCTTCACCGTCGAGCCGTGGGTCGTCCGCGAGCCCAACCTCGACCTCGCCGCCCTCGGCCAGGCCGAGTCGGTGTTCGCGCTGTCCAACGGGCACATCGGCCTGCGCGGCAACCTCGACGAGGGCGAGCCGCACGAGACGCCGGGCACCTACCTCAACTCGTTCTACGAGAAGCGCCCGCTGCCCTACGCCGAGGGCGGCTACGGCTACCCCGAGTCCGGGCAGACGATCATCAACGTCACCAACGGCAAGCTGATCCGGCTGCTGGTGGAGGACGAGCCGCTCGACCTGCGCTACGGCCGGGTGCACCGCCACGAGCGCGTGCTCGACCTGCAGGCCGGCACGCTGACCCGCGAGGTCGAGTGGGAGTCCCCGGCGGGGCGCGTGGTGACGCTGCGCACCGAGCGGCTGGTGTCGCTGACCCAGCGCGCGATCGCCGCGATCCGCTACGAGGTCGAGGTGCTCGACGCGCCGGCGCTGCTGGTCGTGCAGTCGGAGCTGGTGGCCAACGAGGCCCTGCCCGCCCGCGACGACGACGACCCGCGCGTCGAGGCCGCGATGACCGACCCGCTCGTCGCCGAGCAGCACCGCCACGGCGACACCAGCGCCACGCTCGTGCACCAGACCCGCGCGTCGGGGCTGCGGGTGGCCGCGGCGATGGACCACGAGGTGCAGGGACCCGAGGGCCTGCAGATCTCCTCGGAGGCCCACCCCGACGTCGCCCGCACCACCGTGATCTCCCGGCTGAAGCCGGGGGAGAAGCTGACCGTCGTCAAGTACCTGGCCTACGGCTGGTCCTCGCGCCGGTCGCTGTCCGCCGTGCACGACCAGGTGCGGGCCGCGCTCGCCGCCGCCCGCTACACCGGCTGGCAGGGGCTGCTCGACGAGCAGCGCACCTACCTCGACGACTTCTGGCTCACCGCCGACATCGAGATCGACGGCGACGCCGAGCTGCAGCAGGCCGTCCGCGTCGCGATCTTCCACGTGCTGCAGGCCGGGGCGCGCGCCGAGCGGCGCTGCATCGGGGCGAAGGGCCTGACCGGCCCGGGCTACGACGGGCACACCTTCTGGGACACCGAGACGTTCTGCCTGCAGCTGCTCAGCCACGTCGCCCCGGAGGCGGCGGCCGACGCGCTGCGCTGGCGGCAGTCGATCATCCCGCTGGCCAAGGAACGCGCGGAGCAGCTGGGGCTCAAGGGCGCGGCGTTCCCGTGGCGGACCATCCGCGGCCACGAGTGCTCGGGCTACTGGCCGGCCGGCACCGCGGCGTTCCACATCAACGCCGACATCGCCGACGCCGTGCGCCGCCACGTGGCGGCCACCGGCGACACCGAGTTCGAGAAGGAGGTCGGCCTCGAGCTGCTGATCGAGACCGCGCGGCTGTGGCGCTCGCTCGGGCACCACGACTCGGCCGGGCAGTTCCGGATCGACGGCGTCACGGGTCCCGACGAGTACACCGCGATCGTCGACAACAACGTCTACACCAACCTCATGGCGCAGCTGAACCTGCGCGTCGCCGCCGACACCGCGGCCCGGCACTCCCGGGCGGCGGCCAAGTTCGGCGTCGACGCCGAGGAGATGGCGAGCTGGCGCGACGCGGCGACGTCGATGCGGATCCCCTACGACGAGACGCTCGGCGTGCACCCGCAGTCGGAGGGCTTCACCGACCACCAGGTGTGGGACTTCGAGAACACCAAGCCCGACATGTACCCGCTGCTGCTCAACGTGCCCTACTTCGACCTGTACCGGAAGCAGGTCTCCAAGCAGGCCGACCTGGTGCTGGCCATGCAGCTGCGCCCGGACGCGTTCACCCCGGAGCAGGTGGAGCGCAACTTCGCCTACTACGAGGCGATCACGGTGCGCGACTCGTCGCTCTCGGCGTGCACCCAGGCCGTGATGGCCGCCCGCACGGGGCACCTGGACCTGGCGTTCGACTACCTCGCCGAGTCCGCCCTCGTCGACCTCAACGACCTGGCGGGCAACTCCGACCACGGCGTGCACATCGCGTCGATGGCGGGCACCTGGATCGCCGTCGTGCAGGGCTTCGGCGGGATGCAGTGCGACTCGGCCGGCCTCCGGTTCGCGCCGCGCCTGCCGCCGGCGCTGTCCCGGATCTCCTTCGGGCTCAAGTGGCAGGGCCGCCAGCTCCGCGTCCAGATCACGCCGGAGGGCACCGAGTACCAGCTGGTCAGCGGGCCGCCGATGCGCCTGACCCACCACGGCGACGCGCTCGCGCTGGCCGAGGACCCGGTGCTGCGGGAGAACCCGGACGCCGTGCGCGTCGAGCCCGTCGAGCAGCCGTTCGGCCGGGCGCCGAAGGCGCGCCACCCCGGGGGCTGAGCCGGGGTTCCCGGGTGGGGGAACGGGGTATGCAGCCTCGTTGACGTCTCCCCACCCGGAAGGACCCACCGTGGACCTCGACCACGCACGGAAGACCCTGACCACCGAGCTGGAGTCGCTCGACGAGCGCGCCCGCTTCGCCGAGCGCACCCGCGCGGAGACCTCGGGCGACACCGAGGAGGGCGCGCTCGGCCAGCACCCCGGCGACTACGGCTCCGAGGTCGCCGAGGCGATGGACTCCGAGCTGCTCGTCGACACCGTCGCCGACCAGCGTCGGCTGGTGCAGGAGGCGCTCGAGCGCGTCGAGGACGGCAGCTACGGCACCTGCGTCGTCTGCGGCGCCACGATCGACGACGAGCGCCTGGAGGCCCGGCCCGAGGTGGCGACGTGCCGCGAGCACGCCGACACCCCGGTCGTCACCTAGTCGGCCCTTCCCTCGTCCGTCTTCTCCAGCGCGTCGGGCCGGTGCACGGCGTCCTTGCCGGACTTGTCGCTGCGCACGCGGTACTGCGGGTCGTCCTCCGACGCCCGCACCGTGCGCCCGGCCGCCTCGGTGTCGGACGTGATCTCCTCCTCCACGGTGCCCTCCGTGGTGGTGCCGTGGGTCTTCCAGGCGACGTGGTCGCCCTCCTCGATGTCGGTCATGGACCGCGAGTACCCACACCGCGGCGGGGGTACGCCGCACCCATGACGGACAGGTTGAACGGCAAGCGGATCGCGATCCTCGCGACCGACGGCGTGGAGCAGGTCGAGCTCACCGGCCCGCGTGACGCGGTGCTCGGCGAGGGGGCGGTCGTCTCGCTCGTCTCGATCTCCACGGGCGAGATCCAGGGCATGAACGGCGACATCGAGCCGGCCGACACCTTCGCGGTCGACCGCAGGGCGGCCGAGGTCTCGGTCGACGACTACGACGGCCTGCTGATGCCGGGCGGCACGGTCAACGCCGACAAGCTCCGCATCGACGACGACGTGCGGCTGTTCGTGCAGGCGTTCGTGAGCTCGGGCAAGCCCGTCGGCGCGATCTGCCACGCCCCGTGGACGCTGATCGACGCCGGGGTGGTGCAAGGACGGACGCTCACCTCGTTCCCCAGCGTGTGGACCGACCTGCGCAACGCGGGCGCCACCGTCGTCGACGAGGAGGTGTCGGTCGACGGCAACCTCGTGACCAGCCGCGACCCCGACGACCTCCCGGCGTTCTCCGCGGCCGTGGTGGACGCGTTCGCCCGGTAGCGTGGGCCGGTGATCGAGCCCGACGAGCGCGGGGAGGGCCCGCTGCGGCGGGCCGACCGCAACATGCTCGAGCTGCTGCAGGAGCTGCGCGTCGCCCAGACCGGTGTGCAGATCCTGTTCGCGTTCCTGCTGTCGCTGTCGTTCACCGAGCGCTTCGGGCGCATCGACGAGGTGCAGCGCTGGACCTACGTGGTGACGCTGCTGCTCTCGGTGCTGACCGCGGGCCTGCTCGTCGGGCCCGCGGCGGCGCACCGCGTCACGTTCGGGCACGGCGTCAAGCAGGCGACGGTCGCGCTCGGCCAGCGGCTGTTCCTCGCCGGGCTGGTGACGCTGGCGCTGACCCTGACCGGCGCGGTCCTGCTGGTCCTCGACGTCGCCGTCGGGCGCGGCTTCGCGGTGCCGGCCGCAGCGGCCGTCGGCCTGGTGCTGGTCGGGCTGTGGTTCGTCCTGCCCGTCCCGGTGCGCCGCAACGGGGTCAGCCCGCCGCGTTGAGCTTCTCCCGCAGCTGCCGCAGGGTCTGCGCGAGCAGTCGCGACACGTGCATCTGCGACACCCCGACGCGGTCGGCGATCTGGGTCTGCGTCATGTTCCCGAAGAACCGCAGCACGAGGATCGTCCGCTCCCGCTCCGGCAGCTCCTCCAGCAGCGGGCCCAGGGTCTCGCGGTACTCGACGGTCGCCATGTCGACGTCGATCGCGCCGAGGGTGTCGGCGAGCGGCGTCTCGCCGCCGGCGACCAGCTCGTCGAGCGAGGTGTTGCGGTAGGCCTGCTGGGCGTCGAGGCCCTCCAGTACCTGGTCGACGGGCATGTCCAGGCGGGCGGCGATCTCGCTGGGACGCGGGGCGCGGCCGAGCTCCTGCGACAGCGGGCCGACCGCCCCGGCGATCGTCGCCTGCAGGTCCTTGAGGCGGCGCGGCACCCGCATCGCCCACGTGCGGTCGCGGAAGTGCCGGCGGATCTCGCCGGTGATGGTGGGCACCGCGTAGGACAGGAAGTCGCTGCCGTGGGAGGGATCGAAGCGGTCGACGGCGCCGAGCAGCCCGATGGTGCCCGCCTGCTCCAGGTCGTCGGAGGGCTCCCCGCGGCCGGAGAAGCGCCGGGCGATGTGCCGGACGACGGGCAGGTGGCCGGTGACCAGCCGCGCACGCAGCGCGGCACGGTCGGGGTGGTCGGGTGGCAGCGCGGCGAACTCGGCGAACAGCGGGGCCAGGTGCCCGTACTCGGAATCGCGTGAGGCCTCGTGATCGGGCACTCGGGGGCATACCCGCCCACCCGGCACGGGAAACTCCCCCCGGGGCGCGCTGGTAGCTTGGATAGTCGCCGATTCTCCAGCCCGTGAAGGTGATCCGCCGGTGTCAGACAGCACGTCCTCCGGGCTCCCCGGTACCGAGACCCACCCGGACCCCGACGACGGCATCGCCCACGAGCGGCGGTACGTGGAGATGCTCTACGGCCGCCTCGACGCCCGGCGGGCGGAGACCGCGCAGCGGCTGCACGACGCCCTGCACGACGAGACCGTCGGCACGCCGCAGGCCCTCACCGAGCGCGACGCCGCGGCGGCGATGTACACCGACCGGCTGGCCGCGCTGCGCGCCGCCGAGCACGGCCTGGCCTTCGGCCGCCTCGACGCCGCCGACGAGGCCGACGGCTCGCCGGGGGAGCGCCGCTACATCGGCCGCCTCGGGCTGCTCGACGAGGACAACGACTACGAGCCGCTGCTGATGGATTGGCGCGCCCCGGCGGCGCGCCCGTTCTACACCGCCACGGCCGCGTCCCCGGAGGGCATGCGCCGGCGGCGGCACCTGCGCACCCGCCGCCGCGAGCTGCTGGCCATCGACGACGAGGTGCTCGACCTCGACGACGTCGACGCCGGCACCCGGTCCTCGGGGCTCACCAGCGAGGCGGCGCTGCTCGCCGCGGTCGGGGCGCGGCGCACGGGGCGGATGGGCGACATCGTCGCCACCATCCAGTCCGAGCAGGACGCGATCATCCGCTCCAAGCCGTCGGGCGTCCTGGTGGTGCAGGGCGGGCCGGGCACCGGCAAGACGGCCGTCGCGCTGCACCGGGCCGCGTACCTGCTCTACACCCACCGCGACCGGCTGGCCCGGCGCGGTGTGCTCGTCGTCGGCCCCAACCCCACGTTCCTGCGCTACATCGGGCAGGTGCTGCCGTCGCTGGGGGAGACCAGCGTCGTGCTCGGCACCGTCGGGCAGCTGTTCCCGAACCTCGACGCGCGGCGGCCCGAACCCGCCGCCACCGCGGAGGTGAAGGGGCGGGCCGACATGGCCGCCGTCGTCGCCGCGGCGGTGCGCGACCGCCAGCAGGTGCCGCGCCGCCCCGTCGAGCTCGACGTGGAGGGACAGCGGATCCGGCTCGACCGCGACGTCGCCAACTCCGCGCGCACCCGGGCCCGCCGCTCGCGCAAGCCGCACAACGAGGCCAAGCGGATCTTCCACAAGGAGGCCGTGAACCTGCTCGCCCAGCAGGCGGCCCGCGGGCTGGGCGGGGCGGGTCTCAACTCCGCGCGCTTCCTCGACGCGGGCGACCTCGCCGACATCCGCGAGGAGCTCACCGAGAGCCGCGAGCTCGCCCGGGCCCTCGACGACCTGTGGCCCACCCTCTCGGCCGAGCAGCTGCTCACCGACCTGTTCGCCGATCCCCGCCGGCTCGGCTCGGTCGCCCGCCGCATCCCGGCGGAGGACCGGGCCCGCCTGGAGCGGCCCGCGCCCGGCGACGACGTCCCGCCCGGCCTGCGCTGGACCCCCGCCGACGTCCCGCTGCTCGACGAGGCCGCCGAGCTCCTCGGCGACGACGGCGCCGAGCGGGCCGCGCGCGAGGCCGCTGCGCTGCGCGAGGAGGTCCTCTACGCGCAGGGCGTGCTCGACGTGCTCGACCTGGAGGAGGACCTCGACGACGAGCTGCTGCGCGCCGGCGACGTCGTCGACGCCGACCGCCTCGCCGAGCGGCAGGCCGTGCGCCGCTACGACTCCACCGCCGACCGCGCCGCCGCCGACCGGGAGTGGACCTACGGCCACGTCATCGTCGACGAGGCCCAGGAGCTCTCCGCGATGGCGTGGCGGCTCGTCATGCGCCGCTGCCCGACCCGCTCGATGACCCTCGTCGGCGACATCGCGCAGACCGGCGACCTGGCCGGGGCGTCGTCGTGGGGGCAGGTGCTCTCGCCGTACGTGGCGAACCGGTGGCGGCTGGAGCAGCTCACCGTCAACTACCGCACCCCGTCGGAGATCGCCGACGTCGCCGACGACGTGCTCGCCGTGATCGAGCCGGGGCTCGCGGCCCCGAGCTCGGTGCGCAGCACGGGCGTGCCGCCGCGCGCGGTCGCGGCCGACCCCGCCGCCCTCGACGACACCGTCGCGAAGGTGCTCGCGGAGGAGTCGGGGGCGGTGCCCGACGGGCGGACCGTGGTGCTCGCCCCGGCCGCGCGGGTCCGCGACCTGCGGCTGCGGCTCCTCGGGGCCGCGGAGCCCGAGCAGGGACCCGACACCCCCGACGGCCCGGCCGACCCGAGCGTCGACCTGGAGTCCCCGGTGGTGGTCCTGCCGATCTCCTCGGCGAAGGGCCTGGAGTTCGACGCGGTGGTGCTGGTGGAGCCCGCGGAGGTGCTCGCGGAGTCCCCGCGCGGGGCCAACGACCTCTACGTCGCGCTCACCCGGGCCACGCAGCGGCTCGCGGTGGTGCACACGCAGCCGCTGCCGCCGATGCTGCACCGGCTCGACGCCGGCTGAGCCGGGCGAGTCAGCCCAGGAACGCGAGGATGCCGGCGGCGATCGCCTCGGCGTAGCGCTGCCTCCCGGCCTCGCTCGACACCAGCGCGGCCTCGCCGGGGTTGCGCATGTTGGCGCACTCGACGAGGACGGTCGGGCGGGTGGCGAGGTTGAGGCCGCCGAGGTCGCCGCGCGGGGACAGGGCCTGGTCCCCGATGTAGTCGGAGTCGGGGAAGCCCGCGGTGCGCATCGCGTCGCGGACGGCGACGGCGAGCTCCCGGGCGGGCGCGCCCTGGGCGGCGTTGAGCGGCGGGTCGGAGAGTGCGACGTGGAAGCCGCTGTCGGCGGGGGCCGAGCCGTCGGCGTGGATCGAGACCACCGCGTCGGCGTCGGCGGCCTCACCCGCCCGGCCGCGCTCGTCGACGCAGGGCCCGACGCCGTCGTCGTCGGGCCGGGTGAGGACGACCCGCACCCCGGCGTCCTCCAGGCCGGCCTGCACCCGCCGGGAGACGTCCCAGGTGAACGCGTGCTCGGGGTAGCCGGCGTCGGTCTCGGTTCCGGTGGTGTTGCAGGCCTTGGTGCCGCCGCGGCCGTCGGGGACCTCCCGGCCGATCGCGGCGGGGTTCGCGCCGTTGCCGCCGTTGTGGCCGGGATCGAGGACGACGACCCGCGGTTCCGACGCCGCGACGGTGGGCCCGGGGCCCCGGGTGAGCGGGGCGACGGTGGTCGGCGGCGAGGTGGGCGTGGAGGTGGACGTGGAGGTGGACGTGGACGCCGCGGGTGCGGGTCCCGCGGCCCCGCACCCGACCAGGACCGCCGTCGCGGCGAACAGGGCGACCCGGGCGGTGAACCTCATCGGACGAGCATGGCAGCACCCCCGCCGCCCGACGCGCGCCACGCGCGGGGGGGCCCCGGGAGGACCCCACGGGGTGGGTCAGTCGTCGGCGAGCGCGTCGAGGACGCCCTGGCCGTACTTCGCCAGCTTGTTCTCCCCGATCCCGCTGATCGTGCCCAGCGCGGCCAGGGAGTCGGGTCGGCGGGTGGCGATCTCCTCCAGCACCGCGTTGTGGAAGATCACGTACGCGGGCACGCCCTGCTCCTTGGCCGTGGCCCCCCGCCAGGCCCGCAGCCGCTCGAAGACCGGGGCCAGCTCCGGGGCAAGGGCGGGGGCGTCGCCGCGGGAGGACCGGGACCGGGTGCGGGTGGCCTTCACCGGGTCGCGCCGCATCGGCACCTCGCGCTCGCCGCGCAGCACCTCCGAGCTGGCGTCGGTCAGCGCGAAGGTCTGGTACGCGCCCTGGACGGCGAGCAGGCCCTGGGCCAGCAGCTGGCGGACGACCGCACGCCACTCGGGCTCGGACAGGTCGGCGCCCACCCCGAACACCGTCAGCTGGTCGTGGGCGAACTGCTCGACCTTCGCGGTGCGCTTGCCCGTGACGATGTCGATGAGGTGCCCGGCCCCGAACGACTGGTTGCGCTCGTTCTTCAGCCGCCACACCGTGGAGAGGATCTTCTGCGCCGGGATCGTGCCGTCCCAGGACTCGGGCGGGGTGAGGCAGGTGTCGCAGTTGCCGCACGGCTCGCCCGGCTGCCCGAAGTAGTTCAGCAGCCGCACCCGGCGGCACTGCACGGTCTCGCACAGCGCGAGCATCGCGTCGAGGTGCTGGCCCAGGCGCTGCTTGTGCGCGCGGTCGCCCTCGGACTCGTCGATCATCTTGCGCTGCTGCACGACGTCGGCCAGGCCGTAGGCGAGCCACGCGGTGGACGGCAGCCCGTCGCGGCCCGCGCGGCCGGTCTCCTGGTAGTAGCCCTCGACGGACTTCGGCAGGTCGAGGTGGGCGACGAACCGCACGTCGGGCTTGTCGATGCCCATGCCGAACGCGATCGTCGCGACCATCACCACGCCCTCCTCCCGCAGGAACCGGGACTGGTGGCGCGCGCGGACCTCCGCGTCGAGCCCCGCGTGGTAGGGCAGCGCCGGGATCCCCTGCCCGACGAGGAACTCCGCGGTCTGCTCCACCGACTTGCGCGAGAGGCAGTAGACGATGCCGGCGTCGCCGGGGTGCTCGGCGCGCAGCAGGTCCAGCAGCTGCTTGCGGGGCTCGTTCTTCGGCGCGATCCGGTACTGGATGTTGGGCCGGTCGAAGCTCGCGACGACCTGCTTGGCCGCGGTCAGGTCCAGCCGCTGGGCGATCTCGGTGCGCGTGGCCTCGGTGGCGGTGGCGGTCAGCGCGATGCGGGGGACGTCGGGCCAGCGCTCGTGGACCTCGGACAGGGCGAGGTAGTCGGGCCGGAAGTCGTGGCCCCACTGGGCGACGCAGTGCGCCTCGTCGATGGCGAACAGCGCGATCCGCCCGCGCCCGAGCAGCGACAGGGTGGACGGGACGCGCAGGCGCTCGGGGGCGAGGTAGAGCAGGTCGAGCTCGCCGTCGAGGTAGGCGCGCTCGGTGTCGCGCCGCTCGTCGGGGTTCTGCGTGGAGTTGAGGAACCCGGCGCGGACGCCGAGCGCGCGCAGGGCGTCGACCTGGTCCTGCATGAGCGCGATCAGCGGGGACACCACCACCCCGGTGCCGTCTCGGACCAGCGACGGCACCTGGTAGCACAGCGACTTGCCCCCGCCGGTGGGCATGAGGACGAGCGCGTCGCCGCCCGCGCAGACGTGCTCGATCACCTCCTGCTGCGGCCCGCGGAACGCGTCGTAGCCGAAGACGCGGCGGAGCACGTCGAGCGGGGCGGGTGCGGTGTCGGGGAGCACGCCCCGATCGTAGGCGCAGGCCCCGACGGCCCGGGGCGGTCCGCCGGGGCGGCGCCGCAGACCGGGCGCGCGGACGCCACCGGTGCCACCCTGGTGCGATGACCGCCGAACCCCTGACGGGTGACTTCTTCCGCTTCGCCGACGCCCTCACCGACGACGAGCGCGAGGTCGTCGGCCGGGTGCGCGAGTTCCTGGCGGAGGAGGTCGCGCCCGTCGCCCTGGAGCACTGGACGAAGGCCGAGTTCCCGCACCACCTCATCCCCGGGTTCGCGGGGCTGAACATCGCGTCCCTGCCCTACGACGGCCTCGACGGCCCGGCCGCGCGCCGGCAGCTCATCGGGTTCGTGTCGATGGAGATCGCGCACACCGACCCGTCGCTGAACAGCTTCTTCGGCATCCACAACGGCCTCGCGATGGGCAGCATCGACCTGTGCGGCTCGCCCGAGCAGCGCGAGCGCTGGCTGCCCGCGATGGGGCGGATGGAGAAGATCGGTGCGTTCGGGCTGACCGAGCCGCACGGCGGGTCCGACGTCGCGCGCGGCCTGGAGACCACCGCCCGCCGCGAGGGCGACGAGTGGGTGATCGACGGCGAGAAGCGCTGGATCGGCAACGGCACGTTCGCCGACCTCGTCGTGATCTGGGCCCGGGACGTCGCGGACGACTCGGTCAAGGGCTTCGTGGTGGAGCAGGACAACCCCGGCATGACCACCACGAAGATGGAGAACAAGATCGCCCTGCGCACCGTGCAGAACGCCGACATCGTGCTCAGCGGCTGCCGCGTGCCCGAGGCCGACCGCCTGCAGGAGGCGCACTCCTTCGCCGACACCAACAAGGTCCTGCGCCGCACCCGCGGCGGCGTGGCCTGGGGCTCGACCGGCACGATGATGGCCGCCTACGAGCTGGCGCTGGCCTACTCCCAGGAGCGCGAGCAGTTCGGCCGCCCGATCGCCGGGTTCCAGCTCGTGCAGGACCTGCTCGTGCGGATGCTCGGCAACATCACCGCCTCCCTCGGCCTGGCCGTGCGCCTGGCCGAGATGCAGGAGGCGGGGGAGGCCCGCGACGAGCACGCCGCCCTGGCCAAGGAGTACTGCACCACGAAGATGCGCGAGACGGTCGCGCTCGCGCGCGAGGTCGTCGGCGGCAACGGGGTGGTGCTCGACTACGGCGTCGGCAAGTTCTTCGCCGACGCCGAGGCGCTGTACTCCTTCGAGGGCACCAAGCAGATCAACACCCTCGTCGTGGGCCGGGCGATCACGGGGCACTCCGCCTTCGTCTGAGTCAGGCGATCTCGGCGGTCGCGACGGGCCGGTGCTCCCGCAGCGAGATCGTGGCCGCCTCCGCCGCGACGGCCACGGCCAGTGCGTCGTCGACGGTGCAGGGCGACTCCCTGGTCCCGGCCACCACCTCGACGAACGCGGCCAGCTCGGCCCGGAACGCCGAGGCGAGCCGGTCCATGAAGAAGGTGTGCGCCGGCCCGGCGACGGTGAGCGCGCCGGGGCCCAGCGGGCGGACCGGCAGGCCGCCGTCGAGCCCGGCGGCGGCGCTGTCGGCCGCGCCGTGCACCTCGAGGCGCACGTCGTAGCCGCGGGCGTTGTAGCGGCTGTTGGAGACCAGCCCGAGCGATCCGTCGGCCATCGTCAGGACGAGCGCCGCGGCGTCGACGTCGCCCAGCTCCCCGAACATCGCGTCGCCGCGGTCGGAGCCGGTGGCGTACACCTCGCTGATCTCCTGTCCGGTGACCCAGCGGACGGCGTCGAGGTCGTGCACGGTGCAGTCCCGGAACAGCCCGCCGGACCCGGCCAGGTAGGCGCGCGGCGGCGGGGCCGGGTCGAGCGTGGTGGACCGGACGGTGTGCACCCGGCCCAGCTCCCCGGCCGCGACGGCCCCGCGCACCGCGAGGAACGCGGCGTCGAAGCGGCGGGGGTAGCCGATCTGCACCCGGGCGCCCCGGACGGACGCGGCCGTGGCGCGGGCGTCGGCCAGCCCGGCGGCCAGCGGCTTCTCGCAGAACACCGGCAGCCCGGCGGCGACGGCGGCGCGCAGCAGCACCGGGTGGGCGTCGGTGGCGGCCGCGATCAGCACGCCGTCGACGCCCGCGGCGATCAGCTTCTCCGGGGAGTCGGCGGCCTCCGCACCGACCTCCGCGGTCACCGCCGCCGTGACGGCGGGCACCGCGTCGGTGACGACGAGCGAGTCGACCGCGTCCAGCGCGGCCAGCGTGCGGGCGTGGAAGGCGCCGATGCGCCCCAGTCCGATGAGTCCCAACCTCATGTCAGTCCAACCCTCCGAGGACGTTCTGGTCCCAGTCGATGACGGAGCCGGTGACGACGCCGCTGCGCGGCGACAGCAGGAACACCACGAAGTCGGCGATCTCGTCGACCTGGCCGAGCTTGCCCATCGGCAGCCGGGCGGCCGCGTCGGCGCGCCAGGTGTCGTCGGCGTCGTGGAAGGCGCGCTGGGTGGCGTCCTCGCCCTCGGTGTCGGTCCAGCCGATGTCGAGGCCGTTGATCCGCACGCGGTCGAAGCGGTGGGCGTGCGCGGCGTTGCGGGTGAGGCCGGCGAGCCCGGCCTTCGCCGCGACGTAGGGCGCGAGGAACGGCTGCCCGCCCAGCTCCGAGGACGAGATGACGTTGACGACCGCGCCGGGTGCGCCGCGGCCCACCATGTCGGAGACGGCCGCCTGCATCGTGAAGAACGGCCCGCGCAGGTTGACCGCGACGTGCCGGTCGAACAGCTCCGGGGTGGTGTCGAGCAGGGTGCCGCGGTCGGTGAGCCCCGCCGCGTTGACCAGCGCGTCGATCCGGCCGTGCTCCGAGATCACCGCGGCGACGGACGCCCGTGCCTGCTCCGGGTCGGCGATGTCGGCGGTCACGAACCGCGCGCCGATGTCGGCGGCCGCCTTCTCCCCGACGTCGGCGCGCCGGCCGCTGATCGTGACCTGCGCGCCCTCCCGCACCGCGGCCCGGGCGACACCGGCCCCGACCCCCTGCGTGCCGCCGCTGACCAGCAGCACCGTTCCGTCCAGCAGTCCCATCAGTGCGTGTCCCGTCGTGTCGTGTGGTCGGTGAGGGCGGCGTCGAACGCCTCGGCGGTCCAGCGCTCGGCGACCGCGCGGCGCACCAGGTCGGCCTGGGTGGGCGGCGCGAGGCCGTCGACCGGCGGGTCGCGGTCGAGGTTGGTCGGGAAGGCGTAGCCCTCGGCCGCGGCGGCGATCGCGTGCTCGTGGCCCGGACGCAGGTGCGGGTACACCGCGCGGCACACGCGGGCGCGGTCGACCGACTCCATCGCCCGGCCGAACGCGGAGCTGATCTGCAGCAGGTTGGCGGTGCGCCGGACGTCGGAGCTGCGGTTGCGGCCCGCGCCGTGGATCACCGCGGGGTTGAAGAACGCGGCGTCGCCGGTGGCCAGCGGCAGCTGCACGTGGTGGCGCTCGAAGTGCTCGGCGAACTCCGGCAGGGCCGTGGCGAGGTACCCGTCGCCGTACTTCTGCGAGTGCGGCAGGTACAGCGTCGGGCCCGACTCCACCGGCATGTCGGCGTGCGCCACCGCCCCCTGCAGCGTGAGCACGGGGGACAGGCGGTGCACGTGCGCCGGGTAGCGCACGATCTCGGTCGGGGGCAGGAAGCCCAGGTGGTAGTCGCGGTGCCCGACCTGCGCCCGTCCGCCCGGGTGCACGACGTTGACCTGCGAGGTCACCTGGTAGCCCGGCCCGAGCCAGGCCAGGGCGACGAGGGCGAGCACGTCGGAGGAGTAGTAGTCGACGAACGCGGCCGGCGCCCGGACGGCGAGCTTCTCCAGCGCGTTCCAGACGCGGTCGTTGGTGCCCGGGGCGGCGAAGTGGTCGCCCACCTGCCGGCCGGCGGCGTGCTGCTCGGCGACCATCGCGTCGAACTCGCCCGTGACGCGGTCGACCATGGCCCGGTCCAGGGCACCGCGGACGACGACGACGCCGGGACCGTCGGCCAGGGCCCGCACCAGCTCCGCGGGCGGCGCGGCGCGGACGCCGTCGGCGGAGTAGACCAGCACCTGCTGCTCCACGGCGTCGGCGTGCGGGTAGGCGCGCGGGTCGATCCGGTCGGCGAGGACCGCGACGAGGTCGTCGAGGACGGGCACGCCCATGGGCCACTCTCCTTTAAAGCGCTTTAACGATCGCTGTGTACGATCCGCGACGTGACCGGAGCTGTCAAGAGGCCGCGGCTGGAGGACGTCGCGGCCGCCGTCGGGGTGTCGACGGCGTCGGTGTCGCTCGTACTGCGCGGCGTCGCGGGCCCGAGCGCGGAGACCCGGGAGCGCGTGCTGGAGGCCGCGGCCCGGCTCGGCTACCGCGCCGACCGCAGCGCGAGCCTGCTGGCCCGGCGGCGCACCCACGTGCTCGGCGTCCCGGTGCTGCTGCGCGACGCGTTCCGCACCGAGCTGGCCGAGGAGGTGCAGCTCGCCGCCGACGCGCGCGGCTACACCGTGGCCCTGAGCGGCATCACCCGCACCCACGACGAGCAGCGCGTCGTCGACACCCTGCTCGACCTGCGCTGCGAGGCGGTCCTCCTGCTCGCCCCTGGCCTGTCGCCCGCCCAGCTGGCCGGGCTGGGGGCGCGGGTCCCGACCGTGGTCGTCGGGCGGCGGCTCCCCCCGTCCGGGTTCGACGTCGTGCGGGTCGCCGACGCCGACGGGATCGGCCAGGCCGTCGACCACCTCGTCGGGCTCGGCCACCGCGCGATCGTGCACGTCGACGGCGGGCGGGCCGAGATGGCGCAGGAGCGCCGCGAGGGCTTCACCGCCGCGATGACCCGGCACGGCCTGGAACCGCGGGTCGCGCCCGGCGGCGACAGCGAGGGGGCGGGGGCCCGGTCGGCCCGGGCGCTGCTGGACGCGGGCCTGCCGACCGCGGTGGTCGCCGCCAACGACCGCAGCGCCCTGGGCCTGCTCGACGTGTTCGTCCGGGCCGGGGTCCGCGTGCCCGGCGACGTCTCGGTGGTCGGCTACGACGACGCCGAGCTGTCCCGGCTCGAGCACGTGCGGCTCACCACCGTCAGCCAGGACGCCCCCGAGCAGGCGCGGATGGCCGTCGACGCCGCGCTGGAGCGGCTCGACGGCGACCGCACCGACGTCGTGGAGCGGGTGCTGCGGCCGCGGCTGGTGGTGCGCGGGACGACCGCCCCGGTTCAGGCGTAGCGCCCCGCCAGCTCCCGGCCGATCCGGGCGAGCTCGGCACGGACCTCCGGCGGGTCGAGCACCTCCACCGCGGCACCCCACCCGGCGAGGGTGCGGGCGAGGTCGAGCGCGGTCGGGGCGCCGACGCGCACCTGCGACCGGCCGTCGGGACCGGGCGGGCCGGCGTCGCAGTGCCGGCCGAAGTGGGTGCGCAGCACCGGGACGAAGCGGGTCTCGATCACCACCGTCGCGGTGAACCGCCCGCGCCGCGCCTCCATCTCCTCGACGACCCGCTCCCACGCCCGGGCCAGGGCGAACCCGTCGGGGCGGTGGGCGACCAGGTCGGTGACCTCGGCGTCGACCACCCGGTCGATCCGGAACGTCCGCTGCCCGGCGTCGGTGCCCGCGACGAGGTACCAGGTGCCGTCCTTGTCGACCAGGCCCCACGGGTCGACCAGCCGCTCGCCGGGTTCCCGGGCGCGCCCGGCGTAGCGCAGCCGCACGCGACGGCGGGCCACCACGGCGGTCTGCAGCAGCTCGACGACCGGGGGCCGGTCGTCGTCGCGCCCGCCCCAGCCGGTGGGGTCGACGACCACGGAGTCGGCCGCGGCGGCCGCCTCGGCGCGGAACACCTCGGGCAGCGCGCGCGTCAGCTTCCGCAGGGCCGAGCGCGCCTCGGGCGCCGCCGCCGCGGCCGGACCGAGCAGCAGGAACAGGGCCCGCGCCTCCGGGGCGGTGAGCCCGGTCAGGTCGGTGCGGGCGCCGCCGAGCAGCGACCAGCCCCCACCGCGCCCGGCCTGCGGGTAGACCGGGATCCCCGCCGCGGACAGCGCGTCCAGGTCGCGGCGGGCCGTGGCGACGGAGACCTCCAGCTCGGCCGCGACCTCCGCGGCCGTCACCCGGCCGCGTGCCTGCATCAGCAGGAGGACGGCCACGAGCCGGTCTGCACGCACGCCGGAAGTCTGCCAGCGAAAGTGCTCAGGAGGTGAGCACTTACGCCCGCAGGATGGGTGCCATGACCACCTTCCGCGGATTCGCCACCCTGAACTTCTTCGCCGACGACGTCGCGCAGGCCGCCCGCTGGTACGCCGACGTGTTCGGCGTGCAGCCCTACTTCGAGCGCCCCGGCCCCGACGGCAGGCCTGCCTACATCGAGTTCCGGATCGGCGACCTGGAGGCCGAGTTCGGGATCATCAGCAGCGCCTACCGCCCGCCGGTGGGGGGCGGCCCGGCGGGCGCGATCATGCACTGGGCCGTGGACGACCTCGACGGCACCGTCGCCCGCCTGCTCGGGCTCGGGGCCGTCGAGTACCTGCCGGTCCAGGTGCGCGGCGACGGGTTCGTCACCGCCTCGGTCGTCGACCCCTTCGGCAACGTCCTCGGCGTGATGACGAACGTGCACTACCTGGAGATGCTGGGGCGGGTGGGGGAGTGAGACGCGGCCGATCCTCCCGGTCGGGGTGACCACCACGTACGACTCTCTCGCCGCGATCACCGCCCCCGGGCCGGTCGGGAACGGCACGGTCCGTGCGTTCCGCGGAACGCGATCGTGCTCGTGTACGGTCCGGCGTCCTGCGAGCGGCGCCGCGTGTCCGCTCCGAGTGTTGCGGAACGCGGTGCCGTGCGGCGGTGCGAGTCGGGGCCCGGGCGACGGTCACCACGGGTCTCGGGTCCATCGCTGCGCCGCCCTTCACGGCACCTCCCGGCCGCGAGGATCACCAGGACCGGGCCGCCACGGTCCCGGCGACGACCCGGGTGCCACTCGCGGCGACCCGTCGCGGGGTGATCGGCGCGACCCGCGCACCAGGGCGCGCGGGAGGACCACCACGTGCGACTCGCGGTGATCCCCGCGCCCGCAGGGCAGGCCCCGGCCCTCACAACGGGGGTCCGAGGTGAGCCCCCGCGTTCCGCGGAACGCAGCGCGGCTGCGCACGCGCCTCGGGCGCGATGTTCCGCGGAACGCGATCGGGCCTCGAGTTCTGCGGAATGCACCTCGGGCCCGGTGTTCCGCCGGGCGCGATCGGGCCCGGCGTTCCGCGGGACGCCGTCGGCCCCAGTTTTCCGCGGACGCGATCGGGCGTCGTTCTGCTGGACGCGATCAGCCCCGTGTTCCGCGTGACGCGATCCGGCCATCGCCGACGTATCCGCATCCGCCGGCATCGCCGGCCCGCGGGACGTGATCGGGTCTTGTGTTCCGCGGGACGCGATCGGGCCCTGCGTTCCGCGGGTACGCGATCCGACCACTGCCGACGTATCCGCGCGTCCGCCCGCACAACCGACTGACCGACCGCCGTCAGCGGAACGCCGTCCGTCCGCCCGCCGCGCCGGCAGACCGCGTTCTGCGGAACGCGGTCGGAGTCGACCGCGTTCCGCCGGTCGCCGCTACGGCGACACCGACTCCGCCCGCGGTCGCACCGGCAGCCCGGCCGCCGCGTAGACCGCGTCGATCAGCTCGGCGGTGCGCACGGCGTCGTCGGCCCCGGTGGGGAACGGCGCGCCGTCGCGCAGGTGCGCCCGCACCGGTCGCGCCGGACGGGTAGCCGAGCTCCGCGGTGACCCGCTCGTCGACGCCCGGGTGCCCGGCCCGCTCCCCGGCGGTGGCCGAGGAGACGGACGGCTCGCCGCCCGCCCACCGCGCGAACGAGCGCAGGCACTGCAGCGGGTAGCAGCCGAGGTCCATCAGCGCCCCGCCGGCGAGGTCGAGCCGCCAGCGCGGGTCGTCGTCGGGCGGGGCGGGCATCGTGAACCGGGCCTCGACGCGGCGCAGCGCCCCCAGCTCCCCGGACGCGACGAGCTCGTGGAGCCGCAGCAGCACCGGGTGGTGGGCGTGGTGGAAGCCCTCCAGCACGACGACGCCCGCGGCCGCCGCGGCGTCGCGCACCGCCCGGGCCTCCGCCGCGTTGCTCGCGAACGGCTTCTCGCTGAGCACGTGCTTCCCGGCCGCGACGGCGGCGAGGTTCCACGGGCCGTGCAGCGCGTTGGCCAGCGGGTTGTAGACGATCTCGACCTCGGGGTCGACGAGCACGTCGGCGTAGGAGCCGACGACCCGCTCGACGCCGTGCTCCGCGGCGAACGCCTCGGCCCGGCGGGGGTCGCGGGCCGCCACGGCGACGAGCCGGTCGCCCGTCTCCTTCGCCGGGTCGACCAGCGCCTGCCCCGTGATCCGGGCGGCCCCGAGGATCCCGATCCGCAGGGGGCCGCTCACGAGGACGCGCCCGACACGGATGGGATCGACGTGGTGGGGGCTTCACGGCCGGCAGGCTCCGATGATGTCGACCTCACCGGCTGCATGGGTCAGAACGGGCCCGTCACGAGCGCGCGAGGATCGTCCGCAGCGCCTCGACGCTCGTGCGGACGTCGGTCAGCGGACCCTCGCCCGCCGGCTCCCCGGTGAGGATCGTGTCCTGCTCCAGGACGTACCAGCCGGCGTACCCGTGGTCGCGCAGGTGCCCGACGATCGCGGAGAAGTCGACGTCCCCGTGCCCGACGGGGCGGTACATGCCCTCCCGCACCGCCTCGGTGTAGGTGAGCCGCCCGCCCTGCACCTGCTTCGCGAGGCGTGCGTCGACGTCCTTGATGTGGGTGTGCGCGATCCGCTCCGGGGCCTGGCGGGCCAGGGCGACCGGGTCGGTGCCGCCGATGAGCAGGTGCCCGGTGTCGAGGCACAGCGCGATCGCCGATCCGTCGAGCACGCGCTGCACGTCGTCGGTGTTCTCCACCATCGTCCCGACGTGCGGGTGCAGCACGGCGCGGACGTCGTGCGCGGCGGCGACCCCGGCGAGGCGGTCGAGGTTGCCGAGCAGGGTCCGCCAGCCGTCGTCGTCGAGCGCGGGGCGGGCGTCGTAGCCGTCGAGACCGCTGATCGCCGACAGCACGAGGGTGTCCGACCCGGTGGCGGCGTAGGTGGCCAGCAGCTTCTCCACCTCGGGGACGGGGTCGTGCTCCGGCACGTGCAGCAGCAGCGGGGTGAACCCGCCGATGGCCTGCAGGTCGTGGCGCGCGAGCACCTCGCGGGGGTCCTCGGGCAGGAAGCCGTCCGGCCCGAACTCGGTGGCGGCCAGGCCCACCTCCTGCATCTCGGCCAGCACCCGCGACGGCGGGAGCTGATGGCCCCAGCCCGGGACCTCGCAGACGCCCCACGAGATGGGGGCTCCGGCGATCTTCATGCGTTCTCCTTCGGACGGACGGGCACGCCGGTCCGCCAGGACTCGTCGGCGGCCAGGGCGAGGTCGAACGCGGCCAGCGCGTCGCGACCGGTGACGGGGGGAGGGGTGCCGTCGCGGACGGCGCGCGCGAACGCGTCCAGCTCCGCCGCGTACGCCCAGGGGTAGCGCTCCTCGAAGTCGCGGGGCAGGTCGCGCGAGGCGAGCCCCGGCGTGCGCCACTCGACGCCGCGGACGTGCGGGGCGTCGATCCGCGCCGTGGCGAGCGTGCCCATGACCTCGGTGGAGCACTCGTAGCCGTAGCGGGCGCTGCGGCTGTTGTCGATCACGCCGAGCGCGCCGTCGGCGAACCGGAGCACGGTGACGGCGGTGTCGATGTCGCCGAGCGCGGCGAACTCCGGGTCGGCCGCGGCGCCGTGCGCGTGCACCTCGACGACCTCGCCGACGAGCCAGCGGGCGACGTCGAGGTCGTGCACCACCACGTCGAGGAAGAACCCGCCCGAGCCGGACAGGAACGCCGGGTCCGGCGGGGTCATGTCGCGCAGCGAGGTGCGGAACAGCGTGACCTCGCCCAGCTCGCCCGCGTGGATCCGGGCCGCCGCGGCGACCCAGTCGGGGTCGCTGCGCCGGTGGAAGCCCACCTGGAACACGACCCCGGACGCCTCGACCGCCTCCAGCGTCGCGACCGTCGTCGCGCGGTCGAGCGAGATCGGCTTCTCGCAGAACACGTGCCGGCCCGCGGCGGCCGCCTGCGTCGTCAGCGGGGCGTGCGTGCCGGTGGGGGAGGCGATCGCGACGGAGCCGACGCGGTCGAGCAGCTCGTCGAACGACGTCGTCCACGGGACGTCGAACTCGGCTCCGGCGGCCTGCGCGGCGGCCGGGACCGGGTCGTAGACGCACGCGAGCTGCGCGACCGAGCACCGCCCGGCCAGCGCGGCGGCGTGGATGCGCCCCATCCGGCCCAGCCCGGCCAGCCCCACCCCGACCCGGGTCACACCGCACCCCCGTCGAGGGCGGGGCGGCCCCCCGACAGGACGCGGGACGACCGGCGGACGTGGTCCCGCCCGGTCGCGCCCGCATCGATGACGCCGACGGTGATGGTCACTGCGGTCCTCTCGGGGGTCAGGTCGTCGGCGGGGTGCCGGCGGCGACCCCGGACGGGATGGCCAGGTCCTGCGCCTCGGCCCCGATCTGCTGGGCCGCCTCCGCCGCCGCGCCGCCGCCCTGCTGCAGCTCGTGGCTGAGCGCCTCCAGCTCGGCACCGCCGGCCATCAGGCCGGTCAGCTCCTCGCGGGTGATCTCGCTCTTGGCGAAGTCCCCGAGGCTGCGGCCCCGCTTGAGCAGCATGAACCGGTCGCCGACCGGGTAGGCGTGGTGCGGGTTGTGGGTGATGAAGATGACGCCCAGCCCGCGCTCGCGCGCCTGGATGACGTACTTGAGCACCACCCCGGCCTGCTTGACGCCCAGCGCCGCGGTCGGCTCGTCGAGGATGAGCACCTTGGCGCCGAAGTACACCGCCCGGGCGATCGCGACGCACTGCCGCTCGCCACCGGACAGCGTGCCGATCGGCTGGTCGATGTCGCGCAGGTCGATGCCCATGGCGAGCAGCTCGGCCTTGGCGATCTTCCGCATCGCGTCGGTGTCGAGCCGCGCCACCGGGCCCCAGCCCTTGCGGATCTCCGACCCGAGGAAGAAGTTGCGCCACACCGGCATCAGCTTCACGACCGCGAGGTCCTGGTAGACGGTGGCGATGCCGGCGTCGAGCGCCTCGCGGGGCGAGGCGAAGGAGACCGGCTCCCCCTCCAGCAGGAAGTCGCCGCCGTCGTGCCGGTGCACGCCGGCGAAGATCTTGATCAGGGTGGACTTGCCGGCGCCGTTGTCGCCCAGGACGCAGGTGACGGCGGCCGCGCCGACCTTGGTCGAGATGTCCTGCAGCGCGATCACGCTGCCGAACAGCTTGGTGACGTTGCGGATCTCCAGCAGTGGCGTCTCGGACTCTGCGGTGCTCATCGCTACCTCCCGCTCCGCTCGGCGTACCGGCGGACGTACTGGTTGGCGAGCACCGCGAGCAGCAGCATCGCCCCGAGGAAGAACTTGAACCAGTCGCTGTCGAGGCCGGCGTAGACGATCCCCTGACTGGTCATGCCGAAGATCAGCGCGCCGATGGCGGCCCCGATCACCGACCCGTACCCGCCGGTGAGCAGGCAGCCGCCGATCACCGCGGCGACGATGTAGATCAGCTCCTCGCCGAAGCCCTGGCTGGTCTGGACCGAGGTCTGCTCCATCAGCTTCAGCGACCCGACGAGCCACGCGCAGGCCCCGACGCCCATGAACAGGGTGATCGTGGTGCGGGCCGCGGGGACGCCGATGTTGCGGCTGGCGACCGGGTCACCGCCGACGGCGAAGGTCCAGTTGCCGAACCGGGTCTTGGCCAGCACCCAGGCGCCGATCGCGACGACCAGGACCCACCACAGGATCTGGATCTTGAAGTCGACCCCGAGGACGTTGATCCGGCTGGCGAACAGCGGCCGCACGGTGTCGAAGAAGGGCACCTGCGCCATCCCGCCCACCGACACCGTGCCGGTGATCAGCTTGGTGACGGCGAGGTTGAGGCCCTGCAGCATGAGGAAGGTGGCGAGGGTGATGATGAAGCTGGGCAGCCCCGTGCGCGTCACCAGGTAGCCGTTGACGAAGCCGACGCCCAGGCAGATCACCAGCGACACCAGCAGCGCGACCCAGATGTTGAGGCCCCACTGGGTCGTCATCACGGCGGTGGCGAGGCCGGCGGTGCCGGTCAGGACGCCCGCGGACAGGTCGAAGTGGCCGCCGATCATCAGCATCGCCACCGCGACGGCCATGATGCCGAACAGCGACGCGGGGTCGAGCCAGTTCGAGATGCCGGCGAGCGAGTAGAACTGCGTCGAGGACACCGCGAACAGCACGAACAGGATCACCGCGCCGATCAGCGAGCCGATCTCGGGGCGCAGGACGAGCCGCCGCAGCAGCCCGACGCGGGCCACCCGCTCGTCGGTGTCGGGAGGGGCGGGCGGGGTCGGGTTCAGGGTCGTGGTCATGAGTGTGCTCCGGGTTCCAGGGGAGGGGGCCGGAGCGGTCCGGCCCCCTCCGGAGGCCTGCTAGCGGGTGCCCTGCGTGGCCAGGTCCTGGACCTGAGCGGCGTTCTCGCGCGTGACGTAGCCGGGTCCGGTGAGGACCGGCTGCCCGCCGCCGATGGTGTTGAGGTTGGACTTGTACAGCGTCAGCATCACGATCGGCAGGTAGCCCTGCGTGTACTGCTGCTGGTCCACGGCGAAGAGCATCGTGCCGTCGGCGATGGCCTGGGTGACGTCGCCGTTGAGGTCGAACGTGGCGAGCTGGGCGCTCGAGCCGGACTCCGCGACCGCGTTGATCGCGACGGCGCCGATGACCGGGCCGAGCGTCAGGACGCCGTTGATCGACGGGTCGGACTGCAGCTTCGCCCGGATGGTCGCCTGCGCGCCCGTCGGGTTGCTGTTCTCGACCTGCAGGTTCTCCACCGAGCCGCCGAGGCCCTCCGCGAAGCCCGCGCAGCGCTGCTCGAGACCGATGTTGCCGGCCTCCTGGATGACGCACAGCGCCTTGGTCACGCCGGCCGCCGCCATCTGCTCGCCGGCCCCGCGCCCGGCGATGCCCTCGTCCTGGCCGACGTGCGCGAGTGCGCCGAACTCCGCCGACCGGTCCTGTCCGGAGTTGATCGTGATGACCGGGATGCCCTTGGCCTCCGCGGCCTCGATCGACGACCGGAGCGCGTCCGGGTTGGCCATCGAGACCACGATGCCGTCGACGCCCTCGTTCACGGCGGCGTCGATGAGCTGCGACTGCCGGGCCGGGTCGCCGTTGCTGTCGCGGTAGGTCACCGTGACGCCCTCGTCGGTGCCGGCCTGCTCGGCGCCCTTCTTCACGACGTCCCAGAACGTGTCACCCGCGGCGCCGTGCGTGACGACGGTGAAGTTGTACCCGTAGGTACCGCCACCGCCGCCCGCGCTCTCGGCGGACGGGGCCTGGCCGGTGCCGCTGCAGCCGGCGGCGAGGAGCAGTGCGGCCGAGGCGGCCACGACGACGCCCTTGCGGAGTTTCATCGGTGTGATCCTTTGTGTTGACGGGGTGATCAGGTAGCGGTGGGGAAGTGGAACGAGGAGTCGGAGGCCGCCGTGACCTGCGGCCAGCGCGCGGTGACGACCTTGGCGCGGGTGTAGAACGCGATGCCCTCCGGCCCGTGGATGTGGGACTGCCCGAACAGGGAGTCCTTCCAGCCGCCGAAGGAGTAGTAGGCCATCGGGACCGGGATGGGGACGTTGATCCCGATCATCCCGACGTTCACGCCGCGCTGGAACCGCCGCGCGGCCTCGCCGGAGGAGGTGAAGATCGCGGTGCCGTTGCCGTAGGGGTTGGCGTTGATGATCGCGATGGCCTCGTCGACGGAGTCCGCCCGGATCACCGAGAGCACCGGGCCGAAGATCTCCTCGGTGTAGACGTCCATCTCCGTCGTCACGCGGTCGATGACCGTCGGACCGACGAAGAAGCCGTCCTCGTGGCCGGGCACGGTGAGCCCGCGGCCGTCGACGGCGAGCGTGGCGCCCTGGGCCTCGCCGGTGCCGATCAGGTCGACGATCCGGTCGCGGGCCGCGGCGGTGATGACCGGGCCCATCTCGGACTCCGCGTCGCGCCCGGAGCCGACCTTCGTGGCCCGCGCCTTGGCGCTGACGGCCTCGACGAGCGCGTCGGCGGCCGAGCCGACGGCGACGGCCGCGGAGATCGCCATGCAGCGCTCGCCGGCCGAGCCGAAGGCGGCGGCGACGAGGTGGTCGGAGGCGTAGTCGAGGCCGGCGTCGGGCAGGACGATCGCGTGGTTCTTCGCACCGCCCAGGGCCTGCACGCGCTTGCCCGCGGCGATGCCGCGCTCGTGGATGTACCGCGCGATCGGGGTGGAGCCGACGAACGACACCGCGGCGACGTCGGGGTGGTCGAGCAGCGCGTCGACCGACTCCTTGTCGCCGTGCACGACGTTGAACACGCCGTCGGGCAGCCCGGCCTCGGCCCACAGCTCCGCCGCGAGCATCGACGCGCTCGGGTCGCGCTCGCTGGGCTTGAGCACGAACGTGTTGCCGGTGGCGATGGCGACGGGGTACATCCACATCGGGACCATCGCCGGGAAGTTGAACGGCGTGATCCCGGCGCAGACCCCCAGGGGCTGGCGGAAGGAGAACAGGTCGACCCCGCCGGAGACCTGGTCGGAGTACTCGCCCTTGAGCAGCGACGGGATGCCGCACGCGAACTCGACGACCTCCAGTCCGCGCTGCACCTCGCCCCTCGCGTCGGACAGCACCTTGCCGTGCTCGTCGGAGATGATCTCCGCGAGGTCGTCCATGCGGGCGTTGACCAGCTCGCGGAAGGCGAAGAGCACCTTGACCCGCTGCGAGAGCGACGACTGGCCCCAGGTCTCGAACGCGGCCTTCGCGCTCTGCACGGCGGCGTCGACGTCCGCCGTTCCCGCCAGCAGCACCTCGGCCTGCTGCGCGCCGGTGGCGGGGTTCCAGACCGGGCTCGTCCGGGTGGACGTGCCGGTGGCCGGCTTGCCGCCGATCCAGTGGCTGACGGTTCTCACGGTGCGTTCCTTCCGATCAGGGGGCGCTGGTCGCGCTTGCGCTCGTCGTAGGTCGTGCGGGCGTGGCGGGTGCTGTCGAGCTCCGAGACCTCGGCGACCGGGACGTCCCACCAGCTGTCGGGGTCGGGCACCGGGGCGAGCGGGTCGGTCTCGACGTGGATCGCGGTGGTGCGGGTCGCCGCCCGGCTCTGCTTGACCGCGTCGCGGAACTCCGCGATCGTGCGGACGCGGATGACGTCGGCGCCGAGGCTCTCGGCGTTGGCGGCGAGGTCGACGGGCAGGACGTCGCCGTCGAGGCGGCCGGAGCCGCCGCGGTAGCGGTAGGCGGTGCCGAAGCGCTGCGAGCCCAGCGACTCCGACAGCGCGCCGATCGAGGCGAACCCGTGGTTCTGGACGATCACCAGGTTGAGCTTGATGCCCTCCGACACCGCGGTGACGATCTCGCTCGCCATCATCAGGTAGGAGCCGTCGCCGACCAGGGCCCAGACCTCGCGCTCGGGAGCGGCCATCTTCACGCCCAGCGCGCCGGCGATCTCGTAGCCCATGCAGGAGTAGGCGTACTCGACGTGGTAGCCCTTGCGGTCCCGCGCGCGCCAGAGCATCTGCAGGTCACCGGGCATGGACCCGGCCGCCTGCACGACGACGTCGCGGGCGTCGATCCCCTCGTTGAGGGCGCCGAGCACCTCGGTCTGCGCCGGGAGCGGGGAGTGCCCGAGGTGGAACGCGCGGTCGACCTCGGCGTTCCAGGGGCCCGCGTCCCACGTGATGTCCCAGCGCCGCCCGGCGAGCGCGCCGGTGAGCGCGTCGAGCCCCTCCCGCGCGTCGGCCAGCAGCATCTCCCCGGCGTGCTTGGCGGCGTCGAGGGAGGCGACGTTGAGGTTGACGAACCGGACGTCCGGGTCCTGGAACGCGCTGCGCGAGGCGGTGGTGAAGTCCGACCACCGGGTGCCGACGCCGATCACGACGTCGGCGGTGCGGGCGAGCCCGTTGGCGACGGGGGAACCGGTGGACCCGACGCCGCCCACGGCCTGCGGGTGGTCGTGCAGCAGCGCACCCTTGCCGGCCTGGGTGTCGGCGACCGGGATGCCGGTGGCCTCGGCGAAGCGGGCGAGCGCGTCGGAGGCCTGCGAGTAGTGCACGCCCCCGCCCGCGACGAGCAGCGGTCGCCGTGCGGAGCGGATGACCGCGGCGGCGCGGGCGAGCGCGGCGGGCTCGGGCACCGGGCGGGCCAGGTGCCAGACGCGCCTCGCGAACAGCTCGTCGGGCCAGTCGTGCGCCTCGGCCTGCACGTCCTGGGGGAGCGCGATCGTCGCCGCGCCGGTCTGGGCCGGGTCGGTCAGCGCCCGCATCGCGCCGAGCAGCGCCGCGGGGAGCTGCTCGGGGCGCCACACGCGGTCGAAGAACACCGACAGCGGGCGGAACGCGTCGTTGACGGAGACGTCGTAGCCGTCGGCGCGCTCCAGCTCCTGCAGCACCGGGCTCGCGACGCGGGTCGCGAACACGTCGGAGGGCAGCAGCAGGACCGGGATGCGGTTGGTGGTGGCGAGCGCGGCGCCGGTGAGCATGTTGGTGGAGCCGGGGCCGATGCTCGCGGTGCAGGCCAGGAACTGGGTGCGGTCGCGCATCCGGGCGTAGCCGACGGCGGAGTGGACCATGCCCTGCTCGTTGCGGGCCAGGTGGTAGGGGAGGTCACCGCTGTCGGCGACCTCGAGCAGCGCCTGCCCGATCCCCGCGACGTTGCCGTGGCCGAAGATGCCGAACATCCCCGGCACCAGTCGCTGCTCGACGCCGTCGCGCTCGGAGTACTGGTTGGCCAGGAACCGCACGACGGCCTGGGCGACGGTCAGTCTCACTTCGCCTCCGTGGTGGTCAGGGGGAGCCGGGGGTCGATCGCCTCGGCGTCCCAGGTGCCGCGGACCCACGCGTGGTCGGGGTGGTCGCAGATCCGCCAGGCCCGCTCGTCGCCGGGGCCGGCCATGACGTTGAGGTAGTAGAGGTCGTAGCCGGGGGTGGCCATCGACGGGCCGTGCCAGCCGTGCGGGATGAGGACGGTGTCGCCGGAGCGGACCTCGGCGCAGACGTCGATCTCGCGGCCGGGGCCCGAGGTCGAGACGCGCTGGTAGCCGGGACCACCGTTCGCCACCTCGAAGTAGTAGATCTCCTCCAGCACCGACTCGCCCTCGCGCTCCTCGTCGTGCTTGTGCGGGGGGAACGACGACCAGTTGGCGCCCGGCGTCAGCACCTCGACGGCGATCAGCGCGTCGGCGTCGAACGTGCCGGGCATGCAGAAGTTGTTGACCTGCCGGCTCGCCTGCCCGGCCCCGCGCAGCTCCACCGACACGCCCTCGGCGGGCCCGTAGCGGGCCGCGAGGCGGCGCGTCGCGCGGGCGGCGGGCAGGGCGAACCGGCCCCCGCCCGCGCTGGTCACCGTCACCTGCGCGTCGCGCGGGGCGTAGGCGAAGTCCGTGACGCGGCTGAACACGTCGTCGCGGCCGACCAGCTCGAAGCGCTCCCCGTCGCACTCCACGACGCAGCTCCCCGTCAGCGGGAGCACGATCGTCTCGTCCTCGCCGGTGTCGAAGGTGGCGCTCCCGCCGGGGTCGAGGGCGAGCACCCGCAGCGAGCTGTACTCCCACCCGGCGCTCGCCGGGGTCACGACCAGCGAGAACGCCCCCTCGGCGCTCTCCCCGGCCCGGATCACGCTCACAGCAGACCCACCGCGGTGTCGACGGCGGCGGCGACGTCGTCGTCGGCCGGGTAGAGCAGCGACCGGCCGATCACCAGTCCCTGCACCGTGGGCAGGGCGAGCGCCTTGCTCCAGTCGGCGAACGCGCGGTCCGGGTCGGCGGAGACCTCCCCGCCGAGGATCACCGCGGGCAGGGTCGTCGCGGCCATCGCCCGCTCCATCTCCTCGACGATCGGCACCTTCAGCCAGGTGTGCGCCGAGGTCCGGCCCAGCCCGGCGGCGACGGTCATCGCCCGGGCCATGGCGTCGGCGGTGAGCTCGTTGCGCACCCGGCCGTCGACGCGGTGGGAGACGAACGGCTCGACCATCGCCATGAGCCCGTGCCCGGCCAGGTCGGAGACGGCCCGCGCGCACGCCTCCAGCGTGACGACGGTGGCGGGGTCCTCGGCGTCGATGCGGGTGAGCATCTTGCCGCCCTCGTACCCGCTCGCGGCGATCCCGGAGGCGTCGTAGGCGGTGAACCGGTCGTCGATCTCGAAGGCCGTGCCGGCCAGGCCGCCGCGGTTCATCGACCCGACGACGACCTTGCCGTCGAGCGCGCCGAGCAGCAGCAGGTCCTCCAGGACGTCGGGGGTGCCGAGCACGCCGTTGACGCCGGGGCGCGACAGGGCGAGGACGAGCCGGTCGAGCAGGTCGGCGCGGTCGCCCATCGCCATCGCCCGGTCCCCGGCGCGCAGCGCGCCGCGGGCGGGGTGGTCGGCGGCGATCATCATCAGCCGGCCGTGGTCCCCGAGCAGCGACGCCGGGCGCACGCGCGCGGCGGCCGCGTCGGCGACCGCGCCGGGGCGGTGCACGCGGGTCTCCACCAGCGTGCGCAGGTCCTCTTCACGCACCGACGGTCTCCCTCAGCATCTCGTCGATCTCCGCGGAGGTCGGCATGGCGTCGGCGCAGGCCAGGCGGCCCGCGACGATCGAGCCGGCCGCGTTGCAGAAGCGCATCGACCGCTCCAGGTCCCAGCCGGACAGCAGCGCGTGGCACAGCGCCCCGCCGAACGCGTCGCCCGCGCCGAGCCCGTTGACGACCTCGACCGGCACCGGCGGCACCTCGACCTGCGTCGTGCCGCCATCCCCGGACGCCTCGGAGGCGAGCACGCCCGCCGGGCCCTGCTTGACCACGGCGAGCCCGACCCCGGCGGCGTGCAGCGCCCGGGCCGCGGCCCGGGGCTCGCGCTCGCCGACCGCGGTGTCGCACTCGTCGAGGTTGCCGACGGCGACGTCGACGTGGGGGAGGGCCTGCCGGACCCAGTGCCGGGCCTCCTCTCGGGACTCCCAGAACATCGGGCGGTAGTCCAGGTCCAGGACGGTGGTCCCGCGCCCGGCCCGGGCCTCCAGCGCGGCCAGGGTCGCCGAGCGGCTGGGCTCACGGGACAGGCCGGTGACCGTCACCCAGAACACGTCGGCGGCGCGCACGGCGTCGAGGTCGAGCTCCTCGGGCCGGATCACCAGGTCGGGGGCGGGGTCGCGGCCGTAGAAGTAGAGCGGGAAGTCGTCGGGCGGGAAGATCTCGCAGAACACCACCGGCGTCGGCAGGCCGGGCACGGCGGTGACGTGTCGGTCGTCGACGCCGAAGCCGCGCAGCGCGTCGTGCAGGAACTCGCCGAACGGGTCGTCGCCGGTGCGGGTGATCACCGCGCTGCGCCGGCCGTGCCGCGCCGCGGCCACCGCGACGTTCGTCGCGCTGCCGCCGAGGTACTTGCCGAACGTCGTCACCTCGCGCAGCGAGACGCCGGTCTGCAGCGGGTAGACGTCGACGCCGATGCGTCCCATCGTCAGCACCTCCGCCGCGGTGCTCTCCTGGCCTGGCATCCGACTCCCTCGTCGCTCGATCTGGCTGCCGGTCGATCTGGCTCCTCGCGCCGGGTCAGGTGTACTCTCACGAAAAGATTAGGTCAACACTTTGTACTAACAAAGGAGGTCACGGAATGGTGGAGCGCACGGTTCCCGACGTCCCGCTGGACCGGACGAGCCCCGTGCCGCTGTACTTCCAGGTCGCGACGCGTCTGCAGCAGCTCATCGAGGACGGCGAGCTGGCCGTCGGGAGCCGGCTGGAGAACGAGGTGGAGCTCGCCGAGCGGCTCGGTGTGTCGCGGCCCACCATGCGCCGGGCGATCGCCTACCTCGTCGAGCGCGGCATGCTGGTGCGCCGCCGGGGGATCGGGACGCAGATCGTGCATCCCAAGGTCCGCCGGCCGGTCGAGCTGACGAGCCTGTACGACGACCTGGTCAAGAACGGGCAGTCGCCGCGCACCGACGTGCTGCTCGTGGAGGTCCGCCGCGCTCCCGACCACGTCGCCGAGGCCCTCGGCGTGCCCGGCGGGCTCGACATCACCTGGATCGAGCGGCTGCGCCACTCCGGCGGCGAGCCGCTGGCGATCATGCACAACGCCGTGCCGCTCGACCTGCTCGCGCTGACCGAGGACGACCTCGCCGAGCGCGGCCTCTACGAGCTGCTGCGCGCGGCCGGGCACGTGCCGCGCATGGCCAGCCAGACCGTCGGGGCGAAGGCGGCCACCGCCGCCGAGGCCCGCCAGCTCGGCGACCCCCGCGGTGCCCCGATGCTGACGATGGTCCGCACGGCCTGGGACGAGTCCGGGCGGGCGGTGGAGTACGGCTCGCACGTCTACCGGGCCAGCCGCTACTCCTTCGAGCTGACGCTCTCCAGCTGAGTCACCGCACGCGCGTGGGGGTGCCGAAGGAGACCGGCACACCGTCGCTGAACAGGACGTGGTCGGGGGGCCCCGACACGAGGTGACCCAGTCCGACGGACGCGACCAGCCCGTCGTCGAGCTCGGTCACCTCCGCGGTGCGCAGCGGCCACGGCGGGTGGGCGTTGCGGACGTGCAGGGTCCGGCCGAGGTGGGCGACGTGCAGGCCCCACCGGGCGGTGAGGAACCGCTCCAGCTCCCCGTCGGGGGCCGGGGCGCCGGGACGCAGCCCGATCCGGCTCTCCGCGGTCGCGCCGGGCCACCGCAGGCGTGCCGCGTAGCGGTGGACGCCGCCCTCGGCGCGGTACCGCATCCGCGCCCACCGGTAGGGCAGCCCGAACACCGTCCGCGCCCCGGCGACGATCACCGCGCGGTCGGTGTCGAGGCTGAGGAACAGCACGCCGCGGCGCCCGCGCTCGTCGACCGAGTAGAGCCGCACGTTCGCCTCCAGGAACGTGCCCGCCCACGGCACCCCGGGCCCGTGCGCGAACCCGGCCCCGACCATCCGGAACGGCACCAGCCCGACGTAGGTCCGCCCGTCGATGACGTCCGGGCGGACGCCGGGCGGGTACAGGTGCGCCACGGCCGCGGGGTCGATCGCCCAGTGCAGGAACCCGACGTCGGACCAGCGCTGGCGCATCAGGTGCGGCCGCGGCAGGTCGGGGGCGGTGGGGGAGACGGGCGCGATCACCCCTCCAGGCTGCCCCGACCCGCCCCGACCCGCACCCTCAGGCCAGGGACGCGCGCCAGGCGGCGTGCAGGGTGGCGAACTCGCCGTCCCCGGCCAGCAGGTCGGCAGGCGGGCCGTCCTGCACGACCCGCCCGTCGGCCATCACCAGCACCCGGTCGGCGATGAGGACCGTCGACAGCCGGTGGGCGATGATCAGGGCGGTCCGCCCGGCGAGCACGGTCTCCAGCGCGTCCTGCACGGCCCGCTCCGACGGCACGTCGAGCGAGGAGGTGGCCTCGTCGAGCAGCACCACCGCCGGGTCGGCCAGCACCACCCTGGCCAGCGAGACGAGCTGGCGCTGCCCGGCCGACAGCCGCCCGCCGCGCTTGCGGACGTCGGTGTCGAACCCGTCGGGCAGCGCCTCGACGAACCCGCGCGCGCCCACCGCCTCCGCGGCCGCGACGACCTCCTCCCGCGTCGCCGACGGCCGCCCCATCGCGATGTTGCCGGCGACCGACCCGGAGAACAGGAAGGCCTCCTGCGTGATCATCACCAGCGCGTCGCGGAGGTCGGCGTCGGCGACGTCGCGCAGGTCGACGCCGTCGAGCCGCACCGCCCCGGCCGTCGGGTCGTAGAACCGCGCCGCCAGCTTGGCCAGCGACGACTTGCCCGCGCCGGTGGCCCCCACCAGCGCGACCGTCTGCCCGGCCGGCACCCGCAGCGAGAACTCCGGGAGCACGACGCGGTCGGGTGCGCGCCGGTAGGCGAAGCGGACCCGGTCGAACTCCAGCGCCCCGCGCACCGGCGACGGCAGCGCCACCGGCCGCTCCGGCTCCTCGACCCCGGGGGAGGTGTCGAGCACCGTGGAGATCTTCTCCAGCGCCGCGGCGGCCGACTGGTAGGCGTTGAAGAACTGCGCCAGGTCGTCGAGCGGGTCGTAGAAGCGGCGCAGGTACAGCAGGAACGCGGTGAGCGCCCCGAGCGCCAGCGAGCCGTCGACGACGCGGAGGCCGCCGACGAGCAGGACCGTCGCCAGGGTCAGGTTGCCGACCGCGCGGGTGGCCCCGACGTACCAGGCGACGGTGTAGAACGCCTGCACGTTGGCGTCGCGGAACGACGTCCCGAGCCCGTCCATGATCACCTCGCTGCGGCGCTCGCGGCGGAACGCCTGCACCGCGCGGATGCCGTTCATCGACTCGACGAAGTGCACGATCAGCCGGGCGACCGTCGTCCGGGTGCGCCGGTAGCTGGCCCGGGAGCTGCGCTGGAACCAGCGCGTCAGGAACACCAGCGGCACGAACCCGGCGAACACGATCAGGGCGAGCAGGGGGTCGAGCACCACCAGCAGCACCGAGATCCCGACGAGCGACAGGATCGCCCCGAGCAGCCCGTCGAGACCGCGTTCGAGCAGGTCGCCGAGCGAGTCGAGGTCGGAGGTGAGCCGGGAGATCAGGCGCCCGGAGGTGTAGGACTCGTGGAAGTCGAGCGAGAGCCGCTGCCCGTGGGCGAACACGCGGCGCCGCAGCTCCAGCAGCAGGTCCTGCCCGACGCGCCCGGAGAGCACCAGGAACGCCGCGCGCAGCCCCGCGCCGGCCAGCCCGCACGCCGCGTAGCCCGCGATCGTCCAGGCCAGCGGCGCGGGCCGGCCGTCGAGCGCCGCGGGGATCCCGGTGTCGATCGCCAGCGCCACCAGCAGCGGCCCGGCGAGCATCACCGCGTTCTCCAGCACGAGCAGCGCCACGGCGAGCGCGACCGCGCGGCGGTGCGGGCGCACGAGGTCGACGACGAGCGACCGCGCCCGGCGCTGCAGGCGCAGGCCCGCGGCGTGCGTGACGTCCTCGTCGTCCTCGGTGGCGACGCCGCGCCACTCCTCGGTACCGGTGTCGGTGTCCGTGCTCATGCCCCCACCCCCTCCTTCTCCACGTCCAGGCTGGCCAGCAGCGCCCGGTACTCCGGGTGCGTGGCCATCAGCTCGCTGTGGTCGCCGACGACGGAGATCCGCCCGCCGGACAGCAGCGCCACCCGGTCGGCCATCTGCACCGTCGAGGACCGGTGCGCCACCACCAGCGCGGTGACGCCCCCGAGCACCTGCCGCAGCGCCGCCTCCACCTCGGCCTCGGTGTGCACGTCGAGCGCGGAGAGCGGGTCGTCGAGCACCAGCAGCGGCGGGCGCCCGAACACCGCGCGGGCCAGGGCCAGGCGCTGGCGCTGCCCGCCCGACAGCGACATGCCCTGCTCGCCGATCCGCGTGTCGAGACCCCACGGCAGCGCCGCGACGAACCCGTCGGCGCGGGCGATCCGCAGCGCCTCCCACACGTCCTCGTCGGAGCGGGCGGGCGACCCGAGCGCCACGTTCTCGCGCACGCTCGCCGAGATCAGCACCGGGTCCTCGAACGCCGTGGCGACGGTCCGGCGCAGGTCGGCGAGCGTCAGGTCGCGGACGTCGACGCCGTCGATCCGCACCGAGCCCGCGGTGACGTCGTAGAGCCGGGGGATCAGCGCGGTCAGCGTGGTCTTGCCCGACCCCGTCGCCCCGACCAGCGCGAGCGTCTCGCCGGGGCGCAGCACCAGGTCGACGCCGGTCAGGACGTCGCGGGCGGCCCCGGGGTAGCGGAACGCCACCCCGCGCAGCTCCAGCGCGCCGCGGACCGGCTCGGCGGGCGGCACGGGGGAGGCGGGGTCGGTGATGGACGGGAGGACGTCGCGGACCTCCCAGTACCGCGTGGTGGCGGTCGCGGCGTTGCTGGCCTCGGCCAGCAGCCAGCCCAGCGAGGCGATCGGCCAGTACAGGTAGGTCATCACCGTGACGGCCGCGACGAGGGTGCCGATCGTCAGCGATCCGGTCGCGACGCCGTACGCGCCGAGCCCGAGGATCACCGCGATCGCCGTCTCGGGCAGCATGACCAGCACGAACCACAGCGCCGCGAGCAGCCGCAGCTTCACCAGCTCGGTGCCGCGCAGCCCGCGCGACTGCGCGACGAAGTGGTCGGTGAGCCGCCGCCCCCGCCCGAGCGACTTGAGCACGCGGATGCCCAGCGCCGACTCCTCGACGATCGTGGCGAGGTCGCCCTGCTGGTCCTGCGCGCGCCGGGCCGCCACCGAGAAGCGGCTCTCGAGCATCAGCGTCAGGATCGTCAGCGGCACCGCGGTGATCGCGATGACCAGCCCCAGCCACGGCGAGAGCCACACCAGCACCCCGATGCCGACGACCATCGTCACCGCGTTGACCACCAGGAAGATCCCGGAGAACGCGACGAACCAGCGGACCGTCGTGAGGTCGGCGGTGGCGCGCGAGAGCAGCTGCCCCGACGCCCACCGGTCGTGGAAGGCCACGGGCAGCCGCTGCAGGTGCGCGAACAGGTCGGCCCGCATGTCGGACTCGATCTGGTTGCTCGGCCGGGCCACCAGTGCGCGGCGCAGCGTGATGAGCGCGGCCTCGACCAGCCCGAAGGCGAGGACGCCGAGCACCAGCCACGGCAGGACGTCGAGCTCGCCGCGGGCGATCGGGCCGTCGACGATCTCGCGCGTGACCAGCGGGACCGCGAGCCCGGCGAGGGTGGCCGCGAGCGCGGCGAGGCCACCCCCGATCAGCGGTGCGCGGTGGGGGCGGACGTAGGGCAGCAGCCGGCGCAGCGCGGACAGGGTGCCGTCCGCAGGCCGTGGGACATCGCTCATGGCGTCCCCGACGGTAGGTCGCCCGCGCGTCCGCCGCATGCGAGTTTGCTCATGGGTCCACGGTGCGACCTGCACCCGTGTGGAGGTCGACGCCGCGGTGTAGCACTGTGGTGGGGACGGATCATCGCGAGAAGGGCAGACGAGTGGCGTTGCGGATCGGCTACAAGGCGTCGGCGGAGCAGTTCGCGCCGCGCGAGCTCGTGGAGTACGCGGTACGGGCCGAGGAGGTCGGCCTGGACAGCGCGGCGGTGTCGGACCACTTCCTGCCCTGGCGGCACGAGGGCGGCCACGCCCCGTTCGCGCTGAGCTGGCTGGCGGCGGTGGGGGAGCGCACCTCGCGCATCCAGCTCGGGACGTCGGTGCTCACCCCCACGTTCCGCTACAACCCGGCGGTGCTCGCGCAGACGTTCGCGACGCTGGGCCTGCTGTACCCCGGCCGGGTGATGCTGGGCGTCGGCACGGGCGAGGCGCTCAACGAGATCGCCGTCTCCGGGCGCGAGTGGCCCGAGTTCAAGGAGCGCTACGCCCGCCTGCGCGAGGCCGTGCGGCTCATGCGCGAGCTGTGGACGTCCGACGAGCCGGTGTCGTTCGACGGCGAGTACTACCGCACCGTCGACGCCACGATCTACGACCGGCCGGAGACCCCGGTGCCGGTCTACATCGCCGCGGGCGGGCCGCAGATGGCGAAGTACGCCGGGCGCGCGGGTGACGGCTTCATCTGCACCTCCGGCAAGGGCATGGAGCTCTACACCGACAAGCTGCTGCCGGCCGTCGCCGAGGGCGAGGAGGCGGGGGAGAAGGCCGCCGGGTCGGTCGACCGCATGATCGAGATCAAGATGTCCTACGACCGCGACAAGGACCAGGCGCTGGAGAACTGCCGGTTCTGGGCGCCGCTCTCGCTCACCCCCGAGCAGAAGCACAGCGTCGACTCCTCGGTGGAGATGGAGCGCCTCGCCGACGAGCTGCCGATCGAGCAGGTCGCGAAGCGCTGGATCGTCGCCTCCACCCCGGAGGAGGCGCTGGCCGGCATCCGCCCCTACGTCGACGCCGGGCTGACCCACCTGGTCTTCCACGGCCCCGGCCACGACCAGGAGCGCTTCCTCACCCAGTTCTCCGAGGACGTGCTGCCCGCCCTGCGGGAGCTGGGGTGAGCGACGCGGTGGAGCAGGACGGGCGGGTGCTCCGCGCGCGGGTGGCGCGCGGGCGCCACGGCACCCTCGACGGCGACGCCCTGCCGGTGCTCGCCGACGCGCTGGCGACGCTCGACCCGGAGTCGGTCGGCGCCGTCCTGCTCGTGTCCGACGGCGACAGCTTCTGCACCGGCGGCGACGTGCGCGCGTTCGCCGGTGCCGAGGACCGCGGCGCGTACGTCGGCGACCTCGCCACCGCGTTCCACACGTTCCTGCGGGCGGTCGTGGACTGCCCGGTGCCGGTCGTCGCGGCCGTCACCGGCTGGGCCGCGGGCGCGGGCATGAGCATCGTCTGCGCCGCCGACCTCGCCGTCGGCGGGCGGGGGACGAAGCTCCGCCCGGCCTACCCCGGGATCGGGTTCTCCCCGGACGGCGGGATGACGTGGACGCTGCCCCGGATCGTCGGGGCCGCGAAGGCGCGGCACATCCTGCTCACCGACCGGATCCTCGACGCGCAGGCCGCGCTCGACCTCGGCATCCTGGCCACCGTCGTCGACGACGGGGAGGTGCGGGCCGAGGCCGAGCACACCGCGCACCGCCTCGCCCAGGGCCCGACACTGGCGCTCGGCCGGATCAAGCGGCTGCTCGGCTCGTCGCCGGACCTCCCGCTCGCCGACCAGCTCGACGCGGAGGCCGCCGCCATCGCCGCCTCCGCGGCGGGCGCGGAAGGCAGCGAGGGACTGGCGGCGTTCACCGAGAAGCGCCCGCCGTCGTTCCACTGATCCCCACGCGCACCTCCCGCCGCGGCGGGAGGTGCGCGCCGGGTCAGTCCCGCCGGGCCCGGGCGGTTTCGCGGTCGCTCGCCCGCTGCAGCGCGTCGACGAGCTCGGCCTTCGTCATCGTCGACCGGCCCGGGACGTCGAGGCGGCGGGCCAGCTCGAGCAGGTGCTCCTTGGTCGCGTTCGCGTCGACGCCGCCCGCGGTGGGCAGGTCGGTGTCGACGGAGCCGCGCTCGGCCTGCTCGTCGGACGGGCCGTTCTCGTCCTTGGGCTCCCAGTGGTCGCCCACCTTCTCGTGGGTGTGCTTGAGCGAGGCGAACGCCGTGCGCCGGGCCCGCCCGCCGTCGCCGTCGTAGGTCTCCAGCGCGGAGTCGTAGGTCTTCTCCCACGTCCGCTGCGCCTTCGCGTCCGACCGCTCGACGGTGCTCGGGACCTCCTCCTCCGCCGGCACCGCTCAGACCTCCGGGCGGGGGCGGGGCGCGTCGAGGAAGCGGCGCACGCCCTTCATCCCGTAGCGGTCCACCGCCGTCTTGATCAGCCCGAAGACCGCGCCCTGGATGGTGGCGGCGAGCAGGACCTCGCGGGTGCTGTAGTCGTCCGACAACGGCTGCGGGGTGCCGTCCTCGTCGGACACGCGCTTCCACACCTGACCGAACACCCAGCTCGCGACCATGCCACCGAGCACCCCGAAGATCAGCCCGAACGGCTTGTAGGCGATCTTGCCGAGCGTGCTCAGCTCGGAGCCGTCGCCCCGGCGCGCGCTCACTGCGCCCGCCTCTCTGCGCCTGTCTCCCCGGCGTAGCCGGCGTCGTCACCGGCCACGCGGCCGACGAACTCCTCGGTGCGGTCGGTGCCCGTCGTGCTGGTGGAGTCACCCGCGGCGTCGCCCGGGGTGTCCTCCGCGGAGCCGCCCGTCTCGCGGGAGTCGGCGAGTGCGGGATCGGCGGGGACGTCGTCCTCTGTTCCTGGCATGGCGCCGGATACCCGCCCGGTGTGGCGGACACACACGCTTCGGGCGGGCGCGCCGGGTTTGCCCCGCCGGGTGCGCGGGCAACCGGGGTGGTGATGGAGGGCCAGGGAGGACGGCACGGTGCGGCACCCCGTCTCCGCCTGCGCCATCGCGCCGACCCGACGGAGCTCCGCCGGATCCGCCGCCTGGTCGGGCGGTGGGCCAGCCAGTCCGGGGTGCCCGAGGACGTGACCATCGACCTGCAGCTCGCCGTGGGCGAGGCGGTGGCCAACGGCGTCGAGCACGCCTACGGAGCCGGGGGCGACACCGACGCCACGGTCGAGGTCGAGATGGAGGTCCGCACCGGGGCCCCCGACGCCGTGGTGGTCCGCGTGGCCGACCACGGGACTTGGCGGCCCGCGCCGGCGTCACCCGGCTTCCGCGGACGGGGCCTGGTCATGATCGACGAGCTCGCCCAGCGCGTGCAGGTGCTGTGCTCACCCGCTGGCACCGAGGTGTCCTTCGAGATCGTCTACCCGGCCTGACCGGTGGAGCGCAGCGGTCAGCGGGAGGTTCCGGGGACCGTGCCCCCGGCGACGAGGCGGCGGGTGGTGCCCGACGCCCGCACCGAGCGCAGGCCCGGCAGCTGCACCGCGGACCGCGGCATCACCGAGCGGGCCCGCATGACCGGCCAGGCCGGCGTGGGCGGCAGCAGGGAGTCGAGCGAGAACGCGGGAGCGGCGCCGACGCTGGAGCGCAGCAGCTCCTGGTACTCGTCGTACTCCGCGACGGCCGCGGAGATGTTGCCCTGCGCGAGGTGCGCCTCGATGAGGGCACGACGGGCGGTCTCCCGGCTCGGGGCCGAGTGCACGGCGCCCTGGGCGAGCGCGACGGCCCGGTCGAAGCGGCCGGCCGCGGTGAGGCGCAGGCTGCGCTCCTCGACGGCGTGCAGCCGGAGCTGGCGGAACCGCTCCCGCTCGACGACGAGCCAGGACGCGGTCCAGCCGGGCAGGATGTCGGCGCCGAGCAGCGCCAGGTCGGGGTCCTCGACGGCCGCGACCTCGGGCAGCGTGCGCAGCAGCAGCATCGCCTCGGCCAGGTCGACCTCGACGTCGCCGGCCAGGGCCAGTGCGCCCTCGGCGTCGGTGACCAGCAGCCCCGGTACGTCGACGGCGAGCACGGCGTCGTCGAGCAGGCGCATGGCGGCCTCGACGGGGACGCCCGGCCACAGGTCGACGGCCAGTGCGCCGCGCCGCTGCGGCCGCGGGTGCACCGCGAGGTAGGCCACCACGCGGCGCGCGTCGACCCCGAGGGGCACGGTGCCGCCGTGCGAGTGGAGGGTGAAGGAGCCGAGAACGGTGACCCGGTGGGGCGCGCTCGTTCCGGCGGGCATCGTGCGAGATCGTCGCTGATCCTCAGGCATGGCTGTCCCGGTCTGTGGTGGTGCCGATGATGACCCGTCTGCAACCGTATGGCGCCGAGTCCGCAGAGAAGTGTTCTCCGACCGCACCCACTTGCCAAGGGGCTGCTTCGTCACAGTTCCCGCCGCACGTGCGGCCGGACGGGTGACGACTGTGACCAGGGTATCTCACGGCGCGGCGCGGACGCGGACGTGGGTGCCGCGGTCGTCGGACCACACGTGCAGCAGGTCACACACCTGCCGCGCGATCCACAGGCCGCGCCCGCGCGGCTCGGAGGGGTGCGGCGAGGTCAGGCCGGGCAGCGGGTCGGTGAGCTCGCCCGCGTCGTGCACCTCGCAGACCAGCCCGCCGCCGGTGGCCCACACCTGCAGCTCCGCCTGCGGCCCGCCGTGCTCGACCGCGTTGGTGGCGACCTCGTTGACGGCGAGCACGACGTCGTCGACGCGGTCGTCGGTGAACCCGGCCGCACCCGCGATGCCGCGCACCGCGCTGCGCACCTCCTGCAGCTCCCAGGACTGGAAGCCCACGGTGAGGTCGGGGACGCCGAGCAGCAGCGGCGGCGCCACCGGGTGCCCGGCGAGCACGTCGCGGGGCGGGCGGTGCAGCGGGTTGTGCCGGAGCTCCCCGTCGACGAGGACGAGCGGGTGGTTCTCCCGTGCGCCGTCGAGCACGCACAGGTGCAGCGGCATCTCCGGGTAGAAGCACGTCATCCGGACCGGCAGCTCGGAGAGCGCGACGTTGACCGCGGCGTCGAGCTCGGTCCAGAAGCTGCCGTCGGGTCCGTCCAGTTCGGACCGGTGCTCCGACAGCAGCGTCACCGGGCCCGCGCCGCGGGTGAGCTCGCGCAGCTGGCGACCCAGCTGCAGCGCCACCGTCTGGCCCGAGCCGGCGTCGGTGGGCGGGGCGAGCGCGTGCAGCGCGACGTCCGGGCCGAGCTCGGCGCGCAGCGCGGCCTCGGTGTCGCCGGTGACGGCGAGCGCGACCGGCTCGCCGCGGTCGGCCGCGGCGAGCGCCAGCGGCGCCAGCTGGCCGAGCAGGTGGGTGCGCGAGGCGTGGTAGCCGACCGCGTGCTCCAGGCGGGCCGCCGTGCCCGCCGGCGTCCCGGTGATCCTCACGACGCGGCCGCGGCGTCGTCGGGGCCGGTGACGTCGGAAGCGGCGTCGTCGGAAGCGGCGTCGCCGGATGCGGCGCCGGCCTCACCGGCGACGGGCGGGACCCACGGGTCGACCGGGGTGCGGGGCTCCACCCGCAGCTGCCGGGCGAACGGCGCGCCGCACCGGTCGAGCAGCCGCTGGACCCCCGGACGGGCGCCGGTCAGCACGAGCGTGTGCGTGCTCGGGAACTCCTCGGCCGCGTGCACGAGGCTCACCGCACCGGCCACGTCGAGGAAGCGCAGCGACGACAGGTCCAGGGTGATCTCCGACGACGACGAGTGCGACCGCAGCGCCTCGTCGAGCGCGGCGTCGAGCACGCGCCGGATCCGGGGCCGGTTGCTGTGGTCGATCTCGCCCGCGACGCGCACCGTCGACGGGGCCGGTCCGGTGATCCGCAGCAGGCTGTCGTCGTAGATCGACGGGGCGACGACCTCGTGGCGGTGCACCTCGCGGAGCTTGTGCAGCACGTCCTCGGGGTAGCGGCCGCGGTCGTAGGCGCACAGCATCTTGCCGGGGCGCGGGCCGAGCACCGTGTCGAGCCGGGACTCGTAGTCGATCATCATCGCGCCGCCGTCGTGCGCCAGCCCGTGGCTGCCGTCGCCCATCAGCCGCACCGACCCGTAGCCCTGCTCGAGCGACTCGGTGACGACGGCGTCGACCGCGGCGATCAGCTCGCCCGCGCTGGAGGACAGCAGCGCGCGGGTGACGGAGGAGGGGACGATCGCGAACTGGCCGGTGCGCATCGCGGAGCGGTAGGCGACGCGGTCGTCCTCGAGGCGCTGCAGCAGGGACCCGGAGCGCCCGTCGTCGAAGTAGAGGACGCGCTCCCCGGCCGCGATGCCCTCGGCGAGGTAGCCGGCGGTCATCTCCCAGAGCTGCTCGTCGCCGACCGGGACCGCGCAGGCGTGCGCCACGGGCGGCACGTCCTCGAGCACGGTCATCGGTCCCCCGGGGGATCGCGGGTACGGGCATCACGTCGCAGCGGTCACGGTGCATCGGTCCCGCTGCAGCCGTCACGTCGCAGCGTCACGCGACGACCACTGTACGTCCGCCCGCGGGGTCGCCCGTCGGGGTGGGCCGGTCACCGAGCGGTGACCGGCCCGCCGTCCGCGACGAGCGGCGGCGGAGGTGCGGCGGGCGTGACACCCCTCGCGACCTGGGCAGGGCCGATCGGCCTAGTGGCCGTGCTCCGGGTCAGACCGGCGACGGCACCATCGCCTCGATCAGGTGCGGTCCCGGCTCGGCCGCCGCCCGGCGCAGCGCGGCGGCCAGCCCCTCGGCGGTGGTGACGCGCTCCGCGGGGACGCCCGTGCCGCGGGCGAGGGCGGTGAAGTCGAGCTCCGGGCGGTCCAGCCCGAGCAGGCCCTCGGTCGCCGGCCCGCCGGTGGCGCCGACCTGCGCGAGCTCCGCGCGCAGGATGGCGTAGGCGCTGTTGTGGTAGATCACCGTCGTCACGTCGAGGCCCTCACGGGCGTGGGTCCACAGCGCCGAGATCGTGTACATCGCGCTGCCGTCGGCCTGCAGGCACCAGACCGGGCGGTCGGGGCACGCGACCGCCGCGCCGGTGGCGGCGGGCAGGCCGTAGCCGATGGCGCCGCCGGTGAGGGTGAGCCAGTCGTGGCGCGGCGCGCCCGCGGTGGCGGCGGGCAGTCCGGCGCCGGAGGTGATGGCCTCGTCGACGACGACCGCGCCCTCCGGCAGCAGCGCGCCGACGACCGCGGCCGCCGAGGCCGCCGTGAGCTCCCCGGTGGGCAGCTCCGGCCGGGCGGCCGGGGCCGTCGCGGCGGTGGTGCCGGGCGCGAGGAGGTCGGCCAGCTCCTCCAGCGCGGCGGCGGCCGCACCCGCCCCGTCGACGACGGGGTGCACGGCGCAGCCGTCGGGCACCAGGTCGCCGTCCTTGCCCGGGTAGCCGAAGAACGTGACGGGGGAGCGGGTGCCGACGAGCACCAGGTGCCGGGCCGCCCCGATCTGGTGGCGCGCGGCGTCGCCGAGGTAGGCGAGCCGTCCCACCGGCGCGACGCCCGCCCCGCGTTCGAGGCGGGCCGGGAAGGTCTCGGCGAGCAGCCGGGCACCGGTGGCCGCGGCGATCCGGTTCGCCGCGGCGAGCCCGTCGGCGCGCAGCGCGTCGCCGCCGATCAGCAGGACGGCGGGCTCGCGCGAGGCGAGCGCGTCGGCGGCCGCCCGCAGGGCCTCCGGATCGGCGACCGGCCGGGCCGGGACGGCCGACGGCGGCGCGACCCGCCCGCCGTCGCCCCAGCTGACGTCGGCGGGCAGCACGAGCGTGGCGACCTGTCCGCGCAGCGCGGCGGCGACCGCGTCGGCCGCGTCGGCCCCCACCTCGGCGGCGGAGCCGCTGTGCCGCACCCAGCCCGACACGCTGCCGGCGACCGCGGCGATGTCGGACTGCAGCGGCGCGTCGAGCGGGGCGTGGGACAGCGCGTGGTCGCCCACGACCGCCACCACCGGCGTGCCGGCGCGGCGGGCGTTGTGCAGGTTCGCCAGCCCGTTGCCCAGCCCGGGCCCCAGGTGCAGCAGCACCGCGGCGGGGCGGCCGGACATGCGGGCGTAGCCGTCCGCGGCGCCGGTGGCGACGCCCTCGAACAGCGCGAGCACCGCCCGCATCTCCGGGACCCCGTCCAGGGCCGCGACGAAGTGCATCTCCGACGTGCCGGGGTTGGCGAAGCAGACGTCGACGCCCGCGCCGGTCAGGGTGCGCAGCAGCGAACCGGCACCGTTCACGCAGTCGTCACCGTCACGTCGGTGTTCGGCGAGGACACGATGGTCTGCAGCACCACGCAGTAGCGCTCGGTCAGCTTCATCAGGGTGGCGATCTGGTCGGCGTCGGCGGTGGTGTCGAGCGCGAAGCTCAGCCGGATGTCCCGGAAGCCGACCGGGGCGTCCTTCGCGACGCCGAGCGTGCCGCGGAAGTCGAGGTCGCCCTCGGCGTGCACGGTGCCGGAGACCTGCAGGTCCAGGGCGGTCGCGACGGCGCGGAGCGTGACCCCGGCGCACGCGACGAGCGCCTCGAGGAGCATGTCGCCGGAGCAGAGCTGGGTGCCGTCACCGCCGGTGGCGGGGTGCAGGCCCGCCTCCGACAGGGCGGTGGCGGTGCGGACCTTGCAGGCGATGCCGGAGCCGTCGAGCTCGCCGTCGGCCTTCAACGTGACCAGCGCGGTGCCGGGGTCCTCGGTGTACTGGGCCTTGAGCGGAGCCTGCATGGCCTTCAGGGCGGCGGTGTCCATGGGCACATCGTGCACAACGGTTCGCCGTCGCGCACGGTCCGGTCCTACCCTGCTGCCGTGGCAGCCCCGCCCGAGGACCGGGTCCTGACGATCCCCAACCTGCTCAGCGTGCTGCGCCTGGCCGGGGTGCCGCTGTTCCTGTGGCTGCTGCTGTCCCCGGGAGCCGACGGCGCGCCGGGCTGGGGCGACGGCTGGGCGGTGCTGGTGCTGGCCGTCGGCGGCTTCACCGACTGGCTCGACGGCAAGCTGGCGCGGCTGCTCGGCCAGTACTCCCGGCTCGGGGCCCTGCTCGACCCGGCCGTCGACCGCCTCTACATCCTCGCCGCGCTCGTGGCGCTGGGGATCCGCGAGGTCGTCCCGTGGTGGGTGGTGGTGCTGCTCGTCGCGCGCGACGTGGTGCTCGCCTGCTGCGTGCTGGTGCTGCGCGGGCGGGGCTACGGGCCGTTCGTCGTCACCTACCTGGGCAAGGCGGCCACGTTCCTGCTGCTCTACGCGTTCCCGCTGCTGCTGCTGGGCCAGGCCGACGGGGTGTGGGCGGCGATCGCCCTCCCGTTGGGGCTCGCGTTCGCCGCCTGGGGCACGGCGCTGTACCTGTGGTCCGGGGTGCTGTACCTGACCCAGTTCGTGCTGGCGATGCGTACCGGCCCTGCCCACCCCGGGCCTCCTCCGTCGGCCCTTCCGTCCCCCGACTAAGCTCCCGGCGTGATTCCCGACGATCTCCGGTACACCGAGGCGCACGAGTGGGTGCGGGAGCTGGGCGACGGCGTCGTCCGCATCGGTATCACCGACCACGCCCAGAACCAGCTCGGTGACGTCGTCTTCGTCCAGCTGCCCGACGTCGGCGCCTCCGTGGCCGCCGGCGCCTCGGTCGGCGAGGTCGAGTCGACCAAGTCCGTCTCCGACATCTACTCCCCGCTGACCGGCGAGGTCGTCGCCGTCAACGAGGCGCTCGCCGACAGCCCCGAGCTCGTCAACTCCGGCCCGTACGAGGCCGGCTGGATGATCGACCTCCGGGTGACCGACGGCGGCCTGGACGCCCTGCTCGACGCCGCGGCCTACGCCGAGCTGACGGGCGCCTGACCCCGGCCGTGCCCGCGAGGCACGGTAGGTTCCCCCCGACCGATCCACCGCCCCACCACCGCAGGAGGAGACCCCGAGGTGACCACGAACGACGGGCCAGGCGTACCGCCGGAGCGCGCCCCCGAGATGACGTCGGTCTTCCGGGCCGACTTCCTCGCCGACGCCGAGCCGCCCGCTCAGGACCAGCCGATCTCCGGCGTCGACGCGCTTCCCGCTGGGGCCGCCCTCCTGGTGGTCAAGCGCGGCCCGAACGCCGGCTCCCGGTTCCTGCTCGACCGCGTCTCCACGAGCGCGGGACGGCACCCGGACAGCGACATCTTCCTCGACGACGTCACCGTCTCGCGTCGCCACGCGGAGTTCCGCCGCGACTCGGGCGAGTTCGTCGTCGTCGACGTCGGCAGCCTGAACGGCACCTACGTCAACCGCGAGCCGGTCGACACCGCGGTGCTCGCGAACGGCGACGAGGTCCAGATCGGGAAGTTCCGCCTCGTCTTCCTCACCGGACCGCAGGAGCCCGGCACCGAGTGACGCGCACGACGCGGCCCGCCGCCCGTCCGGAGTCGGGCGCGGGCGGGGTCGCCCGTGTAGCGTCGACACCGTCGGACACGGGGCGGCCCGATCGCAGGATCCAGCGGCCTCGGCACCGGAGCACGACCCAGGAGGAGGAGAGCGCATGAGTGAGATGCGCGTCGTGGGAGTCCGAGTTGAACTCCCCGCGAACCAGCCCATCCTCCTGTTGCGGGAGACCAGCGGTGACCGCTACCTGCCGATCTGGATCGGGTCGGTGGAGGCCACGGCGATCGCCCTGGAGCAGCAGGGGGTCAAGCCGGCCCGGCCGTTGACCCACGATCTCCTCAAGGACGTGATCTCCTCGCTCGGGCGTCGCCTCGAGCAGGTGCGGATCACCGATCTGCAGGAGGGCACCTTCTACGCCGAGCTGATCTTCGACGGCGGCATCACGGTGTCGGCGCGGCCGAGCGACTCGGTGGCGCTGGCCCTGCGGATCGGGGTCCCGATCCACGCCGAGGAGAGCGTGCTCGCCGAGGCGGGCCTCGTGATCCCCGACGAGCAGGAGGACGAGGTCGAGAAGTTCCGCGAGTTCCTCGACTCCATCTCGCCGGAGGACTTCCGCGGCGCCCAGCCCTGAACGGGTCGAACCGGCGCACCACCGGGCGCGACGCGCCCGTCATCGGGTGACGCCACCCGGCGCGCCGCGTTGACCGGGAGCGTCGACCCGCTTACGGTCAGCTCCGACAGCGGGTCCCGATCGCGGGACCTCGGCGGGAGGGAGTTCGGTGGACAACCCGCCGTCGGGTAAGCCCGAGCAGGGTGAGCTCTTCCCCGACCCACTCCTGGGTGCCGGGCTCGACGGGATGCCGGACCAGCTCGTCGGCTTCCGCGGGCCCACCGCGTGCCAGGTCGTCGGCATCACCTACCGCCAGCTCGACTACTGGGCGCGCACCGGCCTGGTCATGCCCTCGATACGGGGCGCGGCCGGCTCGGGATCGCAGCGCCTGTACTCGTTCAAGGACGTGCTGGTCCTCAAGGTGGTCAAGCGCCTGCTCGACGCGGGGGTGTCGCTGCAGAACATCCGCGTGGCGGTGGAGCACCTGCGCCGCCGCGGGATACGGGACCTCGCCGGCATCACGCTGTTCTCCGACGGCACCACGGTGTACGAGTGCAGCTCGCCGGAGGAGGTCGTCGACCTGCTGCAGGGCGGCCAGGGCGTCTTCGGCATCGCCGTCTCCGGCGCGATGCGCGAGATCAGCGGCTCCATCAAGGACTTCCCGGTCGAGCGCGCCGACGGCGGCAGCGTCGACGAGACGCCCGAGGACGAGCTGTCCCGCCGCCGCGCCCGCCGCGCCATCTCCTGACCCTCCTGGCTCAGCGCACCGCGTAGGGGTCGTGCTCGGCGAGCAGCTTGTCCATGCGCGCCTGGTCGACGCGGGTGACGACGGTGCTCACCTCCTGGCGGTCGCGGATCGTCTTGGCGAGGGTGAACGCCGAGGTCGTGACGTAGAGGATGCCGAGCCCGAGGAACGCGCGGACCCAGCCGTCGGCCGGCAGGTAGACCACGGCGACGGCGACCGCGGTGAGCGAGATCCCGAAGGACAGGACCGCCTGGATGTGGAAAGCGGCGGAGGTGGGCGAGACGGGCGGGGGTGTCGAGGTCATGGCGGAAGTGTGTCGCCGGGGTGACCCGCGTCGCGTCCGTAGCACTACCGGACCGCGGTCACGGACCGGTGCACCGCGGTAGGGTGTCGGGGCGGTCGACGGCCGCGCGGAAGAGATCCGGTCGAGGTCGGGCCGGGCGCCGAAGGAGCAAATCCTCCCCGGAACCTCTCAGGCACACGGACCGCGCGGGCAGACGCCTCTGGAAAGTGACGCGCGAGCGTCCGCCGACGGGGAAAGCCTGCGGGTGCAGGTGAATCTCTCAGGTGCCTTCGGGTGGTGACAGAGGGGGAGGGCAGCTCGGTCCTGCCCGCGTCACCCCGGAGGTCGTCCGTTGAGCACGAACCGCATCCCGCTCGCCGCCCTGGAGCAGGGTGTGCCGTTCGCCGACCGGCACATCGGGCCCCGCCCCGCCGATCTCGACGCGATGCTCGCCGCCGTCGGCGTCGCCTCGCTCGACGAGCTGGCCGACCGCGCGGTGCCGGACACCATCCACGACGGGCCCCCCGGGTCGTCCAGCGCGGCGCCGTCGACGCTGCCCCCCGCGGCGTCGGAGACCGAGGTGCTCGCCGAGCTGCGCGCCCTCGCCGCGCGCAACACCGTGACCGTCCCGATGATCGGCCTGGGCTACTCCGGCACGATCACGCCGCCGGTGATCCGCCGCCACGTGCTGGAGAACCCGGCCTGGTACACGGCGTACACGCCGTACCAGCCGGAGATCAGCCAGGGCCGGCTGGAGGCGCTGCTGACGTTCCAGACCGCCGTCGCCGACCTCACCGGGCTGCCGGTCGCCGGGGCGTCCCTGCTCGACGAGGCCACCGCGGCCGCCGAGGCGATGACGCTGCTGCGCCGGGCGGGGAAGTCGCCGAGCAACCGGTTCGTCGTCGACGCCGACACCCTGCCGCAGACGATCGACGTGCTGCGCACCCGCGCCGAGCCGCTCGGCATCGAGCTCGTGATCGACGACGGGCTGCCCGACGGCGAGTTCTTCGGCGCGCTGCTGTCCTACCCCGGCGCGTCCGGGCTGGTCCGCGACCCGTCCGCGCTGATCGCCGAGGCGCACGAGCGCGGCGCGCTGGTGGCCGTGGCCGCCGACCTGCTCGCGCTGACGCTGCTCACCCCGCCCGGGGAGCTGGGCGCCGACGCGGTCGTCGGCACCACGCAGCGCTTCGGGGTGCCGATGGCGTTCGGCGGCCCGCACGCCGCGTTCCTGTCCGTCGGCCAGAAGCTGGCCCGCCAGCTGCCGGGACGCCTGGTCGGGATGTCCCGCGACGCCGACGGCAACCCGGCGCTGCGCCTGGCGCTGCAGACCCGCGAGCAGCACATCCGCCGGGAGAAGGCCACGTCCAACATCTGCACCGCGCAGGTGCTCCTCGCCGTCGTCGCCGCCTGCTACGCCGTCTACCACGGTCCCGACGGCCTGCGCACGATCGCGCGGCGCACGCACCGGATGACCGCGGTGCTGGCCGCCGGGCTGCGCGCCGGGGGAGTGGAGCCGGTCCACGACGCCTTCTTCGACACCGTCACCGCCCGGGTCCCCGGCCGCGCCGACGCGATCGCCACCGCCGCCCACGACGCAGGGATCGCGCTGCGCCGCGTCGACGTCGACACGCTCGCCGTGGCGTGCTCGGAGCTGACCACCCGCGCGCACCTGGAGACGGTGTGGGCCGCGTTCGGCGTCACCGGCTCGGTGGACGAGCTGGACGCCGCCACCGACGACGCCCTGCCCGCCGGCCTGGCCCGCACCAGCGAGTACCTGACCCACCCGGTGTTCCACGAGCACCGCAGCGAGACCTCGCTGATGCGCTGGCTGCGTCGCCTCGCCGACGCCGACCTCGCGCTGGACCGGACGATGATCCCGCTGGGCTCCTGCACGATGAAGCTCAACGCGACCGCGGAGATGGAGCCGATCACCTGGCCCGGCTTCGCCGACCTGCACCCGTTCGCCCCGGCCGCCGACGCCGAGGGGTCCCTGGAGCTGATCGCCGACCTGGAGCGCTGGCTCGCCGAGCTCACCGGGTACGCCGCGGTGTCGCTGCAGCCCAACGCGGGCAGCCAGGGCGAGTTCGCCGGTCTGCTGGCGATCGCGGCCTACCACCGCTCCCGCGGCGACGACCACCGCGACGTCTGCCTGATCCCCGCCTCCGCGCACGGCACCAACGCGGCGTCGGCGGTGATGGCCGGGATGCGCGTGGTCGTGGTGGCCACCGCCCCCACCGGCGACGTCGACCTCGACGACCTGCACGCGAAGATCGCCGAGCACCGCGAGGCGCTCGCCGCCCTGATGATCACCTACCCGTCCACGCACGGCGTGTACGAGGCGCAGGTGCGCGAGGTCTGCGACGCCGTCCACGAGGCGGGCGGGCAGGTCTACGTCGACGGCGCCAACCTCAACGCGCTGGTCGGTGTCGCCCGGCCGGGGGCGTTCGGCGGCGACGTCAGCCACCTCAACCTGCACAAGACGTTCTGCATCCCGCACGGCGGCGGCGGCCCCGGCGTCGGCCCGGTGGCGGTGGCCGAGCACCTGGCCCCGTTCCTGCCCGGGCGCGGCGTCGTCGGACCGGTCTCGGCGGCCCCGCACGGCAGCCCCGGCGTCCTGCCGATCTCCTGGGCCTACGTCCGGCTGATGGGGCTCGACGGGCTGCGCCGCGCCACCCTCACCGCGGTCGCGGCGGCCAACTACGTCGCCGTCCGGCTGGGGGAGCACTACCCGGTGCTCTACGCGGGCGCCGACGGCCAGGTGGCCCACGAGTGCATCCTCGACCTGCGGGGGATCACCAAGGACACCGGCGTCACCGTCGACGACGTGGCCAAGCGCCTCGCCGACCACGGCCTGCACGCACCCACCATGTCGTTCCCGGTGGCCGGCACGCTCATGGTGGAGCCCACCGAGAGCGAGGACCTCGCCGAGATCGACCGCTTCGTCGACGCCATGATCTCGATCAAGGGCGAGATCGACCGCGTCGCGGCGGGGGAGTGGCCGGTCGACGACAACCCGCTGCGCGGGGCCCCGCACACCGCGGCCTGCATCGCCGACAAGTGGGACCACCCGTACCCGCGCGAGCTGGCGGCCTACCCGACGGGGGTGACGCCCGGCGTGCACGACCGCAAGGTGTGGCCCCCGGTGCGCCGGATCGACGGGGCCCACGGCGACCGCAACCTGGTCTGCTCCTGCCCGCCGGTGGAGGCGTACTCCTGACGGCCCCGCTCCGGCCCTACCCCGGACGGCACTGCTCCGTTGGGCTGAACGGCCCACACTCCGCCTAACGGACGGTGCGGGAGCGACGACAGTGGGGCATGACGCTCGCCCGCCTGCTCGTCGTCCCGCTCGCCGCGGCGCTGCTGCTCGCGCTCCCCTCGGTGGGGAGCGCGGCGCCGCCGTCGACGCGGGCGTGCTCCGGCGGGACGCTCGTCTCCGACGCCGCGGGCCTCACCCGGGCGCTGGCCGCGGCCGGGCCCGGGTCGGTGGTCCGGCTGGCCCCGGGCACCTACACCGGCACCTTCGTCGCCCGCGGGGCCGGGACGGCGACCCGGCCGGTCGTGCTGTGTGGGCCCCGCACCGCCGTCCTCACCGCGGGCACGACGGCCACCGGGTACACCCTGCACCTCGACGGGGCGCGGTACTGGCAGGTCAGTGGGTTCACCGTGCGCGGCGGGCAGAAGGGCGTGATGGCCGACGCCACCCGCGACAGCCGCATCGAGGGCCTGCTCGTCGAGGGCACCGGCGACGAGGCGCTGCACCTGCGCCGCAACAGCTCCGACAACGCGGTGCGCAACAACGTCATCCGCGACGCCGGCTCCCGGACGCCTGCGGTGGGGGAGGGCATCTACGTCGGCACCGCGCAGAGCAACTGGTGCACCTACACCGCCTGCCGGCCGGACCGCAGCGACCGCAACCTCATCGAGGGCAACGACATCTCCGCGACGCGCGCCGAGTCCGTCGACCTCAAGGAGGGCACGACCGGCGGGATCCTGCGCAACAACCGGTTCACCGGGACCGGGATGACCGACGCGGACTCCTGGGTCGACGTGAAGGGCAACGGCTGGACCATCAGCGGCAACGTCGGCACCACGGCCCCGACCGACGGCTTCCAGCTCCACCGGATCCTCGACGGGTGGGGGCTGGACAACGTCTTCAGCGGCAACACCGCCACCGTCAACGGCCCCGGGTACGGGATCAACCTCTCGACCAACAAGGACCGCAACCGCGTGACCTGCACGAACAGGGCCGTCGGTGCGGCCAGGGGAACGGCCAACGTGCCCTGCCGGTAGGCGTGCGGGCGGGCGCGACCCCCTCCGGTCCGCGCCCGCCCGCAGATCGACGAGCGCCCACCGCCTCCCCCTGATACCTCCTCTCCGATGTCAATGAAACATTGACGCTATCGAACCGTCGATCTTTCATTGACCGACGACGACGGCCTCGACCGGCCGAGGCCGGCCCGGTGCGTCAGGAGGAGGGCGGGGCGACGAGGTCGCAGACCTCGACGAGGCGACGCCGCAGGGGAGCGGCCCGCTCGGCGAACCCGGCCTGGGCGCGGGCGTACTCGGCCCGCCCGGCCGGGGTCTCGATGCGGACCGGGGGGTAGCCGAGATCGGCGAGGTCGTACGGGCTCGCGCGCATGTCGAGCTCGCGGACGTCGACGGCGAGGGCGAAGCAGTCGGCCAGCAGCTCCGACGGGGTGGCGGGGGAGAGCTTGTAGGCCCACTTGTAGAGGTCCATGGTGGCGTGCAGGCAGCCCGGCTGCTCGTTGTCCACCTGCGCCTCCCGGGTGGGGGTGAGCGCGTTGCGGGGCACCGCGGCCGCGGTGAAGAAGCGGAACGCGTCGTGGTGGGTGCAGTACACCGGCAGCGACTCGACGACCGCGTCGGTGCCCGCGGATCCCAGCCGCAGCGGGACGGCGCCGTGGCGGGGCGCGTCGGTGCGGTACACCATCGCCCACTCGTGCAGCCCGAAGCAGCCCAGCCGCGGCGGGCGCGACGCGGTGGCGTCGAGCAGGGCCCGGACGAACCGCGCGGTGCCGGTCAGCCGCTCGGGCAGGGCGGCGGGGTCGAGGTGCACGGCGTCGCCGTCGCGGACCCGGCCCGGCCGGTCCTCGCCCCCGCGCAGGGCCACGCCCAGGCCCGGCTCCCACTGCTCCAGCCGCACGGGGCGCAGCGAGTAGTAGGTGAACAGGAAGTCCATGACGGGGTGGGCCTCGCCGCGGCGGCGGCGCTCCCGGTGCGGGACGGTCCAGACCTCCACGCGGGCGCGGTGGGCGGCGGCCCGGCCGCGCCACGTCGGTTCGTCGAGCACCCGCACCCCGGCGACGCTACCCGGGGCCGAGGCGGCCGGCGGACACGGTGCCCTACGCGGGCCGCACCCGGTCGCCCGGCGCGTGGGTGGCGTCGCGGACGTTGCCGACGTAGCGCTCGATGAGGTCCTCCATCGTGACGACGCCCGCGGTGCCGCCGTCGGGGCCGACCGCGCGGCCCAGGTGCGCGCGGTGGCGCCGCAGCACGGCCAGCGCCTCGTCGAGCCGGGCCCCGGTCGACACCTCGGGCAGCGCCCGCACGCGGGCCGGGGGCACGGCGGCGGCCTCGTCGTCGGCCAGGTCGAGGATGTCCTTGACGTGCAGGTACCCGGTGAGGCGGCCGTCGCGGGCCCGCAGCGGGAACCGCGAGTAACCGGTGTCGGCGACGGCGCGGGCGACGTCGCCGACGACGGGGTGCGGCGGGAGCGTCACCAGGTCGCCCGCGGTGATGAGGACGTCGGCGACGGTGGCCTGCGCCGAGCGCAGCGTGCGGGTGAGGCGGCTGGTCTCCTCGTCGTCGAGGAAGCCCTCCCGGCGCGACTCGGTGATCAGGTCGGCCAGCTCGCCGGAGGTGAACGCGGCCTCCAGCTCGTCGCGCGGCTCCACCCCGACCAGGCGCAGCACGCCGTTGGCCAGGAAGTTGAAGAACGCGATCAGCGGGCGGGCCACCGTGGTGAACACCAGGAACGGGGGCACCAGCCACATCGCGGCGGCCTCGGGTCCGGCGATCGCGATGTTCTTCGGCACCATCTCGCCCAGCACCATGTGCGCCACCACGACGACCGCGAGGGAGATCGCGAACGCGAGGGGGTGCAGCACGGCCTCGGGCAGGCCGACGAACGCCAGCGGGCCCTCGATCAGGTGGGCCACCGCGGGCTCGCCGAGGCGGCCCAGCAGCAGCGAGCAGATCGTGATGCCCAGCTGCGAGGCCGCCAGCATGCGGGAGAGGTCGGCGTGCGCGCGGAGCACGACCGCGGCGGAGCCCTGACCGGAGTCGGCCATCGACTCCAGCCGGTCGCGCCGGGCCGAGACCAGCGCGAACTCGGCGCCGACGAAGAACGCGTTGGCCGCGAGCAGCAGCACCGCGGCGAGCAGGGCGAGGACGTCGCTACCCACGGGAGGCCTCCTGGACGGCGGGCGCCGGCTGGGCCGGGTGCATCCGCAGCTCCGCCACGCGGTTGCGGTCGCGGCGGGTCACGGTGAACCGCCGCCCGTCGACGACCAGCTCGTCGCCGACGTCGGGGAGCCTGCCCAGCTGCGCGAGCACCAGCCCGGCCAGGGTCTCGTAGGGCCCGTCGGGCATCGCGAACCCGGTGGCGTCGACGACCTCGTCGCTGCGCAGCAGGCCCGAGACCAGCCACCCGCCGTCGACGAGGGGCTGCACCTGGGCGCGCTCGGCGCCGTCGTGCTCGTCGTGGACGTCGCCGACGATCTCCTCGATGAGGTCCTCCAGCGTGACGATCCCGGCTGTGCCCCCGTACTCGTCGACGACGACGGCCATCTGCAGCCCGGAGCCGCGCAGCGCGGTGAGCAGGGCGTCGCCGTCGAGGGAGCCGGGGACGGTGGGCACGGTCTGGACGAGCTCGCGCAGCGGGGTGCGGCGGTCCGGTCCGCCGAACGCCTGCTTGACGTGCACGACGCCGAGGACGGTGTCGGGGTCGCCCGCGTCGACCGGGAACCGGGAGAAGCCGGTGCGGCGGGCGAGGGCGATGAGGTCGGCGAGGGTGTCGTCGGCGTCGAGGGAGGCCACCCGGACGCGGGGGGTCATCAGATCCTCGGCGACGCGGTCGGTGAAGCGCAGCGACCGGTCGAGCAGGGTGGCGGTGCCCGCGTCGAGGGTGCCGCTCTGCGCGCTCGACCGGACCAGCGACGACAGCTCCCGCGGCGACCGCGCCGAGCGCAGCTCCTCGGCCGGTTCGACGCCGACCCGGCGCACGACGGCGTTGGCGGCGCTGTTGAGCGCGCTGATCAGCCAGCGGAAGGCGTGCGCGAACCCGCTCTGCAGCCACACGACGTTGCGCGCGGTGCGCAGCGGGTTGGCGATGGCGAGGTTCTTCGGCACCAGCTCGCCGAACACCATCGACAGGGTGGTGGCGACCAGCAGCGACAGGATCGTGGCGGTGGTGGCCGCGGGCCCCTCGGGCAGACCGGCGGCGTCGAGCGCCGGCCGGAACAGCGACGCGATCGCGGGCTCGGCGATGTAGCCGGTGACCAGCGTGGTGACGGTGATGAGCAGCTGGCTGCCGGAGAGCTGGAACGACAGGTCGCGGTGGGCCCGCTGCACCGTGCGGGCGCGGGCGTCGTCGGCCTCGGCGACGTGGGCGTCGACCTGGCTGCGCTCCAGCGCGGTGAGGGAGAACTCCGAGGCGACGGCCACGAACGTGCCGAACGTCAGTACGGCGACGCCCAGGAGTCCCAGGACGGACAGCAGGACCGTCATCGGGCTCCTCGGTGCTTCGGTCGGCTCAGTCTAGGGACACGTTCCGGTGACGTACCCGGGGTGGCCCGGTCCCAGACCGAGCCACCCGTCACACCACCTCGACCCCGGACGCCCCGCGGACCGCGGCCAGGCGCTCGGGCTCGTCGCCGAGGTCGACCGGGGGTCCGGACCACGCGATCTCCACCCGCAGGGTCCGGCCCCTCTGCTTCGTGCGCCAGGTGCCGACGACGTCGATCCCGGACAGCACCACCCCCGGCGACCCGATCGGCTTCCAGATCGTCCTGCGCAGCGCGGCGTCGGGGACCAGGACCTCCCGGTCACGGCTCTGCAGCCACGGATCCGACGGCGGCAGCAGCCGCACGACCGGCACGGGTTCCGCGGCCCGCACGGCGTCGACGACCTCGGGCGGCGCGGCCGCGGCCCGCCCCTCCACCCGCACCGCGACGAGGTCGTCGGGCCGGTCGGGGGCCGCCGCCGCGCGCGAGGTGCCCAGGAACGAGGCGATCTCGACCTCGGTGGACGGTGCGAAGAACCGCAGGTAGGAGCGCTGCAGGGCGGCGGTGCCCGCGGCGTCGTCGGCCGGTGGGCCCGGCCAGTCGGGGATCGGCTCCAGCACGAGCGGCCGGGCCCCGCGCAGCCGCACCCCGGCGGCGAGCCCGGTGACGCGGAGCAGCTGCTCGCCGATGTGGTGGACCTCGCAGGCGGCGCAGTACGGGGAGAGCTCGGCGGGGACGGCCGCGGTGGCGGCGGTGCTCAGCTCGCTCTTCGTCATCGGGGCCGTGAGCACCGACCGCACCGCGTCGGCCGCCGTGCGGAACGCCGAGCGGGCCGCCCCGCCCGACGCGGCCGCGCGGGCCTTCTGCCAACCGAGCCGGGCGGCGGCGTCGGCGTCGTCGCGGGGCCAGCAGGCGGCGGCGAGGGCCGGCAGGTCGGCGGTGCGGTGCAGGTGCGGGGCCCCGCGGTGCGACCAGACCAGGGTGAACGCCCCGCCGTCGGTGGGGTCCTCGTCGGGGCCCAGCGGTTCCCGCAGGCGCGCGGACAGGGCGACGGGCAGGGAACCGGGCGGGGAGTTCTGCACGCCGAGGTCGAGCACGGCGACGTCGGTGAGCGCGCTCGCCCGCTCCACGAGGCCGTGCGCGTGCAGACGGTGCGTGAGCACCTGCTCACGGGTCAGGTCCATGGGCGCATGATGCCGGTGACCCTTGACACTCCCGGGTGAGCCGCACGTCACCCCCGCCCGCGGTCGGGCCCGGTACGACCTAGGTTGACCCCTCATGAACGGCAGCCGCCCATGACCGGTCGCAGCAGCCTCGCCCGCGAGGCGTCCTCGCCGTTCGTCGACTTCGACCGGGAGGCGTGGGCGAAGCTGGGGGAGGCCACGCCGCTGCCGCTCACCGCGGAGGAGCTGGAGCGGGTCCGCAGCCTCGGCGACGAGGTCGACCTCGACGAGGTCCGCGAGGTCTACCTCCCGCTCTCGCGGCTGCTCACCCTGCACGTGCAGGAGGGCGGCCGGCTCTACCGCGCCTACCGCACGTTCCTGGGCGCGCAGAGCGCGCGCACGCCGTTCGTCATCGGGGTGGCGGGGTCGGTGTCGGTCGGCAAGTCGACGACCGCCCGGCTGCTCAAGCTGCTGCTCGCCCGCTGGCCGCAGCATCCGCGCGTCGAGCTCGTGACGACCGACGGGTTCCTGCACCCCAACGCCGAGCTGGCCCGCCGCGACCTGATGACCCGCAAGGGCTTCCCCGAGAGCTACGACCGGCGCGCGCTGCTGCGGTTCGTCACCGAGGTCAAGGCGGGGCGGGCCGAGGTCGCGGCGCCGGTGTACTCCCACCTGGTCTACGACATCGTCCCCGGCGAGAAGGCCACCGTGCACCGGCCCGACATCCTGCTGCTGGAGGGCCTCAACGTCCTGCAGCCCGCGTCGTCGATGCCGGGGCGGGCGGCGCTGGCGGTGAGCGACTTCATCGACTTCTCCGTCTACGTCGACGCCGCCACCGAGGACATCCGCCGCTGGTACGTCGACCGCTTCCTGCGGCTGCGCGAGACCGCGTTCCGCGACCCGGAGTCCTACTTCCGCCGCTACGCCGAGCTCACCGAGGAACAGGCGGTGACGCGGGCGGAGAAGATCTGGGCGGAGATCAACGGGCCCAACCTGCAGCGCAACATCCTGCCCACCCGCGGGCGTGCCAGCCTGGTGCTGCGCAAGGGCCCCGACCACAGCGTCACCGGGGTGCGACTGCGGAAGGTCTGACCTGGCACGATGCGGGGATGAACGCCCGTTCTGACCGGATCGACGCGGCCGCCCCCCACGACGCCGCCCCTCTCGAGGACCCCGACCCGTTCGACGCCGAGCTGACCGAGCTCGCCGCCCACCTGCGCCTCGCCGTGGGCCGGCTGCACCGGCGCATCCGGATCGACGGACGCGAGTCGATCCCGCCGCTGCAGCTCTCGGCGCTGGTCACGGTGGAGCAGTGCGGCCCGCTGCGCCTGTCGGACCTGGCGCGGCGCGAGGCGGTCACCGCCCCCACGATGAGCCGCGTGCTCTCCGCGCTCGACGAGCAGGGCCTGGTCGTGCGCGCCCCGGACCCCCAGGACGCCCGCGGCGTCCTGATCACCCTGTCCGAGCTGGGTGCCACGCGGCTCACCGAGGTCCGCACGACGCGCACCGCGCTGGTCGCCCGCCGCCTCACCCGTCTCGACGACGAGCAGCGCCGGGCCCTCGCCGCGGCGATGCCGGCGCTGGAGGCGCTCCTCGTCGACGACGAGTGAGCCCCGGCCGGTCCGGCAGGTCGAGCACCCCGAACCTGCGGTCACGCCAGATCCGGCGCGAGGCCTCCTCGGGGTAGGCGAGGACACCGGGCTGCGCGTCGTGGACGCGGGTGCGCCGGGCGAGCCGGTCGAAGCGGGGCCAGCCCGGGTCGCCGGTGGCGGCGAAGGCCAGGTACTCGGCGCGGAGCGTCCGCCCGAGCCGGGCGGCCTCGTCGAGGGCGGCGGGCCCGGCGGCGGTGACCTCGCCGCGCAGGTCGGCCGAGCCGAACAGCAGCAGGGTGTCGAGCCCGTGGGAGGCGCCGTCCGGGCCGAAGCCCCACCGCAGCTCGGCGAGCCGCACCCGGGCCCCGCCCCGGTCGGCCGCCTCGGCGAGGTGCAGGGCGGGCATCCGGTGGAGCCAGTCGGCCAGGGCGGTCTCGCGCACCTCGGACGCCGGGAACGCCTCCCGGTAGCGGGCCGCGCCCGGGGTGGGGTCGAGCCGCCCGACCAGCGCGTCGACCCCGTCGTCGTCGGTGTCGGGCAGGTGCGCGGCGAGCAGGCGGTACTCGTCGCGGGTGTGCGCGACGAGCAGGTCGACGTCACGGGCGGCCCCCGCGGCGAGCGCGGGCCACGGCGCCTGCGGGAGCACCTCCCCGTCCACGACAGGGGAGAACGGCGTCGACGACCAGGCCACCGCGCCCCAGTCGTCGGCGCGGTGCACCAGCCCGTCGGTCACCGCCGCGGTCGCCGCGACCAGGACGTCGGGGTCGACGTCGGCGAGCCGGGTGCGGTCGAGGCCCGCGCACACCGCGACGGCGACGTCGGCGGCCAGCGCGGGCGAGAAGTACGTGCCGGGGACGCTCTGCAGGATCGCGCGCCGGAACGCCCCCGCCGCGGCGGGCATCGCCAGCAGCGCGGCGATCGACCCCGCCCCCGCCGACTGGCCCAGGACGGTGACCGAGTCCGGGTCGCCGCCGAACGCCGCGATCTCCCCGTGCACCCACCGCAGCGCGGCGAGCTGGTCGAGCAGGGCGCGGTTGTCCGGCGCGCCGTCGACGTGCAGGAAGCCCTCGCACCCGGTGCGGTAGTGGACGCTCACGACGACCGCACCGGCCGCCGCGAGCAGGTCGCCCTGCAGGAAGGGGTCGGCGGAGTCGCAGGCCAGGTAGCCGCCGCCGCTGATCCACACGATGACCGGCAGGGCCGCCCGGCCCGGGTCGGGGGTCCACACGGTGAGGGTGAGCCAGTCGTCGCCCGTGGTCGGGTGGCCCGGCCGGGGTGGTGCGGGGCCGGGCCGGAGGGCGGCGCGCACGCCGTCACACGGCGCGGCCGGGACCGGGGCGGCGAACCGGTGCGGCCCGACCGGCGGCGCGGCGAACGGGATGCCGCGGAACACCACCGACGGGCCCTCCCGGAGCCCGCGCACCCGGCCCGCCGACGTCGGCACCTCGACGGACGTCATGACCCCACCCTGGCAGCGGCGCAATCCGCTCGGCAGACCCGCCCCGGTCGGCGACACTGCGCCGATGCTGCCGATCCGCACCGCCCGGTCGACGCTGCGCGCCTGCACCCCGGACGACGCACCCGCCGTCGCCGCCTACCACGACGACCCCGGGGTGGCGCGCTTCCAGGACTGGCCGCTCCCGGTCGACGCAGCGGCCATGCGGCAGCACTTCGCCGCCCAACCCCGCGGGCCCGAGCCGGGCCGCTGGGTGCAGATCGCGGTGGAGCACGACGGCGAGGTGGTCGGCGACCTCGCCGTCGGCCTCGACGCGGCCGGGCACCAGGCCGGGATCGGGTACTCGTTCCGCGCCGACCGCCAGGGGCGCGGCCTCGCCCGCGAGGCCGTGTCGGCGCTGGTGGACGCCCTGCTCGACGGGCGCGGCGTGCATCGGATCACCGCCACGCTCGACCCCGACAACGTCCGCTCCGCGCACCTGCTCGAGCAGCTCGGGTTCCGCTACGAGGGCCGGTCGCCGTCCGCGGCGCTCGTGCGCGGCGCCTGGCTCGACGACGACCGCTACGCCCTGCTGGCCGCCGACCGCGACGCCTGGCGCGCCCGCCCCACGGGCCGTCCGGACGACGTCGCACTGGTACCGGTCGACGCGTCGAACACCCGCACCGTGTGGCGGCTGGCGACGCACCGCAGCCAGGAGCGGTTCGTCGCCACCACCGCGGTGTCGTTCGCCGACGCCCTGTTCCCCGAGTCCGTCGACGGGGTGCCGCTCGTCCCGTGGCTGCGGATGATCACCGCGGACGGCGAGCCCGCCGGGTTCCTCATGCTCGCCGAGGTCACCTCGACGGTCCCCGATCCCTACCTGTGGCGGCCGCTGGTCGACCGTCGCCACCAGCGCCGCGGCATCGGGGCCCGCGCGATCGGCCTGCTGGCCGGTCGGCTGCGGGAGCAGGGCCGCACCCGGCTCGTCACCAGCTGGGTGGAGGGCCCCGGCGGGCCCGAGCCGTTCTACCGCCGCCTGGGCTTCGTCCCGACCGGGGAGGTCGACGACGGCGAGACGGTGGCCGCGCTGCGGCTGTCCTGAGGGCCGGTCAGATCTCCTCGCCGTCCACGACCGTGCGCAGGTCGTCGTGCAGGAAGCTGAGGTACCCGGCGATGCGCGCGGACTCCGGCAGCGGGTCCGCGTAGCCCCAGGCGGCGTCGGCGATCTCGCGGCCGTCGGCCAGGCGCAGGTTCCGGTAGCTCGACTCGCCCTTGTACGGGCAGCGCATCCGGGTGTCGCTGTCGGTCAGGGTCGCCCGGACGTCGCCGGGGGAGAGGTACCAGCGCGTGGGCAGGCCGGTCTCGTCCAGGCGCAGCGGGGCGTGCGACTCGGCGACCAGCTCGTCACCGGCGAAGACCTGCACGTGCCGGCTCGTCGGGCGGACGTCGACGCGGGTGTAGGGGTCGGTGAGGTGGGCGAAGACCTGCTCGTCCTCGTCGAACCAGGCGTCGGCCGCCTCCCAGTACAGCGAGGCGTAGCCCGTCAGCCAGGAGGCGGAGCCGACCGGCTCGGGGTAGCTCCACAGCGCGTCGGGCACGGTCCGGTCGCCGACCTGCAGCGTCCGGTAGGCGGCGTCGCCCTTGAACGGGCAGTGCGTGCTCAGCGCGCTCGGCACGAACGCGGTGAGGTCGATGTCGTCCTCGGGGACGTAGAGCCGCGGCAGCAGCGCGGTCTCGTGCAGCAGGACGCCGCGGGTCGTGTCGAGGATCGTGCGGCCGGCGAACTCGGCGCGCACCCGTCGCGGGAACGGGTGCATGAGGAGCTTGTGCGCCGGTCCGTCGACCGCGTAGTTGACGGTCTGCGGTGCGCGCGGGGACAGCGGTCCGGTGGTGCGGGTGAGGCCCATGTCACCGCCAACGCCGGACCCGCGCGGCCGCATTCCGCCTACAGGGCCACCCGCACGTCGTAGTCGGTGAGCCAGGCGTCCAGGGCCAGCACCTGCTCCAGCGCCCAGCGCGCCCCCATCCCGTTCCCGACGGGCTCGGCGACGCGCGCCCGCACCGCGTCCGGGTCGAGCAGCGGGGCGACCGGAGCGTCCGGGCCCAGCGCGGCGACCCGGTCGCGCAGGGCCTGCTCGTAGCCCGCGTCCTGCGTCGAGGGGTACGGGCTCTTGACGCGCTGCACCACCGACTCCGGCAGCAGGTCGGCGGTGGCGGCCCGCAGCAGGCTCTTCTCGCGCCCGTCGAACGTCTTGTGCGCCCACGGCGTGCCGAACACGTACTCGACGAGCCGGTGGTCGCAGAACGGCACCCGCACCTCCAGCCCGACGGCCATGCTCATCCGGTCCTTGCGGTCGAGCAGGTTCGGCAGGAACCGCGTCAGGTAGAGGAAGCAGATCTCGCGCATCCGCCGCTCGTGCGGGTCGGCGGCGGCGGGGCCGGTCAGCTCGGGCACCTGCGCGAGCGCGGTGCGGTAGCTGTCGCCGAGGTGGTGGGCGAGGTCGAGCTCCTTGGTCAGGGCCGGGTCGAACAGCCCGGGCCCGGTGACGTCGTGGGCGAGCATGCGGCCGGCGAGCCACGGGAACGTGTCGGCGGCGACGGTGTCGGCGTCGTGGAAGTCGCGGTAGCCGCCGAACACCTCGTCGGCGCTCTCGCCGGACAGCGCCACCGTCGACCGCTCCCGGACGGCCCGGAACAGCAGGTAGAGCGAGGTGTCGAGGTCGCCGGTGGTGACCGGCAGGTCCCGGGCGTGCAGCGTGGCGGCGCGGACGGCCGGGTCCATCAGCTGCGCGGTCGACAGCGTGATGTCGGTGTGGTCGGTGCCGACGAACTGCGCGACCTCGTGGACGTAGGGGCCGTCCGGGGTGCCGCGGACGTCGTCGGCGGTGAAGTTCTCGGTGTAGCCGGCGAAGTCGACGGCGAACGACCGCACGCGGTCCGGGGTGTTCCGCGCCGCCAGTGCGGTGAGCGCCGAGGAGTCGAGCCCGCCGGAGAGCAGCGTGCACAGCGGGACGTCCGACACGAGCTGGCGGCGCGCGGTGTCCTCCAGCAGCTCCCGGACGTGCCCGACGGTGGTGGGGACGTCGTCGGTGTGGCCGGTGTCGGCGAGCTGCCAGTACCGCTCCTCGCGGATCCCGCCGCGGCCGACCCGGACGACGTGGCCGGGCGGCACCTCGCGCAGCCCGCGGAACACCGCGTGCCCGGGGTCGGCGACGAACGACAGCGCGTGGCGCAGCCCGTCGGCGTCGACGACGCGCTCGGCCAGCGCGTTGGCCAGCACCGCCTTCGGCTCCGAGCCGAACAGCACGCCGTGCGGGGTGGGGTAGTAGTACAGCGGCTTGACGCCGAGCCGGTCGCGCACCAGCGTCAGCTCCTGCGCGCCGGTGTCCCACAGGGCGTAGGCGAACATGCCGTTGAGCTCGCGGACGGCGTCCCGGGGATCGTCGCGGCCCCACTCCCGGTGCGCGTGCAGCACCACCTCGGTGTCGCTGGCGGTGTCGAACCGGTGCCCCGCCGCGGCCAGGCGCTCGCGCAGCTCGCGGTAGTTGTAGGTCTCCCCGCTGTAGACCAGCGCGAGCCGCACCGCCCCCTCCTCGGTGAGCGTCATGGGCTGGCGGCCGCCCGGCACGTCGATGACGGCGAGGCGGCGGTGCCCGAGCGCCGCGGTGCCGTCGACCCACACCCCCTCGTCGTCCGGGCCGCGGCAGGACATCGTCGCGGTCATGTCGGCCAGCTCGCGCCGGGCAGCGGGGTCGTCGAGGTTCCGGTCGTAGTCGATCCATCCACAGAGTCCGCACATGCCTTGCATTGCACGCCGCAACGTTGCATGACGCAACACACGTAGTATGGGTTCGTGCCCCCTCGTCCCGATCGTCCGCCGGTGATCTCCGACACCGCCGTCCTCGCCCGCGTCGAGCGCGAGGTCACCGTGCTGCTGCGGCGCACGCTGGAGGAGGTCTGGGCCGTCGGCTACGGCGACGACCCGGCCGTCGACCGCTACACCTACTCCGTCCTGGCCCTGCTCGACGAGCACGGCCCGCAGGACCTCACGACGCTCACGGCCCGCCTCGGGCTGACCAAGCCGACCGCCAGCCGTCGGGTCTCCCGGCTCAGCGCGGCCGGGTTCGTCGCCACCGAGACCGACGGCCGCGCGATGCGCGTGGCGCTCACCGCGGCGGGCGACGCGCAGGTCCGGCACGTCCGGGCGGGCCGCGCCACCCGGATGGGGGACGTGCTGGAGTCGTGGTCGGCCGAGGACGGCGACGCGCTGGCGACCCTGCTGAACCGGCTCAACGTCGACCTCGACGCCCACCGTAGGTTGCCCTCATGACCGCCCCCTTCTCCTCCTACGCCGCCGAGATCTACCTGCGCGGGCTGGGCGACGAGGTGCCCCGCCACCCGACCGACCCGGCGCAGCTCGAGGCCGCGGCCCGGTCCGTCCTGACCGACGGGCCCTTCGGCTACGTCGCGGGCGGCGCGGGGCAGGGCACGACGATGCGCGCGAACCGGGCCGCGTTCGACCGCCACGGGTTCGTGCCGCGGATGCTGCGCGAGACCACGACCCGCGACTGGTCCACCACCGTGCTCGACACGGCGACGCCGGCCCCGCTGCTCACCGCCCCGGTCGGCGTCATGTCGATCCTGCACGCCGACGGCGAGCTCGCGGTGGCCCGCGCGGCGGCGTCGCTGGGGGTGCCGATGGTGCTCTCGACCGCCTCGTCGTACACGACGGAGGAGGTGGCGGAGGCCGGCGGCGACGGCCCGCGCTGGTTCCAGCTGTACTGGCCCACCGAGGACGCCGTCACGGTCAGCCTGCTGCACCGCGCCCGCGCGGCCGGGTACACCGCGCTCGTCGTCACGCTCGACACGTGGACGCTGGGCTGGCGCCCGATGGACCTCGACGGCGCCTACCTGCCGTTCCTGCGCGGCGTGGGCACGGCGATCCCCTTCTCCGACCCGGCGTTCCGGGCGGGGCTGGCGAAGGCCCCCGAGGACGACCTGATGGCCGCGGTCGGGCGGTGGGTGCCGATGTTCACCGGCACCGCGCTGCGCTGGGACCGGCTCGACCTGCTGCGCGAGCACTGGGACGGCCCGATCGTGCTCAAGGGCGTGCAGCACGTCGACGACGCCCTGCACGCGCTCGACGCCGGGATGGACGGGATCATCGTGTCCAACCACGGCGGGCGGCAGGTGGACCGCGCGATCGGGTCGCTCGACGCGCTGCCCGGCATCGTCGGTGCCGTGGGCGGGCGGGCGCCCGTGCTGTTCGACTCCGGCGTCCGCACCGGAGCCGACGCCGCGATCGCCCTCGCGCTGGGGGCCGACGCCGTGCTGCTCGGCCGCCCGATGGCCTACGGGCTCGCGATCGGCGGCGAGGAGGGCGTGCGGCACGTCCTGCGCAGCGTGCTGGCCGAGCTCGACCTCACCCTCGCCCTCGCGGGCTTCGCCGACCTGGCGTCGCTGCGGGCCGCCCCGGACGCGCTGGGAGTCCTCCCGGCGCGGTGATGCCATAGTGGGGGAGGTCGTGGCGGCGAGAGGCTCGGGGAGGACGGCGTGGACGGGGTCACCGCGCTGGTCGCCGCCCTCATCTCCGGCCTGAGGGCCGTGCTGAACACCGACGTGGTCGTCGGCGGCTGGGCCTGGGCGATCACGGTGCTGGGGGTGCTGGTCGGGCTGCTGCCCGCGGTCGGGGCCTTCCTGCTGGCGCTGTGGCGCAAGGGGATCGGGTCGCGCTACGGCGGCGGGGCCGCGCTCGGGTTCGTCGTGCTCGGCGTCGGGTCCGCCGGGCTGCTGCCCTGGCTGGCGTTCACCGCCACGGGGCAGGTCGTGCGGTCGGCCGCCGCGGGGGAGCAGGTCACCGGCCTCCGCTCGTCCGACGTCGCCGCACTCGCCGAGCCGATCCCGGTCCCGTTCGCCGACCTCGTCTTCGCCTCGCAGGGCGACTACCTGGGCGGCACGTCGGTCCGCCAGGCGTTCGACCCGGCGAACCCCGCCGCGCTCGGGCTCGCGATCGGGGTGCTCGCCGTCCTGCCGCTGCTCGTCGCGGTGTTCGTGTGGGTCCAGGCCCGCCTCGCGCTGCGCCGCGGCCCCACCTGGCCGGTGCACCTGTTCTGGATCCCCGCACTCGCGGTGCCGTTCCTCACGGCGGCGACGCCCGCGGGGTCGTCGGGGCACCTGTGGATCGGCGCCGTCGGCGGGGCGTTCGTGGGGATCTTCCTCGTGCTGCTGGCCGGGCGCCCGTCCCGGGAGGCGGTCCGCCGCTCGCTGGAGCCCGCGCGGTCGCGGCGCCGGGAGGCCCCGGCGCGCGAACCCGACCCGGTGTCGCGGGGGCCGGTCCGCAGCGCGCCGATCCGCAGCCGCCCGGTGCCCCCGACCCGGCCCGAGGACGTCGCGTCCGCGCGGTCGGCGGCGGCCGGGCGGCAGTTCACGCGCCCGCCGGAGCCCCTGGTGTCGGTGCCGCGCTCCGGGGCGGGCCCGACACCGACCCTCGTCGCGCCCGGGCCGCTGTTCGGGGCCGCGGCCGCAGCGGGCGCGCGCTCCGGCGAGCCGCGGTTCCGGATGATCCGGCGCCTCGGCGCCGGCGGTTTCGGCAAGGTCTGGCTCGCCCACGACGCGCGGCTCGGCCACGAGGTCGCGCTCAAGGCCGCGCACACCCCCGACGCCGAGACCGAGGAGCGCATCCGGCGCGAGGCCACGGCGCTGGGCTCGGTGCGCCACCCCAACTGCGTCCGCATCTTCGACCTCGTCGACGCCCGCAGCGACCCCGGACTCGCCGAGCTCGAGGGCCTGGTCCTGGTGATGGAGCACGTCGTGGGCACCCCGCTCGGCGAGCTCGTGCGCTCCCGCGGGCTGCTCGACGACATCGCGGCCGCCCGGGCGTGGGCGTCGGTCGCCGGGGCGCTGGACGCCGCGCACGCCCGCGGGGTGATGCACCGGGACGTGAAGCCGGGCAACGTGATCGTCGACGCCGCGGGGTACGCGCACCTGATCGACTTCGGGATCGCCCGCCGCACCGGCGACGCCACGCTGACCGTCGCCGGGTTCGTGCTCGGCACCCCGGACTTCCTCGCCCCCGAGGTCGCGGGCGGGCAGCGGGCCACCCCGCAGTCCGACTCGTGGCAGCTCGCCGCCACCATCTCCTACGCCCTGTCCGGGCATCCGCCCCGCGGCACGCACGCCGACGCCGTCTCCGGGCTGCGGGCGGCCGCCGCGGGCGCCCCGCTCTCCCAGCTCCCGACGCGCAGCGCCCACACCGCGCTGCTGCACGCCGCGATGCACAACGACCCGGCCCAGCGGCCCCCGCTGTCCGCCGCGCGCGACGCGTTGGAGACCTGGCTGCGCAGCGTCGACGCGGCCCCGGACGGGCCGGTCACCCAGGTGACGCGGCGCTGAGCGCCGACCGCGTCCTCGGGGTCGACGCCGCGCGGGCGGTCGCCCTGGCGGGGATGTTCGCCACCCACACCCTGCCGCTGGTGGACCCCGGCGGGTCGGCGTCGCTGACAGGGCTCGTCGCGCACGGGCGGTCCTCGGCCCTGTTCGCGGTGCTCGCCGGGGTGGGGATCGCGCTGTCGACGCGCGGGCTGCAGGACCCCGCGGGCCGGGACGACGCGGGCCGGGACGACGCGGGCCGGGACCACGCCGCGGCCGGGGTGGGCCTGCTGGTGCGCGCGCTGCTCGTCGGCCTGCTCGGGCTCGCGCTGGCCGGGCTCGGCCCCCCGATCGCGGTCATCCTCGCCTACTACGCGCTGCTGTTCGTCGTCGCGATCCCGCTGCTGCGGCTGCGGGCGGGGGTGCTCGCGGCCGGGGCGGCGGTGCTGGCCGTCGCCGGCCCGGTGGTGAGCCAGGTGCTGCGGGCGGGCCTGCCCGCCGGCCCGGGCCCGCAGGCCGCGCTCGACTCGCTCGCCGACCCCGGGCAGCTGCTGGTCACGCTGACCCTGACCGGCTACTACCCGGTGCTGCCGTGGACCGCGTACCTGCTCGCGGGGATGGCCGTGGGCCGGCTCGACCTGCGCGACCGCCGCACGGCCGGGTGGCTGCTCGGCGGCGGGGTCGCGCTGGCCGTGGCGGCGGCGGCCGGCTCGGCGTGGCTGGTGGGCGTCGCGGGTCCCGCGCTCGACCTCCGCGGCGAGCGGTTCTCCGGCACCACGCCCGTCGACACCTGGTGGTGGCTGGTCGTCGACGCCCCGCACTCGGGCACCCCGTTCGACCTGGCCCACACCACCGGCACGGCGCTCGCGGTGCTCGGGCTGGCGCTGCTGCTGCCGCGGTCGGTGCTGTGGCTGCCCGCCGCGGTGGGAGCGGTCCCGCTGACGCTCTACACCGGGCACGTGGTGTGGCTCGCGGACCGGCCGACGGAGGGGATCCCGACGCTGCTCACCCACCTCGCCGTGGCCGTCGCGGTCGGGGTGGGGCTGCGTCTGGCCGGCCGCCGCGGCCCGCTGGAGACGGTCGTCTCGGCGCCGGGCCGGGCGCTGCGGCGGCGGGTGGCGGCGCGGCACTGACGCCGGGCCGGTCCGCCGCGAGCAGGGCCCGGGCCCTGGCGGCCGCGTCGGCGGCGAGGCGGGGGAGCAGGGCCGCGTCGAGGCCCGGTGGGGGAGGGACCGCCGGCACCGACACCGGGCCCGGGCGGGCGGCGGGCGGCGGGTCGGGTGGGGTGCCGGCGTAGGCCGCGGCGGCGGGCACGGGCTGGTCGAGCGGGTCGACGGTGCCCGGTCCGGCCGGGGCGGGGGTGAGAACGTCGACCAGGTCGTCGGCGGAACGGCCCCGGAGCAGCAGCAGGACGAACGGGTCCGCGTCGAGCAGCCAGGACGCCTGGTAGCACAGGGCGGCGGAGTGCGGGCAGGGATCGCCGATGTCGGGGCAGTCGCAGTCGGACTCCAGGTCGCCGACCCCGGGCAGCAGCGCCACCCCCGCCGCGTCGGCGGCGTCGACGAGCGCGCGGGGCAGCTCGCCGTCGAGCAGGGCCGCGAGGTGGCCCGCCTCGGCACCGGTCTGGCGGCGCAGCCGGTCCCAGTCGGCGTCGTCGAGCACCGGGACGTGCACGACGGTGCCGACCGGGCCGTCGTCGGGGTCGTCGGCGACGGCGGAGAGCCGGCCGGGGGCTACCGTGATCGGCCCGAGCCGCCCGCTCCCGGCGAACCGGCGGCCGCGGCGCAGCACGCCCGCGTCCAGTGCCGCGTCCTCCAGGGCCGCGACGAACGCCCGCGCCCACCAGGACCGGCCCCGCCGTCCCGGTCGGGCGGCGAACGCGGGGAAGCCCCTGGCCCTCACCGCAGCCCCACCAGCTCGGCGAGCTCGGCGTCGGACAGCTCCGACAGCGCGGCCTCGCCGCCGGTGAGCACGGCGTCGGCGAGCGCGCGCTTGCTCTCCAGCAGGGCGGCGATGCGGTCCTCCAGCGTGCCCTCGGTGATCAGCCGGTGCACCTGCACCGGGCGCGTCTGCCCGATCCGGTGCGCCCGGTCGGTGGCCTGGTCCTCCACCGCCGGGTTCCACCAGCGGTCGTAGTGCACGACGTGGTCGGCGCGGGTGAGGTTGAGCCCGGTGCCGGCGGCCTTGAGCGACAGCAGGAACACCGGGATCGCCCCGCGCTGGAACCGCTCCACCAGCTCCTCGCGGCGCGGGACCGGGGTGCCGCCGTGCAGCAGCGCGTGCCCGGTGCCGCGGTCGGCGAGGTGGCGCTCCAGCAGCCGCGCCATGGCCACGTACTGGGTGAAGACCAGCACCGATCCGCCCTCGGCGAGGATCGTGTCGAGCAGTTCGTCGAGCAGCTCGAGCTTCCCGGAGCGCCCGACGAGGACCGGGTCGACCTCGCGCGCGTACTGGGCGGGGTGGTTGCACACCTGCTTGAGCGCGGTGAGCAGGCCCAGCACCAGCCCGCGCCGGGCCATCCCGTCGGCCGCCGCGATCCGGGCCAGCGCATCGTCGACGACGGCGGCGTAGAGCCCGGCCTGCTCCGGGGTGAGCGCGACGGGCCGGTCGGTCTCGGTCTTGCGCGGCAGCTCCGGCGCGATCCCGGGGTCGGACTTGCGGCGTCGCAGCAGGAACGGTCCGATCAGCCGGGCGAAGCGGGCCGCGGCGTCGGCGTCGCCGTCGGCGATGGGGTCCGACCAGCGGCGCCGGAACCCGGCGCGGGAGCCGAGCAGGCCGGGGGTGGCCCAGTCGAGGATCGCCCACAGCTCGTCGAGGTCGTTCTCCACCGGCGTGCCGGTGAGGGCGACCCGGGCCGCGGACGGGATCGTCCGCAGCGCCCGCGCGGTGCCCGACCCCGCGTTCTTGACGTGCTGGGCCTCGTCGGCGACGACCAGCCCCCACCCGTGGGCGGCCAGCACACCGGCGTCCAGGCGCATGGTGGCGTAGGTCGTCAGCACGACGTCGGCGGCACCCAGTGCACGGTCCGGCCCGTGGTGGCGCGCGACCGTGAGCCCGGGGGCGAAGCGGGTGATCTCCCGCTCCCAGTTGCCCAGCAGCGACGCCGGGCAGACGACCAGCGTGGGTCCGGCGCCGAGAGCGGCCCGGCGCAGGTGCAGCGCGATCAGCGTGACGGTCTTGCCCAGCCCCATGTCGTCGGCCAGGCAGGCGCCGAGACCCAGCGCGGTCATCCGGTGCAGCCAGCCGACGCCGCGGAGCTGGTAGTCGCGCAGCGTCGCGGCGAGGCCGTCGGGCGCGGGCTCGGGCTCCGGGGGAGCGGTGAGCCGTTCCCGCAGGTCGGCGAGCCGGCCGGTCGCGCGGACCGGCACGCGGTCGCCGTCGAGGTCGACCTCCCCGGCCAGCGCGGCGCCGAGCGCGGTGACGACCGGCACCGGCGGCGCGGCCGGGGCGGCGGCGCGGCGGCGGGTCGCGGAGTCGACGAGCACCCACTCCCCGCGCAGCCGCACGACGGGCCGGTGGCTGCGGGCCAGCTCGTCGCGTTCGTCGGGGGTGAGCGGGACGCCGCCCAGTGCGACCTCCCAGTCCAGCCGGAACGGGTCGTCGCCCAGCAGGCCCGGCCCGTCTCCCGCGTCCCCGGCGACCACCTGCGTCCGCGGCGTCACCAGGTCGCGCGGGCGGTGCACCGAGATGCCGGCCGCGGCGAGCGCGGCGGCGCCGGTGTCGAGCAGGTCGGCGAGGTCGACGTCGTCGAGCTCCGCCTCGTCGGGGACCGCGCGGGTGAGCAGCTGCTCGAGCGGGGCCCAGAACCGGGCGGCCCGGCGGACGGCGCGCAGCGCGTCGACCCGGGCGTCCGGCCCGAACCCGGCCGCCGCCCCGCTCCAGACGTCGGCGAGGTCGGCCAGCCGCGTCGGGTCGTCGAGGGCGTGGACCTGCACGACGAGCCGCAGCCGCCCCGCCGGGTCGCCGTCGAGCCGCTCCGGATCCAGGCGCAGCGACACCCGCACCCCGGCGTCGACGCCCGCCGCGGCCTCCGCCGCCCACCCGCGCAGGTCCGGCACGGCGACCGGGACGGGTCCGGCGTACGGGCCCTCGCCGGTCCGCGGCAGGTGGTCGGCCACCGCGTCGACGAACGCCCGCACCAGCGGCGCGGCCGCCGGGAGCAGACCGGGGCCGGCCGGGACCGCCCGGGCCTGCGCCGGCATCGCCGCGGCCAGCGCCCGCAGGTGGTCGGCGTCGGAGGCGTCGAGCGGGCCGGCCCGCCAGGCGTCCCACCCCCCGGGCGACACACCGGGCAGCAGCCGGCCCCGCGCGACGAGCCCGAGGGCCGTGCGCGCGACCGCCGCCCAGAACCGCACCGAGCCCGAGCACGCCCCGGGGTCGGCGGCGAGCAGCAGCGGCAGCGCGTCCCCGATCCCGATCCGCCGCACCGGCCCGGGCCGCACCGCCCCGTCCGGCGGCCCGGCGACCCGCAGCACCCCGTCCGGCGGGTGGGCCGGGTCGCCCCACATCACCAGCGTCCCGGCGCGCGGCGGATCGGCGGGCAGGAAGGACGCCTCGGTCACCGGGCCCCGGCGCCGACGTGGCGGGCCAGGTGCTCCCCGGTGAACGAGCCCGGGGCGGAGAGCAGCGCGGCGGGCGGGCCCTCGAAGACGATCGAGCCGCCGCCGTCGCCGCCGTCGGGCCCGAGGTCGATCACCCAGTCGGCGTGCGCGATGACGTCGAGGTTGTGCTCCACGACGATCACCGAGCTCCCGCCGTCGACCAGGCGGTCGAGCATCGTCAGCAGGTGCCCGCAGTCGGACATGTGCAGCCCGGTCGTGGGCTCGTCCAGGACGTAGACGTTGCCCTCCTCGTGCAGCCGGCTGGCCAGCTTGAGCCGCTGGCACTCGCCGCCGGACAGCGTGGACAGGGGCTGCCCGAGCGTGAGGTACCCCAGCCCGACGTCGACGACGGCCTGCAGCTTCGGCCGGATGTCGCGCCCGGTGAAGAACTCGACGGCGTCGGCGGCGGTCATGTCGAGCGCGTCGGAGATCGACTTCCCGCGCACGGTGAGCGCGAGCACCTCCTCGGTGTAGCGGCGGCCGCCGCAGTCGCCGCAGGTGGAGCGCACGCCGTCGAGGTAGGCGAGATCGGAGTAGACGGCGCCGAGGCCGTTGCAGGTGGGGCAGGCGCCCGCGGAGTTGAAGGAGAACAGCGCCGGCTTGACGCCCGTCTCCTTGGCGAACAGCTTGCGGACGGCGTCCATGACGCCGGTCCAGGTGGCGGGCGTGGACCGGACGGAGGTGGCCACCGCGCTCTGGTCGACGACGATCGCGTCGGGGTGCTGGGGGACCAGCACCTCGCGGACCAGCGTGGACTTGCCCGAGCCGGCCACCCCGGTGAGCGCGACGAGCACGCCGAGCGGGATGTCGACGTCGAACCCGCGGAGGTTGTGCGCGGTGGCGTCGCGCAGCGGGAGGGTGCCGGTGGGCTGCCGCGGCGACTCCTTGGCCCGGACCGGGCGGTGCAGGAACTCACCGGTGAGCGTGCCCGAGTGCTGCAGGCCCGCGACGTCGCCCTGGTAGACGATCGTGCCGCCGGCCGTGCCCGCGCGCGGCCCCAGCTCGACGACGTGGTCGGCCTGGGTGATGACGTCGGTGTCGTGCTCGACGACGAGCACCGTGTTGCCCTTGTCGCGCAGCCGGTGCAGCAGGGCGTTCATCCGGCCGACGTCGCGCGGGTGCAGGCCGATCGTCGGCTCGTCGAACACGTACATGACGTCGACCAGCGACGACCCGAGGTGGCGCACCATCTTGATCCGCTGCGACTCCCCGCCGGACAGCGTGGAGGTCTCCCGGTCGAGCGTGAGGTAGGCCAGGCCCATGTCGACCAGCGCACCGATCCGGGCGCCCGCCTCGTCGACGAGGGGGGCGACGTCCGCGTCGCGGACGGTCGGCAGCCACGCGTGCAGCGACGCGAGGTCCATCGCGCACACCTCCGGCAGCGTGACGCCCGCGACCGTGGCGGTGCGGGGGGCCTCGGCGAGCCGGGTGCCGCCGCAGTCGGCGCAGCGCACCGAGGTCGTGTACGCCGCGACGACCTCCTTCTTGCGCTCCGACGCACCCTCCTCGGCGGCGTTGACGTAGATCCGGTTGAACTTCGCCTCGACGCCCTCGAGCTCCATCTTCATCGACTTCTTGCCCGTGACCGCGAGCTCGACCTTCTCGTCCGCCCCCCACAGCAGCAGCTGCCACTCGGCGTCGGTGTAGTCGCGCAGCGGCTTGTCGTTGTCGAACTTCCCGGACTGGGCGTAGATGTGCCAGTACCAGCTGTCGACCGCGAAGTCCCGGTGCCGGATGGCCCCCTCGTTGAGCGACTTCGAGCGGTCGAACATGACGGTGTGGTCGAGCTGCACGCGCCGCCCGATGCCGTTGCAGCCCGGGCACATGCCCTGCTCGTTGAACGAGAAGGCGTAGCCCGGGCCCACGTGCGGGGTGCTGCGGCGGGAGAACAGCAGCCGCAGCAGCGGGTTGATGTCGGTGACGGTGCCCAGCGTGGAGCGCGAGCCGCCGCCGAGGCGCTTCTGGTCGACGACGATCGCGGTGGACAGGTTCTCGATCAGGTCGGCGTCGGGCTGGCCCAGCTTGGGCAGGAACCCGCGGACGAACGCCGAGAACGTCTCGTTGAGCTGCCGCTGGGCCTCCGCGGCGATGGTGTCGAACACCAGCGACGACTTGCCGGACCCGGACACCCCCACGAAGGCGGTGATGGCCCGCTTGGGGATGCGGACCGACACGTCGCGCAGGTTGTTCTCCCGGGCGCCGGTGACGGTGATGTACTCGGTCATACGACCCTTTCTATGCGGTACACCGGACAGGTTCCGGCCGCTTCGGCCAGTGCGTCCGGGGTGACGTCGTCGACGACCCCGGCGTCCCTCATCATCTGCACTCCCTGCGGGGTCACGACGGGCCACTCCCGCAGGACGGCGGCGGCGTCGGCGACGTCGAGCTCGACGAGCCGCACCGCCTCGTCGACGCCACCGGTGCGCAGGCTCGCGAGGCCGCCCGCGGCCCGGAGGTTGCGGATCCAGTCGGCGGCGGGGAAGCCGCCGACCACGAAGCGCACGCCGTCGCGGTCCAGGACGGTCAGCGGCGTGTGCCGCGGGACGCCGCTGCGCCGCCCCGGCACGGTCAGCACCGGGAGGTCGAACGGCAGCGCGCCGGCCCGCTGCTGCTCCATCAGCTCCTCGTTCATCTCCTTCAGCCCCGCGGGGGGCCTGACGGCGCGCCGGTCGGTGCGTTCGGTCATCGGTCTCCCATACTCAAACTTGAACTCCGTCGTGCGAGTGTGCCCGACCCTCGGGCGGACAGGCAAACGGGAATCGCCGCGAACCCGGCGCGTCACTCCTGCAGCGACGGCCAGCTGCCCGGCCGGCCGGGGGAGCCCGGCTCGCCCGCCATCGCGTACGCGCCGCCCTCGAGCCGCGCGATCAGCCCGGACGTCCACTCGACGCCACCGGCCGCGGTGTGCTCCCACAGCCCGTAGAGCTCCGACCAGTGCGGCGCGTCGACCCACCCCTCGAGCTGGGCGCGGGCCTTGTCCCGGATCTCCTCCAGTGCCGACAAACGCTCGCGCAGCAGCCGCACCGCCTCCGCGCGGGAGAGCGAGGGCAGCATCGCGAGCGCGGCCCCGAGCTGGTCGGGGCGGCTGGCCGGGCGACGGACGGCGTCGCGCAGCAGCCTCAGGAACTCGGCCTCGCCCTTGTCCGTGAGCTCGTACTCGGTGCGCCCCGGCACGTCGTCGTGGTCGAGCAGCATCCCGGCGTCGGTCATCGCCCGCAGGGCGTGGTAGATCGAGCCCCACTTGGCGTTGGCCCAGTCGGCCGCGTCCCACGACTGGAGGTCGGTGCCGATGCGGTAGCCGTGGGCGCGCCCGTAGCCGCGCACGATGCCCAGGACGAGCAGGCGGGTGGCCGACATGGCCGACAGCGTATCCGGCATCACCCGATCGGATCGTTGCGTGACGCAACCGATGTCCGGGACCGGACGTCTCTCGTTGTGGGTTCGCAACGACGAGGGATCGGGGGATCTCATGATCAGGACCAGGAGCCTGCTGACGGCCGTCGCGGCCGCGGCGCTGCTCGCCGGGTGCTCGGGGCCGCCGTCGACCGCGCCGGACGGACCGGTGATCGGCACGTCGCCCGCACCGACCTCGACGGCCGCGCCGACCGGCACCGCGACGCCCGCGCCGGTCGCCGAGACGGGCGGGGGAGGGGGCGGCGACCCGGAGCGCTGCACCACCGGCGAGCTGACCGGGTCGCTCGCCGACGGGGACGCCGGGGCCGGGTCCCGCTTCGTCACGCTCGTGCTGACCAACACCGGCACCCGCACCTGCGAGCTGACGGGCTTCCCCGGCGTCTCCTACGTCGCGGGCGACGACGGCCACCAGGTCGGCCCGGCCGCCGCGATGGACGGCCCCCGCGGCGGGGAGGTGCGCCTCGCCGTCGGCGCGGCGGCCGGGGCGCAGGTGCGGATGGTGAACGTCGAGAACTACGACGCCGCGGTGTGCTCGCCGACCCCGGTGCGGGGTCTGCGGGTCTACCCGCCCGGCGACACCGCGTCGCTGTTCGTGCCGATGGACGGCACCGGCTGCGCGGGCACCCCGCCCGGCGAGCAGCTGACGGTGCAGACGCTCACCGCACGCTGACCGCGCCGCACCTCGTCGACGGCGTCGTCGACGGCGTCGTCGACGGCGTTCCGCGGAACGCGGCTCTTGTACGTTCGTGACGTGCTGCGCGCCCGGACGACCCCGAGCCGGTCCGCGACGCCCCGGTGACCCGCCGCGCCCGGATCGCCGTGTCCGTCGTCTTCGCGGTGTGCGGGGCGGGCTTCGCCACGTGGGCCGCCCGCGTCCCCGCCGCCCAGCAGCGGCTCGGCCTCGACGCGGGCGGGCTCGCGGTGGCGCTGTTCGGGCTGGCCGCCGGATCGGTCGCGGCCCTGCTCGCCGCGGGACCGCTGATCACCCGCACCGGCAGCCGGCGCGCCGCGCTCGCCGGGGCAACGATCCTGTGCGCCGGGCTCCCGGCCGCCGCACTCGCCCCGGACCTGCCGTGGTTCACCGCGGCCCTGCTCGTGCTCGGTGCAGGCAACGGGCTGCTCGACGTCGCCATGAACACCCACGCCGCGCGCGTGGAGCAGGCCCACGGGCGGCCGATCTTCGCGAGCTTCCACGCCTGGTGGAACGTCGGCGCGCTGGTCGGGGCCGGTGCGGGCGCACTGCTCGCGGCGGTCCCGATCGGCGTCCACTTCCCGGTGGCCGGCGCGGTGCTGCTCGTCGCGGCGGCCGGGGCGACGCGCGCCTTCCTCCCCGGCCCGGACGCCGGGCAGGGCGGGGCGTTCACCTTCCCCGGGCGCGCGCTGCTGCCGCTGGGCGCCATCGCGTTCTGCGGGTTCCTCGCCGAGGGCACCGTCAACGACTGGGGCGCGGTGCACCTGGAGGCGAGCACCGGCGCCGGGGCGGCCGTCGCGTCGCTGGGGTTCGTCGCGTTCTCCGCGGCGATGGTCGCGGTGCGCCTGGTCGCCGACCGGCTCGTGACCGCGGCCGGGGCACCACGGGTCCTGCGCGGGTCCTGCGCGGTCGCCGGGACGGGGTTCGCGGTCACCCTGGCCGCGCCGACGCCGGCCGTCGGCATCGCGGGGCTGGCGCTGGTGGGGCTCGGCCTGGCCGCGGTCGTCCCGCTGGCCTTCAGCGCCGCGGGCGCCCGCGACCCGGCCGCGGCGAGCCGGGCGATCGCCGGCGTCGCCACCTGCGGCTACCTCGGGTTCCTGGTGGGCCCGGTGCTGGTCGGGGCGGTCGCCGACGCCGCCGGCTACCGCGCCGCGCTCGTCCTGCCCGCCCTCGGCCTCGTCGCGGCCGCGCTGCTGGCGTCCGCGCTGGTGGTCACCCCAGCTCGATCGCCACGCCGTCGCCGGTGAGGACCAGGTAGCGCGGGGCGAAGCCGTCCGGCACGGCGAAGCAGACGACGCCTCCGCCCGGGGCCGTCAGCCGCGGCGGGAACCCGGACGGGCCGCACTCCGGGAGCTCGACGGTCCGCCCCGCGCCGGTGCCGATCAGCCGCAGGTTCGGCACCGGGGCGCCGTCCCCGGGGTCGACGGCGAGCGGGATGCGGACGGTCGCGAACCCGTCGGCGGTGCCGGGCACCGGCGGACCCGTCACGGTGAGGGAGACGCCCGGCTCGGTCGGCACCGGCGTCCCCGGGGCCGCGACGGCGTCGACGGTGCGGGTGCTCAGCAGCGGGTCCGGCGACGGACCGGTGGGCGGGTCGGCGTACCCGGCCATCGCGTCGGGCGGCGGGTATCGCGACGGCCCGAGGTCGGGGGAGGGACGGATCAGCAGCGCGGCCAGCGCGAGCCCGCCCACCGCGCACAGCACCGGGAGCCCCACGGTGCTCCGCGACCACCCGCGCACCCCGAGGACCAGCGCCCCCGCGGCCACCACGAGGCCGATCACGCGCAGCAGGACGCCCGCGCCGTGCTGCGCGACCGGCACCGTCGCGAGCGGCGAGCGCACGGCGAGGATCTCCCCGTCGTAGGTGGACCGGGTGATCAGCACGGGAACGCCGCGGTCCAGGCCGGCGGCCGACGCCGAGAGCCCGGCCCCGTTGCCCGACCCGGCCAGGTCGATCACCTGGCCGGACGCGGTGACGGCCCGGACCGTGTGGTCCCGGATCGTTCCCCCGCGCCCCTCACTCAACTCGACGGACGACGCGTCGATCACCGCACGCACCTCGACCGTCGGGGCGACGGACTGCCCGACCCACTGCACGGCGACCGCCACCCCGGCCCCGGCGACGGCCATCAGCGCCCCGCGCACCCAGGGTCGCTCGAACGCGTCGGGGGTCACCCGACGATCATGCCCCGGGTGCAGGATGGTCCGGTGACCTACCTCGCTGACCCCACCCGCTACGACGCCCGGTCCGACGGCACCGCCACCTTCCGGCGCACCGGCCGCAGCGGGCTCGTGCTCCCCGCGATCTCGCTCGGCCTGTGGCACAACTTCGGCGACGGCAGGCCGCTGGAGACGCAGCGCGCCATCCTGCGCCGGGCGTTCGACCGCGGCGTCACCCACATCGACCTGGCCAACAACTACGGCCCGCCCTACGGCAGCGCCGAGTCCAACTTCGGCACCATCTACGCCCAGGACCTGCGCCCGTACCGCGACGAGCTGATCCTGTCGACGAAGGCGGGCTACGACATGTGGCCCGGCCCGTACGGCCAGGGCGGCGGCTCGCGGAAGTACCTGCTCGCGAGCCTGGACCAGTCGCTCGCGCGGATGGGTGTCGACTACGTCGACATCTTCTACAGCCACCGCTTCGACCCCGACACCCCGCTCGAGGAGACGATGGGCGCCCTCGACACCGCCGTCCGGTCCGGGAAGGCGCTCTACGCGGGCATCTCGTCCTACTCCGGCGAGCGCACCCGCGAGGCCGCGGCGATCCTGCGCGACCTGGGCACGCCGCTGCTGATCCACCAGCCCTCGTACTCGATGCTCAACCGCTGGATCGAGGAGGACCTGCTCGACGTGCTCGGCGAGGAGGGAATCGGCTGCATCGCGTTCTCCCCGCTCGCCCAGGGCATGCTGACCAGCAGGTACCTCGACGGCGTCCCGGCCGACTCCCGCGCCGCGCAGGACACCTCGCTCTCGCCCGACCTGCTCACCGAGCAGACGCTGCACCACGTCCGCGCCCTGAACGACATGGCCGCGGCCCGCGGGCAGAGCCTCGCGCAGCTGGCGCTGGCCTGGGCCCTGCGCGACGAGCGCGTGACGTCGGTCCTGATCGGCGCGAGCAGCGTCGAGCAGCTCGACGACAACCTCGGCGCCCTGGACCACCTCGGCTTCGACGACGACGAGCTGAAGCGGATCGACGAGCACGCCGTCGAGGGCGGGATCAACCTGTGGGCCGCGTCCGCGGAACGGTGAACGGGGCCGCTCACCCGCGGCGCCGGTGCCGCCGCACGGCGTCGCGGTTGGCGCAGGCGGGGGTGCAGTAGCGCTGCCTGCCGGTGCGGGAGACGTCGGCGAACACCCGCGGGCACCCGTCGGCGGCGCACCGGTCGAGGCGGTGCATCCCGCGGCCGGTCAGGTGCAGCGCCGTACCCACGCTGACCAGCGATCGGACGACGCCGGCGAGGGTCATGTCGTCGTCGCGGTAGTGGATGTGCCACCCGGTGCCGACGTGGTCGGTCAGCCGTGGGTACGCCGCCGACGCGGCCAGGAGCACGTTGAGCCGGGCCGCGCGCGTGGCCGGGTCCGGCGCGTCGACGATCCCGGTCCAGGCGTCCAGATAGGCCCGGACCTCGGCGAGATCGGCCTCGTCGACCGCCCGCTCCACGACCAGTCCCGCGTCGAGGCAGCGGGCCCGCAGGGCGGCGGGGGACCCGGGCGGGTCGTTCACCAGGCCCACGGCGAGCAGGACGGGGTCACGCCCGTAAGGGTTGATGTGCACGAGGGCATTACAGCAGGCTGGGTGCCATGACGCACCTGTGGTTCACGATCTCCCGGCACCTCACCTCGGAGGGCCTGGTCAGCTACCAGCGCTGCCCGTGCGGGCGGTGGCGCACGCTGCAGGACGGCGACCCGCTCACCCGGCCCGCCGGGCACTGCTCCATCGGGGTGACGCGCGGGGGAGGGGTCCCGGTGCGGACCTGAGAGCATGTCGCCATGTTCGGCATCCCCATCACCCCGCACCCCGACGGCTCGTTCCGCGCCACCGCCATGGTGGAGGCGGGCCGGTCGTCGGCCGTCGTCAAGCGCGCCTGGGTCACGTTCGGATCCACCTGGGGCGGCAGCCACGTGCTCATCACGGCGCTCGACGACCACGGCAACGTCATGCCGCGCGGCGTCCTGCAGGCCGACGTGCCCAACAACCGGCGCGTCGTGCTGGAGATGCCGTCGGGCGCGGTGATGGTGACGGTCGAGGGACGCACGGACCCCGGCGCCGTACCGGCCGCCGGGGTCTCGGAGATCTGGCGCGACTACGACTGACCCGGCCCGGGGAGGCCCGCTCGACGGGCCCTGCCGGATCGAACTGTCATAACCTCGATTATCGGATCGTTAGGAGCGGGTCACTGACCCCGGCCGGTCTGGGCCTGCAGCTCGTCGATCCGCTTCGACGCGTCGGCCTTGGACAGGTCGTCCGGCACCTGCTCGCCGGCCTCGGTGGCCAGCGTCTGGAGGTAGGACTTCTGCGCGCCCGTCATGGGCTCGTCGCCGGTCGTCCAGTCGTCGGGATCCTTCTCCGCCGTGGCCGGGACATCGTTCTTGTCAGTCATGGCTCGAACGTATCTTCGAACCCCCGCCCCCGCACCTCGGGGCGCACCCCGGCCCCCGTTATGACACTCCCGCGCCTGCGTAGTCGTACGGCGGACAGGGCCGGACGGCTCAGTAGGCTGGCCCCGTGGACCCCCTCCAGGCCGGTGACCCGGACAGCGTCGGGCGGTACCGCCTGCTCGGCCGCCTCGGCGAGGGCGGGATGGGCCGGGTGTACCTGGGCCGCACCCCGGAGGGCCAGCAGGCCGCCGTGAAGGTCATCCGCGACGACCTGGCCGGCGACACGGGGTTCCGGCACCGGTTCCGCCGCGAGGTCTCGGCGGCCACCGCCGTCGCCGGCATGTTCACCGCCCGGGTCCTGGACGCCGACCCCGAGGGCGAGCCGCCCTGGCTGGCCACCCAGTTCGTCGAGGGGCCGCCGCTGCGCGAGGTGGTGCTGACCCACGGCCCGCTCGACGAGCGCTCGCTGCACCGGCTGACGCTGGGGCTCGCCGAGGCGCTGAGCGCGATCCACGCGGCCGGGCTGGTGCACCGCGACCTCAAGCCGGCCAACGTCCTGCTGGCCGCCGACGGCGCGAAGGTCATCGACTTCGGGATCGCCCACACCTCCGACGCGACGCCGCTGACCGGCACCGGGGAGATGATCGGCACGCCGGAGTACATGTCGCCCGAGCAGGTGGCCGGCACCGGCCCGCCCGGACCGGCGAGCGACGTGTTCTCGATGGGCGCCACGCTGTGCTTCGCCGCCACCGGGCGCGGCCCGTTCGCGGCCGGGAGCTCGGCGGCGGTGCTCTACCGGGTGCTGGAGTCCGAGCCCGACCTGCGCGGGATGCCGCCGGCCGCGGCCGACATCGCCCGCCGCTGCCTGGCGAAGGACCCCGCCCGCCGTCCGACGGCCCCACAGGTCGCTATGTGGCTGCGCGGGGCGAGCGCTCCCCCGCCGATGCCGCTCCCGCCCCGCCCCCCGCGTCCCGGACGGCGCCGGGCGCTGCTGGTGGCGGGGACCGCCGTCGGGGTCGTCCTGTTGGCCGGGGCCACGGCGCTGGCGGTGGCCGACCGCGCCGCCACCGGCCCGGTCGTCGACACCCCGCCGACCACGACGCCCGCGGTCGTCTCCGACGTCGACCCGGACGGCCCGGAGGCCCAGTACGTACGGCGGCTGTGCGAGAGCGGTGACCTGCTCGTCGACATCAGCGAGTCGACGGGCACGACGACGGTCACCGGGGACCCGACGGTCGCCCGGCAGGAGTACCTCGCCGGGGTCTCGCGCACGATCGCGACGATCGACATCGCCCTGATCGACTACACCTACCTGCGCGACAACGCGCCGACCCCGGCGATCGCCTCGGGCTTCGGGCTGGTCATCGACGAGTTCACGCAGGCCCGGGCGTCGCTCGTCGAGGGGCAGGGGATCGTCGAGGCGTCGGACCCGCTCACGGCCGACGCGTACTCGCAGGGCGTCGCCCGCTTCGGCGACGCCACCCGCAACCTGTCCTACGCCGCCACCCTGCTCCAGCAGCTCGGCGTGACCGGGCTGCCGGAGTCCTACCAGGAGGCGGGGGCGGTGGAGCCGGCCTGCGCCGACTGACCGATCAGCCCGGGTTCGGGGGCTGGTCGACGAGCTGGGCCAGGTACAGCTGCTCGCCGAGCTTGTCGATCAGCTCGAGGTTGGTCTCGATGTAGTCGATGTGGTGCTCCTCGTCGGCGAGGATCTCCTCGAGCAGGATCGCGGAGGTGTGGTCGCCCTTCGACCGGCACATCTGGACGCCGGGACGCAGCCGCTCGACGACCGCGATCTCGATCGCGAGGTCGGACTCCAGCTGCTCCTTGACGGTCTGCCCGATCCGCAGCGTGCCCAGCCGCTGGTAGTTCGGCAGGCCCTCGAGGAACAGGATGCGGTCGGTGATCTTCTCCGCGTGCTTCATCTCGTCGATGGACTCGTCGCGCGTGTAGGCCGCGAGCTTCGTGAGTCCCCAGTTCTGCTGCATCTTCGCGTGCAGGAAGTACTGGTTGATCGCCGTGAGCTCGCTGGTCAGCTGCGCGTTGAGCAGCTCGATGATCTCGGGGTCGCCACGCATCGGTGTCGTGTCCTCGCGTCGGGGGAAAGGGTCGACGCGGACGTTAACGGCCCGTTCCGGACACGAACGAGGCAGGATCGCCTGATCGGCGGTAAGTGCCGCCTCAGCCGGTGGCGGGCAGGTCGTCGAGTACCGATGGCGCCAGGGTGGCCGTGAGCAGGGTGTCGATGTGGCCCTGGCAGCCGCCGCAGCCGGTGCCGGCCTCGGTGATCTCGCCGACCTCCTCGACGGTGCGCGCGCCCCGCGCGATGCACGAACGGATGGTCCGGTCGCACACGGCGAAGCACATGCACACGTACACAGCCACTCCTTTGTTTAGGCCAGGCTATGTTCGCACCCGTGCAGTGACGCGCGCAATAGTCTGTGCGGGTGCCGCTCGACGAGTACCGCCGCAAGCGCGATGCCGCACGCACGCCGGAGCCGGTTCCGGAGACGGATCCGCAGGTCACGGGCCCGGGCACCCGGTTCGTCATCCAGGAGCACCACGCGCGGCGACTGCACTGGGACGTCCGGCTCGAGCACGACGGCGTCCTCGCGTCGTGGGCGGTGCCCAAGGGCCTACCCACCGACAACGAGACGGTGCGCCTCGCCGTGCGCACCGAGGACCACCCGATGGAGTACCTCGACTTCCACGGGGAGATCCCGGCGGGCGAGTACGGCGCGGGCTCGATGACCATCTGGGACACCGGCACCTACGAGACCGAGAAGTGGCACCACCGCGAGGTGGCGGTGGTGTTCCACGGCGAGCGCGCGCGGGGCCGCTACCTGTTCATCCGCACCGGACGGGGGGAGGACGACTGGCTGCTGCGCCGCTCGGACCCCACGCCCGCGGGCCACGAGCCCCTCCCCCGCGACGCCCGCCCGATGGAGCCGACGCCCGGGCCGCTGCCCGAGGGTGACGACTGGTGGCTGCAGGTCGGCTTCGGCGGGCGCCGGGTGATCGTCCGGGTCGACGGGGGCCGCGCCACGGTCGCCGACGCCGACGGCGAGGACCTCACCGCGACACTCCCCCACCTGCGCGGCCTGGGCCCCTCCCTGTCGGCCACCCGCGCGCTGTTCGACGGCGAGCTGGCCCCCGACACCGCCGACCTGTGGATCGGCGACCTCCTGCACCTCGACGGCCGCGACACCGCGGCGCTGCCGTTCCGGGAGCGCCGTGCCCTGCTCGACGCCCTGCCGCTGGCGGGCGCGCACTGGCGGCCGGCACCGGTCTTCCCCGGGGCGGGCGCGGAGGTGGTCACGGCGGTGGCCGCGCAGGGGCTGCCGTCGGTGATCGCCAAGGCCGGCGGGTCGGTGTACGCGCCCGGCCCGAGCGGGGACTGGGTGGAGGTCGCCACCGGGCCGGGGAGGCCGGCAGCGCCCCGTCCCGTGCCGCCGGTGCGGCGCGCGCCCGTCGGGAAGGCCCGGCTGACCAACCCGGACAAGGTCCTCTACCCGATGACCGGCACCACCAAGGCCGAGGTGCTGGAGCACTACCTGGCCGTAGCCGAGGTGATGCTGCCGCACCTGCGCGACCGCCCGGTCACGATGGTCCGCTGGCCCGACGGCGTCGAGCGCGGCTCGTTCTTCGAGAAGGACGTCTCGCGGCACGCCCCGTCCTGGATCCGCACCGCCCGGGTCGGCACCCCCGGCGGGCGGTCGGAGAGCGCCGACTTCCCCGTCATCGACGACGAGCAGGGCCTCGCCTGGGCGGCCAACCTCGCCGCGCTGGAGCTGCACGTCCCGCAGTGGCGCCTGGGCCCGCGCGACGGGCGGCACCCGCCGGACCTCGTCGTGTTCGACCTCGACCCCGGCGACGGCACCACCGTCGTCGACTGCGCCCGGGTGGCGCTGCGCATCGCCGAGCGCATCGCCGACGACGGCCTGGTCGCCTACCCGCGGACCAGCGGCGGCAAGGGGATGCAGCTGTACCTGCCGGTCGTTGTCACGCGCCCCGAGCAGACCTCCGAGTTCGCGAAGGCGATCGCCGAGGACCTCGCTGGCGACGACCCGAAGCGGGTCACCGCCGTCATGGCGAAGGCGCGGCGGCGCGGGCGGATCTTCGTCGACTGGAGCCAGAACAACCCGCACAAGACGACGATCGGGAGCTACTCCCTGCGCGGCCGGGCCCGGCCGACCGTCGCCACACCGCTGACCTGGGACGAGGTGCGCGCGTGCCGCACGCCCGCGGACCTGACGTTCCTGCACACCGACCTGCCCGCGCGGATCGCCGAGCACGGCGATCTCATGGCCCCGCTGCTGCGCGATCCCCAGCGCCTGCCCCGGCTACGCTCCTGATCATGGGACACCCCTACCTGGACGGCCCCTACCCCCGCGCCTACGCCCACCGCGGCTGGCACGTCGGCGGGGGCCAGGAGAACACGCTGGCCGGCTTCACCCGGGCCGTCGACGAGGGCTTCTCCTACCTCGAGTTCGACGTGCACGCCTCGGCCGACGCGGTCGCCGTCGTGCACCACGACCCCACCCTGGACCGCACCACCGACGGCTCCGGGCGCATCTCCGCGCTCGACTCCCGCGAGATCGCCGGGATCCGCGTCGGCGGAACCGAACCCGTGCCGCTGCTGGCCGACGTCCTCGCCGCGCTGCCCGGCACGCGCTGCACGATCGAGATGAAGTCCGCCGCCGCCGTCGACGTGACGCTGCCCGTGCTGGAGCGCCTCGACGCCTGGGACCGGGTCTGCCTCGGCGCCTACGACGAGCGGTGGCTGCAGCGGGCGCGGCGCGCGGCCGGCCCGCGGCTGTGCACGTCGATGGGGCAGACCTCGGCGCTGGGCCTGCGCACCCGGGCGTGGACCGACGCCCTGCCCGCCCCGCTGTCGAGCCTGCCGGCCCTGCCCTTCACCGGGCAGCTCGCGCAGCTGCCGCGCCGCTTCGGCCCGCTCACCGTCGTCGACGAGCAGCTGGTGCGCACCGCCCACGCCGCCGGCCGCGAGGTGCACGTGTGGACCGTCGACGATCCCGCGGAGATGACCGAGCTGCTCGACATGGGCGTCGACGGGCTGCTGTCGGACCGCCCCGACCTGCTCCGCGACGTCCTGCGGGACCGCGGCGCCTGGACCTGACGCGTCGGGCGGGGCCGCGCACCGCGTCCGGCCGCTACCCTCCGCCGGTGAGTACCGACGTGCCCGTGGGCGCCCCGACCGTCACCCGCGGCCAGGTACTGGCGTGGGGGCTGTGGGACTGGGGATCCGCGGCCTACAACGCGGTGATCCTCACCTTCGTCTTCTCCGTCTACCTCACCGACTCGGTCGGGGCCGACCTGCCGGGGGACGTCAGCGCGAACAGCTGGCTCGGCTACTCGATCGGCGCGTCGGGGCTGCTCATCGCGCTGATGGCACCGGTGATCGCGCGGCGGGCCGACGCGGCCGGGCGGCGCAAGCGGGCCGTCGCGATCTGGACGGCGCTGACGATCGCCACCATGGCCGGGCTGTTCCTGGTGCAGGACAGCTACCAGTTCCTCGCGCTCGGGCTCGTGCTGCTCGGGTTGGGGTCGATCTTCTTCGAGCTCGCGTCGGTGTCCTACAACGCCGTGCTCTCCCAGGTCTCGACGCCCGCGACGGTGGGCCGGGTGTCCGGCTTCGGCTGGGCGATGGGCTACCTCGGCGGGATCGTGCTGCTGCTCGTCGTCTACGTCGGGTTCATCGTCGGCGGCGGCGGGGTGCTCGGCGTCCCGACGGAGAACGGGTTCCACATCCGGCTCGTGGCCCTGGTGGCGGCGGCCTGGTTCCTGGTGTTCGCGATCCCGATGCTGCTGCTGGTGCCCGAGGTGCCGCCGACCCGCGCCGCGGAGGCCCGGCTCGGCGTCCTCGCCTCCTACCGGGCGCTGTTCGCCGACCTGCGGGCGCTCTACCGGGACAGCCCGCACACGCTGTACTTCCTCGGGGCCAGCGCCCTGTTCCGCGACGGGCTGGCCGCGGTGTTCACCTTCGGCGCGGTGCTCGCGGTGACCGTCTACGGCATCGCCGAGGACGACGTGCTCATCTTCGGGGTGGCGGCCAACGTCGTGGCCGCGGCGGGGGCGCTCGCGGCCGGGTACGTCGACGACCGGGTCGGGCCCAAGGCGGTGATCGTGGGGTCGCTGGCCGGGATGCTGGTCGTCGGGGTGGTGCTGCTGGTGGTGTCCGGGCCGGCGATGTTCTGGGTGTTCGGGCTGGCGCTGTGCCTGTTCGTCGGTCCGGCGCAGTCCTCGTCGCGGACGTTCCTGGCCCGGCTCGCGCCGCCGGGGAAGGAGGGCGAGCTGTTCGGCCTCTACGCCACCACCGGCCGTGCGGCGTCGTTCCTCGCGCCGACGCTGGTCGGCCTGTTCACCTACCTGTTCGCCTCCGACCGCGCGGGCATCCTCGGCATCCTGCTGGTGCTCGGCGTGGGGCTGGTGGCGCTGCTGCCCGTACGACGGCCGGCGTGACCCCCGCGGTGAGCGCGGACGAGCGCGAGCGCCGCGGCTGGATCTTCTACGACTGGGCCAACCAGGTCTTCCAGACCTCGGTGATCACGGTCTTCCTGTCGCTGTACCTGACGGGGATCGCCGAGGCCGACGCCCGCGCGCGCGGGCAGGCCTGCACCGGCGACAGCGCACTGGTCGACTGCGACGTGGACCTGCTCGGGTTCGACGTCGCCGCGGGCTCGGTCTTCGGGTACCTGGTCTCGCTGGCCACGGTCCTGCAGGTGCTCGTGCTGCCGATCACCGGCGCGATCGCCGACCGCACCCAGGACAAGCGGCGGATGCTCGGCGTCTCCGCGTTCGTCGGGTCCGCCGCCACCGCGGCGCTCGCGCTGACCGCGGGCACGGACTGGCAGCTCGGGTTCGTGCTGTTCCTCGTCGCGAACACCGCGTACGGCGCCTCGATCGTCGTCTACTACGCGTTCCTGCCCGAGCTGGCCGGCCCCGACGGCCGCGACGCGCTCTCCGCGCGCGGCTGGGCGTTCGGCTACCTCGGCGGCGGCCTCGCGCTGCTGCTGCACCTGGCGATCTACCTCGGGCGCGACCTCGTCGGGCTCTCGGAGTCCGCCGCCGTGCGGATCTGCTTCCTCACCGCCGGGCTGTGGTGGGCGGCGTTCACGCTGATCCCGCTGCGGCGGCTGCGCCGCCACCAGCCCCCGCAGGGCACCGAGCGCGGCGCCGCGGTGGTGACGGCGGGGTTCCGCCAGCTCGCCGACACCCTGCGCCACGCCCGCGGGGTGCCGCTCACGCTCGCGTTCCTCGGCAGCTACCTGGTCTTCGCCGACGGCATCACGACGGTCGCGCAGATCGCGGGGCTCTACGGGGAGCGCGAGCTGCTGCTCCCCCGCGAGGTGCTCATCGTGACGATCCTGATCGTGCAGTTCGTGGCGTTCGCCGGCGCCGTCGTGCACGGCCGGCTCGCCGCCCGGTTCGGCGCGAAGCGGACGGTGCTGGGCAGCCTCGCGGCGTGGACGGTGGTCGTGACCGGCGCGTACTTCGTCACGGCCGGGCAGCAGCTGCAGTTCTACGCGGTGGCGTTCGGCATCGGTCTCGTCCTGGGCGGCACGCTGGCGCTGACCCGCTCGCTGTTCAGCCAGATGGTGCCCCCCGGCCACGAGGCGGAGTACTTCGCGCTCTACGAGATCGGCGAGAAGGGCACGTCGTGGCTCGGTCCGCTGGTGTTCGCGGCCGTCGCCGACGCCACCGGGTCGTTCCGGCCGGCGATCCTGTCGTTGATCGCCTTCTTCGTCGTGGGCGGCGTCGCGCTCGCCCTCGTCCCGGTGCGGCGGGCCATCCGGGAGGCCGGTAACGACGAACCTTCCGTCCTGTGAACACCAGTGGTTAGCCCGGTGACATAAGTCACAGTTGGCTGACACGTCACAGTCGCGTGTGCGATCGGGCCCGATGCGCCACACTGTCGGATCGGGGCGGCGAACAGCGGGTGTCGGTCGTATGACGTCGACACCGGTCGTCAGCGGCCCCGGAACGGGAACAAGCGCCTGCGACGTAGACGTTACACCCGGTAGTGAAAGCCGAGGGAGGCTCCCTCGGTTCAGAACGGGAGGAAGACGCATGGCCGACCGCGTGCTCCGTGGCAGCCGGCTCGGGGCTGTCAGCTACGAGACCGACCGCAACCACGACCTCGCGCCGCGGCAGTCGATGCGCTACGCGTGCCCGCGCGGGCACGACTTCGAGGTGCCCTTCTCGCACGACGCCGAAGCCCCGCACACCTGGGAGTGCCGCCTGCACGGCAGCATCTCCAAGCTGGTGGACGGCTCGGAGCCGGAGCAGAAGAAGACCAAGCCGCCGCGCACCCACTGGGACATGCTGCTCGAGCGCCGCTCCGTCGCCGACCTCGAGGTGCTGCTCAACGAGCGCCTCGAGCTGCTGGCCGAGCGTCGTCGCGAGATCGCCTGATCCGCGGGATCCACCTGACGCACCGCACCACCACGAGAGCCGGGCCACCCCACGGGGTGGCCCGGCTCTTGTCCGTCCGACCCCTGTCGCCCAGGATGCCGGGATGACCAGGATGCCGGGATGACCAGCGAGGACCCCGGCCACCTCGCTTTCTGGGCCCGCCCGGAGGCCGAGCGCGCCGCCGTCTTCGCCGCGCTGCGCCGCCGGGACGGGTTGCCGTGGGTCCCGTTCACCAACCGCGCACCGTTCACCCCGAGCCGTGACGGCTTCCACGCCGTCGTCCGGCACGCCGACGTCGTGGCGGCGAGCCGGGACTCCCGGCTGTTCGGCAGCGCCCCCAACGCCGCCTCGCTCTACGACATCCCGCCGTGGTTGCTGCGCTACCTCGACTCGATGATCAGCAAGGACGGGCCGGAGCACGCGCGGCTGCGCAAGGTCGTCGCGCGGGCGTTCTCGCCGAGGATGCTGGCGCGGCTGGAGTCCGACATCCGCACCCGCTCCACCCGGATCGTCGACGACGTGCTGGCCGAGCGCTCCGGGGAGTTCGTGTCCCGGGTCGCGCAGCGGCTGCCGGTGGCCGTCATCTGCGCGCTGCTCGGGCTCGACGACTCCCACCACGACCTCGTCGCCCGCCACGGCAACACCCTGGTCGGCTCGAACGACCCGGAGCACAACGGGGTCAGCCGCGCGTACCTGCTGCACCACGGGGCGCCCGGCGTGCGGCACCTGTTCCCCCTGAGCGCCCGCCTGGCGTTCGCCGGTGAGCAGCTGCACCGGCTGGTGCGCCGCATCGGCCGCGAGCGGCTGCGCGAGCCCCGTGACGACCTCGTCTCGACCCTGGTGCACGCCGACGTCGACGGCGAGCGGCTCACCCCGCGCGAGGTCGGCACCCTGTTCATCCTGCTGGTGCTGGCCGGCAGCGAGACCACGCGCGCCACCATCTGCCACGCCCTGCGCCTGCTCACCGACCATCCCGAGCAGCGCGAGCACCTGCTGGCCGACGTGCCGGGACGGATCGGGGGCGCGGTCGAGGAGGTGGTGCGCCACGCGAGCCCGGTGCTGCAGTTCCGCCGCACCGCCACCGCCGACGGAGAGCTCGCGGGCACCCCGGTCCGGGCCGGTGACAAGCTGCTGCTGTTCTACACCTCGGCCAACTGCGACGAGGCCGTGTTCGCCGACCCGGACCGGTTCGACATCACCCGCTCCCCCAACCCGCACCTGGGCTTCGGCGGCCCCGGACCGCACTACTGCCTGGGCGCGGCGCTGGCCCGCACCGAGTCGACGATCCTGCTCACCGAGCTGCTGACCCGGGCGCCCACGATCCGGGCTGTCGGCCCGCCGGACCGACTGCTGTCGGACTTCCTCAACGGCGTGAAGCGGCAGGCCTACGCGCTCTGAGGCTCAGGCGTCGAGGACCTGGCCGGCGTTCTCGACGACGGGCGGCAGCGTCGACCACGGGAAGTTGATCCACCGGTCGGTCCGCCGCCACACGTACTCGCACCGCACCGTGGAGTGCGGCTTCTCGTAGACCACCGCGCAGCGGACGTCGGCGACGTGCCCGGAGCAGAAGTCGCGCACCAGCTTCAGCGTGGCGCCGGTGTCGGCCACGTCGTCGGCGACGAGGACCCGCGACCCGGACAGGTCGACGACGTTCGGCACCGGCGGCAGCATGATCGGGACGGGCAGGCGCTCGTCGACGCCGGTGTAGAACTCGACGTTGGCGACGTGCAGGTTCTTCACGTCCAGCGCGTAGCCCAGCGCCCCGGCCACGAACAGCCCGCCGCGGGCGATCGACAGGATGATGTCGGGCCGGTACCCGTCGGCGGCGACCTGCCCGGCCAGCTCGCGTGACGCGGTGCCGAACAGGTCCCAGGTCAGCGTCTCGCGCTCGCTCACGCGCGCACGCCCGCCCCGCGGCGGCGCAGCACCCGCTCGGCGCCCCACCGCGTGACCAGCCACAGCGCCTCGGTGACGATCGACCGGCTCATCTTCGACGCCCCCCGCTCCCGCTCGACGAAGGTGATCGGCACCTCGCGCACCCGGAAGCCCGCGAGCACGGCGCGGTAGGCGACGTCGACCTGGAAGCAGTAGCCCTGCGAGGCGACCTCGCCCAGGTCGAGCTCCTCGAGCACCTGCCGCCGGAACGCGCGGTAGCCGCCGGTGATGTCCTGGATCGGGACGCCCAGGGCGAGGCGGGAGTAGAGGTTGCCGCCGCGGGAGAGCCACTCGCGGTGCGCGGGCCAGTTGCGGACCGCACCGCCCGGCACGTACCGGGAGCCGAGGACGAGGTCGGCGTCGCGCAGCGCGTCGAGCAGGGCGGGCAGGTCCTCCGGGGCGTGCGAGCCGTCGGCGTCCATCTCGACGACGACCTGGTGCGGGCCGTCCAGCGCGTGGGCGAACCCGGCGAGGTAGGCGGCGCCGAGGCCGTCCTTCGCGGTGCGGTGCAGCACGCTGATCCGCGGGTCGGCCGCGGCCATCTCGTCGGCCAGCTTCCCGGTGCCGTCGGGGCTGTTGTCGTCGACGACGAGCACGTCGGCGGTGGGCACGGCGGCGTGCAGCCGCGCGACGACCGGCCCGATGTTCTCGCGCTCGTCGTAGGTCGGGATCACCACCAGCACGGGTCCCGGGACCTCAGACATCGGACTTCCTTCCCGCCGCCCGGCGGCGTGCGAGGACCGCCACGGCGACGGCACCCAGACCCAGGGCGACCACGACCCACTCCGGGCCCGATCGCAGCTGGCTGGCCAGGGTAACGGTGGTGCGCAGCGTCGTCCGATCGACCAGGGTGTCCGGGGTGAACTGCTGCGTGCGGGCGGTGACGGTGCCGTCCGGGGTGACCGTGGCGCTCACCCCCGACGTGGTGACGACGACCGCCGACCGGTCGAACTCGACCGCGCGGATCCGCGACATCGCCAGCTGCTGGTACGTCATGTCGGTGAACCCGAACGTCGCGTTGTTGCTCGGCACGGCGATCATCTCCGCGCCCGCGGCGACGCTGTCGGCGAGCAGGTCGTCGAAGGCGATCTCCCAGCAGATCGCGATGCCGACGCGCACCCCGTCGACGTCGAGCGCCCCCTCCCCCGGCCCGGGCAGGAAGTTGCTGGCCCGGTCGACGTAGGGCGAGAACAGGCGGAAGAAGCTGCGCCAGGGCATGTACTCGCCGAAGGGCTGGATGCGGCGCTTGTCGCTGCGCTCCACCACCCCGACGCCCGGCTCCCACACCACGGCGGCGTTGCTCGACGTCGGGCCGTCGCCGTTGGCCAGCTCCGGCGGGTTGCGCAGGATCGTGCCCAGCAGGATCGGCACCCCGATCGCGCGGGCAGCGCGATCGATCTGCGCGGCGGCGTCGGGGTTCTGCAGGGGGTCGATGTCGGAGGAGTTCTCCGGCCACACGACGACGTCGGGCTGCTCGGCGCGCCCGGCGGCGACGTCGGCGGCGAGCTCCTCGGTGACCCGGACGTGGTTGTCGAGCACGGCGCGGCGCTGGGCGTTGAAGTCCAGGCCCAGCCGCGGCACGTTGCCCTGGACCGCGGCGACGGTGACGACCCGGTCGGGCCCGCCGCCGAACGCGGGCACCAGCGCCGCGAGGGGCCCGGTGAGCAGCGCGGCGACGGCGATCACGGCGGGCGTCCGGACCGAGCCGAACCCCTCACGGGCGACGAGGCGGCGCACCAGCTCCCCGAGCGCGAGCCCGGCGAGCACCGTGACGAACGACAGCAGCGGCACCCCGCCGATCGCGGCGACCGGCAGGAACGGGCCGTCGGGCTGGCCGAAGCCGACCCGGCCCCACGGCATCCCGCCCCACGGGACCCGCGAGCGCACCGACTCCCCGATCCCCCACACCGCGGCGGCCCACAGCGGCCACGCGGGCAGCCGGGACACCACGGCCATCCCCGCGCAGGCCACCGCGACGAACAGCGACTCGAAGACCGACAGCGCGATCCACGGCAGCCACTGCACCAGCGAGCTGACCCACACCAGCAGCGGCGTGAGGAAGGCCATCGAGAACACGAACCCGTAGCCGAACCCGGCGCGCGCCGACCGGCCGCGGACCACCGCGCCGAACAGGCCGAACGCGGGCAGCGCGAGCCACCACAGCGTGCTGGGCGGGAAGCTGAGGTAGAGCAGGTAGCCGCCGGCCGCCGCCGCGAGCACGCGGACCGGGACGAGCGCGAGACGGCGCGGCGGGGCCCCGGGGGGCGGGGCGGGATCGGTGGTGGGTGCGGCCACGGAGGGAGCCTACGTCCGGGGCCGGACGCCGCCGATCACCGGCGCTCCAGGACCAGCACCTCGTCGCTCACGGCGACCGGCGTCAGCGTCGCCACGGGCCGCCCGGCGAGCACGATCCGCAGGAACGGCGTCTCCTCCTGCACGAGCCGCCCGCCGCCGTCCCGGGGGTGGCGGTAGAGCAGCAGGTACCGGGCGCCGAAGCGGTCCATCGTGGCGGCGACGGTGTCCTCGTCCCAGCGCAGGTCGGAGAACGTCGACTCGACGAGCCCGACCACCGGGCGGCCCAGGACGTGGCCGGTGGCCTGGCCGTCGGCGGCGAGGACGGGCTCGTCGGGGGCGAGGCGGGCGTCGAGCCACCGCGGGACGGACCCGCCGCCGTCGACCGGGGCGGCGAGCCGCTGCGCCACACCGACGTCCGGTGGCGGGTCGGACGTCGCGACCACCCCGAGGACCCCGACCAGCAGGGCGAGCGCGGCCACCGCGGCGTACCCGGGACCGCGCCGCACGGGCTCGGGAGGGCGCGGCGCGGGCACCAGGGGGACGGTGCCCGCCGCCAGCAGGGCGACCAGCAGCAGCGCGGCGGGCAGCAGGGGGAAGAACATCCGCGGGCCGTAGGAGATGACCGAGACCAGCCCGGCCTCGAACATGAGCACGCCGTGCACCCCGACGACCACCGCGAGCAGCACGACCGGCCCGCCGGCCGGCCGCGGACGGCGCCGCACCAGCACGACGAGCCCGGCCAGCACCACCAGCCCGAGCACCGCCTGGGCGGCCCGCGCGAGCGGGCTCGAGGCGTCGCCGATGACCAGGTGCAGCAGCGCGTCGGCGGTGTCGACGACCAGGCCGCCCGCGGAGTGCTCGACGGACACGGTGTTCCCGCCCCGCCAGCTGCCCGCCACGACCGCGTTGCGCGCCAGCAGCGCCCCGACCAGCGGTGCGGCCACCCCGACGGTGATCGCGAGCCGCTCCGCCGCCCGGCGGTCGCGGCGGACCAGCAGCAGCGCCGTCAGCGCCACCGCCGTCCCGACGACCACGAACAGGCCCGCGTAGCGCACCCACACCGACAGGCCCAGCGCGATCCCGGCCAGCAGCGAGGCGCGGCGGTGGGCCGCGGTCCGGTCGGCGAGCACCAGACCGAGGACCGCACCGGTGACCAGCAGCGTGAACAGCGCCTCGCTCAGCACCGAGCCGGCGAACGTCAGGGTGAAGGGGTTGACGGCGAACGCGAACAGGGCCGGGCGGGCGAACCGGGCCGGGACGCGCAGGGTCCGGGTGGCGAGGCCGAGCACCAGCACGGTCAGCGCCACCGCCAGGACCGAGACCGCGAGCCCCGCGACGACCGGGGGCAGACCGAGCAGGCGCAGCCCGGCGATCGCGAGCGGGTAGCCGGGCGGCTGCGTGGTGAACGGGGCCGGGAGCACGCCGTGGGACTGCTCGACGTCGAAGAAGGGCAGGTCGGTGGTGATGCCGCGGCCGGTGAGCAGGTGGTCGGCCACGCCGAGGTACTGGTAGCTGTCGTTGCCGGTGTTCGGGTACGGCACGGCGAGCGTGACGGCCGTGGACAGCGCGGCGGACGCGGCTCCCCACAGCCCGGCCTCACGCACCGACAGCAGCCGGGCACGAGGGGTGGTCGGGAGGACCGGTGACCCGGTCCGGATCGTCACGGACACGGGCGCCTCCAGGGTCGGCCGGACCCCCGACGGACCCGGTGGGCGTGCGGCGACCCTGCAGCGCGCTCCTGACCCACTGTCGCGGGGTCGGGAGGGCCCGTTACACGCGGGGGGCGCCCACGAGGTGGGCGTTGCCCAGGCGGTCGAGCACGCCCGCGGGGCCGGTGCGGCGGTACCACTCGTAGCCGTAGGCGGCGGCGAACGTCGACAGCGGGACGTCGTCGGGGCCGAGCTGGCTCGCGTGCGCGGTGATCGCCGCGCGCTTGACCTCGAGGTGGGCGTCGGTGCCGCTGACCGCGAGGGCGATCTCGACGGTCGCGCGCCCGAACGGCGTCGCCGCCGCCCGGGCCGCACCGTGCACGAGGTGGCCGTCGCGGGCGGCGGTGTGCAGGTGCTCGCGGTCGACGGTGGTGCGGTACGCGGTGGCGCCGGTCAGCTCCGCGGCGAGCGCGCCGACGCGGAACGCCGCGTTGTGGTCGGGATGGCCGTAGATGCCGTGCTCGTCGTCGTGGACGATCGTCGCCGCGCCCTCGTCGTCGGCGAGCTCGGCGACGTGCCGGGCCAGCGTGAGGGGGTCGGCGGCGGCCAGCGCGCGGGGGTGGGCCAGGCCGGGGCCGCCGGGCAGGCCGGAGTCGCGGCCGCCGAGCAGGACCAGCCGGGAGACGCCGAGCAGCTCCGCCGCGGTCTCCAGCTCGGCGATCCGGCGCTCCGGCACCGTCTCCCCCGGCCGCAGCGGCACGCGGGAACCGCCCAGCTCCCCCGCCGTGGCGAGGACGAGGATCGTGCGGGCACCCGCGTCGGCGAGGCGGCGCAGCGTGAGGCCGGAGAAGATCGACTCGTCGTCGGGGTGGGCGTGGAGGACGAGGACGGTCTGGCCCCGGAGATCGGGCGTGGGGAGGTCGGGCTCGTTCATGGGGTGATCGCAGACGTGCGGGCCGCAGGATGCGGCAGGCGGACGGGGCCGGGGGCGTCAGCTACAGCGACAGCGCCCCGGACAGCACCCACGCAGCGCGGGCCCGGTCCGGTCGATCACGCGGGAACTATGGCACAGGCCGTGCCGGCCGTCACCGCAGGGTGTCGTGCAGCACCCGGCCGCGCTGCACGGTGCGCAGGCAGGTGCCGACCCGCCCGTCGCCGACGGCGCCGTCCCACAGGGCGTAGGACGCGGGGGCACCGGGGACGATCCGGCCGGCCAGCGGGTCGGTGTCGCCGGCCGCGCGGTGCCCGCCGACGGTGTGCGCGGCCAGGGCCTGCGCCGTCGTGAGGCCGGAGCCCGGGGTGCGGTGGGCGACGGCCGCGCGGACGGCCTCCCACGGCCCGACCGGCGTGACGGGGCTGTCGGAGCCCAGCGCCAGCTCCACCCCGGCGGCGTGCAGGGCCGCGAACGGGTTCATCGCGCGGGCCCGCGGGCCGAGGCGCTCGGCGTACATGCCGTCCTCGCCGCCCCAGCAGGCGTCGAACAGCGGCTGGACGCTCGCGACGACGCCGTGCCCGGCCAGCACCGCGATCTGCGCGGCGTCGACCATCTCCAGGTGCTCGACCCGGTGGCGGACCCGGCCCGGCGGGGTCCGGCGCAGGGCATCGACCAGCAGCGCCGCCGCGGCGTCGCCGATGACGTGGAAGCCGGCCTGGATCCCGGCCGCGGTGCACGCGGCGAGGTGCGCGGCCACGGCGTCGAGGTCGAGGTAGCGGTTCCCGGTGCAGCCGGGGGCGTCGGAGTAGGGAGCGCACAGCGCGGCGGTGCGGGAGCCGATCGAGCCGTCGACGAACAGGTCACCGGCCAGGCCGTGCGCGCCGGTGGCGGCGAGCAGGTCGCGCGCATCGTCGGCGGTCGCGACGGCCTCGCCCCAGTAGCCGACGACGTCCGGGCCGTCGGCGGCCAGCAGGGCGGCCAGGTCGGCGCGGGAGGAGATGTCGGGGCCCGCGCACTCGTGGACGACGCCGATCCCGTGGGCCGCTGCGTCGGCGAGGAACGCGCGCTGGGCGGCGTCGCGGACCGGGCCGTCGACGGCGTCGAGCGCGGCGCGGCGGGCGCGGTGGTGCGCGTCGGCGGTGACCGGGCCGTCCGGGGCGCCGCCGGCGAGGTCGCCGGTGACCAGCGCGGAGTGGACGTCGATGCGGCTGAGGTAGACCGGGGCCCCCGCGGCGGCGCGGTCGAGCTCGGCGCGGGTGGGGACCGGGCCGTCCCAGTCCTGCTCCTGCCAGCCGTGGCCCCAGACCAGCGCGCCCGGGCGGGCGGCCGCGCGGGTGCGGACGGCGTCGAGCAGCGCCCGCGGGGAGGGGCAGCCGGTGAGGTCGAGGCCGTCGACGAGCAGACCGGTGGAGGTGGCGTGCACGTGGGCGTCGACGAAGGCGGGGGTGAGCACGGCGCCGTCGAGGTGGACGACGTGGTCGCCGCGCTCGGCGCCGGCCGGTCCGACCCGGGTGATCGTGCCGTCGACGATCTCGACGGCGGCCGGTCCGGCGGGGGCGCCCGGGTCGAGGACCCGGGCGCCGAGCAGCAGCGTCACACGCCGCGCTTGGGCATCAGCACCCACATCACGATGTAGGCGATGAACTGCGGCCCCGGCAGGATGCAGGACAGGACGAAGGCCAGGCGGACGAGGAACGGGCTCAGCCCGAACCGGTCCGCGATCCCGGCGCACACGCCGGCGATGACCTTCCCGTTGCGCGGGCGGGTCAGGGTCGATGCCACGAAGGCTCCTCTCGGTGCGACGCGTCTCGTCGCCGTGCTCCACGATCCGCGGGATGCGGGCCGTCGACATCAGGTGAACGCCCGGAGGACACCCTGAGGTTCCCGGGTGTCAACCCCGGTCGCCGGATCCGGTGGACAACCGTCGCGGATCGTGATCGCGGCTGCTCCGCACGGGGGTTGTCCACAGGTATCGGCGGACGCCCTGGTCAGGGGGCGCTCGCGGACCCTAGCGTCGGGCCCGTGACCCGATCCCGTCGCCTGCTGCTCCCGGTGCTCGCCGTGGTGCTCCTCACGCTGCTCGCCGCGCCCCCGGCGGGCGCGGCGCAGCGGCCCACCGCCGTCGTCGCGCTCGGCGACAGCGCTGCGTCCGGGGAGGGGGCGGGCGACTACGTGGCCGGCACCCGGGGCGAGGGCGGCGACTGGTGCCACCGCTCCGCGCACGCCTACGTGCACCGCACGGGCCTGGCCGAGGAGTCGGTGAACCTCGCGTGCTCCGGGGCGGAGGCGGCCGACGTCGGGTTCGGGCCGGGCACGCACTACACGGAGGGCTCGCAGGCGGCGCGGCTCGTGGAGGTGGCGCGGGAGTACCGGGTCACCACGGTGGTCGTGCAGGTCGGGGCGAACGACGAGCCCGAGCTCACCGGCACCGGCATCGCCTGCATCCGCGCGTACCTCGACCCCACCGTCCCGCCGTGCCGGGAGTCGCTCGGCGCGGGCGTCCCGGACCGGATGGCCGCGGTGGCGCCGCGGGTCGAGGCGGTGGTGCGCGACGTGCGGACGGCGATGGGCCAGGCCGGGTACGCCGACGAGGACTACGTGCTCGTGCTCGCCTCGTACGCCTCGCCCGTCACGGAGGCGATGGTGCCGCTGCAGGGGGCCCGCGGGTGCCCGTACAGCCGGGCCGACGCGGGCTGGGGCCGCACGGTGGTGTTCCCGGCGCTGTCGGAGGCCCTGCGCGGGGTGGCCGAGCGCACCGGCGTGCGGTTCGTCGACATGGCCCGGGCCACGGAGGGCTTCGAGGCGTGCAGCCGCAGCCCGCGCTCGGAGGAGTGGCAGCGGCGGATCACCGTCGACCCGGAGGCGTTCGTCTACGGGGGTCTCGACGCCGCGGGCTACCACCTGGCCCAGGAGTCGTTCCACCCGACGGCCGCGGCCCACGCGGAGATGGGCCGCTGCATCGGGGAGTTCGTGCGGTCCGGCTCCCCCGCCGCGGCCTGCGTCGCCGGGGCCGACGGCCGGGTCCGGGCCGAGACGGGCGTCGCCGCCGCCCCGTCGCCCGCCTGAGCGCGCGGGGACGAGCGGCGGCGAGCCGCCGTCAGCCGGGCAGGACCACCAGGTCGCGGGGGCGGGTGTTGAGGCGCTCGCAGCCGTCCTCGGTCACCACGACGATGTCCTCGATGCGGGCACCCCACTCGCCGTCGAGGTACACGCCCGGCTCCACGCTGAAGGCCATCCCCGGCTCCAGGGTCAGCGCGTTGCCGCCGACGATGTAGGGCTCCTCGTGCACGTCGAGGCCGATGCCGTGGCCGGTGCGGTGCACGAAGTGCTTGCCCAGGCCCGCGGCGGTGATCGGCTCGCGGGCGGCGTCGTCGACGGACTCCGCGGTGACGCCGGGCCGCACCGACGCGACCGACGCCTCCTGTGCGGCCTGCAGCACGGCGTAGGCCTCGCGGACGTCGGCTGCGGGCTCGGCGCCGACGGCGTAGGTGCGGGTGCTGTCGGAGTTGTACCCGCTGGGCAGCGGGCCGCCGATGTCGATCACCACGACGTCGCCGCGCGCGATGACGCGGTCGGACACGTCGTGGTGCGGGCTGGCGCCGTGCGGGCCGGACCCGACGACGACGAACGCGGCACCGGTGTGCCCCTCGTCGACGATGGCCCGCGTGATCAGCTCGCCGACCTCGGCCTCGGTGCGCCCGACCGTCAGGAACTCCGCCATCCGGGCGTGCACGCGGTCGATCGCGGCACCGGCGGCGCGCAGTTCGGCCACCTCGACGGCGTCCTTGCGCATCCGCAGCTCGCGGATCACCGGCCCGGCGAGGACCTGCCCGACCTCCGGGAACACGTCGCGCAGCCCGAACACGTGCCGCGCCGGCATCTCGTCGGCCACGGCGATCCGGGTCGGACCGCCGGCCAGGTCGCTGACCAGCAGGTACGGGTCCTCGGCGTCGGTCCAGGTGACGATCTCGACGCCGAGCTCGTCGAGGCCCAGCCCGGTGAGGCCCGGGGCCTCCAGGCGGGGCACCACCAGCGCGGGCGGCGCGAGGTGCCCCTCGGCGGGCAGCACCAGGCAGGTGAGCCGCTCGTGGGTCTCCCCGGTCATGCCCAGCAGGTACCGCAGATCGGTGCCCGGGGTGATGAGCAGGACGTCGGCACCGTGGTCGGCGGCGACGAGCCCGGCGCGGCGGATGCGGTCGGCGAACGCGGCCGTTGTCATGACCGGCAGGGTATCCGGCAAGCTGCACCCATGAGCGAGCCCCTGGGAGCGAACCGCGTCCCGTCACTGATGCTGCTCGACGCCGCGAGCCTGTACTTCCGGGCCTACTACGGCGTGCCCGAGTCGATGACGGCCCCCGACGGCACCCCGGTCAACGCGGTGCGCGGGTTCACCGACATGGTGTCGCGGCTGGTCACCGAGCACCGCCCCACGCGGCTGGTGGCCTGCCTCGACCTGGACTGGCGTCCCGCGTTCCGGGTGGACGCGCTGCCCACCTACAAGGCGCACCGCGTGCCGGGCGAGCCCGACACCGCCCCCGCCGGCGTCCCGGAGGAGGTGCCCGACACCCTCGCCCCGCAGGTCCCGGTGATCCTCGAGGTGCTGGCCGCGGCCGGCATCGCCACCGGCGGCGCGGAGGGCTTCGAGGCCGACGACGTCATCGGCACGCTCGCGGCCACCGAGCGGACCGACCACGTGCTGGCCGTCAGCGGCGACCGCGACCTCATGCAGATCGTCGGCGACGGCGACCCGGCCGTGCGGCTGCTCTACGTCGGACGCGGGCTGGCCAAGGCCGAGCTGCTGGGTCCCGCCGAGGTCGCGGAGAAGTACGGGGTGCCGATCGGGCGCGCGGGCGAGGCGTACGCGGAGATGGCGATGCTGCGCGGCGACCCCTCCGACGGTCTCCCCGGCGTGCCGGGGGTCGGGGCGAAGACCGCGGCCACGCTGGTCGGGCGCTTCGAGTCGTGGGCCGAGCTGCGGGCCGCGATCGAGGACCGCAGCGACGCCCGGATCAGCGCGACGGTCCGCACGAAGCTGGTCGCGGCGGCGCCCTACCTCGCGGTCGTCGAGCCGGTCGTGCGCGTGGCCGTCGACGCCGACGTGCACCTCGACCGCCCCGACGCCCTGCCCACCGAACCCGTCGACCCCGAGCGCCTCGACGCGCTGGCGCAGCGCTGGGGCATCGGCAGCTCGGTCGAGCGGCTGCGCGCCGCGCTCGCCCGCTGACCCGCCCCGGAGGGAACGGATGAGGGACGCGACGACGGTGGCCGAGGGGGCGGGAGCCTGGGCGCTGGGCGTCGACCTGGGCACGAGCTTCGCCGCGGGCGCGATCGCCGTCGACGGCGCGGTGGAGCTGCTGGAGGTCGGCGGCGAGCCGCGGGTCCCGACCACCGTCCTGCTCACCGAGGACGCCCGGCTCGTCGCCGGCAGCTACGCGCAGCGCGCCGTCGGCCGGCTGCCGGACCGGGCCGAGCGCAACCCGCGCCGCTACGTCGGGCGGGCACCGATGCTGCTCGGCGGGAAGCCGGTCAGCGCGGTCGACGCCCTCGCCGCGCTGCTGGGGCTGTTCGTGCAGGAGGGCCGCCGCCGCCACGACGACGCCGACCCGTCCCGCCTGGTCCTCACCCACCCCGTCGGCTGGTCCGCGGACCGGCTCGCGGAGCTGCGGGAGGTCGCCGCGCGCGTCCTGCCGCGCGTCGAGGTCGAGCTGGTCGCCGAGCCCGTCGCCGCCGCGGTGCAGCACCGGGCCACGGGCACCGTCGCCGTGTACGACCTGGGCGGTGTCACGTTCGACGCGACCGTCCTCGCCCCGGACGGCGGCGGGTTCCGCGTCGTCGGGCGCCCCGGGGGCGACCCCGACCTCGGCGGCGAGGTGTTCGACCAGCTCGTGTTCCGGCACTTCGGGGAGCAGCTCAAGCACGCGGCCCCGCAGTGGTGGGAGGAGCTGACGACCGACCCGGCCCGGCTCGCCGCCGAGGCCGACCTGCTCACCGAGGCCCGGCTGGCCAAGGAGGCGCTGTCGACGTTCGAGACGGCGAGCCAGTACGTGGCCGGGGCCGACGCGGACGTGCACATCACCCGCGCCGAGCTCGACGACCTGATCGGCGACGACGTGCGCCGCAGCGCCCGGCTGCTCGCCGAGACCGTCGCGGGCACCGAGGTCGACGTCGTCCTGCTCACCGGCGGCGCCGCCCGCACCCCGCTGGTGGAGCGGGTGCTGCGCGAGCGGTACGGCGCGCGGGTCCGCACGTCGGCCGATCCGAAGGGCGCCGTCGCGCTGGGGGCGGCGGTCCTCGCGGGCGGGCGACCCGCGATCCCGGCGGACCAGCCCGCCCCCGTGCCGCCGGCCGCGCCCGGCCCCGAACCCACCGCACCCCCCGCCGCCACGACGTCACCCGGCCTCCCGCCCGCTCCCCCGACGCGGATCGGGCACCTGCCCCGGCGCGAGGAGCTGGTCCCGCTGGCCGAGGAGGTGCTCGACGCCCGGGTCGTCGGCGGGCGCCTGTACGTGTGGTCGGCGCCCGACGGCACGGCCGGGCGGCACCGGATCGCCCGCATCGACCCGGTCACCGGGCAGGCCGACCGCAAGATCCGGTTCGGGCGGCTCGTCGGCTGGGCCGTGGCCGAGGGCGGCATCGTGGTGGCCGAGCGCCGCGCGGGCGACCTGCACTGCCACACGCTCGGGGCCGACCTCTCCGTGGGCACCTCGACGAAGCTGCCCACGCCCTACCGGCCGTTCCTGGTGGCCGCGGGCGGCATCGCGTGGGTGGTGCTGCGGTCGCCGGACACGCGGATGACCGGGCCGCTGGAGGAGTCCGGCACGCTCGCGGTGCAGGTCGTCCCGCTGCGCCCCGGCACCGCGGGGCCGGTGCTGCCGCTCGGGCCCGCCGTCTACTCCTACGTCGACGGCACCCGTCGGATGCTCGACCCCACCGCCCGCGCCGGCAGCACCCTGCCCGCCCTGCTCGGCGACGGCCGCTCGCTGGCCGTGGTGCTCGGGCGCGCCGGCCGCCAGACGCTGTGCCTGGTCGGACCGGCCGGGGAGATCACCCCGGTGGCCGACGAGACCGGCGTGCGCCAGGTGCTCGCCTCGGGCGGACGCTGGCTGGTGGCGGGGGCGGCCGGCCTGGAGCACCGGGCCGACCCGCGCGGCACCGGCCGGCGGCCGGTGCTCCCCCGCCCGCCCGGCGGCGACGTCCGGTGGGCCGTGGCGGGCCGGCAGGCCTACGGACTGGCCGTGGACCGGCTCGCCCCGGGGCGGGCGCTGGCCGTGCACGCCCTGCACGACGGCGGGCTGCGCGAGCTCGGCCGGTTGCCCGCGCTGCTCGGCTCCCCCGCGGCCGCCCGCCCCGACGAGGCACCGCGGGTCCGCGCCGACGGCGAGTCGCTGCTGGTCGGCGCGGGCGACGGCACGGGCGGCTCCCAGCTCGTCTCGGCCGGTCCCACCGGCCTGCGCGTGCTCACCGCCGCCCGCGGCTGGCTCGAGCCGGTCGGCCGGGCGTCCGGGGTCCTGCTCGCCCGCCACGTCCCGGCCGCGCCCCCCGGCGACTCCTGCTCCGACCCCGGCCGGCTGGTCCGGCTCAGCTGACGGCCAGCTCCTTCGCCAGCTCCGCCGACAGCTCGCGGGCCCGCCGGTCGGCCTCGGTGAGGGTGTCCAGGCGGCTCTGGGCCGCCGCGGCGGCGCGCTTGCGGGCCGCGGCGTCCTGGGCGGCGAGACCGGCCAGCTCGCGGCGGCGGGCGTCGAGCTCCTGCTGACGGACGGCGAACGCGGCGTCGACGGCCTGCTCCGCTCCCCCGCGCCACGCCGCGACCGCCTGCTCGACGGCGACCGACATCTCGTTGGTCGCCACCAAGAACGCGTCGCCGAGGGCCTTGGTCAGCGCGGTGCGGTTGCGGGTGGCCTCGGCGAGGCGGCGGCGGTGGGCGAGCAGGGTGCCGGCCAGCAGGCCGCCGATGGCGACGGGAGCGAGGAACGAGAGCCCGAACGCGAGCCCGACGAACGCGTGCGAGGACAGGAAGCCGACGCTGCTGGCCATCATCAGCGCGGGCACCCCCTCCCCGATGACGTCGAACTTCCCGCCCGGGCCCTCCGCGTTCAGCTCACCGGGCGCGCGGACCGGCGCCTCCATGACGACGCGGTCGAGCTCGGAGGGGTCGACGCCCATCTCGGCGAGGTAGCGCGGCAGCGCCTCGGCGACGGTCCGCTCGGTGTCGGCGGAGATCTCCTGCCACGCCGCGCCGAGGGTCCGCTCGATGCTCTCCGGCAGCGTCGCGGCGTACCGGCTGACGTCGGCGGGCTTGGTCAGCTCGACCAGCTCGCGCTCGTAGGTGCGCCGGTAGGCCTCCAGGCGGGCCCGGGCCCGGTTGACGACGCGGCGCCCGATGAGCTGGTGGTCGATGCTGCGCCGCCGCCGCTCCCGCTTCAGGGCGGTGAGCGCGGCGATCTCCTCGTCGACGACGGCCTGCCGCTGCGCCAGCTCGTCGTCGGCGTCACCGGCGGCGCGGTCCTCCTCCGGCTCGGACAGCGCCCGGATCCCGGACACGACGAGCCCGAGCACCCCGCCCGCCCGCACGAGCTCCCGGCGCTCGCCGCAGCGCTCCACGTGCCGCCGCAGCCCGGGCAGCCCGCTGCGCTCCAGCCGGGCCGCGGCGCGCTCGGTGTGCCCCGCGGCCTGCAGCGTCAGCGCCGCCTCGCCCAGCTTCGCGCTGACCGGCAGCCACGGCGCCTCCAGCAGCCGCCGCGCGACCTCCGGGTCGACGCCAGGGCCGTCCGGGCCGCAGAACCGGGCCAGGCGCGCCCGGTTCTCGGCCAGCAGGTCCCGCCACGACGTCGAGTCCTCGACCTTGGTCAGCACGAACGCGACCGACAGGATCCGGTCGGCGGCCTCGGCGAGGAACTCCAGCTCGTGGCGCAGGATCGGCTGGTCCTGGGCGCTCACGGCGAACAGCAGCGCGTCGGCGCGGGCGAGGGCGCCCATCGTGGCGTGCCGGTGGCCGAGGGTGAGGCTGTCGACGCCGGGGGTGTCGACGAGGCGCAGCCCGTCGAGCAGCGGCTCGTCGATCGTCACCTCCAGTCCGGTGACCTCGCGCAGCACGGCCGGGTCGCCCAGCACCGAGGCGTAGGCGGGCAGCTCCGCCGGGTCGACGACGGTGCGGCTGCCGTCGGTGCGCAGCACCGTGACCGTCAGCTCGGGCCCGCGGGTCACCGCGACCTGCGTGTGGGTGGCGATGTCGGCGTCGACGGGGAGCAGGTCGGGGTGCCCGACCAGGCAGTTGAGCAGCCGGCTCTTGCCGCGCTTCTGCGCCCCGGCCAGCACGACCGTCGTCGTGCCGTCCTTCCAGCGGGCGGCCTGCTCGGCCAGCGGGGCCCGCAGGTCCTCCCGCCCGGCCGCCTTCGCCAGCCCGTGCACCTCGTTCGCCAGGCGCAGCACCCCTGCGACGACCGTGCTCATCCCGTTCCTCCCGCACTCGCGCCCAACGTCAGCCCCTCGAACACCGCGCACACCGCCTGCACGCCCCGCCGCTCGACCACCGGCAGCGGCCGGTGCAGCAGCACCCGGAACCGCGCCGCCAGCTCGGCCGGGTCCTCGGTCCCGAGCGCGTCACCGGGCCCGGTCGACCGCAGCAGCCGCCCGACGGCCCCGCGCTCCCGCTCGCCGAGGGCCGGGGACCGGGCGAGCCGGTCGAGCACGGCGGCGTCGAGACCGGTCCAGCCCGGGTGCGCGATGCGGTGGATCCGGGCCAGGGTGGGATCCGGTTCGGGGACGGCGACGGGCACGGGGGCCGGGGCGGGCGCGGGGGCCCCGGACAGCGCGGCCGCCGCGATGTCCTCCAGTGCGCCGAGCACGTCGCGGGCCCGCTGCCCGCCGACGGTCGGGCCGGCCAGGGCGACCACCCGCCGCCACCGCCGCGACGCCTCCCCCGCGGCCGCGACGACGTCGGCGGCGGTGCAGGTCAGCGGCAGGCCGAGCCCGGTGGCGGGGTCGTCGTAGCGGGCCAGGCGCATGAGCTCGGCGGTCATGTCGTCGTCCAGGCGCAGCTGCCCGCGGCCGACCGCGGCGCAGGCCGCGAGGATCCGCAGGCCGCGCAGGCCCGCGACCACCGGCCGGCTCTCGTCGACGGCCTCGCGCAGCTCCGCGACCAGCCCGGCGTCGCAGGGGTCGACCTCGCGGCGGGTCAGCGCGCGGATCCGGCCGACCGCGGCGAACGCCTTGAGCCGCCCGGCGTGGCGGGCGAACCGGTCCAGGACGTCGGCGAGGGTGCGGGGCAGGTCGGGCCCGCCCGTGTCGGCCTCCCAGACGACGGTGCCGCTGTCGGCGGACACGTCCGCCCCGTAGCCGGAGCAGCCGGCCAGCCAGCGGTGCAGCTCGGCGGGTCCGGTCGACGGACGCCTGCGCAGCCGGGCCACGGCCTCGCGGATGCCGTAGCGGTGCAGGCGGGCGACCAGCACCGCGCGGGTGGCGAGGTCGACGGGCCCGTACGGCTCCGTCGTGAACTCGTCGAGGTCGAGCAGCAGGTCGTCGAGCTCGTCGGGGGGCAGCGCGGCCAGCTCGCGCAGCGCGTCGACCTCGGCGGCGCCGAGCAGGCCCGCACGGGCGGTCTCGGCGAGCAGCCCGATCACCGGCGCGACGTCGAGCACGCGGCCGCCCAGGTCGGCCGAGGCCTTGGCGACGAGCCGGCGCGCGGTGGGCCACGGGTCCTCCTCGCCGTCGCCGCGGCGGTCGATCTGGGTCAGCACGGCGGCGGTGTTCACCGCGGTCATCCCGCACGCGGCGGACAGGGCCCGGAACTCGTCGAGGGTGTCGGCGTCGAAGCGCTGGACGTAGCGCAGGACGTAGAGCAGGGCCTGGGCGTGCTCGGCGGCCGCGTCGCCGAACAGCAGCCGCCGGGTGGCGTCCTCGTTCTCGGCGGAGACGGTGTTGACGCCGGGCGTGTCGATGATCGTGACGGTGCGCAACGCCGGGTCGGCGAGCTGGACCCGCAGCCGCAGCACCCCGGCGGGGTCGACGCCGAGGTCGGCGGGCAGCCGTCCGTCGTGCAGGGCGCGGCGGTGCACGGTGCCGTCGACGCACTCGACGATGACGACGCCGTCGCGCTCGCCGTGCTCGTACCAGGTGACCAGCCGCGTGCACTCCCCCGCGTCGGCCGGGGCGACCGAGCGCCGCAGCATCGCGTTGATCAGCGTCGACTTCCCGGCACTGACCGACCCGGCCACCGCGAGCTGCAGCGGCCGGTCCAGCTGCGACCCGACCGCCACCAGCTCCGCGCGCAGCCGCGCGTCGCGGGCCCGCGACGCACCGCCGTGGCAGAGCTCGCGGAGCGCGGCGAGCGGGTCGGCCGTGCTCACCAGCCGGTGCCGGGGTCGGGGTGGCCCGCGGCGGGGTCGGTGCCCCCGAGGGCCGGGTCGGCGGCCGCGGCGTCGTGGTCGGCGTCCGGGGCGGCGTGGTGGTCGAGGGCCGGGTCGTCGAGGGCGGGGTCCTCGAGGGCGGGGTCGTCGGTGTGGTCGGCGTCGAACGCGGGGTCGGCCGGGTCGTCGGCGAGGCCGCCGAGCGCCGGGTCGTCGAGGATCGGGTCGCCGGGGATCGGGTCGCCGTCGAGGTCGTCGTCGGCGGGGATGTCGAACAGCCCGTCGGGCGGCAGCAGGTCGGCGCCGTCGGAACCCTCGGCCGCGAAGGTCTGCGCGAACATCGCGTCGGACCCGGCGGGCGGCGCGACGCCGTCGAACAACAGCTCGTGCAGCGCGTCGCGGGACATGTCGTCGGTCATCGCACTCTCCGTTCTCTGAGTCGGATCTATCCGGGTCGAACCGTTGGGGCCATGATGGCTAACGATCCACGGTCGCGCCGCGAACCATGATCCGAGCGCCCCCGAGCCGCAGGAGGACCATGGCCACCGGCCCCTTCCCCGAACCGGACGAGTCCGGTGACGAGGGCGCCCTGGTCGCCGCCGCCCAGGCGGGCGACCAGGAGGCGTTCAAGACCCTCTGGAAGGCCTCGGAGCGGCAGGCGCACGCGCTGTGCCTGCGGCTGACCGGCAACCGCACCGACGCCGCCGACGCCCTGCAGGAGTGCCAGATCGCGGTCTGGCGCAACCTGCACCGCTTCGAGCACCGCTGCCCGTTCGGGGCCTGGGTGTTCACGATCGCCCGCAACGCCGCGCTGAGCGTGATCCGGGCCCGGGGCAGGCGCCCCGAGACCAACGTGGACGACATCGAGGACCGCCCCCGCGATGCCTCCGCCAGCCTGTTCGCCGACGTGCTGGTCGAGACCATGTCGGTGCAGGCCGCGCTGGAGACGCTGCCGGAGAAGCACCGGGAGGCGCTGCTGCTGTGGGTCGGCGGCATGCCCTACGCGCAGGTGGCCGAGCTGATGGACGCGCCCCTCAACAGCGTGAAGGTGTGGATCCACCGGGCCCGCACCTCGCTCAAGGCGCAGCTGGGGCGCTGAGAGCGGTGCGGCCGGGGTCGGGGGCGCCGGGGTCATGTCAGGACGCCGCGGCCGTGCGCGGGTAGGTGTCGTCGTCGGTCGGGGACGGGAACGGCCCGTCCGCGGCACCGAGCACCTCGTCGGGGAGACCGTCCTGGTCGGTGTCGAGGAACGCGACGTCGGCGTAGCCGTCGTGGTCGATGTCGACGGCGACCAGGTCGATGCGGCCGTCGGCGTCGATGTCGACCGCGCCCACGTCGGTGAGGCCGTCCGCGTCGACGTCGACGAGCACGGTGTCGAACGCGCCGTCGCCGTCGGTGTCGAGCAGCGTGGTCTCGGTGTAGCCGTCGCCGTCCCGGTCGACGTACTCGGTGGTGGGGTCGGCGTGGGCGGTGGGGTCGGTGCACTCGGACATCGCGGGCTCCTCGGTCTCGTGGGCTTCTGTCCCCACCGACGCCGCCCGACCGCCCGGGGTTACAGCGACCTGCGAAGAAGTTTCAGAAGTACGTCCCGCACCACGGCAGGCGGTCGGTGGCGAACAGGGCGTCGGCCCGGGCGGGGGCCGTGGCGTCGTGCACCCGCCACCACCCCGTCGCCGCGAGCAGGGACGGCGCGCGGTCGCCGAGGTAGGCCATCGCGAGGGCGTCGACGTCGCACTCCAGTTCGGGGGGGCTGTCCGCGCGCTCCGCGGTGCCGCCGCCGATCCGGTACACGCCGTCGTTGGCCGGGAGGAGGCGGTCGTGCACCCCGACCAGCACGGGCGGTCCGTCGCCCCAGGTGCGGGCGGCGAGGGCCACGGGCACGTCGACCAGGCGCAGCCACGTCTCGTCCTCGCCGCCGGTGACGCTGCAGTCGCGGGGATCGGCGAGCAGCAGCTCCAGCGGTTCGTCGACCGGGCGGAGCCAGCCGTCGACGCGGTCGACGAGATCGATGCCGGTGAGGAACGCCCACAGGGCGGCGGTGGCGTCGTCGTCGGCGGCGTGCAGGTCGTTCACCTTCAGCGCGCGGTGCGCGAACGTGCCCTCCGACAGGGGGACCGCGAGCGCGAACCCGTCGTCGCCGTCGGGTCCGGTGTGGACGGCGGCGATCAGGTGCTCGTGCTTCTCCACCGGCTGCGCGACCTGCCAGCGCCACCACGCCTCCCGGCGCGTGATCCCGCCGGGGCGGCGCAGCGCGAGCGCGTCGTGCAGCGCCGTCAGCGTGGGCTCGATGTCGGCGCCGAGGACGAGCCGCACCTCCCCCGCGGGCTCCCGGCGCCATCCCGCGCCGCGGCCGTTGACCGAGACGTGGCGCCCCCGGCTGGCCACGCCGTAGCCGAAGCGGCCGTAGATCCGGGCCTCGCTGGCCCGCAGCGACGCGAGGGGCTCGCCGCGTCCGACGGCCTCGTCGAGCTGGGCGCGCATCATCGCCGAGAGGACCCCGCGGCGGGTGCGGTCCGCGCGCACCCCGACGCGGGTGACGGCCGAGGTGTCGAGGGCGGCGCCGCCCGGCACGGCGGTGCGGGTCGGGAACGAGGTGGCCGTGCCGATCAGAGCGCCACCGTCGGCGACGCCCACGGTGCGGCCCGGGCTGTAGCTGCGCGACGCCGCGTCCCAGTCGGCGTCGGTGACCGTGTCGCGGTGGATCGAGGCCGCGAACAGCACATGGGCGGCGCGCAGCTCGTCGGGACCGAGGACGTGGACCTGGGGCATCAGGCGGGCCTGCTGACCTCGTAGTCGCCGGTGCTGCTCGTGACCCGCACCGGCACGGTGGCCGGGGCGCCGTCGATCGTGGTGGTGCAGGTGAAGGTGGCGCCGTCGGTGACCCGGATCGCCTCCCCCGGCGCCCCGCACGCGACGTCGCCGACGACGCCGTAGCCGTAGTCCTCCACGAGCACCCGCTGCACGCCGCTCTGCAGCGCGGCCTGGTCGAACACGGTGGTGTTCAGGAACCCGGGCGAGACGAAGGCCAGCACCGCGCCGATCACGAGCAGCGCGACCACGAGCGCGCCGACGACGAGCGGGACGCGCGAGCGGCGCGGCGGGCGGGCGGCGTCGGGCAGCGGCGGGTAGCCCTGGCCCCACTGCGGGCCCGGACGGCCGGGGTACGGCTGCTGCCCGGGATACCCCTGCCCCGGGTAGGGCTGCTGGCCCGGGTACCCCTGCTGGCCGGGGTACGGCTGCTGACCCTGGTACGGCTGGGGCGGGTACTGGCCCGGCGGCGGACCCCACCCCGACGGCCCGCCCTGCTGCGGCGGCACGTTCCAGCCCCCGCCCGGCGGCGGCTGCTGGGCCCACGCCGGCACCTGCCCGCCCTGCGGCTGTGCACCCTGCTGGTCCGCCCCGGGGGCACCCCACACCCCCGGCTGCTCCATCCGGGTCGCGTCCGGGTCCTCCCTCGGCTGCTCCGGCCGGGGCTGGTCGACGCGCGTCGCGTCGTCGGCCCCGGGGGCGCTCTCGCTCCAGGAGCGGGTCTCGGCGGCGGGGTCGCGGGACGGGTCGCCCCAGCCCCCGGCCGGCGGACGGCCCCAGGCGGCGCGGTCGGCACCCTCGTCCGGGTTGCCGTGCGGGGACCCCTCGGGCGTCGTCATCGCCGGCCTCTCGTCGTCGCACCCGGCGGCATCCGGGCACAGCCGGGATCCAAGCACAGCCGACCCGGACGGCGCAGCCGATCACCCGATCTCCCCGATCAGGTGGCGCCCACCGCCACCACCCCGCGGCGCACGGCCTGCCCGGCCTGCACGGCGACCCGGCCGACGCCGCTGGAGCGCCCGGCGACCCCGGCGATCTGGTCGAGCAGGTCCAGGACCTGCCGGCACCAGCGCACGAAGTCGCCCGCCGACAACTCGGAGCCGTTCTGCTCCGCCGCGGTGAGCACGGCCGAGAGCGACTCGCCCCGGGCCCAGCGGTGCATCGGCCAGGCGAACCCGAGGTCGGGCTCCCGGGTGCGGTCGACGTGGTGGCGGCGCTCGTCGGCGTCGAGCTCGCCCCAGATCCGGACGGTCGTCGCGAGCGCCTCGCTGACCGGCCCGGACGGCACGCGCGGCACCGGTCCGTTGTCGCGCCGCGTCTCGTAGACCAGAGCGGAGACCACCGACGCCAGCTCCGCGGGCTCCAGCCCGTCCCACGCCCCGTGGCGCAGGCACTCGGCGGCGAGCAGGTCGGACTCGCCCCACAGCCGGGCCAGCCGCGCGCCGTGCTCGGTGACCTCCTCGCCGTCGAGGTAGCCGCGCTCGCCCAGCAGCGACCGGATCCGGTCGAACGCGCGCGCCAGCGAGTGCGTCGTGGCCCGGCGCTTCTGCCGCAGCTGCTCGGTCTCCTTCTCCAGCCGGGCGTGCCGCTCCGACCAGCGCGCGTGCGCCTCGCGGTCGTCGCACCCGTGGCAGGGGTGGGCCCGCAGGGCCCGGCGCAGGGTGGCGAGCTCCGGGTCGTCGACGGCGTCACCGCGCCCGCGCCGCCGCGGCGTGCTCGGCGCGACGATCCCGGTGTTGCGCAGCGACGACGCCAGGTCGCGGCGGACGCGCGGGGCGCGGTGGTCGACGCGGCGCGGCAGCCGCATCCGGCCCAGCGCCTCGACCGGCCCCGGGAAGTCGGCGGGCGACAGCCGCCCGGCCCAGCGGTCCTCGCTGAGCACCAGCGGGCGCGGGTCGCCGTCGGAGTCGACGCCCGGGTCCAGGACGACCGCGAGCCCGGCGCGGCGCCCGGCCGGCACCGCGATGACGTCGCCGACCTTGAGCCGGCGCAGCGACGACGCCGAGGCCTCCCGGCTCTCCGCGACGCCCTGGCGCGACAGCGACTTCTCCCGGTCCGACACCTGCCGGCGCAGCCGCGCGTACTCGCCGAAGTCGCCGAGGTGGCAGCGCATCGACTCCTCGTACCCGGCCAGCGCCTCGGCGTTGCGGTCGATCCGCCGCGAGATGCCGACGACGGAGCGGTCGGCCTGGAACTGGCCCAGCGACTGCTCCAGCAGGTCGCGCGCGGCCTCCGTGCCCAACCGCGCCACCAGGTTGACGGCCATGTTGTAGCCCGGCTTGAACGAGCTCCGCAGCGGGTAGGTCCGCGTCGACGCCAGCCCGGCGACCTGCGTCGGGTCGACGCCGGGCTGCCAGATCACGACCGCGTGGCCCTCGACGTCGATGCCGCGGCGCCCGGCCCGCCCGGTGAGCTGGGTGTACTCCCCCGGCGTCAGCTCGGCGTGGCTCTCCCCGTTGTACTTGACCAGCCGCTCCAGCACGACGGTGCGCGCGGGCATGTTGATCCCCAGCGCGAGGGTCTCGGTGGCGAACACCGCGCGCACCAGCCCGCGGACGAACAGCTCCTCGACGGTCTCCTTGAACGCGGGGAGCATCCCGGCGTGGTGCGCGGCGATCCCGCGCTCCAGCGCCTCGCGCCACTCCCAGTAGCCCAGCACGGCCAGGTCGGCCTGCGGCAGCTCGGAGGTGTGCTCGTCGACGATCCGGCGGATCTGCGCGACGTCGTCCTCGGTCGTGAGCCGCAGCCCGGACCGCAGGCACTGCCCGACGGCGGCGTCGCAGCCCGCCCGGCTGAAGACGAACGTGATGGCCGGGAGCAGGCCGTCGCGGTCGAGGCGGTCGATGACGGTGGTGCGCGACGGCGGCCGGAACCGGGTCTGCGACCGGCCCCCGCCCGGGCGCGGCGAGCGCCCGCGGCCGCGGTCCCACACCGAGCTCGACCGCTCCAGGTCGCGGGTGCTGCGGACCAGGTCGGGATCGACCTGCAGCTCCCCGGACTCGTCCTCGCCCGCGAACAGGTCGACGAGCCGGTTGCCCACCATCATGTGCTGCCACAGCGGCACGGGCCGGTGCTCGTCGACGACGACGGTGGTGTCGCCGCGGACGGTCACCAGCCAGTCGCCGAACTCCTCGGCGTTGCTGACGGTCGCCGACAGGCTGACCAGTGCCACGTGCTCGGGGAGCTGGAGGATGACCTCCTCCCACACCGCCCCGCGGAAGCGGTCGGCGAGGTAGTGCACCTCGTCCATGACGACGTAGCCCAGGTGCTCCAGCTGCCGGGACCCCGCGTAGATCATGTTGCGCAGCACCTCGGTGGTCATGACGACCACCTGAGCGTCGCCGTTGATCACCGTGTCGCCGGTGAGCAGCCCGACCGCGTCGGCGCCGTGCCGGGCGACGAGGTCGGCGTACTTCTGGTTGCTCAACGCCTTGATCGGCGTCGTGTAGAAGCACTTCTGCCCCTGCGCGAGCGCGAGGTGGACGGCGAACTCGCCCACCACGGTCTTGCCCGCACCGGTGGGCGCGCAGACGAGCACGCCGTGCCCGTCCTCGAGCGCCGAGCAGGCGCTGCGCTGGAACCCGTCCAGCTCGAAGGGCAGACCTGAGACGAACTCCGTCAGGTTCGGACGTGCGGCCCGGCTCCGGGCGGCGGCGTAGGCCTCCGCGGGAGCAGGCGTGCTGCTGGCCACCGGACCACACTGGCACATCGACGGTTCCGGTGCGTGACGGCACCCGGTCCGGCATGACGACGCTCACCCGGGGGCACCCCGGGTGAGCGGGTCAGGTCACGTCGTCGAGGCGGCGGGAGGGCGAGCCCCCCGGGGTGCTGTCGACCGGGGACGGGGTGGGGTCGATCGCGCTGGGGCTCGTGTCGATCGGGCTCGGGGTGGTGTCGATCGGGGACGGCGCGTCGGGATCCCAGTCGTCCCAGCCCTCGGCCGCGCGGCGCTTGGCCCGGCGCCTGTCGTTGATCCGGGCCACCTGGATGGCGACCTCGAACAGGATCACCAGGCCCAGGGCCAGTGCGATCATCGAGATCGGGTCCTGCCCCGGCGTCGCGATCGCCGCGAAGACGAACAGGCCGAAGATCAGCCCGCGCCGGGAGGCGCTGAGCTTCTCGTAGGTGATGATGCCGGCGAAGTTGAGCATCACCACCAGCAGCGGGATCTCGAAGCTCACGCCGAAGATCAGCAGCAACCCGATGACGAAGTTGAAGTACTGCTCACCCGACAGCGCCGTGGTCTGCACCCCGTCGCCGATGGCGAGCAGGAACGCCAGGCCCTGCGAGACGACGAAGTAGGCCAGCACCGCACCGCCGACGAACAGCACGGCCGCGATGGACACGAAGACGATCGCGTAGCGCCGTTCCTTCGTGTACAGGCCGGGGGTGATGAAGCCCCACAGCTGGTAGAGCCAGATCGGGCAGGCCAGCACGACGCCGGCCGTGACGCCGACGCGCAGGCGCAGGTTGAACTGGTCGAACGGACCGGTGGCGAGCAGGGTGCAGGACCCGTCGGTCGTGAACTCGGCCCGCTGTCCCGCGGGGATCGAGCAGTACGGGTCGGTGAGCAGCGTGCCCAGGCTCGGCAGGCCGAAGAACTCGACGCCGTACCAGATGTAGCCGAAGACCGTGGTGACCGCGATCGCGATCAGCGCGATGGTCAGTCGGTTGCGCAGTTCGAAGAGGTGCTCGACGAGCGACATCGTGCCGTCGGCGCTCTTGGGCTTGCGCCCCGACCGACTCCGGGAGAACCTGGCCACCGGAGCAGGCTACTGGCCGGTGGTGGAGTGACCCTGCCCGGTGGCCGGAGTGGACTCCTGCACGGGCGCGGGCGGGGTGACCGGAGCCGACGCCGCGGGGGGCAGCGGCGCGGGCGCGGGGGGCGCGGGGGGGCGGGGCCGGAGTCTCCTCGGCGGCGCCGTCGTTCTTCATCCCCTTCATCTCGCCCTTGAACACCCGAGCGGACTGGCCGATCGAACGGGCCATGTCCGGCAGTCGCTTGGCGCCGAAGAGCAGCACCAGGATGCCGATCAGGATCACGAATTCCCAGCCGCCGAGGCTCGGCATGGCTTCGTCCTTCCGTCGAGGTCAGTACGTCGGTAGCCTACGCCGTCCGGATGAACGAGCCCGGAGCGGCCGACGCCACGGGGGGACGTTCGGTCCCCGGCGCCCGCGGGTTCACCGCGGTGCCCGGCGGACGACCGGCAGTGCCGACCGGCCCCGTTCCAGGCCTCCGCGCAGGTCGGAGGCGGCGCGGGAGAGCCGCTGCACCCGGGGCAGGACCGCGACCACCACCCCGATCAGCAGCAGCACACCGATCCCGACGACCACCAGTGCCAGCACCATGATCAGTTCTCCGTCCCGTCGCCCGCGAGGGCCTCGCGGGCCCGCTGGACCACGGCCGCGGCCAGCTCCGGCGGGTCGAGCACCCGCGCCCCGCCACCCAACCCCAGCACCAGCCGCACCAGCCACGCGGGGTCGGCGTAGCGCAGCACGACCCGCAGCCGCCCGCCGTCGACCTCCTCGGCCTCCTCCACGGGGTAGTACTCCGAGACCCACAGCGCGTCGGGCTCGAGCAGCAGCACCGCGGCCGGGTGGTCGGGCCGGGCCCGGAACGCGCCGCCGGACACGTCGGACGGCTCGGCGTCCGGGGGCGGCTCCGCCGGCTCGTCGAGCACCGTGACGTCCTCGACGCGGTCGAGCCGGAACAGCCGGACGCCCTCGGCCCGCCGGCACCACGCCTCCAGGTAGCCGCGGCCCTCGACGATCAGCAGCCGCATCGGGTCGACCACGCGCTGGGACACCGCGTCGCGGCCCGCCGTGTAGTAGACGATCCGCAGCGCCCGCCCGTCCTCCAGCGCCTGCCGGACCGCGGCCGAGGTGGTCTGCTCCTCGCGGGACAGGTCGACCGCGACGCCCGGGAGCCCGACACCCGAGAGCCCGGCGTCGCCGACGGCCCGCTCGATCTTCGCGGTGGCCCGGCGGACCGCCCCGGTGTCGACGACGCCGGGCTGCTCCCCCAGCGTCCGCAGCGCCACCAGCAGGGCGGTGGCCTCGGCCGTGGTCAGCCGCAGCGGGCGCCGCATGCCGGCGTCCTCGGTGACGGTGACGGTGTCACCGGCGAACGACAGGTCCACGAGGTCGCCGGGGCCGTACCCGGGCAGCCCGCACATCCACAGCAGCTCCAGGTCGCGGCGCAGCTGGCGCTCGGTGACCCCGAAGTCGGCGGCGACCTCCGAGACGTACACGCCCGGCCGGGCCAGCAGGTAGGGCACCAGCGACAGCAGCCGCGGCAGCCGCTCGGTGACGCTGCCGGCGCTCATCGCGTCGCCACCGGGTCGGCTGCGGCGGCCCACGTCGCCCGGACCCGCTCGGCGAGCTCCGGCGGGTCGAGCACGGCGACGTCGGGGCCGTGCCCGGCGAGCCAGCGCGCGACCGTCGCGGGGTCGCGCAGGTCGATCTCCAGCTCGTCGCCGGGCCGGCCGCCGCGGGTGCGCGGGCCGACGGGGCGGGCGAGGCGGCGCAGCCCCTGCGCGCGGCCCGCGGCCACCCAGACCCGGGCGACGCCGCTGACCGGCGGCAGGTCGGTGCCGTCGCGGACCGCGGCGGCCAGGTCGACCCCCTCCGGCACGCGCACGGCCCCGGCCGGCCCGGTGGCGGTGACCGGCCCGACGATCCGCGACACCCGGAACGAGCGCCGGTCGTCGCGGTCGCGGTCGTGGCCCACGAGGTACCAGCGGCCGCGCCGCGACACGACCCCCCACGGCTCGACGTGCCGGCGCACGACCTCCCCGCCCGGCCCGCCGCGGCGGTGGTCGAAGGTGACCGCGCGCCCGGCCTGCACGGCGGCGAGCAGCGGCGCGAACGCCGGGTCGCCCGCCCGGACCCGGGGCTGGATCCGGCCGGAGTCCTCGTCGACCTCCACCCCGGCCGCCCGCAGCTTCACCAGGGCGCCGCGGGCCGCCCCGGCGAGCTGCGGGGAGTCCCACAGCCGCGCGGCCAGCGCGACGGCCGCGGCCTCGTCGGGTTCGAGGTCGATCTCGCCGAGCTCGTAGTCCTGGCGGGCGATGCGGTAGCCGTCGGCGGTGTCGAAGCTGGAGCGGCGGCCGGTCTCCAGCGGGACGCCCAGCTCGCGCAGCTCGGCCTTGTCGCGCTCGAACATCCGGAAGAACGCCTCGTCGCCCGGCGCGTCGGCGTAACCGGGAACGATCGCGCGGATCCGCTCCGCCGAGAGGAACTGGCGGGTGGACAGCAGGCAGAGCACGAGGTTCACCAGCCGCTCGGCCCGCGAGGAGGACACGACCCGCATCGTACGACCGCAGGTCACCGGCCCGTGGGCGGCCGCCGTGATCCACCCGGTGTCTCATCCTGCGACACCGGCCGCCGGGCGGCTTGACCGCGACACCGCGGCGGCGAAAGCTCGCCGGGAGCCGCGACGAAGGGGATTCCATGAGCAGTGCCGAACCGAACACCGAGACCGAGACGTTCAACCCGTGGACCGTGGTGAACCTGGTGTTCGGCCACCTGTCCGACCACGGCCTGCACCCGGTCCTCGGCGAGGCCGGTGACCCGGCGGTGCCCGCGGCGGCCCTGCTGCGCGCGTTCGGGATCGAACCCGGGCGCAACGACGAGACCGTGGCCTCGCCGAACGTGCAGGACACGCTCAGCGAGATCCGCCAGCGGATGCTGGGCGAGCCCAAGGAGTGACGCCGGCCGACCGGCCGTCGCCTACAGCGAGGCGATCAGCCGGTCGACCCGCTCGTCGACCGAGCGGAACGGGTCCTTGCACAGCACGGTGCGCTGGGCCTGGTCGTTGAGCTTGAGGTGCACCCAGTCGACGGTGAAGTCCCGGCCCGCGGCCTGGGCGGCGGCGATGAAGTCGCCGCGGAGCTTCGCCCGGGTCGTCTGCGGCGGGGTGTCCTTGGCCGCCTCGATCTCGCCGTCGTCGGTGACCCGCTCGACCATCCCCTTGCGCTGCAGCAGGTCGAACAGCCCCCGGCCCCGCCGGATGTCGTGGTAGGCGAGGTCGAGCTGGGCGACCCGCGCGCTGGCCATGTCGAGGTCGTTGCGCTGGCGGTACCGCTCGACGAGCCGGTGCTTGATCGCCCAGTCGATCTCCCGGTCGATCAGCGACAGGTTCTGGCTCTCCACCGCGTCCAGGGTGCGGCCCCACAGCTCGACGACGCGGGCCATGGTGGGGTCCTCGCTGCCGCGCGTGGCGAGGTGCTCGACGGCGCGGGCGTGGTACTCGCGCTGGATGTCCAGCGCGCTGGCCTCCCGGCCGCCCGCCAGCCGCACGGTGCGCCGGCCGGTGAGGTCGTGGCTGATCTCGCGGATGGCGCGGATCGGGTTGTCGAGGGTGAAG